>CABSAD010000008.1:0-7372 GCA_902475615.1 uncultured Collinsella sp. | reverse complement strand
CTCACGACGGAGGCCACATTAAGTGGCCTCCTGTTCGTGCGGAACTCGCGATAAAGTTCATATATGGCAGCAGGCGTCCGCCCCGCCCCCGAGGAGCTCCCATCCCAAATGTGCGGAGCAAAGCTCCGCACGCTAACTTTTCTTTCAGCTAAAGAACGCCGGGAATTCGACGCTGGCTTGTTAACCTTGCTGGACGTTGTCGACGCCAAACCAGCTCGGAAGCTATATCGATACAGAAAGGTCCCCGGACGGAGGGGCCGGATATAAGGTTTATCGCGAGTTCCGCACGCAAAGAAGGCCACTTAATGTGGCCTTCGTCTTGCGCAGGACTGTAGAGCAGGAAACCTTATATCCGGCCCCTCCGTCCGGGGACCGCGCCGTACCAGCTACAGCGTCATGTTTGGATCGGCGTCGACGTCGAACGGCGAGATTTCACCTCGGTCGAATTTACGGCGAGCGACCTCCGCGATCATGGCTGCGTTATCGGTGCAGGCAGACAAGGGCGGCACCGTTACACGAATCCCCTGACGCCCAAGCTTCTTGATCATCATCTCGCGCAGATGCGGGTTGGCCGAGACGCCGCCACCGATGCAGTATTCCTTGCATCCGGTAGCGTGCAATGCGTTTTTGGCCTTCTTGTACTGCACGTCAAAGACAGCTGCCTCAAACGAAGCTGCCAGATCGGGCAGGTGAATCGTGCGCCCGGCCTTGGTCTCCTGTTCAATGTAGAGCGTCACGGCCGTTTTAAGACCCGAAAGCGAGAAACGATAATCTCCCCTGCTGTTAAGCGCGCGAGGAAAATCGATCGCGCGGGGATTGCCCGTCTCGGCCAGCTTGGAGATGATGGGGCCACCGGGATAGCCCAGACCCAACGCCTTGGCTACCTTGTCGAAGGCCTCGCCCACAGCATCGTCGAGTGTCTCACCAAGTACCTCGTAGTCGCCCCATGCCTTCACGTGCACGAGCATGGTGTGCCCGCCCGAGACAAGCGTGAAGATGAACGGCGGCTTGAGGTCGGGCTGCGCCAGCAAGTTGGCAAACAGGTGCCCCTCCAGATGGTTGACGCATACGAGCGGCTTACCGGCAGCGTAGGCAAAGCCTTTGGCAAAGGCAACGCCCACCACGAGGGCGCCCACCAGGCCCGGACCCTGTGTCACGCCCACGGCGGCAAGCTCGCTGGGGGCAATGGCTCCACCCTCAAGACCAAGCGATGCTGCGGCATCCTCGAGCGCCGCATCCACGACACTCACAATCACCTCAACGTGTTTGCGCGAGGCGATCTCGGGCACCACGCCGCCAAAGCGGGCATGAAAATCAATCTGTGTCGACACCTGGTTGGCCAGCATATTGCCATCCGCATCGATAATCGCCACGGCCGTCTCGTCGCAGGAACTCTCGATAGCGAGCACTAGGCGGCGGCGCTCAATTTCGGCACGCTCCCCCTCGGAGCGCCCAGGCGCAGGCAGCGGCCATACGCGCTGCTCTGCCGCCGTCGGCTCGGGCGAAGCATTGTCGACCGGAAGCACCAGGGGCAGCGGAGCCGTCATGACGATGGCATCCTTGCCGGCACCATAGTAGCCGAGGCGCCGTCCTGCCTCGGTAAAGCCCAGAACGTTATAAAGCGCGATCGCTCCCTCGTTGCCGTCCTCGACCTCGAGCGAAGCCGTGGTGCAGCCGAGCATCTGGGCATCATAGCTCACGTGCGACAGCAGCTTGCGGGCAATGCCCTCACGGCGATGTGCCGGGTCGACGGCGACATCCAGAATCTGCACATCACCGTCCACGACCATACCGCCGGCAAGGCCCAGCAGCTTGCCGTTGTCGTGTGCCACCCACCAACTACGCGGCGCAGCGACGTCCTCGCCCAGTTCGGACAGGAACATGCCCGGCGTCCACGCCTCGTGTCCGGCACCTTCAAAGCAGGCAGCCTCCAGCGCGCTCGCGCCCTCGGCATCCGCCGCGCCCATGGGACGGAACTGCAGATGACGACCGGCAAGCTCATCGGCAACGCCCGTAATTTCGCTCTGCGCACTCTCGGCAAGACCAAGACGCTTGCGCTCGTTTTCCTCGGCATCCGAAAGGCGCGTGTAAATCGGCAGGACGCGGGCCGGATCGCCGTCACCCGCAGCGTGCGCGAGCAGCAACCCCTCGCCCGAAGGCCACCACAGGTCTCGCTCCACGCAGCGGGCGGTCTCGTCCTCACCCAGCAGCTTGCCATAGCGCACGAGACCGTCACCGGTCAGCTGAACCTGGTCCCAGTCCGCTGCTCGGCGCCACTCATCGAGCGCCACGGCGGCCTTGACCACGTGTTCGCGCTCAAATTGACGCTCGGGACCCTCATCGACCAGCATATACAGCGCCGGATATACCTCACCGCGCATAGCATCGGCCAAGATGCCAAGCTTGCCGCGCACGCCAGCCTTCCACGCCGTCCAAGCGCAAGCATCGAGCGTCGACACGCCCAGCAACGGCACATTGGCACCGTGCGCCAGACCCTTTGCGGTGGAGATGCCGATACGCACGCCCGTAAACGAGCCGGGACCGCGACCGACCACATAACAGCCGACATCGCTGCGATCCAGGCCGGCCTGCTTCAGTAGGTCATCAACAGTATTCACGAGCTCCACGTTGGCATGGCGGCGACACAGATGGTCCCCACTTACCAGCTTTGCCTCGCCTGTCTGCACGTCAATCCAGCTTGCCGCGCAGGCAAGCATGTCGGTCGATGTGTCGAGCGCCACCACCAGCGCGTTGTCGTTATGCAAGCTCATCTTGTACAGCCTTATCTATCAAATGGGAAAGCTCAATCGCGCGCTCGCCGTGTGCCTCGAGCGTTATCGTTCGCACGTCGCTGTCGTCCTCATCGCGCTTAAGCGTCACCGAAAGATACTCATCTGTCAGTTCATCCTGAAACTGCTCGCCCCATTCCAGCAGGCAAACACCCTCATAGCCCAGCACGTCAAAAATGCCCGTATCCTCAAGCTCGTAGGCATGCTCCAGGCGGTACAGATCAAAATGGAACAGCGGAATACGCCCTTGGTCATGAACGGCCATGAGTGCGAACGTAGGGCTTGTGACCATATGCTCATCGCCCAGAGCGCGCGAAACGCCCTTGGTAAAGTGGGTTTTGCCCACCCCGAGGCCGCCGGTCAAGATCAGCACATCGCCATCTTCTAGACACGGTGCGACCAGCTCGCCAAAATGCTCCGTATCGGCAGTACGGGCCGTTCTATAGGTACCTACCCCCAGGCGCTCCAGGGACATATACGCTCCTTATTATTATTCCGAGGCGGTCTCCGGCGCGGGGTGCCGCTCCAGATAGTCGCCCAGCATCTTAAAGTCTTCCTCCAGCAACTCCTGCCACGCCGGATTGCGCAGCGCCGCCGCAGGATGAAACGTCGGCATCACCACAAAGTGGCCCATCTGATGGAACCTGCCGCGCAGCTTGGTAATGCCGATCTCGGTCTTGAGCACAAAGTGCGTTGCGGGGTTACCGAGCGTCACGATGATATCGGGCCAGATGCTTCGAATCTGCTCGCGCAAAAACGGTGAGCAAGCCAGCACTTCCTCGGGACGCGGATTGCGGTTTCCCGGCGGGCGGCACTTAAGCACGTTGGCGATATAGACGTCCTCGCGCTTAAGACCTGCCAGGGACAAAATGCCGTTGAGGTCTTCACCCGCCGCCCCCACAAAAGGTTCGCCCTGCAAATCCTCGTTGCGACCCGGTGCTTCACCAATAAACATGACGCGAGCGTGGGGGTTTCCCACGCCAAACACGATGTTATGGCGCGACTGATAGAGCTGGCAGAGATGGCAGTCGCCTAAAACAGCCTCAATCTCCTCGAGTGCGACCTCACGTGGCGCCTGATGGGTATGGCCGGGAATGTGCATGACGCCCATAGCGGCTCCTACACGTAGACCTTGTCGAGACGCATGCCAAAGCCGCAGGCGACCTCGTAGTTAATCGTTCCGCGCAGTCGGGCCATCTCGTCCATAGTGATCTCGGCATCGCCATCGCGGCCGACAATAATCATCTCGTCACCATACTCGGCCTCGGGAATCTCGTGTGCCGGGTTGGACTGAATGGCGACCATAAACTGATCCATGCAGATATTGCCAACCTGACGCACGCGCTCGCCGCGATACAGCACATCCATACGATTGGAAAGCGTACGCGATAGGCCGTCGGCATAACCGATCGGCAGCGTGCAGATCTGAACGCGCGTACGCGGTACGCGGTAGGTAAAACCGTAGCCCACGCCCTCGCCCATCGCAGGGTGCGCCACGCGCGTCACGCGCGCATGAACGCTCATAACGGGATCGAGCTGCATCACACGGCTACTCAGCTCGCACGGCTGCATGCCATACAAGCCAACGCCGGCGCGAATCATATCAAAATGCATCGAGGGGTCGAGCATCGAGGACGGCGTGTTGGCGCAATGCACGATACCGCACTCAAAACCCGCATCCTTAATGGCCTGAACGGCCTCGGTAAAGCGCTGGCACTGCAGCTTGTAGTCCCAGCCCGAAGGTTCATCGGCCGTGGCGAAGTGCGTAAATACGCCGTCGCACTGAATACCGCGATGGAAATCAATACCGCGGACAAAGTCGAGCACCTGCGTGTAATGTACGCCGATGCGGTTCATGCCCGTCTCGATGGCGAGATGATACTTGCCCACCTTGCCCGCCGCGACGGCACATTCGCCATACGCAAGAGCAAAGTCGGACGTATAGACCGAGGGCATGATATCGAACTCGAGCAACGTCGGAATGGCCTCGATAGGCGGCTCGCTTAGGATAAGGACGGGTTTCGTAATCCCGCCCTGTCGGAGCTCAACGCCCTCGTTAACCGTCGCCACGGCAAACATGTCGGCGCCGGCCGAATACATAATCTTGGCGCACTCAACAGCTCCATGACCATAAGCGTCGGCTTTAACCACGCAGCACAGGCGCTGACGCGGATTCAGCAAATTCTTATAGGCCCTCGTGTTGCGGCGAAGCGCCCCGCGGTCGATCTCGACCCAGGACCAACGCGTCAAATCGGCTTTATTCATAATTAGTCATCCGACCCTTCGTCCGTGATTCCCAGATCATCGAGCGCATCCTTTGCCGCCAACTCCATGGCGGGACCGATCAAGTCGATAAGATCGGTCGCGATAACGCTCTTCTCGCCAAACTCCGTCGCCGCGGCAAAACCGGCATAGCTATGAAGCGCGACGGCATACGAGTACAGCAGCTCCCAGCGGTCCATCTCATCGCGCATGGTGGCTAGCGTGCCGGCCAGAATACCCGCAAGGACGTCACCCGAGCCAGCGGTCGCCAACGACGCCGGGCCAGAGAGCGGCAGCAGCACGCGCTCAACACCGCAAATGGCCGTCGTCGGGCCCTTAGCGATAACAACGAGGTTATCGGAACCGGCGGCCCAGACAACCTTTTGCGCGGCGGCAATCGCGGTTCCAAGGTCATTGACCTCATCACCGGCGACGAGACGCGAAAGCTCACGATAATGCGGCGTCATAACGAGCGGCTGCTCACGACGATACATCTCGGGATTACTGTCGATGCCATCGATTGCAATCTTGGCAAGGCAGTTGAGAGCATCGGCATCCAAGATAAGCGGTACGTCGAGCTCAAGCAGACCCGAAACCACCTGCATGGCACCGGCAGATGTCGTCATGCCGGGACCACACAGCACGCAGCTATATTTCTTGGCAATCTCACATACCGTCATGCGCGCAGCGGCACCAAAAGAACCGCGGGAATCAGATGGAATAGCAAAGACCGGAATCGAGGGGAGCGCCATGCGGATAAGGTTGGCACACGCATCCGGAGTCGCGACTGCCACATAGCCGGCGCCTGCGCGGGCAGCGGACTTGGCAGCCATAATGGCCGCACCAGGATACTGCGCCGATCCGGCAACAATGAGCACCGAGCCGCGCGAGTACTTATCGATATTCGTAGGCAGCGGAGCAAAATAGTCCACAAGGTCACCGGGTTCCACGATCTCGGCAGCATGGTCGACATCGTCAATAACCTCATCAAGGCGGTCATACAGACCGCCGCAGACCAGATCGCCTGCATATTCGGGACCGTCAGCGCTGTATAAGCCGATCTTGGGAGCAATCATCGTCACCGTACGCTCGGCACGAATGCAGTCGTCATCCACCACACCCGTCTCGGCATTCAGGCCCGAAGGAACATCGATGGAGACAACGCGATCGGCATTTTCATTGACCGTGGGGATCCAGATTGAAAACGGCGCACGAAGATCACCATGAAAACCGGTACCAAAAATGGCATCGACTACAACATCAGCCTTATCAATCAGCACCTCCAGCTCATCACGAGAGGGGCCGACACACACATGCACGTCGCGACCAGCAGTACGACGGGCGACATGACGAGCGAGAGCGGCAGGGATCTCATCCGGCTCAACCGGAGAGACGATATCTACATCAACGCCCTTATGCGTCAGAATGTCAGCGGCAACCCAGCCATCTCCGCCATTGTTGCCAAAACCGACCAATACAAGAACGCGATCGGGGTTGAGCTTTAAAATCTCGTTGGCAGCAAATTCGCCCGCCAACTCCATGAGTTCGGCCTTCGAGGTACCCTCACGCTCGATAATATCTTCGAGGCGAACGACTTCCTCGGTACTCAAAACCGGTTTCATCTATGCTCCTAGCGCATCTTGCGGATCATCATCCAGATGTTCCGACAAAGCAGATTGTTGCAGCTGTTCGAGCTCGTCTAAGACAGAACGAGCCTCTTTAAATGTCTGAGCAACGCGCTCCTTCGTGCTCACTTTTTCTTCCTTGGGTTTAGGTCGAGCATCTTCGGTGATCGCAATGGCATTAGCGACAGCCAAGCCACCCGTCAGAGTAATAGAAAGAGCGACCTCGACAACGCCCAATTCCTGGGCGATTTCGAGAGCACGGCCCGAAAGCAGCGCTTTAGGCTTGCCGAGCTTATCGCGCGTTACGGAAACGTCTTTACGACCAACGCCCTGGCTAAAACCCGTACCAAGCGCCTTAAGCACCGCCTCGCGAGAAGCAAAACGACTGGCATAATGCGCGGCAGGACGAGACGAGGCATCGCAATACGAACGCTCTTCATCGGTAAACACGCGCCGAGCAAACGCGGGCGTCTTCTCAAGGATTGATTTCATTCGGGAAATCTCGACGATATCAACGCCGATTCCGGCTTCGGCCATAATCACCTCCATGCTGCACAGACTATGACATTGTAGCCCGTTCGCAGAAGATGCGACAAACGAGGGTCAAAAACACAGCGAGAGTGGAGTGATGGCCCTATAAACGCAAAAAAAGGGGGAGGCCGCGAGGCCTCCCCCTTCTACATTCCCAATGGCGGC
>CABSAD010000007.1:0-46773 GCA_902475615.1 uncultured Collinsella sp. | reverse complement strand
AGTCCCTTGCGGCGTAGCTTTTATTTAAGCCGTCCAAGTTTTGGGGTGCAGTTCACGAATCACATTCCGGGGGCTCTGCAATGCGTTGAGTTGCGCGGAGCCGGCTACGCGGCTTCGTACTCAAGCGATGTTTGCGCCAGGCGCGTTACTCGGCGTGAGCGTAATCCACCTTGGCGCGGCGAGCGGTAGCCTTCTCCCAATCGCTGGTGCCCTCAAAGACATCCTGCTTGTAGGGATTGCGGCCGAGCTTCTTGGCACGGTAGGCGATGTAGATGATTGCGGCGACGTTGGCGATCAGCGCGGCGACCGAGACCGCGGTAGCGGCGCCGGGGTCGAGCGTGGAGTGGGTCACAAAGATGGACTCCTCCTGGAAGTAGGGGAACACCTGGGCAAACATACACCAAATGGCCAGCGTAAAGGCGCGGTTCTGGATCCAGCCGCCCTTGTTCCAGATAAAGGCGGCGACGGTGGGCGCCAGCAGCAGTGCAAAGCCGCAGAACCAGGAGTGGGTGGGCAGGCAGTTGTAGGTGTAGCAGAAGTTCCAGATATCGTAGGCGATGATGTAGACCCAGGTCATGTCGGGCCACAGCATGTCGGTCTTGTCCTCGGAGGCGTAGACGCTCCACCAACCGGTCATGCAGAAGATGTTGATGAGACCGGCGATGCCGTTGAACACGTTGTTCCAGCCGGCAAGCTGTGTGGCACCCTCGGAAGTGACCCAGGTGGACTCGCCCAGGACAAAGAAGTGATAGGCGCTCTCGAAGTCGGACACGACGGCGATCAAGATGTTGATGGCGACGATCACAAACGGCCACGCGCGGAACCAATGCGCCTTGCCGATCTTGCCCCACTGGTACTTAATGGCAATGAAGCCCCAGCAACCGGCCAGCGCCGCGTACACCTTGGCGTAGTGGAACCAGCTGTTCTGGTACACGTGGGTGGGGTTGGTGAGCGCCCACTCGGCACCCTGCGAAACGCCCACGGCGATGGCGACGCAGTAGATGGTCATGGCCAGCGGAGCCACGCCAAAGATGATTGCCGCGCCCAGCTTGGTGCGGCGGCCGACCTCGTTGAGCACGATCAGGCCAATAAAGACCATGGCCCAGCCAGCCCAGTGGATAAGGGTATCGCTACCCCAAACGTCGAACAGCATGCTGCTCTCCTTTCACACGCCCGCGGCCCCTCTTCTGATCGCGGGCAGTTTGGCCAAATGTCGTCAGTTCTGGGGCTTGCGCTCCGGATACTTGGCGGTATAGCCCTCGATGTGGAGTGTCGAGGCGATGATTTCCTTGACTGTCTCGTCGGGCACATCGGGGTGCGTGCGGATATACATCAACAACCCCATGATGAGGGTGTAGAACGTCTCGTAGACATGGTCGATGCGTAGCTCATGATGGGTGACAAAATCCACCACGGTGGTGTCGCAGATATACTGAGCCACGCGCTGGACCACGTTGTGCAGAAAGCCGCCGTAGAGTGCGCCGCTGCTCGAGGTGAGCGTGCTTGGCAGCTCGTGGCCGCTCACGACCAGACGCTTGAAGAGCGGGGCGACGGTGTCGAGTGCGCCTTCGATGTCGCCAACCGTGCGGCTGGCATTCCACTGCTCGAGCTCGGAGATAAAACCGTCGATTGCCTCGTCCATGACGGCGGTGACGGCGGCGTCCATATCGGCAAAGTAGTGGTAGAACAATGAGCGCGTACAGCCGGCTCGCTTGGTCACGGCCGATACCGAAAGATGCGACACGCCCAGCTCGGAACTCACGGCGCGAACGGCGGCGAGAATCTCGCGACGACGCTCGTCGCCCGTCAGACGCTTGGCCGCGCTGTCGGGCGCGGGGACGGCGTCGGCCACAGAAGTGTTCGCTGCATTATCGCTCATGCACTTGCCGCCTTTCATCCGTTTGAGCCCGACCGTTCACCTAACAGTCTTGAATATTGTTGACGGTTCGTCAATACTGTTTTTGACACAATGTCAACAATAACGGGTGAACGGCGTGGGGGCATGTCGAGCCCGTAAAAAGAGGGGCGCTGCGTGCCTGCCAGGCTGCGGCAAGAGAAGGGACGACTATGATTCTCAACGGACCGGGGATTAGCTACACCGAGCCCGATATCGGTGCGGAGTTTGTGCCGCCGCTGCCGGAGCATCCGCGCGAGGCCATCGTCAAACTGTGCGAGCACTGCACTAACCGCCTGCTGCATCGCGACGAGCTGCTGGGCTACGAGTACTGGTCGTTTGCCGAGGCCGCGACTGACGAGCAGGCCGAGGTACTCTGCAAGATGAAGATGCGCCGTCCCTACACGCTGCCCGAGATGGTCAAGCTCACCGGCATGCCCGAGGCCCAGATCGAGAAGATGCTCGACGACATGAGCTACACGGGCTTGCTCGAGTACAACTGGGAAAATCCCGAGCGCGCCAAGCAATGGGTGCTGCCCATGCTGGTGCCGGGTTCCGCCGAGTTCCTCAACATGCGCGTGAGCCAGCTCGAGGAGCATCCGGTCTATGCTAAGTTCTTTGAGCAGGCGTCTAAGGGACCGCTGTCCAAGGCCACGCCGATGGTGCCGCCCGGCGGCGCTGGCATCGGCATGCACGTCATTCCGGTCGAGAAGGCTATCGATGCTTCGAGCACCTCGGTGCCGATCGAGCATATCGAGCATTGGCTCGACAAATATGATGGCAAGTATGCCGCCAGCACCTGCAGCTGCCGCGCGAGCCGTCGCGTGATGGGCGAGGGCTGCGCCGATGACCCCGCCGACTGGTGCATCGCCGTGGGCGATATGGCCGACTACGTGGTCGAGACCGATCGCGGCCACTATGTGACGCGCGAGGAGGTCTACGACATTTTGCGCCAGGCCGAGGACAACGGCTTTGTGCACCAGATCACCAACATCGACGGCGAGAACAAGATCTTTGCCATCTGCAACTGCAACGTCAACGTGTGCTATGCCCTGCGCACCTCGCAGCTGTTCAATACGCCCAACCTGTCGCGCTCGGCCTATGTCGCCAAGGTCGAGAAGGACAAGTGCGTGGCCTGCGGTCGCTGCGTTGAGGTGTGCCCTGCCGGTGCCGCCAAGCTCGGCCAGAAGCTCTGCAGCAAAAAGGCCGGGGGCCACGTGCCCGAGTATCCGCGCCAGGAGCTGCCCGATGCCACCAAGTGGGACCACACCAAGTGGTCGCCCAACTACCGCAACGATAACCGTATCGAGACGCACGAGTCCGGCACCGCGCCCTGCAAGACGGCTTGCCCCGCGCACGTTGCCGTTCAGGGCTATCTGAAGCTTGCGGCACAGGGGCGCTATGACGAGGCGCTGGCGCTCATCAAGCGCGAGAACCCGCTGCCCGCTATCTGCGGCCGCGTGTGCAACCGCCGCTGCGAGGATGCCTGCACCCGCGGCCGTGTGGACGCCGCCGTGGCTATCGACGAGGTCAAGAAGTTTATCGCCCAGCGCGATCTTGATGCCGCGACCCGCTATGTCCCGCCCGTGGTGACGCCGACACGCGCTGGCGGCTTCGATCAGAAGATCGCCATCATCGGTGCCGGTCCGGCCGGTCTGTCCTGTGCTTTCTATCTGGCCGAGAAGGGCTACAAGCCCGTCGTGTTCGAGAAGAACGAGCGCCCGGGCGGCATGCTCACCTACGGCATTCCCAGCTTTAAGCTGGAGAAGGACGTTATCGAGGCAGAGGTCGAGATCATTCGCCTGATGGGTGCCGAGTTCCGCTATGGCGTGGAGGTCGGTCGCGATGTGACGCTCGACGAGCTGCGCGAGCAGGGCTTTAAGGCCTTCTACGTGGCTATTGGCTGCCAGGGCGGCCGCCTCGCCGGTATTCCGGGCGAGGATGCCGAGGACGTGACCGTGGCCGTCGACTTTTTGCGCGAGGTCAACAGTGGCAAGATCGACGCGCTGCCCGGCCGCACCATCGTGGTGGGCGGCGGCAACGTGGCCATCGACGTCGCGCGCAACGCCTGCCGTCTGGGTTCCGAGCACGTTGAGATGTTCTGCCTGGAGAGCGAGGCCCAGATGCCCGCCAGCGAGGAGGAGCGTCGCGAGGCCGTTGAGGACGGCGCTCACATCAGCTGCGGCTGGGGCCCCAAGGAGGTTCACCTGGACGAGGCCGGTCGTGTGTGCGGTATCACCTTCAAGCGCTGCACGCGTGTCTTTGACGACGAGGGCCGGTTTGCGCCCGAGTACGACGAGAACGATCTGCGCCGCGTCGATGCCGACCGCGTGGTCATGTCGATTGGCCAGTCCATTGTGTGGGGCGACCTGCTGGCTGGCTCCAAGGTGGAGCTCGGCCGCGGCCAGGGTGCTCTTGCCGACCCCCGGACCTATCAGACCGCTGAGCCCGACATCTTTGTGGGCGGCGACGTCTACACCGGTCCGAGCTTTGCCATCGACGCCATCGCCGCCGGTCACGAGGCCGCCGTGTCCATCCATCGCTTTGTGCAGCCGGGCTCCACGCTCACCATCGGCCGCAACCAGCGCCACTACACCGCGCTCGACCGCGACGATGTCGTGATCGAGAGCTACGACAACGCGAGCCGCGAGGTGGCGCATGTCGACCGCGACCGCGAGAAGGCTGCACCCTTTAGCGAGTACGTCGAGACCTTTACCGAGGAGCAGGTGCGCGCCGAGACCGCCCGCTGCCTGGGCTGCGGTGCCTCGATCGTCGATCCCAACAAGTGCATCGGCTGCGGCCTGTGCACCACCAAGTGCGCGTTCGACGCCATCCATCTGGATCGCGACCGCCCCGAGTGCTCAACGATGGTCAAATACGAGCAAAAGCTCCCAAGCCTCGGCAAGTATGCTTTGAAACGCGCAATCAAAATCAAATTTGGGAAGAAGTAAGAGACCTAACAAGTAAGCGAACGGCGCAGAGGGCGGTTGGACAGCGAGCGGGTCCCAGGCGTGGCGAGGTGCCTTGAAAGAGGAGGGCATAGGGCTTTTGCCCATGCCCGACGGTTGAAAGGCAGATCGCCCGTCTGGGACCCGCGCAGCGTCAAGCCGACCGCCGTTCGGTAGAACGGCGGAAGGAAATAAATGCACGAGCTCGGAATCGTCTATCACATCATTCGCGATGTCGAGAACGTGGCGCGCGCCAATGGCGTGCGTCGCGTTTCGAGCGTCACGCTGCTGCTGGGCGAGGTCTCGGGCGTCGTTCCCGACTTGCTGCTCGACGCTTGGCGCTGGGCGGCAGATAAAAAGCCTATCACGCTGGGCGCGGAGCTTATTGTGGAGCCCGTCGAGGCCGTGACGCATTGCGCGGCATGCGGTCGCGACTACGCGACGGTCGAGCACGGCAAGACCTGCCCCCATTGCGGTAGCGGCGAAACATACCTGCTGCAGGGCCAGGAGGTCATGATCAAGCAGATCGAGACCCCCGACGAGGAACCGACAGACGCTGCCCCCGACGGCCCTTCCGACGTCCTCGACGCCGTCGATGCCGCTCACCCCCTCCACATCGTCTAGGATTCCCTATAAGTTGCGGTGAAATAGTTCCTAAATCCAGCCTTCTGGCTCTTAAACAAGAACTATTCCACCGCAACTTTTTTGAGTGGTTTCGTAGATCATAAGTCGCGCAAATAGTCAAGTCATACCTGTTTGAACAATGTAGCGGCAGTACAAGCGCATTCGCGCTTGCCTAAAATCGATATTAATGAACAGTCTGCTTGTATCTGTAAAATGCGTGGCTTGATGAGCGACGCCTTGGCGGGTAATGAGTCAAAAAGCAGTAACGTAATCAACTTGTAACAAACTTAGACGTTTAAACAAATAATGCAACCTTTTACGAATTTAGCTATAATTCCACAAACCAAACAGGTATACTCCTTTCATGTCGTGTAGGAATTACGTAGACAAAAAGGAGGTTATGTGATGGTAAGTATTGTTCTTGCTAGCCACGGGGACTTGGCAGCTGGAATCAAGCAGACGGGCTCGATGGTCTTTGGCGATCAGCCGTCTGTGGCCGTGGTCTCGCTCGAGCCGAGCATGGGCCCCGACGACTTCCGTGCTAAGGTCGAGGAAGCAATCGCTTCCTTCGAGGACCAGGAGCAGGTGCTCTTCCTCGTTGATCTGTGGGGCGGCACGCCGTTCAACCAGATTAGCGGGCTCATCGAGGGCCATGATTCCTGGGCTATCGTCACCGGTGTCAACCTGCCTATGCTCATCGAGGCATATTCGCAGCGCTTTGATGCAAAGAACACTGCACATGCGATCGCAAAACATCTCGTGACTGAGGCTAAGGCTGGCGTGCGCGTCAAGCCCGAGTCTCTGGAGCCCGAGGAGAAGAAGCCGGCTACGGCCGCCGCTGCTCCTGCAGGCGCCATCCCTCCGGGAACGGTCATCGGCAACGGGCACATCAAGATTGCCCACGTCCGTATCGACACCCGTCTGCTGCATGGTCAGGTGGCCACCACGTGGACCAAGCAGATCAACCCCAACCGCATCATCGTGGTTTCCGACGGCGTTGCTCACGACGAGCTCCGCAAGACCATGATCGAGCAGGCTGCCCCTCCGGGAGTCCATGCCAACGTCGTGCCTATCAAGAAGATGGCCGAGGTCGTCAAGGACACGCGTTTTGGTGACACCAAGGCCATGCTGCTCTTCGAGAACCCGCAGGATCTGCTCAAGGCCATCGAGGCCGGCGTCGACATCAAGGAAGTCAACATCGGTTCCATGGCTCACTCCAAGGGCAAGGTCGTCGTCACCAACGCCGTCGCTATGGGCGATGACGACGTTAAGACCCTCGAGGCCCTCAAGGCCAAGGGCGTCAAGTTCGAGGTCCGCAAGGTTCCTTCGGATGCCTCCGAGGATCTCGACGCCATGTTGAAGAAAGCTAAGGCCGAACTGGCCGCTCAAGCATAGTAAAGGAGGGTCCGATACATGTCTGCAATCACTATTCTGCTTGTTGCGATTGTCGCGTTGCTTGCCGGTATGGAAGGCATTCTGGATGAGTTCCAGTTCCATCAGCCGCTCGTGGCATGCACGCTTATCGGTCTCGTAACCGGTCACCTTCAGGAGGGCATCCTCCTGGGCGGTTCGCTCCAGATGATGGCCCTTGGCTGGGCTAACGTCGGCGCCGCCGTCGCGCCTGACGCCGCTCTGGCCTCGGTCGCTTCTTCGATCATCATGGTGCTCGCCCTCAACGGCGGCGCCACTGATTCGGCCAAGGCCGTTACCGCGGCCATCGCCGTCGCCGTCCCGCTGTCGGTCGCTGGTCTGTTCCTGACCATGATCTGCCGTACCATTGCTACCGCTATCGCTCACGCCATGGACGGTTGCGCCGAGAAGGGCGACTTCTCCGGCATCGAGCGCTGGCAGTACGCTGCCATCCTCATGCAGGGCCTTCGTATCGCCATCCCGGCAGTACTTCTGTGCGTTATCCCGGCCGAGGCTGTTACCAACGCGCTTAACGCTATGCCCGACTGGCTGTCCGGCGGCATGGCCGTCGGCGGCGGCATGGTCGCTTCCGTCGGTTACGCCATGGTCATCAACATGATGGCCACCAAGGAGACCTGGCCGTTCTTCATCCTCGGCTTTGTCCTTGCTGCCATCCCTCAGCTCACGCTGATCGCCCTTGGCCTCATCGGCATCTCCCTTGCCCTCATCTACCTTGGCCTTAAGGATCTGGCCAAGCAGGGTGGCGGCACGGGCGGTGGCTCCGGCGACCCGCTCGGCGACATTCTGAACGATTACGAGTAGGAGGGGAGTGATACATATGGCAGAGAACAAGATTCAGCTCACCAAGGCTGACCGCAAGAAGGTTTGCTTCCGTCATCAGTTCCTTCAGGGCTCGTGGAACTACGAGCGTATGCAGAACGGCGGCTGGTGCTTCGCAATGATCCCTGCGATCAAGAAGCTCTACACCAGCAAGGATGACCAGATTGCCGCTCTTAAGCGCCACCTGGAGTTCTATAACACCCACCCCTATGTTTCCGCCCCCGTCATTGGCGTTACCCTCGCCCTCGAGGAGGAGCGCGCCAACGGTGCTCCGATCGATGACGTCGCCATCCAGGGCGTCAAGGTCGGTATGATGGGCCCGCTCGCCGGCGTCGGTGACCCCGTCTTCTGGTTCACCCTTCGCCCGATTCTGGGCGCTCTGGGCGCTTCCCTGGCCATGTCCGGCAGCATCGTCGGTCCGCTGCTGTTCTTCTTCGCGTGGAACATCATCCGTTACGCTTTCCTGTGGTACACGCAGGAGTTTGGCTACAAGGTCGGCTCCTCCATCGCCAAGGACCTCTCCGGTGGTCTGATGGGCAAGGTCACCGAGGGCGCTTCCATCCTGGGTATGTTCATCATCGGTGCCCTGGTCGAGCGCTGGGTGTCCATTTCCTTCACCCCGATCGTCTCCACGGTCAAGCAGTCTGCTGGCGCCTTTATCGACTGGGCTAGCCTGCCCTCCGGTTCCGAGGGTATCAAGGAAGCGCTGACGATGTACAACTCCGTCGGTGCTACAGCCCTTGATCAGATGAAGGTCACCACGCTTCAGGCCAACCTCGATCAGCTCATCCCCGGCCTTGCCGCCGTGTGCCTGACCCTGCTGGTCTGCAAGCTCCTCAAGAAGAAGGTCAGCCCGATCGTCATCATCCTGGCTCTCTTCGCCGTCGGCATCATCGGTCGCTTCTGCGGCTTCATGTAAGCACGCTTCGGCTTAAGACCGAGAGTTGCTAGGTAAGGGCTTTTGAGCCATTGAAACGGACCGCACCCGGTGGGTACACTGGATGCGGTCCGATTGTTTTTATTGGAGGGCGAGGCGCGTATGGCGCAATCTCAGAACAGCACGGTCGATCTGGCAACGCCGGCAACCTGCCTGATGGGGCTTACCAGCCACGGTAACGTGATGGTGGGCAATAAGGCGTTTGAGTACTATAACGAGCGCAATCCCGAGGATTATATTCAAATCCCGTGGGACGAGGTCGACTATATTGCCGCCGAGGTTTTGCGCGGCACCAAGAAGATCACGCGTTTTGCCATCTTCACCAAGGACAACGGTCACTTTACGTTTTCGACGCGTGACGACAAAGAGACGCTTCGCGCGGTCCGCAAGTACATCGACGAGAATAAGCTCGTGCGTTCGCCCGACTTTATCGATGTGACGGCCAAGGGCGCCAAGAGCATCCCCTCCGTCATCAAAAACCTCTTCCACAAAGGCAACTAGCTCCTCATAAGTTGCGGTGAAATAGTTTCTAAATACGGCTTTAGATGCTTCAGAGAGGAACTATTCCACCGCAACTTCGAAGTCTAGTCATGCGACGTATGGCGATGCAGTAAATCTGCTACACTAGTACAACATGCCTCCGTAGCTCAGGGGATAGAGCACCGCTCTCCTAAAGCGGGTGTCGACGGTTCGAATCCGCCCGGGGGCACCAGGAAAATCGCAGGTCAGGAGTTATTTTTGCTTCTGACCTGTTCTGGTTTTGGGGCTAAGAACCGCTTCCGTTTGTAAATCTGGTAAGTAAATATTATGACTTCCCGAGTTTTCCACTGAAAACAGGAAATCACCATTTTGGGGATAATAGTTTTCAACAGCTGTCAGTCGGTTCCATTTTGGTGAGGCGCTTCCCCCTTTTGGGTAATATATTTCACCATTTTGATGATTCGGTAGCCCTGTATTCTTTGATAAAAAGCCTGTTCAGAAGCTTGTGCCATACCCATTTTGGTGATTCCAATTAATAGAGAAATAGATTATAAAGAAATATGGACGGCGATGCCGTCCCCTTCGCTCGCAGAGCTCGCTGCGCGGCCACGTACCGTGTCCTTGCCGCCGGCAACGCCGTCGATAAAGAATAGGGACAGCGATGCTGTCCCCTTCGCTCGCAGAGCTCGCTGCGCGGTCACGTGCCGTGACCTTGCCGCCGGCTACGCCGTCGATTGATTCGCTCACTTCGTTCGCTGATTTATTGACTAATCCGTTTTATCGGTAACACCAGTCATAAGCGCAGCAATTGACATGTTGAATCCATTGGCAATTTTACAGAGGTTGGAAAGGCTGACATTACGTCGTCCGACTTCAATGCTCGCGTAGTAGGAACGATCCATTTCAATCAAATAAGCAAACTGCTCCTGGCTGCACCCGAGTCCAGCGCGGAGCTCTTTGCATCTCATGCCGAATGATTTCTGAAGCGTCTTCGTATCCATGACAAAAAGAGTCATGGATTGTTGTATAAAAGCCAACGGACTATATACAACAATCCCAGTTAAGGCGCATAATTACCTTTATTGGAAAGAGCTCTGATGCCTAGTCGGATATGGCACGGAAAAGGAATGGAACAGCACAATGACTCAGGGAAAGCATTTCGCTGCCGGTGGCGATCACTTCGCCGCACTGCCAAGCAAAAAGATTCACGCCCCGAAGGGGATCGCACGTCTGACCGTCACCGCGGCGACCATGGCCGCCATGACCGGATCGAGCCTCATCTCACCGTTCACGGCATTCGCCCAGACCGGTGACGGGGGCACACAGCACCCCGCCGTGATGTCGCCGATCGCCGTCCACGCCGGCGCGGCATCCGGTACCGGCGCGAAATCCGCCGCACAGACCATCGCGGACCTGCAGAAGGCAGTCGACGAGGCGAAGGCGAAGGAGGACGCCGCCAAGGCATCCTACGATAACGTCGCCGGTCCCTACAACGAGGCGGCTTCCGCCCGCGACCAGGCCAAGGCATCCTACGATTCGGCAGTCAGCGCCGGCACGGCAGCCGACCGAGCGGCGATGGATGAGTATGCTCGCCAGGTCGCAGAGGGCAAGGACGCCGCCGATGCCGCCGGCAAGGACCTCGAGCAGGCGAAGGCGGGTCTCGCAGACGCCAAGGCGGATGCATCCGAGAAGGACGAAGCGTACCAGTCCGCCCTCAAGGCGGCCCAGGACGCCAAGGACGCCCTCGATAAAGCCAAGGCCGATGCAGTAAGCGCCACCCCGGAGGCGATCGGTGCCGCCGAGCAGGCCGTGCGCGACGCCCAAGATGCCGTGAGCAGGGCACAGGCCGACCTCGCCAACGCCAACGCGACGCTTGCCGATGCCCAGTCCAAGCTGGTTGCGGCCCAGTCCGCAAAGGATTCCGCAGATGCCGTCCTCGATGCAGCCCAGCAGAACAAGGACGCGGCGGATGCGAAGGCCGCAGCCGCCAGCGCCGCCTATGAGCAGGCGAAAGCCGACCTCGCCGCAGCGGAGGCCGGCGCCAGCGGTCCGGAGTACGATGCAGCCAAGCAGAAGGTCGCGGACGCAGAGGTAGCCCTCGCCGCCGCACGAGTGACACAGTCCCAGTGCGAGTCCGAGCTCGAGCAGGCACAGTCCGCTGCGGCAACGGCACATGCCGACCTGAATGATGCCCAGGTGTCCCTCTCCGTAAAGCAGCAGGCCGCGGCCGATGCCGAATCCGGTGTGAACGCCGCCCAGTCCGCACTCGATGCCGCGAACACCGACCTCGATGCGACCAAGCAGGCGAATGCCGACGCCGCCGCCAAGCTGGATGCCGCGAAGCAGGCTGTCAAGGACGCTGAGTCCGCCAAGGCAGCCGCCGATGTAGAGCTCGCGAACGCCAAGGCCGCAAAGGATACCGCAGACGCCGCCGTGATCGCCGCGCAGCAGAAGGTTGACGAGGCTCAGATCAAGCTCAACACCGCCGATGCCCAGATCAAGCAGGGGGCTATCGGCTTCTTCCGTGCCATGGGCGCTGACGATGCGGCGGACATCATCCTGAATGCGAAGTACGCCGGCTATACCGAGGTGGGCAACGAGAAGGACGCCACCTCCCTCACCAACATGATCGACGCGATCAAGTGGATGAGGTCCGTCAACGACTACCGCAAGAGCGTCGGCCTCCCCGAGCTACAGGTCACCTACAAGCTGATCGCGGCTGCCATCGCGGATGCCAACTATAGCGACACCATCTTCGATCATGCCCGCCAGTACAGCCTCACCGAGAACGTGGCATGGAACTACGGGATCGACCCGAAAGGGCAATGGGTCGACCAGGAGAAGGGTTTCTTCGATCAGGCGGTGGAAGCGCTTTACGGCATCACCGGACTTACCGGTAAGGACGCCTACGACTTCTACGCCAAGCACGGCTCCGCGATCAGGAAATGGGTTGCGAACAACTGCCATTGGGAAGACGGCAGCAGCGGCACCATCGGCCATTACCTGAACATCATCAATCCTGACCTTGTGACCATGGGAACTGCAATCTGCACCAAGGGCACCATGCGTGGATACCAAACACACTGCTACACCGCGGGCGAATCACCCGATTCCGCCTGGAAACAGAACCCCATCTCCGTCGACGAGTACGAGCAGAAGCTGACCTCCTATATCAACGGTCTCAAGAACGCCAAGAGCGCACTCGACGCAGCCAAGGCCGATCTCGCGTCCAAGCAGCAGGCAGCCACCGACGCCGCTGAAACCGTCCAGCAGAAGCAGGACGCAGCGGATTCCGCACAGGCAGGTGTCGATGCCGCGAAGCAGGACGTCACCGATGCCCAGCGTGCTGTCGATGCCGCAAAGGCTGATCTCGCATCCAGGCAGCAGGGCGTCACGGATGCCCAGACCGAGCTTGATGCGGCGAAATCGGATCTCGATGCCGCCAACGCGGCAGTCGATACGGCAAAGTCGACCGTCCAGCAGAAGCAGGTTGCCTTTGATGCCGCCAATGCGGTCGTAACGGCCGCACGGTCCAAGCTGGATTCCGCCAAGGCGGGCACCGAGGCCAAGCAGCAGGACGTCATGGATGCGAACGCCGATCTCGCGAAGTTCTTCCAGGACGTCGCCGACGCCAAGAAGGCGCTCGATACAGCAAAGAGCGTCCATGACGCGGCGGCAGCCGACCAGGCTGAGAAGGCGGCGGTCCTCGTCGCCGCCAAGCAAAAAGCGGATACCACCGCACGCGCCCTCGCGGATGCCCAGCGTGCCGTCGATGCCGCAAAGGCCGACACCGGCGTTGCTGCCGACAAGCTCACCGGGTCTCAGACCGATCTCGAGGACGCACAGTCGAACCTCGATATCCTCACCGGTCTTGCCGCGAAGCTCGCAGAGGCACAGCAGCGCGAGCAGGATGCAGTAAGGGCCGTCAATGGCACCAAGGCCGCCCTCAATGCCGCGAAGGGGGATACCATCGCCGCCGAGTCCCTGGTCTCCGCCGCCGAGCAGGCGAAGGCGCAGGCAGACGCCAAGCTGTCGAAGCTGAACTCCATCGATGCCGGCGCGGCGATCGCTTCCGGCCATGACGCGAACGCGGATGACGCCCTCAACGCGCTTTTCGCCGCCGCAGTCGAGACGCGTGCCAAGGTCGCGCCCGCCAAGGCAATCCTGGACGAGAAGCAGGCTGTGGTGGACGGGCTCCAGCCCGGCTACGATGCGGCACTTGCCGCCTACGAGTTGGCGAAGTCCGACCGCATCGCAGCGGAGCAGAAGCTTTCCGATGAGATCGCACGACAGGAGGCGGAGGAGGTCGCAAAGCAGAGGGCGGCATACACCCCGAAGCACCTCGCCGGCACGGAGACCGCCCAGCCCGGCAGCCTCGCCCGGACCGGCGACCGCGCGGGGCTCATCGGCGAGACGTTCGCCATCGGCGGTACCGTCCTCGTGGCAGCCGGCGTCTTCCTTGATCAAAAGAAGCGCCGCGAGCAGATGTAAAAGCGAGCCGGGCGTTGGATACCGGCTAGTGTCCAACGCCCGGTTTCATGGACAGGGAGATCGGTGTGAGAACAAAGGCTATTATCGTTGCGCTTCTGGTGTGCCTTTCGGCACCTCAACTTGGATGTGCCAGCGTTGCAAAGCAAGGAATCGGCTCTACGGAAAGGGCCGCCACAGCGGTAAAGAATAAAGACAAAAAGAAGCCAAGCGAAGAAAAGGCGGCGCAGGCCTCTGGAACCAAGACCGAGGAGAAGAAAGAATCCGACGACAAGGACCAGAAGTCCGATGACTCCAAGAAAGAGGATAACAAGTCTTCCGACTCGTCGAAGTCTGACAGCAAGGGAAACTCCTCCGACTCGAAGCAGAATTCCGGCAATTCACAGGGTTCCGGCAGCAATAATTCCTCTTCCAACAGCGGTAGCCAGAAGAAATGGGTTGCCGAGCAGGGCCACTGGGAAACCGACTACAGCCAGGTCTGGGTACCGAACGTGGTATACACGCGTCATCCTCGTTTCTGGGTCAATCATGGTGGTGCTATGGTAGGGCCCTTCGATTCATCCGATGCCGCCTACGCTTGGATTATTAACGATGGCGAAAACGGCGGTATCGGTGGATCCGTTGTAGATGATTCGTATACCACCTCTGAGGACCAGGGACATTATGAACAGCAGGCTACGGGACAGCATTGGGTTGTCGACGTCGCCGGTCACTGGGAGTAATGTACATTTGTTCCCCTTCTCTTACGTTCGGTAAATGTTAATTTATTTGTGGGCGGCCGGTTCGGCCGCCTTTTTTAGACGCCCAGTCTGGGAGCAAACGATAGGAAAGCAATCAAACGAGAGGCCGTTCCAAAAGAATCCGGCGGTGCCGGATGCTTCGGGCAAAAACTTCCGCAAATCGGTAAGGTCTTCCATCAACTTGCTCCAGCCCTCGCCCGGAGTCCGCTGCGCGGTACTTCAAATGCTCGGCATCCCCCGCGTTCGCATTACCGCTCCGCTCTCGCTACAGCGAACTTTCAACACTCAGCATCCTTTGCGTTAAAAGCTCGCTTCCGCTCGCGGTCTCCGCTGACGCTACGACACCGCGAAGCCTTTCGCTCGAAACGAGGCCTCTCATTTCGTGTCTACGCTACGCTCCGCCCAATCGCCGTTCCGACGATTGCAAGATGACTGTGGGTGGCATTTTTGTGGGCCCATTCGGACCCCAAAAATGCCACGCCGCAGACCTTGCTTATCGCCTGCTACGGCGATAAGGTTATCGTGAAGTTGAAACTTCGCGATGAAGAATCGCGGAGACGATTCTTCATTTTTGGAACGACGCCAGCCGTTTCTCATCAAAAGGAAAGCGAATCGCATAGCAGGTTTTGATCGGAGGCCCCTCCGATCGCTGATTCGTTTTCCGGAGGAAGAATCATGAGCAGGCTCCGCCCACACACCGTCAAGGCGTCTCTTACCGATGTTGAGAAGAAAGCCATCGCTGCAATCGCAAAGCGACATGAGATGAGCGAGGCGGAACTCATACGCTTCGTGTTGTGCAATGCCGACGATCTCGATATCGATTTTGGTCATGCGGAAATCGCTGACCAGAAATTCCGAACCGATGACATTCACGTCCGGGTCTCGCCGGAAGAAAAAAAGAAAATCGAAAGCAATGCTGATTCCCTCGATATGACTGTCAGTTCGTATGCTCGTCGCGTACTGCTCAAAGGGAAGGTCGAGAAAATCGATGTCGATCGGGCGTCGATTGACAAGGTTTATCACGAGCTTTTGAAGGAAGGAACAAACCTCAATCAGCTGATGTACTTCGTGAACGCCCAGGGGCTTCCCGCGTACAACGAGAAAGCTGTTTTCCGAACGCTTGAGAAGGTCTATCAAGTTGGGCGCAAGCTAGACCGTTTTATCGACGAGCTTGAAAAGCGCTATTTCGTCGGCGGTGATGTGAAGTGACGGTTATCAAACAGAAAAGTGTATCGAGCGACCGCTACGCAAAGAACGTCCGTAAATACATCAACGGAAAAGATGCGCTTGTGCGCGGTGGCTGGAACATCGAATACAGCGATCGCTGGTTTTCGAAAATGGATAGAACCAGAAAGGTTTTCCATCATGACAAGCCGTCGAGAGCCGGAGCCAAAAACGTAATCCTGCTACACCAGATCCTCGCGTTCCTCCCGGAAGAATGCTCATGCAACGGAGGCAAGATGACCCCCGATGCATGTTTGGCCTACGCGGAGCAATGGCTTGCGAAGCACTATCCGCATCAACAAGTGATTCTCGCGTTGCACGAAGAAAGCGATAAGGCGGGAAAACGCTACGCAGTTCACATGGCGATCAACCGTACCGATTTGTTAACTGGCAAGCGTTGCGAGACGGGCGGGCGGCATGGAAAGTACGAACGCGCTTCATGGGTTCGTGAACTCGATAAGGACTGGAATCTCGCCCAGCTCGAAAAGGGAAAGAAGAATTCGAAGATTCGAGATCGACAGCCGCGCGATATTGAAAAGGAGATTGTCGATCGGGGAGAGTACAGTTATAAAAACAATCTGCGCGAGCTGATCCATATTGCAATCAACGACTACCACCCGAAGAATATGGAGCAGTTCAAAAAATTACTTGCCTCATGGGGCGTAGACATTTTCATCAAGAACAATCGTGTCTATGCGACAGATCTCGATATCAAAGAGGCCGGCAACCCGAAGTGCACTTTCAACCTGACCCGTCTTGACGGGCGGTTCGCGATCAAGCAGCTCGAGGCGGCCTTCAAAAATAACGTGCTGGAAGCAGAGCGAGCCCTTCCATACGAGAAGCGCTGTGAGATTTACATCCAACGGCTTAAGAAGGCGTATTCGGCGTGGGTCGAGCAGGCGAAGGCGAGCAAGGGCGTCGCCTACAACCTGTTTCCGAAGTTCATTGCACCGAAGTGCGACGAAGACCTGCTTGAGGATCCGGCGGTTCGTGATGAGCTTCTTGCGCGTCGCGGTTACGCAAGGGAGATTCGCAACCGCTACGCCGGCGCCGTTCCCGATGTCGGTGACGACCGCGTTCGCGCCGCGGGCCAGGCGCACGGCGGCGGCGCTGTGTCGAGGCAGCTGGACGACCGCGTCGTCGACCGCGCTGACTACTCGCGCGGCGACACGCCTCGCTAGTTTTGGAAAGCCTATCGTCGGTGCCCTAGCGCGCTGCCATCCAGTGCCGATTCTGCCATACTCGCAATTCGGCGAGGATGAGGAGTATGAATTGATCGGCGGGAGTCAGCCGCTCTGATAGAATCGTCCTTGCTGTCGGCAGCCCTCGTGCCGGGCAGAGCCCTCCATTTGATGGGAGGTGATGCCCATGACCGATTTCACCGAGCTCGTGAAGCTCCTGACCGCTATGGTCTCGCTCCTCACGGCCCTTGTCGGCCTTTCCAAGGCACTCAAGCAGGGCTCGAAGCCCAAAAAGAAAGGCCACCGTCGCTAAGACGATGACCCAACTTCATTAAGCAACGGCTCTGCCCAGCTCTCTACAACTTGGGCTGCCGTCGGCACCATTTTACCCTCCTGACGAGGAATTCGTCCATATTTCAAAAATCAAATCCTGTTCGCGCGTGGGCGTAAACTTATAGTTGGGCAAATCCGGCAGATTGGAGCTTGAAACATGAGGGATATGCACCTCATGTCGCTCATAAAACGTCTCCTGACCTCGAAGGAGAACGTTTTTTAGCGACAGAAGGAGACATAAATATGATCTGGTTTACTAGCGATACCCATTTCGGGCATGAGAACGTGCTGAAGTTCACCGGCCGCCCGTGGGAGACGATTTGGCAGATGAACGACGCCATCGTCGACAGCATCAACGGCAGGGTTGCCGTGGACGACGAGCTCTACATCCTGGGGGATTTCTCATTCAAGATGACCGCCCAGGACGCCTACGGGCTGCGCAAGCGGATCGCCTGCAGGCGCATCCACCTCGTCCCGGGAAACCACGACAAGGACTGGACCCAGCCGGCGGTCGCGGGCGCCTTCACCGTGGAGCCGCCGATCTGCGTGCTCAAGATCGACGGGCAGAAGATCGTCCTGAGCCATTACCCCATGGCCGACTGGCAGGGCATGAGCCATGGATCGTGGCACCTCCACGGGCACATCCACAGCAGCGGCGGCGCGTACAACGAGTTCAACCGCAAGCAGGGCCTTCTGCGCTACGACGTCGGTTGCGATGCCAACGGGCACTCCCCGGTGAGCCTCGACGGGCTGAGGGAATGGTTCGCCGGAGTCGACGAGCCGTGCGGCCGGGTGAAATGGCCCTGGTGGGTCAACGAGACCGGCGACAGGCAGGTCGAGCGCGAGCTGGCGGCGTACAAGAGGGAAGAGGTGATTCGATGACGGTCTATGTGACGGGCGACATCCACAGTGGGCTCGACATGCAAAAGCTCCGCGACTGGGAGCTTGGCGATAGCCTTACCAGCAATGACTACCTCATCGTCGCCGGCGACTTTGGCTTTCCGTGGGATTTCTCTGCCGAGGAATGCGCCGACATCGCCTGGCTGGAGTCGCGCCCCTACACGGTACTGTTCGTCGACGGCAACCACGAGCGCTTCGACCACTGGGAGGAACGCCCCATGGAGCCGTGGCACGGCGGGCTGACGCAGCGCCTGTCGGACACCTCGCCCATTCGGCGCCTGACGCGCGGCGAGGTCTTCGAGCTCGACGGTTCGACAATCTTCACCATGGGCGGTGCCACGAGCGTGGACAGGGAATACCGCGTGCCGTATTCCAGCTGGTGGCCTCAGGAGCTCCCGGACGAGCGCGAATTCGATGCCGCGCGGGCAAGGCTCGACGAGGTCGGCTGGAAGGTCGACTGCGTCATCACCCATACCTGCGCCACGCGCATGATCTCGCCGACGCTCTACCCGGACCCGGGCTGGGAACGCCCTGATGTGGACCGGCTGACCGGATTCCTTGACGAGCTCGAGGATCGCTTGGACTACAAGCGCTGGTATTACGGCCATTTTCACCGAGACGGCAACCCGGACGAACGTCATACCGTGCTGTACGACCGGATCGTGAGGCTCGGGGACAAGCTCCTGCCGTGGGGTGCGTACTGATGGCTATCTATGTGACGGGCGACGTGCACGGCAGGGCCGAGTACGGGTCCAGCCGGTTTGCTTTCAAAAATTGGCCGCTGGGCCGGACCCTGACGCGCGATGACGTGGTGATCGTGGCCGGCGATTTCGGCTTTGTCTGGGATGGATCAAACGCCGAGAAATACTGGCTCGACTGGTTCGAGTCGAAGCCGTGGACCACGTGTTTCGTAGACGGCAACCATGAGAACCATCACGCCTTGGCCAATCTGCCGGTACGGGAGTGGAACGGCGGGCTCGTCCATGAGGCGCGACCGCGCGTGCTGCACCTGATGCGTGGAGAGGTATTCGACATCGACGGGCTCACGGTCCTTGCCATGGGCGGCGCCGCGAGCCATGACAGGCAGTATCGCAGGGAGGGGAGGAGCTGGTGGCCCGAGGAGATGCCGAGCGAGGAGGAGATGGACCACTGCCGCGCCTCGCTCGACCGCGTGGGCTGGAAGGTCGACCACGTTGTGACTCACGAGGCTCCTGCCGCCCTTGCTGAGGGGCTGTGCCGGGAGCGCGGACGCGAGTATCGGGGCGACCGACTTCAGCGATTCCTTGCCGAGCTCGACGGGCGACTCGGCTACCGAGTCTGGTTCTTCGGTCACTACCATCGCGACAAATGGTGCGACGCCAAGCATCGCCTTATCTACCGAGACATCGTGCCGATCGAAGATGCTGAGCCCGGTTCTAGGAACCTTCTAGAAGCGCTCTAGAAGGTTCCTAGAAATCAGCAGCCTGGCAGGAGAAGCGCGTGGCCACTCGCCCCTCATCTGGGTCATGACCTCGACCTTGGCCTCGGCCACGGCCGCACGCTGCTCGGAGGTGGCGAGGCGGTCCTTGAGGGCGGCGATCTCGGCCATCAGGTCGTGCTGGGCCAGGAGCGCATCGCTCAGCTCGGCTTGGGCTTTCAACGCGGCGTCACGCTCGACGCGCAGTCGCTCGATCTCATCGGACATGGCCACGGCCTCGGCGTGGAGTTGGACGACCTGCCTGTCGAGTTCCCGAGCATCGGCGAGGTATCTGACGCTCGCGGCATGGAGCTCGTTGTTCTCGAGCTCGATGCTCGCGGTGTCGAGTTCGAACTTCTCCTCTATAAAGGCGACCCGCTCATTGCAGTCGGCCTCAAGTCTTTCGTTCCGGTCTCTCGCCTCGGCGAGCTTGCGGCTGAATTCATCCACCTGGGCCATGAGCAGTGCGTTCTCGGTTCTGAGGTCGCCCGTCTCGCGCAGCAGCTTCTCCCGCCACGTCGCCTCGATTCGCTCGGCGGCCTCATCGAGGACGGACTTCACGTCGTAGATCTCCCTGATTTTCTTCTCGTCTGCCATGGTGCGGCACTCCAATCAACAACGGGCATGGCTCCGCCATGCCATATGGCTGGGAACAATGCACGGCCGCTGTTGATTTGTGTTCGCCCTGCGATCGGTGAGTTCTAAAAGGCGTCTCAAGTCATGCATTCACGCAGGTTTTCGGTTGGAGAAATACCGCACGTTTTCATGGTAACACGTGCCTTAAAGAATGGGCGGCTATATCGATTCGTTGTAAATAGCGTCTACGACGCGTTGGTGGCAGGAGGTGAGGGCGTTAAAGATGTCGAGAATGATTATGGGATTGTTTTAGATGCGGGCATGAAAAAGGGTCGAATCGAAGTGTCTGGCCGGACGCCAATTGTCCGGGAACTGTTTCGGTTCGGCCCTGCTTTATTTTACATCCGCGGCATTTTTTGTAGACGCCTGGCGATTGCCGACCTTCACGACCTCGATGACGGTTTCCCCGTCCTCGGTTCTTGCCAGATTGCGGTAGACATCGCTGCGCGAACGGTCGGATATCATTTGAGCCAGAATCCTCTTCTATTGAAGCGGATTCTGGCTCAGTGGTTTTTAACTCGGTTGTTTGACAGAAGCCCACGTCGATAGTCGGTTTGTGGGCTTAAGGTTTCGGAGGCTCCCAAGCGTTTTCAATCGCGGCGCGGTAGATTGCGGCGTAATTAAGCATCCAGCTGCCATCACCAGCTTTTTGAATATACCCCTTATCCTTCAGAGAGGTATAGGCCCGGGAGATCGTGTTCTTACTCAGGTGGTAGCGCTCCTCAATCCATTTGCTTTTTGCGTAAAAGCCCATGGCTCGTTTGTTTTTGGAAGGATTTCCAAGCTTCCATACTAGGCCGAGGATGAGGCGCTCGGCAGCGACAGTGGTGGCACAACACGCCCAGTCGGGCACCGAAATAAAATTCGCGTTATCCATTTTCCTTCTAATCTCTCGTTGCTCAGTAACATCATCGGAATATTTGTCGGAAATCGACGGTAGCTCGCTCATGTTTACCGCCTAGTCAAGGTGGGCGGTACGACCTTCAAGCTGCTTGAAAAGTTCGTAGAACGAGCTTTCTAACATGTAATTCGAGCGATGGATTTGGATGAGCTTGCCGGACTCGCGCATAAACTTGCGCGCG
This sequence comes from uncultured Collinsella sp., assembly GCA_902475615.1. Lineage (GTDB taxonomy): Bacteria > Actinomycetota > Coriobacteriia > Coriobacteriales > Coriobacteriaceae > Collinsella. The sequence goes on along the minus strand of CABSAD010000007.1, from coordinate 25,600 downwards.
GTGTTTTCGCTCCAGCCAGTGAGTTCGCGGATATCGTTAACGCGGAGCAACCGATCGCACTGAGCGGCACCAGTGGGGAAAGTCGGTGTGGACGCCTGAGTGCTAATCTGTGGAGTAGCCATGATGAGCTATCCTTTCGATGAGGGCCCTCCCTGTGCTTGTAAGACTTACCAGGTTCATAAGCACTTGGGGGGCCGGTTTTTATGACTACATGCGTAGCCATCTGACAGCTTTAGAATCTATTAAAACTCATTAGATGTCAATCAAATAAAGCGTCTACCTGCGGAAATAGTAGTATAGTACCGTAATATTATTGATGAAACGATGAATGAATAACATGCTATTTCTCGCTTTTCTGTATATAGGCGTTGATGAAGTCTTCGTAGCCTTTAACTGCTTTTATTTCTGATTGTTGAACGAGGCTTGTATACGTTTTGAGCGTGATATTGGGGTCCGCGTGGCCAAGAATACCTTGCACGCTTCTAACGTCCGATCCGTTCGCCAGCATAAAAGTGCTTACACAATGCCTGAGCTGATGCGGGCAGATGCCCTTATATAGTTTTCCGCCAGTCGAATTGTTCGGCTCATAGATTCCAAGATTGCAGCTAACTGCGAAATCGCGAAACCAATGGTTGAAGATGTAGTTTTTCATGTGACAGACAGTAGGGACCCCCTGCTTGACAGCAATATCGCTAATGATGGGAGTGCTGCCAGTCTGGGACAGCCCCAGAGAGGCCAGGAGCTCTTTTTGTATGGCTGACCATGATTGAAGACGTTCGGCCAAGGTTTCTCCAACGGGGATTTTGCGTTGGCTTTCTTGTGACTTGGGTGCCCTCAGTTCATGGTCGTTGGTGTACTGCCTGTCAATTTTCAAGGTTTTATTGGCAGGGTCCCAATCGCGCCATTCGAGGCCCAACATCTCGCCTTTCCGCATACCCGTATACACTAGTACTAGCGTACCAACAGCTTCGGCGGTGAGCTCAATGTGTTGAAGATGTGTGCATAGGGTAGCTACTTGGTCGATTGTCAGTGATTCTCTTTTGTTGCGTGGTCTGCGAACATGAACGGTAGCGCAGGGGTTTCGGTCAATTATTCTCTTTGCGACTGCATTCGACAAAATCTGACGCAGTTTCGCATTGATTCGTACAAGCTCTGATGGTTTGTATTTTCCCGTACGACGAGCTTCGGCATATGTTTCTTCGATTAGATCGGGAGTTAGTCCCTCAATTGTCTGAAACGCACCGAATAGGTCTTCGATATGCCTGCAATCGTACGCTTCTCTTTCATAGCTCGTTGGCGCAAGCTCGGTGTCCCTATTTTCATGAAAGGCCCAGCAGTAGGACGCAAGTAAAGTGGGCTTTTTAGTTTTAGTGATCGTGCCAGAGGAGTTGATTTCAGCCAGCTTGGCCTGCATTGCAGCCTTAGCTTCTGTTTTAGTCTTGCAACGAACTGTATAAGTTGGGGATCGTTTGTAGCGCCCCGTCTTAGGGTCCTTGACTCCAAGGGAAAAATAATAGCGATAGGTGTTAGGTGATCTCTTGTCTTTCCAACACGTGCCTCTTCCGCTAATGAGTGGCTGTTCTGACATCTTTGCACTCCGTTTCTTTGAATAGTTTTCAACAATTCATTGAGTGCAGTTTAGCTAAAGCTGTTAGTAATATGTTTGTAAAAGCGTAGGCGCAGCTACCGGAGGCAAAAGACACAAACTGCTATGTTTATCTGCGGTTATATGATGTTCAATGATGCTTGATGAATGGTAGGGGGTAGCATTAAATCATATCTCCTAAAGCGGGTGTCGACGGTTCGAATCCGCCCGGGGGCACCAGAGGAATATCGAGCCCGGTACCGCTACGGTGCCGGGCTCTTCTGGTCTAAAGGCCGGATTCGGACCGTCGACACCCGCGTCGCCAATTTCCCCGCGGGGGGAGTTTTCGAATCCGCCCGGGGGCACCAGAGGAATATCGAGCCCGGTACCGCTACGGTGCCGGGCTCTTCTGGTCTAAAGGCATGCCGTAGTTTTTGCTGCTTCAGATAAAGAAAGCGCCCGTTTGCCGGGGGGGGGGGGCAAACGGGCGCCGTTGAGCGAATGTGTTTGCGTCATCAGCCGTTGTGGGCAACGTCTTGATGACTAGTTGGTCGTGCCGGAATCGTCGCCTGAATCAGTACCAGAGCCAGAAACCGAAACCGTCAGCGTAATCGTGCTGTCGGTGGACTGCTTGCCAGTGGGGGAGACGCCCGTCACGGTGGCGTTTTCGTTGCCACTCACGGGGTTGCCGTTCTGATCGCAGAATGCGATGTTGTAGAATCCGGCGTTGTTGAGCGCGGTGACGGCGGCGGAGATGCTCTTGCCGTACAGGTTGCCCGGAACGCTGGCCTTGCCGGACTTCTTGGCGATGACGACGGTGATCGTGGCGCCGGGCTTCTGCTTGCCGCTGGGGTTCCAGCTAATGACGGTGCCCTCGGTGACGGAATCGTTCTCCTGGTAGCTCACGTTGACGCCAAAACCGGCCATGTCGAGAGCGTTGCGTGCCTGGGCCTCGGTCATGTCGGTCAGATCGGGGACGGAGGTGGTGTCAGGACCGCTGGAGACCTTATACGAGATGGTCGTGCCCTTCTCGACTTCCTTGCCGGCATCAGTGCCCTGCTCAAAGACCTGGCCTTCGTCGGCCTCGTTGGCCTCCTCGGTTGCGTTGCCCTTTAGGCCCACGCTTGCCAGCGCGGCCTCGGCCTGGTCCTTGGTTAGGCCGACGAGCTGCGGAACCTCAACTTTCTCGGAGGGCTTGGGGCCCTTGGAGATCACCAGGTTAACCTTGGAGCCCTTGGGCTTCTTAGTGTTGCCGTTGGGGGTCTGCTCGGCAACCTTGCCCTCGTCGACATCGTCGTTATAGCTCTGGTCGACAGTTCCGACCTCAAGGCCGGCCTCCTTGATCAGCTCGATAGCGGTCTGCTGGTCCTTGTTAAGCACATCGGGCACCGTAACCTGCTCGCCCCCAAAGAGCCCGGTGGCGAAGGCCACCACAACGCCAACCACGGCGATTGCGGCGACTACGGCGGCGATAATCTTGTTCTTGTTGGACTTGGGCTGATCGACCTCGTAGGAGCCCGTGGAACCCGAAACGGCGCTGCGGGGGTTGGTCTGTCCGCTTACGCCCGATACGGGGCGAACCATAGCACGCGTGGAGTCGGACAGCTCACGGGTCTTGGTGGCGCCCAGGTCGCCCGCGGCGCCAATGATGCGCGTGGGCTCGGAGACGTTGACGGCGCGGCCGGACAGGTAGTTGTTGAGCACCTGGCGCAGCTCGTCTGCCGTCTGGAAGCGGTTCGCCGGGTCCTTCTCCATGCACTTGAGGATAATGCGCTCCAGATCGGCATCGACGCCGGAGTTGATCTGGCTCGGCGGAACCGGCAGCTCGTTTACCTGCTTGAGCGCAACCGAGATGGCGTCGTCGCCGTCAAAGGGGACGCGACCGGTGGCGCACTCGTACATCACGACGCCCAGGGAGTAGATATCCGAGGTGGGACCGAGGTCCTGACCGCGCGTTTGCTCGGGGCTTACGTAGTGGGCGGTGCCCAGTACATTGTTGTCCTGCGTGAGGTGGCTGTTCTTTGCACGCGCGATGCCAAAGTCCATGACCTTGATGTTGCCGTCGGGCAGCACCATGATGTTTTGCGGCTTAATGTCGCGGTGGATAATCTCGTGCTTGTGGGCGACCGAAAGCGCGGAGCTGATCTGCGAGCCGATCTGGGCAACCTTCTTGGGGTCGAGGGCACCGTGGCTCTTGATGCCGCTCTTAAGGTCGGTACCGCGCAGGTACTCCATGACGATGTAATAGGTGTCGCCGTCCTTGCCCCAATCGTAGACGCCCACGATATAGGGGGAGGAGAGACCGGCTGCTGCCTGGGCCTCCTGCTTAAAGCGTGCGGCGAAGGTTGCGTCGCCAGCATACTGCGGCAGCATAATCTTGACGGCTACCGTGCGGTCGAGGACCTGGTCCTGTGCACGGTAGACGGTCGCCATGCCGCCTGTTCCCACCTTATCCTTGAGGAGGTATCTTCCCCCGAGGACCCTCTGTTCCATTCCTGCTCCTAACATAACTATTCGCTCAACGATGTGTGTAGTACCTACGATGTGGCCGCTGGGGCCGTGTGGCGCGTTGCCGCTAACTCTTTGGCCGCGGCGCGCCTCGGGTGTCCGATTCGATCATGGGCATCACGCTCCCTGTGCGGCAAGCGCCGCGGTCAGGACGATGCCGGCGATCTTGGCGGCCTCGACGTCATGCTTGTCGTAATCCTCCAAGGCCACCGAGATGGCGACCGTGGGTGAATCGTAAGGTGCAAAGCCAACGAACATCGAGTTGACGTTGGTGCCGCCGGTCTCGGCCGAGCCGGTCTTGCCGGCGACCTTGACGCCTGGGATCTGGGCATCGGTGCCGGTGCCGGACTGGACGACGGCAAGCATGGCCTGCTTGACCTGGTCGGCCGTGGCGGAGCTGACGGCCTGACCCAGCGAGCGGGACTGCGTGGTCTTGACCACGGTTCCGTCCGGGGCGAGTACCTGGGCTACAAAGTACGGGTCCATGACCACGCCGCTGTTAGCGATGGCGGCGGCAATCACGGCGTTTTGCATGACGGTGGTCTGCGGGCCGGGCGTGTGGTCCATGCCGACAGGCTGGCCGGCGCCGGCCCAGGCGGTCTCCCACTCGGTCATGAGCGACGGGTCGGCCATGATGGAGGCCGCGGTGGTCAGATCCTGACCGAGCTTTTGACCGTAGCCAAAGGCGTTGGCAAACTGGACGAGCGAGTTGGCGCCGACCTCGTTGGCCACCTGGCCAAAGACGACGTTAGACGACACGGCGAAGGCCTGCTGCAGGCTGATGGTTCCGTAGCTTTCGTTGGCGTAGTTGGTGACCGGCGCGTTGCCGATGTCCATGGAGCCGGGCGCCTGGTACGTGCTGGTAAGGCTGGCGGTGCCGGTTTCGAGCGCCGCGGAGAGCGTGACGACCTTAAAGGTCGAGCCCGGGGTGTACAGCGCGTCCATGGCGCGGTCGTACATGGAGCCGTCCTCGCCACCGCCCGACTGCATCAGGGCATCGATGTTGGTGTTGTCATAGGTGGGCGAGCTCGCGCACGCAAGGACCGCACCGGTACGCGGATCCATGACCACCACAGCGCCCTTAAAGCCCTTGAGCGCCTGCTCGGCAGCCGTCTGGATGCGCGAGTCGATGGTAAGCTTGGCGGTGTTGCCCGGTTGGTTTTGGCCCGCGAGCGACGCGAGGGCGTTGTCCCAGCTGGAGTAATCCTTGGAGCCGGTGAGCGTTTCGTTCATGACGCTCTCGACACCAGCGGTGCCGTACTGCTGGCTTACATAGCCCACCACGTGAGCGGCCATGTTTCCGTTGGGGTAGGAGCGGGCGTAGGTGCCGTCTTCCTGTTGCAGCGACTCGGCCAGCGTCACGCCGTCGGACGTGATGATGGAGCCGCGCTGGATGTACTTGGAGCGGGCGATGGTGTGGTTGTTGGTCGGCATATCCTGATAGTCCTTGGCCTTGATGACCTGGACATAGGTGAGGTTGCCGATAAGGATGGCGAATAGTGCCGTAAAGGCGAGCACGGCGCGGGTCAGTCGATTGGCGAGCGCTACGCGGCCGAGCACGCCGGATTCGGGCGTGTCGAGCAGGCGACGGCGCATGCGCGAGCCGGCGGAGTGGCTGCCGCGGGCATACGAAGACGAAGTGGCGAAGCGCGTACCAGCCGGGGAGGCCGCCGAGGCGACCTGGTCGTCGGTGATGGCGGCCATGGTGCCGGTGCCGGTGAGCTCGGCCTCGCGACCGGTTGCCTCGTCACCGGCGCGCAGCAAAAGCGCGACGATGATAAAGCTTGCCAGCAGCGAGGAGCCACCCTGGCTCATAAAGGGCAGGGTGACGCCGGTCAGTGGGATCAGGCGGGTAACGCCGCCAACGATCAAGAACGCTTGGAAGCTGATGGCGGCCGTAAGACCAGTGGCGCTAAAGGCGGCAAGGTCGGACTTGGCACGGGCTGCCGTGGTCAGGCCACGTACGGCAAAGAGCATAAACAGGATAAGAACGGCGCCACCGCCCAAAAGGCCCATCTCCTCGCCAATAGCCGAGAAGATAAAGTCGGACTCGACGACGGGGATGTTGTTGGCCATGCCGTTGCCAATGCCGACGCCAACAAGGCCGCCGTCGGCCAGCGAGAAGAGGGACTGGACAATCTGGTAGCCCTGACCCTGTGCATCTTTAAAGGGATCGGCCCAGATCTGGAAACGCACCTGGACGTGCGACAGGAACTTGTAGGCGCCCACGGCCCCCACGGCCAAGAGCACAAGGCCGATGATGACATACGAGAAGCGACCCGTGGCAACGTAGAGCATCAGCAAGAAGATGGTGTAGAACAGCAAGGCCGAGCCCAGGTCACGTTCGAAGACAACGACGAGCAGGCATACGCCCCAGACTGCGAACAGCGGCAGCAGCAGGCGCAGACGCGGAATCTTAAGACCCAAGATCTTGCGGTTGGAGATAGAGAGCAGTTCGCGGTTCTCGGCCAGGTAACCGGCTAGGAACAGCACGATAAAGACCTTGGCGAACTCGCCGGGCTGAATGGTAAAGCCGGCGATGCGAATCCACAGTTTAGAGCCCGAGATCGTGGTGCCGATAAAGATGGGCAGCATCAGCAAGATGATGCCGATGATGCCAAAGGTGTACTTGTAGCGCATGACTACGTCGAGGTTTTTGACCAGCGCAAGCGTACCTACCATCAACGCCACCGAGATAAACAGGATGACGAGCTGCGAGATGGCGAGCGTGGGCGCCAAGCGCGTCACAAACGTGATGCCAATGCCCGAAAGAACAAAGACAATGGGCAGGATGGCCGGGTCTGCGCCGGGTGCCAGAATGCGCACGGCGATATGCGCCGCGGCGAAGGCGGCAAAGAGACCGATCGGAACGGCAAGTGTCTCAAACGAGATGGCGGCGCCTGCGGTGAGCACGTACATCGCATACAGCAGGATGACGGGGAACGCCGAGGCGATGAGTAAGAGCAGTTCGGTATTACGGCGACTCATAAGCGGCACTCCCTTTCTAATTCTTATCGGAGGCTTCGGCCTCGGCGGACTGTTCGGCGGTATTCTCGGAATCCGATTCGGAGGTCGAACCCTGGTCGGTGTTATTGCGGATCGTTTGCGCGTCGATCACCTGACGGGTCTGCTCCTCGTCGATCTGATGGCGGTACTTGGAGATGGTGTCCTGTGCGTCGTCGATGCTCGTCTGCTGAATACCTGCCTTAAGGCGATTTTGTGTGTCTTCGGGCAGGTCGGACAGTTTGATGGTGGTCGTGCTGTCGAGCCAGTGCAGCTTAAGGCCGAGCGGCTTGCCGGGAATGCCCCGGTAGACCGCGACGGTGTCCTTGTAGGTGCCCAGGTAGTACGAGCCGGTGATGCCTGCGTAGGCCCAGATGGCTGCCGCCAGCACAAAAGCGATGCCCAGTACGGTGGCAATGGTGATGTTGCGGCGGCGGACGCGCTCTGCCTCGCGCATGACGCCATCGTCGACCAGGTCAACGACAACCACGGTGACGTTGTCGTGCCCGCCGGCGACCAGTGCCGCGTCAACAAGGTTGTCGACGCAAATCTGCGCGGTCGAGGACTGCGTGGCGATGTTTTCGATATCGCTATCGGGAATCATGCTCGACAGGCCGTCCGAGCACAGGATCAGGCGGTCGCCTTCCTCGATATGCAGGGTAAAGTGGTCGGCATACATGGCGGGATCCGAGCCCAGCGCGCGGGTGATGACCGAGCGGTTGGGGTGGACGCGAGCCTCGTCTGCCGTAATCTCGCCGGCGTCCACGAGCTCCTCCACATAGGAGTGGTCGCGGGTCACGCGGATGAGCGTGCCCTCGTGGAGCAGATAGGCGCGTGAGTCGCCCACGTGGGCGATAGCGAGCATGTCGTTTTCGATATAGGCGCAGGTTGCCGTGCAGCCCATGCCGGGCTTGCCAAGCCCGTTGAGCGCAGCCTCGATGACCGCGGCGTTTGCAGCTTCGACGGCGGCCGCCAGTCGTGCGGCGTCGGCTGCCTGCGGCGCTGTCTTGGCAATGGTCTCGACGGCGATGGAGGAGGCTACCTCACCGGCGGCGTGGCCGCCCATGCCGTCACATACGCAAAAGAGCGGCGATTGCACCAGATAGGAGTCTTCGTTATGCGGGCGCACACAGCCAACATCGGAGCGGGCGCCCCACATGAGCTGCGTGGTCGTGCCGGCGTCGTAGGTCGAGTCAGTCTCGATGCGCTCGTCGGTCAGCGGCTCAAAACTCATGGTCGAGCCGGGGTCCTTAAGCTTGGCCTCCACGGCGGCAACGTCAATCTCGGCCGTATCGCCGGGCGAGACGGTGTCGGCATCGTTGCTCGGGTCGTCGACGTTGGGCGTGGCGGGCTCTTCGGTTGTACGGTCGACAGGCTCGTCGTCTTGCGGGGCGACGGCTGCAGACTCGGGCGTCGCGAAGTGCGCGGGCGCGGGCGTGCTGTGGGGCTGGGAGACATCCTCCGTCGTTGCTGCGGGCACGTCTTTGGCCACAGGCTGCATGGCTTCGGGCGCCGATGCGTCCGCGGTGGAGGGCGCCGCCGCGGGTTCCGGTGCAGATGCGGACTCGGGCGCTGCGGCGGGTGCCGGCGCTACGGGAAACACCGGTGCCGCGGGCTCGGGAGCCGCAAATACCGCGGAGCTCTCGGTAATCGCCGTGGCGACGGGTTCGGCAAAGTGAGCCGGCGCGGGCATGTCTTGCGGGACCGCGGGCTGCTCGGCAGCGGCGTGCACGCCGATGGGGGCGTTACCGCCGTCAGCGTTGTCCTCGGTATCCTCGTCGTCGGTCAGCGTCGGATATTCTTGCGTTACATGCGAAAGAGGCAGGGAGAACACGGTGTCCTCGGGCTCCACAGGCGCAGGGCCCGTCGGGGCGGCATGAGCCGGCGCGGCCGCGGGGGCGGCCAACGTCTCCGGCATGGTTGCGGACTTGTTCTCCTCGTCGATCATCGACGGTTCACCTTCATGACCACGTCGCCAATCTGGACTTCGTCGCCCTCGCGCAGCGTTGCGGGCTCCACCAGCTGGCGGCCGTTGACGAGCGTGCCGTTAAGCGAGTTGAGGTCCTCGATAATAAGTGCCGGGCCCTGCAGCGAAAAACGCGCATGCGAGGCCGAGACAAACGGTTCGTTGATGCAGATGTCCGACGACGGCGAGCGGCCGACGATGACGGGGCCGAGCATATCCACGTGGATGCCGCGGATGCCGCGCGGGCCCTTGTCCACATCGATCGTCCAGATGGCCGAGTCGCGGCGCTGGCCGCGGACGAGCCCCACGCCGGTCTTCATGACGGCAAACAGGAAGATATAGAGCAGGACGACCAGGACGATGCGGCCTGCAAACAGGACGATATCGATGTTCATAAGCGACTATCCCCTAAATTCGAACGTGCTCAGGCCAAACGTCAGCAGGTCGCCGTTGCGCAGCGGGCAGCGCGTGATGCGACGGTTGTTGACGAGCGTGCCGTTAGTGGAGTTGAGGTCCTCGATCGACCAGTCCGAGCCGGTAAAGGTGAGCTGGGCATGACGGCGCGACACGTTGGGGTCGCGCAGGGCGATGTCGGAAACCGAGCGCTCGCGACCGATGGTCACCTGTGCGGAGGTGATGGCGTGGCTCTCGCCGCTCACGACATCGACGAGCTGGGCGAGCGGACGCTGCGGGGCGCGAGAGCTTGCCATGTTGGAGGCGATGCTGGCTGCGGCGCCAAGGCCAGCGGCGGCGCCGGTCGCGGCGGCTCCGCCCATGCCGGCAAGCGCATCGCGCGAGACGGTTTGGGGCACGGGAATGGGTGCGGCGGCGGGATCGGGCATATTGGGCGCAAAGGGGTCGGCCACGGCAAGCGGGTCGGGAGTGGCAGCACGAGGTGCCGGCTGCTGCTGCGGCATGGCAGCGGGGTGCTGCTGCGGGGCGGCAAACTGCTGCTGGCCGGCGCGCGGGGCGCTGGCGGCACGGCTCGCGGCCGAGTTGTTCTGGCCCAGGCCGTTTTGGTAGGCGCGCTCTTCCTCGTACAGGCGACCGAGCGTAGGGGCATCGACGTTCTCGGCAAAGACCGAGAACTTGCCGCCGCGCAGCTGCGGGTCGATCATAAAGCGAACGAGGGGCTCGCCGACAAAGACGTAGCGGCGCTTTTCGGCCTGCGCTTTCACAAACTCGCGGACCTCGCGCGAAAGCTCGGGATAGAACGGGGCGAGCATGGGATCGTCGTCGGCGGCAATCAAGATGGTATAGAGCGCCGGCGCGGTGTTGACGCCGTTGATCACCAGAGTCTGATCCTCCATGTCGCGAGCGGCCTGCTTGGCAAGCTTCTTAAAGGAGAACGGGGCACGGGTGGCACCGAAGATGCCGGCCACGTGGTCCTCGAAGATGTTCAGGAAGTTCACGAAAGATCACTCTCCGTATAGGTTCTTTGGTATCCGAGCAAATAAAGGCATATCCCGACGATTATAGAGGATAGGATTCCCGTAACCGCCGCCTTGGCGACGACCGGGCCCGCAAGGCTGGCAATTTCCATATGGTGTGCAAGACAAAACGATACGGCCGAGCCGATGCCGGCGACGGCAATTGCGACGATGGCGGCAAGGTTCGATCCCTGCTCGGCGCGCTTGGCATGAGCATTGAGCAGCAGCGATGTTGCCGCGGCTGTTGCTGCAACCAGCACGATTGCAGCGAGAAGGAGCGCGTCTCCCAGCGCTGCGGCGACATTGCTAAGCCCCAGTACGCCTTCCGCAGAGAGAGCCGCTGCAGCAAGGCGGGCAAAGAGTGTACCCATGCCCGTAGCCGCCGCGGCGCTTGCCGGGCCGAGCCAAAACGCCGCGATGCCCGCGGCGGCTCCGGCGGCAAGGAGGGCGTCGCCGGTGAGGCAACCCAGCGCAAGCGCGCAGGTGAGCGTCGTGCTCGCAGCTGCCTCGGTGCGTCCCCAAGCAATCCACCAACCGGACATGGCAGCGGCAAAAATGACCGCGACCGGCAGCATCGACAGGATGCCCTGCGCCTGCATGGTGGCGTTGGCCATGAGCACCAAAAAGCCCACGGCCGAGATGGCCGAGCCAATCTGCGGGGCCAAGCCTGCCGCCGCGCCAATGGCGACGGCCGCCACGACCAGCCCGGGAAGCGCCGCGACGCCGGCTGTCTGCATAAGCAAAAAGCTGAAGGCTCCGCATGAGAGTGCCGAGATGCCGCGCATGGTGTAATTGCGTGCGCGGCCCCAGCGCGTGCCCGCCCAGCCAAGTGCGGGGTCGACCTCGACGGTGTCATCCTCGTAGCTCGATGGCTCGATATCATCTGCCGCGCACTCGTCATTCGAAAGCTCGCCTACCATCTGCTCCAAGCTGCGACGGCCTTCGCGCACGCTCCCCAAGCCGGCAAGGAGTCGGTCGCAGAATGCCTCGATGCTATCGGGGCGGTCTTGCGGCATGGGGGAGAGGGCGCTCATGAGCGCCGCCTCGGCCCTCGGGGGAAAGTGCGGGATCAGCTCACTGGGATAGGTGGCGCCGCCGATGATGCGGTCGAGCGAGTCGGCGGGCGTGGACGCCATAAAGGGGGCGCTGCCGCACAGGCCCTCGTAGATCACGCAGGCAAGGGCAAAGACATCGGCGCGCTCGTCGACCGTGCCGGTCTCGATGTCGAGCTGCTCGGGCGGCATGTAGCCGATGGTGCCGCCGCGCGATCCGCCAAAGCCGCCGGCAGACGACAGCCGCGCCATGCCAAAGTCGGTGAGCTTTACATTGCCCGAATGGTCGATAAGCACATTGGCGGGCTTTATGTCCAGATGAAGCACGCCGTTTGCATGGGCAAAGGTGAGCGCCTGACCCAGCGCGTCGGCAATGGCCGCGGCCTCGTCAAAGGTGAGCGAGTGGCCGTCCACGCGATGCAAAAACTCGGCCAACGACATGCCGTCGACATACTCCATGACCAGGTAGGCATAGGCGGTGTCGTGCGTAAAGTCGATAACCTGCACGATATTGGGATGTTGAAGCATGGCGGCGGTATGCGCCTCGCGCAGCACGTCCATGATGTCGCTGGCGGGCATGCCAGCGCCGTTGATAAGGGGAATGCGCTTAATGGCCACGCGACGGCGCAGATGCGTGTCGCGGCAAATCTCGATGGAGCCAAAACCGCCGGTCGCAAGCGTCTCGAGCGGCTGGTACCGCTTGAGCAGCTCGCGAGAGCTAGTGCCCTCCAAGGGAACGTCCGGCGAGAACCGGGCGGTATGTTGCGAGAAAAGCGGCATGGCCAACCCTCGTGCGTTTAAAGTTCGTTTGCGAGCGGCGGGCGCGGGGCCGAGCCGTTCGCGGTGGCATAGATGCTGCTAGTGTAGCACGCTCAGGCGGATGGCGAGGATGGCGGGATGCGAGGCTGCCTGTCTGGCTTGGCCTTAGCGCTTCTTCTTGCTCTTCTTCTGCTTGCGCTGTTTGGCCTTTGCATTCTTGGGCTCGCTTTCCTGCTTGGCCTTGGCAGCGGCCTTTTCGGCCTTCATCTTCTTACGTTTGGTCTCGATGCGCAGTTTTTTGTTGATGCGCGCCTTAAGGAAGGAGCCAAACTGCTCGGCATCACCACGCACAAAGGTGTCCTTAGGGATCGTCACGCCCTGGTCGGCGAACATGGCCACGAAGATGCGCTCGCCGTCGAGTACGTGGTCGAGCTTCTCAAACGGGAAGAACTGCGACTTGCCGCTCTTGCCCCAGACCATCAGGCCGTCCTCGTTGGCGGCGACGCGGCGGTAGCGGCCGCCCATGGACTCGTCGGCCTCGACGGCATCGATAAAGTCGCGGGCGAGGGTGTGGTGCAAGTTTTTGCTCCACCAGGCCAAAAAGGCGCCGAATACGATCAGGACGACGCCAAACTTGATCCAGTTGCCGCCGGCCACCAGCATGCCAATGCCGAGCAGCGCGGCAATTGCCGCGGCGACATACAGCGAGCCGCGACGCCTGGGTGAGGCGACCAGGCGGGCGAAGTCGGTGACCAGGTCGTTTTCGTACTGGTACTCGTTGAGGTACAGGATGCCGTCGTCGGCTGCGGCCTGCTCCTCGAGCGCGACCTCGACCTGGTCGGCTGCTTCGGAGGGAACGAGGTTGCTCTCTGCGTCTGCCATGCTCTTTGGACTCCTATCGCGGCGGGCTCGCCGTACGGGTTATTATGAGTGAAGTATGCCGTGCGACCGCATGGCCGTCGCGGCAACAAGACTCAGTATACCCGGGGGAGCACCCATGGAATCGTTGTACCGAAAGTATCGCCCGCTCACCTTCGACTCCGTGGTGGGCCAGCAGCATATCGTCTCGACGCTCGAGCACGCCATCACCGAGGGACGCCTGTCCCACGCGTACCTGTTCTGCGGACCGCGCGGTACGGGCAAGACCACCATGGCGCGCATTCTGGCCAAGGCGCTGCTGTGCCGCAACGCCGAGGCGGCGCGCGCCGAGGGCGCAAGCGGCTGCATGCCCGACGGCACCTGTGAGGAGTGCGAGCTCATCGCCGAGGGCAACCACCCCGATGTCTACGAGCTCGATGCCGCAAGCCGCACGGGCGTGGACAATGTGCGCGAGGAGATCATCAACTCCGTCAACTTTGCCCCGGTGCGCGGCAAGTACAAGATCTATATCATCGACGAGGTTCACATGCTCACGACGGCGGCGTTCAACGCGCTGCTCAAGACGCTCGAGGAGCCGCCGACACACGTGATCTTTGTGCTGTGCACCACCGATCCGCAAAAGATTCTGGAGACCATCCTCTCGCGCTGCCAGCGCTTCGATTTCCACCGCATCGGCAACGAGGATATCGAGCATCGCCTGTCCTACGTGTGCGAGCAGGAGGGCTTCGATTACGACGACGAGGCGCTCGCCATCGTGGCGCGCCATGCCAAGGGCGGCATGCGCGACGCGCTCTCCACGCTGGAGCAGTTGAGCGTTTTCGGCAACGGCGCCGTGCATGCGGACGATGCCCGCTCGCTTTTGGGCGAGGTTTCGGACCAGATTCTGGGCGAGTTTGCCCGCGCCATCGCCGAGCGTGATATTGCCGAGCTCTATGGGCTCATTCGCGCACAGGTCGAGGAGGGCAATGACCTGCTTGAGCTGACGCGCGACCTGGTGGCGCATGTGCGCGACGTGTATGTGGCCTGCGTTGCCGGTGCCCGTGCCGAGTTGTTTGAGGGCGGGGTCGAGCAGGCCGAGGCGCTTGCTGCCGAGGCCGCTGCCTTTGGCGAGCATCCTGCCGACCGCCTGGCCCGCGCGCTGACGGTGCTTGACGATGCCGCGCTGGAGATGAGGGGCGCGAGCGACGTGCGCCTGGTGCTCGAGATCGCCTGCACCCGCCTGACGCGTCCCGAGGCCGATCTAACGATTGAGGCTTTGGCCGAGCGCGTGGCACGCTTGGAGGCCATGGTCGCCAACGCCGCGGTACCGGCGAGCGTGGCTGCTGCTCAAGCGAGTGCGCCTGCCGCATCCGCACCCGCTGCTGCCCAGCAGCCGACGCTCATTTCGGGCGCCCGCGCTGCCGCTCCTGCGGCGACCGCCGCCCCCGCTGCTACGTCCGCGCATCAGGGTGGCATGCCTTGGGACCGCGGCGCTGCTGTTCCGTCTGCCCAGCCTGCACCCAAGTCCGCGGCTCCGGCTCCCGCGCCCAAATCTGTAACGCCTGCACCTCAACCCGTTACGGCTCCGGTTCCCGCGTCTGCTGCATCGACCGTGCCGGTGTTCAAGCCCAACAGCGCCGCCCAGGTTGCTGCCGCCGGCGCCGCCGAGACCCCCGCGGTCGAGGATGCCGGCGAGCTCCAGCGCAAATGGGCCGAGGTCGTCGAGCGCGTCAAAGCTCAGCAAGCCTCCTACGCGGCTCTTCTGCTTAACGCCCGCGCCACGGCGGACGACGGCTCTAAGCTTACGGTGTCGTTCCCCACAGCCTTTGCCATCAAGATGCTCGGCCGCGCCGATACGCAGTCGGTGGTCCTGCCGACAGTCAACGCAGTTTTCGGTCGTCGTACCGTCGACTATGTCCTGAATGGGGGTGGCACGCCGGCTCCTCAACATGAGGAGCATTCTCCATCTGCACGGGCTGCGGCATCTGCGGACCTGCAACCCGTGTCCTCGGCGGCCACTGCATCCTCGGGCACCAGCGCGACGCAGCCAAAAGCGGCACCGGTGGCGGCACCGACCCCGTCGGCGCCTGAGCCCGCTGCGCCCAAACCGGTTGCTCCGGTCCCCGCGCCCAAGCCCGTTGCCGCGCCTGTGCCCAAGCCATCCGACCTGGCCAAGACCCCCTGGCTGCGCTCCGACAACCCCGCCGGCGCCCCCGCTACGGGTAAGCTCCCGACCGAGCCCGCGCCCCGAGCGCCCGAGCGCGCGTCCGCTCCCAAGACTCAGCCGTCTGCGCAGGCTGCGTCGTGGGAATCCGAGCAGGTGCCCTACGACGACGCCATGGTCGGCGGCTTCGCCGGCGATGCGAGCGGGGAGGATCTTCCTCCGTTCGACGTGCCTGCCGCGGTGCCTGCGCCCAGCCCTGCCGCTTCAGCCGCGGCTCCCGCAGCTGCGACGTCCGCTCCCGCAAGCGATGACGCCCCCGCTGCCCCTTGGGAGTCCAACCCCGGCGCCGGCAGCCCCTTCGGCCACCAGGGCGCAGCCCCGAGTATCCCGCAGACCGAGGACGAGGCCAAAGCCCTCATCCGCAGCGTCTTCGGTCAGTCCACCATCTTCAAACCGGTGGAGTAACCGTGCGGGCGGGTATGCTGCTCAAGAAGAGGCCTCTTTGTCCGGGCGCATCTGTATTTCGGACATGTGTAGTGTGGTGTCGCGTATATCGCATTCGAGCAGACAGGCGCGCGACGGTCGGCCTAGGATGCTGAGGTCGATACGATACGTCGCATGGCTGTCCGTGTACTCGACTTGCTCGGCGTTGACGGTTGCTCCGATTGTAAATAAAGAGCCCAGTTCGGCATCGACAATCTTGGAGTCCTTTATCTTGACCTTGAACTCTTGGTAGAGGGACGGGCTGTTGTAGTAAATGGTTCGGGTTCCGTCGGTGCACTCATCGGTCGTCTCCCATTTGACGACGGGCTGGTCCGAGCTGGCTATCAGCAGTTCTGCTCCAAAAGCTATGGCATGGGTGATGACAACCAGCAATGCCCAGACGACAAAGAGATAGAGAACCACATATGCAACGGGGTGTTTTGAGCGGATGTTTTGGAGCGCGTCGGGGGCATTCATGGGGCACCTCCAAATTGCTATCTTTGACAATCAAATTTTACCATGCCGTCATGAGCGCCACCTCGAGCGGCGGTTTAGCATTTTGCTATCTAGCTGGATGCAAAAAATGTCGGGTTCCGGCTCTGCTAGATTTGGTTTGAGACATTATGCAACCTTGCATAATCTTGGGGCGTATCACACTCCAGGACATGTATATCGACTGAGGTAGCACGTCCGCCCCGCTCTCTCGCCGCGCGCCGTGGTACGATTTTTGAGTTTGAAAGTCCCGCCGCGCTCCGACTGCCCTTGCAGCTCGGCGTGCGGCCGCACGTAAAGGAGCCATCATGGCCGGTATGAACATGCAGCAGATGATGAAGCAGGCCCGCAAGATGCAGGAGCAGCTTGCCGCCGCGCAGGAGAACCTCAAGTCCCAGACCGTCGACGCCTCTGCCGGCGGCGGTATGGTCAAGGTGACCGTTAACGGCGAGATGGAGCTCGTCAACCTCACTATTGATCCCGATGCGCTCGATCCCGAGGACGTCGATATGCTGCAGGACATGATCATGGCTGCCGTCAACGAGGCCGTTCGCGGCGTCAACGAGCTCGCCAACAAGCAGATGGGCGCCATCACCGGCGGCCTCAACATCCCGGGCATGCCGTTCTAAGACACGTATATATATGAGTGCGAATCACAGTCTGCAAAAACTGCTCGATGAGCTGGGCCGCCTGCCGGGCATTGGTCCCAAGTCGGCCCAGCGCATCGCCTATTACCTGCTCGAGGCCGATGCCGAGGAGGCCCGCCGCCTGGCCGAGGCCATCCTGGAGGTCAAGCAGGAGGTCCACTTTTGCAGCCGCTGCTTTAATTACGCCACCGCTGACGAGTGCTCCATCTGCCAGGACCCGATGCGCGACACCACCCGCATTTGCGTTGTGGGCGAGCCGCGCGACGTCCAGGCGATTGAGCGCACGGGCAGCTACCATGGCCTGTACCATGTGCTGGGCGGCGTGATCAGCCCCATGGACAAGATCGGTCCCGAGCAGCTGCATATCCGCGAGTTGCTGGCGCGCCTGGGCCATGAGGATATCCACGAGGTCATTATCGCCACCAACCCCAATATCGAGGGCGAGACCACGGCGAGCTACCTTGCTCGCACCATCAAGCCACTGGGCGTCGAGGTGTCGCGTCTGGCGAGCGGCCTGCCCGTGGGTGGCGACCTGGAGTATGCCGACGAGCTCACGCTCGGCCGCGCTATCGAGGCCCGCCGCGCGATCTAGGCGGCGTCAGCTCCGCGGCATGTCCCGTCGGCCTGCCGCACGGGGCGCTCATAATTGGGCACGTGTTCATGCATTTGTTGTGCAACAAACATGCTTTTCATCCGCTTATCGCGTGGATGGGTCCACTTGCACCTCGTATTTGCCCATTCGTTGCGCAACCTTTTTGGTTCGCTGATACACTCAAATGTGGATATGAAAGAATGCGCCGCTTTTAAGCGGCGTGTTTTTGTTGGAGGAGAACGCATGCGGCCCGGGGGCACTCAGACAAAGCATGGCGCCGCGGTGCGCATGCGGCGCCGGCTGGGCCTGGCGCCTCGGGCGTATGTGCTGCTGTCTTGCTCGCTCGTACTGGTCATAGCCGGTGTTTCGGCTTATGGCATGACGGTGCCGTCCATGGTACAGGCGCATGCTGCGCGCGAGCTGCATATTGGGCGCAAGGCCAAAAGCGACTTGGGAACGACAACTGGATATGCGTGGGCGAGCGTGGTCGGGCGCACCGTGTTTGGCGTCGATCCCGCGGACGAGGGCGAGCGGGCGTCCAACGAGATCACGCTGGCAAACGGCAAGACCATCGTGCTCACCAACACCAAGGTCATTACGAAGCTTTCCAATAGCAGCGTGGCTTCTGTCGTTAACAAGGCGGAGCAGCAGAAGGAGCAGAACACGCAGCAGACGGGTAAGCCCGGCGGCTCGGACGGGCCCGGTTCGGGCACCGGTTCGGCGGGCTCGGACGGCGGTTCCGGTTCGGGTTCCGCCTCTGGCGGTGGATCTTCGAGTGGCGGCTCGACGGACGGCGGTGCCGGCGGCGACACGGACTCGGGTGGTCTCTCGGCTGCCGAGGAGGAGAGCATCCACAATTGGCTCGTGACCAAGTGCGATATGCTCGACGGCTATGTCTCTCGGGCCAATAGTGCGGTCTCGACCTATAACGCAACAGGCGATACCGGGCCGTGCGATAACCTGGCCAACGATATGTTTGTCATCCGTGCCGAGTTTGGCCGGCAAACGTTTTCTCCCCACTCAAAGTGGTATCGGCAGTACGCCAACCTATGGGGCTGCTACACCAACCTGTGCCAATGGGTGGGGCATTACGGCGATGACGACATTGCGCTCAATAACTTCAACAATAGTCTGGCGGCGATCGCCCTATGATGAACGACCTCGCTTCTACGGCAGCCCAGTCGCTCAACCGCGATCCCATGGTGGGCCTGCGCCTGGCGCGCGTTGGAGGGTTTGAGTCCGCCATTGCGCTGGGCCCGGACGAGCTACCCGTCTACCAGCGTCGATTTGCGATGCTGTTTGCCGACGACGCCACCATGCGCCGTGGCGGCATCGGCCGCGTGACGCGTGCTGTCAATGCCCAGGGCGAGGCCGTGGCGCTCAAGCAGCTCATCTTGCCGACGCGCGACGAGTTCGATGACGACGCCGCTTACGAGGCGTTGGTCGCCAAGTTTAAGGCGGCGTTTCGCGAGGAATACGAATGCCATCGCGCCCTTTCGGGTCTTAAAGGTTTTCCCCGCCTGTATGGATGGGGCGAGGTCGACGGTGTGCCCGCGATTGTCATGGAGTGGGTCGAGGGCGAGACGCTTGCCCGCCTGCGCCCACGCCTTGCCGTGGACGATGCCGGTCGCCTGTCGCCGCTTGTGGCCGCTCGCCTGGGCCGCGACCTATTTGACCTGCTCTGCCGCATGAACCTGGTGGGGGAGGGCTTTGTCCATCGCGACATCTCGCCGGCCAATATTATGGTTCGCACGGCGCGCCTGCCGCTCGACCAACAACTTGCCGAGGGCACGTTCGATTTGTGCCTCATCGACTTTGGCTCGTCGCTGGCGCTCGAGCCCGCCTCTGCGGTGGCGGGAACCGGCGGCAAGGAGTCCTTTACAGAGCGCTATTCCACGTTGCGCCGAGCGACGGTTGCCTACGCTCCGCCCGAGATGCTCACCGACGATATCCCCGACCTGCGCATGCTTCGCATGTCGCCGGCAATCGACGTGTATGCCGCGGCGAGCACGGTCTATGAGCTCATCGCCGGCGTCGCGCCGTACGAGGTGGCGCCGAGCACTTCGGGCACCTCGGGTTCGCGCAAAAAGACACGCGATATTGCCAGTCCCTATCGTCTCAAGATGGATACGCGCCCCGACTATCCCGCTGGCGCCCATGCGCCCGGTTGCGACCTAACCCAACTGCTCCGGCGTGAGCCCGATGTGGCGCTTGCCGCCGCCGAGCAGGCACAGCAGATGGGGCTCGAGCCAGACTCCGAGGAGCTGCGCGACGCGCTGGCATTTGTCGATGTCCAGTTGTTCGACGTGGTCATGGCTTGCCTGTCGTGTAATCAGGGCGATCGTCCCGAGCCCGCCGCGGTGGAGGCGGCGCTTACAACGTTTTGCGACCACTACGCGCAAAACGTCGGTCGCTCGCTTCGCGGCGAGCCGCTCACGCCCTGTCCCATGGACGCGTCCGGCCGCGTGGTCCGTCAAGCTGCGATGATCGGCGCTGCGTCTGCCTGCGGCCTCGTATGGGCCGTTGTGGTGGTGTCGGCGGCACTGCTGGCGTCTGGTGCTCGTGCGACGGTTGCCGTGGGGTACATTTCGTGGTCCGGTACGCTGCCGGGTATCGTTGCCGCGCTCGCGCTGGCGCTGCCGGGCATGGCGGGTATTGCCGCCGGCGCCATGGCGCACGATCGTCGCACGGGGTTCCTGCATGGCGTACTGGCGCTTTCTGCCTGCGAGGTTCCGGTGCTGATCACGGTTGCATGCACCGTGTTTTCCCAGCGCGCCGTAGCGAGCGGCTTTGTTGCCGCCTTAATTGCAACATACACGCTCGTATGGTTTTTGCTGTCGATGGGTTTTGCCTTTGAGCTTCCCGTCGCGGCGCCGCGGCGCGCAAAAACCCAGACGGTGACGCCGCTTGCCGGTGGTGCCGCGGCGGTTCGCGCCTTTGTCGGGACGACCGAGACGTCGTCCGATACGAGTTCAACGACCAAGGAGGTCTAGGCCATGGCATCTCAAATCAAGCTCACCCCGTGCGGAGCCATGTTCGACATCTTTAAACGCGCAGCGCACCTGAGCCATATCGAGCTATGTGGCATGGTGCTTTCGAGCCGTCCGCTGGCCGATGGCCGCAGCCCCCAGAGCCGCGCCGCCGATCGCTCCTGGGTCTCGCGCTTTATCGTGCGCGCTCCGGTCGGCACACTGCAGGAGCGCTATTTTGCCGATTACGGCACCTCGGCCGCGCGCATCATGTCGCATCTTGCCCTGCGCCGCCGCAATCCCATGAATGCCACGTCGGTGATCAACATGGTGTGCGGGCCCGCCGGCGAGCCCATGGTGCGGGCGCTCGAGGAATGCCATCAGGATACGAGCCTCTACCGCAATGCGGTCGAGCGCCTGTCGCAGGCGGCGGAGCTTATGCCCGCCGAGCGTGCTGAGGCCGTGCTGGTGCTGTTTGTCGCCGTCGGCTGCTCGGCGGATGTTCGATCCTCGGTGACCTATGCCATCGACTACGCTCATGCGACCTGCGGCGGCGCCACGTCGACGCCGCGCTCGCTGAGCACCTCGACGGTCACGGGCGATCACGAGGCGGCGCCTGCGCATCCGCTGGGCCTGCTTCGCGTGCAAAACGGCTACGTGGTGAGCGCTCCGCGCTGGATTCAGCCGAGTGAGCAGGGCGTGGAGATCGGCGCGCTGGCGACGGGGGAGGGCGATATCACCGATGTGGGCGATGACGTTTCGGCTTGCCATGCCCACGTGTGGTGCGATGACCAAAATGTCTGGTACGTCGAGGATCTGTCGTCCACCAACGGAACCGTGGTGGTAAACGGCGCGACGAACGTCTGCACCCAGGTCGAGCCCGGCCGCTCCGCTCAGCTCAACCCCGGTGACGAGCTCAGGCTCGGCGAATCCACCACCTACGCCATCCTCCTCGGCGCTCTCTAGCCAGTCCTGCCAAATGATCCCTTGGGGACGGAGGAAAACGGATCACCGGGGTCGAACGCCTCTTCGGTGATCCGTTTTCCTCCGTCCCCAAGGGATCATTTTTGCTCCCGGCAGTCACCCGGGGTAAACCTTTACCGGCCACCTATATTTGCCGAAATATGGCTTGACGGCGGGGTACAATAAACCCGCATACGGATTTCCGTTGCGGGCGCTTCCCATCGCCGGGGCGTGCCCGGGAGCATCCGGCATGCGGCCTTTGCGGCGCTCGGCCATGTGCAAGACGGGTAGCTAGGCCTGCGGTGCGCAAGCGCCCCTCGCCTTGGCATGCCTTCTCTCCACGCCATGTACCTGCTGCTCAGTCTGCCTGCCAGATGATTGGAAGCAACAGCGAAAATCCCATCACGCCAACATCCCGGCAATCGCCGGGGCCTGTATACCTATATGAGAGGAGAGGGGTATATGGCGCGTAAGTTTAAGTCTATGGACGGCAACGAGGCGGCCGCATATGTTTCGTATGCGTACACCGAGGTAGCGGGAATTTATCCCATTACGCCGTCCAGCCCGATGGCCGACCACGTCGACCAGTGGGCGGCCCAGGGTCGCAAGAACATCTTTGGCACCCCGGTCAAGGTCGTCGAGATGGAGTCCGAGGCTGGTGCAGCCGGTACCGTTCACGGTTCGCTGGGCGCCGGTGCTCTGACCACCACCTACACGGCTTCTCAGGGCCTGCTCCTGATGATCCCGAACATGTACAAGATCGCGGGTGAGCAGCTCCCGGGCGTCTTCCACGTCTCCGCGCGTTGCGTCGCTTCCCACGCCTTGAACATCTTTGGCGATCACTCCGACGTCATGGCCTGCCGCCAGACCGGTTTCGCCATGCTCGCCGAGGGCAACGTCCAGGAGGTCATGGACCTCTCGCCGGTGGCTCACCTTGCCGCCATCGAGGGTAAGACCCCGTTCCTTAACTTCTTCGACGGCTTCCGCACCAGCCACGAGATCCAGAAGGTCGCCATGTGGGACTACAAGGATCTTGCCGAGATGTGCGACATGGACGCCGTCCAGGCTTTCCGCGATCACGCGCTCAACCCTGAGCACCCGCACACCCGCGGCAGCCACGAGAACGGCGACATCTTCTTCCAGAACCGCGAGGCCTGCAACAAGGTCTACGACGAGCTCCCTGCCGTCGTCGAGGGCTACATGAAGAAGATCAACGAAAAGCTCGGCACCGATTACGGCCTGTTCAACTACTACGGCGCTCCCGATGCTGATCGCGTCGTCGTGTGCATGGGCTCCTTCTGCGACGTGCTCGAGGAAGTCATCGACTACCTCAACGCTCACGGCGAGAAGGTCGGCCTGGTCAAGGTCCGCCTGTTCCGTCCGTTCTCCATCAAGCACTTCGTCGACGTTCTCCCCGAGACCGTCCAGAAGATCGCCGTCATGGACCGCACCAAGGAGCCGGGTTCCATCGGCGAGCCGCTCTACCAGGACGTCGTCTCTGCTCTCTACGAGGCCGGCAAGACGGGCATCAAGGTCGTCGGCGGCCGTTACGGCCTGGGCAGCAAGGACACGCCTCCCGCGTCCGCGTTCGCTGTCTTCGAGGAGCTTAAGAAGGATGAGCCCAAGCGCGAGTTCACCATCGGCATTGTCGATGACGTGACCAACCTGAGCCTGCCCGAGGCCGAGGATGCGCCCAACACCGCAGCCCCCGGCACCATCGAGTGCAAGTTCTGGGGTCTGGGTGGCGACGGTACCGTCGGCGCCAACAAGAACTCGATCAAGATCATCGGCGACCACACCGACAAGTACGTTCAGGCCTACTTCCAGTACGACTCCAAGAAGACCGGCGGCGTCACCGTCTCGCACCTGCGCTTTGGTGATTCCCCGATCCGCTCGCCGTACTATGTGACCAAGGCCGACTTTGTCGCCTGCCACAACCCCAGCTACATCGTCAAGGGCTTCAAGATGGTCCGTGACGTCAAGCCGGGCGGCACCTTCCTGGTCAACTGCCAGTGGAGCGACGAGGAGTTCGCCGAGCACATGCCCGCCGTGGCCAAGCGCTACATTGCGAACAACAACGTCAACGTCTACCTGATCGACGCTATTGACCTGGCTGCCAAGGTCGGCATGGGCAAGCGCACCAACACGGTGCTCCAGTCCGCCTTCTTCGCGCTGGCCAAGGTCCTGCCCGCCGAGGACGCCCTGCAGTACATGAAGGACGCGGCTACCAAGTCCTACATGAAGAAGGGCCAGGCCATCGTCGACGCCAACCACAAGGCCATCGATGCCGGCGCTACCGCCTTCCGCAAGTTCGAGGTTCCGGCCGACTGGGCAACTGCCGAGGATGCCGCTCCCGTCGAGCTCTCCGAGGAGACCAAGTCCGCCATCGCCCAGCAGGTCAAGAACCTGCTCGAGCCCATCGATCGCATGGATGGCGACAGCCTGCCCGTTTCCGCCTTTGTCGATTGTGCTGACGGCCAGTTTGAGCTGGGCGCCTCCGCATACGAGAAGCGCGGCGTCGCCGTGGTCGTTCCTCACTGGGACGAGACCAAGTGCATCCAGTGCAACCAGTGCGCCTATGTGTGCCCGCATGCCACCATCCGTCCGTTCGCGATGACCGAGGACGAGGCTGCCGCCGCGCCCGAGGCTACCCGCACGCTCGACGCCATGGGCCCCAAGGCCAAGGGCATGAAGTTCACCATGGCCGTGTCCCCGCTCGACTGCATGGGCTGCACCAACTGCGTCAAGGTCTGCCCCAAGGGCGCCCTCGAGATGGTTCCCACCGAGCAGGAGATGGACCAGCAGCCCGTTTGGGACTACATGGTCGAGAACGTCTCCGAGAAGAAGGAGCTCATCGCGGCCAACGTCAAGGGCAGCCAGTTTAAGCAGCCCTACCTGGAGTTCTCCGGCTCCTGCGCCGGCTGCGCCGAGACCGCCTATGCACGTCTGGTGACCCAGGTCGCCGGCGACCGCATGTTCATCTCCAACGCCACCGGCTGCTCCTCCATTTGGGGCAACCCCGCTGCCACCGCTCCTTACTGCAAGGACAAGGACGGTCACGGCCCGGCGTGGAACAACTCTCTGTTCGAGGACAATGCCGAGCACGGTCTGGGCATGGCCGTCGGTTACGAGGCCGTTCAGAAGAAGCTGATCGCTGCTACGCAGGAGATCATCGCCGCTGACGGTCCGTCCGACGAGCTCAAGGCCGCCGGTCAGGCTTGGATCGACTCCGTCAACGATGCCGAGGCTTCTAAGACCGCTGCCGCTGCCTACGTTGCCGAGCTCGAGAAGTGCGGCTGCGACGCCTCCAAGGCGATCCTCGCCGACAAGGCTTACCTCACCAAGAAGTCCTTCTGGATCTTCGGCGGCGACGGTTGGGCCTACGACATCGGCTTCGGTGGCCTGGACCACGTCCTGGCTTCCGGCCACAATGTCAACGTCTTCGTCTTCGACACCGAGGTCTACTCCAACACCGGTGGTCAGGCCTCCAAGGCCTCGAACCTGGGCCAGGTCGCTCAGTTCGCCGCTGCCGGTAAGGTGACCAAGAAGAAGTCCCTGGCTGAGATTGCCATGAGCTACGGCTACGTCTACGTGGCGCAGGTCGCCATGGGCGCCAACCCGGCTCAGACCCTCAAGGCCATCCACGAGGCCGAGGCCTACGACGGTCCGTCCCTCATCATCGGCTACAGCCCCTGCGAGATGCACTCCATCAAGAAGGGCGGCATGCAGAACTGCCAGGCCGAGATGAAGAAGGCTGTCGAGTGCGGTTACTGGAACCTCTTCCGCTTCAACCCCGAGGCTGCTGCCGGCAAGAAGTTCTCGCTCGATTCCAAGGAGCCCGCGGGCGGTTATCAGGAGTTCCTGATGAACGAGGCCCGTTACGCTTCGCTGACGCGTTCCTTCCCCGAGCGCGCCGAGGAGCTCTTCAAGGAGAACGAGCAGGCCGCCATGGACCGCTACGCTCACCTGCTGAAGCTCAAGACGGTGTACAACGAGGCCTAGGTCTCCCACCGCAGGATCTGAGGGCTAACCTTCGCGGACGTCCTCGGACATGAAAGAACCCCCGCTGCGCACTGAACTGCCTCCCATTTCTTGGACATGAGAAATGGGAGGCTTTTTATGCGTGTCG
>CABSAD010000006.1:0-127114 GCA_902475615.1 uncultured Collinsella sp. | reverse complement strand
TGCGGTCCATCCGGTCCCACCGGGCCGCGCGGCAAGGAGATATATTGCCAGACCGGAGGGGCCCCGGGGGCGGGAATCTGGGCGCACACATTTCCTACACAACTGTGCCCTCAACTGACGCTTGCCAGTTGATAGCTACCGCTTGCCGAGCACATCTTTATATAGAGTGGCCCCTTGGCTATAGCCGATATGCGCCCCTGGCCAAAGCGCAGCCGGCATCTAGCAGCTCATCGCGCTCCTCCACCGAAAAGCCCTCGGCGTACACGCGCACCACCGGTTCGGTCCCGCTGGGACGGATCAGCAGCCAGGTGTCATCCTCAAATGCCAGACGCAAGCCGTCCATATGGCTTACGCTCTGCGGCGCCTTGCCGCATATCGACTTGGGATTCACGCCGGGAAGCAGCGTGCGCAACGTCTCGGCATCCTCGGCCTCAAGGCGCAAATCTCGACGTCCGTAACTCGTCTTGCCAAAGCTCGCCTCGAGCTGATCGATAAGCACGCCCAAGGGCGCGCCGGTCTTGGCCATGAGCTCGCACAAAATCAGGCAGGCAAGGATGCCGTCGCGCTCGGGCATGTGCGCGGCGATACCGATACCACCGGCCTCTTCACCGCCCACGAGAACGCCGCCCTTCTTCATCTCGGCGGCTATATATTTAAAACCGACGGGCTTGATGACCACGCGGCAGCCGAGTGCCTCGGCAATGCGACGCACAAGCGTGGAGCATGAAAGGTTGACGACGACGCGTCCCTTCAGATTGCGATACTGGACCAAATCGCCCAAAACGAGCGCCATGATCTGATGTGGATGTATATATCTGCCGCGCTCATCAACCGCGCCGATACGATCGGCGTCGCCATCAGTCACCAGACCGGCGCACGCCCCGTCTTCGACAACTGCGCGCTCACAAGCATCCACCCACGGCTCGACCGGGTCGGGGCAGATATCTCCCCTATCGGTCGTCTCGTCGGCGTGAATCTCATGGACTTCGACGCCAAGCTCTCGAAGCAAGTCGGCAAGATATCCCTGCGCAGCTCCGCCCATGGGGTCAACCACCACACGCATATGCGCGGCGCGAATGGCATCCGCGTCGACAAACGATGCCACCGCTCGCATATAGTCGGGAATGATATCTGCCGTGCGGTATTGCCCCTCAAGCCCCAGCGGCTCGGCGGCCATCGTCTCCTCGAGCTCTTCGATGACATCCTGGTTGGCCGTCGAGCCATCACCCATCCGCAGCTTGAGGCATAGATAGCCCTGCGGATGATGTGAGCCCGTCACCATAAGCGCGCCGCATGCCTCGCCGTCATACGCAGCCGCCCACGTAAGAGCGGGAGTCGGCACCGGTCGAGACACGAGCACGGCATCGAGCCCGTGGGCGGCAATCACGCCCGCCGCGAGCTCGGCGAACTCGCGCGCTTGCGGCCGAGTGTCAAATCCTACATATACCGTTTTACCGGGATTCGTCTTTTGCCATAGCCTGCCGATAGCATCAGCGACACGAGCGACGTTGTTGATAGTAAAGTCTCCGTCGACGCGAGCTCGCCAACCGTCAGTTCCAAAGTGAATTATCGCGCACACGCGCAGACACCTCGCAGTGTTTGGATCATGGTACGCATGAGGTATACCCGCAACGGGCATCCGGCAAGCCGCCGGCACGCTCGTTCACCGTTTAGGCAAAAGCGTCGAGGTGCGCACCGACAACAAAAACCGCCCCAGCGGGGGCGGTGATTCGATACTCCCATTTTCGGGTTCTATATATTGAGCGCATCTGCCATAGCGGCTGTCGTAACCGCCGTGGTTCCGCAGCAGCTGCCTACCATTGCGGCGCCCGCCCGCTTCCACTCGACGCATGCGCGAGCGAAGGCTTCGGGGTCCTCATGCCACACGGGACCATCCTGTGTCTGAACCGGATTTCCCGCGTTGGGACGCACCGTGACGGGAGTAGTCGCCGATGCAACCATCCTGGGCACCGCCGCGTTCGCGGCCGCAAGCGAACAGCAATTAACACCAACCGAGTTTGCGCCGTGTTTTTCGGCGTACAAAACGGCTGCCTCGATGTTGAGGCCATCGCCCAACAGGTCGCCTTTATCGTCAACGACAAAACTCACCAGGACAGGCATACCGTCGGCGGCATCTCGGGCGCCGGCAAGCATGGGCTGCAAATTACGGATAGACGTCACCGTCTCGATCAGCAGACCGTCAACACCAGCATTGAGCAAGCCGTGCGCTTGTTCGCGCGCAATGCCTCGGATTTCACGATACTCGGCAGAGTCCTCGGCAAACCACTCAATACAAATCGGGCCCATCGAGCCCAGCAGCAGCTGTGGGTGCGCCTGGCGAGCATCGTCGACGGCCCCGCGATTGACCTCCGCCACGGACGGCGCAATCTGGTCGTGCTTGAGGGCATAGCTTGATGCCTGAAAGGTGTTGGTAATGAGCACCTGCGCGCCGGCGGCGACATACAAGCGATGGATACGAGAAACAGTCTGCGGCTCTGCCAGATTCCAAAACGCCGGTGGAATGTCGGCGGCATCGTACTCACTCAACAGAACACTGCCCATGGGGCCCTGCGCCAACAAGGTCTCGCTCGACAAGCGGCGCGTAAGTTCCTCGGCACCAAAGCGGTTGTAATAACTCGTATCCATATATATCCCGCTATTCCTCGACGCTGATTCCCTGCTTTTCGAGATAGGCGAGCCAGCGGTTCATCGTGTCCTCGGATAGAGCATGCTCCATCATGCAGGCCTCGGAATCGGCTCGCTCAAATTCGACACCGAGCTCCTGAACCAAAAACGTGCGGACCAGACGATGGCGATACCAGATAGCCGAGCCGACCTCGCGCCCACGGTCAGTCAGGATAACTTTGCCGTAGTGAGACTGTTCGACAAGTTCAGATGCCTTGAGAGCCGAAACCGCCTTGTTGACCGATGCCTTCGAGACGCCAAGGCGCTGTGCGATATCGACCGACCGCACGCCGCCGGTCTCCCCATCTTCGCTTTCGATGCGAACCATGCACTCCAAGTAGTCTTCGTTCGCCACCGTTAGGTGTAGCTCGCGCGAGCTATTTGTCGTATCCATGAACATCCGTCCCTTCTGCACTCAATGGCTGATTCTACCCCATCCAAGCGTCGCGGTATGCCGCGGCATACCGTGCTAGAGTTCTTGTTGCACACGACGACCAAGATTGGAGCGATCTTTATGGAAAACACCACCACGGACCCCGACGTCCTCGAGCGTTTTTTGCGCTATGTCCAGATCAACACGCAGTCCGAGGATGCCAACTGCGACCAGGTGCCGTCGAGCACCGTACAGTTCGACCTTGCCAACGTGCTTGCCGAAGAACTGCGCGAGCTGGGTGCAACCGATGCCCATGTAACCGAAAACGCCTATGTCTGCGCGCACATTCCCGCTAGCGCCGGTTCCGAGAATAAGCCCGCCCTGGGCCTGATCGCGCACCTCGATACCACCGAGGTCGCGCCGGGCGCCGGCGTAGCGCCGCACATCGTGCACTACGAGGGCGGCGATCTGGTTTGCGGCATCGTCGACGGCAAGCCCGTGTCCATGAGCACCGCCAAACTTCCTGCCCTCAACAACCTGGTGGGTGAGGACCTTGTCTGCACCGACGGAACTACGCTGCTGGGCGCCGATGACAAGGCGGGTGTCGCCGAAATCATGGCGCTTGTCGCACGCATCGCGCAGGATCCCTCCCTGCCCCATCCCGCGCTCGGCATTTGCTTCTGCCCGGACGAGGAAATCGGTCATGGTGCCGAGCTGTTGGATATCGAGGCCTTCGGCTGCAAGTACGCTTACACGGTCGACGGCGGTCCGGTTGGCGAGCTTGAGTGGGAGTGCTTCAACGCCGCCGAGGCAACCGTTCGCTTTGAGGGCCAGTCCATTCACCCCGGCGACGCCAAGGGGCGCATGGTCAACGCGGGCAACCTGTTCTGCGACTTCAACGCCCTGCTCCCCTACGAGCAGCGCCCGGAATACACCGAGGGCTACGAGGGCTTCTATCACCTTGAGGGCGTCTCGGCAACGGTCGACCATGCCACGGCGCGCTATATCGTCCGTGATCACGATGCCGCCAAGTTCCAGCAGAAACTCGAGCTGATGAATGCCGCCGCCGCACTGCTCAACCAGCGACTGGGCGAGGAGCGCGTAACGGTCGAGATTAAGCAGCAGTATCGAAATATGGCCGAGATCGTTCGTGACTATCCCGAGCTTATTGATGTTGCCAAGGAAGCCTACCTTGCCTGCGGCGTTGAGCCCCAAGTACTGCCGATTCGCGGCGGCACCGACGGCGCACAGCTGTCGTTCCGCGGCCTGCCCTGCCCCAACCTCTCGACAGGCGGCTACTGTTACCACGGCGTCAACGAGTTTGTCCCGGTCAGCTCGCTCGTCAAGATGACCGACGTCCTGCAGGAGCTCGTCGCCCGTTTCGCATAAGACTGGCTGCATAAGCCCAAAAGACGAATCGCCCCGTCCTCAACCGAGAACGGGGCGATTTTTGCTGCAATGAGAACAGGTTGACGCGCGCCAGCCTCTTGACGCAAGGAGTGTCCCAAACTGCCGGCACATAAGGAACGTCCCCAAGTACCGAAAGAACGTCCCCGTTGACCACCCAACTGCAAGTGACAACATCGCTGGTTGAGCCAACGTCAGCGAGCGACGTCCAGGGCGAACAAGTTGGCATGAAAAAGGCAGGGCATTGACCTTCTGGTCATGCCCTGCCTTTTGAATGACAAATTGTCGCCCTGGGCGGCGCGCAGCGTCGAGCCGTTACGGCGTTTGGTAAAACGCCGTAACTTAGTAGTTGGCTTCGTAGCCGTTGCCGTCACCGGTGGGCTCTTCGTAGTAATCGGAGCCGTCGCTCGAATCGTCGGAATCGTCCGAGCCACCCGACGAGGTCGCGGTGCCATATGCGTAGTCCTCGGACGTATTGTTGTTGAGGTCACCGATCGTGGAGCTGGAGCCGTCTGAAAGGCCCATGGTGTTGGGGCCCTTGGGATCCTCACCGGCGTCGACGCGGGCCATCATTTCCTTAAGCTCGTCTTCGTAGACAAAGACATAGCTCACGCCGTCGATCATAGTGCTGTCGTCAGCATACGAAGGCAGGTTGGCCGAGTAGATGCCCTCGACATCCATGCCGCGCATGGCATTAACCGTGGAGACGATATCCTGAACGCTCATATCGGTTACGAGCATATCGGACAGCGAATTAACCAGGCCAAAGATCTTCGTGGCATCGAAGTTATTGAGAATCTGGTTGGCAAGGGCGCCAAGCACCTGACGCTGATGGCGCATGCGCGTGTAATCGCCGTCGGCATAGGTATAGCGGCAGCGGGCATAGGTAAGGGCAGTAGCGCCGTCCATATGCTGCTGACCAGCGGTAATCTTAATATCCAGGTGCTCGGGATCGTCGACGTCGTCGGTCGCGTTGATGTCGATACCGCCAACCGAATCAATAAGCGACTGCATGCCGTCAAAGCTGACCTCGGCATAGTGAGAAATCTGCACGCCGCACAGCTCGTTGACCGCCTGGACCATGGCCTCGGCGCCGCCAACGGTGTGGCAGGCGTTGATCTTCATGGTCTCGCCCTTGTACACGACCTTGGTGTCGCGCGGAACGGAAATGAGCGTCGCCTGCTTTTGCGTGGGGTCGATGCGTGCCAGGATAATCGAGTCGGCACGATACGTATCCTCGCCCGGACGACCGTCGGTACCAAGAAGCAACACGTAGAACGGATCTTTTGCCTCATTGGTATCGACCAGAATCTGGCGCAGGTTGTTGGTAATGACATTGGAGTCGCCAAGCTTGCCCATGATAGTGGCAAACCACAGACCTGCAGCGGTCGTGGCGCTCAGCAACACACCGAGCACGGCGATGAGCGCGACACGGCGAACCGTGCGGCCGCGACGGCGCTGACGGGCGCGCTCGGAATAGCGTGCGACATTGTCGCGACTGTAGATCTTGGCCTGCGCACCAGTCGAGGGTCTTCGGGTGTTATCCGCTAGGGGCTTCTTGTTAAACATAGGCAACCTGCATTAGTAGATGACGGGATCGGGAACGGTGGCATGTTCGACATGCGCGCCAAGCGCCTGCAGCTTTTCGACAAACCGCTCGTAGCCACGTTTGATGTGATGGATGGCCGAGACCTCGGTAACGCCATCGGCGATAAGACCGGCAACCACAAGCGCCGCGCCGCCACGCAGGTCGGGTGAGGTGACCTGTGCGCCCGAGAAGCCCTTGACGCCGTGAATCATGGCGTGATGGCTCTCGATACGAATATCGGCACCCATACGCACGAGCTCGGAGGCGAACATGAAGCGGTTCTCGAAGATGTTCTCGGTAATTACGGAGCTTCCGTCGGCAAGGGCCGAAAGCACCATGATCTGTGCCTGCATGTCGGTCGGGAAACCCGGGAACGGAAGCGTCTGGATATCGACCGGCCTGATGCGCTCGACGCGATTGACGTGGACGCCGTTCTCGATACGCTCGCACTCGATGCCCATAAGTTCCATCTTTTTGAGCACCATTCCCAGGTGGATAGGGCAGAAGCCCGTAACATCGACGCCGCGCTCATCGGCCATGAGGGCGCCGGCGACGATAAAGGTGCCGGCCTCGATGCGGTCACCCACCACGCAATGGGTAACGGGATGCAGCTCCTCCACGCCCTCGATGGTCACGACGGGCGTGCCTGCGCCGACGATCTTGGCACCCATCTCGTTGAGCATGTTGGCAAGGTCGACGATCTCGGGCTCGCGGGCGGCGTTGTCGATAACCGTGGTGCCCTGTGCGCGCACGGCAGCCATGATGAGGTTCTCGGTGGCGCCCACGCTCGCGAATTCGAGCGTGACGGTGGTGCCGTGCAGACCCTGGGGAGCACTGGCGTTGATGTAGCCGTGGGCGGTGTCGAACTCGACGCCCAGAGCCTCGAGACCCAAGATATGCATATCGATCTTGCGAGCACCCAGGTTGCAGCCGCCCGGCATGGCGATCTTGGCGCGATGGAAACGACCCAGCAGGGGGCCCATCACAGCCGTGGAGGCGCGCATCTTGGCGACAAGCTCGTAGGGAGCCTCCCAGGAATCAACCTGGGAGGTATCGATTTCGAGCGTGTGCTCATCGAGAACTTCAATCGTGGCGCCCATGCCCTTGAGCACCTTGCCCATCACGTGGACATCGGAAATATCGGGCACGTTCTGCAGCGTCGTCTTGCCCGGCGCCAGAAGCGTTGCCGCCATGAGTTTGAGCGCGGAGTTCTTGGCACCCGAGACGGGCACGGAGCCTCCGATGGCGTGGCCACCCTCAACGCGGATAATATCCAAGGTCTACCCTTTCAAAAAGCATGCCCGGGGTGGCTGGGCCATCCCGGGCATGATGTGTTCGCAAATGGTCGAACGCTAAAACGTTTGACTATTGGGCAAGCTTGAGCTTACACCATGCGATTTCATTATAGAGGTAGGCGCGGCGTGCATCATCCTCCGACAAATTACCCAGCTTCTCTTCAAAACCTTGAATATCAGCTTTAACCTTGTCGGCGTCGACGGTCGCCAAATCGCAAGCGCGCTCGGCGAGGACGGTCACGACATCTTCCGCAACCTGGGCATAGCCGCCGGCCACGGCAAACGTGTGGTCGACAGTGCCCATGGCCTTATCGGAAACGCGAACGTAACCGCGGTCGATCGTGCAGATTTCGCTGGAGTGAGCAGGCAGAACGCCAAACTCGCCATCCGTAGACGGAATCGACACAAACGCAGCGTCACCCTCATAGGCGAGGCTCACGGGGCACACGATGCGGATACGCATAACCTACTTCTCCTCCATCTTGCGGGCGCGCTCACGCACGTCCTCAATCGTGGAGGCATAGCGGAATGCCTGCTCGGGCAGATCATCGGCCTTGCCGTCGACAATCTCGGCGAAGGAGCGGACGGTATCCTCGACACGGACGTAGACGCCGGGGTTGCCTGTGAACTTCTCGGCGACATGGAAGGACTGCGAGAGGAACTGCTGAATCTTACGGGCACGGTTGACTGTAAGGCGCTGCTCCTCGGACAGCTCGTCCATACCCAGAATGGCAATGATGTCCTGAAGGTCGGAGTACTCCTGCAGGAGCTCCTGGACCTTGACGGCGACACGGTAGTGCTCCTCGCCGACGATCGAGGGATCGAGGGCGTCGGAAGAAGACGCGAGCGGGTCGATGGCCGGGAACAGGCCGAGCGACGAAATGCTACGCGAAAGAACCGTGGTAGCGTCGAGGTGGGTGAACGTCGTGGCAGGCGCCGGGTCGGTCAGGTCGTCTGCGGGGACGTAGACAGCCTGGACGGAGGTAATGGAGCCCGTCTTGGTCGAGGTAATGCGCTCCTGGAGGTCGCCCATCTCGGTTGCCAGCGTGGGCTGGTAGCCAACGGCGGACGGCATACGGCCCAGCAGTGCGGAAACCTCGGAACCGGCCTGGGAGAAGCGGAAAATGTTATCGATGAACAGCAGAACGTCCTGGCCACGATCGCGGAAGTACTCAGCGGTGGTAAGGCCGGCCAGACCGATGCGCAGACGCGCTCCAGGCGGCTCGTTCATCTGACCGTAGACCAAGCAAGTCTTGTCGATAACGCCCGACTCGCTCATCTCGAGGAACAGGTCGGTGCCCTCACGAGTACGCTCGCCGACGCCGGTGAACACCGAGGTGCCGCCGTGCTCCTGGGCGAGGTTGTTGATGAGCTCCTGAATCAGAACGGTCTTGCCGACGCCGGCGCCGCCGAACAGGCCTGTCTTGCCGCCACGGATGTAGGGCTCAAGCAGGTCGACGGCCTTGATGCCGGTCTCGAAGATCTCGGTCTTGGTGGTGAGCTCGTCAAAACGAGGTGCCGCATGGTGGATGGGATAGAACTCCTCCACCTCGGGCATAGGCTTGCCGTCGACGGGCTTGCCCATGACGTTCCAAATGCGGCCGAGTGTCTTGGGGCCAACGGG
This sequence comes from uncultured Collinsella sp., assembly GCA_902475615.1. GTDB lineage: Bacteria > Actinomycetota > Coriobacteriia > Coriobacteriales > Coriobacteriaceae > Collinsella. Next base: position 118,142 of record CABSAD010000006.1, on the reverse strand, counting down.
CATCTTCATGGGCTCACCGGTATCGGTGGCAATGAGACCACGCTGCAGACCGTCGGTCGAGGACATGGCGACCGTGCGGACGACGCCGCCCGGAAGCTGGCTCTCAACCTCGAGGATCGTGCTCAGGTGACCGATCGGGGTCTCGGCCTCGACCGTGAGCGCGTTGTAGATCGGGGGCACCGCACCGTCAAACTTGACGTCGACGACAGGGCCGATGATACGCACGATGCGACCATCACCGGCAGTCGTCTTCTTGGTGGCTTCCTCGACCGCAAGCTGTACGGTGTTATTAGCCATTACTGTTCCTCCAATGCTGAGGCTCCGCCAACGATCTCGTTAATCTCGGTCGTGATCGAAGCCTGACGCACGCGACTATACGTGCGGGTAAGGGTCGAGATGATCGCGGTGGCGTTTTCCGTCGCGGAGTGCATGGCCTTGCGGCGTGCACCCTGCTCGGCGGCCGCCGAATCGATCAGGGCCTGGTAGATGACCGTCAGGATATACGACGGTACAAGCTTGCCGAGAACATGCTCGGGAGAGGGCACGAACTCGAACGTGGACGAGATGCGCTTAGGGGCGTCGGTCTCGTTCTTACGCGGACCGTGGGCCATAGCGATCATCTCGGGATCGAGCGGCAGCAAGTGCTCGACGCGAAGCTCCTGATCCACGCGGTTCTTGGCGTGGTGGTAGACAAGCTCGACGCGGTCAAGCTCGCCGGCACGATACGCATCGCAGATATGAGAGGAAATCATGCGAGCCTGATTGAAATCGGGCTCGGAGGAGTTGCCCTCAAAATGCATGACGACGTTTGCGCGGTCGCGGAAATACGTGGCCGGTTTGCGCCCACACGCGATGATCTCGCACTCGATGCCATCGTTCGCCCAAGAAGCGGCGAGCTTTTCGGCCGTGCGCTCCACCGTCGTATTGAAACCGCCGGCAAGGCCGCGGTCCGAGGCAATAACGACAATCAGGCCATGCTTGACGCTCTCATGCTTCTGCAGCATGGGATCGGTGCCCGAACAGGAGGCGTCGCCGGCGACCGTCAACATGACGTCGGTCAGCGCCTCCTTATAGGGCTCGGCCTGCTTGGAGCGATCGAGGGCACGACGGATCTTGGCCGTAGAGACCATCTCCATCGTGCGCGTGATCTGCTTGGTCGTGGTAACCGAGGAGATTCGCTTCTTAATGTCGCGAAGGTTGGCCATGGGGCTTAGTTCTCCTCTGATCCAGTCGTATCGGCATGGTGCTTGGCCATGAACTGCTGCTTGAAGTCACCGATGACACGCAAGAGCTCGGCCTTGGTGTCGTCGTCGATCTTCTTGGCGCGAACCTTGTCGAGCAGCGAGCCAAAGCCATTGTCCATGTACTCGATGAGCTCGGCACGGAAAGGCAGCACGTCGGCGATCTCCAGGTCATCCAGGAAGCCCTCGTTGCCGGCGAACAGCGTAACGATCTGCTCGCCAACCTCAAACGGCTTGTAGCGCGGCTGCTTAAGGAGCTCAGTCATGCGGGCACCATGGGTCAGCTGCTTCTGAGTAGCCTCGTCGAGGTCGGAGCCAAACTGGGTAAAGCCAGCGAGCTCCTGATAGGAAGCGAGGTCCAGACGAAGATTGCCGGCGACCTGCTTCATGGCCTTGGTCTGTGCATCGCCACCGACGCGGGACACGGAGATGCCCACGTCGACTGCCGGGCGCTGACCCTGGAAGAAGAGCTCGGACTGCAGGTAGATCTGACCATCGGTAATGGAAATGACGTTGGTCGGAATGTAGGCCGAGACGTCACCGTCCTGGGTCTCGATGATCGGCAGTGCCGTCATGGAGCCGTAGCCATTCTTCTTGGACATCTTGACGGCACGCTCGAGCAGACGAGAGTGCAGGTAGAAGATGTCGCCAGGATAGGCCTCGCGTCCGGGCGGACGATGCAGCGTCAGCGACATCTGGCGGTAGGCCACGGCCTGCTTGGACAGGTCGTCGTAGATGACGAGCACGTGACCGCCGGGGTTGGTCTCGCTGGCGGGCTTACCGTCCTCGCCGTTGTACATAAAGAACTCGCCGATAGCGGCACCAGCCATAGGCGCGATATATTGCATAGGGGCGGAATCGGCAGCGGTGGCCGAAACGATGATGGTGTAGTCGAGCGCACCGTGCTGAGCGAGGGTCTCGCGGATGTTAGCAACCGTGGAGGCCTTCTGGCCGATGGCGACATAGATGCAGACCATGCCCTTGCCGCGCTGATTGAGGATAGCGTCGATGGCAATAGCGGTCTTACCGGTCTTACGGTCGCCGATGATGAGCTCACGCTGACCACGGCCGATAGGCACCATGGAGTCGATGGCCAACAGACCGGTCTGAACCGGCTCGCACACCGGGGTACGGTCGATGACGCCGGGGGCCTTGAACTCGATGGGGCGACGATGCGTGGCGACGATGTCACCCAGGCCGTCGATAGGCTGGCCGAGCGGATTGACGACGCGGCCGAGCATGGCGCGGCTCACGGGGATATCCATAATGCGGCCAGTGGTGCGGCACTCGTCGCCTTCCTTGATGGAGTCGACGGCACCGAACAGAACGGCGCCGACCTCGTCACGGTCAAGGTTCTGGGCAAGGCCGAAGACGGTCTCACCGGTATCGGAGCTCTTGAACTCCAGAAGCTCGCCTGCCATGGCGCTCTTGAGGCCGGAGACGCGCGCGATGCCGTCGCCTACCTCGTCGACCGTTGAAACCTCATGCGTATCGACCGTCGCGGAGAGGCTCGTGAGCTGCTCCTGCAGTTTCTTGGCGATATCCTGGGCATTGAGGGTTTCGGACATTAGGCTTCACCTCCGTACGAATTAGCAGAGTTTGCGAGGGTCTCCTGCGCAATGCGCAGCTGCGTCTTGACGGAAATGTCACGACGCTCGCCGCGGGCCTCGAGCACCAGGCCGCCCACGATAGACGGGTCGACCTGCTCAATAAGGAATACCTTGCGGCCGAAGTCCTGCTCGCATTTCTTAGTGATGGTTTGACGCAGCTCGTCGTCGAGCGGGATCGCCGTGGTGACGGTCACGCCCACTACATCCTCGTCTTCCTCGGCAACATACTTAAAGGCAGCTGCCACCTTGGGAAGAAGGTCGAGCTGGTCGCGCTTGGACATGGTGTCGAGCACGGCGATGATCTCGGGGCTGGCGCTAGCCAGGCGCTCGATCATCTCGAGGTCCTCGAACACATGGTTCTCGGCCTTAGCGGCTTCCAGAAGGGAGCGCGCGTATGTCTCGAGCACCTTGTCCTGATAGCGGCTAGTCGGCATTCAGGCTACCTGCTTCCTGGATGTAGCGCTCGATGAGCTTCTTCTGCCCGGCCTCGTCCTCGAGTGCCTCGCCCACGATCTTGGTGGCGACGGCAACGGACAGGTCGGCGATGGAGCTCGCGGCACCGGCGTAGATGGACTTGCGCTCGTCCTCGACGGTCGTGTGGGCCTTGGCGATAATCTCCTCGGCCTCCTTGTGAGCAGCCTCGATGATACGGGCGCGCTCGGACTCGGCGTCCTTACGGGCCTCGAGAACGATGTCGGCAGCCTGACGACGGGCGTCGGTGACGATCGAGTCGGACTCAGCGCGCTTGGCGATAGCCTCCTGCTTGGTCTTCTCGGCCTCGTCGAGGCTCTCCTCGATCTTCTTGCCGCGCTCCTCCATGGTTTTCATGATGCCCGGCAGGGCGACCTTGGCCAGCACGATCCAGATAATCAGGAAGGCGATAAGCGCCGGGATGAACTCCGCCATCTTAGGGATGAGGATGTCCGCACCGGCGGCGCCGTCCTCGGCGAACGCGGAAACCGGCATGAGCAGCGCGGCCGCGGACGCGGAGAGTGCGATCGCGCTCTTCTGGGATGAAAGATTCATACTTGACGCTCCGTGCTATTTAACGATCAGCGCGACAACGAAGCCGATCAGAGCCAGAGCCTCGCCGAAGGCGGAGCCCATGATGAAGACGGTGAACACGCGGCCCTGGACCTCAGGCTGACGGGCCATAGCACCCGTAGCACCCAGAGCAGACAGGCCGATAGCAAGACCAGCGCCGATAACACCGAGACCGTAACCGATAACTCCCACGATTCCTCCTTTGTCGTGCGTGTCTTATTTCACGCAGGATAACCTTTTTATAACTGCCGGGCTCCATGGGTACGGGCACCGGCGGTTTAACGAATTGCCTTACCTTTAAGGCGCGAACGGAAGACTACTCCTCCTCCGCGACCTCCTCTGCCTCGGAGACATACACGGCGGTAAGGACCGTGAAGACGTAAGCCTGGATGGCGCCGACCACAAGCTCGATCGCATAGATCAGGATGAGGATGGCAAGCCAGGCCAGCGAGGGCAGGGCGCCGACGGCGTGGGCCGCGGAAACCTGCTGAAGCAGCGGCTGCATGAACATGCTCGCCATGATGGCGAACGAGCCCATGACCACGTGTCCTGCGAACATGTTGCAGAACAGACGGACGGCGAGCGTGATGAGGCGCAGGAAGGTCGAGAAAAGCTCGACGACCCACACAAGCACGTTCATCGGGAAGCTCACGCCCTGCGGGGCGAGGCTCTTGATGTAGCCGATCACGCCGTGAGCCTTGCATCCGTAGTAGATGAAGTACACGAAGGCGAAGATGGCGAGCGCGGCGGTGGAGCCGATTGCGCCGGTGCCGGGCTTCATTCCCGGGATCAGGCCGATCATGTTATTGATCAGGATGAACAGGAAAAGCGAGCACAGGAACGGGAAGTGCTTCTTCCAGTTCTCACCCACAACGCCCTTGCCGATATCGTTCTCGACGTACTCGATGATGTACTCGAAACCGTTGACGAAGAAGCCCTTGGGAACCAGGGTCTGCTTCTTCTTGAACACGGCCAGGACGATCAGGAGCACGATCGTGGAGACGATCAGCCAAAACGAGTACTGCGTGATGCCGCAGCTTAGATCGCCCACGACGGGGGTGGAGCTGAACTCGCTGACCAGATGATTAATCTCATCAGGCAGCTTTTCAAAAATTTCCACGACTTACCTTTCGACCTCATGAGGATCTCGCAGCGCCTTGGCGACACGAACCGTGCAGGCGGCCATAAAGGCCACGAAGCCGATCGCCTCGCCCAGAAGGAACATGCGAAATGCCTCTCCGAACAACGCAAACACAACCAAGGTAAAGACGAGCAGGGCGATTGCCGAGACCGCCAGACTCATCATGCCCTTGAGCATGTCCGCATTCTGCTTATCGTCAAGAACCGGCTTGAGCGTAAAAACAAAGGGAAGAAAGGCGATTGCGCCCGCGATGGCGCCTGCAACGATAGCGAGCAGATCGGCTACCTGAAACACTGGCGTCCTCACTTTCCTTTTTAACGCTTCACAGAACAGTTCCCGCCAAACATTGGTGACTATTGTACGAGCCAATCGCTAAAGTACAACCGAAAAAGCATCGGTTAATACGCACCTGTTCGTTTTCTTAAGACCTTCTTTATGCCGCAGGTACGGTAATACGTTTTTTCGCGAACCCCTCTGGGCTAAACGTCCGTTAACAGGAGTGCGCGTGGACGTCTTTTACTCGCCCGCGCGCACCATTTCTTCGTATTTGTGACCGTAGCCGACAAGGCCCGACGACTACAGCGTGCCGTAGATGCGGTCGCCGGCATCGCCCAAGCCGGGGACGATGTAGGCGGCCTCGTTGAGGTGGTCGTCGATGGCGCAGGTATAGATATGCACGTCGGGGTCTTTCTCGGTCAGCGACTTGAGGCCCTCGGGGGCCGCGACGATGCACAGCATGCGGATGTCCTTGACACCGCGCTCGCGCAGATAGCTGATAGCCATCTCGGCAGAACCGCCCGTGGCGAGCATGGGATCGACGACCAGGCAGATACGCTGGTCGATATCCTTGGGCATCTTGCAGTAATACTCATGCGGCTCGTGGGTGACCTCGTCGCGCTCCATGCCAATGTGGCCCACGCGGGCAGAGGGCACCAGGTCGAGGATGCCATCGACCATTCCAAGGCCCGCGCGCAAAATGGGGACGATGGCGAGCTTCTTGCCGGCAAGCTGCTTAAACGTGGCAGTGGTGATGGGAGTCTCGACTTCGACATCCTCCATGGGCAGGTCGCGCATGGCCTCGTAGCCGTCAAAAAGCGCGAGCTCGCGTACGAGTTGGCGGAACTGGTTGGTGCCGGTGCTCTTGTCGCGCAGGATCGACAGCTTATGCTGGACGAGCGGATGGTCGACAAGCGTCACGCGGGACGCATCGTAGGTAACGGTCATGGGTTGATTGCCCCTTTCGTTGCGGCCGCAAAACGACCTTGCTGACATGGCGCACAGCGATGTTGCCGCCGCCCGCCATGCATAAGTTTAGCGATTTGTTGTATCGAACGCTCCGTCACAACCCTACTGAGCGGTGCTGAGCGAACGCTTGACCGCATCGTGCCAACCGTCCAGGTTGTGCTCGCGACGCTCAACGGACATATGGGGATGGAATGTCTTGACGATCTGGGTGTTTTGCTCCAGCTCCTCCAGATCCTCCCAATACCCAACCGCGAGGCCCGCCAGATACGCGGCACCGATCGCCGTTGTCTCCACCGACTCACATTGCAGTACGGGGATATCCAGCAAGTCTGCCTGGAACTGCATGATGAACTCGTTGCGCGAGGCGCCGCCATCGACGGACAGGCGCTCGATCGAAAGACCCACGTCCTGCTCCATGGCACGCAGCACGTCATAGCTCTGATAGGCCATGGACTCGCAAGCGGCACGCACGATGGTCGCGCGACTCGAGGCGCCGGTCAGACCGCATACGATGCCGCGGGCGTGCGCGTCCCACCAAGGTGCACCCAAGCCCGCAAAAGCGGGGACAAAGTAGCATCCCTCGTTATCGCCGATCGAGGAGGCGAGCTGTGCCGATTCGGATACGTTGGAGATAACGCCCATGTTGTCGCGCAGCCAGTTCATCGTTGAGCCGGCGGCAAAAATAGAGCCCTCGAGCGCATAGCTGACCTTGCCGTTCGCAGCGATACCGATGGTGGAGACCAGGCCATTCTTGGATTCGACGATCTCGTCGCCGGTGTTCATGAGCATAAAGCAGCCCGTGCCATAGGTGTTTTTGGTCTGGCCGGGATGGAAGCAGCAGTGACCGAACAGCGACGCCTGCTGGTCACCCGCCACACCCATGATGGGCGGCATGTTGGTCATGATGTCGCTCGCGACGCGGCCGTAGTCGCCCGAGCTCCAGCGAACCTCGGGCATCATGGCACGCGGGATGTCGAAGAGCGCCAGCAGGTCATCGTCCCAGTCCAGCGTATGAATATTGAAGAGCGCTGTGCGGCTGGCATTGGTGTAGTCGGTGGCAAAGGTTTGGCCGCCGGTGAGGTTGTAGATGAGCCAGGTATCGATGGTGCCAAACATGAGGTCGCCCGCCGCCGCGCTCTCGCGTGCGCCGTCAACGTTGTCGAGAATCCACTGCACCTTGGAGGCCGAGAAATACGGGTCGAGCGTAAGGCCGGTGCGGGAACGCACCAGCTCCTCGCAGCCCTTCTCGACCAGCTCGTCGATCAGAGGTGCGGTGCGACGGCATTGCCACACGATGGCGTTATAGATGGGTTGGCCGCTTATGCGGTCCCACACCACCGTGGTCTCGCGCTGGTTGGAGATACCGATGGCGGCGATGCGATCGGAATGGATGCCGCTCTTAAACTGGACCTCCATCATCACGCCGATCTGGCTGGCAAGCACCTCCGTGGGATCCTGCTCCACCCAGCCGGGGCACGGGAAGCTGGTTTTGACGCTACGACGCGCCTGGGCGACGATGCAGCCGTACTCGTCGACGATGGTCGCGAGTACCGAGGTGGTGCCGCAGTCGAGCGCCATGATGTAGGAACCGCCAAAGCTAAACGAGGCGTCTTCCATACCCAGGCTACCTAGATTCAACGACATCGCTTACACCTTTCTATTGCATCGGGTCGGACAGGACCCGCTCGATCTCTGATGCGGGAAGTGCGCCTTGGCGCAGGATCCGGAGCTCGCCATGCTTAAACGCCACGATGGTCGAAGCGTCGCGGCACGGGGTCTCGCCCGCGTCGACGGCCACATCGACCCCCTCCAGAATGCGGTCCTCAACGTCGGCAAAGCTTGCCGGCGCGGGCGCGCCGTGCGTGTTGGCGCTGGTGCAGGCAAGCGGACTGCCGCACGCGCGGATGAGCGCTTGGACCACGGGAGAGGCCGACGCGCGAAGGGCCACCGTGTCGTCGGCAGCGCGCATAAAGGTCGGCACGCAGGGGGCTGCCTTGACCACGATAGTCAGGGCGCCCGGCCAGCATCGTCGGGCAAGCGCGCGGGCCCCTTCCGGAATATCTACACCGTAGCGGTCGAGGGCCCCGGCATCACCGACCAGCCAGGCGACCGTTTGGGTAAGCTCGCGCTGCTTGAGGGTAAAGATGCGACGGTAACCGGTGCCGAGTGCGGGCACTGCGGCGCCATTGACGGCAGCCTGCGGATCACGCGGCCACGATGGGAATTCGCTTGTATCTTGGGGCAGGGCGTCCGAGAAGGCGTTGACTGCCACGGCGACACCATAGACGGTCTCGGTCGGGATCAGGGCCAAGCCGCCACAGCGGAGTACCTCGGCCGTACGCTCGACGGCGAGCCGATGCGGCTCACGCGCTCCCTCGAATACCCGATAGACCGTCTGCATGTGTATGCCAGCCCCTTACGCTCTGGTGAAAGTTTGTTTACTGTGGGGCATTCTCGCACGAAACGTTCAACCTATTTGCCCAGAGCGCATGTTGGTTTGGTGAGCGGCTCTAGTAGTCGGTGAAAGTGAGGGGGGTTATTGGACTGCGACGAACTTCTTTGGCCTGCCGGCGTGGCGTTCTTGGGCGGCGTAGCGCTCGATGCTGTCTATCGTTATCATCCGACGGCCGTCGACGAGTTCAACATCGAGCTTTCCGGCTTTGACCAGCGCGGTAATCCGCGGAGCGGAAACTTTGAGGTCCAGAGCTGCGTCTTTAAATGTTCGGCACGCCGCTTCCCGAGCGTCCTCGTGGTCGATTTCGACTGAAAGGGTCACGACCTCGGCCGAGCGTTCGTACCCTGCCGGAGTCAAACCGTTGTTGAGGTCGTCGGCCAAAAACGCCATCAGTGCCTCGGTGGCATGGGCAATCGCTTCTTCGCGCGTATCGCCATCGGCAAAGGCGCCGGGAATCTGCGGGAAGCTAGCGCAGTAACCGTCGTCTTCTTTTATGAGAACGCAGTCATAGGTAAATCGCTGCCTCATTTTGCCTCCAACTACCATCCAGCTTGGCGACGAATACTTGCCCACGTGCCCTTCTTTGGTCGATCACCACCAGAACCGTTCACGGTGACAACGCGGTCACCGTAAACATACTTAGCATGACTACCGACTTGCGCGACCTTCACGAATCCATCGTGCTTGAGTAGGGCAATGATTTCCCGAAAGGTAGGAGGTTGCATGGGCCGACCTCTTTCAGCCGTCCTAATTATAAACTACTTTATAATTTTTGCTAACCAGTTAATAAATGTTACTGGCGCTGTTTGGGCTCGGTGACGATGGCTCGGACGATGCGGGGACGATCGGTGAGGTCGCGGACGATGCGCACGTCCGAGAGGCCCGCCTGGCGGCAGAGCTCGGCCGCGGCGTCGAGGGCGCCCTCGTAGAGCTCGCAGGCAAACAAGCCGCCGGCGCGCAGCATGTAAGGCGCTGCATTGAGCAGACGGCGGAAGATATCGAGGCCGTCGGCGCCGCCCTCGAGCGCCAAATCGGGCTCGAAGTCCTTGACCTCGTGCGGCAACGAGCGCATAACGTCGGTCGGAATGTAAGGCGGGTTGGAGACGAGCACGTCGAAGGTGCCCCATTCCTCGCGGGGGATAGAGCTCACCAGGTTTGTGAGGCTGAAGGCGACCTCATCGGACGTAAGCCCGAGCGCGTCGCGGTTTTTGGTGGCCAGCTCGATGGCGCGCGGCTCGATATCGGTAGCGGTGCAGGTGACATGGCTGCGGCGCTCCCAGGCAAGAGAGAGCGAGATGCAGCCCGTGCCGCAACCGACCTCGAGAACGCGGGCAGTGCGGGGCTCGGCTGGGGCAGGCACGTTGGCCTCGGCGGCATCTTGCGCGGGAGTCGTCTGTTGGTCGTTGCCCTCAATGGCTATGCCGTATTCGTCGAGCTCGGGCTCGGGGGTTTCCATGGCCTCGACCTCTGCCGCCTGCGCGGCGGCTTCCTCGGCCTCGCGATCGGCAAGCTCCTCGGCATAGGCGCGGCTACCGAGCACGTCGCTACCCAACGCCGCCTCGTCGGCAGCTGTGAGGTTGGCGGCACGGCGCTCGGCGGTCGCGCGTTCGTCGGCCAGCGCGGCCTCGGCCTTGCGCGCCTGCTCGACCTCATCGTTCCAAGGCAGCTCCACGCGCTGGCGGGCGGCGGCCTCGGGGCTCAGCACCTCGGCATCCAGATAATTGAGGACTTCTTCGACGAGCATCTCGGTCTCGGGGCGCGGGATGAGCACGCCGGGGGCGCACGCGACGTCGATCATGCGAAACTGCGTGCTACCGGTGATGTACTGCAACGGCTCGCCCTTCGCACGACGGACGACCGCCGCGTGCATGGTCTCGAGCTGCGCTGCGTCGAGCGTCTCGTCCATGCGCATATATAAGTCGATGCGCGCCAGACCCGTGGCTGCGCACAGCAGCCATTCGGCAGAAAGACGGGGATGCTCCTCACCGCGCTCGGCCAGGTACTCCTTGGTCCACTCGAGACAACGCTTGATGGTCCAGATCTCGTTTGCCATGGGGTCCTCCCCTCTTAAGCGCCGGGCGGCGCGCGAATGTCGGAGCAGATTGTACGCGAGGCCAGCGCTTGGCAAGGGGCGATTGGAGGCGATTATCGAGAATCAGCCCAGAATTTTGCACCGGGCTCGCTCAAAGTGTTCATTCGCCGACGTCTAGATTTGCATTCGTCAAGCTTTTGGCAAGGTTGCCCCAAAACTGACCAATATCTAACCAAACGCTTACCACATCGCTTGACGCGCGACGCGTCAAAAATCGCCCCACGACTACTTGGACGATTTTTCGAGCAATATTATCAATAACAGATGCAGGCTGTTAATTACTTTGAGCAGGTAGGCAGCTTAATTTCTAACAAAGCAGATTAAATAAACTCGAAAAGTAATTTACCCAACCTAGTCATTTAAGAACGTCCCCAATGACCACCTCTAAGGCGCCGCAGGTTGAGCATAAGTCAGCGAAAACGCCCCTAAGCGAGCAAGGTGACGTGAAAGAGGAGGGAAGCGTACTTCGGTACGCGACCGACGATTGAACGTCAGATTGCCGCTTAGGGGCGTTTGCAGCGTCGAGCCGTTACGCGGTTTGGTAAAACCGCGTAACCTACTACACAGCCTGTGCCAGCTTCTCGGCACGCTCGGCGGCGGCGAGCGCCTCGATCACGGTGCCGAGCTGGTCGCCCAGAAGGACGCCGTTGTAGGTGGAGTTGAAGCCGATGCGGTGGTCGGTCACGCGGTCCTGGGGCTGGTTGTAGGTACGGATCTTCTCGGAACGGTTACCGTGGCCGATCTGGCTTTGGCGCTCGGCACCGAGCTCTGCCTGCTGCTTCTCGAGCTCCATCTCGTAGAGGCGGGCGCGCAGCATCTGCATGCAGACCTCGCGGTTCTGGATCTGGGAGCGCTGCTCCTGCGACTGCACCACGGTGTTGGTGGGCAGGTGGGTGATACGCACGGCGGAGTAGGTGGTGTTAACGCACTGACCGCCAGGGCCCGAAGCGCAGTAAGTATCGATGCGCAGGTCGGACTGGTTGATCTGGACGTCAATCTCCTCGGCCTCGGGAAGCACGGCGACGGTTGCCGTGGAGGTCTGGATACGGCCCTGGGACTCGGTCTTGGGAACGCGCTGGACGCGGTGCACGCCGGACTCGAACTTCATGACGGAGTAGACGCGGTCGCCCTCGACCTTGAACTCGATGGACTTAAAGCCGCCGGCCTCGCTGGGGCTGGAATCGAGCACAGTGGTCTTCCAGCCACGCGACTCGCAAAAGCGCTGATACATCTTGTACAGGTCGCCGGCAAAGATGGCCGCCTCGTCGCCACCGGCGGCGGAGCGGATCTCGACGATGGTGTTCTTGTCGTCGTTGGGGTCGCTCGGGATGAGCATGTACTTGATATCTTCCTCGAGCTGGGGAAGCTTGGCCTCGTTTTCGGAGATGTCCATCTGGAGCATCTCCTTCTCATCGGCATCGGTAGTATCGTGGAGCATTTCCTTGGCAGCCTCGATGTCGTCGAGCGCGCCGATGTACTCGCGCGAAGCGGCAATGAGGTCGGACTGGTGCGCGTACTCCTTGTTGAGACGCGTGAACTCCTTGATGTCGGAGGCGACGGCCGGGTCGGAAAGCTTCTTCTCGAGCTCCTCGTAGGCCTTGATGATCTTTTCGAGCTTGTCGCGCATGGCAGGACTCCTTTATATGCGTGAAGGTGAAAATCGGCAGAACTGATGGGGCGCATGGCGCCACTGCGGGGGTAAGCCCGGCTAGAACATGTCGATCTTCAGATACATGCGCATCCCTTCGTGTATGGGGTACATAGTTGCGGTCTAACCCATACATGATAGCGTGCGCAGGCAAACCTGCATATAACCCGCACGGAATGATTGGTGCAAACAAACCTGACCCCATTGCACCAAGGGCTTGCTTTTTGGCTAGAGCGTGTGGAGCAGAGCGATGAGGAAGCGGACACCCTGGAGGTAGGCGCGGCGGGTGATGCGCTCGTTGGTGCCGTGGACGCCGCGGTCGCACTCGTCATCGTCGACCACAAACGCCGAAAAACGAATGCACTCGGGGCAAATGCGCTGGTAGTTGGCAGCGTCGGTCGCACCGATCACGGTTGAGGGGACGATGCTGACAGGAGCCCCGCCCGCCGCCGATGATCCGTTTTCCTCCGTCCCCTTTGGATCGCGGAAATAGCGGGCGGCGATGGCGCGGACGGCCTCGAGTCCCGGTCCGCCGATGCGCGGAGACGGCGAAGGCTCGGAGCTGCCGGGGCCAAGTTCGACCTCCACACGTCCGGCAAGGCCCGCCGCGGCAACCGCCTCGCGGCAGCAGGCCACGACATCAACCACGCCCGTGCCCTCGAGCATGCGGAAGTTGATATTGGCCCACATATCCTGCGGCATCACGTTGGCGCCGGTGCTGCCGCCCTCGATTTGGGTCGGCGCGCAGGTGGTCGTCACGAGCGGATAGAGCTTCTTGCTGGCGAGGCAATCGCGAACAATGGCGTCCTTGTTGGCGGCAATCTCATCCGCCGTGTAGAGCCCCAGCTCGACAAGCTGTGCGGCAAGCAGATCGGTCACACGCGTCGACCACTCGATATCGCAGATTGCGGCGATAGCACGGCTCAGCACCTCGAGCGATGTGCCGCCGTAGGGGTTAGACGAATGCCCGCCCCCACTCTTCGTCTTGAGCACGATGTCGGCGTAGCCCTTCTCGGCAAGGTCGGCATGCATAAGCCAGCCCTCGCCCGCGCCGTACTCGGCAGCCGAAACGATGCGATAATCACCCTCGTCGATCAAGTATTCGAGCTCAACACCGCGCTCCTCGAGCACGCGGCCGATTGCTCCCGCGCCGTACTGCGTGGTTTCCTCGTCCTGGCCAAAAGCGAGCAGCAGCGTCCGCTCGTGCTCCCAGCCGTGCGCCAGCGCATACTCAACCGCCTCGAGAATGCCTGCGACCTGGTCCTTCATGTCGATAGCACCGCGACCCCAAATGTAGGTGTCGTCCACATGTCCGCTAAAGGGGGCATGCGTCCAGTCGGCCTCGGTGCCTGGTACCACGGGAACCACGTCCATGTGGCCCATGAGCATGACGGGTTTGAGGGCGGGGTCGGAACCGCCAAGCGTCACCAATAGCGAATGGTCAATAAGCTCGGCCTCGCCCGCCGCGAACACGTGCGGCCACGCCTGCTGCATATAGGCGCGCAGGTCGTCGAACGGCTGCCAGTTCACCGCTTCGGCATCCATGCTCGAGATGGCCGGAAACGACAGCACACGGCCCAAGCGTTCGCACGCGCCAGCCTCGTCCAAATCGGCAAAATCATTCTCATGCGCAAAGAAGCGCCAAACCTCGGCCATGACATCCTTTCGATTGTGATGACGAGGGCCGCCCCACCGGAGCGGCCCTGCCACGTAAGCGTTTGCGGTCGGTTATTTGTCCTCGAGATAACGCGAGAGGAACTCGCGAGTGCGCTGGTGCTTGGGGTTGCCGAAGAGCTCGGCCGGCGCGGCATCCTCGAGCACCACGCCCTTGTCCATAAAGACCACGCGGTCGGACACCGTGCGGGCAAAGGCCATCTCGTGCGTGACGACGACCATGGTCATGCCGTCGGCAGCGAGCTTGCGCATGACCTCGAGCACCTCTCCCACGATCTCGGGGTCGAGCGCGGAGGTCGGCTCGTCGAACAGCATGATCTGCGGATTCATACACAGGGCACGAGCGATGGCCACGCGCTGTTTTTGACCGCCGGACAGGCGACCCACGGCGGCGTGCGCGAACTTTTCGAGCCCCACGCTCGTCAAATGCCCCATCGCGGCCTTCTCGGCCTCGGCCTTGCTCATCTTTTTGAGCGTGACGGGTGCAAGCGTGCAGTTGTCGAGCACGTCCATGTTGTTGAACAGGTTAAAGCCCTGGAACACCATGCCGATGTCCTCGCGGAGTTTGTTGATGTTGCAGCGCTCGGCCGTAAGATCCTGGCCGTGGAACCAGATGTGGCCCGCGTCCGGGGTCTCGAGCAGGTTGAGGCAGCGCAGGAAGGTCGACTTGCCCGAGCCCGAGGCGCCGATAATGGTGACGACCTCGCCTGATTTGACGGACAGGTCGATGCCTTTGAGTACCTCGAGCGAGCCGAAGCTCTTGCGCAGGCCCTCGACGCGGATGAGCGGCTCATTGGTCTGTGCGGCGGCCGCAACGCCGGTAGTGGCGGTATCTGCCATGATGATTCTCCTCGTCTTAAGCCTAGTTAGAGCTGGGCAGCGTGGCAGGGGCCTCGGCGCCGAGCTTTTTGCCAAAGGCTTCGAGCAGGCGGCTCGCCACGAGCGTCAGGATCAGGTAGACCACGAGCGCCACGCAGTAGACTTCCATCTGGCGATAGTACACACCGGCGACGGTGGTGGTGGCGTACATGAGGTCGAACACGCCGATAACCGAGAGCACCGACGAATCCTTGATGTTGATGATGAGCTCGTTGGTGAGCGCCGGAATCGCGTTTTTAATGCCCTGGGGGAACACGACTTTGCGCATGGCCTGCCACTGCGACAGGCCCAGCGAGCGCGCCGCCTCGGCCTGGCCGGGATCGATGGACTCGATGCCGCCGCGCAGGACCTCCATCATGTAGGCGGTGGAGTTGAGCGAGATGGTGACGAGGCCGGCGGTGAAGGTACTCCAAATCTGGTTGGCCTGGGCGGTCTCGAAGCCCATGCCGCGCAAAACGGTGAAGCCCGCGTAATAGATGAGCAGGCCCTGGACCATCATGGGCGTGCCGCGCACGATGGTGGAGTAGATGGTCGCAAAGCCGCGGCCGATGCTCTTAAAGAAGCGCACCAGGTCGTTGTCCACGCGATCGAAGGTCTGAATGCGCAGGAACACAAAGAGCAGCGCCAGGAAAAAGGCGATGACGGTACCGAAGGTCGCAAGCGCGATGGTGATCTCGATGCCGCGGATAAAGAAGTCGCCGCTCTTGTAGGTCATGTAGACCAGGCTCGACAAAAAGTCGCTAGGGTTGGAATCCGAGACAATGCTCACCTGCACCAGGTCGATAAACGACATGACGCAACGGTCCACGAAAAAGATCGCCGCGATGGCGACCACGACATAGCTGCCCAGGCGCGCGCCGTGGCGGAAACGCTCGGATGCGAACGGCGACTTTTCGCGATAGTCACTCCAGTGCATAAGCTTGGTGACGAGCGCCGCCGCCGACACGACAATCCAGGCCCAAAGAATCGCCCATAGGCAATCCTGGAAGATACCGGTGGGGGCTAAGAAGCTCAGCGGTGTGGGATTGCGCTGGCTAAACGCCAGGCCGAGCGCCGCGATAACGCTCGTGCCCAGGTATACATAACGGTGGTCGGCCTTGATAAAGGAGGCCAGACGATTGATGGTTTTCATGCTGCCTCCCTATGCCGGCTGACGATCGAGGCACGCGTCCCACATCTGGTCGCGCTCCTCCTGGCTAATGCCCTTGAGCGTCTTATCGATGAGCTTAAGCAGCTTGTCCGAGCCCTTGCGGCAACCGACATTTGCCGCGACCTCCTGCTTAAAGCCCTCGCCCTCGGCAAAATGGATGGGGACGATACCGGGATTTTGGGCCATATAGCCCTTCTCGTTCTCGGTGTTGTAGGTCACGGCGTCGCACGTGCCCTGCAGCAGGTTCGAGAACACCGTGGGGACGGAGTCGACCGGGTTCTTGTGCACAACGCCCGGAATCTCGTCGATGACGGTGTCGAGCATGGTGTCCTTTTGGCCGAGCACCGTGGCACCGCTAAAGTCGCTGAGCTTGGTGGCGTTTTGGTAGGGAGAGCCCTCTTTTACGAACAGGCCAAAGTAGCCAATGAAGTACGGGTCGGAAAAACCGACGGACTCCTCACGCTCGGGCGTGGCGCTCATACCGGCGATGATGAGGTCGATCTGGCCGTTGTTGAGTGAATCGATAAGGCCCGAGAAGCTCTGCTTGACGGCAACGGGCTCGCCACCGAGGGCCTTGCAGACGATCTTGGCGATCTGCACGTCGTAGCCGTCGGCGTAGGCTCCCTGCACGTTGTCGATGGGAATGGTGTACTCACTGGCTTCGGAAACCTGCCAGTTGTACGGGGCGTAGGCCGCCTCCATGCCAATGCGGATCTTATCCTTGCCGATCACGGAATCGGACAGGTCGTCGCGACCGCCGCCCGTCGTGGGCTGAACCACTTTGAGCGTGGACGGACGCTGACAGCCGGCGAGCGCGCCGGCGACGACGGAAGCGCTCGCAGCGAGAGCGCTACCCAGGAAGATGCGACGACTGCACACCGGCTGGGCCTGCGCGTCGCGCTGTAGTCGAGGTTTCATCTGATGCCTTTCCCATATTGTTTGATCAACAACAGAACAGGATAGTATAGCAGCGGCATCGATGGGGCGTTCGCAGAAGATTAACCTAGATAAGCCCCCTGCCGGGTGGCAGAGGGCTTATCGTGGCGGAATGTGACAAAGGGACTGTCACATTGTCACATTTAGAGCAAGGTGACGCTAAAGCTGCGGACGTCCGTCTCGCCCGGCGCCAGCGTAATGGTGTTGACCTTATGCTCAAAGACGTCGTCCTCGGTGTCCATGGTGGTGTGACCGGTCCAGGGCTCGAGAGCCACAAACGGAGCGTCGTTGGCGGCAGACCACACGCCGATGTACTTAAAGCCCTCAAAGTCGATCTTGACGCCGTGGCCCGACTTGCGGCCGCGCAGCGTGAGCGTGGAGCCCGGAGTATCGGTGAACATGATGGCGTCGTTATCGAAGCTGCGGTGCGTGATGGGCAGCACGTCCGAGTTGTCGGGAGCCTTGTAGCTACCCTCGAACGTCATAAGGCCATCGGGCGTGATGACGGGGGCCTCGTTAGTCCAAGCCTCGGTAAACGCCAGCTCGTAGTCCTCGAACGCCTCGTCCTCGGCACCGGGGGCGGGCACGTTGAATGCGGGGTGGCCGCCCACCGAGAACGGCAGGTCCACGTCGCCGGTGTTGGTGACGGCAAAGGTCTGGGTAAGCGTGGCATCACCGGTCAGGGCATAGGTCATGTTGAGCTTAAAGTGGAACGGGAACGCCTTGAGCGACTCGGGCGTGTCGGTGAGCTCGTAGGTAACGGACGAACCATTCTCCGACACCTCGACGATCTTGTGCTCGACAATGCGCGCGATGCCGTGGCGCGCCATCTCGCAGGTGCCGGCGGCAGACGTCGCCGTGTTGTTGCGCAGCGATCCCACGATGGGGAACAGAATGGGCGCATGCTTGCCCCAAAAGGCCGGGTCGCCCTGCCACAGATACTCGTTGCCGTTGAGGGCAAGGCTCGTGAGCTGGGCGCCCATGGAATCGATGGCCGCGGTGAGGCCGCCGCGCTTGATGGTAGTGACGGTGGACATGCTACTTCCTCCAAAAGTAAACAACGGTGTCGATGGTTATTGTCCCACTCTTGGCGGCGGGGTTGAGCGGCAGGCGCAGTTATTGAGCAATAGCGTAAAGGTCAAACCCGCCCTGCGGCGTGCTATCGACCGTGTCGGGAGCCTGTGAATTAAAACTCACCGGAACCATGCGCTTTGAGGCGCGGTAACACGTGCCGTCGGTGGCGACGGGCGGCTCATCGACCGTGAGCTCGTAATCGCCGGGCTTGAGCTCGATACCGTCACCTTCGGAATTGACGTATTGATACTCGTCGATTGCTTGTCCCTTGAGCGTGCGGCCCACGATATGGACGAGCATTTGGCTGTCGCCGCGCGCGGTATCCCACGTCGCGCCTTCCTTAACCTCGACTGACACATGCACCGAGCGCGTGCGGCTGAGCGATTGCTCGACGGACATCTCGACCTTGGCGGCGTCTTGGCGCTGCTGCTCGACATGGCCCCAGATGCTGCCGATTGCCGAGCAGGCGATAACGCCGGCCATGAAGGCGATGAGGATGGGGCCGAGCGGAGAGCGGCGACCCGCGTCTTCCTCATGAGCCAGGTCGGGGCGATGCGTTGGCGCAGGCGCCTGAGCACCCTGCGCGGGCACGTCGAGAATGCTGAAAGATGCCGTACTGCCGGGGTCGATGGTGTAGCGCGGTTGCGGGGTCTTTGCCGGCGAGATGGACATGTCGGCTGGCTCACTCAGCGTGGCCGTGGCATCGGCCTTTGCCTCGTCGGCCTCGGCCTGAGCCCAGGCCTGTTCAAAAGTCAGGGGCTCGGCGGCATCGGAGGCGGCGTCCGTCTCGACGGCATCGTTGCCGGTCTCGTCCTCGTCGCTCGACACGTCACGCGGCGCGGGCTCGTCCCACTCCTCGTCCGGAGCCTCGCCCTCGCTATACCACCATTCAAAATTATCGATATCCATACGGGGCGCCCCTTAGGCCTCGCAAATAAACACTTGCTAGTCTTATACCCGCAGACGGCGCCGGAGCTCGCACGGAATGCGATAAAGGGACTGCTCCTTTGTCGCATCGAAGTTGCGGTGGAATAGTTCCTGTTTGCACGCCCACTCGAGCTATTTAGGGACTATTTCACCGCAAGTTATTTGAGGGCGACGGGGATTTGGATACAGCAGAAGTCCTCTTGGTGAGACTCGTCGTAGCTCGTGGTGTCCAGGTAGCAAAAATCGAAAGCATTGCCGATGGGCTGGAGCGCGTGCCTGTCCATGCAGGCCACGATGGCGCGGATACCCTCGGGCTCGTACGGCATGCCCCAGCGACTCATGCACAGGTACGTGCCCTCGGGCAGCACCTCGACGCCAATCTCCGCCAGCTCGGCAGGATCGCTCGGCAGTATTTCCTCGGCACCACGCGGCAACACGGCAAAGGAACCGGCACCGGCGATGGGGTCGTCGGAATGCAGCGCCTCGCGACGCAGCATGGCGCCCCAACCGCGCATGGGGCGTGTGCCCGTGAGCGCACGCATGCGCAGAATCGCCCGCATGAGCGTGGGGTGCAGCATCGAGCGGCCACGCTCGATATCGCTCGGGAACTCCTCAAAGACCACGTAGCGGCGCTCGAATTGCTTGAGCTCCGGTTTGCCCTCGCGCTCGCGCCAATAGACCGCCTCGTCGTAAAAACTCAGCCGCTCCTGCACGCTCGCGCGCTCGGCTTTGAGCCCGGCAATCTGCTCGTCGAGCGCCTGCACCCGCGAGCGCAGGTGATCGGTCATCTCTCCAATGTCGAACGTCGAGGTCAGGCGATCGATCTCATCGAGTTCCAGTCCCAAGTCGCGCAGCATGCAGATCAGACGCATGAGCGGGATCTGCGTGGGCGAATAGAAACGGTAGCCTTTTTCGTTAACCACGGCGGGTTTAAACAGACCGATCTTGTCGTAGTAGATGAGCGTTTGGCGCGAAACGTTAAACAAGCTCGCCATCTCGCTAATCGCATACATACCCGTCTGCATAGGTCCTCCCGACACACCCTTTGACACGAAAAGCCCGCCGCCCACAGGGGCAGCGGGCTCAAACACTACTCGTATCCTACCCTAAAGATGCCTATGACCAGCGCTTATAGTTGGCGCACGACACGCCGACGGCCTCGAGTGCCTTGGCGGCGATGTGATGCACCGCCTCATCGAGCGTGGCGGGGCCGTTGTAAAACGTGAGCATGGGCGGTATGAGCATGACGCCCGGCACGCGCGCCAGGCGTGCCATGTTGTCGACATGGATCGCACTGAAGGGCGTCTCGCGCACCATAAGCACCAGGCGGCGCTGCTCTTTCATCTGCACATCGGCCGCACGCAGCAACAGGTTTTCGCTGTAGCCGCTCGCGATGCCGGCGAGCGTCTTCATGGAGCAGGGAGCCACGATCATGCCGTCGACCGGATAGGTGCCGCTTGCGATGGCAGCGCCAATGTTCTTGTTGTCGTAGACCACATCGGCATAGCACGCAAACTCGTCGAGCGTCATGCCGAGCTCCTGCTCGATGGTGATCTCTCCCCCGCGCGTGACGACAAGCGCCGACTCAGCGCCGGCCTGGCGCAGGCATTTGAGGCATTCAAGGCCCAGTGCCGCACCGCTGGCGCCAGACACGCCAACGACAATGCGACGGGGACGAACAGAAGACTCAGGCATGACAACTCCTTAACTACTTGGTAGGGCTACTTACTAGAAGGCGAGCTCGGCGGCCCACTTCTCTTCATCGATCTCCATGAACTGCGAGCGGATGAAGTTCTTCTTGAGGTTAAACGGAACCGTGCAGTCGAAGATGGCCTTGCAGGCGATACCGTGCTCGCGGATCGAAGGATCGAACGCGGGGTCGTTGGACGGATCGAGCACGTGGCAGTGGCAACCGGGGATGGTGATGAGGTCCACGTCGGCCTGGAAGCGCGTGGTCATGGCCCACATCACGTCGCTCATATCGAAGATGTCGACATCCTCGTCGACAAGGATGACGTGCTTGAGCTCGGAGAACGCCGAGAAGGCGAGCATGGCTGCGTTGCGCTGACGGCCCTCGTCATTTTTGCTCGACTTCTTGAACTGCATGATGGCAACGAACTTGCCGCCACCGCAGGGAGCGGCGTGAACGTTGAGCAGGCGGCCCGGGATAGCGGTCTCGACCATCTTGTAGATGGAGGCCTCGGTGGGGATACCGGCCATGGACACGTGCTCGTGCGAAGGGCCGATGCAGCTCTCCATAATGGGGTTGACGCGCGTGGTGACGGCGGTGATCTTGATCACCGGGCAGACCTTGGCGCCACCGGTGTAGCCGGGGAACTCGGGCATGGCGTAGCCGTGGCCGTTGACATCCTCGTTGATGGTCTCGTCGTGCATGAGGTAGCCCTCGAGCACGTACTCGGCATTGGCAATGCACTTCTGCGGAACGGTGACGCAGTCGGCAAGCTCGACGGCGCGGCCGCGCAGGGCGCCGGCGATCTGCAGCTCGTTGAAGCCGAGCGGCGTGGTGGGAGCCTCGAAGCCGCAGCACATGTACACGGCGGGGTCCAGGCCGATGGAGATGGAGATGGGCATATCCTCGCCGCGCTGGCAGTACTCGTCAAAGAACGCACCCAGGTGACGGCTGCCCGGGGTGATCCACATGGCGAGCTTGTCCTTGTCGACGCAGGAGAAGCGGTGGATGGTTACGTCGGACTGGGTGCCATCGGGGCTCGTGCCATAGGCGAGGCCCATGGTGATGTAGGGGCCGCCGTCAACGGGCGTGTTGGTGGGAGCGGGAACGATCTTGCGCAGGTCAAAGCCCTCGTCGGTCGCCTTGTACACGACCTCCTGGCAGTCGACGTGCTTGCCCTCGGCGATCTGCTCGGGGGCGATCAGGTTCTCGAAGCGCTTGCCGATCTCGAGGCCCAGGTGCTCCTCGTCCAGGTCGAGCAGGGCGGCAACGCGCTTGCGGCTGGCAAGCATACCGATGCAGACCTTGGCGTCGTCAAAGCCCTTGACGTTGTTGAAGACCATCGCCGGACCCTCTTTGGTCGGGCGCATGACGGTGCCGCCAGCACCGACGTGACGGTAGACGCCCGAGACCTCGGCATCGGGATCGACCTGGGTGTCGGTCTCGAGCAGCTGGCCCGGCATCTCACGCAAAAAGTCGAGCGCGGAACGCAGGTCGTGGATCTGGGAAGCATCGGTAGTGGACATGGCGTACTCCTTTCGGGAGAGTGTCCGGCGACGGGGTGCCGCCGGACGGGGTAACGTAATGGGGCCGCGGCGCTCACAAATGGAGCGCTCGACCACTCGAAGTTCAAGCGCTTGGCTGCTTACAGCCGGGGCGCTCGACCGCTTACATCAGGCCAAAGAGGTGGAACCAGGCGGCCTCGACCAGCACGACGACAAAGACGACCGCGGTGAGGGGGATGCCCATGCGCATAGCCTCTTTGGAGGTGTAGCCGCCGGCGTCCTTGCCTTCGCCGATAAGGATCGGCAGGTTATGGAACGGCAGGATGTAGTGGATGTTGATGGACGTGAAGACGATGAGCGCCACGGCGAGTGGGCTCACGCTGGAGCCGGCGGCAAAGCTGATAAATGCCGGCACGCACACGCCGAGCACGGCCATGACCGAGCCCATGAACATGTGGATGATCATGGAAAGCGCGGCGACGAGCAGGGCGAACAGGAAGATGTTCTCAGGCACGGAGCTGGGGAGCACGACGTCGGCGATCCAGGCGTTCATGCCGGTGGCACCGCCCACGGAGCCCACGGCCATGGCGGCCGTCAGGAACATGAGGGACTTGATGTCGACAGCGTTCCAGCTGGCGGGAGTGAGGACTTCGCCGATGATGGGCATGGCGAGAGCAACGCCAATGGCCAGGGTGACCCAGCCGATATAGTCGCCCGAGACGGTGAGCCACAGCGCGATGGCGATGACAAGCCACACGATGGTGCGGATCTCCTTGACGGAGAGCTTGCCGAGCGCGGCCTGCTTGGCCACGATCTGCTCGCGATCGTAGACGAGCTCCTTGCTGGGCTTAAAGAGGAAAAGGCCCAGGAACAGGGTGCACAGCAGCGCAACCAGCATAGGCACGCTCATGTACAGGAACCAGTCGACGAAGGACGGGCTCATGCCGCCGGCCTCGGCACTGTACTGCGCAACGAGCGGGTTAAGCGTGGAGTCGCCCGTCAGGAAGAACATGGAACCCGGGGCGGCAGCGGCAAACACGAGGAAGCCGAGCTTGCCCTTGTCGTCGTCACCGTAGCCGGCGGACTCGGCGATGACCGAGACGACGGCGAGGATGAGGAAGGCGCGGGGGAACGGATGCGGGATCAGCAGCGACAGCACAAAGGTGAGCGCGAAGATCGAGATGATGAGCGACTTGGCGTCGCGCACGAACTTGAGCATGAACGCGTAGGCGATGCGCTCGCCCAGGCCCGACTCCTTGACCGCGCTGGCGATGAGGTAGGCGCCGATGACGAGCCACATGGTGGCCTTGGTCCACGAGCTAAACGTGGAGGCGACCGTCGCCGAGATGCTCGCGGCGCCCGTGTCGTCCACGCACACCTTGAACAGGACGAGCAGTGCGCAGTAGAGCAGGCCCACAAAGCCCGGCTGTGCCACGCCGCATGCCCAGAACACCACCGTGGCGAGCGTCAGTGCCAGACAGGTCTGACCGCCGACCGTGAGCTCGACCGTCGAGCTCAGCTCCGCCAAAGGAAGAAACTTCACCAGCAAAAAGACAACGATACCCAGCACAAAGCCAATTTCGCGCTTGGTGATCTTAAACGCCTTCTTTTCCGCTTCCATCTCCCCACCTTTCTTGTTGGGGGCGCTCCGAATTCGCAGCCATGTTGCCGCTTAAAAAGGGGCGCCCGTTATCGGACACCCCTTACGTTGCGCTGTGTTGCGGCAATACAGTCAAGCGGATTTTTTGGATGAGAAGCGATTCCCTAGACAAAAACCGTCACAACATTCGACGCTTTTCCTCGTTTTCGAGATTTTCGCCGAATGTTGTGACGGTTTGGATGTGGCAAAGGGACTGTCTTTTTTACATAGCGAGGGCCGTGCGGATGAATGGGTCGCCGAGGGCCTCGCGGAGCCAGGGGGCCAGCTGCTCGGGGTGACCCTGCAGGTAGCCTTTGAGCTCGGACGGAGCCACGCGACGCACTTCCGAGATCTCCTCTTGGTTGATATGCAGCTCGCCCGGCTCAACATGGGCAAGGTAGACCTCGCACCATTCGCACTCGCAGCGACCGTCGCCGTGGTCCTCGCGGTACACCACGTGTCCGAGGTGCTTGAGCTGATCGGGCTCGCGCGTAATGCCGAGCTCTTCGTTGATGCGGCGCGCCGTGGCGGCCGCGACGTCTTCCCCGGGGAGCGGATGGCCGGCGCAGCTATCGGCCAGCACCCCGCCCCACAGGCGCTTGAGCGGACTGCGGCGACAGAGCAGCAGGCGCGCGTCTTCGCCCCGGCCCTCGACCAAAAGCGTCAGAAATGCCTGATGCAGGATGCCCTCACCAGCATGGGCCTCGATGCGGTCGACGGGGCCAAGCGCCTCGCCGGTCGCAGCATCGACCGCCACGACCTCGGCGCCCGCACCGCCCTCATCCCAGCCGGCGCGCAGAATGCGGGCTGCGGCTTCCTCGAGCGCGGCGATGAGCTCCTTGGTGGTGTCGAGCACGCGCTGCAGGTCGTCACCGCTCGCTTGTTCAACATGAAAACCCGTGCTTGCAACTACCGGCACGCCAAAGCGCGTGGCCAGCGCCGCCGCGATATCGTGCGCCGGGATCTCGTCTCGATGGCACGGAACGGCCAGGATGCTCACCGTTGCCGTACGGCCGGGCTCGGGGCGCGGAATGGCCTGCGCCGTGGCGCCCAGGTGCGCAAACTCCGGCGAGCAGGCGTACACCGCCATGCCTCGCGGCGTCACCGTCAGCTGGGCCTCGAGCGCAAACTTGCCCTCGCCCACTGCAACCTTTGTCGTGTGCATACCCATGGGATCTCCTGCCGCCCGCGATGTACCTGAGACCATCTTCGCCTGTATTGCGACTATACAAGCAAGCCCTCCATGTGACAAAGGGACTGCCCCTTTGTCACATTCTGTTAGAGTTGCAGGGATTGAATCCCGCTTATTCATGCGACATTGGAGTGACAACCTTGACCGCCGCAACCACGCCTAAAAGTAAGCCAACCGCCGCCGCGCTCTCCCCCGCGCGCACCAAGCTCTGCCTGGCGCTGCTCGTGCTGTTGGGATTCTCGCTCGGCTGCTCCGAGTTCGTGGTCATCGGCATCGAAAGCGACTTGGCAACGGAACTCGGCATATCACTTGCCACTGCGGGCCAGCTCATCAGCGTGTTTGCGCTCGTCTACGCTATCGCGACGCCGGTGCTCGCGCTCAGCACGGGGCGATTCCGCCGCTACCAGCTGCTCGTGTGCTATAGCGTCGTCTTTGTGCTCGGCAACCTGGTCATGGCGTTGGCTCCCAACTTCCAGGTGCTGTTTATCTCACGCATTGTCCTGGGCTCTGTCTCGGGTGCGCTGCTCGCCGTGGGCGTGACGTACATCCCTGAGCTGCTATCCCCGCAGCAAACCTCACTTGCCATCTCGGTCGTGTACGGCGCGTTTTCCGTGGCGATGGTCTTTGTGACCTCGATTGGCAAGTTTGTGGCCGACACACTCGATTGGCACGTGGCCATGTACGGCACGCTGACCTTTGCCGTTTTGATCTGTAGCGCGCTCGTGGCGTTTATGCCTCGCGCCGGGCAGACCGATGAGCCCGCCACCTTCCGCGAGCAGGCGGGGCTACTACGCGAGCCGAGTATCATCACCGGCATGCTCATCTTCTTGTTTGGCGTGGGCTCGGTCTACGTATTCTACGGCTACGTGACGCCTTATCTGGAGCAGGTGCTGGGCATGGATACCGTTCAGGCGAGCACCACACTTATGGCCTATGGCGTGTTCTGCCTGATCTCGAACATCCTGGGCGGATGGATCGATGCGCGTTTTGGCATGAAGGCGCTGCTGGTTACGTTTGTGCTGCAGGCGGCGGCACTGCTCGGGCTGTTTGCCGTGGGCGCCGCCATGCCGCTCGCGCTGGTCTTTGTCTTTAGCCTGGCGATGCTCATGTACCTGTTCTCGGTCTCATGCATCACGCACTTTATGGACGTGGCACGCAGCCGCCATCCCAAGTCGATGGTACTCGCAAGTTCGGTTGAGCCCATGGCGTTTAACGTCGGCATCTCGTTTGGCACCGCAGTGGGCGGCGCCGTGGTAAGCAGCGTTGGCATTGCGTACGTGGGCGCAGTGGGCGCCGCGTTCTCGCTTGTGGCCTGGGCCCTCACGCTGGTGACGATTAAGCTGGCTCGCTGGGAGCGCCGTCGTCAATCAGCACGGCCCTCAATACGGGCATAGGGGCAAACATAGCCCAAGGTGGCGAGTAACCGGTGAAAACCGCCCAATATGAGTATGTTTATCCGCCTGGAAGCTTCAGCAGTGCAATTTCGTGTATTTGAGATACACGCTTTTCTACTATTTCGTGTATTTCAAGTACATGAAATCGTACTAAACTATGTATCTGAAGTACACGAAATTGGAAAGGCGGCCCCATGCGCAGATCAATCGAGTCCGTTATCGAATCATGGGCGACAAAGGACGCCTCACGCCCCCTCCTCATCCGTGGTGCGCGACGCGTAGGCAAAACGTACGCTGCCGAGGAAATCGGCAGGCGAATCGCCGGCGATGCGTTTGTCAAACTCGACTTTCAGACCGATCTTGAGCTGATCGCTCCGCTGTTCGATTGTCCCACCGACGACGTTGACACCATCGTGGCGCGGATTTCAGACTATAAACGCGCCCCCATTCGCAAAGAAACCACCTTCATCCTGTTTGACGAGGTGCAGCTCTGCGAACGGGCGCTCAACTCGCTTCGCTTTTTTTCGGGTTCGGGCTGGCGCATATGCGCGACCGGCAGTCAGCTCGGCGTCGCCACGCGCAAACGTAAGCTGCCTTTTCCCAGCGGCGTTCGTCAAGAGACCATGCATCCTATGTCGTTCGAGGAGTTTCTCTGGGCGCTCGATGAGGAGCAGATGGCCGATGCCATTCGTACCCACGCCGGCACGCTCGAGACCTACGCCGCGCACCAAGCCGCGCTCAGCCTGTTTCATCGATACCAGATCGTGGGCGGCATGCCCGCCGCCGTCAACGCATATCGCAAGACGTTATCCATCGAGGATGCGCGCGTCGAGCAGCGCGAAATCAACGAGACCTATACCGCCGATATGACCGACCCCGAAAACGGGATCAGCGGCGTGGCGGCACGCAAGGTCTGGCGCTCCATTCCGTCCCAGCTGCTGAGATCGTCCACAAAAAAATTCAAGTACTCCGAGGTCGAACGCGGAGGCCGTCGCGCCAAGCTTATCGAGCCGCTCGACTGGCTCGAAGGCGCCGGTATCATATCGGTCAACAACCTGACCGAAGGCATCGAGCCTCCCCTCGTTCCCTTCGACGACGAAGATGGAAGTTTCTTTAAGGTCTATCTTCTCGATACCGGCCTCATGTTCTACAAACTCGGCATCAACCCGAGGCTCTGGCTCGACCTCAAAGAAGATTCCGCCATAGCGCTATCTTCCGACTTCCGAGGCGCCCTGGCGGAAAACTCGGTCATGCAAGCATTTTCGGGTAACAGCTTGCAGACGTATTACTGGGTGCCGCCGTCGTCTTGGAAGACGACCGGCGAGCTCGATTTTCTACTTCAGACCGACCGTATGGAAATCGTGCCCGTCGAGGTAAAGTCCGCACGCAACGTGCGCGCGAGAACCCTCGGGTCGTTCATGGACAAAGCCCGATCGCCATATGCCTACATTTTGTCCGAGAACAATTTTTTCCGCAGCGAAACCGATGACGGGCGCGAGCTACGCCACCTCCCCTTGTACGCAGCGGGCTTTATTGGAGCAAACTGCCTCAAGAGCAGTCTGTAAGCCCTGCACGACCGCCTAGAAAGGAAACCGCTCATGCAACGCATACTGTTTATCTGCCATGGCAACATCTGTCGCTCGACGATGGCTGAGTCGGTGTTTACCGAGCTGGTGCGGCGCGCCGGGCGCGCGGGCGAGTTTGTCATTGACTCCGCTGCGACCTCGACCGAGGAGATCGGCAACCCGCCACACCACGGTACCGTTGCCAAGCTGCGCGAGGTCGGGATTCCCGTCGTCGCACATCGTGCACGTCAGGTGCGTCGCGCGGAGTATGGCGACTGGGACCACATTGTCTATATGGACGACGAGAACGCGCGTGGCCTGCGTCGCATCTTTGGCGACGACCCCGACGGCAAGATTACGCGCATGCTCGATTGGACCGAGCGCCCCGGCGACGTGGCCGACCCCTGGTACACCGGCAATTTCGATGCCACCTACCGCGACGTACTCGACGGCTGCACCGCTATGCTCGAGCAGCTGTAGGCAATCGAGGTCGCGGGCCACGCCTTTGTCACATCCGGGACTAGCCCTAGACCGGCTTGACCTCCAGCTTTATCCCCTCGGCGCAGGAGTCGCCCAAAACATCCGAAAGGGCCCAGGTCGCATATAGCGGCAAATAGAGAACCGCTCCGTTGCGCTCAACGTTGCCTCTCGAGAAAACAATCCCGAGCCTTACGCCATATTCAGCCGTATCAAGCACATGACCGAGCGCAGCGTGCGCGTGGTAATAGGAGCCCGATTTAACCTCGATCGGAACAGCCGTCCCATCCGGTCCATCGACCACAAAGTCCACTTCACCGCGCTTTTTTGTCTGATAGTAGTAAAGCTGGCGATTTTGGGCAGCCAGCTGCTGGGCCACCACGTTTTCGTAAATGCCGCCCAGATTGGGCTCCTTGCTATCAAGATACGCCGCTTGGGCGACTCCGACGGGGTAGCGCGCCATCAACATGCCCGTATCCGATTGATATAGCTTGAACTGCGATGGCCGTGCCGTCTTGAGCAAGGGCGATTTTGGCTCGGTTACGATATCGGCTTTGAGAGCAACGCCGGCATCGACAAGCCATACAAAATCTCGCTGATACTTCTCGTAGTGAGCCTTGGGGTCAATGGAATTGAGCACGAAGCGCTTGTTTTCGCCCTCGAGCATAATAGGGAGCTGATCGTAAATGCTCTGCACCTGAAGGGCTCGCCCGCTTGCATACTTGGAGATATCCCGCCGGTACTGTTCGTTGAGCTCTGACTGTAGCTGACGAACAGAGGCAAGGTCGCCCTGCGTGTCAAGGAAACGCTGCACGACCTCCGGCATTCCGCCGACAACGGTATAGGTCCTGAAGTTTGCCATCATCGCGTCATGAATGTAATCAGGAACGGGCCTCTCGCTGATACACGCGTCACGTATCGTTTGGCGAGCCCCCTCGCTCACCCCGGTTGCCCAGCAAAACTCCTCAAAATCGAGCGGGAACATCCTAAGCTCGTGGACATACCCCACGGGATAGGACCTGACGCCCTTGAACTGAGTCCCGAGCATTGACCCCGAAAACGCCCAGCGGCACCTCCCGTCCTCAACAAGGAACTTTGCCATCGTCATGATGTCGGGGGCCTCTTGGACCTCATCGATAAACACGAGCGTTTTGCCTGGCGCAATCGACTTTCCCGAAAGAAGCGTCACCCTGCTGATGAAATCATCGGCATTCCGCGCCTCGAGAAGAGCATCTTTTGCCTGGCGGTTTTCCATGAGGTTAAGCTCGATGTAGGTTGCATGGTTGGCTTTGCCAAATGCGCGAATCGAATAGCTTTTGCCAATCTGGCGAGAACCCGTAATGAACAAGGCCTTTTGCTCGGAAGACTTCAGCCAACGCTCCAGCTCTGCCGCTATTTTCCTGCGCAGCATAGGCTCTCCCCTCGGTGTCATCAAATGAAATGCAAAGTTTTATACGCTTGATTATCGATGAAACGCAGAATTTTTAGAACCTAAAATCTGATGAAATGCAGAGATTTGAGATTATAAGCAAAAAGAAGGGACACCACCCGCGAATGTGACAAAAGAACTGTCCCTTTGTCACATTGCGCTCAGCTACTCGTCGACGACCTCGGCAAGCCAAACGTTCAGCGTATCGACCTCGGGGCAGCAGAACTTTGCCGTACCGGGCTCGTTGCCAGGCACGGTTCCGCCGTAGCGCAGGATATCGATATAGGGAAAGCCCACATGGCAGGCCATGGCGCACATCTTGCCGCGGTCTCGGTCGAAGTCAAAGACATCGCCCGGCTTATGACCATGGTGGCAGCGACACGCACCCAGCTGGTCCACGCAGCTCACGCGGATACGCGGACGCTTGCCCCGCGGCGCACCGAACGGCTTGCTCTCGCCCGCAGGCTTGACGCCGCCCTCGCCGGCGTTACTCATGGTCAATCACATCCAGGCAGGCCTCGATGGGAAGGCCGGCCGACTTGTCCTCTTGGTCGGCATTGCGCTCGATAAGCTCGGCCACCACACGCATAGCGTCGGTCGTCGCACGTTGCAGGCTCCAGCCGGCCATAACGCGACCCACGAGCACCGACGAGAACGTATCGCCCGTGCCCGGGAAATACACCGGGATCAGCTCAAAGGGAATCGTAAAGTACTCTCCCGCCACATGGTCGTAGCCGATAACGGCACTCGCCCCGTCGACCTTTGCGCTCGTGATGACCACCGACTTGGCGCCCAACGCGAGCATGGCATCCACGAGCGTACGAGCCTCGTCGGCCGTAATCTGCTCGGCCATAGGCGTATCGGTGAGCAGACACGCCTCGGTATAGTTGGGCACCGCGTAGTCGGCGCACTCGACCAGGCTGCGCATAAGGCCGATGGTCGACTCGGGCACGCCAGCGTAGAGCCTGCCGTTGTCGGCCATGATGGGGTCGACGAACACTTTGGTGCCCTTTTGCGCGCGGCGGTGGCAAAAGTCCGAGATGATGCGCGCCTCTTCTTCGGTCACGATAAAGCCGGTCGAGATGGCGTCGAATTCAAAGCCGAGTTCCTCCCAGATGGCGAGGCTCTGGCGGACATACTCCGTGGTGTCGTGGATGTAGAACTTGGGGTAGTTGAGCGTATCGGATACGAGGGCCGTCGGCAGGTTGTGGATGCGATAGCCCATGTGCGACAGCACCGGCAGCATGGCAGAAAGCGCGACCTTGCCGTAACCGCACATATCGTTGATCAGCAGCAGCTGAGTGTTCTTCATGAGTGTCCCCCTTGGGTCGGGTGCGACGCGACGGCGCCACAGTGCGACTAAGTGTAGCGCAGGGGACGTTGCAAGCGGGCGCAGGCGCCGAGGAGGGCACATTGTTGCGGAAAGGTTACGGAAATGGGAGGCAAAATCGCGGCGGTAGCGGCACAGTAGCTGCCATCTATTTACTACCATTCCAAAACTATGCCGGATTACTACGATAAACCGTCAGCTTCCAACCACAACGAATTGCACTCCGGAAAAACCGCAGGTAGACAGCTTGTGATTTTACGAAAAACAATGCCGAGGTCTGATATTTCGAATTCATCGTAGTAATCCGGCATAGTTTTGGACAAAGCAACTTCGAAAGGGTGTCACCGCAGCCCAAAATGATTCGTTTTCCTCCGTCCCCCACGGATCACTCAAATGCCAACCGAGGCAGCGCTGCAGATTGAGGACGGACAGCGAAAGCGTTCCTAAGCGAGCAAGGTGACGTGAAAGAGGAGGGCATAGGCCTTGTGGCCATGCCCGACGATTGAACGCCAGATTGCCGCTTAGGAACGTTTGCAACGTCGAGCGGTTACGGCGTTTGGCAAAACGCCGTAACTTAATAAGTTTGGTACCTTGACATTCATTTCTCATGCTCCTAGATTGGTTAGGCACAAAACAATTCCACTACCTAACTAAAGAAAGGAGCAACACTAATTCATGTGCGATGAACCTCTTAACCTTTGTTCGCACGAGCCCGGCGGCGACCCGTCACAGCCGGCGGATGTACCCGAAGCGGTCAGTGCCGAAGACAAACTCGCCAAGCGCATCCTGAGCGGCCTGGGTTTTTGCGGCCATTACATGCATTTTCATGGCGGAGGCGTGTCCGGCAAGGCGCCCATCATCTGCCTGCTGGCCAAGCAGCCCGGCGGCGAGATGTCGCAGCAGGAACTCGGCATGCACTTTGACCTCAAGCCGGGGTCGCTTTCCGAGATCCTGTCCAAGCTCGAGGTCAACGGCCTCATCGAGCGCAGCCGTAACCCCAAGGATCGACGGCAACTCACCATTCGCCTGACCGAAACCGGCCGGGAAAACGCCCGCATCGACCAGGCGGCCCGCATCCGCTTTAGAGAACGGGCCTTTAGTGCCCTCACTCACGACGAGCGCGAGCAGCTCGCCGAAATGCTCGAGAAAATCCGTGTAACCTGGGAGGAACTGGATGATTAAAACCCTCATGGGCAGCATCCGTGACTATATGAAAGTCACCGTTGCCACGCCATTGCTCGTGCTTGGCGAGGTGCTCTGCGAGATGCTGATTCCATTTATCACCGCCAACCTGATCGACGCCATCAAAGACGGCGCCACCGTAGCCGAGATGCTTCCCACCGCAGGCTTTTTGGTGCTCATCGCGCTAACGTCGCTTGCTTTTGGCGCCGCGGCCGGCGTCACCTGCAGCCATGCGAGTTGCGGGTTCGCCAAGAACCTGCGTCACGACCTGTTCTACAAAATCCAGACGTTCAGCTTTGCCAACATCGATGAGTTCTCGAGCTCCTCGCTCGTCACGCGCCTGACCACCGACATCAACAACGTGCAGCAGGCCTTTATGATGATCATCCGCATCGCCGTGCGCGCGCCGCTGGTATTGATCTTCGCCTTTACCATGGCATTTATCATGGGCGGCAGCGTTGCCATGGTCTACCTGGTCATCATTCCGCTGCTGGGCTTTGGACTGTTCTTTATCATCTTTAAGGTGCGCCCCATCTTCTCGCGCGTGTTCCACAAGTACGATGCCCTTAACGAGTCCGTCGAGGAAAACGTCACCGGCATGCGCGTGGTTAAGAGCTACGTGCGCGAAGACTTTGAGAAGGAGAAGTTCGCGACCGCCGCGCGCGACGTCCAGATGGACTTCACCCGCGCCGAGAAGCTGCTCGCCTTTAACAACCCCATGATGAATATCTGCGTCAACGGCGCATTTGTCGTCATCATCTACCTGGGATCCAAGCTCATCATCACGAGCCAGGGCACGCTGTTCGACGTGGGCCAGCTCTCCTCGATCTTTACCTATGGCTTCGCGATCCTCATGAGCCTGATGCAGCTGTCGATGATCTTTGTCATGGTGACCATGGCCGACGAATCGGCGCACCGCATTACCGAGGTGCTGGCCGCCGAGCCCACGATCGCCGATCCCGCCGAGCCCGTGCTCGAGGTCGCCGATGGCTCCATCGACTTTGACCACGTGAGCTTTAAGTATTCCGCGCATGCGAAGCGCCAGGCGCTCGACGACATCGACCTGCACATTAAGAGCGGCGAAACCATCGGCATCATCGGCGGCACCGGCTCGGCCAAGTCCACGCTCGTAAACCTCATCGCCCGCCTGTACGACGCCACCGAAGGCACCGTGCGCGTAGGCGGCATGGACGTGCGCGACTACGACCTGGACGCGCTGCGCCACCAGGTCGCCATGGTGCTGCAGAAAAACGTACTGTTTAGCGGCACCATTGCCGAGAACCTGCGTTGGGGCGATCCGAATGCCACCGACGAGGAAGTCCGCGAGGCCGCGCATCTGGCCTGCGCCGATGAGTTTGTCGACGGCTTCCCCAAGGGCTATGACACCTGGATCGAACAGGGCGGCTCCAATGTTTCCGGCGGTCAGAAGCAGCGCCTGTGCATTGCGCGTGCCCTGCTCCGTCGCCCCAAGATCTTGATCCTGGACGACTCCACCAGCGCCGTCGACACCAAGACCGACGCCAAGATTCGCGCAGGGTTGGCAAGCTATCTGCCCAACACGACCAAGCTCATCATCGCCCAGCGCATCAGCTCCGTGCAGGACGCCGATCGCATCATCGTCATGGAGGGCGGCCGCATCGCGCAGATCGGTAACCACGACGAGCTGCTTAAGACGAGCGAAATCTACCGCGAGACCTTTACCTCGCAAAACAAGATGTCTGCCGAGGGCGAAGGGGCCGTCGAGGCCGACACCGAGGCATCCGCAACGCAAGCTCAGACCCAGGAAGGAGGCGAGGCACATGAGTAAGGCAACGACCGCCGAGCGCGCACTCAACCGCAAGGGTGGCACCATGTCGCGCCTCATCAAGACGCTCTTTGGCTTCTACCCCGTGCTTTTGCCCCTCGTCGTCGTCGGCGTGGTACTCTGCGCCATCATCAACTCCATCGGCGCAACCTTCCTTCAGAGCGCCCTGCAGATCATTAGCGAATCGTGGCAGTCGGGCGATTGGGAAGCCGCACAGCCCAAGATCGCACAGCTCGTGACCACCCTCGCCTGCATCTACGGCGTCGGCATCCTGTCCTCGCTCTTCTGGAACCGCGCCATGGCCATTGTCACGCAGGGCTCGCTCGAGAAGCTGCGCGAGAAGATGTTCAACCGCATGCAGGACCTGCCGATCCGCTACTTCGACACGCACCAGCGCGGCGACATCATGAGCCACTACACCAACGACATCGACACGCTGCGCCAGATGATCAGCCAGTCGCTGCCCAACCTGCTCATGACGACCATCGTCATCGTCACGGTGTTCTTTATCATGCTGTACTACAGCGTGTGGATGTGCCTGGTCATTATTGCCGGCGTCGCCTTTATGACCTTTATGACCAAGCTGCTCGGCTCCAACTCCGCGCGCTTCTTTATTGCGCAGCAGACCGAGCTCGGCGTGGTCGAGGGCCATATCGAGGAAGTCATGAACGGCCAGAAGGTCGTCAAGGCATTCTGCCACGAGTCTGCCGCCGAGGCCGATTTTGACGAGCGCAACGAAAAGCTCTTCGAGGTCTCGCAGAAGGCCAACATGTACGCCAACATCCTCATGCCCATCCTTATGAACCTGGGTAACCTGCTCTACGTGCTGGTGGCCCTTGCCGGCGGCATTTTCCTGGCGCTGGGCGTGCCTAACCTGAGCATCTCGGGCATGGCGTTGTCCATCGCCGTCGTGGTGCCGTTCCTCAACATGACCAAGCAGTTCTGCGGACAGATCGGCCAGATCTCGCAGCAGATCAACGCCGTGGTCATGGGCCTCGCCGGCGCCGACCGTATCTTTGAGCTCATCGACGAGAAGCCCGAGGCCGATGAAGGCTACGTGACGCTTGTCAACGCGCAGGTGAACCCCGATACCTGGGAGTTCGAGGAGGCCGACCACCACACCGGCATGTGGGCATGGAAACACCCGCACCGCGCAACCGGCGAGATCGAGTACGTACCGCTGCGCGGCGACCTGGTCATGGACAACGTCGACTTTGGCTACACGCCCGACCACGAGGTGCTGCACGGCGTGTCCGTGTTTGCCAAGCCGGGCCAGAAGGTCGCGTTTGTCGGCGCCACCGGTGCCGGCAAGACGACCATCACCAACCTCATCAACCGCTTCTACGACATCGCCGACGGCAAGATCCGCTACGACGGCATCAACGTCAACAAGATCCGCAAGGCCGATCTGCGCCGCTCGCTGGGCGTCGTACTGCAGGACGTGAACCTGTTCACCGGCACCGTGATGGATAACATCCGCTACGGCAACCTGGACGCTACCGACGAGGAGTGCATCGCGGCGGCCAAGCTCGCGGGCGCCGACGACTTTGTCACCCGCCTGCCCGACGGCTACGACACCATGCTCACCGGCAACGGCGCGCAGCTGTCGCAGGGCCAGCGCCAGCTAATTTCAATCGCACGCGCTGCCGTCGCCGATCCGCCGGCGATGATTCTGGACGAGGCCACGAGCTCCATCGACACCCGCACCGAGGCCATCGTGCAGGCGGGCATGGATAAGCTCATGGAGGGCCGTACGACGTTTGTCATCGCGCACCGCCTGTCCACCGTGCGCAACTCCGACGCGATCATCTGCCTGGACCACGGCCGCATCATTGAGCGCGGCAACCACGACGAGCTGATCGCCAAGCGCGGGTATTACTACCAGCTGTACACGGGTGCGTTTGAGCTCGAGTAGATAGGTTTGTTCCACGGAGGTCTCCCAGGCGGGCCGGGGTGTAACCTCCGTGCTCAAACATTCTCGCTTCGCTGCGAAACTGCGCGCGGAAGTTACACCCCGGCCCGCCTGGGAGACCTCCTGCGCGCAATCAACCCGTCATTAAAACAGAATAAAAGTTGGTGAGGCCCTGGCCGTTTGGCCAGGGCCTCGTTTTGTAAGGATGAGCTAGTTGAGGAGCTGGGCCATGGCGTTGACGAATTTTTGGACTTGGAGGGCGGGCTCGAGCGGGTAGTGCAGAAAGACCGGTACTTCGCGACCGCACAGGAACGGCACGCCCACAAAGGCCGGGTGCACCCCCGACCACGCTCCGCAGGTGAGTACCGCGTCGCCCTTTTCCTCCGCCTCGTTAAAGAGCACAAAATCGAAGCTATCCACATCGATCACGTCCACGCCGCCGTCGGCCAAAAGGTCGATGCGTAGGCTGTCCATGGCGTCGTTGCCGTGGCGCAGTACGCGCAGACGCATACCCTCCAAGTCGGCGACCGTAATGCGATTCTTGCGCGTCAACGGGCTCGTGCGCGGCAGGTCGATATAAAACGGCACGTTGACAATGCGGAGCTTTTGGCAGGCATCACCCCAGCGTGGGGTCGAAAAACTCGACTGCACCACATCGACCTCGCGACCCAAGCTGCGCATGACGGTCTCGCGCTCGTCATAGAGGTCGCTTACCGGCACGATCTCAAATCGCAGCGATGGTTCCAGATCGTGGATGCCCGTCCACATCGACAGCGTCTGGCGCCCCGGGCACATCATCGACACGCCCAGACGCACGGCGCCGCCATCGCCCGCCGCGCGTCGAGCGCGGCGCAGCGCGTCCTCGGACTGCCGCATGATTGAGCGCGCGTCGTCCACCAGCAGAGCGCCCGCCGGTGTCACCTTGACGCCCGAGTGCGAGCGTTCGAACAGCGTGATGCCGAACTCGGCCTCGAAGCCCGACACCTGCTTGACGAGCGCCGGAGTCGACACGCGCAATTTTGCCGCCGCACGCGAGAAGCTTCCCAGCTCCGCGGCGGCCGATATGGCCTCAAGTCGTCGATCGTACACGTCAATCTCCCGTTTTCGCGTCTGTGAACGCATGGCGCCACAGGGGGTTGTTTTCGCAGGTCACGCGCTCAATTGAGAATAAACTGCATCGCACAGTGTAAACCTACGGTTAACACCATTCTAACAAATATGCAATTCACCTGCGCAAATGCAAAGCATACGATAACCTGCGAAAACCACGTGGGTCGATTAATGGGAACGGCCCACCGGGAGGCACAAGAAGGGAAGTTTCTATGAGCAACTGGCTTAAGCTCGAGGGCGATGTTTGCGCCGTGACCGGCGCACTCGGCGGTATGGGCGTCGAGATTTGCCGCGAGTTCGCCCGCAACGGCGCCAACGTCGTCCTGCTCGACCTGGACGAAGAGAAGGTCAAGGCCGCAGCCGCCGACCTCGCCGCCGAGTTTGGCATCCACGCCGAGGGTTACAAGATGAACGCCACCGACGAGGCCGAGGTTCAGGCCGCCGTCGACGCCACCATCGCCGACTTCGGCCGCGTCGACGTCCTCGTCAACACCGCCGGCATCCTGCGCTTCGCCGCCATGGAGGACCTGCCGCTGAGCGACTGGGAGCAGGTGCTCAACGTCAACCTCACCGGCTACTTCATCACCTCGCAGCGCTTTGGTCGCGAGATGATCAAAGCCGGCCAGGGTCGCCTGGTGCACATCTCAACCGTTGCCAGCCACTCCCCCGAGACGTTCTCGGGCGTGTACAGCTCCACCAAGGCCGGCGTCAACATGATGTCCAAGATGCTCGCCGCCGAGTGGGGCCCCTACGGCGTGCGCTCCAACTGCGTCGAGCCCTGCTTCGTCAAGACCCCGATGTCGGCCAATTTCTACGCCGACCCCGAGGTCGAAAAGAGTCGCAGTCGTCTGATCGCCACGCGTCGCATCGGCGAGGTCAGCGATATCGCCAACGCCGTCATGTTCCTGGCGTCCAAGCGCTCGGACTTTACCACCGGCGACGCTATCAAGGTCGACGGCGGCTTCTCCAACATGATGGGCGACCTCACTGCCAAGCCCGGCGGCCGTCGCGCCTATGCCGACAACTACCTTAAGAACAAGGGCGTCGAGCTTTGGTCCGATGAGTCCGGCGTCGCCAAGCCGACCGACCAGTAAACCAACCTAACAGGGAGGCCCGCGGATACGCCCGCCCTCCCCCGCATCGATCAGAAAGAGTCCAATGGCTTCCACCAACTCCAACAAGGGTCGCGCCGTCGTGCTTTCCGCCGCGTGCGTCACCATGTTCTTCATCAGCTCCATCGCGCTGTATTCCGTCGTGAGCAAGAACCTGCTCGCCGTCTACCCCGAGTGGTCGAGCGCCCTTACCTGGGCTTTCCCGGTCTTTCAGACCATCATGGCCGTGACGGGCATCTTCGCCGGCCGCATCTCCGATAAGATCGGCCCGCGCAACGTCGTGATCGCCGCCGCCGTGTGCTACGGCGTGGGCTGGTTCATGTCCGGCACCGTCACCGAGCCGTGGCAGTTCTACCTGTGGTTCTCGCTCGTCGCCGCCGTCGGCAACGGCCTGGGCTACAACCCGGCGCTCACCACCGGCCAAAAGTGGTTCATCGACAAGAAGGGTCTCGCCTCCGGCATCACCCTGGCCGCTTCGACCGCCGGCCCCGCCGTGCTGTCCCCGGTGCTCGCCTCGCTGCTCATCCCGAGCCTGGGTATCTTTGGCGCCCTCAAGGCACTCGGCGTCATCTTCTTTGTGACAATCGCCGCCTCCGCCCTGTTCCTGAAGGCCCCCGAGGCCGGTTGGCTGCCCGAGGGCTTCGAGGCCCCCAAGGGCGGCGCGCATGCCGGCACCTTCGGTGACCTCACCCCGGGCGAGATGGTCAAGACCCCGCGCTTCTGGGTCCTCATCGTCACCTTCGCCTTTGCCGCCACCGCGGGCACCCTGCTCGTGGGCAAGGTTGCCTCCATCGCCGCCGTCCAGCTCTTCGCCGACCCCACGAGCGCCGCGGCCGTCGCCCTCGGCGGCGTGGTGGTCTCTGTCAACACCTGCGCCAACCTGGTCGGTCGTCTGTCCTTTGGCCAGATCATTGACAAGCTCGGCGCCTATAAGTCACTGCTCATCAGCCTTGTCGTCACCATCGTCGCCCTCGTCATCATGTCGATGAGCTTTACGCAGAGCATGTTCTTTGTGGCGCTCGCCCTGCTCGGCTTTAGCTTTGGCGCCCTGCTCGTCATCTACCCGCCGCTCACCGGCGGCGCCTTTGGCACCAGCAACATTAGTGTCAACTACGGCATCATGTTTTTGGGTTATGCCGCTTCCACCTGGATCAGCCAGCCCATCACCGCCGTGCTGTATCACGCCGAGGCCGGCAGCGCCGCCTACCAGCAGTCCTTCTACGGCGCCATTGTGATCGCCGCCATCGCCGTCGTGCTCACCGTCTACATGATGGTCTCCGACAGCAAGAAGAAGTCCGCCTAGTTTTACCGATGCGACAAAGGGACAGCCCCTTTGTCGCATTCCACCGGTCACCAGTATTAAGGAGTCGAAATGTCTGAGCTCAACCCCGTCCGCATTGCCGTTATCGGCGCCGGCGCCATGGGCCGCAACCACATCCGCTTTGTCACCGAGGAGCCCGAGGCCGAGCTCGTCGCCATCGCCGACGCCTTTGAGGGCGCCCGCGCCACGGCCGAGGCCGCCGGCGTGCCGTTTTATACCGATCCCGCCCAGATGATGGACGAGGTCAAACCCGAGGCCGTCATCATCGCCACCCCCAACGACCTGCACCTGGGCGTTGCCCGCGAGGCTGTGAAGCGCAACATCGTGCCGCTGGTCGAAAAGCCGATCTCCAACGATCTTGAGGATGCCCAGGCTTTCGCCGCCGAGGCCGAGACCGCCGGCGTGCCCGTGCTCGTGGGCCAGCATCGTCGCCACAATCCCTTCGTCAACAAGGCCAAGGAGATCATCGAGTCTGGCGAGCTGGGCAAGCTCACCGTGTCGAGCTTCCACTACATGATCTATAAGAATGACGAGTACTTCGACGTCGAGTGGCGCCGCAAGAAGGGCGCCGGCCCGATCCTGGTCAACCTGGTGCACGACGTCGACCTGCTCCGCTACCTGCTGGGCGAGCCCGTTGCCGTCCAGGGTATGCAGTCCAGCGCCGCCCGCGGTTTTGAGACCGAGGACTCCGCCGTGGTCAACGTCCGTTTTGCCGATGGCGCGCTCGCAAGCATGACCATCTCCGACGCCACCGCCAGCCCCTGGAACTGGGAGGCAACCGCTCGCGAGGATCCGCAGTACCGCCCCTTCGACGCCGACGCCTACTTTATCGGCGGAACCTTGGGCGCTCTGTCGCTGCCCCGCCTGCACCAGTTCTCCTACGACGGCGCCTCCAACTGGCACAAGCCGCTGCAGATGGAGATTCCGGCCGTGGACCCGGCACTGCCGCACAAGATGCAGCTCAAGCACTTTGTGAAGGTTGTCCGCCGCGAGGTCGAGCCCGTCGTAACCCCCGCCGATAATGTCAAGACGCTCACGCTTCTCAACGCCATCAAGGAGGCCGCCGAGACCGGCCAGCTCGTCGAGCTGTAATGCCTTAAGAGCGACCGCGGCAAAACCCCATGCCGAGCCCCTCGGTCCGCCACAAACAAGCCCCTCTTCTTTGCCCCGCGAGCAGCCTCCTGCTCGCGGGGCATTTTGCTACCTTGCCGACGATTTTTCTGGGGCGAGGGCTATTTTGTACCTAAGTTTGATTCGTTTGCCACGAAATGCGCCTATCTACTACGTTTAACCAATCGCCCTCAACCATACCGAATTTCGCGAAATAAAAACCGCAGGTAAACGTCTTGCCGATTTTCGGAAAACCCAGGTATGGTCAGCCCCTACGGGTAAAACGTAGTAGAAAGGCCGTTTTCGTGGCGCGGTCCCAAAACAGCCTTTTGGGACGGGTGGTATCCTTGGTAGCTCTGTGCTGCAAACGCACCTTAAACGCAAGGAGTCCCATGGATCTTATCGCCCAGCTCGCCCGCGAGCTCAACCTTAAGGCCGCCAACATCGAGGCGGCCGTCAAGCTCATCGACGAGGGCAACACCATCCCCTTTATCTCGCGCTACCGCAAGGAGGCCACGGGCGGCATGGACGATGTCGCCCTGCGCGCCCTCGACGAGCGCCTGTCCTACCTGCGCAATCTTGAGCAGCGTAAAGAGGACGTCATTCTGCTTATCGACGCCCAGAGCAAACTCACGCCCGAACTCGAGCAGCAGATTCGCGAGGCCACGCAGCTCCAGCGTGTCGAGGACCTCTACAAGCCCTACCGCAAAAAGCGCATGACCCGCGCGCTGAAGGCCCGCGAAGCCGGCCTGGAGCCGCTTGCTAACATGATCATCATGCAGGCATCCGCCAAGGGCAGCGCACTCGACGCCGCCGCGGCATACGTCAACGAGGAGGCCGGCTTCGACACGCCCGAGAAGGCGCTCGCCGGCGCCGCCGACATCGTGGCCGAGACGGTAGCGGAGGACCCGGAGAACGTCGCCGACCTGCGCTCCTTTACGCAAAACACCGCCGATATCGTCGTCGAGGCCACCGACCCCACGGAGAAGACTCCCTACGAGCCCTACTACAACTTTGACGAGCCGCTACGCCGTATTCCCAACCACCGCGTGCTGGCCATCGACCGCGGTGAGCGCGAGGGCAAGCTCCGCGTGCGCGTGAACGTCGACGGCGCTGCCGCCACAGCATGCCTCGGCAGCCGCTGGCCCCGTCGCCAGGGCGTGTTTGCTCCCATCTTCGATGCCGCCATCGCCGAGGGTTACAAGCGCCTCATGGCCCCCTCGCTGGAGCGCGAGGCCCGCGCCAAACTCACCGTCCGCGCCCAGACCGAGGCCATCAACGTCTTTGCCAAGAATCTCGAGGGCCTGCTCTCGGCACGCCCCGTGCGCGGCGCCCGCGTGCTCGCACTCGATCCGGGCTACCGCACCGGCTGCAAGGTCGCCGTCATGGACGAGACCGGCAAGCTGCTCGACCACGGCGTGGTCTACCCCACCAAACCGCGCCACGACGTCGCCGGCACCAAGCGCGAGCTCGCTCGCCTCGTCAAGAAGGACGACGTCAACACCATCGTCATCGGCAACGGCACCGCCAGCCGCGAGACCGAGGAAGTCGTCTCGGAGTTCATCGCCGAGCAGGCTCCTGGGCTGCGAAACACCATCGTCAACGAGGCCGGCGCATCGGTGTACTCCGCCTCCGAGCTCGCAAGCCAGGAGTATCCCGACCTGGATGTCACCGTACGTGGCGCCATGAGTCTGGGACGCCGCTTGCAAGACCCGCTGGCAGAGCTCGTCAAGATTCCGCCCCAGTCCATCGGCGTTGGCCAGTACCAGCACGACCTTGACCAGGCCGAGCTTTCGCGCACCCTGGGACACGTGGTGGAGGACGTCGTCAACCGCGTGGGCGTCGACGTGAACACCGCGAGCGCAAGTCTGCTGGGCTACGTATCGGGTATCACGCTGAGCGTGGCCAAAAACATCGTGGCCTACCGCGAGGAAAACGGCGCCTTTACAGATCGCCGCCAGCTCAAGAAGGTCCCCAAGCTGGGACCCAAGGCATATCTCAACGCCGCGGGCTTCCTGCGAATTAGCGGCGGTAAGAACCCGCTCGACGCAACGAGCGTCCACCCCGAAAGCTACGAGGTGGCCACATCCGTCTTGGAGCGCGCAGGCGTTAAAGCAAGCGAGCTCAGTCGCGGCGGCGTGCCCGACATCGAGCGCCGTCTGGGCAGCATCTCGACGCTGGCAAGCGACCTGGACTGCGGCACCCTGACGCTCATCGACATTGTCAACGAGCTCAAGAAGCCCGGCCGCGACCCGCGCGACGACGCGCCCGAGGTGGTCTTTAGCCGCTCGGCACTTTCCATCGACGACCTAGAGCCCGGCATGGAGCTCAAGGGCACGGTGCGCAACGTTGTGGACTTTGGCGCCTTCGTCGACGTGGGCGTGCACCAGGACGGCCTCGTGCACATCTCCAAGCTGGCCAACCGCTTTGTCAAGCACCCGAGCGACGTGGTGCGCGTCGGCGACACGGTCAAGGTGTGGGTCGAGAAGGTCGATCGCGACCGCAAAAAGATCTCCCTCACCATGGTGCAGGGGAAGTAAACCGCCAAAGCAAGGGTACCCCCTACAGCGACGTGCAAAATCGCGAGTATTCTGCAATTTCTGCCGCTCCGAACGCCCCTCAGAGGCAATAAAGTCAAAAACAGCCCCCGATTTAGCGTCGTCAGAGCCAAAACGGGGGCCAATCCGTGCTTCGGTTAACTGGTAAAAGCCTTTACCTTGCTGAATACTCTCAATTTTGCACGGCGCAGGCGGGGGCACCTTTGTCCACGGCAGAATATGGAAGCCAATCACCAACCTACTGGTAAGTTCGTGTCGGCAGCCCCGGCCTTTCCTTTGCCTAGCGCGACCCTCGCGAAGCACGTGAGCGATAGGGAAAGGAAAGGCCGGGGCGAACAACCCGCGGCGCAGCCAGTGTTCGCGTTACGGCAGAATATGGAAGCCCAAAGCGGCGATATCCTTGGCAAAGCCACGGACGGTGTCGAGCGAGACCTCGTACGGATCACGGCCGATGTTCTTGCGCTTGGCCAGGATGCTGTTGGGCACCGTGATGATCTGGCAACCGCAGGCTTCGGCCTGGTAGATGTTGATGAGCTCGCGCGTGGACGCCCACAGGACCTCGCAGTTGGGCTTGGCGGCGGCCTTCTTGACCGACTCCGTCATAAACGGAATGGGATCGACGCCGGTGTCGGCGATACGGCCGGCAAAGAGCGAGATGATGGACGGCGCCTCGGCGTCAACGGCCTCGACCATCTCATCGACCTGCTTAGGCGTAAAGATGGTGGTGACGTTGACCTTGATGCCGTCGGCCGAAAGCTTGCGGACCAGCTCGGCGGTGGACTCGCCCTTGGTGGTTACGCACGGAATCTTGACGTAGACGTTGTCGGCCCAGGTAGCGATCTCGCGGGCCTCGACCTCCATGGTCTCGACGTCGTCGGCAAAGACCTCAAACGACACGGATACATCGGTGATGTGGGCCAGGACCTCCTTGGCAAATACGCGGTAATCCGTCACGCCGCCCTTCTTCATAAGGGACGGGTTGGTCGTGAAACCCTGAACGTTGCCGTTCTCGTACATGTCGAGCATGCCCTCGAGGTTTGCACCGTCAGCGAACACCTTGATTGCCATCTGCCTGATTCCTTTCGCTTGCACATGGGCGTTGCACTGCTAAACACTTTACCTACGTTTATCAAGGCGTGAGCTGCGGGTTTTCATCTTCTCGGCGAACGGTATAAACACCTCAGTGTTTGGATTGATAAATCGATTGAGCATGCAAAAGAAGAAAGCCTCAGTTTGAGCAAACGTCAGCGAGCGTGTTCCAGGTGCCGCAGGTCGCCGTGAAAGAGGAGCGATGCGTACTTTGGTACGCGAGCGACGGCTTGAACGGCGAGATGCGGTACCTGGAACGCGCGCAGCGCTAGATCAACCCAAAATGGCGCATCGCTGTGACGGTGCCGTCGTGTGCGACATCGTCAGTCACGTAGTCGGCGACCGCTTTGACCTCGGGCATGGCGTTGCCCATGGCGACAGCCGTCTCGACGGCAGCGAGCATGCCCAGGTCGTT
The DNA here is from genome assembly GCA_902475615.1 of uncultured Collinsella sp. GTDB lineage: Bacteria > Actinomycetota > Coriobacteriia > Coriobacteriales > Coriobacteriaceae > Collinsella. Next base: position 73,192 of record CABSAD010000006.1, on the reverse strand, counting down.
ACCCGAATCGCCAAAGCCAAAGGTGCGCGCATTGCCAGTGCGGCCCAGATACTCCAGCGCTCGTGCCACGCCCACGCCCTTGTCGATACCCTTGGGGCTCAGCTCGCGATTCTGACCACCGGTGTTGCAGGCCTCAAAATAGCGATCGATAAAGCCGTCATCGTTGGCTACGCGAGCCAAACTGGGCACATTGAGGCATACCTTGCCCACGCGCAGACTGCCGTCGACGCGCATTTCCTCGGCGCTGTGCACCACAGAAGTGCCGATCAGAGACGATTGCTCAACACCCGCGGGTTCCAAGGCAAAAGTAGCCACGTTGGTCTCGAAAAAGGCTTCAATCCCCGCCGCGGCCATACGGCGTGCAAGCTCCTCGACAACGTCCTCGTCAAAGCAGTCCTCGTGTACCACGCGGCCCTCGACCTCGAGCGTAGCTCCCGCCATGGCAACGATACCCGCAGGCTCCAAAGCACGCAGGCCATCGGCAATCAGCCACAAGGGACGACCCGTGCAGATAAATGCCTGGTGACCCGCATTGCGCAGGCGACCAAATGCATCGACAACGGCCTTCGACGGATGGACTGCATTGAAATCCTTATCGGTCATATCGTCGGGATCGAACGACGTCAGCGTGCCGTCCACGTCAAAAAAGAGCACGGCGGATTCGGGGCACGCATCAATCATATGGGTTCCTTTCGAGGATAAGGGCAAACGAAGCATCCATCATATAATGGAGCGACGCAACCAGAGAGGTCACCCATGGAATTTTACGCAAGCTGCCCCGAGGGCTTTGAGTCCGCACTCGCCGATGAGCTTAAACGCCTCGGACTTTCGCATGTTCGCCGGCTGAAGGGCCGTGCTACGTTTGAGGGCGAGCTCGAAGAAGGCTACCGCGCCTGTCTGTGGTCGCGCCTGGCGAGCCGCGTGTTCGTGGTACTCGGGCGCTTTGAGGCGCAGGATGCCGATGAACTGTACGATAGCGTTTACGACATCGCCTGGGAGAGCATCGTCCGCCCCGGCGCCACCATCGCCATCACCGCCCGCGGCGTGACCGAGCAGCTGCGCAACACGCGCTTCTCGGCCCTGCGCGCCAAGGACGCGCTGTGCGACCGCCTGGCCGAGACCACGGGCCGTCGCGCCGACGTCGATGCCGCCGACCCCGATGTTCACCTACTGCTTTCGCTGCGCCAGCGCCGCGCGAGCATTAGCCTGGACCTTTCGGGCGACCCGCTGTTTAAGCGCCTGCCGCCCGCAGCAACCCGCGCCGGCGAGGGCGCGCACGTGCTGCGCCCCGACTACGCCGCCCTGGTGCTGGCGCAGGTCAGCTGGACCGCACTGTGCGAGCGCGAGCTGACGGCCGACGATTACGAGAACGAAGCCCTGCCTACGCTGGTCGACGCCTCGTGCGCCGGCGGCGGTCTGCTGCTGGAAGCCGTAAACATTCTGACTGACCGCGCCCCGGGTTTTGCACGCGAGCACTGGGGTTTTGAGGGCTGGCAGCTGCATGATGCCGCCCTGTGGGAGCAGCTGCTTGCCGAGGCGCGCGAGCGCGAGGCGGCAGCGCGCGAGCGGCAGGCGCGCATCGTGGCCGTAGACATCGACCCCGCCGCCCGCAAGACTGCCGAGCGCATGGTCAAGTGTGCCGGCTACAAGCGTTTTGTCGACTTTTGCGCCGCCAAGTCCGCCACCGTACTGGACCACGCGGGCGCCGTCTCCGGTGCCGCCGTGGTCGCAGATACCACCGAGACCCCGCTTTCGCTCATGCATGACACCATGACGCTCATCGGCGAGCTGCGCCGCGCGCCCGAGCTTGCCGCGGCACCGGTCGCCGCGCTCACCCGCGACGGATTGCTGGCCCGCGCGCTCCACGCCGAGCCCGAGCACTCAATCGCCGTCATGCCCAACAACGAGGAGGCGACCGTCGAAGTCTGGCCTTCGCTCGACCACGCCGCCGCAGCGTTTGAGACTGCGACCAGCACGGATGCAGAGGCCGAGGTTGCGGATGCCAACGAAGCCAACGACGAAGGCGCCGCCCCCGCCATGCCCGAGCCCGCCGCCACACTCGACCTGGGCGACGGCAAGCCGCTGCCTGTGCTCATCCCCGAGTCCGAGCAGTTCGCCAACCGCCTGCGCAAGAACGCACGCCTGCGTCGCAAGTGGGCAAAGCGTGAGGGCGTAAGCTGCTACCGCGTCTACGATGCCGACCTGCCCGACTACTCCGCCGCCATCGACCTGTACGAGGGCTGCCCGCAGACGCCGGGCCGCTGGCTCGTCATCGCCGAATACGCCGCGCCCAAAACCATCGACCCCGCACTGGCCCAGGCCCGTATGCTCGACATTCTGGCCATCGCGCCGCGCATCTTGGATGTTCCGGCCGAGCATGTGCACGCCAAGGCCCGCATGCGTTCGCGCGGCGGCTCGCAGTACGGCAAGCAGGGCGCCGGCAAGGGCGGCTCGGGTGAGCGCGCCAATATCGCACGCCGTCGTCTGCCACTCATCGAGGAGGGCGGCCTTACCTTTGCCGTCAACTTTGACGACTACCTGGACGTGGGCATCTTCTTGGACCACCGCGTCACCCGCAACCTGGTGCGTGAGCACGCCAAACAGGCGCGTCGTTTCCTCAACCTGTTCGCCTACACCGGCACCGCCACCTGCTATGCGGCAGACGGCGGCGTCGAGGAGACCGTGACGGTCGACCTCTCCAACACCTACCTGGACTGGGCCGAGCGCAACATGCGCCAGAACGGCTTTGTGGGCCCGCAGCATCACTTTGTGCGCGACGACGTGCTCGCCTGGATTCGCGACCAGCGCCAGACGCGCAACCGCTGGGACCTGATCTTTGTCGACCCGCCCACGTTTTCGAACTCATCCAAGATGGGCCGCCGCACCTGGGATGTCCAGCGCGACCATGTTGAGCTTTTGGCCGGCGTATCTCGCCTGCTCGCACAGGGCGGGCACGCCATCTTTAGCTGCAACCTGCGCGGCTTCCGCCCCGAGACGCGCAAGCTCGCACGCGCGGGCGTCGTGCTGGAGGACATTACGGCGCAGACCATCCCCGAGGATTTCGCGCGCAACCAGAAGGTGCACCATTGCTATATCGTGCGCCGCCTGCCCATCGAGGACGCCATGGCCGAAGTCGGCTTTAGCGCCGAGGAGATTGCCGAGCGAACCGAGGAGCTGCGCAACCCCGAAGCCTGCAAGCCTCGCGCAGCAGCGCACGCGCACGCACAGGCCGGCAACGGCAAGGCCAACTTTGCCGGCAAACCCTCCCCCGCAGGCAAGCCCAAAAAGAAGAAGTTCTACGCCAGCAAGCCCAAGGGCAAATAAACAAAGTTGCGGTGGAATAGTTCCTAAAAAGCCTGGTAAAGGCCCAAACAGGAACTATTTCACCGCAACTCATAGTGGGATGTTGGTTGGCGATCTAGCCTTGGGTGACCAATCGGTAACCGATACCCACATGCGTCTGGATATAGCGCGGGTGCGCGGGGTCGGACTCGATCTTCTTGCGCAGCGTGCCCATAAAGACGCGCAGGCTCGCCAGATCGCTCTTAGTTGCCGTGCCCCAAATCTCGTGTAGGATAAACTGGTGCGTCAGCACCTTGTCGGCGTTGTGCGCCAGCAGGCACAGGAGCTTGTACTCGATCGGCGTCAGGTGCAGTTCCTCGCCATCCATCGTGGCGATGCCGGCATCAAAATCGATATGCAGCTCACCGGTATCGAACGAGCCCTCAGAGGCAACGCCGCCCGTTTGTGCATACGAAAGGCGCCTGAGCGTCGTGCGAATACGCGCGAGCAGTTCCTCGACCGAAAACGGCTTGGTCAGGTAGTCGTCGGCGCCGGCATCGAGTGCGCGAATCTTGTCCGCATCCTCGCTGCGCGCCGAGACCACGATGATCGGCATGCCCGACCATGCGCGCACCGACTCCACCACCTTGACGCCGTCCATATCGGGCAGGCCCAGATCGAGCAGCACAATGCTCGGTGCCTGCGACGAGGCAGCGGCGATGGCGGCATGGGCGGTCTCCACGGCCATATGGCGCAAGCCGTGCGCCTCGAGCGCAGCAACGATAAGGTTGCGAACAGCTGGGTCGTCCTCAACGACCAAGATGAGCGGTTTTACGGCAGAGTTCGACACAGTGCTACTCCTTATCAAACGAAACGTCGGCGGCGGGAAGTTCAATCGTAAAGACCGAACCGTGCGGGTCCGCCGCGGCAACCTCTATGCTACCGCCATGCGCCAACGCAATGGAACGGCAGAGTGAAAGACCCAGGCCCACGCTGCGGTGGCTGTCGGCCAGACCATGGTTGGCGGTATAGAACGACTCAAAGATCCGCTCGCGGTCCTCGGGTGCGATACCCGGACCATCATCGGCCACCGAGCACGCCACGCGTCCATCGTCGACGCTAATCGAAATCACGATATGCGAGCCTGCGGGCGTATAGGTGATGGCGTTGTTCACCAGATTGACCACCAGCTGCACCATCAGGCGCGCATCGACGTTGACGAGCGCCGGCTCATCGCACGCCACCACCTTAAGGTCGTGCTCGCGCACGGCCGGATTTACGTGGCGCAGTGCCTCCTCGACGATATCATCCATGAGCTCGAGCGTAGTCGACAGATGCATGCCCCCGCCCTCGAGCCTGGTGATGGCAAGCAGGTTCTCGACGGTGACGTTGAGCCATTGTGCATCCGAGCGAATGGACAGGAGCAGGCCGCGGCGCGTCTGGCTGTCGAGCACGGCCGTGCCGGTCGAACCCTGGTCGAGCAGCACGTCGGCATTGCCCGAAATACTGGTGAGTGGCGTGCGCAGGTCGTGCGAGATGGAGCGCAGCAGGTTGGCGCGCAGCTGCTCGTTTTTGGCGAGCACCGCCGCCTCCTCGCGGGCCTCCATGGCGCGGGCGCGATCGAGTGCCAGCTCGCCTTCGCTCACGATGGCATCGGCAAGTGTCCGCTCCTCGTGCGTCAGCACGTCGGGCTCGGCAACGATAGCCAGCACGCCCACCACCGAGGCGGGGTCGCCCGAGCGCACGAAGCCGTCACCTGTGCGGACCGTCAGGTAGATGCCATAAAACGCCGAGCCGCCAAACGTGGCGTCGAGCGGCGTTCCCACATAGGCGGACGCCGAGAGCCGCGGCGGCATCTGCGGCGCCAGCTCGTGCACCGGCGCGGCATCGCCCACGGCCGTGTATGTCGCACGCGGCAGCAGGTCATCGCCCTCGGCGTCGGCGCTGTACCACACGACCGGACAGCCCGAAAGACGCGCCAGCTGCGTGGCCATGGCGTGAACGATCTGATGCTGATCGGCGCACCGCTGCAGCATGCGGTTGGTCTCGAGCACCATATGCGTGCGGCGGTCGCTGGCGGCAGCCTGTGCCAAGGCGCGGCGCAGGGCCAACGCAATCGAGCTCGACACGAGCGAGACCACGAACATGATGAAGAACATGCCGGGATAGCCGCGGTCGATAAGCGACAGCGAGTAGCGCGGGTCGACAAACAAGAAGTTGTAGAGCGCCACGGCGGCAGCCGAGCTCAGCAAGCAATACAGGCGACTCCAGGTAAAGAATGCGCACAGCTGAACGGCGAACACATAGACAATCATGATGCTCGGCGCGAGACCCGGATGGTCGAGCAGCGCGCCCACAATCGTCGCCGCGACCAGCAGCCCCGCCGATACGCAGGCGTCATACAGAGGAGTGCGGCGCGTCAGCGTTGTGCGCCGCCACCAAAAGTTATCGGCAATATCGCCGTCCGTACGGACGTCCATCAGCGTCCCGCCCCTCTCTCAAAAACAAAAACCACCACAAAGGGGACAGGCACCTTTGTGGTGGTTTTCCCTCGTGGTGGTTCTAAGTGTAAAGCCTTCTACGACCGGCAGTCGCTAGACAAACAGCACGTGCGCGAGCAGGGCACACACGCACACCGCTCCAAATACCAGTGCCACGATCGAGATCACGCGGTCGGCCATGTCCATGTTGGCCCGATTCGTAAAGAACCGATCTTCGGCGGCGTCGACACGCGCCTCACGCACCATTTCGACCACCGCCTCGCGGCCATCGAGCGCCTTTGTATCCATGTTTACCTCCCCGGCCTCATGCTTATCCATCAAAAACCAACTCCGTGTAGCCGCCGACGTCTACGGCCGCTCGTTGGGAGCCAGGCGATGCATCTTGTTCACGGCCTTGAACTTGGTGAACAGCGGCACGTACTCAAAGCTCACGTTGGAGTTCTCCAGGCCGTACCAACGCGCGGGCGTGCCGGCGGCGCGGCGAATGATGTACTTGAGCGTGATGGCCGTACGCTCGCTGGGCTCCACATCGCTTTCGGGCGCCAGAAGCTTACGGATCAGGACAAACTTGAACGTGCCGATGTTACCCGGATCCTTGTAGACCGAGTAGTCATGCGTCTGCGGCGGCAGCTCGCCGGTGGCAGCCAAGTCCTGAACGACCTGACGCAGGTAGGCATTGACGCGCTGGTTGATCTTGTAGCCCAGGTACAGATGCACGCGGAACACGTAGTCGGTGCCGAACGTCTCGACCGAATAGGCAAAGGTGTGCGGTTCGTCCATGGTCTCGACATTCACAAACCACCAGGCGCGGGCGCGCTTGGGATGCTTGTCCAAGATCGAGTAGACGATATCGCGGTCGATGTAGTCGGTATGGGTGTCCTTGGTCAGGTACACGACGTTGTCGCTCATGCGCTCGTAACGGTCGTCATCGCGCAGGCGCTTGAGCTGCGGCAGGTAGCTGCGCAGCGGCAGCAGCGTAAACTGGCGCTGCTCGACCGCCGTGCCGTTGTACCAGCACACCATAATGCCCATGATGAGCGCGGCCATGAGGATGGTGAAGTAGCCGCCGTGGAAGAACTTGGTGAGCGAGCTCACAAAGAAGAAGCCTTCGAGCAAAAGGAAGAAGGCCGCGAAGATCCACGGAGCAACCTTGAGCTTGCGCTCCTCGTGCAGGTAGAAGAAGAGCAGCAGCGTGGTGCACATCATAGTCAGCGTAATGGCAAGGCCGTACGCGGCTTCCATATGCGCCGAGTTCTGGAACAGCAGCACCACGATGACGCAGCCGACAAGCATGACGTTGTTGACCATGGGGATGTAGAGCTGGCCTTTGGTCTCGGCAGGATAGAAGACCTGCATGTGCGGCATGAGGTCCAGACGGCTGGCCTCGGACACCAGCGAGAATGCGCCGGTGATGAGCGCCTGCGAGGCAATGATGGCCGCGACGGTGGAAAGGCCGACGGCAAAGGGGCGCAGGCCCGGAGTGAGCATCTGGTAGAACGGGTTGAGGTCGGCAATGCCCATGAGCTCGGGGTTGGCAGCGTTGTTCATAAGCCAAGCGCCCTGGCCCATATAGGACAGCAGCAGACAGCACTTAACAAACGGCCAGGTAGCGTAGATGTTGCCGCGGCCGACGTGGCCCATGTCGGAGTAGAGAGCCTCAGCACCGGTGGTAGCGAGGAAGCAGCTGCCCAGAATCATGATGCCCGCGTGGTTGTTGGGGCTCAGCAAAAAGGCGATGCCACGCACCGGGTTGAGGCACAGCAGCACGGCGGGGTGCTGGAAGACAAAGAACAGACCCGTGCCGCCCAGGAACAGGAACCACAGCGTCATGATGGGGCCAAAGGCGTGACCGATCTTAGCCGTGCCAATGCGCTGTACCAAGAAGAGCACGATGATGATGGCGAGCGTAATGGCGACGACGCGGCCCTGGTCATCACCCAGCACGGCATGGACCGCCGGGATGGTGCGCAGGCCCTCGATGGCCGTGGTAACGGTAACGGCCGGCGTCAGGATGCCGTCGGCGAGCAGCGCGGCGCCGCCCAGCATGGCGGGGATGATAAGCCACTTGCCGCAGCGCTTGACCAGGCTGTACAGGGCAAAGATACCGCCCTCACCATGGTTATCGGCGCGCAGCGAGATGAGCACATACTTGATGGTGGTCAGCAACGTGACCGTCCACACGACAAGGGAGAGCGCGCCGAGCACGAACTCCTCCGTCACGCTTCCGATGCCGCCGTTGCCGGCAACGAGCGCCTTGGTTACATACATAGGGCTGGTGCCGATATCGCCGTACACCACGCCCAGCGTGACGAGCATCGCCGAGATGCTCACAGGAATCGCAGCGTGCGAGGCTGCCTCCTTGGCCTTTTGTTCCATAAGCCGGTTTCCTCCCAACTTTAATGTTCGAAGGAATTATAGGTAATCGGCCCATGTTTGAATGGCACTGTTTTCCCAGCTAGATAAACATTTATACGGCCTTTAAGCCATCTCGGCGATATGGAATGTGACAAAGGGACTGTCCCTTTGTCAGATTCGTCATTTTCCAAGCCAATTTTTGAACCACCACTCCATGGAGCGGCTCATCTCGGCCATAAAGGGACTCGTGTGCTTGCGGGTATAGATGTCCACGACGCGCTCCCCCACCTCGCGGGCATGCGGACGGAACATCGCGTCCATCTCGGCCACCTGCGCATCCATGGTCGCGGTATCGGCACGGCAGTAGCGCTCCTCGTGCACCAGGTTCACCACGGGGTGCGCGATTGCCGGACGCTCCTTGCGGGGCGTGCCGATGATGAGCATCGACAGCGGCATGGTATAGGGCGGCAAGTCCAGCAGCGCGGCAACTTCCTCGGCATTCTCGACGACATCGCCGATATAGCAACTCCCCAGCCCCAGGGCCTCGGTGGCAACCACGGCGTTTTGGGCGGCGATCACGGCATCTTGCGCCGCGATGGCAAAGTCGCCCAAACCCGGCGCGCGGCGGGGCGCCTTGCCCGTGCGCTCGACAAACTCGGACTCGAAGCAGCCCACATGCTCAAACAGATCGATCCACTTGGCATAGTCGACCACAAATATAAGTGCCCAGGGCGCCTTGGCAATCATGGGCTGATGGTCGCACAGGTCGGCCAGGCGATCGAGCGTGGCCTGCTCGCGGATGCTCACGATGGAATACATCATCATGGCACCTGCCGACGGCGCACGGCTCGCCGCATGCAGAATCGCCGCCCGCTGCTCGTCGGTCACCGCCACGGGACGGTCGTCGTCATCACGCGCGAAGGCACGCGTAGACGAGCGATGCTCCAAGATGTCCAGCACCGCATTGCCCGTAGTCTCGACCGGATAACCGTTCACATCCACGCCCGAAGCTCCGCCGCAGCACTCGGCACCCGTCATACAAACCTGCTCGCCCATAGCTCTACCCTCGCCAATTCTTTAAGAAGCCTTTACGTTTCCGTGTAATTCCCGTCCATTATCGCGCAGGTCGCCACTACATTGCGCCACACCGCCGCACATGCGCGTTAATATGGCTGGTTGTTGTGCGCAGCCCGCAAATGCAGCGCATATTTAGGTAACAATCGGGTAAACCCCCGCTTTCGTAGGTTTTAAGTTTGTGAGGAGTCTCAGCATGTTCGCTGCCGCCATCTCGCTTGTCGGTCTTGCGGCGACCGTCTACCTTGTTTTGCGCGAGGCCAAGGCCATTCGCACTCAGTCGGGCACCGTTGCCAAGGGCGCCTTCGCCTGGAGCGTCGCCTTCGGCCTGTTCCAGCTCTTTTTGACCATTTGGGGCGCTATTGGCCTCGTTGCGCAAAACGAGCCGCTCGCCTTCGTGATGCTCATCCTGACCAACGCCATCCTCACCGGATGCGCTTGGGCCAGCATCGCCCGCGACCGCATCACCCCGCGCGTCTTTGCGTTCGCTGCTACCGATGCCCCCGCCCCCACCGGCAAGCTCGCCCGCCTGCGCGGCGCCTTTGTGGGCAAACCGCTCGTCGCCGCCGTCCTGTGCCTGCTGCTCGCCGGCGTCTTTGCGCTGCTGGGCATGGAGGTCTCGTCCAACCACGACTTTACCTGGGTCTACCCCCTGTGCATCCTGCTCGAGTGGGCCATCATCACCACGCTCATGGTCGGCCTGTTCTTCCTGTTCCAGCGCCACGGCGCAGCTCCTGCGGTCCTGGCCTTTGCCCTCTTTGTCCTGGGCATTGCCGAGTTCTTCGTCATCACGTTTAAATCCATGCCCATCCAGCCGGGCGACCTTTCGGCCATCTCCACCGCCGCCGCGGTCGCCGGCACCGGCTACACCTTCTCGATCTCGCTGTTCTGCGTGCTATCCATGGGCTTTACCGCCATCGCCATGCTGCTATGCGAGTACGCCGGCCTGGTGGCACCGCACCGTCAGAAGGGTGCCGCCAACGCCAAGCGCATGCTGCTCACCAACCTGCTCGTCGCCGTGCTGTGCCTGGGTGGCGTGACCGCGCATGTCACACTCATCGACTACTACAACACTCTCGGCATCACCGTCTACACCTGGCGCCCGCTCGAGAGCTACTGGCGCGAGGGCTATCTGCCTGCCTTTATTAGTGCGGCGCAGTCTATCAAGCCGCCCAAACCCGCCGACTACTCCGTCGACGATGCCAAGGCCACGCTCAAAAAGTACGCCAAGGCCTACGACAAGTCCGATGCCGCCAAGAGCGACGAGCGCGCCGCCGCAAAGGAGCAATTCGACAGCGAGAAGCCCACGGTCATCGCCATCATGAACGAGACCTTCTCGGATCTGTCGATCTACCAGAACATGCGCGCCGGCTACGAGGGTCCGCAGTACTTTAAGAGCCTGTCCAACTGCCTCAGCCGCGGCAAGCTCTACGTGAGCGCCTACGGCGGCGGCACCGCCAATACCGAGTTTGAGTTTATGACCGGCAACTCCATGGCCAACCTGGGCTCGGGCGTGTACCCCTACACCATCTACAACATGGAAACGACCGGGAATCTGGCAGAGCAGTTCAAGTCGCTCGGATATTCCACCACGGCCATGCACCCCAACCACGCAACCAACTGGAACCGCGAGAACGTCTACAAGGACTTTGGCTTTGACCAGTTCCTGTCCATCAACGATTTCCAGGGCGCCGATACCCTGCGCGGTATGGTGACCGACCAGGCGACCTACGACAAGATTCTTGAGCTGCTCGACCAGAACGCCGATCCGCAGTTTATCTTCGACGTGACCATGCAGAACCACTCGGGCTACGATACGGGTCTGCTGCCGGTCGACAAGCAGATGCACCTGAATATCGACACGACCGATCTGGACGCCAAGACCGTCGAGGACGGCACGCTCTCCGATGTCGACGAGTATGTCTCGTGCATCGAGCAGTCCGACCAGGCGCTGCGCTACTTCCTCAACGCCCTGAGCAAGCTCGACCGTAAGGTGGTCGTGGTGTTCTGGGGCGACCACCAGCCGTTCTTCCCGTCCAAGTTCAACGACAAGTGGTTTACCAGCGAGGACGATGCCACGCACCAGGAACGTCTGTGGCAGACCGACTACATCATCTGGGCCAACTACGACGTTGCCGGCTGCGACCAGACGAGCGAGGTCGACGACCTGTCCACCAACTACCTGTCCACGCAGCTTATGCAGCTGATCGGCGCACCTCTCTCCGACTATCAGAAAGCGCACATGACGCTGCGCGAGTCGCTGCCCGCCATCAACTCCGTCGGCTACGAGGACGCCAGCCTGCGCTGGGCGCTTTCCTCCAACGTCACCGGTGACGACGCCGCTGCAGCAGCCGCCACCAAGGCACGCGAGGATTACGCCAAGATGCAGTACTACGAGATGTTCCGCGACGGCAAGAACGTGTACACCGAGCACTTCCAGACCGAGGCCAACGAGACCGACCCCAACCTGGCGCCGGGTACGACCAAGATTAAGTAGCTGCTAGCTGCTGAGCCACAACTGAAACGTCTGTCCAGGCGGAGGCATATAAGGTTCCCTGCTCAGACAGTCCTGCGCAAGACGGAGGCCACATTAAGTGGCCTCCTTTGCGTGCGGAACTCGCGATGAACCTTATATGCCTCCGCCTGGACAGACGCCCTGATGTTGGGGTGTGGCTTGTCTTGGGTGTATCGCCGAACATATATAAGTTGAAGGCCACGTTATGTGGCCTTCTTTGTTTGCGGAAAGTGTGTCCCGGAATTCTTGTCTGGAATGGGATGCAGTTTCCGCTTGGGACCCGATTGGGAAAGTGTGTCCCACTATTCAGCTGGATTCCGGGATGTATTTTCCCGTTGAGGACCCTTTGGGAAAGTGCGTCCCGGTCTGGGCGCTCAAACTGGGATGGATTTTCCGGATGAGGGCTTGACGGAAAATGTGTCCCGTTCCGGGCGCTAATTGTGGGATGCAGTTTCCGCTTGCGGAGTCTCCACTCAACAGAAAACCCGGGTGGCCTGTTTTTTGGCTACCCGGGTTTTTGGGTTGTCGATATGTTCGACTGGCTACTAGTGGGTCTTGCGGCGCTTGATCAGCATGATGAGGGCTATCACTACGAGCGTTGCTCCCGCTGCTGCTGCGGTGGCGACTAGGGCGAATGTTTGGTCGCCGGTGTTTGCGAGGTTCTTCGCTGTGGTCGTAGTCTTGACCTTGGTGTCGGTCTTAGCTCCGTTGTCGGACTTGGGCTTGTCCGGGTTCGTCGGGGTCTCAGGAGTCTCGGGGTCCTTTGAGCCTTCGGAATCGGTTGGGCCGGCGGTGTTTACCAGCGTATGGTCCAGGAACTTCTTGGCGCCCGCACTTGCCTGTGAGAACAGGCGGCGCGTGCGGATCGGGGTGGCGTTCACCGTTGTGGGCGCCGTCTCCTCGGCCTCGATATTCACGAGCGTCGTGCCGGTGTCGAGGCCCACGTCGTTGTATCCCACGTGGCAGTAATACTGCGCACCGTCATCGTCTGCGGTCAGGTCAATCTCGAGCTTTGAGGCCATTCCAGCCGCGAGGTTGCCATCGGCACCCACGAGCTTAAACTCTGTCTCGCCGCGGCCCTTGCGGTACCACATATAGGTCGGTGCCAGCCCTGTTTCGCTATCGTCGGCACCGAGTTGCTTCACATGGCCAATCGCCGAGAGCGTCAGGTGGCTTCCCGCCGCGCGCTCAACCGAAGAGTCGTATCCAAGATCCGACCCCTCCGCAGCATCCGCCGCAGGTCCGCTCACGGTCATCGTCATGCCATCGGGCATGGTCTTGACCGTGATGATTGCCGAGCGAATACCTGTTTCGGTCGTTGATCCATTCTTAACGGCGGCGATGGCGAATCGATACTCCGTATTGGGCTGCAGCCCATCCCACTTGAGCGAGGTCCGCGTGTTGTCGGCAATCTTCCAGCTATTGACGACCGCATCCGCCGCATTGCTCTGCAGCATGCCCACGCCGTAGCTAAAGCCACTCTTGTTTGCGAGTACATCGTCCCAGCTAAACGTAACGCTGGTCGAATCGACGGCGTTTGCCGTAAAGCCCGTCACGGCCGGCGCGTCGGGCATCTCGACGTCCTTAACGTCATAGCCCACGATCCAGAACTGGTCGGTGTCCTTGGTGCCGAGCTTGTCGCCCGAGTCTGCCTCGAACTTGTCGACATCCACCGCGTTGACGCCCAGACGCCACACAAAACCGTACTTGCCCTGCGCGGCCTCGGGCAGGTTGTCGACGGTGCCGCCGTATTCGGTCGATTCACTCGAGGAGTTACCCGTAGTAAAGCCGGCGTTGGCACCAAAGCACAGGCCGCCAAACAACTCGTGCTTTGCGAGCTTCGCGCCCATGACAACGCTGCCGTTCAGCGTCAAGCCGAGCTCGAGCTCCTGCTCCTTGCCCTCCTCGACTTCGATGGTCTGCTCAATGCTCGCCCCCGACTGCGCGGCGGCGCCGTTAAACCCATCGTGCGTGTAGGCGCGCGTTACGCCAGGCTTGCCCAGGCCAAAGGAATCCCCAACGGGAGTCTCGCCGTTGAGCGTCGTTTGATAGGTTCCGGGTTCTCCCGACCGGTTGGTCAAAAAGTAGCTGAGCGGCGTCATATTGTGCTGTTTGGCAATGCGGTCATAGGCCTCGACATTAACGACCGAGGTCTGCGCGCCGAGCTACACGGGCGCCGCCATCACGCCCTTGCCACCAGTTTCCTCATTTTCGATCTCATACTCGTAATAGACCATCGGAATCGTGTAGAGCACGGCCTTGTCACCCTCGCCGGCATGCGACTCATAGCTTACGCTTGCGCTGACCGTGCGCTCGCTCCGGTAGTCATAGCATCCCTCGGCGGCAAAATCGACTGAAGCATTCATCGCGACCAGGGGCGGACCGGTCTGCACCTCGACGGCAACGCCCAACTCGGCGCCAATGGTATAGCCCTGGGATGTCCCCGTGCCCTTTTCCTCTCCGTATGACGTGCCGCCCAACACCAGATAGCCGTATGCCTGCTCCAGATCCTCAACATAGGGCGCATCCTGCAGCACGGCAAGCACGCGCGGGTTGGTATAGACCTTGTAGCGGTCCTTGTACGTGATCTTGACGCTGTCGTTGTCGACATCGGGCAGCGCGAGCGAGATAAATGTGCCGTAGGTAGTGCCGCGACGGTTGCTCTCGCTAATCACCTGCTCCTCGCCGCGGCGCACCTTTCCGTTCTCGTCGAGCGAAAAATGCGAGGCGGTCATCCAATAGTAGTCATCGTTCTTGCGCAGGTCCTCGTCGCGGTGCTTGCCCACCACGGCGATAAAGCTCTCGTTATAGCGGTCCGAACCCGAGACGCTGCCCGCCTTGACGTCGCTGATCCACACCTGCTCTATACCCTTGTGGTCATGCTTGTTGCTGCTGTTGTATTGCTGACCGCTCATGCTCATGGTTCCGACCATGGACCCCAAGCCCTGAGCCCCGCTCTGTGCCGTGTTGCAGGCAAAGTCGCGGAACACATCGCCGCCCACGAGCACCTCGTCGACCGCCAGCTGCTCGGACAGGCCGTCAAGGTTGGCAGTGGCAAGGGCAATAGGCGCCAAGGTGCACGGATAGCGCTTATCCTGAGCGCTATCCTTCCATGCGCTGTTGGGCACATGCATCAGCCCATAGGAGGCGAGGAGCCCGTCTCTGTATTCCTTACAATCGGAAAGCTTGAACTCGCCAGACTCCGAGTCAAAATACGCGTAGCGGTACAGCGCGCCGTACAGCCCCTTGCTGCCGTCAGAAGCGCCGTAATCAAAAGCGCTGCGTTGCCAGTCATAGCCCGCAAGAATAAGGCCCGTGACGGTTTCACCCGTCTTCTTTCCTTCTTCATCGTAGGCGGCAAACGTGCCGAACGTCGCATTCACAGCGACCATGGTCTTGCCGTTCGCGGAGAGGGAGATTGCGCCCGCGTCGCCCAGAGCATCGACATGGACGAGCGCACCCTTGGATGCATCCCACGAAAACAGCTCGCAATGCGTCGACTTATCAATATTCTTCTTGCCGTAGGGTGCCGAGACCACGATGGCGAGGTCATCGCAAAAATCGCGATCGAGGTCGCCGGCCGCTAGCGAAACGACAGGAGCTGACTGAAGCTGCGTCCAGGAGTCGTTCCCGCCCTTGTTGTGCGTGGTGTAGTCCGCGGCGTTACCGGCATCGATCTTGACGACGCTTTGCTTCCAGTTGCCGCCCTCCAAGTCATACATGTCGACTACAGCCTTGCGCACGCCGCTCTCGTCGACATAGCAGCCCGCGTAGACAAAAAGCTCGTCGACGCCGTCGCCATCGACATCGCCCGCCTCGACATCAAAGACGGCGTCGTGCTCTTGCAGGTAACCGGCATCCAGGTACTTAAAACGGCCTTCGTACATCATATTAGTGTTGACCGTCACCGGCAGGTGTGTGTCGAGAGTGCGCGTACGCCCGTTGCTAAACGAGTAGAGGACCAGCTCAACCTTTCCGGCGTATGACTTGCCGTCAATCGTCGTGGAGGAACTGTCGCCGTAGGCACGGAGCTCGGCAACGCGGCTCTTTTTGCCCGTGCTGGCGTCGCTGCAGAACTCAACACTCGTGGCGTGAATGCCCGAGAAACCGTTGTTGTCGTTGGCGAGTACTGTTGAGGACTCATTGTTGCTTAGGTACGACCAGGTGCCGCCACCGTAGTCGCTATGCTTGTAGAGATCGCTGTTCGTATCGAAGTTGTTGACGTTTTGCCAGAACTTTGCGGCGCCCCACACACTTCCATAGCCATCGGTGAGTTTGCTGCTGCCGCCAATGTCACCGCGCTCGACGTTCTCGAGCTTGTCGCGCAGAGTGTAGCGATTGCCATGGCTACCGTTAGCTGCCATATAGACCTCGCTGCGCGTGGCAAACGTCGTGGGGGTATCAGTGGAATAGGGGCCAACGGTATCGGCCGGAATGTCCTCGCTCGTGCCCAAACCCAGGGCTTGATAATCCTGCTCGGTCATATCGGTGATTGCGGGCGCGTCTGCCGCCTGGGCAACCTGGGGCGTGGCCGTGAAGCAGGCGACGCTCGTGGCGATCAACGCAGCAAGCGTCGCCGTCCCAACAAGCGGGATTTTCGACAGCCTACGGATACGGGGGTGTGGAACGTACATGAGGGACCTCGCTTTATTCGAGTGGAGTGGACTCATTTTTGCAAATGATACATCCGATGCCCGATATCACGTGTCTCATTTTCGCCAACGGCGTGTCTCATTTTTGAGAATCCGAGATGCCGCGGAAATCTTATCCCAGCTCAAAGGCCATTTCTGGGATGTATTTTCCGTCGAGTGCCTCATCGGGAAACTGCATCCCATTTCAAGCGTCGATTCTGGGACGCATTTTCCCCTTAGACCCTCAACCGGAAACCGCATCCCACTTTGAGCGCAAATTCCGGGATGCATTTTCCGCTTGAGCCTCATTGGGAAACGGCGTCCCACTTTGAGGGCTGATTGTGGGATGCATTTTCCGGTTTTGCTCTCATTGGGAAAATACATCCCGTTTCTTGACCGAATAATGGGACGCAATTTCCCGTTGGAGCGCCTTTGGGAAAGTGTGTCCCACTTCGACCGCCCAGAGTGGGATGCACTTTCCGCAAAGCACCTCAACGGGAAACTACGTCCCATTCCAAAGGCAAATTCCGGGACGCATTTTTCGAAAGCCTGCCCATCCGGAAAGCCCGTCCCACTTTGGACGCATCCGGGCACGGAACCATCGACCTATCAGGCCTCCCATCAATAAAGAGGCGTCCTCCCGGACGGCGGGGCACGAAGTTCATCGCGAGTTCCGCACGCAAAGAAGGCCACTTAATGTGGCCTTCGTCTTGCGCAGGACTGTAGAGCAGGGAACTTCGTGCCCCGACGCCCGGGAGGACGTTTCATTTAGAAAGATGGACCGACCGCCGTCAGCGATGGGAGCTACTCCCCCAGCACGGCCTTTTTGGCGGCTGCAGCCATGTTGTCCAGATCTTCCTTGGTGGGGTGATCCTTTGCGGCGACCCAGTTATCGAGCAGCATCTTAAAGCGGACATTGTCGGGATCTTGCTCGAGCATGGCCTCGTAGCGCTGCTTTACGGCAGGGCCCATCTTGCCCTGGCACATCGCCCAACCCGCAAGCTCGGCATCCTCAGCCAAATTGGAGGTCACACGATCGATAATCTGCTGATAATAGCTCTGGTCGGCCCCAAAACCGCAGGTGCCAAACAGAAAGACGCGCTTGCCGTGCAAGGCGGAGAGCAACGCCGCGACCGAAGGCGTGCACGCGCCCTTGTCGCACCAAAAACCGACGAGCACCGTGTCGGCCGCGCAGGCGCCCTGCGCCTCGAGCGCAACCTGATCTGCATCCGCATCGTCGCTCAACGCCGCGGCATGGACAAACTCAACGCCCGCAGCCTGCAGAGTGCGCTTGATCGCACCCGAAACCATCCTGGTATTACCGCTCTTGCTGTTGACCACCAAAGAGCATGTCATAGTCACGTTGCTCGTTTCCCCCAAAACTAAAGCCACTAATGCAATTTATTAGATGAATATCTTAGTACTAACGTGACAGATGTAAACCACCGTCTGTCGATTGATTAATTTGCCCCACGGGCTTCCTCACTGGGCGAATTGGCTGCGGTAGAGCTCGGCGTAGAAGCCGCCTGCCGCCAGCAGCTCGTCGTGCGTGCCGCGCTCGATAATCTGGCCGTCGCGCATGACCAGAATGCAGTCGGCGTTGCGGATCGTCGACAGGCGGTGCGCCACGACAAAGCTCGTGCGACCGGCCATAAGCTCGTCGAATGCCTCCTGCACCTGCAGCTCGGTGCGGGTATCGATGCTCGAGGTCGCCTCGTCCAGCAGCAGAATCGCCGGGTCGGTGAGCATGACGCGCGCGATGCACAGCAGCTGCTTTTGGCCCTGACTAAACGTGCCGCCGTCCTCGCCGATGACCGTATCGTAGCCGCCTGGCAGCTGCACGATAAACTTGTGCGCGTGCGCGCGCTTGGCGGCTTCGATGACCTGCTCGCGCGTGGCGTCGGGACAGCCGTAGGCGATATTTTCCGCCACCGTGCCCTCGAACAGCCACGTATCCTGCAACACCATGCCAAAGGCACGGCGCAGGCTCGCGCGCGTGTAATCACGCGAAGACCGGCCATCGACCATGATGCGTCCGGCATCGATATCGTAAAACCGCAGCAGCAAATTGATGAGCGTTGTCTTGCCACAGCCCGTAGGACCGACCAGGGCAAAACGCATGCCGGGCTTAGCCTCGATGCAGATGTCCTGCAGCAGCTTGCGGTCGGGAACGTAGCTAAAGTCCACGTGTTCAAAGGTCACCTCGCCCTGCGGGGCGGCAAGCTCAACGGCATCTGGCGCATCGGGCTCCTGCTCGCGTGCATCGAGCAGCGCGAACATGCGGCGCGCCGAGGCGTACGCGGTCTGGATCTGCGTAATGACGTTGGTGACCTCGTTGAACGGCTTGGTGTACTGGTTAGCATAGGACAGGAAAATCTGCACGCCGCCCACCGTAAGTGCCGCGGGCACGCCCGTGATCACGCCCACGCAGCCGATCACAGCGACCACGGCATAGATGATGTTGTTAATAAAGCGCGTACCGGGGTTGGAGAGCGAACCCATAAACTGCGCGCGCTCACCCGCGGTGTAGATCTCGGTGGTCGCCGTATCATTAAAAAAAAAAGCGTTCGGGCCGTAGGCAAAGGCGTCGACAAGCTTCTGCTCGCCTACGTACTCCTCAATATGACCACCGAGCTGCCCTTGTATACGCTGCTGTGCCGTAAAGCTTTTGTTGGAGAGCTTGGCAATAGCACCGGCTGCAAAAATGGAAAGCGGCGTGACGAGCACCACCACGAGCGTCATGGTCAGGTTGATGGAAAGCATAAACGCGAGCGTGCCCACGATGGTGATAACGCCGGTGAAGAGTTGCGTGAAGCCCTGGAGCAGACCGTCGCCCACCTGATCGACGTCGTTGACCACGCGGCTCATAAGGTCGCCGTGGGCATGGCTGTCGATAAAGCTGAGCGGCATGCGGCTGAGCTTGTCGCTCGCCTCCACGCGCATGTCGCGCACCGTCTCGTAGGACAGGCGGTTGACGCAATAGCCCTGCAGCCACTGAAAGGCCGCTGCTCCCACCACGACGAGCGCGAGTTTGGTAACGAGCGGCAGCAGCGCATCGAAGTCCACCTGCCCGGCGGCGACGATAAGGTCGATGCCCTCGCCGATGAGGATGGGCGTATAGAGCTGCAGAATCACGGAGATGGCGGCACTCACAAACGACGCAACAAACGAAATGCGATGCGGACGGACGTAGCCCAGCAGGCGGCGAGTTACCGCGCCCACGGGGTAGCGCTCGGGGTCACCGGGCTGACGCGGGCCGTCACCCAAGTCGTTGAGGTTATCGTTACCGGACACGTTGGCCGTCATCGTGGCGACCGAACCGGAAGAAGTATACGGATTCATTTAGCAGCCCTCCTTTGCGCAGACGGATGCGGAGGCGATCGGGGTGGACGCGGGCGCCGCACTCCCCTGCTGGTCCTCGAGCTCCTCGCGGCGGAGCTGCGACTGACAGATCTCGCGGTAGAGCTGGCAGCTTGCATACAGCTCGTCATGCGTGCCCAGGCCCGCGACCGAGCCGTGGTCGAGTACGCAGATTACGTCGGCGTCGCGCACGGTCGAGACGCGCTGGCTTACGATCACCGTCGTGAGCGGCAGCCCGCCCTCGGCGGCACCGCGCACGCTGCGCTCGCGGATGGCATGGCGAAGCGCCGCGTCAGTCTTAAAGTCGAGCGCCGAGGCGGAGTCATCCATGATCAGAATTTGCGGCGAGCCCACCAGGGCGCGCGCGATGGTCAGGCGCTGGCGCTGGCCACCGCTAAAGTTCTTGCCGCCCGCCTCGACCGGGGCATCTAAGCCCTGCGGCTTGTTGCGCACGAACTCGCTCGCCTGCGCCATATCGAGCGCCGCCCAGAGCTCCTCGTCGGTCGCCGTCTCGTCACGCCAGGTCAGGTTGCTGCGAATAGTGCCACTCACCAGCGACGCACGCTGCGGAACGGTCGCAACCGCATGGCGCAGCTGGTCGAGCGGCCAAGCGCGCACGTCGGCACCCATCACGTACACGCTGCCCACGCCCGCATCGTACAGGCGCGGGATAAGCGAGACGAGCGTGGACTTGCCGCTGCCCGTGCCGCCGATAATGCCGAGCGTTTTGCCCAGCGGCAGTTCCAGGGTCACATCGCTCACGGCATTTGCCGCGCCCGCGCCAAACGAAAAGCTCACATGGTCAAAGCTCAGCGCGGGGACTGGAGCAGCGCCACCCGCCAGTTCGCTCGGCTCGGGCAGCGCGACCGGCTGGTTGCCCTCGTCGGTGATGCTCGGCTCGCAGTTGAGCACCTCATTGATGCGCGACGCGCTGGCGCTCGCCTTGGTAAAGACCACGACCAGGTTGGCGACGTACACGATAGAGGTGAGCGTCTGCGTCATGTAGTTCACAAACGCCATGACCTGGCCCTGCGTGAGTTCGCCCACGTTGACCTGAACGCCGCCCACCCACAGGATGGCGCACACGCCCAGGTTCATCACCAAAAACGTGACGGGGTTGAGAATCGACGAGAGCTTGCCCACCGCGATAGCAGTATTGGCCTGGTCATCGGCAGCTTGGGCAAAGCGCTCGCGCTCGTGGTCCTCGCGCACGAAGGCGCGAACCACGCGAGCGCCCGAAAGGCCTTCGCGGCAGATAAGCGCGATGCGGTCGAGCTTTGCCTGCAGCTGCCTGTAATACGGGATACAGCGCGCCATGACAAACCAAAACACCAGGCCGATAGCGGGCGTGCAGATCAAGAAGATCATGCCGAGCTTAAGGTCGATGGCAAGGGCCGCGCACATAGAGCCCACCGCCAAGAAGGGCCAGCGGATGAGCATGCGTACGCCCAGCGCCACAGCGAGCTGCACCTGGTTGACGTCGTTGGTGATGCGGGTGATAAGCGACGGCGTGCCAAAGCGGTCGAGTTCGGCATAGCTCAACTTGTTGATGTGCTGGTAGAGCGCACCGCGGATATCGGTGCCCATGCCCTGCGAGGTGAGCGCCGCCATCTTTTGGCAGACGAGCGTAAACGAGATGCCGATCACAGCCATGGCGCCAAGTACCATGCCGTAGTGGATAACGGCGTTGACATCGTGTGCGCCAATACCCTTATCGATCATCTGGGCAATCACCAGCGGCGTCAGCAGGTCAAAGATCACTTCGATCAGCTTACACGCAGGGCCAATCACCATATACCGGCGAAACTTACCACCAAAACGCCTGAGCAGCTCAATCATGTATAGGCGCTCCCTATCATCATTCACACTCAATCCGAATCATGATAGTACGGTGAGCCCAAAAGAAGCGTAAACAACTCGTCATTTCTAATGGGATTCGGTTTCCAAAGAAGCGGAGAGGCGCGCACCCAGCCAGTGTCGGGTCGACCACTTGGTATACTTGCATTAGTGCTACCAAGTTAGTCGCCGACCCTTGAAATGAGGTGCCGAGATGAACGACATTCTCGCAAGAAGAGCAAGACGAGCAACTGTGGGCATCGCCCTTTCCGCGGCACTTGTCGCGGGAATCGCCCCCGTAACGGCGATCGCTGCAGAAACCAGCGCCCCCACCGGTGCGGCCGTTTCGCAGACGAGCGCCGCCAACGGCAATTCGGGCGCCCCGCAGACAGAAGACGCGGCCGCCGCAAAAGAAAAAGCGTATGCAGCCATGCAGGAAGCGCTCAAAAACCTCGAGGCCGCAAAAAACGCCGCAAGTCCCGAGAAAATTGCGAGATTCAATGATGACATTGCCCGTTTTCAAGAGTACCGCGAAAAGATGGCGGCGCAAGCCGCCGAAGGGAGGGAACTCCTTCCCACCATGCAAGCGGACATCGATGCTGCCCAAGCCAAATACGACGGGGCCATCAACCGGGTAAGCGAGCTCCAGGCAGAATTAGAGAAGAAACATGAGATGCTTAAGACACTCGAAGCACTCGGCTACGAGGAGTTTGTCGAAACTACTAAACAGCAAATAAAGCAGTTGCACAGTGAGATCATATCGGCAAAAACGCACGTAAACTATTGCGAAACGGAGCTCCGCGAGTTCCAGTACCGCCTCAGAAGAGAGGAAAGACGAGTTAATGACTGTGAACGTGCTGTAGAGAAATATAAAGCCGATATCGACCGGTTCACAGCCTGGCGAGATGCGCTCCTCGACAATTTGAAAAAAGCGCAAACGGCCTATGACGACGCCTGCAAGGCATACGAAGAGGCAAAGGCCGCGGCAGACAAGGCCACCTCGCCCGAGATAACGCAACCGACCGAGACGACGCCTCCCTCCAACTCGGCGCAACCGGCCGAGGCAACACAGCCCGCCAGCTCGCCCGCGACCGGCAAAAATACCCCGCCAAGCTCCACCAAGCAGGCGAACTCGAGCAGCGGCAAGCAAGCAGATACGACCGCCGGCAAGCTCGCGAACACGGGCGACACAGCGCCGAGCGCAATCACACTCGCAGGAATCGCCGCCGCAGGACTCGGAATAACCGCCGCAGCCACACGCCGCCTCAAGAACTTAAAATAGCCGCCGGTGGTTATTGTCTTTGCCAATCCACAAGCCCAGAGACAAAAAGAGGCCCGTTTCCCCAACCCAGGGAAACGGGCCTCTTTAACTGCAAAAAATCAAGCAACAGCACCGCCGCCTCTTGAACCACATAGCCATCAATGCCCAGACAACACCAGCAAGCCGCATTCCGCAAGGGATAGATTTAATTTGATAAACGCGCCTTTACGGGTGATTTTTGGACGACGGGGCCCGGCCGGTGACGAGGTATTTGGTAGTCGAGCGATCCCGCAGGCGCAGCCGAGGACCAGCGAGACACCAAATACCTCGCCGCCGGCCGGGCCATGTCGCGGCACCAAAAAAGCGCCCGTGCGCTCGATGGATCCGGATGCCCGACAGAGGCTCCTTATGGCTGCTTCCTTCCGGACCTGACCAGATTCGGAACATGTCGTCATCCGAACCCATCGAACGCGCTAGGCGCTCGGTATATCTTACCTGCTCCCGCCCGATGGGGCAAGGTGGCTAATTTAGGATGGAGCTTTTCGACTACCTTTTTGGCTATCCAAGCTAGACCGAACGATAATTATTTAGAGTCGGCCGAGGTCGTAGGCTCGCGCGACAGACTCGCCAGCGCAGATGAGGTTGGTTGTGGCTTCCTGGGGGTCGAGCGCTTGGTCAAGGGGCATGGGCCTGCGGCAGACCGGCAGAGCTAAGTCGACACCCTGCCCATACACCGCATCCAGGCTGTCCGCACGACCGCCCACGACGGCGACCACCGGCTTGCCATATCGCTTCGCACGACGGGCCACGCCCACCGGCGCCTTACCGGCGGCGGATTGCTCGTCCATATTGCCCTCGCCTGTAATGACCAGGTCGACATCGCGCACGCGCTCGTCAAACCCCACGAGGTCGAGCACCGTCTCCACACCCGAGCGCAACTCGGCGCCGAGCGCCAGCAGCGCGGCACCCAAGCCACCTGCCGCGCCCGCGCCGGGCACGCCGAGCACCGAGCCAAATGTCCGTGCGCCCTCGGGTGTGCGCAACAACCCCTGAGCCCGCGCCCTAGCAATCGCTGCATCGAGCAGGCGGCCATAGCCGACCATCCATCCGTCGTATTTGCCCAGGGCCTCGGCATCCCCCGTCGGCAGACCCTTCTGTCCACCGAACACCGCAAGCGCGCCGCGACGCCCCACGAGTGGGTTCTCGACATCGGAGAGCACCACGACACGCACGCCGCCCAGCACCTCAAGCGCCGGCGCCAAATCAACGCTCGCTACCTGCTCAAGGCCGGCAAGACCGGGGGCGACATCGCAGCCCTGATCATCGACCACACGCGCGCCCAGCGCCTGCAGCATGCCGGCGCCGCCGTCGTTGGTGGCACTGCCGCCCAAACCAATATAGATAGTCTTTGCCCCGGCACGAACCGCGCGAAGTATGAGCTCGCCCACGCCATAGGTCGAAGCCGCAAGCGCCGCCGATTCCGTGCAGGGTGAATACCCAATACCCGCCGCCTCGGCCATCTCAATTACAGCCGACTCGCGCTCGCCGTCCACCAGCATCCGGGCAGACACGCGGTCGCCCAAGGGGCCTGCAACCTCGCAGGTCACAAGCTCGCCGCCGCAGGCGGCAACGGCGTCGAGCGTTCCCTCGCCACCATCTGCCAGCGGCAAAGCGTTCAGCTCGGCATCGGGCCACACACGGCGCACGCCTTCAGCAACGGCCTCCTCCGCCTGTGTACTCGACACGCTGCCCTTAAAGGAGTCGATCGCCAGCAGCACACGGCGGGGCCGGCGGCGCGCGGCACCAAAATCGACCGCCTCAACGGCAATTTCTTCGGCACACGCGAGCGCCTCGGCATGAGCGGCATGCGCCTCAAGATCGGCCCCACAACCGCAGACAGCACCATCGGTGTCACGCAGCCCACTAAAATAGCCGCTCAACACCTCACGACACTCATCCGCCAGCACGCCGGCGGTTACATTAAACTGATGGTTCAGGCGCGAATCGGCATTGAGGTCGTATAGCGAGCCCACCGCGCCCGCCTTGGCATCGGCCGCACCGTAGACGCAACGCCTCACGCGCGCGTTAACCATAAGCCCCGCGCACATGCAGCAGGGCTCGAGCGTCACGTAGACCGTGCAATCGGAAAGGCGCCAGCGACCGAGCGACCGAGCGGCAGCGCACAGGGCCGCGAACTCTGCATGCGCCGAAGGGTCCTGGTCGAGCTCGCGACGATTATGCGCCCGCGCGACAATCTCGCCCGCGCGCACTACCACGGCGCCAATCGGTACCTCGCCCACCGCAGCAGCGGCGCGCGCCTCCGCCAGCGCCTCGCGCATGAACTTCTCGTCGATTTCGGTGATCGTCATCGTTCGCCTTCCCTGTTGCAAATTCAAAACGATGCTATCATTACGACTCACGGAGAGATGGCAGAGCGGTTGAATGCGGCGGTCTTGAAAACCGTTGAGCGCGAGAGCGTTCCGGGGGTTCGAATCCCCCTCTCTCCGCCACCTTAGTGATTCACCGGCGTCATGGTGCGCTCAAACAGCGCGTCGACCACGTCGGCTATCTCGGGTCGACGCTCAAGATCGTGACCCGATTCCCACCATATCGTGAAAAGTCGAATAATACCGCCGGCGACAAACTCAGACGTCGTCTCGAGTGACACGGGGGCCAGGGCATCCTCGGCAAGCACGTTCATCACACGCTCGCGGACGGAACGCGCAATGCGGTCGCAAATAACGTTGGTCAACATGCCCGACATGCTACTTGCCAAAATGTTATCCATAAGCTGCTCGTGCGCCAGAATCATATTCATGGCATCATCAAAGACCTCATGGCGAAGCGCCTGTACGTCATCAAGCGGCTCCGCGTCCGCTGCGTCGGTCCGGTTTTGCGGCAGGCCCGTCATGAGCTCATCGATATAGAAGGCAAAGTAATCGTTTTTATCGCGAAAGTGCTTATAGAACGTCGTGCGGCGAATCATGGCACGGTCGCAAAGCATAGCAACCGTCAGGTCCTCAAACCGATGCTCTTCCAAGAGCTCGGTAAAAGCATCGAACAGGGCACGATAGGTTTTCTTGATGCGAAGGTCCATCCGTATCGCCATCCTCAAGGTGTAGACAGCTTTCCTCAATTTGTCGCATATCTTACACCTGTACCACCCAATCCACGTTGGCGCCCCCTCCCTGGTTGAAACATAACGCTTACCGGAAAGTTCGGTATCGCCAAAGGTTGCGGGTATACTAATAGCGTTACACCAACGGCAGCCGGCGGAAGACGCCGCGGCCATTCGAAACGGAGACACCATGATTCCCATCATCATCGGTATCGTTGTTGTCGTTGTGATTGTCTGCGCCATCGCCGGCATCTACAACAACATGGTCACCAAGCGCAATCGCATCGATAACGCCTGGCAGAACATCGACACGCAGCTGCAGCGCCGCAACGACCTGATCCCCAACTTGGTGGAGACCGTTAAGGGCTACGCCAAGCACGAGCAGGAGACGCTCTCCGCCGTGATCAGCGCTCGCAACACCGCCGTCAAGGCGACCACGCCCGAGGCCAAGATGGAAGCGGACAACGTGCTGACCGGTGCGCTGCGCCAGCTCTTTGCCGTGGCCGAGGCCTACCCCGACCTTAAGGCAAACACCAACTTTACGCAGCTCCAGGCATCGCTCGAGGATACCGAGAACAAGATTAGCTATGCACGCCAGAGCTACAACGACTGCGTGCTCAGCTACAACAATGCCATCCAGACGTTCCCGGCTGTTATCTTTGCCGGCATCTTCCAGTTTAAGGAGCGCCAGGGTTTCGAGGCAGCCGAGGCCGCCCGCCAAGCACCGACCGTCAAGTTCTAACAATCACGGCCGAGTCTTAAGCCAGTTCATCAACCCTTTGGGGCCCAAGGCACAAACCTTGGGCCCTTTTCTTATCCACGCACAACGCGCGGCCAAACAAAAAGCGCGGCCTAAAAGGCCGCGCACCATATTCAATTCAGCCAAGTAATCCCCCGCCGCGACAGCGTCGAGCCGCAGGGCAGAGAGCAAGTTCCCTCCCAGCGCACTCCGCAGGACGCAAGAAGCCCTCGCCGCACGAAGTGCGCAGCGAGGGCTTCTTGCATGTCCGAGGACGCGCTGGGAGGGAACTTGCTCTCTGCCCGGACGTGCTCGCCAAGAGCTGTAAGGCAGGTTACGCGACGGTGTAAACCCAGTTGTGCTTGTCCTCGACAGCACCGGACTGGATACCAGTCAGGGTCTCGCGAAGCTTCTTCATCACGGGGCCGATCTCGGTGTAGCCAGCCGGGAAGGTCACGGTCTCATCGGCACCATAGACCTTGTTGTCGATCTCGCCCACCGGGGAGATGACGGCAGCGGTGCCGCACAGGCCGCACTCCACAAAGGTGCCGGCCTTGACCTCTGCCCACTCGACGGGGCGCTGGTCGACGGTCATGCCCAGATCCTCGGCAACCTGAACGAGCGAGCGACGGGTGATGGAGGGCAGGATGGAGTCGGTGTGCGACTGAGGAACGACGAGGGTGCCGTCCTCCTTCACGAACAGAACGTTCGCGCCACCGGTCTCCTCGACATAGGTGCGGGACTCGGAGTCGAGATACAGGTTCTCGGCATAACCCTCGCGATGGGCCTCCATCGTGGGCTTGAGGGACATGGCGTAGTTCAGGCCGGCCTTGATATTGCCGGTGCCGTGCGGTGCGGCGCGGTCGTACTCGGAAACGCGCAGCTTGACGGGCTTGAGGCCGCCCTTAAAGTACGGACCGACCGGGGTCACGAGAATGCGGAACGTGTACTCAGGAGCGGGAGCCACGCCAATCACGTCACCGGAGCCGATCATAAACGGACGCACGTACAGGGTCGCACCGGAACCGAAGGGCGGAACCCAAGCGGCGTTGGCAGAAACGACCTGCTTGACGGCCTCAACAAACTTATCCTTGGGGAACGGGGGCATCTCGAGGCGCTGGGCAGAGTTATACATGCGCTCGGCGTTCATGTCGGGACGGAAGCAGACGATGCTGCCGTCCTCGGCGGTGTAGGCCTTCAGGCCCTCAAAGACCTCCTGGCAGTAATGGAAGATGCCACCGCACTCGGAGACATGCAGGGTGTGGTCGGTGGTCAGGCCGCCCTCGTCCCACTCGCCATCCTTCCAATGAGCCTCGTAGCTGTAATCGGTCTTCATGTAGCCAAAGCCGAGGCTACCCCAATCGATATCCTTCTTCTCGACAGTCATATGTCGCTCCTTACATACACAGTTGCATACTCGCGAACTCGCACGCAAGGACCGAGGCCGACCGCGTCGCAACGTCGCACGCCCGGAGCGTAGAGCCGGACGGGACACGCGGGCAACACCAAAGCCCATGGCATATCGATTCGCATGCAGGAGATTGTACTCCCCGTACGCGTCTGATAAAACGCTTTTCTTTAACTAAGTAAAGTATTTTCATTTGACCGAAGCATAAAGGCCCGCCACCGCAATCGGTGACGGGCCTCAACGACACAGTTTGTGCGCTGCCTCGAGCTATGCGTTCTTTTTGCCCAGTTTAGCCTTAACCAAGCCGACCACGGTCGGAATGATCGACACGGCGACGATGCCGATAATCAGCAGCTCAAAGTGCTCCTGCACAAAGGGAATGCCACCAAAGAAGTAGCCCAGCAGCGTAAAGACCGTCGACCAGGTAATGCCGCCCAGCACGTTAAAGACGACAAAGTTGCGCCAGTGCATGCCGCCCATGCCGGCGATAAAGGGCACAAAGGTGCGGATAAACGGAAAGAAGCGACCCAGGAAGATGGCCAGGTGGCCCCACTTGTCCAAGAAATCCTCGGACTTTTTAATGCGCTCGGGCGTCATGGCCTTTACCTTGCCCGAGGCGATAATCTTTTTACCAAAGAAGTGGCCGATCATAAAGTTGCACTGATCGCCCAGGATGGCTGCGGCCCATGCGGTGGCCAGAAGCGCCACGATGTTAAAGCCGCCGTTGTGGGCAAAGAAGCCCGAGGCAAACAGCAGCGAATCGCCGGGAAGGAACGGGAAGAACACCACGCCCGTCTCGATAAAGATGATCAAGAACACGCAGCCGTAGGCCATAAGCGGGCCGGCGGCGATCCAGCTGGCAATCGCGGTGCGCGGGTCTTTGAGCAACTCAGCGATAAAATTAATGAAACCCATGAAGTAAAACCTCTCAGTTGTGGGCGCGGATACGTCCAAGTTGACCAGTATACGGTTGCAGCGCCCCCTCGTGCGCAGCCCCACAAAAGCACGACTCCATTACCAGCAAGTTTGCATAACTGACACCTGTTGCGCAATGCCGCCAAGATTGTCCTCCCTAATCCCTAGCGAATCGCTATACTTTATTGAATCGCATTGCCATGGCGCTAAGGGAGGGCGGCCGGTGAGCTTTATCAATACCATTCGCGAGGACATCAAGACCGTCCAGGCGCAAGACCCCGCCGCGCAAAACGGTCTGGTCATCTTCCTTTCCTATCCTGGCCTGCACGCCAAGTGGAACCACGTGCCCGAGCACTGGCTCTGGGAGCACGGCCATCGCTCGCTCGCCCGTGTGCTCTCGCAAATCACCCGCCACATCACCGGCGTCGAGATTCATCCCGCCGCGCAGATCGGCAAGCACTTCTTTATCGACCACGCCATGGGCGTCGTCATCGGCGAGACTACCATCGTGGGCGACAACTGTGTGCTCTACCAGGGCGTCACGCTCGGCGGCACCGGCAACGAGACCGGCAAACGCCATCCCACCCTGGGCAACAACGTCACGGTGGGCACGGGCGCCAAGGTGCTCGGCAACATTCGCATCGGCAACAACGTCAAGATCGGCGGCAACTCGGTTGTCGTCAAGGACGTGCCCGACAACTGCACCGTCGTTGGCGTGCCGGGACGCATCATCAAGCGCAACGGCTGCCGCGTGTTCGAGGAGAGCTTTGACGCCAAGCAGCATCGCGAGTACATGCCCGACGCCGCCGCCGAGCAGTCCGCGCTCAATCGTCAAGGCATCACCGAGAACGCTCGCCGCGTCAAGGAACTCGAGCGAGAAGTGGCCGAGCTCAAAGCCCTCGTCGCCAAGCTCGTGGACGAACGCTAGAGGCGGACGACCACCGACAACATTGACGCCAACGCAAAGGCGCGCCAGAGGATTCGCCCCCGGCGCGCCTTATTTGTGATGTGGCAAAGGGGCTGTCCCTTTGTCACATTATGCGAACTGACTCAGATAGAGGTCGGCATAAGCGCCCTCGGCAGCCAACAGCTCCTTGTGCGTACCCTGCTCGATGATATTGCCGTGGTCCATGACCAAGATCAGGTCGGCATCCACGATCGTCGACAGGCGATGCGCGATCACAAAGCTCGTGCGCCCATGCATGAGCGCGTCCATGGCACGGCCGATGGCGAGCTCGGTACGTGTGTCCACGCTCGACGTCGCCTCGTCCAGAATGAGAATCGCCGGGTTGTTGAGCAGCACGCGCGCAATGGTCAGCAGCTGGCGCTGACCCTGGCTAATGCTCTCGGCATCGTTGGCCACCCGCGTGTCATAACCCTGCGGCATGGTGCGCACAAAGAAGTCGACCTGAGCGGCGCGTGCGGCCGCCACGATCTCATCGCGCGTTGCCTCGGGGCAGCCGTAGGCGATGTTTTCGGCAATCGTGCCATCGAACAGCCAGGCGTCCTGCAGCACCATGCCAAACTGTTGGCGCAGCTCGCCGCGGTCCATACGGCTCGTGTCCACGCCGTCGAGCGTAATGCGGCCGCCGTCGATCTCGTAAAAGCGCATGAGCAGGTTGATGAGCGTGGTCTTACCCGCACCCGTGGTTCCCACCACCGCAATCTTCTGACCCGGCTCGGCGGTAAACGACACGTCGCGCATGAGCGGCTTGTCGGGCGCGTAGCCAAAGCGCACATGCTCAAAGGCGACGCGGCCCTCCACGCGACCCGGCAGCCTGGCGGCCTCGCCCGGCTGCGGATCCGTCTCCATCTCGGGTTCATCGAGCAGGTCGAACACGCGCTCCGCGCTCGCCAGCGCGCTCTGCAGCGAGTTGAAGGTAAACGACAGCTGCGTCATGGGCTCGGATGCCTCGTAGATAAACTGGAAGAACGCCTGGAACACACCGACGGTCATGTGGCCGGCAACCAGCATGCCGCAGCCCACAATCGCAATCACGATCTGTGCCAAGCGGCCGATAAAGCGCACCGCGGGGCCGACGGCGTTAATCATAAAGTCGGCCTTGGCACTCACGCGCGCTAGCTCGCTCGAGGCCTGGTGCACCTCGGCAGAACTCTGACGCTCGCGGTTAAACGCGCGAATCACCAGACGGCCCGAGTAGCCTTCCTCGACCGCACTCGTAATCTTGGACACCCACTCCTGACGCTCACCGGTTACGTCATGCGTGCGGCGCGAGACCACCTTGGTCACTAGCAGTGACAACGCCGTAAAGAACAAAAAGACCAGCGTGAGCGGCACGCTGAACACAAACATCACGCTCACAGCGCCCACTACCGTACCAATCGACACCAGCAGCTGCAGTAATCCGCGCTGCATGCTCTCGGACATCTTGTCCAGGTCGTTGGTCGCGCGGCTAACGACCTCGCCAGGACGATGCGCGTCAAAATAGGCGAGCGGCAGACGATTGAGCTTTTGTGCGATGCGGTTACGCAGACGCAGGTTGAGGCGTTCGGCCACGCTCGACATCAAAAAACTCTGGAGCGCGTAGAACGAGGCAGCGGCCGTCCAGATCATAAAGTAGATGAAGATGGTCCTGCCGCAGTTCTCCCAGGTGATGTTGAAGGTGGTGTCGTTGGCAAACGCCACCTGAATGTGGCCCCACAGCTCATCGATCACGCGGGCGCTATATGCCGGCGCAGCGGTGTTAAAGATGGCATAGAACACAATGCTCGCAAACACGATATAGAAGCGCCAATGGTCGCCGGCAGCCTCGCTCCACAGACGGCGCACCGTCGCCCAAGTATCCCGAGGCGTCTCGTCCTCGTCTTCATCGTCCACATCGCGCATGCGTTCCGCCTCGGCCCGGGCGCGCTCATCCTCCGCGCGCTCATTTTCTTCATAGAGCGCCTGGCGGCGAGCCTCGCGCGCGGCTGCAGCCTTGGCGGCCTCATCTAGCTCGGGTGCTACGGCAGCCTGGTCGACCGTTTTATCGGCAGCGTCCGCAGCGGCGGTATCAACAACACCGCCCTGTTTCTCGAGCTCCTCGGTCATGCTACTCACCTCCCTTCATTTGCGATTCCGCGATGGCGCGGTACACCTCGCAGGTTTCCATAAGCTCGCCATGCGTGCCCAGGCCCACAACCTCGCCGTCCTTGAGCACGACGATCTGGTCGGCGTGCAAGATCGTCGAGATGCGCTGCGCGATGATGAGCACCGCAGCGTCACGCGTCTCGTCTTGCAACGCATGGCGCAGGGCGGCATCGGTCTTAAAGTCCAGGGCCGAGAAACTATCATCGAAGATATATAGATCGGCATGCTTCATGAGCGCACGGGCGATTGCCAAACGCTGGCGCTGGCCGCCCGAAAAGTTCGTGCCGCCCTGCGCCACCGGAGTGTCGAGACCCTGCGGCTGATCGAGCACAAAGGTGCTCTGGGCAACCTGGAGCGCATGAAGCATGTCAGCCTCAGTCGCATCTTCGTTGCCAAAGCGCAGATTGCTTGCCACGGTGCCCGAGAACAGCCATGCCTTTTGCGGCACGTAAGCGATATGCCCGCGAATCTCGTCTTGCGAAAGATCGCGCAGATCGACGCCGTCCAGGCGAATGGCGCCCTTGGTGGCATCGTGGAAGCGCAGCAGGAGCTTGGCCACCGTCGACTTGCCCGAGCCCGTCGAGCCGACGATCGCGGTCGTCTGACCGCGGCGACAGGTAAAGTTCAGATCGCGCAGCGTGTCCTCGTCGGCGTCGTCAAAGCGAAACGACATATGGTCGAACACGGCGACCGCGCCGGTTCCGTCCTTTGAGTCGGACGTTCCCGCGTCGAGCGTACCCTCACCATCGACGATGCTCGGCTCAATCTCCAGCACCTGCCGCGCGCGGTTCAGACACGCAGCGGCACGCGGAAGCGTCAGCACCACCATCTGGGCCATCATCACAAAGAACAGGATCAGGATCGCGTACTCCAGCACCGCCGAGATGCTCGCGATCTGCATCGCATGGGCGCCCACCCGGTTACCGCCCACCCACAGCACCGCCACCTCGGCGATGTTCATCAAAAAGAAGCTGGAGCTGTCGAGCCCCACAAACAGGTAGTTGACCTTAATGGCGTTGTCCGCGTAATCGCTAAACACCTCGTCCAGGCGCTGCTCCTCGTGGCGCTCCTTATTGAAAGCGCGGATAACGCGAACGCCCACAATGTTCTCGCGCAGCACCACGTTCATACGGTCGATAAAGCTCTGAAGGCGCATAAAAATCGGCGCGGCGTTAGCCACCGTAAAGACCGCCGCCACCAGCACGATCGCAACCACCACGCCCAGCAGCGTTCCCATGGCGGGATCGATGAACCAAGCAAAAATGATGCCCGCGACGGCCAAGAACGGCACCGGCAGCACCAACTGAATCGTCTGCAGGATAGCCTGTTGAATCACGTTGATGTCGTTGAGCGAGCGCGTGATCATCGATCCCGTGCCAAATCGCTCAAAATCGCTGGCCGCGAGCTCGAGCGATTTGTCGTACACGGCGTTGCGAATATCGCAGGCCACATTGGCGGCCAGGCGCGCCGAAAGATAGCAGCCCAACACCGTGCCGCCGCTAGCCATGCTGGTCGCAATAAACATGTATAGGCCGTTGCGTAAAATGTAGTCGACATCGCCCGTGGTAATACCGGTGTTGACCATGTTCGCCAGCATCGTGGGAACCAACAGCGTACCGACGTTATCCACCAGCAGCACCAGCAGCGTCACTGCGACAAGCCCTCGATAGGGCTTCAAAAACCTCATTAACAGTCGCACGACTCCCCCTCACGTTGATTCTCCGACTGATCTTCGGCTGCCACCTGCCGCTTAAATGCCTCGCACTCCTCACCGAGCACCTGAGAAAATTTACCGATCAAGCGCATAATCTCGCGTTGCTCACACGGCTCAAGCGCGCCAAAGGCTCGCTGCTCGGCCTTGAGTGCCGGCAGTGCATAACGCTCGGCAAATCGCCTGCCCTCTTCGGTCAGGCTCACAACCTTGTTCTTGCGGCTGCCTTCGGCAAACTCCAGCGTGGCGAAACCCCGCGCCGTCAAGGTTTTAATAGCCGAGTTGATGGTCTGTTTGCTATAGAACCATTCGCTTGTCAGACGACTCACAGCAATGCTACCGCCCGCCGTGCTGGTGTCGACAAGCATCCAATAGGCGCAGTCCGAAAGGCCGCAGGCGCGTGAGAACTCCGAATAGATACGGTCTAGCCCGTTGAGCATCCGGTCGAAATCGACCAAACTAACTGCGCTATTCATCTATCCCGCCATTCGATTGTCCGAGTTTTGACCAATTTATATTTCTAGATTAGTCCGAGTTTTGACTATCGTCAATAAGCTCGTTATATATGGCCGGTCTGCATTGCATATCGATAGAAAAAGACCGCCGGCGCGGGGGCGGCGCCGGCGGTCACGCGAGAATAGCGATGTATTTGCCCGTTAGGCAGCGACGGCCTCGTAGACCGTAGCGCTCGTAAAGCTGTCGTGCAGGCTCTTGCCGCAGATCCAAGGCAGCTCAACGACCTCGCAGACCGTATTGACCAGCTCGGAGCAGTCAGTAAAGTGGCCCTTATCGTTGAGGGCCTCGCAATCCTGAACACGCCAATAGCCATCGGTGTGCGTGATGTAGTACTCGTGATCGTTGATCGACACGAAGGCACGCGTCTTGGAACGCAGCAGCTTCAGGAATCCTTCGAAATCGGTCTCGACGACATCTCCAGCCTGGAACATGATAGTTACCTCCTGGCCCAGCGCCACCACAGCGCATTGATAAACGTTGGTACCCCTTTAGTAAAACCTTTATCAATGGATATGCGCCCATGTTTTAGGCAAGTGGTAAAAAACCGCAGGGTAGACGGGATAAAACGTTTAACCATCTCATTAGCTTCTCACATTCTTGCCGCAGTTTTATGCAAGCCGACTTTTCCGATTGGTGGCTATTGCTGTTTGGGCCCTCTGCGCGATTACGGCTACGGCACGACGGGTAAGAACGGAGCATCTGCAACGTCATCGCTAGGAGAACCCATGGAGACCATCGAAGCGCTCACCCATCGCCGTAGCTGCCGCAACTACAGCGATCGCCCCGTCGAGGCAGAAAAGCTCGCACGCATTATCGAGGCAGGCCAGTACGCACCGAGCGGCATGGGGCGTCAGCCGGTCACGTTCGTCGCCGTCACCGACCCCGCGACCGTCGAGCGTCTCTCGCAGCTCAATGCGCAAGTCATGGGCAGCAACGGCGATCCCTTCTACGGTGCCAAAACCGTTGTGGTGGTACTGGTCGACCGCAGCGTGCCCACGCATCTGGAAGACGGTTCGCTTGCCATGGGCAACCTGCTCAATGCTGCCTATGCGCTGGGTGTTGATTCGTGCTGGATTCATCGCGCCCACGAGGTTTTCGATTCGCCCGAGGGCCTGGAGCTGCTGGCCAGCTGGGGCCTGCCCGCCGACGGAAGCCTGCGCGGTGTGGGCAACTGCATTCTGGGCTATGCCGAGGGCACGCTTCCCGAGGCCAAGCCCCGCCGCGACAACGTGGTGTATGTTCCGCCGTTCTAACGAACGGCGGACCCGCTGAAAGGCCCCGTCCCAAATTTGCTGCCCCACTCGCAACTTATCTTGCCGATGGAGTTGTTGCCGTTTCGTTCGTGTGAGTCGTTTCGGCGCCGTCGCCTTGTTCGCCCTCGTCCTTTTGCGCATCGGCGATGGTGGAGGCAGCCGCAACGATACCGCGCTGGGTCGCGACGCCCGTCTGGATCTGAGCGCCCTCGACAACTTCTGTGCCCGCATGCGCGAGCTCGGGCGATTTAAACACTGTGTCCAAGTTGGCGCCGCCGCCAGCATATCCGAGCGCCGCGAGCGCGATGACGATTATCGCGGTAACGACCACGATCGGCACGTAACGATGCCAGCCTGCAGGATTGAGGCCGCTACGGCGGGCAGCACCGCGGCTAATGTAGCCAAGCGTGCCATCGTGCTTGAGCTTTGAGCCCACCACGCGTCTTCGTCCCCACAACGAGGACTCGGCCTGCATGGCCAAGCGAGCGCTTGCCGAAGGATAGCCATATTTTGTGCGCTTGAACGAGCCGTCGAACCCCGAGGCGCTTTTGCCCCACGTCCGCGAAGTCGTACGTCGGCTGACCGGCGCCGCACTTCGTTTTGTTCGGTTTGGTTTTGAAGTCTCCGCCATACTCCCCCGCACGCCGTAACACAATCGAAACAATACCGCTTTGGACTGTAGCACACGAACCGCACGCGGTCACGGCGCCTCGCTCAGCGGTCGCTGTCCTTCAGCAGGCGCCATAAGGTCGTACGGCTTATACCGAGCACCTCTGCCGCACGAGTCCTGTTACCGTGAAGGTGCTGCAGGACCAACCGCGCGATATCGCGCTCGGTATCGGCTAGTGGACGCAATATATACAGATCGCTATCGAGCGTCGGGGCACCAAAGATCGCGGTCTTGATAACGTCCTCCTGGGCGAGTACCTCCTCCGCCACCGCCCGCTCGGCCGTACCCGTCCCCACCAATATGTAAAGTCGTTCCGAAACCTCGCGCAGCTGCAGATAGTTACGGGGCCATCGATAGGCATCGAGTGTCTTTGCCGCCGCGGACGACAAGGCAGGTGTTGCCATCTCAAACATATCTGCCAGATACTCCAGATAGCGCGCAACTTTTTCCGACGCGCCACCCTGCTCGGCAATCGCCGGCGCCACACTCACTGCACAGGCCAGACGCTCGGTCACAAAGGCAGCCTGGTCGCTTTCGCCACCGCCCGGCATATCGTTTGCCGTCAGCACCACATGGCAACGAGTTGCGATCGCCGTGTCGATCATTGCGGAAACGAGCTCGCGCAGGCGCTGGGGCCCAACGGCATGCCAGCCGCCCATGCAAAGCGTCAGCCCCGTTTGGAAAAGCGGCGATTCGGAACTTCTGAGCAGATGGCGCCAGCCGCGATCCGTAAGCTCATCGAGCGCAACGGACACAAAGGGCTGATCGGCATAGGGTCCATCCAGGTACAGGCGTTTTGCAATCTGGTCCTGCCCCGCGCCTAGTTCACCCTCGAGCATAAGGGGCACCCCGCGCGCGTAGCTCTCCCGTACGGGGGCAGCGACCGCCACCGCGTCTTCGACGATACCGTACGTGCTCGACTCGTAGCGAGCCTCGACTTCGTCGGCATTGAGCCACTCGATGCCCGCATGCGCAGCGGCGGCGCGCACCTCATGCGCCACGACCACCCAAAGCGCTCCGTGCTCCTTGGCCGTCGGGCGCACCGTCAAGCTCAACCGCACACCCGCGCGGCCCATCACCAGGCGCGCCCCATCGCCCACGCGAGCGAGACGCTCGGAAACAAAAGCAGCGATATCCCGCTCGAGCGCCGCGTCACTCATAGTCGAGATCACAACGCCACCGCGCTCGTCGATTGCCAGCGCCGATGCTCCGGCTGCGGACAACGCCTCAATCAGAATCTGCAGCTTGGCATCGCTGTCCATGGTTCGCCCCGTCTCCAGCCGCGGCCCCATCTGAGACCCGGCATCTCAAGTGTTTCAAAATTGAACGATAATGTTCACCAAACACTATAGGGCCTGCGGCGCCTTCTTGCGAATATATGAATTGCCCCGCATCGCCATCCTGGCGGGGCGATAAGAGCTCTTCGGGACCTATCAACCTGCGGACAAGCCATACCCGCAAGAGCTCCTATCGCTCCACCGTGAGAATGCGCTCGCCAGCACGCAACACGCAAATAAGCTGCTTCTCTACCAGATTCCCAGCACGTGCTGCATTCCTAAACTCATGCATGCAATGCCAATCCAGCAGCAAAAGCCCAACGCGATGGGCTTGCCGCCCTTTTTGACCAGCTCGACGATATCGGTATTAAAGCCAATAGCCGCCATGGCCATCACAATAAAGAACTTCGACAGCTCCTTGATGGGCGCCGTAATGGACGCGGGAAGCTGAAGCACCGTGGTGATCACGCTCGCCAGCACAAAGAACAGCACGAACATGGGAAACGCTCGTTTAAGCGAGAACGTGCTTTTGGCGTCGCCGCCGGCCTTGCGCGCCAGATGCATCTGCCAGCATGCGAGAACCAACGTAATGGGAATAATGGCCAGCGTCCTGGTGAGCTTAACCACTGTGGCGCTTTCGAGCACATTGGCGCCGGGATGCATGCTGTCCCAGGCGCTCGCCGCAGCCGTTACCGACGAGGTGTCGTTGATGGCGGTGCCGGCAAACAGGCCAAAGCCCTCGTTGGTCAGCCCGAGCATGCCGCCGAGCGTCGGAAACACGAGCGCCGCGATAACGTTAAACAGGAAGATGACCGAAATGGCTTGGGCAATCTCGCGATCATCAGCATCGATAACGGGCGCGGTCGCAGCGATGGCCGACCCGCCGCAAATCGACGAGCCCACACCCACAAGCGTCGCGATCTTGCCCGGCACGTTCATAACGCGGCAGAGCACAAAGGCGATGACAAGCGAGGTCGAGATCGTCGCCACGATAATCGGCAGCGACTGGGCGCCTTTGGACAGAATCTGCGAGAGGTTCATGCCAAAGCCAAGCAGGACAACCGCGTACTGCAAGACTTTTTTAGACGTATAGGTGACACCGGCGGCGAGCTGTTCGCGGCGATTCTTGGGAAAGACAAGCGCCAGAACCATGCCAAAGAGGATGGCAAATACCGGCCCACCGACCACCTCAATCTGTTTGCCAAACAACGTCGCGGGGATGGCGATGATCAGGCAGAACAAGACGCCCTTCCAGCGCTCGCGTACGATATTTGCCAGTTGCATATGGGATTCCTTCTTTCTATTTCACGTTTGCGACGGCTTATGATACGGCAACATTGGGCACAGCCCTGCGCAAATACAGACTAAGATGCCGCAATAGTTCTTGGGCAACAGCCGAATTACCCACCGCGGAGAGCTGATTCGCGGCATAATTAACAGCTGATATATGAGTGTGATAGAACGGTTGTGAGGCACTATGGAAGAATCGATGCACGTCGGCGAGCAGGAAACGAGCCTACAGGACCAGTCCTACCACACCATTCGACGCAAAATCGTCTACCTGGACTACAAGCCGGGCGAAAAGCTAGGCGTCAAGCAGCTTTGCGACGACCTGGATATGGGGCGCACCCCTGTGCGCGAGGCACTGGTGCGTCTGGCGCAAGAGGGCCTGGTGCGCACCGTGCCCCAAAGCGGCACCTATGTCTCGCCCATCAACCTCACCTTTGCCGAGAGCGCCTGCTACATTCGCGAACACCTGGAAAAACAGGTGATTGTGGAGTGCTGCGCCCGTGCCACCTCGGCAGGCATCGAGCAGCTCGACCGAGCCATCGCGCTGCAGGAAAAGGCCATGGCCGAAGAGGATCGCATCGGATTCTTTTTAAGCGACAACCTCATGCACCGCATGATCTTTAGCATCGCGTGCCGCAGCACCGTGTGGTCGTGGCTCGAGGCGACCAATGCCGACCTGGAGCGCTTCCGCTGGCTGCGCGCCGCCACGCAGAGGCTCGACAATCAGGAGATTGTTAACGAGCACAAGCAAATCCGCCGCGCCATCGCCGGCCGCGACCCCATCGAGGCGAGCTTTTTGGTCAGCAAGCACCTGCATATGATGTTCCGCAACCAGACCGAGGTCCTGGACCAATATCCCAAGTATTTCGAGACCAGCAAGCTCCGCTAACCTGCCAAAAAGGGACAGGTTTATTTCGTCAGGTTTTATCTGGTCAAATGCAACAGGGCCCGACTCCGCCACAACGGAGCCGGGCCCTGGTCGCTAAAACGGCGGAACAACAATTACTCCACGGTCACGCTCTTGGCCAGGTTGCGAGGCTGGTCAACGTCGCAACCGCGCAAAATGGCCACCTCGCGGGCGAGCAGCTGCAGCGGAACGCTCGCCGTGATGGGGCTGAACACGTCACGGACGGACGGCACGCGAATGATGCAGTCGGCAATCTTGTTGATTTCCTCGTCGCCCTCGGTAGCAACGACGATGACCTTGGCGCCGCGAGCCTTGCACTCCATGAGGTTCGACACCGTCTTATCGTACGTTGCGCTCTTGGTTGCCACCGCGATGACAGGGAAACCCGGATCGATCAGCGCGATGGGGCCGTGCTTCATCTCACCGGCGGCATATGCCTCGGCATGCAGGTAGCTGACCTCCTTGAGCTTGAGCGCGCCCTCGTAAGAAATAGCGGCACCCATGCCACGGCCCACGAACAGCGCTGACTGCGCGTCCTTGCAGACAAGCGCGGCCTCGTGCACGGCCTCGGTCTGCGTATCCAGGATCCACTGGATCTGCTCGGCCGTATCGGAAAGCTCGCGGAACAGCATGCGCGTCTGCTTGGTGGTCAGGCGGTACTTGACCTGCGCCAGCAGCAGGGCCAAAAGCGTGAGACTCACGACCTGACCGATGAAGCTCTTGGTCGAGGCGACGGCGATCTCCTTGTTGGCCTTGGTGTAGATGACGCCGTCGCTTTCACGCGCCACCGGGCTGCCCACCACGTTGGTGATGCCAAAGACCTTGGCGCCCTTGATGCGCGCATCGCGAATGGCGGCAAGGGTGTCGGCCGTCTCGCCCGATTGGGACACGGCCACGACGAGCGTCGTCGGTGTGATGATGGGGTTGCGGTAGCGGAACTCGCTAGCCGCCTCAACCTCGGTAGGAATACGAGCCCAGCCCTCAATAAGGTTCTTGGCGATGAGTCCGGCATGGTAGCTGGTGCCGCAGGCAATCACATATACACGGTCGATATCGTTGAGTTCCTCGAGCGAAAGGCCCAGCTCGTCGATATCGAGCTCACCGGCAGGGGTCATGCGGCCCACCAGCGTGTCGCGCACCACGCGCGGCTGCTCGTGAATCTCCTTGAGCATAAAGTCAGGATAACCGCCCTTTTCAGCCATGTCCAGGTCCCAGTCGATATGGGTGATCTTGGGCTCAATCACATTGCCGGCCTCGTCGGTATACTCGACGCCTGCGGGCGTGAGCTTGGCAAACTGACCGTCCTCGAGCACCACGACATCGCGGGTGGCGTCGATGAGCGCGATGACATCAGAGGCGACATAGGCGCCGGTCTCGCCCGCGCCGACCACGATCGGGGAATCCTTGCGGGCCACGGCGATCACGCCGGGCTCATCGGCGGAAACGGCAGCCAAGCCATAGGCGCCCACCACGTGGGTGCAGGCCTCGCGCACAGAGGCCATCAGGTCATGTGTCTCGGTATAGGCCTCTTCGATCAGATGTGCGAAGACCTCGGTGTCGGTCTCGCTCTTAAAGTGATGGCCGCGGCCCTCCAGCTCCTCGCGCAGCTCGGCAAAGTTCTCGATGATGCCGTTGTGGACGATGGCGATACGACCGTCGCAGCTGGTGTGGGGATGGGCGTTAACGACCGAGGGCTTGCCGTGAGTGGCCCAGCGGGTGTGGCCGATGCCGCAGGTAGCGTCGCTGTCGATATTGGAAAGCTCGCTCTCCAGGCCCGCAACTTTGCCCACGCGGCGAATAACATCGAGGTGCGTCGCGGCGCCCTCGCCCACCTCGAGCGCGACGCCCGAGGAGTCATAGCCGCGATACTCCATACGCTTAAGACCCGTGACCAGGATGTTCTTTGCAATATCAGAGCCGGTGTAGCCGACAATTCCGCACATAGGATAAATCCCTTCGTCCGCGTGACTGCAAAACGTCCACGCACATGGGGCGCTGAGACGTATAACGTTCGAGTATTGTACTCACGCAAGCACAAGCTGATATACCAGAAGTGGTATCTCAACTTGGATACCACTCGATACACACACCCCACCGCCACGAAGGGGAC
The DNA here is from genome assembly GCA_902475615.1 of uncultured Collinsella sp. Lineage (GTDB taxonomy): Bacteria > Actinomycetota > Coriobacteriia > Coriobacteriales > Coriobacteriaceae > Collinsella. Next base: position 31,372 of record CABSAD010000006.1, on the reverse strand, counting down.
CTTTGTGGCGGTTTGCGCACCCCTAGAGGCGCAGGCGGCCTTCGAGCCGATTGCCCAGGGCCGTGAGCGCCATGACAATGACGTAGTAGACCACGGCCACCACTAAAAACGGTTCAAAGGCTCGATAGGTGAGCGCCTGCACGCTCTGGGCGGCGCGCATCATATCCATCAGGCCGATGGTTGCCACCAGCGAGGAGCTCTTGAGGACCGTGATCACTTCGTTGACCAGGGCGGGGGCAATCGAGCGCATCGCCTGCGGAACGACGATCTTGCGCATCATGGGAACATAGCGAAGCCCGATGGCCCGAGCGGCATCGTACTGCCCCCGGTCAACGCCCTCGATACCACCGCGCACCGTCTCGGACACCGTCGCTGAGCCGTTGAGCCCCAACGTAATGGCACCGGCGGCAAACATCGAAATTTTGAAGCCCGTGAGCTGCGGCGTCGCAAAGTACGCCAAAAAAAGCAACACGATGAGCGGCACGCCGCGAAAGATAGAGGTGTAGAAGTTGAGCACCGCACGTAACGGGCGACAGGGCAAAACCTTGAGCACGGCAATAAGAAAGCCCAGGACGAGCGCTATGGCCAGCGCGGCGGCCGTCACCTGACAGGTCACGACCAGGCCGCTCATAAACATCGGTATATATGGTTCTAGCAGTTCAAACTTCATCAGCATGCCCTTGGCGCGCGCCTCACCGGCTCGCTATTTTCCGGCAACCGTCGACGTACCGGAAGCGGAATAGTCGCCGTTCCACATAAAGTCGGCGCCCACATACTGCTTGATGCAGTCATCGATGGTGCCGTCCTCGAGCATCTCGCCGATGCATTCGTCAAGCGCCGCGACAAATCCGGCACCCTTCTTGGCCATCAGGCGGTACACGCCCACGTGATCGCTCGTCTCGGAGCGATCGAGCAGGCCCAGCACCAGGCCCTCATTCGCATCGCGCATGGACTGGCCCTCGGCGCCGTCACACAGGTAGGCATCGATGCGCCCGGCGAGCACCTCTTGCAGGCACTGGTCGCCACCGTCGTACGTGTGAATATCAGCATCGGGCATGACCTTGGCGATGAACTTGTTCTGCACGGTACCGGTGGTGCAGGCGATAGACTTGCCGGCGAGGTCCTCAACGCGCTTGACGGGATCGCCGCCGAGCGTGAGAACGCCCACAAGCGGCTGATAGTAGCCGCGCGTGAAGTCGTAGGTCTGCTCGCGCTCTTCGTTGGAGCTCATCGCCATGGTAAAGGCCTTGTCATCGCTCTGCACCGATGCAAGCGTGGCGGCAAAGTCCTGCGGCTCAAAGTCGTAAGAAAAGCCCAGGCGCGAGGCCATCTCGTCGGCAATGGCGATATCCAGGCCGACAACCTTCTGCTTGCCGTCCGACTGCGTCTCCAGATAGCGATAGGGCGCAAAGGCATCGTCGCCCACAAAGGTGAGCTTGGTGCCCTTGATATCGTCGCCTGTAACCGCGGCAGAACCAGCGGCAGAGCCCTTGTCGGCGCCACTGCCAGCGCAACCGCTCGCCGTAACCATTGCGGTACCGGCAATTAAACCCAGGAAATCACGACGAGAAACAGCGCGAGTCATACCAAAGCCTTTCAATCTACGATCAAAACGGCTTCTATTGTAGACACTCCACTGTTTAGCGAGCAGCCCAGCTGCGGCAAAACCACCACAAAGGGGACAGGCACCTTTGTGGTGGTTCGGGTGTCTGACAACAAGCTCCGCCGAAACGTCTCAATCTGTAACATCTGGGGCGCCGAAAGAGGGTTTGCCGTTACAGATCGAGATTTTCCGCCCGGCCCCGGCGATCTGTCTCAATCTGTAACAGGTAGGTCTTGTTTTGTCGTCCAGATGTTACAGATCGAGACAATTGAAGGGCCAGGCAACGCGACCACCGCAAAGGAGGCAGCGCGCTGCGCCACCCTTGCGGTGGTGTGGTCTGGACTCCGGTGTTTGCCCAGATAAAACCTGCCAAAATAAACCTGCCCCTAATTGGTAGGTTTTGACACCCCGGGAACGGGCGATGCTACAATCTGACTCGTACTTGAAACGCATCAAAGGGGCCGCTATGGCAAAGGTAAAAATCAGCGACGTCGCGCGCGAGGCAGGAGTCTCGCTGGGCACGGTATCCAACGCGCTCAACCACCCCGAAAAGCTGCGCCCCGAGACCCTCAAGCTCATCAACGAGACCATCAATCGCCTTGGCTACCTGCCCAACCAAAGTGCTCGTCAGCTCGCGGGCGGCGCCACCAAGTCCTTTGGCCTGGTCCTCCCCCGTCTCGACCATGGCTTCTCGCTCCAAATTGCCAGCGGCGCCCATAACGAGGCCCGCAAGCACGGCTATGACCTGCTCATCGCCAACGCCGATAACGACGACATCCTCGAGGACCACTACCTGCGCTATTTTATGGGCACGCAGATGTCCGGCGTCATGGTTCAGCCCATGGCGTCCCCCGATTGGCACCCCGCAATGACCAAGATGCCCGTGCCGATCGTCCATCTGGACATCCACTGCTCCGAACCCGGTTACTACGTGGCCGCCGACAACGAGGCGCAAGGGCGCATTATCGCCGAGCTCGCCATCACCCGCGGCGCGCGCCATATCACCGTTGTGGGCAGAGCGGCATTTATGCAGCTCACCCTGCGCGTACTTGGCATTCATAAGGCCCTCGTCCTGCATCCCGATATCAAAATTGAGGTCATTGACGCCGGAGAATGGAATACCGCTGCCGATGGTTACAGCATCGGCGCTCAGATTGCCGAGCGCTCTACCGGCGAGCGTCCCGATTTTGTCATCGGCCTTACCGATGTATTGGCCTCGGGCGTTATCTCGGCGTTGACCGACAAAGGCATCTCCGTCCCCGAACAGGTTCGCGTGGCCGGCTGCGACGGCAACCCGCTTGCATGGAGCGGGTCGGTCCCCCTCACCACGGTGGCACCCCCGGGCTACGAGATTGGCCGCAAGGGTGTCCAGCTGCTCATGGAGCAAATCGAGAACAAGGCGCCGGCAAAAACCAAGCACATCCGCATTGGTTCCGCAGCGAGAACCGTTACTGCGGTCACAGCCGCCGAGGACATCAACCGTCAGGAACTCGTGCGGCCGTTCCTCTTGGAGCGCGCCAGTACCCAGGCGAGCAGCCAAGCCGAAGCCACCGCCATCAACCTCGGCGCGTATCTATAGCACGTCGGCCAGTATGCCAAAACGCCGCTCAAGCAAAAGAGGCCCGACCATTGCCGGACCTCTTTTGCTTGAGCGCAAAGACGGCCAATTGCTCGTTTCAGCTCCGCAATTGTCTAGCGCACGGCCTTGACCGCCGCCGTCAGATCGAACAACGTATCGAGCACGGCCTCGCAGCCATCCACCACGTCCTGCGGCAGCGGCACGATATCGGGAACGGCAAAGACATGGCAGCCGGCCGTGATGCCCGAGACGCAGCCGTTGCGCGAATCCTCGACCACGGCACATTCCTCGGGAGCGAAGCCCGCGCGCTCGCAGGCAAGCAGGTACATCTCAGGGTTGGGCTTGCCGTGCACGACGTCCTCGCCACAGGTCACCGTTTCAAACTTGTCAAAGAGGCCGACCATCTTAAGGTTGCGTTCCGCCGTAACGTGGCGCGACGAGGTCGCAAGCCCCACGTGATAGCCCGCAGCCAGCAGCTCGTCTAGGCACTCGGCGGCACCGGCCTTAAGCTCCAGTTCGGTCTTGACTATCTCGTCGCGAATCTCCTTGTGGCGGGCATAGATCGTCTCGGCGGTTTCGCGACTACCGTAATGTTCATCAAGGATGTCCATGACATCGGGCAGCGTGCGGCCGATAAACTGATGGATCAGAGCATCATCAATCGCGACCCCCAGCTCGGCAGCGCCCGCCTTCCATGCCTTAATCCCCAAACGCTCGGTATCGACCAGCGTTCCGTCCATGTCAAAAATAACAGCCTTGATCATATCGGCCCCCCTCACCGGATTGCATTACTGCCACTCTACCGCACTTTACAAACTTGTATATAACGTATATAGCATATTGCACTTTCGTTACATAGATAGAAGTCTTATGACAAGCAACTCGGTAGGATTATAGTTTTCGACCGAGTACTCAATGGTAAGGATCGTTTCATGCTTTCAGACACTACTGCACCCGCAGAGGAGCTTCAGGACAAACTCGCGACGCTCGAGCAGTTGCTTTTGGCATACGGACGCGTCGCCATCGGCTTTTCCGGTGGCGTCGACAGCAGCTTTTTGGCCGCGGTCTGCGCCCGTATCATGCCTGCCGACACGCTTCTCGTTCACCTCACCACGCCGCTCATCGGCACGCCCGAGCAGACTTCATTTGAGCGATCCGTTGACGGACAAGCCAGTGAGGAGCCGCATTTTAAGCTCCCCGCACTCAATCTTTCGGTCGATCAATTACAGCTCCCCCAAGTAGCCTGCAACGATGCCAACCGCTGCTACCACTGCAAGCGAGCCGGCTTTACCGCTATCGTCAACCACGCTAAGTCGTTAGGCTTTCCCACCGTTATCGATGGCAGCAATGCAAGCGATCGCGGTGATTACCGCCCTGGCATGCGCGCGGCAAAAGAGCTCGGTGTACGCTCCCCCCTCATGGAAGTCGGCTTTACCAAGGACGAAGAGCGCGAGCTGCTGCGCGCATGGGGCTATCCCGTCTGGAACCTGCCGGCGGGAGCCTGCCTTGCCACCCGCGTCCCTACAGGCGAAGAGCTGACGCGCGAAAAGGTCGATTTAATCCGCGCCTGCGAGGATTACCTGCACGATCTTGACCTGGCACAGGTACGCGCGCGCTTGATCGGCGGCTGCATGCATATCGAAGCCGCCCCCGCAGATGTCGCCAAGATTGCCGCCCACGGCGGTGCCGACGTCGACGACAGGGGCAAGACCCCGCTGCCCGCCGCCATCAAATCCGCCCTGCGCGAGCTGGGCTGCGGCCATATCTCCCCCGAGGTCACCCCCTACATCCACGGCAACATGAATCAGTAACCTGCTAAAAAGGGACAGGTTTATTTTGGCAGGTTTTATCTGGGGAAACGCAAACAGGGCCGCGATACCCATATGGCGTCGCAGCCCTGTTCCTTGGAGAAGGATAGATTAGTTGAACGGGATGACCGTTCTAGTCTTCGAATCCGCTATTGATGAGCTCGGCAATCTCAGCAGGATCGATGCTCGCGAGAGGCGACAGTATACCCGATCGTCACTTGGTTGGCAGATACCAATCCCGTGGAAGTCTTCCTTACAACACAGACCTGACCACAGCTTCGATACCGTCGGCGTCCAAACCGTACTTATGCAGCAAATCGACCGCAGGGCCGGACTCGCCGTACACATCACGCACGCCGACGCGTCGTATCGGCACCGGATGCTGCTCCGCGAGCACCGAGGCCACAGCCTCGCCAAGACCACCGATAATCGAATGTTCCTCGGCGGTGACCACGCGACCGGTCTTCTTGGCGCTGGCAACCACCAGACGCTCATCAAGCGGCTTGATCGTGTGCATGTTGATGACCTCGGCGTCAATACCATCGGCAGCGAGCGTCTCGGCAGCCTCAAGCGCTTCGGCGACCATGAGGCCGCATGCGACGATAGTCACATCGGACCCCTCGCGCACGACCGCGCCGCGGCCAATCTTGAACTCATAGTCCTCGCGGTCGTTGATGACTGGTGTTGCCAGGCGGCCGAAACGCATGTAGACCGGACCCTCAAACTCATAGGCGGCGCGCACGCAAGCACGAGCCTCGATGTCATCGGCGGGAACGATCACCGTCATCCCCGGGATCGTGCGCATGAGCGCAATGTCCTCACAGCACTGATGCGTGGCGCCGTCTTCGCCGACCGAGATGCCCGCATGCGTGGCGCCGATTTTGACATTGAGGTGCGGATAGCCGATGGAATTACGAACTTGCTCGTACGCGCGGCCGGCGGCGAACATGGCAAAGGTGCTCGCAAAGGCAACGTGGCCCGTGGTCGCAATGCCGGCGGCAAGTCCCATCAAGTTGCTTTCGGCAATGCCGACATCGTAGAAGCGCTCAGGGTGCGCAGCCTTAAACTTACCGGTCTGCGTGGCGGCGGCCAAATCGGCATCGAGAACCACAAAGTCATCGCGCTCATTGCCCAGCTCGACAAGTGCCTCGCCATAGCTAACGCGCGTGGCGACTTTCTTGACGTCTGCCATTAGAGCTCCTCCCCTGCTGCTGCGAGCTCGGCCATGGCCTGCTCAAACTGTTCATCGTTGGGTGCCTTGCCGTGCCAGCTCACCTGGTTTTCCATAAAGGAAACGCCCTTGCCCTTCACCGTCTCGGCGATAATGGCCACAGGTGAGGCGCTCACTTTGCGAGCCTCGGCAAAGGCGGCGGCAATCTGCGCCATGTCGTTACCGTCGGCGAGCTCGATCACATGCCACTTAAAGGCGCGGAACTTGTCGGCAAGCGGCATAGCCGAGTTAACTTCGTCGATACTGCCGTCAATTTGCAGGCCATTGTGATCGACGATAGCGACGAGGTTATCCAGGTCGTGGTTGCCGGCGAACATAGCTGCCTCCCACACCTGGCCTTCCTCGCACTCGCCGTCGCCCAACAGCGTGTAGACGCGGTAATTGTCACCCCAGTGCTTTGCGGCAAGTGCCATTCCAACCGCGGCGGAGATACCCTGACCGAGCGATCCGGTAGACATGTCGACGCCCGGCGTGTCATTCATATTGGGATGGCCCTGCAGGCGACTGCCGATATGACGGAGCGTCTCAAGCTCCTCCTTAGGAAAGAACCCGCGTTCGGCGAGCACGGCGTAGAGTGCCGGAGCGCAATGTCCCTTGGAGAGCACAAAGCGATCGCGCTCAGCGCGACTCGGATTCGCCGGGTCAACATCCATTTCCTCAAAGTAGAGGTAGGTCATAATGTCGGCGGCGCCAAGCGATCCGCCCGGATGCCCCGACTTGGCGGCGTGAACCGCAGTCACGACACCCTTCCTGACCTCATTGGCGACCTTCGCCAGCTCCTGGTTGGTCATACGAATTCCTCTCTTGAGAACAACCCCGGCACTGGATGATGCGGCCGGGGCAATTCACTCGTTTAAGCCCGTGCGACGACCTTTTCCAGCCATCCTCGAAGGAGGCGAGGCCTTGATCGGTCAGCGGGTAGTGCAGCCACTTCTTGAGCGCGGCCATAGGCACGGTCGCGATGTCGGTGGAGTCAACGTCTTCCTGCGTCAGCTCCTTCTCGATACCCAGGCCGCCCTGGTCTCAACCTTGCGCTCAATGCCACAGGCGGCGCATTCATTTTGAATCGCCTTCTGGGCCATATACGCGTAGGCGATACCCAAGGTACAGACGGCAACGCCTACGTTCTTCATTTTTAAGATGGCGTGCCAGGCGGTAATTTCACCCTAAAACACAAAAGCCCCAAGTCAACAAAAGCCAGGAGCCTTTGCCAACTTGGGGCATTACGAGTCGCCGCCGTACAGGCAACGACGACCCTTACTCCTTCTGCCATCAACCGATATGGACGATTCGGCTTGTCCGGTTACGGCAGGATGTGGAATCCAAGCGTTTCGATATCACGCGCGAAACCCTTAACGGTGTCGAGCGAATACTCCATGAGGTCCTTACCGACGTTCTTGCGCTTGGCCAGAATGCCGTTGGGAACCGTAATGATCTGGCACCCCACGGACTCGGCCTGATAGATATTCAGCAGCTCACGGGTAGATGCCCAGAGCACCTCACACTGCGGCTTTGCCGCGGCCTTTTTGACAGACTCAGCCATCAACGGCAGCGGATCAACACCGGTATCGGCAATACGGCCGGCGAAGATAGAGATGATAGACGGCGTCTCAGCGGAGACAGCGTCCACAAACTCATCGACCTGCTCGGGAGTAAAGATCGTCGTAACGTTTACCTTAATGCCGTCGGCAGAAAGGCGCTTAACGAGCGCCGCGGTCGACTCACCCTTGGTATTGAGTGCGGGAATCTTGACATACACATTGTCAGCCCAAGTCGCAATCTCGCGAGCCTCGGCCTCCATGCCCGCCTCATCGTCCGCAAAGACCTCAAACGAAACCGAGACATCGGTGATGTGCTCGAGCACGGTCTTGGCGAACTCGCGATAATCGGTCACGCCACCCGCCTTCATAAGCGATGGGTTAGTCGTAAAGCCCTGAACGTTACCGTTCTCGGCCATGTCGAGCATGCCCTCGAGATTGGCACCGTCGGCAAATACCTTGATTGCCATAATGTACTCCTTACATACATGATGATATAGAAATGTACGGACTGAATTGTTTGCAAAAGTGCCGCCGCGTCAGAGCGGAACGGAGAACCCCTTAATCGAGTTCGATCTCGAGGTGATAGAGGTCGGCGCGGTAGAACGACTCCACATACTCACGGGGCACATTCTGCTGGTCATGAGAAACCCTCGTAATGTTGAGCAGCGGAGCACCAACGCTGATGCCCAATAGCTCGGCCTGCTCGTCGGTAGCAACGCAAGCTCCAATCTTTTGGCTCACACGGCTCCAGCGAATATCGCACGAGTTATTGAGATAAGAGCGAAGCGATTCCTTGGAAAAGTCGCGCTCCGCAATATGCGGAACATAACCGTCTTCGTAATAAATCGTCTCCAGATAGAATGAGCGATCGCCCGACACGCGCACACGGCGAAGGCAAAAGGCCTTTGTGCCCTCAGCCAAGCCCAGCTCATGGGCAACGTGCTGAGGCATGGTTACAACGCCAGACTCAATCAAACGTTTTTGAGGCACTGCAAACTCGTCCACATTCTTTTTGATATAGCTCGAGACACGCTTAGGCGAGCTAAGTGGCACGTTGGCAATAACCTCGGATCCGCGGCCACGCTTCTTCTCAATCAAGCCATTATTAGAAAGCAGCTCCATCGCTTTGCGCGCCGTTGCACGCGAAACGTCATAGCGCTTCATAAGATCGCTTTCGGAGGGAATGTAATCGCCAATCTTGTAGGCACCGCTCGTAATTCCCTGGAACAAGATATCGTACAGCTGAGAGTACAGCTGTTCCTTGCCGCTAAAATCGAGCTCAGACGTATCGGTCATCATCCCTCCCCTATCTGGAACGGCCCTTTTAACCTTTCGTAGCAGATAATGCCTTTTGATAAATGGTAACCTTAAAAACTCAAAAGGCACATATCGTTGACAATGCGCGCAAACATTCCCATTCCAGCGGTCCGCTTCACCAACCCGCCTGAGAACCCGGGCATTCCTTGTGCAACGAATGCCCGGGACATAGGCTAACGTGCGCCGAAAAGCTTGCGCGGGCTGGCACTCGCGCCGATACGATCGGCACCGGCGCCCGACATAAGTGCAAGATCTTCTTTCGTGCGAACGCCGCCCGATGCCTTGACTTTTACACGGCCGCCCAACTCTTGAGCAAACAGATAGACATCCTCAACCTGGGCACCAGCCGTGCCAAAGCCCGTAGACGTCTTAATAAAGTCTGCGCCGGCAGCCTCGACGGCATGACAGATCGGCTTTTTGGTTTCCTGCGCCAAATAGCACGTTTCGACAATGACCTTGAGCGTCGCATTGGGCACGGCCTCGCGCACGGCTCGAATATCGTCCTCGATGGCCTGGTAATCGCGGGCTTTGACCATGCCCTGGTCAATCACCATGTCGATTTCGGAGGCACCGTTGGCGTAGGCATCGGCCGCTTCGGCCGCTTTCGCAGCGCTCGTCATATAGCCAAGCGGGAAAGCGATGACCGTGGTGAGCACAAGATCGGGATAGGCCTTGTGAGCACGGGCGATATACGAAGGCGGGATGCATGCGCTGGCACAACCGTACTCGAATGCCTCGGCACAAATGGCATCAATCTGGTCCCAGGTCGCCGTCGGCTTAAGCAATGTGTAGTCAATGCGCGAGCAGAGGTCCTCATCAGTAAACTCTGCCCCCGCCTTGGCGGCAATGGCGACAACCGACGAGGGATCGTCCAGATACTCATCGACCTTGGCCAAAAAGCCCGGATAGTCAACGGTATCGACATTAGTCACGTCAAGCTCAATGGTATGACCCAGCTCAAACGTATCATAGCCGCGGTTTTTGATGCGGTCGACAAGGATATCCAAATCGACCAGGTCGTCGCCCTTGCTACGATCTTCGAGCACATCGCCCTTGTGATAATGCGTCACAATGTGCGCAAGATGACGCGTCGGCTTAAGATCGCGAGCACGGTAGCGCTTGCTGATCATAACGGGATCGGCGACAAGACGAATCGTGAGCACACGGTAGCCGTGCTTGTCTGCCAGCTCGGCGAGCCTGTCGTGCTGCTTGGCAGAGAACGGATAATCGCACATAATCTGCGGCCCATCCGCCATGGCGACATCGAGGCGACGGAACCACTCCTGAAGAGCGTTCGCATCAACCTGCGCCTTTTCCTCGGCATTGTTAAAGCCGTACGTATCCCAATACTCTTCTTTAACGTCGTCAAGCGAGACGCTCAAAAAGCTCTCGGATGTATGGCGAGCCTTGATGCGATCTGCCAAATCGGTTTTGCCCGTAGCCGGAGGTCCGGCAAGCAAAATCAGCGTCTTTTCCATACTAGGAAACCCTTCTTACTACCCGATTATTTGCCACGAAGCTGGTCTTTGGAGATGGCAAGCATCTCGGTAACCTTGTCCATGTAATACTTGATAGCCTCATCGTCTTTCGCTTCGGCGGCAGCCGCACGCTTCTTGTTGTACAGCTTGACCAGTGCCGCAGACGCCTTGCCCATCGTGCGATTGACTTCCAGGCTTTGCTCGTATGCCTCAACGGCCTCGTCGACCATGTTGGCATCGGCATAAAGCTTGCCAATCTCGTTTAGAACGTTTGCGGCAGCGACGCCTTCCTTGCCCTCGAGCTCGGAACGCTTTGCCTTAACGGCGTCGAGAACGGCATCTCGATCGAGAACGGGTGCGGCCTCGGCTGCAGCGGAGGCCACCTTCTCCTTTTTCTTGCCAAATCCAAACAAACCCATTGGAAACCTCCACTAGCAGTAATAAACGAAGGGGGCTGTTCCCCTGCCGGGGACCAGGCACAGGAACAACCCCCTTAAAGAAAGACTTGGACCTTCGTCAGGCGCTACAAGAATCCTTATGCGATACCAAAGACGCTGAGGATGGACTTGATGGCCATGAAGAAGAAGCCGGTGACGACGGTGTCGACGTCGGTGCAGGTCATGTTCACGAAGCCAATCTGAGCGAGCATCGGGGACAGGAGCGCAGGCAGGATCATGATGAAGATGCCGTGGAAGATACAGCCGATGATGGCGCCGCGACGACCGTCGATGGCGTTACCGAAGACACCAGCAGTGCCGCCAGCGAAGAAGTTGGACATAACGCCGGGGATGACGAGGGTGCCCATGAAGCCGGTGATAGCCATGCCGATCAGCGAGCCAAGCGTGGTGAACACAAAGCCGAAGATAACGGCGTTAGGGGCATAGGTGAACAGGACGGGGCAGTCCAGAGCGGGGCGCGCATCGGGGACGAGCTTCATCGAGATGCCCTGGAAGGCGGGGACGAGCTCGGCGAGCAGCAGGCGGACGCCGGCGAGCAGGACGTACAGACCAACGACGAACTGCATGGCCTGGAGGAAAGCGTAGACCATGAAGTTGGTGGCGCCGCAGTAGTCAGCAGCAGCAGCGGGACCAGCGAAAGCAGCGACGACCAGGTAGAAAACGATCATGACCAGGCCGACAGCAGCGTAGGTATCCTGGAGGAAGGACAGGGACTGCGGAATCTCGAGGTCCTCGGTGGACTTGGACTCCTTGCCGCCAGCGAGCTTCTTGGTGATGCTCGCGATAAGGGCGGTGAACATATAGCCGAAGGTGCAGAAGTGACCCAGGGCGATGTCATCGGACTCGGTAATCTTGCGGACAACGGGCTGAGCGAAGGCAGGCATGAGGGTAGCGAAGGCGCCACCGACGATGGAGCTGACGACGATCAGGGGGATACCGCGAAGACCGCAGAAGAAGGCGAAGACGACGCAGAGCGTGGACTCCCACAGAAGGGCCTGGCCAGTCAGGAACACATACTTAAACTTGGTGAAACGAGCGAGAATGATGTTCACCACGAAGATGCCAGCGAGGCAGATGGCGATCTCGGAGCCAAGGCCGAGGTCGGTCATTGCCTGACCGTTGATGCCCTCGATGGAAGCGACGACGGCGGTCATGCCGTTGAAGCCGAAGGCGGAGTTGAACATATCGCCAAAGTAGGCAAGAGAGCCCTGCATGACGCTCGAGCCGGCAGCCAGAACAAGGAAGCCGAGCATCGTCTTAAACGTGCCGAGCAACACGTCGTTGGCCGACTTCTTCTGAAGCACAAGGCCCAGGCAGGCGACGAGACCGATAACAACGGCGGCCTGCGTCAGGATGTTATTGATAATAAACTCAAGAACAGCCATGTTGTACACCCCTTTTTCTCATGTACATTTCTATCAATCTAGGAGAAGAGACCCTTACTCCAGGACGCCCATCTCCTTGAGCACCGGGGTCAGCTTTTCCTCGATTTCCTTCTTATCGACAAGACGCTTGAGGAACACGCAGGGAAGACCGGTGTTGTAGCTCTCGATCTGCGTCTTGAAGTTCTCGGCAGCGACAATCATGTCAAAGCCCTTGGAGGCACCAGCGGCGCTGGAAACGCTGTCGTGGTCCATCTTGCACTGGACCCCGAGCTTCTTCATAACCTGCTCAATAGCCATCTGGCAGGCAAAGCTGCTTCCAAGACCATTGCCGCAGCAGCACAAAATCTTGACCATGTTCATTTCCTTTCCTTTGGGGACACGTGCCCCACCTCGGGGTAGATGCGGGCAAATACATAGACTCGCCCGCACCAAGCGGTGCTGTCTTACGCCGCCGCACCCGTAAATGCCTGATAAATCTCGTCGGCGTCATCTGAGGCGACGATTTGCGCGATCTTATCTTCGTCCATAAAGATGCCGGCAAGCACCTGCATGGCCTCGATATGAGAATTAGAATCCTCGGCCGCAAGTGCGACCAGAAGACGAACATCAAAGCTGTCTTCCGAAAACTTAACGGGCTTCTTCAGGACCGTCACGGCAAGCTGCCCTTTAATGCAGCCGTCCTCGGGGCGACCGTGAATCAGCGCGACGTCTTCGGTGAGCACGTAGTAGGGACCCATCTCGTTGGTGGCGCGGATGATCTCATCCGCATAGCGATCCTCGACGTAGCCGCCCTCGTTGAGCGGGGCGATTGCAAGCTTGATCGCGTCCTGCCAGGAATCGACAGAATCGGCAAGGCGAACGTTTTCGCGCTTGAGCATCTCCGTAATCTGCATCGGTGCGCCTCGTCCCTAAGCGACGATATTCTTGAACAGGCTGATGCGGTGCTCGACAACCTCTTCGACGGCCTTCTGAGCAGGCATAACCATGTTGCGGTTGGAGGCGTTCTCCTTGAGCTCGTCATAGCACTGCTTGGAGGTCTTGTTCCAGTTGACGAGCAGATCGGTGCCAACATTGAACTTGCGGATACCCAGGTCGATGACGTGACGAACATCCTCGTCCTTAACACCGGTACCACCATGGATGACCAGGGGGAAGCCGTTCACGGCATCGCGAATCTTCTCGAGCTGATCGAAGGAGATGTTGGTCTTGGACTTGTACTGACCATGGTTGGTGCCGATAGCGACGGCAAGGGCGTCGATGCCGGTCTTCTCGATGAACTCGACAGCCTGCTCGGGATCGGTGTAGCGCACATCGGCGTCGGCAACGGCGACACCGTCCTCGGTACCGCCGACGGTGCCGAGCTCGGCCTCGACAGAAGCGCCGTGGACCTGAGCCATCTCGACGATGCGCTTAGTACCAAGGATGTTCTCCTTGAAGGGAAGCGCGGAGCCGTCAAACATTACCGAGCTATAACCGGCCTCGAGAGCCTTGCGAATCTCGTCGAAGTTCTTGGCGTGGTCGAGGTGGAGAACAACGTTGACGCCGTACTCCTCGGCCATGGACTTGCACACAGCAACCAGATTGCGATGACCAACGTAGCTAGCGGTGCCCTCGGAGGTCTGGATGATCACGGGGGTGTGCAGACGAGCCGCGACGCGAATAATCGACGGGCACATCTCGAGATTATGGGTGTTAAAAGCACCGACGGCCATGTTGAGCTGGTTGGCCTCTGCCAGGACTTCGCGCAGGGTTACGTACATAGTGTTTGCCTCCTGTTGTCTCCACTGGATGTATCAAGTGGCGACCGCACAGGGGGTGCCGGCCGCCGTCCTTGATCGACAATTAGATTATCACAAACGTCCGTATATTCGGTTGTCCGAATGATATTTTGTTTGATATGCTCCGCATTGACCGTTCACCTGAATTTTTCGACCGTTTACCCGTAAATAGGGCGCCCGCAACCCATGCGGACGCCCTTGTCTGTCAGCCGCTCTCAACCAAAACGGAATGCAAGCTCAACTGGCTCGACCCCACCTCAATCTAGCCATACGTCAAATATGAGGCAAATGAATCGGTAGCGTTTGTCCCAAATCTTGAGTATTTGTTCGGCAGAACGGCCCCTGCCGGCTCCTGCTAGACTGGTAGATTCCCAACCGTCCATCCAGGAGCCTCAATGTCGCGCAAGTCCGCCTACAAGCAAGTGCTTTCCATCGGCACCGCCGTGGTGCTGGGGTTTGCGCTGTTCACAGGGTCGCTCGACGGAGCGCCCAAGCTGTTGTCGCCGCAAAGCGATGAGCAGGCAGCGGCTCTGGCCGAAAAACAAAGCGAGAGTCCCAGCCGCACCGACGACGAGGCAGACCTGGTTGCCCGACTCGAATCGGGAACAGCGAGCTCCTCGGACTCTCAAAATAGCCAAGACTCTGGCGATGGCCCCGATTCCGCCGCACCCGACACCGGTGACGACGCTTCCACAGACGGGGCCGCCACCCCCATCGACGAAGTCGAAAACCCCGATCTCGACCGCGCCCGCGGCGTATATCTCAGCAGCATTCCCGACTACGCCGGCAACCCCTACGTTGCCCTTCGCGCCGACAGCACGCACGCGCTCGGCACACCATCATTCACGCTCGATGAATACGAGCGCGCTACAGAAAAGGGCTGCTTTAAGAAGTTCTCCAAGCTCGACAGCTTGGGCCGCACCCGCAAAGCGCTCGCCTGCGTGGGCCCCGAATCGCTTGGTCAAGGCGAGCGCGGCGATATCTCGCGCATCCACCCCGCCGGCTGGCACCAGCAGCGCTACGACTTTATTCCAGGCCAGAGCCTGTACAACCGCTGCCACCTTATCGCCTGGTCGCTCTGCGGCGAAAACGCCAACCGCAAAAATCTCCTCACCGGCACGCGTTATCTCAACGAGACAGGCATGCTACCGTTTGAAGAACAGATCCTCGACTACATCCGCGAAACGGGCAACCACGTGCTCTACCGCGTCACGCCCATGTATAACGAAGAGGAAGTTGTCTGCCGCGGCGTACGCCTTGAGGCGCAATCGGTCGAGGACCACGGCAAGACCCTCTGTTTCCACGTATATTGCTACAACCTGCAGCCGCATGTGCAGATCGACTATGCCACCGGCCGCAACCAGGCCTCGGGAGACTAGCCCCGAGCCACGACAAGAACCGGTTTGCAACCCCACCGGGGATCAAAAAGAGCCGCCCCGGATTACCCAGAGCGGCCCTTGCACCGGCATGCATGTTACAGGCAACGCCACACGCTACTTGGCGCGGCCCTCCTCATAGCGCTCGACCAGCTTGGCCTGAACGTCATAAGGCACCTGCTCATAGCCTGCGGGCTTCATGGTAAAGTCGCCCGTGCCGCGCGTGATGGAGCGCAGACGCGTCGAATAATCCGTCAGCTCGGCCAGCGGCGCCTGGGCGATGACCACGGTGTCTCCGCGCTCATCGGTCTCCATGCCCGTCACGCGACCACGCGAAGCCGAGATGTCGCCCATCACGGCGCCGGCGTAGCTCTCTGGGATAGTCACCGTGATTTCCTCGATGGGCTCCAGCACCACCGGGTCGGCATCGGCACACGCCTTGCGCAGGCCGATGCGAGCCGCCGCGCGGAACGCCATCTCGTTGGAGTCGACGCTGTGATACGAGCCGTCGTACACAGCCACGCGAATGCCCGTGAGCGGGTAGCCGGCAATGATGCCGTCCTTCATGGTCTCCTGGACACCCTTGTCCACGGCGGGGATCAGCGAGCGCGGAATACGGCCACCTACGACCTCGTCTACAAACTCATAGCCGTCGCTCGTGCCATCGGGCCCAATGAGCGGCTCAACGCGCAGCCAGCAGTCGCCATACTGACCGGCACCGCCAGTCTGCTTCTTGTGGCGGCCCTGGGCACTCGCCGTGCGGCGGATGGTCTCGCGATACGGAATGCGGATCGGCACGCTCTTGGCCACGACCTTGGTGCGATCCTCCAAACGGTTGAGCAGGACCGAAACCTGCGCCTCACCCACCGCCGAAATGATGGTCTGGCCGGTCTCCTCGTCACGATCGATGCTCATGGTCGGATCGGCCTTGCACGCCTTCTCGATAAACGTATAGAGCTTCTCCTCGTCACCGCGGTTCTCGGCCTCGATGGCAATGCGGTACTGCGAGTTGGGGAACTTAAACGCCGCAGCCTCGACCTTGCCGGTAATCGAGAGCGTATCGCCCGTCTCGGCCGCCAACTTGGGCGCCACGATGATATCGCCGGCATAGGCGTGACCGACCTCGGTCATGTCGCGGCCGCACATCACATACAGGTGAGCCAGACGATCGCTCTTGCGCGTGCGCGCGTTGACCAGCTCAAGGCCCGGCTCAAGCGTGCCCGTCAGCACCTTGATAAAGCTGATGCGGCCCTGCTGCGGATCGGCCAGGGTCTTAAACACAAATGCCACCGGACGGTCATCGTCACTCGAGATCTTAAGCGAATCGCCGTCGATGAGCGGCATCTCGCCGTAGTCCGTCGGCGCCGGGAAGTACGTGGCGATGTCGTCCATCAGCGAGTTGACGCCCTGCTCCTTAATGCAATCGCCCGCAAAGACCGGCACAAAGATGCGCTCGGCGATCGCCTTCGACAGCAGGCCTTCAAGCTCCTCCTGCGTCAGCGTCTCCTCGCCTTCCAAGTACTTCATCATCAGTTCGTCATCAGCCTCGGCCACCAGCTCGCACAGATGGTCATGGGCTTCCTCGGCCTGGGCACGATACTCCTCGGGAATCTCCGACTCAACGGCTTCAGTGCCGTTGCAATGGCGTGCCTTCATGCGCACCAGGTCGATGATGCCGTCGAAGTCCTCGCCCTCGCCCCAGGGGAGGGTCACGGCGCCTAGGCGCGTGCCAAAGCGCTCCTGCAGCAGGTCCATCGTGGTCGCAAAGCTGGCCTCGGGACGCGACAGGCGGTTTACGAACACCGCACGCGCCAGGCGCAGGTCCTCGGCGGCATACCAGAGCTTGACCGTCGTTGGCTGCGGGCCGGCCTCGGCGTCGACCACAAACAGCGCCGTCTCGCAGACGCTCATCGCGGCAAAGGCGTCGCCGATAAAATCGGGATAGCACGGAGCATCGAGCACGTTGATGCGCGCGCCCTTCCAGTCGATCGGCGCAATGGTCGTCGAGATGGAAAACGCACGCTTGACCTCTTCGGGGTCATAGTCGAGCGTGGGCTTGGTGCCGTCGTGGCCGCCCAGGCGGGCGGTCTTGCCAGAAAGGTGGAGCATGGCCTCGGCGAGTGAGGTCTTGCCCACCCCGCCTTGGCCTACGAGCACCACGTTCCTTACGTTACCGGTCTTGGGAGCACCCATGATGACCTCCTTGCAGGGCCGCGCGCAATGCGCGACGCCAACGGGGAGAGTTCGCGGTCGGTGCCGTCCCGGGAGCAGCATGGTCGGCAGCCGAGCCGACTCACCCTCCAAATGTCCTATGGCACCACCCTACCCTCACGGACGACTATCCATGCATACCTTTCGGCGCACGTATGAATACAGGCGGCGAGAGGAAGAAGAACGCATGCGAGGCGATTATTAAACCCCATCGATACAAATAAAAGCCGCCGCAGACCATAAGACCTGCGGCGGCTTTTTCTCAATATATAGCTGAGCCTAGCCCTCGATACGGCTCAAGAACTCACGGGTACGTTGCTCACGCGGGTGATCGATAACCCGCTCGGCAGGACCCTCCTCGACAATGCGACCGCCGTCCATAAAGACCACGCGGTCGGCAACATCGCGCGCAAATTGCATCGCGTGGGTCACGATCACCATCGTCATATCCTGCGCGGCAAGGTCTTTAATGACACGCAATACCTCGGCCGTCAGCTCGGGATCGAGCGCCGAAGTCGGCTCGTCAAAGAACAAGACCTCCGGGTCGAGCGCCAGTGCGCGGGCGATACTCACACGCTGTTGCTGACCGCCCGAAAGCTCACATGGCACCTTGTTCTCGTTGCCCGTAAGCCCCATCTGCGCGATCAGCCCGCGTGCGCGCGCCTCCGCTTGCTCGCGCGGGCGCTTGAGCACGCGAATCGGAGCGTCGGTAATATTTTTCATCACGGTATAGTGCGGAAACAGATTGTAGTTCTGAAACACCAGACCAAACCGCGAGCGCGCCTGTTTAGGTACATCGCCCTTTGCGTACACCGCACCCGAACCCGCATCCGTCGCAACCGCAAGGTCGCCAAACGAAAGCGAGCCGCCGTCGAGCGTCTCGAGCAGCGTGGCGCAGCGCAGAAGCGTGGACTTACCGCCGCCTGAAGGCCCGATAATCGCCACGACCTCGCCACGCTTTACCTCGAGCGAGATATCCTTGAGCACCTCATTGCCGCCAAACGCCTTGCGCGCGTTCGTTATGTTCATTACCGTTCCGGACACGGGAACCTCCATGTGTTTAAAAAGTCAGCGAGCGTGTGACTGGCGAGACAATGTGCTCCGAAAGAGGAGCGCCGCGTACTTCTGTACGCAAGCGACGGTTTGAGGAGCAGATTGGCCGTCAGGCACGCGCGCAGCGTCGAGCAGTCCGCCGTTCGTTAGAACGGCGGAACGATCTAGTCATGGTAGTAATCCAATTTTTTCTCGGCGGCGCCCAGCAGCATCTCGACCACAAAGTTAAAGACCCAGTAGATCAGCGCCGCAATTGCAAACGGCACCATGCTCACCTGCGAGGCGACCAGCGCCTTGGCGGTCGAGAACATCTCGCCCACGCCGATGGCAAACGCCAGCGACGTGTCTTTGACCAGTGTGATGATCTCGTTGCCCATCGCCGGCAAAATGCGCTTGGCGACCTGCGGCATCACGATATACAGAAACGTCTGCATACGCGAGTAGCCCAGCACCTCGGCAGCCTCGTATTGACCGCGCGGAATGGACTGCAGGCCCGAGCGATAGATCTCGGCAAAGTAACCGGCGTAGTTGATAATGAACGCCACAACGCACGCCGTCCACTTGGAATCGGGCGTGAGTGAAATGCCGAACACGTAGTACGGGGCAAAGTAGATGGCAAACATCTGCAGCATGAGCGGCGTACCGCGCATGACCGAAATGTAGATGCGCGCAATCCAGCGCAGCGGCGCGACCTTGCTCATGCGCATAAACGCCACGGGGATTCCCAGGGGGATCGACCCGAGCAGCGTCAGCACAAACAGCTGCAAACTGACCAAGAATCCCTGGCCAAGCATCTGCATCATGACCTGAATAGACATTACTTGAGCACCCAATTATCGAAAGATAGACCATAGCTTGAATACTTATCGCACAGGTCCTTGACCGTGCCGTCCTCGTAGAGCGCCTTGAGCGACTCGGTCACGGCGTCGGCCGACTTGGTGTCGCCCTTCTTAAAGCCGACGGCGTAGTGCTCGCTGGACAGCGGCTTATCAAGCTGCGTATAGGCATCGGGCTTGGCGGCAAGCTGATACTGGGCAATCGAAAGGTCGCAAGCCACGGCATCGACCGCGCCGCTCTCAAGCTGCATAAAGGCCGTGTTGTACTCGCCGATGGCGTCGAGCGTGGCAAACGTCGCCGCCAGATCCTTCTGGTCACCCTCGAGCACATCCTGCGCAGCGGAATCGGTCTGGGTAATCACGGTCTTGCCGGCAAGATCGTCCCAGCTCTTGATGCCCGCATCCTTCTTGACCACCAGCACCTGCTCGTTAAGCATGTAAGGCTCGGAGAACGTGTAGTCGTCCTCGCGACCCTCCATGGTAAAGCCGTTCCAGATGCAGTTGATGGCGCCCGAGTTGAGCAGCGTATCCTTGGCGTCCCAGTCGATAGCCTCGTATTTGACCTCCCAGCCCTGCTTATCGGCAACGGCCTTGGCCAGATCGAGATCAAAGCCGGTGTACTCGCCGTCATCGCCCACAAAGCCGTACGGAGGGTAGGACTTGTCAAAGCCCACCACGAGCTTCTTGGACTCCGCAGCGCCCTTCACATCCTTGGCCGCGGCAGAGCCAGCAGCGGAGCCCTTGCCGGCACCACCGCCGCAGCCGACAAGACCAAGGCCAAGCACCGTGGCGAGCGAGCCGGCTAGACCAACAAACTGACGACGAGACATATCGGTATTCATGGTATTCCCCCTTGGTGACACTTTAGTTAAGTAAAGTGAATCATGTAACGTTCAGAATCATACACTCTACCTTGATAAAGTACAAGGGAGGGTTTGCCCGGCGTGGGCGGGGAGCGGCGCGTAATTAAGTTTCCTGCTCTACAGTCCTGCGCAAGACGGAAAGCACATTAAGTGCTTTCCTTTGCGTGCGGAACTCGCGATAAACTTAATTACGCGCCGCTCCCCGCCCACGCCGGGCAAACATCGTTGGACTTATCACTGACATGAAATGGGCGCTTGCATATCGTCTGCTAACTTGGCACGGTACAATGCTTTCAGATTTCAATTTGTAAATTAGTGGGGTTAATTCATGGCAGAATCTCGTGCGGAGCGTAGGGCTCGTCGTGCTTTGGTGGAAGCGGCTAAGGGGTCAAAGGAGGAGAAATCTCCTACGAAATCCAAGTCTTCTAAAGCTGCAAAAAGCAAATCGACCAAGAGCAGGGCTAAGACTATGACTAAGCGTTCTGACTCTCGTCAAGGCGGAGACAAAGCGCCTCAGACTCGTTCCAAGCGCTCGCATAAAGATCAGGTTTCGTCTGCGCGTAAGGCTGTGGATCCCAAGTCTCCCTGTTCCATCATGAAAGCCTGCGGTGGGTGCACGGCGCTCAATCGTCCTTATAAAAAGCAGCTGGCGGCCAAGCAGACTGCTATGGAGGAGCATTTTGCCGCTCTTTGCGAGCGCGAGGGTATTAGCGTCGACCCCATTCGCGGTATGGGCGTCACCCTGGGCGACCCGGGCAAATATCCTGCGCCGCGCGGTTTTCGCCATAAGGCTGCCACCCCCTTTGCTCCCGGCAAGGAGGGCGCTGTCCGCTGCGGCTTTTTTGAACGTGGCACGCACAGAATCGTTGCTGTTCCCGAATGCCCTGTCGAGGCACCGGGCGCCCGACAGATCCTCAACGGCATCGCGCGTGAGGCCGAGCGCCTGCACATTCCCGCCTTTAACGAGGACAAGCATCTCGGACTGCTTCGCTATGCCGTCGTTCGCTGCGGCTGGCGCACCGACCAGATCATGGTCACCCTCGTGACCGCCCAGCGCGACCTACCGCATGCACAGGAATTCTTTGAGGCCGTCGCTGCACTCGATCCGCGCATCGTCACCGTCGCCCAAAACATCAACGGGCGCCCTGGCAACGCCATCCTCGGTGAGGAAACCCGTATCGTTTATGGCGCCGAATGCATGCGCGACCAGCTACTCGGCTGCGAGTTCGACATCTCCCCTACCGCGTTCTACCAGACCAACCCGCAGCAGACCGAATTGCTCTATCAGCTCGCTATCGACGGCATGGACCTGCGCCAGGGCGATGTGCTTATGGATGCCTACTGCGGCAGCGGCACCATCGGTCTTTGCGCAGCTAAAGATGCCCAGCGCAAGGGCATCGGCATCATGCTGCTCGGCGTGGAGCGCAACCCGGCGGGCATTGCCGACGCGCGCCGCAATGCCGAGCTCAACGGTCTTACCCGCAGCGCCTGGTTTATGGCCGACGATGCCACCGATTACATCCTAGATGCCGCCGACAACAACGAGCGCGTCGACGTCCTTTCCATCGACCCGCCGCGCGCCGGCTCCACCCCCGAGTTCCTTGAAGCTGCCTGCGCACTTAAGCCGCGCCGCATCACCTATATCAGCTGCAACCCCGTGACCCAAGAGCGCGACCTGCACCAGCTCCTCGACGGAGGCTATCGCCTGCTCAAGATCACGCCCGTCGACATGTTCCCCCACACCGACCACACCGAAACCGTAGCGGTCCTCGAACGCCGCTAATTGTCCGGCACAAGAAAGGGGGCGGCCCGCCTGGACCGCCCCCCCTTCGCTTGGTTTATAAACTCAGCTACATCCCCTTGCGCAGGTCGCACACGCCGGCTGCAGCCATCTCGCGCAGCAGCGTCTCGCGGTCGCGCGTCACGATCAGGTCCAGCGGGAAGTGAATCTCGTCGAGCATCTTACGCGCCTGGTCGAGCTTGCCAATCGCCATGCCAATATGTGCATCAGTCGAGACGCCAATTCCCACGCCCAGTTCGGCGCAGCGCTCGGCGATCTTGCGGCATACGTTCCAATGCTCGGCATCCGTGCCATGCTCAAGACTGTGGTTGTTGATCTCGATGATCTTGTGCTTGGCCTTGGCCGCCAACAGCACCTCATCGATATCAAAGGGAACACCGGCGCGACCCGCGTGGCCCAGCATGAACACCTTGGGGTGCTCCAGGGCATTGATATACATCTCGGTCGTCTGGGCCAGCGTCGCGCCTTCAGCGAGTTGCGGATTATGCACGCTTGCCACCAAATAATCCAAATTGCGCGTAACCAAATCGAACAGCGAATGCGGGCGGCTGTACGAACCGCCGGCGATATTGAGCGTGACAGGAGTGTCCTCGCCAAACAGGCTTCCGTCCAGTGAAACGATATCGGCCTCGGCACCACGCAGCACCAGCACGCCGCTCCAAATGCGCGGCCAGATATTCTGGTTGATAAAGAACTGATAACTGCGCAGGTCATTAGGGCAAGCCGTAACCATAGAGCTCAGATGGTCGGCAGATCCGAGCACCTGCAGACCACGCTCTGCCGCCCAGTACACATTCTCCTCAATGGTCGAATATGCATGCGCAGAGAACATCGTATGGGTGTGAATGTCACAAGAAAGCAGGTAGGGCATCGGGTCTCCTTATCTGGCATGGCCGTCGCTTATATTCATTGTACGCATAGCCTTCGATAGTCGTAAAACCACTCCATCCCAACGACGCAACGTCCATGACAACGGGGTCCGGCTTAACACCAAACCCCGTTTCACGTAAAACATTGTAGGCAGAGCGCTTTACTTTTAACGATACTCGTCCGCCAACTGTTTCCAAGCGGGTAGCGAATTTATGATCGTTTCGTAACTCACGCAATAGCCCAGGCGGAACCAGCCCGGCATACCAAAGCTGTCCGAGGGAACCGCAAGCAACTCATACTTCTTTGCGCGCTCGCAAAACGCATTCGCATCGGGCTCGAGTGCCTTCACCCACAGGTAGAAAGCACCGTCCGGCTCAACATAGGTATAGCCGTAGTCCGCCAAGGCGTCGGTAAGCGCCGTGCGGTTGCGAGCATAGGCCTCGATATCGCTCGGCTCATCGATGCAATCGATAATCACGCGCTGGAAGAGCGCCGGTGCACATACAAAACCCAGCGTACGGGCAGCACCCGCAACAGCTGGCATCAGACGCGCAGCCTGCGGATTGGTGTTGGGAACCAAGATCCAGCCAACGCGCTCACCCGGCAGCGACAGCGACTTAGAATACGAGTAGCACACCACGGTGTTCTCGTAGATCGAGGGCACCCAAGGCACCTCGGCACCGTACACGATCTCGCGGTACGGCTCATCCGAGATGAGCATAATCGGATTCTCGGGATCACGCCGAGCGTTGGCCTCGCGCAGAACATTGGCCAGTCGCGTCAGCGTGTCGCGCGTATATACGGCACCGGTCGGGTTGTTGGGCGAATCGATAATGACGGCCGCCGTCTTTTCGCTGATCGCCCTGAGCACGTTGTCCACGCTCAGCTGGAACGTGTCTTCATCGGCGAGCGCCTCGACACACGTGCAGCCGGCCTTCTCAATCCACACGCGATACTCCGGGAAGTACGGGGCGATAACAACAACCTCATCGCCCGGGTTCGTAACGGCGTTGAGCGTGCAGGTGAGCGAAGCCGCGGCACCCACCGTCATAAAGACGTCCTTGCCCTCATAGCTCGTGCCAAAGCGACGGTTGAGCGATTCGGCGACGGCCGCTCGACATTGCGGCAGGCCCGGTGCGGGGGTATAGCCGTGCAGCTGGTCGCTCGGCAGCCCCAAGGCCTTCCTAATGGACTCAGCCACAGCAGCGGGCGCCGGAACACTCGGGTTGCCCAGCGAAAAATCGAATACGTTTTCCGCACCGATCTGTGCCTTGCGCTCAAGACCATAGCTAAAGATCTCACGGATGATGGAGCTTTCCGCACCGCGAGCATACATAGTTTCGTTGATCATCTGTTCCCCTTTCGCATAGGCGCTATTGTACGCTTTAGTCGAGCAAAGTGCCGCAGCAATGTTAATTGGGTGTTGATTGGGGACAGACTTAAATGCGTGAAAACGCTCATTTAAGTCTGTCCCCAATCAACAGATGGCCCCATATCGCTCAAAAGAAAAAGCCTCCGCAGGTTTCCCCGCAGAGGCTTTCGCCACAAAGGCTATTTATCGGCGTCGGTGTCGGCACCGGCATTGGCGGCACGGTCATCGCCGGCATCATCGGATGCGACTTCGGCATCCTCCTGCATGGCCGCCTGCGCAAAAGCTGCGGCATCAGCCGCCAGCTCCTCCTCGCTCATACGAGGCATGCGCTTTTTGGTCGGCATGCCGGCCGCCTTGGCATTGCGCTCCTCCTTGGCCGCCAGGATATCGCCCTCGCGCTCAAGGTAGGCATCCCACTCGTTGTCGAGCAGGGCGTTCACGGCGTCGCCCTCGACGGTCTCGCGCTCAAGCAGCACCTTCGCCATCAGATCGAGTTGATCGCGACGGGCATCCAGAATCTCGACCGCACGGCGATGGGCTTCGCGCATGATGCGCTGAACCTCGATATCGATGCGGCGTGCCGTCTCCTCGGAGTAATCCTGGTGATCGGCGTAATCGCGACCAAGGAACACCTGATGCTGTGCCTCGCCAAACACCTGCGTGCCCAGCTCCTCGCTCATGCCCAAACGCGTAACCATCTCGCGTGCCATCTTGGTCGCGCGCTCCAGGTCGTTGCTCGCGCCCGACGTGATGTCATCGCACATGAGCTCCTCGGCAACGCGGCCGCCCAAGAACACGGCGAGCTCGTCGAGCATCTCGTTCTTGGTCTTGAGGAAGTGATCCTCCTGTGGAAGCTGCAACGTGTAGCCCAGAGCCTGGCCGCGGCTGACAATCGAAATCTTATGAACCGGGTCGGAGTGCTCCAAGATGTGACCCACCAGGGCGTGACCGCTCTCGTGGTAGGCAATCGTGGTGCGCTCGGCTTCGGTCATCACGCGACCCTTGCGTTGCGGTCCGGCAATCACGCGCTCCATCGACTCCTCGACCTCGTCCATCGAGATCACGGAACGATGACGGCGAGCGGCCAGCAGCGCAGACTCATTGAGCAGGTTCGCCAAATCGGCACCGGTAAAGCCAACGGTCATCTGGGCGAGCTTCTCAAACTTAACGTCCTCGTCCATCGGCTTGTTCTCGGCATGCACGCGCAAGATCTGCTCGCGGCCCTTTACGTCCGGACGGTCGACCGTAACCTGGCGGTCAAAACGGCCGGGACGCAGCAATGCCGGGTCCAGAATATCGGGACGATTGGTTGCTGCGATCAGGATGACCGACTCGCTTTCCTCAAAACCATCCATCTCGACCAGCAGCTGGTTGAGCGTCTTCTCGCGCTCGTCGTGGCCGCCGCCCAGACCGGCTCCGCGCTGACGTCCCACGGCATCGATCTCGTCAATAAAGATGATCGACGGAGCCTGAGACTTGGCCTCCTTAAAGAGGTCGCGCACGCGGCTGGCACCGACACCCACGAACATCTCGACAAAGTCAGAACCAGAGATGCTAAAGAACGGCACGCCCGCCTCGCCGGCAACGGCCTTAGCCAGCAGCGTCTTACCGGTACCCGGAGGGCCCACCAGCAAAACGCCGCGCGGGATCTTGGCACCCAGTTTGCGATAGCGGTCCGGATCGCTTAGGAAGTCGCGGATCTCCTCGAGCTCCTCGACGGCCTCGTCCACGCCGGCCACGTCCTCGAACTTAACCTTGGGACGCGTAGCCTCGTTGGTCTTGGCATTGGTCTTGCCAAACTGCATGTTCCTGTTATTGGCGCCCATCATCTGGCGCATAAAGTAGAACATGATGGCGATCAGGGCGATCGTCGGCAGCACGCTCATCGCCAAGTCGCCCCAAAAATCGGGGTCGTTGGTGTTGACGATATACTTGGTGTCGGGGTGCTCCGCCATGAGCTCGGCAAGCGAATCGGAGCCGACATAGGTCGAGGAAAAGCTCTTGAGCTCGCTCGTATCGCCCTTGTCCTTTTTTGTCTTCCAGTAATGACCCGCCACGCTTCCGTCTTGAACCGTATAGGTCAAATCTTCGACGCGATCCTGCTTAATGGCGCTGACCATCTCGCTCGTCGCGAGCTTAACGGTATTGCTGGAGCTGGCAAAACCGGAGCCCATATTAAAGAAGGCATAGCCCAGAAGCGCGCAAGCCAAAAGAAAATACAGCCAGCCCGTACGCGTGGGCTTCTTGCCTCCGGGCATCCCCGGGATCTTAGGCTCCCGGGGAGTCTGGGAATTGTTGTCGTTACGGTCGTCGGGCATCTTACGAATAAACCTTCGGTTTCAAAATGCCCAGATACGGAAGGTTGCGATAGCGCTCGGCATAGTCGAGGCCGTAGCCCACCACAAAGGCATCGGGGCAATGGGTTCCAACATACTTGGGCGTGATGGCCGAGGTGCGGTCCTCAACGTCCTTCCACAGGAAGGCAGCGACCTCCAGCGAGGCGGGCTTGCGGCTCTCAAGGTTCTTCATCAGGTACTTGAGGGTCAGGCCCGAGTCCAGAATGTCCTCGACGATCAGCACGTCGCGACCACGGATGTCGATATCCAGGTCCTTAATGATACGCACGATGCCCGAAGACTTCACACCGTCGCCATAGCTCGAAACAGCCATGAAATCGATGTTGGTCGGCAGCTCGATCTTGCGCATCAGGTCGCCCATAAAGACAACGGCGCCGCGCAGGACCGCGATCAACACCAGATCCTTACCAGCGTAGTCGCGCGTAATCTCCTCGCCCAGGCGAGAAACGATACCTTCGATATCCTCCTGCGTAAACAGAACCTTCTCGATATCCGGATGTTGAGAAGCCATGACAACCCTTTCTTGTGCTTATCGCCCACACACCGCCGTATGGACGCGAACTACACATTCTAGCAGCGCACGGGGTAAATTTACCAGCCCGTGCGCCATCAGCGCGGGAATACCGTCAACGTCGCACAGAATAGTAGGCGTGGGACGCTATTCCGCATCGACCACGCGGAGCAGATAGGCCACACGCGTCGCCGCCGTGCACTTAAAGCGTTCGTCCGCGCGAACTCCGGCGACCCACACCACGGCACCTCCCGGCGCCGTCCTCACCATGGGCACGCCGGCGCGCTCGGAAACGGGAATGCGAGCCTCTCCTAGCAAGTCGGATACCTTTTTGCTTCGGCCACTCATTCCTAACGGGCACATCACGTCTCCCGGTGCGGGACCGTCCACCCACAGGCGCGCCAATCGCGCCTCGGCAGGGATCTCGCCACGCGAGCCCGCCAGGATCCGCTCACTATCGCTGTCGGCAAAACCCAGGGCAGCCGCGTCTACCAAAGCCGTCACTTCCCCGGCAGCCGCAAGCTCACGGGCGCGGCGCACGATATCGCATCCCGGCTCAACGGCCATCGGCTCTGCGACCAGCATGCGTCCCCCGCCCAACGGCAAACGACCGGGTATGGTAACCCAGTCCGCGACCAGACCCTCGCGAGCCTCCGGTGCCTTAAACGCCAGCATGCCAAACTCGACGCGCGCGTCAATTCCCGCCGGAAGCGTGACCGAACCCGTGCCCTCGGCAACGCAGGAAAGGACTCGCTCCACATGTCGCATCTCTGGACGAGCGTCCGGATCGATGCGTTTAATCGCCAGTCTCACGATGCGCCGCGCGATTACCACCTCGGCCGCAGCAAGGCGCCTGGCATCGAGCACCAGCGCACCCGCCGCCTCTTTGCGCAAACAGCTTCGAAACGCCTGTGCCGACAGCTGAGATAGAAATGCATCTTCGTCACCAAGGATCTCACAGGCGGCGCCAATCGTCTTGCACACGCTCGCATTACGCTGTGCCACCACTGGCATTACCCGATGACGCACGTAGTTTCGCAGATACGAGACATCCTCGTTGCTCTCGTCTTCACGCCATGGCTGACCATGTACCTGCAGATAGCCCACAAGCTCGCCATGAGTTAGGTCGAGCAAGGGACGCACCACGATATTCCTTCGGCGAGGAATACTCGATAGGCCAGCGGGCCCTGAACCCTTAATCGCGTTCATCAAAAACGTTTCCGCGCGATCCGAAGACGTGTGCGCGGTGCAGATACGAGCCGCCGTTCGCGGTGCCCCCGTCTGGGCGCAGAGCTCGCGAACATACCTCCGCGCCGCGGCATAGCGCACCTCGCGGGCCGCGGCCTCAATATTGCCCGACTCCCCATCAAAATAAGCGTGCTCCACACACAGCGGTAAACCATATTGCGCGCAGAGCTCACGCACAAAGGCCTCGTCGCCATCGGACGCCTTACCTCGTAGATGATGGTTTACATGAAGCACATGCAGGCGCTCGCGAGCAATGGGAGCGACGCCGCGTCCATCTTGGATATCCAGCTTTGATGTGCACGCCATAAGAAGCAGTGCCGTCGAGTCCGCACCGCCTGATACCATGAGCACGACAGGAGCAGCCTGCTGCCTCGTCCGGGTCTCATCGACTGCCCCAGGCACGGCATGGTGTCCATAATGCTGAGATACCGTAGGCATTTGCTTCCTCCTCTATTCGTCCGCACCCATTGTATCCTTTGGAATCTTATGTCTCGTCTGCACCTTCATATCCTCGGCAGTGGCTCTAAAGGCAACTGCGCACTCATCGAGGGCCCGCAGGGGCTCATTATGGTCGATGACGGACTGTCTCGCCGCGAGACATTAAAGCGCATGGCAGAACTGGGGCTCTCGGCAGACAACGTCTCGGCTCTTCTCATTACTCATGAGCATAGCGATCACATCAAGGGCCTCGATGTCTGGTGCAAGCATTGGAATGGCCCGGTCTTTTCCAGCAGAGGAACGCTCACGTCCAAAGAAAGCCTCGCACATCTACCTGTCGAGGAATTCGACCCAGGTGACGCCCTCTCTATTGCCGGAGTCCACATTCAAACATATTCGACATCCCACGACGTCGTTAATCCCGTCGGCTACCGGTTTGACGCTCAGGGTGATTCAATTGGCTTTGCCACCGACACCGGCGAGTTGTCGAAGCATGCCATCGATACGCTCAAGGACTGTCGCATTCTCGCACTCGAAAGCAACCACGATGTAACCATGCTGCGTCAAGGCGACTATCCTCGCTTTCTTCAGGAACGTATCCTGTCTGTAAAAGGGCATCTCTCCAACGATCAGGCCGCCGATGCCGCACGCGCGTTGGTAACCGATCGCACCGAGCAACTTATCGCGATGCACATTAGCCAAGACAACAATCGCCCAAGCCTGACCGTCAAAAGCTACGCAAGCTCCCTCGACGCAACACTCGACAACGAGCTTGGCAGCACCGCCACCCGCGTTGAGGGGCTGCATAAACTCACGATACGTCCCGCCGGACAATATCGGCCCATGACCATACAGTAAACAGCAAAGGGGACTGGGAATCACTTCCCAGCCCCCTTAACGTAGGCACCGATTTTAAAAGCCGATAGCCTTAATCGATGGAAATCTTCGTAACGTTCTTCTTCTCGACAATCTTAGGAACCGTAACGGTAAGGATGCCGTCAGCGTACTTTGCAGAAAGGCCCTCGCTCGAAGCATCCTTCAGGTACACACCGCGCGTCGCGCTGTACGAGCTGAACTCCTTCTGCAGGAAGTTCTTACCCTCGTTCTCCTCGTCTTCCTCGACATTCACGCTAATGGACAGACGGCCCTCGTTAAGCTCGACATCGATATCGTCCTTGGCGACGCCGGTCAGATAAGCCTTGACCTCATAGCCATCGCCCTTATCCTCAACGTCAACGGGGAACGCCTTAGAAGCAATCGAGCTGTTCGCTAGGTCGCTCATATCATCAAAGAGATCAAACAACGAGCTAGCAGAGGGACGAACACCAAAAACCGAACGATAAGGAACCATGCTTGCCATGACTACCACTCCTTTAAGGGACTGCCGAGCCATCTTCTAGGTGGCAGGGACTTCTTTTGACGCTCTAATATATGCCCATCCATTTCTTATATATACATTTTGATATAAAGTTTTTTAAGTCTCTTTCTATAAGCATATCTAAGTCTGGTCGACTAAGGTTTTAACAAAGCTAAGGTTCTTTGAACCGTGCCTTAAATACCATATACGCGGCCTGTCAAAACAGAGCGAAGGGCTTACAATGAGCGCATACACGTTGTTAATGACAACCTAAGGGCATCATGGACGATCAGACCTCCGACAATTCGTTTGAGTCGCTACAGAACGATAATTCTGCCTATTCACAGCCCATACGCTACCATCGTCCCCATATTTCCCAAGAGCCCATTAACGATGCAGAGCCTGAGTATGTAACTCGCAATCGATATCAAACCCTAGAAGAATCTCAATCAGCGCGCAGACACATGGGTGTCGCCTCGAGCGATCCGGTGTATCTAAAAGATGCCCCCTTATCCAAAAACAGCGCAAGCAGCCAGGAGCAGACACAAACACCCACAAAGCAGCATCGTAGATGGCCCCGTCCCAAGCAAACTCTAACGCATTCCGCCCGCTATCTCGAGACGCCTAAGCAGGGGAAATCGATATTTACATCGTCAAACAGACGGCGCAGACAGCACCGTCTCCAAATTGCGCTCTTGATCATTGCCATCGTGGCAATCGCGCTAGTCATTCATTTTGTTTTCTTCAAATAGAAAAGGCTATTAAGCCATAGAGGCGTTTAGCTCATATCGACCAAACGCAAAAAGGGGGAGGCCGCGAGGCCTCCCCCTTCTACATTCCCAATGACGGCTCGGTGCCGTCCACCGGTCAGCGGCGCCCTGGCCTCCCACGGGCTGACCCC
>CABSAD010000005.1:0-140902 GCA_902475615.1 uncultured Collinsella sp. | reverse complement strand
CGACACGCATAAAAAGCCTCCCATTTCTCATGTCCAAGAAATGGGAGGCAGTTCACACTTCGTGCGGCGGGGGTTTCATGCGTCCTGCGGAAAGTTTTCAGAGCTTTACCCTGTAGGGTCCCTGCCGCAACGTGACAGTCAGGGTATCTGGGGTGGACGGCGGCTTGGCTACGAATTGGGGCTGAGGATTTGAGTGGTCGGGCACCGTTGCTGGGAGCGTAGGCGTTGCTGGCGATGGTCACTTTGGGACTGGAATTTCCGTATGCTAGTGAAAAGGCCTCCGGAGCTGTTGCTCTGGAGGCCTTTCGTTTACATACAAACGGGTGCGCTAGTTGTTCTTGGTTAAGCGTTCGACGTCGTGGGCGATCATGTATTCCTCGTCGGTGGGGATGACCATGACCGTGACGGCGGAACCGGCGGCACTGATGACCTGCGGGCCGTTGCCCACGGCCTCGCGGTTCTTGTTGTTGTCGATGCGTACGCCCAGCCACTCGAAACAGTCGCAGAAGGCCTTGCGGATCGACCAGTCGTTCTCGCCGATGCCGGCGGTAAAGGTAATGGTGTCCACGCCCGCCATGGAAGCAATCATGGAACCGGCCTGCTGCATGGCCTTGTAGGCGAACATATCGAAGGCGAGCAGGCAGCGCTCATCACCCTCGGAAGCGCGCGTGCGGATGTCACGGGCGTCGTTGGAGATACCCGAGATGGCAAGCAGACCAGACTGCTTGTTCATCATGTCATCGACTTCCTGGTAGCTGTAGCCGCCCTCGCGCTGCAGGTAGCACACGGTAGCCGGGTCGATGGAGCCGCAGCGGGTTCCCATCATCAGGCCGTCGAGCGGTGTGAGACCCATCGTGGTGTCGCGGCACACGCCGTCCTCGATGGCGGCGAGCGAAGCGCCATTGCCCAGATGGCACGAAAGCAGACGGTGGCAGCACGAGCCCAGGATCTCCTTGGCCATCATCCACTCATAGCGGTGGCTCGTGCCGTGGGCACCGTACTTGCGCACGTGGTACTTATCGCACACGTCCTTGGGCAGCGCGTAGGTGTAGGCGACCTCGGGCATGGTCATGTGGAACGAGGTATCGAAGACGGCCACGTTGGGCAGCTCCGGATACTTCTCGCGGCAATACTCGATTGCTGCGGCCTCGCCGTAATTGTGCAGCGGGGCGAGCGGGGCCACCTCGAGAATCTTAGCCATGACCTCGTCGTCGACAACTGCGGAATCATCGAAGTGCCAGCCGCCCTGAACGATACGATGTCCAATGCCATCGATCGTAAAGTCGGTCTTCTCGAGCTCCTCGAGCACGCGTGCAATGGCACAGCGATGATCGGGGAAGGGAACCTCCTCGGTCTGCTTGGCGCCACCGTTCTCGGAGTGGCCAAAGATGCCCATGTCCGATCCGATACGCTCGCAGTTGCCTTTGGCGAAAACCTCGCGGGTATCGGTATCCAAAAGCTGATATTTAAGGCTTGAGCTGCCGGCGTTGACAACAAGTACGTTCATGAGACTCCTTTGCAGTGCAATACGGTCGACGCAGACCCCTTAAGGCGACCGCATTTTAATAAGAAGTTATCATATCTTGATAAATAGCTATCAGCATATCGCCCAACGAGTGCAAAAGAGGGACTGAACGGCACTTGGTCGTCCAGCCCCTCCCCTCTTGCAATTACTTGCCGTTGACGATGCGCTCGACGTCAGAAGCGATCATGAACTCCTCGTCCGTGGGGATGACGAAGATCTTGACCTTGGAATCCTTGGCAGACAGGCACCAAGCGCCGTCGCCACGCAGGGCGTTACGGGCATGGTCCATCTTGACGCCCATAAAGGCCAGACGGTCGGCAACGCCGGCGCGAACGGCCGGAGCGTGCTCACCGATGCCGGCGGTGAAGACCAGCGTGTCCATGCCGCACATGGAAGTGGCCATCTCGGCAGCCTTGGCGGCAATCTTGTAGACGAACATATCGAAGGCGAGCTGAGCCTCGGGGTCACCAGCAGCGGCGAGCTCCTCGACATTGCGGCAGTCGTTGGTCTTGCCACCGGTCACAGCCAAAAGGCCGGACTTTTTGTTCATCATCTCGTCGACCTCGTCGAAGGTGTAGCCGCCCTCGCGCTGCAGGTAGCACACGGTAGCCGGGTCGATGGAGCCGCAGCGGGTGCCCATCATGACGCCATCGAGCGGGGTGAGACCCATGGTGGTGTCCATGCACTTGCCGTCCTCGATGGCGCACAGGGAAGCGCCGGAACCGATATGGCACACGACGACCTTGCGGGCCTCGCCGTTGGTCATCTCGGCGACCTTTTTGGAGATGTAACGGTAGCTGGTGCCGTGGGCGCCGTACTTACGGATGTGCAGCTTGTCGCAAACATCCTTGGGAAGGGCGTAGGTCTTGGCGACCTCGGGCATGTTGAAGTGGAAAGCGGTGTCGTAGACCGTAACGTTGGGCAGATCGGGATACTGCTCCAGGCAGAACTCGATAACGTTGGCCTCGGGGTTGTTGTGCAGCGGCGCCAGCGGGGCGACCTCACGGATCTTGGCGAGAACGTCCTCGTCGACGAGGGAGGAATCGCCAAAGTACCAACCGCCCTGAACGATACGGTGGCCAATGCCCTCGATCTTGACGCCGTTGGCCTCGAGGTCCTTCAGGACGACCTCGATGGCGACCTTGTGGTCGGGGAACTCGATGTTCTCGGTCACCTTCTTGGAGCCGTTGGCAGCGTGGGTGAAGGTGCCGCCGGTAAAGCAGACGCGCTCGCAGGAGCCCTTTGCGGACACCTTGTGGGACTTGGTATCGATGACCTGATACTTAAGGGTCGAAGATCCTGCGTTGACGACCAGAACGTTCATGTGTCTCCCTACTAACAGGCGGTGTGGCGCCGCCAGGTTACATACGTTTCAATAATAAACCCAAACGCCCTCGCGCTCGGGTTTATTGCGTTGATATATAAGTTATCGGTGCCAGAGCTTCCGTTTCATTGCACGGAAGAGGCGTCCTCAGATGAGGTTCTCACCCAGGTTCTTGCCGCCGAGGACGTGCATGTGGAAGTGCATGACGGTCTGACCGGCGTTAACGCCCTTGTTGGAGATGACGCGGAAGCCGTCCTCCAGGCCCTTGGCCTTAGCGACCTCCTGGATGGCGTGGGCCATGGCGCCCATGGTCTCGGCAGGCACGTTGTCGGCGATGTCGCTGTAGTGCTTCTTGGGGATCACGAGCGTGTGGACCGGCGCCTGGGGGTTGAGGTCATCGAAGGCGATGACCTGATCGTCCTCATAGACAACGGTCGAGGGGATCTCGTGGTTGGCAATTTTGCAGAAGATGCAATCACACATGGTTGGTTCCTTTCTCACAGACCAAGGTAGTCTTTTTGGGACGGGGCTTTTTTGACTACTTTTTCGCAAGCGCAAACACTCGGCAAGCCGTCGCGCAAGGGTAGTCAAAAAAGCCCCGTCCCAAAAAGACTACCCCAAAGTAGGCTGCGAGGTAGTTAGAACGAAAGGTTGTCGTCCGTGTTGGCGGCTTCGCCGTCGGCGAGCACGTCGTTGCCGTCAACATCCTTCAGGAGCACCGAGACCTTCTGCTCGGCATCGGACAGACGGGTGCGCAGGCTCTTGAGGAGCTCGACGCCGCGGGTATAGCTCTCGAGCGACTCCTCGAGCTCCATGTCACCCGACTCCAAGCTGCGGATGATGAGTTCCAGCTCCTGCGAGGCCTGCTTGTACGTAAGCTGCTCGACCGGGGTCTTCTCTGCCATATCTGTTTCCTTTCCTAAAGGTTTATCGCTATGAAACGCGGCCTACTCGACCGTATCGACCGTTGCCGTAACGTTACCGTCTGCCATGCGCACGCGGATGGCGTCGCCGGGCTTAAAGGTCTTGGCGCTCGTGGCCACACCATCATCGCTGTACGCGATGGAATAGCCGCGAGCAAGTACCTTGAGCGGTGACAGGGCATCGAGTGAGGCTGCCGCACGGCCCAGGTCGGACGCGGGCTTGCTGAGCATCGTGCGCCCCTGATGCTCCAGACGGGAGCTCGCAAGCGTGAGCGCATGGCGCTTGCCATCGAGCCCCGAGGTGCTTGCGATCAAGCGCTCGGGCAGACGCTCGAAGTTGGAGCGGAAGGCCCCAACCGAACGCGTTATGGCGCCGGACAGACGATCGGCCGTCAAGGCAAGCTCAGACTCGCGACGCTCGACCATAAACGTTGGATCGTTGAGGCACGGGCGGCACGCGGCCGCATCGAGCGCGTCACCCAGACGAGCCGTATAGGTGTCCCAGGCACGACGACCGCGCTGGTCGAGCATTTCCAGATCGACCTGATCCGACCCAATCATCGATGCCATCGCAGCACCCAGACGCTGATGGCGCGTCTCGAGCACATCGGCCAGCTCCGTCATAGCCGGCGCCACCGATTCTGCCGCTGCCGTTGGCGTGGAGGCGCGACGGTCGCTCACCATGTCGCAGATCGAGGTATCGGGCTCATGCCCAATGCCCGTCACCACAGGCACGGGACAGGCTGCCACCGCACGGGCAAGCTCCTCGTCGTTAAAGGTCATGAGGTCCTCAAAGGAACCGCCGCCACGCACGAGCAAAATGCAATCGGGCGCCGGCGTAATGGCAGCGGCGCGACGCAGGCCTTCAATAAGCTCTGCCGGCGCGCCCTCGCCCTGGACCTTTGCGCCCACGCAGACAAGCTCGACGAGCGGGTTGCGACGGCGCAGCGTACGCTTGACGTCGTCGATTACGGCGCCCGAAAGCGAGGTGACAACCGCCACGCGCGAGCAGAACACCGGGATGCGGCGTTTGCGCGCCTCATCCATCAGGCCCTCGCGACGCAGCTTTTCGGCCAACTGAGCCACCTGCTGACGCAGCAAGCCCTCCCCCGCCAGCGAGAACGAGCGGGCGACGAAGCTCATGCGACCCGTAGGCTTGTAGAGATTGAAGCTACCCTTAAAGCTCACCTGCATGCCGTCGCGCAGATCGAAGGTGCGCTTAAGGTAGGCGCCCTTCCAGATGATGCAGTCGACGGCCGCCGAGTCGTCCTTGATTTGGAAGTAGCAGTGGCCGCTTCGGGCATTGGGACCGCGGAAACCCGTGACCTCGCCCAAAACGCTCAGCTGCGGAATGGCATCGAGCGCACCGGCGGCGATCTCCACCGCCTGGCTCACGCTGAGCTCTTTGCACTCCTGCTCGTCCGATCCGTCGAACTCGGCGGAAACGGTATTGCCGGTCAGATTCCAGCCAGCCACGCAGCCTCCTTTCGTCATCGTGCACACGGGCTCCGGCCCTGCGCAAATTCAAGTCCAAAACATAGTACAGCGCCGCTGGGACACGAATCCCCGCGGCGCCTGCCTGTCCCGTTTGCTATCGGTTGGAGTTTCTGTTGTAGCGAGCCATCAGGTAGAGCAGCTGAATAATCGAGGTGAGCGCCGCCGCCACGTAGGTAAGCGCGGCTGCCGTCAGCACCTTCTTGGCACCGTTGACCTGCTTGGAACTCATGCCCGACTGCTCGATATACGCCACGGCGCGGCGACTGGCATCGATCTCGACAGGCAACGTAACGAGTTGGAACAGCACACTAAACGAGAAGAAGATCAATGCGAGGGTCGTGAGTCCGGCGATGTTCATAAACAGGCCCAAGAGCAACACGATGGTCCAGGTGTTCTGGGTAAAGTTGACGACCGGGACCAGGGCGGTGCGAACCTTCATCATGGCGTAACCGCTCTGACGCTGGGCGGCATGACCCGCCTCGTGGCAGGCCACGGCAACGCTTGCGACCGATCCGCCCGAACGGTTAGCGTCCGAGAGATACAGGTTGTTATCCTGCGGGTTGTAGTGGTCGGTGAGCTCACCGGCAACACCCTTGATACCCACGGCGTTGCAACCGTTGGCGTCGAGCATGCGGCGAGCGACCGTGGCACCCGTGTCGCCGTCCGAGCGAACCTTGGACCAGGTCTTGTACGTCGAGTTGATATAGCTCTGCGCAGCAAGGCCAAGCACCGTACAAACAAGAACA
Source organism: uncultured Collinsella sp. (assembly GCA_902475615.1). Taxonomy (GTDB): domain Bacteria; phylum Actinomycetota; class Coriobacteriia; order Coriobacteriales; family Coriobacteriaceae; genus Collinsella. The sequence goes on along the minus strand of CABSAD010000005.1, from coordinate 134,887 downwards.
ACCAGCAGGTACAGCGGGTCGATGCCAAAGCCGTAACCATAGTAATAGGGCATGCGAATTCCTCCGAATCGAGTTACACGTTGGAGGCATTTTACCCACTCAGCCGACTAGACTTCCCTATAACAACTCAATCTTTCCGTCCTTCACGGTGAGTCCCATATTGCCGGAAAGCAGATCGTCCAGACGCGAACCCACAAGCTCAAAACGCCAGCCTTCGCGCAGGGGACTTTGCTCAGGATGCTCAATGTAGTCGGCCAGGTCATCGCGCGAGGCAATGACCGAGGTCGCCACGCCCGAGCGCTCGGCAACCAGGCGAATGAGCGCGTACATGAGATCCGTCACGCTCTCCAGCTCCGGAGAGATTTGGCGATGCCCGCGCACCATAAGCGGCAGGCGGTCGTGCGGGCAACTCGCGCCGCGCTTGATGGCCATCAACGCGCCATCCACGTCGCGCTCCCCCAGCTGGTCGGTGCCGCGAATGCTGCGGAACTCCTCAACACGCACGGGATTGCGCTTAACCAGGGCCAACAACGTATCGTCGGACATAACCCACTTGCGCGGGATGTTGCGCCGCTCAGCGCGGTCCTCACGCCAGGCGGCAAGCTCGCGCGCAATGCCCAGCTGATGGCGGCTACACGAGTTGATGCGCTTGACCTTGCGGAACGCCTCATGGCGATCGGCACGGTAGTGCGACTCGTCGGCCAGAGGGCGCAACTCATCGAGCACCCAGTCCACGCGGCCCAGCTCGCGCAGACGGCTCATCATCTCGGTATAGGCGACGATCAAGTACTTGACGTCATCGATCGCGTACTCGATCTGTTTGTCGGTCAGCGGGCGGCGCGACCAATCGGTCAGCGATTCGGTCTTAGGCAATGAGACGCCGCAAAACGTCTGCACGAGCGCACCGTAGGAAATCTGCTGGCGCTCGCCCAAAAAGGCGGCGGCCACCTGCGTGTCAAAAATGGGACGCGGCAGCACGCCCACGGTATGGAGCATAACCTCCATATCCTGCGAGCAGGCGTGAAACACCTTGGTCACGCTCTCATCGCCCATAAGCTCGGCAAGCGGCGACAGGTCGTCGATCACCAGAGGATCGACCGCGACACTCTCGGCGGGGGTGGCAATCTGGACCAGGCACAGGCGCGGATGAAACGTGCGCTCGCGCAAAAACTCGGTGTCGACGGCGATCGCGTCGAACTCGCGGGCGCGCTGGCAAAAGTCGACCAGAGCCTGATGTGTGGAAATGTACATATCAACCCATCGAATAAGGTTAGGCCCGAAAAACACGGGTAGGATATCGGCATTGCTCTACAACTATACTCGGTTAGTCACAGAACGGGAACGTAAGTATGCGCTGCCTTATCATCCACAACCCGGCATCGGGTCCCAGCTCCGATGAAATCTTCGCATTCACGCACGCCCTTGCACAGGGCGGCGACGAGGTCGTGATGCGTTTTATCGGCGATGGCATGGAGCCCGAGGACGCGGTAGCGGACGTTCGTGAGTTCGATCGCGTGGTCGTTTCGGGTGGCGACGGCACCGTCTCCAACGTGCTCGACCAGATGCGCGGGTGCGGTGTCCCTACGCTCGTCTTCCCCTCCGGCACGGCTTGCCTGTTCTTTAACAACATCGGCAATGCCCCCGAGGCGGCGGCACTCGCCAAGGCTTGCCGCGCCGGCCGCACGGTCAAGGTGGACATGGGTGAGCTCTTTTGGCTCGACGAGAACGGTAACGAGAAGCGCCACGGCTTTATCATCATCGCCGGCTCGGGCTTCGACGCCGAGATCATGATGAAGGCCGCTCCCACCAAAAACGACATTGGCGAGATCGCCTACTTCCTCTCCGCGCTCGCTACGCCCAACCCCACGGTGGCACACTTCACCATTGAGCACGACGGCATCGTCGAGGAGCTCGACGGCATCTGCTGCATGGCAGGCAATACCTCGGTCATCCAAAACGACATCAACCTATTCCCTAACTGCCGCATGGACGACGGCATGGTCGACATCGTCGTTATTGAGCCCGTACGCACGGTGCAGCTGCTCCCCACGGTAATTACCGCCGCGCTCGACCCCGCTGGCAAATTGCTCGGCCGTCCGCAGTTTAAGATCATCCAGACCAAGGAAGCCAAGATCACCTGCACGCCATCGCTGGGCATGCAGTTCGATGGCGAGATCATCTCCAGCAACTCCGGCGTCTTTGGCGCCCGCGCACTGCCGCAATGCCTCGATCTCATCGTCGACGAATTTTCACCGCTCGGAAAATAGGAGGACCCCATGAACGACAATCCCCTGATTGGCTTTATCGTCATCGTCTTGGCCATGCTCGTCGGTTACGCCATCAATGTGATTCACCGCCGAAAGAAGTAAATCCACATTGGTATGATATTCATCCAGTTATCGACTCTCCCGTTGTTTATGCAAATCCTAAACAGCGGGAGAGTTTCCTTTTTGAGCACTGTCTGGCGCTTTATTCAGCTATAGTAAATGCAGGGTGCCTTTATTTAACTAAAGCCATATAATGAGTATTATTATCCGCTCATCGTATATTTCTTCACGCTCATCGAGTAAAAGCTATTGTCGAATGAATACTCTTTACACTTCCTTTAGGCTAGTAGATGTATTTATTAGCTGAAGCTCCGTACGATTTCGCGGGGTTTCAACAGTTGGGAGGGATCATGAGGTTTACTCATCCTGTCAACACGCTCAAGAAGCTTGGCTGCGGCCTTGCATTTGGAGCAGCGGCCATTATGGCTATGCCGACTTCGGCGCTCGCTTGCACCCAGATCTACATGGGCAGCCAGCTCACGGCAGACGGCAACACGTACTACGGTCGCTCCGAGGACTTCGGCCCGCGTTACGTCAAGCACTTTGGCATCGAGCCCGCACACAAGGACGGCAGCAAGTACACCTCGGTCGAGTCCGGCTTTGAATACAAGTCCAAGGGCGCAACCTACCGCTACACCTTCGTTCGCGACAACCCCTCTCAGTGGGAAGATCGTTACGACGCATATTCCGAGGCTGGCATCAACGAAAAGGGCGTTTCCTGCTCTGCCACGCTGAGCACCTCCTATAACGAGAAGGCAGAGGAAGCCGACCCCGTCACCGAGGAGACCGGCATCGGCGAGTACAACTACGCCAGCGTCATTCTGGGCGAGAGTGCCACGGCCCGCGAAGGTGTCGAGCTCCTCGGCAACCTGATTGACGAGCAGGGCGTCTGCTCCAACGACCAGATCATCATCGCCGACAACAACGAGACCTGGCTGTTTGCAGCGCTTTCCGGCCATCAGTGGATTGCCATGAGGCTCACCGACGATATCGCCTCGCTCAACCCCAACATCGGCAACCTCACCTATGACGTCGACCTCGACGACACCGAGAACTGCCTCCACTCCGAGGGCATCGAGTCCATGCCTAAGGAGAAGGGCTTTGCCGAGTACACCGACGGCAAGTTCGACGTCGCCAAGACCTACGGCGAGGAGATTAGCGAGGCCGGTATGCACCAGTGGTCGCGCTATGTCCAGGGCCGCGATTACTTCATGGCTCCGCTTGCCGAGGGCACCGACTACGAGATCGTCAAGGACGAGCGCGAAGACGCTCGTGCGACGACCGGCGCCCTGGTCCACGAGATGCAGCCGCTGTTCTTCCAGCCCGGCAAGTCCGACTGGAACACCTTTGAGATGATTCGTTCCTTCGCCGCTCGCGGCGAGAATGTCGCCGGCCTCAACGCCAACACCGACGGCGCCTATGCCATCGGCTCCAACCGCAACACCGAGATCCACACCTTCCAGATCCGTCACGGCATGGACCCCGAAATCGCGACCATCCAGTGGGAGATGCTCTCCAACGCCGAGTTCTCCGTCGCTATCCCCCTCTATTCCGCACTGCTCACCGAGGTCAGCCCCTACTTCAGCGATCAGGATGTCTCCTTCGATCACTGTGAAGAGGAAGACGTCGTGAACAACGAGGAGCCCAAGAACTCCATCAACTACGTCCTCATGGACATCAACACGCTCGCCTATGAGAACCGCGACAGCTGCGCCACCGGCGTCCGCGCCTATCTCGACGCCCTGCAGAAGGAGCTCATCGAGCAGAACCTAACCGTCGACGAGGCCATGCAGGCCGCCGAGGACACCGAGGCCCGCACCGCCCTGGCCAACAAGGCCGGCAAGGCAGCGACCAAGAACACCTACGTCAAGTGCAAGGCCATGCTCGAGGAGATGCGCGACTACCTCAAGGAGGGCGATTTCTCCGAGGAGTTCGTCCCGAGTGACTACGATGCCGACAACGACTGCCTGGTCGAGTCCATCACCTACGCCGACGAGGCTCTCTCCGATAAGGACGTTGCCGAGCCCGAGGCTGAGGAAGAGGCGACCGAGGAGAAGTCCGAGGGCAACAACATGGCCGCCATGGCCGTTGGCGCCGTCGTCATCATCGGTGTCTGCGGCTTCGTGCTTTATCGTCGCAAGAAGGCCTAAGGCCCTTGCGTTCCAAGAGACGGGCGGGGTCGCATGAGTCATCCCGCCCGCTCAGCCTGCCCTTTTGACCGGTAGGAAACGCCGCCGAAATCTTTTCAAAAAAGATTTCCCCGCACACACTTCGCTGTGCTATAGTGCAGCGCAACAGCAACGAGGTGCGACCGCGCCAAGGCATCACGAAAGGAGCCACCAAGATGATGAACACGATGAAGTCTCTCAACAACTGGTGGTGGCGTGATGCGAATACGATCGGTCGAAAGTGAGTCCCTCACGCCTGTTTTGCGCTCTAGGTGATTGGAAGGCCTCCGGTTTCGACCGGGGGCCTTTTTCTATCTCGAGCCCGATCGCATTCGCATCACGCGCCTCCGTTTTTCTCTTACACTCCCCTTTTTGAAAGGACTTTCACCATGTCTCAGAACACCACCGCCACCGCCCAGCCCCGCACCGTCCAGACCGCCGACCGCGGTAAACTCGATATTCGCGCCCTTGTCCTGCTCGCCATTCTGCTTGCCGCCGGCTTCATCCTCAACTTCACCGTCGGCAAGGCAATCTCGGGTATCTCGGGCGGTATGATCAGCCCCGAGTTCATCATCTCGGCCTTCTGTCTCACCATCCTGGTCGTTCGCCCCAACATCGGTCAGGCACTCGTCATTGGCCTCATCTCAGCGGCCGTGATCCAGATCACCACCACCTCGCCGTTTGTCGATTTTGCCGCCGAGGGCATCGCCGCTATGCTCATGGCCGTCATTGTCAACGCTGCTGCCAAGGACGGCCAGGTTAAGCCCGTCGTCGCCATCGCCGCAACATTCGTGACCACCTTTGTCTCGGGCGTCATCTTCATGGTCATCAAGATGGCCATGCTCGGCGTGGTGGGCGAGCTCGCCGCAGCCATGCTGCCCGTCGTCGCCATGACCGCCGTATTTAACGCCATTCTGGTCGGCGCCCTCTACCTGCCCATCCAGAAGGCCCTTAAGCTCAACTAACCTGCTCGGCTTTACGAGCCACCCCATCTTGGCGTTCATTCGTCGCTCGCGTACCCAAGTACGCTTCGCTCCTCTTTCGCGCCAACCTGGGGCACCTCGTAAAGCCGTTTCCGTGCTTCACCACCAAAGACTGTCCCAAACAACGAGCTTTTGGGGACGTTCCTAAACGACTTGTCATGTAAGAACGTCCCCAATGACTATGGAAGGTATCCATGGAAACGATCATCAACGTCGACGATGTCTCGTTCTCCTATGGCACGCAAACCGAGCAGGCGCTCAGCCACGTTTCGCTCAGCGTGAACAAGGGAGATTTCATCGGCATCATCGGGCCCTCGGGCGCCGGTAAGTCCACACTTGCCGCCTGTCTGTCGGGCGCCGTGCCTCACCACTACACCGGCGCCTTTTATGGCTCCGTGTTAGCTGACGGCCACGACACCTGCGAGGTCTCGCTCACCGACATATCGCAGATCGTCGGTAGCGTGCTGCAAGACATTGACACGCAGATGGTCGCTTCGGTCGTTGAGGATGAGATGCTCTTTGGTCTCGAGAACTTTGGCGTTCCGCACGACCAGATCGAGCAGCACGTGAGCGAGACGCTTAAGACCGTCGGCATTAGCGACCTGCGCGACCGCGAGATCGCCACCCTCTCGGGCGGTCAAAAGCAAAAGGTAGCTATCGCCGCCATCCTCGCCATGCGTCCGCGCGTCTTAGTGCTCGATGAGCCAACCGCAGCACTCGACCCCGCCAGTTCCACCTTGGTCTTCGAGACGCTGCGCGAGGCAAACCGCGCGCTCGGCATCACCATCGTCGTCGTTGAGCAAAAGGTCGCTCTGCTTTCGGAGTACTGCAACCGTGTGTTGGTGCTCGATCACGGCCAGATCGCGCTGCAAGGTGAGCCGCACGAGGTCTTCGCACGCACCGACGAGCTTCGCACCATCGGCGTCGATTGTCCGCGCGTCACGCGCATCTTCAACAGTCTCGAGGCCGATGGCTTGGTAAGCGGCACGCCCTGTCTGGATGTCGACGAGGCAGAACGCCTGATCACGGAAATCGTCGACCCCGACCGTGCGACAAGCGATACCCAGGCGCCCGCAGGCTCCCCGCACGCGCCGTCGCTGCGCCCGCATGCGAAAGACGCCGAGCCGGTGCTCACCTTTGACCATGTCGAGTTTTCTTACCCCCATGGAGGCGCCGCCGTCCACGACCTCAACTTGACGCTCTACCCCGGCGAGCTCGTGGGCATTGTCGGCCAAAACGGAGCCGGCAAAACCACGCTCACCAAACTGCTCACGGGTTTGCTCAAGCCCGCATCGGGCAGCGTACGCGTTACGGGCTTGGACACGGCATCGGTTCCCACGAGCCGCATCGCACACGAAGTGGCAACGCTTTTCCAGAACCCCGACCGCCAAATCTGCAAAGACACCGTGCTCGACGAGGTCGCCTTTGGTCTAGAACTTGCCGGCATCGACCGCGCCGAAGCCCTGCGTCGCGCCCAGCTGGTCATCAACCGCTTTGGTCTGCCCGCCGACGAGGCACCGTTCTCGCTGTCACGCGGCCAGCGCCAGATGGTGGCGCTGGCATCCGTTGTAGTGGTCGAGCCCAAGATCGTGGTGCTCGACGAACCCACGAGCGGCCTGGACTACCGCGAGTGCATGACCGTGATGGAAACGGTGCGCACCATGGCAGAGCGCGGTTGCGCCGTCATCATGGTCTGTCACGACATGGAAGTCGTTTCCGACTTTGCCGAGCGCATCGTGGTGATGGCCAACGGTCGCATCCTCGACCGCGGCCGCACGCACGAGCTGTTCTCGAACATCGAACTCATGCAGCGTGCCTACGTTGAGCCGCCCCAGGTCATCGAACTCTCGCGCCGTCTGGCATCCACCGTCTCGCCCGCCTTTACGCAGGTGAGTGAGGTCACTGATATCGTTCGCATTACCGAGGAGATGGTCCGCCGTGGTTAACGTCATCGACTACATGCCGGGCGACACGCTGCTACACCGCCTGAACCCCGTCATCAAACTGGGCCTCGCCGCCGCCATCATCATCGGCATTTTCTTGTCCGACACCTATGTGGCACTGCTGGGCTTTCTGGCACTCACGCTCGCGCTGGGAGCCTACGCCGGCGTCGTCGACCGCCTGCTCGCGCTGCTCAAGCTACTGATTCCACTCGCGCTCATCATGCTGGTGCTGCAGCTGGCTTTTATGCGCGATGGCAACGTGGTGTGGAGCTTTGTCACCGATGAAGGCCTCATCACCGGAACAAAGGCCTGTCTGCGTCTGCTGGGCGTGGCGCTACCGCTTATTCTGATGCTCATGGTGACCAAGCTCAACGACCTTGCCAACGCCTGCGTCGAGGTGCTGCACGTTCCGTATCGTTACGCCTTCACCTTTACCACGGCGCTGCGCTTTGTGCCAGTGTTTGGCCAGGAGATGAACGCCATCATGGAGGCGCAGACCGCACGCGGCATCGAGTATGACACCAAGAACCCCATCAAGAAGCTTCAGCTCATGCTGCCGTTGTGCGTGCCGCTACTGATCTCGAGCGTGGGTAAAACCGATGCCACGGCCTTGGCGGCCGAGCAGCGCGGCTTCTACCTGCGCACGCGCGCGAGCTCGTACAAGCGCTACCCCATCAAGGGCCAGGACATTGCCATGCTTATTGTTAGCATTGCCCTCATTGTCCTCGGCTTCCTGTTCTAACCCATCGCCACCGGCAACCGATAAATTCAAAAGGCCTCGGCTCGCACCAAACGAGTCGAGGCCTTACTGTTCCCCCAGATAAAACCTACCAAAATAAACCTGTCCCTTTTTGGCAGGTCGAGGGCTACAGGCGGTAGGGGGCGCCGCTGCGGATGATGGATTCGCGCACCAGGACGTCCATGGCGTCAAGGGTAATCTCGGGCATCTCTCGGTACTTTTTCAGCACCGAGAGCTCGGTGCAGGCCAGAATGACGCGGTCGCAGCCGCTGCGGGCGAACTCCCACATCACGCGGTCAAACTTGTCCATATCGGGCTCGCGTCCGGCCTTCACGTCATCATAAATCAGCGACATCACGTCGGCCTGGCGCTTCTCGCTGGGATAGACGACCTCGACGCCCGCGGCCTCGCACTCGCGCCCGTAGACGCCGGCACCCACGGTGCCGTCGGTGCCCATGATGCCGATCTTGCGCACCGGCTCGGACGGCATGCTCAGGTTGGGATCGAACTCGCACTCCCCCATCACCGCGCCCGCCAGGGCATAGCGCACCGACTCGCGCGGCATGTGGATAATCGGCACCTTGGTGAACGACTGAATCTGGTCGTAGAAGTAGTGCGACGTGTTGCAGGGAATGGCGATATGAGCACAGCCCAGTCCCTCGAGCGCCCGTGCACATTCCTTCATGGTCGCCAGCAGCTCGGCATGCTCGCCGGTCTTGATGGCCAGCGTACGGTCGGGCATGGTCGACTTGGAAAGTACCACCATGTCGATATGCTCCTGATCACAGGTAGCAGCCGTATGACGCACGACCTGGTCGTAGTAATACGACGTGGCCTCAGCGCCCATGCCGCCGATAACTCCCAGCTTTTCCATCGCCGCCTCCTTGGTGACGCCCATGCAATTGCTCGTATCATGCCCGCGCCCGTCCGATGCAAACCGGGCGGGCGCCGCGCTCATCTACTTGTAATACGTCTTGAACAGCTTAAAGTGACGCAGCTTGGTGTGCCACATGCGCAACCAGCGGTTAAAGACAAAATCGCCCTTCATAAACGAAGGATCGGCAGCCTTGCCCTCCTTGGCCAGACGATGCGCCTTCGCACGCAGCTCGGGGTCCTTGACATACTTGTCAACGACGCCCATGGGGACGACCATCCACAGCGCCTCGTCCTGCGCCGTCACAAATTCCGGCTCAAACGGACGGTTATAGACGTACTCATCCACCACGTATTTAGCAACGTTAAAGCCGCTGTTGGTGACGTAGTAGTTACTGCGGCCCTGACGCGTGTTGAAGTCGAAGAACTTAAACGAACCATCGCGTTGGTCGTACTTGACGTCGAAGTTGGAGAAGCCCGTGAACTTAAGGTCCTCAAGCAGCTTGCGCACGCCACCCATGAGCTCGTCGTTGGGCTCGGTGATGATGCAGGCGTGGTTGCCGACACCATGGGGCTGATGCTCCTCGAGCAGCACGTGACCCAGGCACATCATGCGAACCTTGCCGTTGCGGTCGGAATAACTGGTAAGCACGCGCATGTACTCGTCGTTGCCGGGCACGCGGTCCTGCAAGATGAGGTCATCGGTGTAGCCACTGGCGTACACATCGCGAATGACCTGCTCCAGCTCGGCGCGATCGGCAATCTCGTAGGCCTTCTTCTGGCCCTCGAACTCGTGCTCCCACCACATGATGCCGTCAGAGGGCTTCAGAATCATCGGGAAGGGAAAGTCGATCTGGTCGAGCACCTCGGCGGAAGCCTCGCCCTGGGCGTTGAGCATCGCCATGGTAAAGGTAAACGTGTGCGGATAGGGTACACCGTGTTTCTCGCACAGCTCGTAGAAGATCTCCTTCTTCTGGCACTGCTCGAGCATACTGTAGGGCGCATAGGGCGCGATGACGTTGGAGGCAAGCTGGCCGGCATCCTGAGCCTGTGCGGCAAGCGCGACGTAGTTATCGCCGCAGCCCATGAGGATAATCTTCTTATCGGGATTGGCCTGTGCAATGCCGTTGACGGTCTCGATCATGACCGGCATAGTGTCGATATCCACATTGGGCGTATAGTCGATAATCTGGCTGCGGTATGCAGGACCCGTCTGATACTTGCCAAAGACCAGGCTCTTGACCTGATACTCCTCGTAGAAGGCGCGCGCCACCGAATAGGCGTTGATATCGCCGCCGAGCAGCACGGGTATAAACTCGCGCTCTGTAAACTGCAATGCCATGGAAACTTCCTATCATCAACTGCCCGTACGATGGGCGGTCTTTATGCAACTGGTTTATTCTAGCGTGCCAAACTGCCGCTTCCCAAAGTTCCACCATATCTATGGCAAGCAGGCGCTTATGATCGAGCCCGCAGGGTTCCGTAACGTTAAAGTTGAACTCTATGGTTTCTTAACAATTCACTATAACTGCAGGTCAAGGCCAAAACCTCAAGTTCAACTTGACCCTTTAGAACCTTTAAGGTTCAAGTTGAGGTCGAAAGCAGTAGTAGAATACCTTTCGAACTATAACCTACGATTGATTGCAGAGGGACTGGATGCAGCATTCGAACCATCGCACCGCAGCGCTCATCGCGTCGAAGCCGGCTCGTATCATCACGAGCGCCGCGCTTGCCGTTACACTGACGGCCGCGCCGATGCTCTCCCCCGTCGCAGCCTATGCCGCCTCGCAGGCAACGCAGGATCAGCTTTCCGCTGCCCAGCAGAAAATCGAAACCGCCACGAGTGCCTACAACGAAGCCCGCACCAAGCTCGAGGATCTGCAGAAGCAAATCGACACTAACGAGGCAAGCATCGAGAAGATCGAAGCCGAACTTCCCGATCAACAGGCCAAGGCGAGCTCCGCCATGCGCGATCTGTATAAGTACCAGAAGGGCACCAACCCCATCGTGAGCTTCCTGGTCAACGCGCAGAGCCTGGGCGAGTTCATCACCACCTGCAAGTACACCAACCAGATCACGAGCTCGAGCGTCGACGAGATCGAAGAGCTCAACAAGATGCAGACCGAACTCGAGCAGAACAAGACCGAGCTCGAGCAGGCCAAGTCCCAACTCGAGACCGAGCAGAAAACCGCCGAGGACGCACTGGCACAGGCCCAGCAGCTTCGCAGCGAAGCCCAGACAAAGGCCGAGCAGGAGAATGCCGCCGAGCTGGCCAAGCTCGAGGCCGACAAGGCCGCTGCCGCCGAGAAGCTCTCGGGCGAGGGCGTGAGCGGCAACAACTCCAACAGCCAGGCCAATAACGCCAACACCACTATCGACACCACGGTGAACAACTCCAATACCGGCAACTCCGATTACGACTCGTTTATCAACGAGTGGACGAGTCGCATCGACAACTACCTCGCCGGCTCCCCCATGGCAGGCCAGGGTTACAACTTTGCCGTGGCAGCCTGGAACACCGGTGTTGACCCTCGCTGGTCTCCCGCCATCGCCTGCATCGAGAGCAGCAAGGGCCTCTATTGTGCCGGCTCCTATAACGCCTGGGGCTGGAGCGCCCGCGGCGGCGGCTGGCGGAGCTTTGGTAGCTGGAGCGAGGGCGTCTCTGCCCACGTTGCCTACCTGGGCGCCAACTATGGCTCCACGCTTACCCCGGCAGCCGCCAAAAAGTACTGCCCGCCCACGTGGCAGGACTGGTACAACAAGGTTGCAACCCAGATGAACCGCATCTAAGATCAACGTCAAAGGGCCCCAATTGGGGCCCTTTTTCTTTTACGCGACGGAGGTATCGACGACGCCAGTCGCGTTTGCAATGGCAACAATGATAATCATTGCCAACAAGAGCACACCCATAGCCTTGAGCCAGAGCTTTGCAAGCTTTTTACCGCGGTATCTATCGAGTAGCTCAAACCGCCGGCGAAGGCGGCGTTTGTCGAGCATCACAAAATGGATGAGCACTACGAGACCGTCGACGAAGATAAAATACTCAATCGCGAGAAACCACATCGGGTAGTTTTGGTTGGCGCCCGTAGGATGAAAAACGGCAAAATGGCTTCCGGCAAAGAAAACAAGTAGCGAAAGATAGACGAATGCGTTCCAAATGCGCCCAACGGTGTCGGGAATGCGGGAGAGTAAATTCGGGCGCTCAGGCACCAACGGCAATCCACCCTGAGACTGATCCGTGGGGAGCACGGGCGCAGGGCACACGGCTCGCCGCTCCGGAGGCTCTTGAAAGGAAGCAGCATTCGGCGCGGACGACGCATACGATGCGCGTGCAGCGTGCCCTAGCGCCTTCGCGCTTGCAAAGCGCTTGTCCGGATCGAGCGCCATCGCCATGCAAATAACATCGGCAAGCGAGGCGGGGACGTCACGTGCCTCGCATTGCTCGCGTATGTTCCGACCTGGCTTGGGATCGGCCCCCGTCAGACAAAAGAACAGCAGGGCACCGAGCGCATAGACATCGCTGCGCACGCTCGTCTGGCCAAAACCATACTGCTCGGGCGGCGCATAGGGACGCGTGCCAAACTTAACGGTATCGGCATCGGCTCCCTCGCGCCACACGCGAGCGATTCCCAAATCGATAATCACCAGCGATGAAAACGTCATGCCTGTATCGGGCGTATAGTTTGCGCCCGACACGATGATATTCGAGGGCTTTAGGTCGCGATGGATCACCGGAGCGGCCATCTCCCCCGCCGACGCAAAGCCGGCATGGAGCTCCGCAACTGCATCACAAAGGGCGCCAAACAGCTCACAAGCATAATCGGGCGTCGCACCCAAACGCCCCACCAGGGCCCCGAGCGTTTCGCCTTCGATGTATTCCATGACCACGCAAAGCTCGTCGCCCACGCGGCGGCAATCGACAATCCGAGGCAAGTGCTCGTAACGTCGCCCAGCATGCTGGGCCGCAAACAGGCGTTCATACGCCCCGCCAATCTGGGCCGACGCGTCGATGCGCTTGCGAACAAAGGGGCCAAGAGATCCTCCGCCGGAGCCCTCAAAGTACACGAGCTCGGTCGTCTCGACGTCGGAGTGCTTGAGCACACGGTCTACGCGATAACTGTCATCACGCTCAAGTGACGCCAGGTGTCCGGCGAGCGCAGCAGTCAGCTCATCATCGGAATATGTTGGGCTCTGAGTATCCATAGCGTCCATAATAACGCAGGGCACGGACGCCCCATGACGCCCGTGCCCTGCACGTTCTAAATATCGTGAACACCGCTTCCGCCGGCAGCTAGCTGTTAGCTCACCGTCTCTTCACCAAAGCGATACAGCTCCTCGTTCACCTTTTGCAGGCTGCAGCCACGATCGATACAGAAAATGATGATGGCGTCACGGCGGTCCTTGCAGTTGAGGACATTGACGCCCGCCGCCGTCAAGGCGCGGTTGGTCTCCTTGAGCGTCAGCGCCATGGCAAAGGCAATCTGCAGCACCTTATTGCGGCTCGGATGCCGCGCACCGGTAAAGATCTGATAGCCAAACGTCTCGTTGAGGTCGGCCATACGCACCACGCGCGAACGCTCCAGCCCCTTTTCTTCCAAAAGCTGTTTCAGATACCCCGAAAGCGACGGGGCGGTAAAGTCGTGCTCTTTGATATAGCCCTCGATACTCGGAGCATCGAGCAGCTCGTTGAGCAACTCTTCGGTTAGCTTCTTATCGGGCATATGGCCTCACCCCCCAGCTCGCATAGTAACCATGTTTTTAATTCTAGTTAAAAACCGCTCACGTCAGAACGTTCCCAGCTGGCAACCTGGTCGGGAGATACCGTGCTCATCGCTTCGAACTTCCAGGTGCCGCCCGCTTTGAGATGGTTGGTGTTCGCAAGAGCCGTTCCCACCTGATTGCCGTCTACGTCATACAGAACATACTCAATCTGAATGTAGCTTTGCTCTTTATCCGTATTATTGGTCAACGTGCCAGTGATCTTATACGCGAACTGATTAGACGTATCCCCGGCCTCATCCGAAACCGTATAGGGTTCTTGTGCCTCTTTTTGCTCCTCGACTTGCTGGGTCTGTTCGGCAGGCTTTGCTGCTTCACCCGTTGACGAATCGGACGAGTTACCACCCATAGAGCCTACAACGCCGGCAACAACGAGCACCACGATGACACCCAAAACGATCTTGCCGATCGGCTTCTTTCCCTCTTTTGCCATTATGCATCCTTCCTACGATCCGGCTACCGTGCCGGCACACAGCACATCGTAGGAGGCAGCGAGCTCAAATTCATTAGCTGGGAGCTAATGTCGCAGCACAGCTTGCCATCTGGCACTCATTGAGTCTTTTTTCCTTCACCGAACTCACTCCTTTGTTGTTGACTATTAAACATTTAGACGTAAACTGCTTTGTTACCTTGTCAACATCTGAAAGGAACCTCATTGGGAAAAGACGTACTGGTGCAGCAACTCGTCGACTCATTCGACAGCTGGCCCGCCAAAAATTCCGGTTGCGGATCGTCCCGCATGACACAAGAGCTCTATCCTTTTGACAAGCTCTTCTCTCCCATCAAAATTAACAAGCTCACCGTCAAAAACCGCATTGTCATGGCACCGATGGGCAATATCGACATGTGCGAGGAAACTGGTCGTCCCAGCGACATGATGCTGCAGTACTTTTTCGCCCGCGCCAAAGGCGGCTGCGGCCTCATCACAACAGGACTCGTACCGGTAAGCCACGGCATCGATACCACGGTCACCGAGCTGGACAAGCTCACCTATTTCCCGCGCATCGATCGAAGCCGAACCGTTATGGCAGGCTGGCGCGACCTTGCCCAAGGTGTCCATGCCTTCGGATCGCGCATTTTTGTCCAGCTTACGGCCGGACTCGGCCGCGTGGGCAACCCGCAATGCCTCATCACGCAAAAAAAGTTTCCGGTCTCGGCGAGTTTCTTGCCTAACTACTACATCCCCGCCATTCCATGCATGCGCCTCTCGGATCAAAAGCTGCGCCGTATCGTAAACAATATCGGCCAAGCGGCGGCCGATGCTCATGCCATGGGCATCGATGGCGTCTATTTGCACGGGCACGAGGGTTATCTTATCGAGCAGCTCGGAAACCCCGCCTTTAACCATCGCAAGCTCGGACGTTATGCCGATTGGCGTCAATTTGGCCTCGATATGATCAAAGAAATCCGTCGCCGCGTTGGGCCCGACTACCCCATCATGTACCGCATCGACCTTTCGCTTGCACTCGAGGAAACCTATGACGAGCAGGTCATGAATTCGACCTATCTGGGACGCATGCGCGGCGGCCGCACAGTCGAACAGACCCTGGGTTATATGGAAGAGCTCGTGGCGGCGGGAGTAGACATCTTTGACGTCGACCTTGGTTGCTATGACAACTGGTGGATGCCCCACCCGCCTGCGAGCATGCCCGCAGGCTGCTTCGTTCCCGTAGCGCGCGCCGTTCGGGAGCGCTTTGCCGCCGACAATATCCGCTCCAATGCCGGCCTTCCCATACCCGTTGTCGCGGTGGGTAAGTTGGGCTACCCCGACATTGCCGAACGCGCCCTTCGCAATGGCGACGCCGATATGATCATGCTCGGACGCCCGCTGCTTGCGGATCCCGAGTGGCCCAACAAGGCGTACGCCGGTCGCGTGGCAGATATTCGCCCCTGCATCGGATGCCAGGAAGGATGCCTCAACGAGTTTGTCGAAGGGGGCCATCCGCAGTGTGCCGTCAATCCACGCTGCAGCTTTGAATACCTCATGCCCCAGACACCCGCTCCCGCCATAGAACCCAAACGCATAGCGGTGATAGGAGCCGGACCCGCCGGGATGGTCTGTGCGCTAATCGCCGCGCGTCGTGGCCACGACGTAAAGCTCATCGACGCCGAAGATGAACTTGGAGGAAAACTCCTCTCCGCCAGCACCGCCCGGATCAAGTTCGACCTCGATAATTACCGCTCCTATCTTGTTCGACAGGTGCGCGAGCAGACAGAAAAACCCAACGGGAACCTGACACTCGAGCTTGGACGGGCAGCACGCGCCGAAGATCTTGCAAAAGCAGGCTTCGACGCAATCGTGTGTGCAACAGGCACTTCTAATGCGATACCGCCCATCCCCGGCCTTACGGAGCTTGCAGCATCGGGCCATGCCGTGCAGGCAACGCAGCTACTGCGCCAACCCGCGCTGCTTGGCAACGCCAAAACCGTCGCCATCATTGGCGGAGGGGCCGTGGGCTGCGAGGTTGCCCAATGGCTCACCGTCGAACACGGCATACCACAGGTCAGCGTAATTGAAATGCTGCCTCACATGATGCAGGGCGCCTGCACGGCAAATCGCGGCCACCTACTCCATACGCTCAGGGGACGCAATGTGCGGCTCCTCAATATGACACGCGTCGAGCGCGCGGAAGTCGGCGGCAAACGCGAGTCTGGAGCCCCATCGAGGTGTGCGCGTCTCCACTTGAGTCGCAACTGCCACAAAAACGTTCCCGACCCCTACGTCTCGTGGTCACCGGTCTTGCCCGAGAACGTCGAAAACCCGCTTGCACCCAAAATCGGCAACGACTGGAAGTCACTCGAGCTAACCTGCGACTTGGTAATCATTGCCTGCGGCGGACACCCCGACGACGCGCTGTTCTACAAACTGCAGCAGACGCACGCCGCTGACGAGCTGCATAACATCGGCGATGGGTTTGCGCCCGGCCGTGTGCTCGAAGCGGTCCGTGCGGCATACCGACTCGGCACCAATATCTAACACGAAAGGATGGGCTCACAGATGAACCTGACCTCCCAACAACAAGCCCTGCTCGACGGCGCCAAGGGCCCCGCCATGGCCAAAGTGGTCAAGACCCTCGTTATGTACGGCGAATGCTTTGGCGCCGAGCATATGGTTCCCGTGACCGGCGCAAACGGTCATCTTGTCACAAGTTTTGGCCTCTCCATGCTCGGTCCAGTCTATGACCTTATGGATGAGCTGCTGAAAGACGGCGCCCTGTCCGGTCAGTCATTCTCGGTCGACCCGAGGCCCCTCGACCCCGCCGTCCCGGCCAACCCGCTGCAAAAGCTGCTGTTCAAGATAATGTATTCCAAACAAGACGATTATGAGGCACAGCTGCGCAGCATGGGTCTATTGGACAACGATGCTTTCACCTGCACCTGCTACCAGCCCGAGGTTGGCAATCGACCTCGGCGTGGCGACATCCTAAGCTGGGCAGAAAGCAGCGCCGTGGTCTTTGCCAACTCCGTGCTGGGCGCTCGCTGCAATCGCAACTCCGGCATCATCGAGATGTTCGGCTCAATTGCCGGCTTTGTCCCGGAATTCGGCCTGCTCACCGATGAGGGCCGCAAGGCGACCTGGATCATCGAAGTCGACTGTAAGCGCAAGCCCGAAGCGCAAGTGCTTGGCAGCGCCATTGGCATGAAGGTGATGGAAGACGTCCCTTACATTAAAGGCCTCGACCGCTGGCTTGGCCGCGAACTCACACCCGGCACGCAGGACTACCTTAAGGACATGGGCGCCGCCAGCGCATCGAACGGCGCTGTCGGGCTCTACCACGTGGACGGCATCACGCCCGAGGCCGTCGAACAAGGCGAACACCTCATAGCACCAGACGCCCAAATCTATCGCATTGACGACGCCGAGCTGGAACGCATCCGCTCGAGCTACCCCGTTATGTGGAAGAACCCGGGCGCGCGCCCCAAGCTTGCCTTCATCGGCTGCCCCCACCTCTCGTCTGCACAACTCGCCCATTGGGCAGACGCCATCTGCGATGGGCTGAGCGCCTCCGGCAAGTGCCGCGTGCAAGTACCCACCGTACTGACCGCCGCCCCATCCGTGGCAGACGCCTTCCGCAAGACTGCGGCATACAGACGCCTCTCGACTACCGGTGCCGTCGTCTCGAGCATCTGCCCGCTTATGTACACCAACAACCCGCTGTGCGGCAGCATGCCCATCATCACCAACTCCAACAAGTTGCGTACGTACTCGGCATCGCGCTACTACACCGACGACGAGGTGCTCGCCTACGTCACCACCGGAAAACCAATCAAATAGGAAGGCGACTCCTCATGGAAAAAATCTTTCACGGCCGCGTCGTTGTCCCCGGAACTGCCCACGCCAAGGCACTTGTCTCTCACGGAGGACTCAACACACTCGCATCGTTTCAGAAGGCACTGATGTTTGGCGACAAAAAGGCCACGTGTTCCGACCAAAACAATCCCGACTTGTACGGCAAACCTTTGGCGGGATGTGCCTTGTGTCTTCCGCAGACTATCGGCTCCACCACAGGCGGCATGGTGCTCTTCTGCGCCACCAAAATGGGGCGCCAACCCGCATGCCTGCTGTTTTCCAAACCCATTGACAGCCTTGCCGCCGCTGGCGCGATCCTCTCGGGTGTATGGACCGACACCCCCATGCCCACCATTGACAACCTGGGCGATGAGTTTCTCGATGCTGTGTCGACGGGAGACGCCATCACCGTGACCGAAGACGGCACGGTCATCGTCGGCTAAGGCTATCCGACCCGCCGCCCGCAGATGAACAACGTGTTTCGCCATTTCCCACGCGCGGTGCGGGCGATAATCTTGACGTATTCGATATACAACACGAAAGGAGTCCCACCATGGGAGCATCGGTATCGGTCGCACAGGGCGCGCCTCTTGATGCAGGCACCTACAAGGCAGACGAGGTAGCCGTCGAGCGCTTTTGCGAATTGCTGCGCATCCCCACCGTTTCGCGTGAGAACATCGCCGAGCGCGACGATGAGCCCTTCAGCCAGTGGATTCCCACGCTTCAGCGACTTTATCCGCATTTCTTTAAAGTCGCCGAGCTCACACGCGTCGACGACTTTGGCATGCTCCTGCGTTGGCCTGGCGCCGATTCCGCCTTGGACCCCATCGTCATGATGGCGCATCAGGACGTCGTGCCCGTCGAGGGCCAAGACTGGAAGCACGATCCCTTTGGAGCCGAGATCTTCGACGGCGAGATCTGGGCCCGCGGATCACTCGACACCAAGTGCATCGTCTCGGCTTTCTTCGAGGCCGCCGAGCATTTGATTGCCCAGGGCTTCGTTCCCCCGCGCGATGTCTGGTTCTTCTCGAGCGATGGCGAGGAAATCGCCGCACCTACTGCAACCCATGCAGTGCAGTGGCTTCGCGAGCATAACATCCATCCCTACATGGTGCTCGATGAGGGTGGCGCCGTGGCAACCGACGCCCCGCTCGGCGTCACCGAACCCGTTGCCATGGTAGGCGTGTCCGAGAAGGGCCACGTCGACCTTGCCGTCACGGCGCGCGCCGACGGCGGCCATGCCTCTACGCCTGCGGCAAACGATGCCTGCCGTCTTCTCTGCCGTGTATGCGAGACTATCTCGGCCAACCCCGGCAAGCCGCAGCTCACGCCCGCCGTCGAGGCCACACTGACCGAGCTGGGTGCCCGCAGCAGCGCGACGTTTCAGGCAATCTTTGGCAACCTCTGGCTCACACGCCCCGCGGTTACCAAGATTATGGCCGCCAGCCCCGAGACCTCGGCCATGCTGCGCACAACCTATGCGCTCACGCAGCTCGAAGGCTCCAACGCGCATAACGTGCTGCCACCGATCGCTCGCGCCAATTTCAACGTTCGCATCGCTCCGTTCGAGACCATCGCCGATGCCGTTGAGCGCGCTCGCAGGCTCGCCGCTCAGCAGTGCCGCGCCTCGGGCGTAAGCCCCGACCATGTCACCGTCGAAATCAACGAGGCGATTCCCTACACCGAGCCCGCGCCCATCTCGCCTTACGAAAACGATGCCGCCTTCAACTACATCCATCGCTGCGTGTCTGGTGTCTATCCCGAGGCCGGCTTTGCCCCCTACGTGCAGAACTCCTGCACCGACTCGCGCGAGTTCAACGAGATCTGCGATCGCGTCTACCGCTTCTGCGGCTTTATCTACTCGGGCGAGGCACGCAAGCTCATCCATGCCGCCAACGAACGCATCGGCGTCGACGTCTACAAGCGCGGCATCGAATTCTATGTGGCGTTTCTTGCCAACCTTGAACAACTGTAGAACGGGGGCCGATAGCGCCCCTCCCCGTTTTTACCGACCAGGAGAACCAGCATGACCCAACCAAATCTTAAGCGGGCGGCCCGGCTCGACACCAAGGCCGTCGCCCTCGCCTCCCTACCCTTTATGGGCATGATCAGTTTTTGGCAGGTCTACGACGGCATCGTTCCCAAGATGCTCACAGGGACCTTTGGCCTATCCAACTCGCTCACCGGCGCGATCATGGCCATCGATAATGTCTTTGGCCTGTTCCTGCTTCCGCTCTTTGGCATCCTCTCGGACCGTTGCACAAGCAAACTCGGGCGCCGAACGCCCTTTATCTTGGGCGGCTCCGCGGTAGCAATGCTCTCCGTCCCGCTCATCGCGATTGCCAACAACATGGGCAGCCTACCTCTGCTCATTGGCGCGATTATCCTCACGCTTTTGGCAATATGCGCCTACCGCACCATGACGGTTGCCATCGTGGCCGATATTACGCCTCGCCCACTGCGAACCAAGGCGGACTCGATCGAAAAGATCGTCGGCTATGCGGGAACGGGCCTTATGCTCGTCGCTATCTCGGTCATGGTTCCCAAGGCCGACAAACCCGATTATCTCCCGCTCTTTATCTTGCAGACCGCCTTTATCCTCGTGTCGGCCGTTGTCTACGGCGTCTTTGTCCGTGAGCCCGCCCTCGTCGAAAAGATGCGCGAGAAATCGCTGTCCATGGGCATCGACGAGGATCAGATTGACAAAGATGACTCCCCCGAGGCCGGCGGTAAAAATCGCATTGCAGACGCCGGCGTACGCCGCTCCATCATCATGCTGCTCGCCGCAACGTTTTTCTATTACATGAGCTATAACGCCATGACCACCAATATCAGCCGCTATGCCGATATGTTCTACGGCATGGAGGGCGGTTCCTATGCCATCATCAATTTCGTGACGATTGCAGGCGCGCTGCTAAGCTACGTACCCTTGGCAAATCTTTCGCTCAAAATCGGCCGTAAAAAGGTCGCCCTGGGCACCGCCGTCATCATGGTTTTATGCCCCGCGCTTCTTTGGCTGGCACCCGGTTTCTCGCCCGTGCTGTACGGCGTCTTTTTGTTGATGGGCGTTGCGCTGGGCGGCGTGGACCTGTGCGTGTACACGATGATTCTGGAGTGCTGCAGCTCCCAAAGCGTGGGCCGCTACTCCGGTTACTACTACACCGTGAGCATGGCGGCTCAGGTGGCGACACCGATTCTCTCCGGCATCGTTATGGACGTGGCGCCGTCGATGCTCTTCGCCTACATCACGGCAATGGGCATGTTTATGGCCGCGAGCATTGCCGCCGCCAAGCACGGCGATGCCATCTTGATCGACGAGGTCGCTCGCCGCGAGGCAGCAAAGTAGGAGACCGAATTAACTACCGTGCGAAAGGGGTCGGATGGGCAAAACGCCCATCCGACCCCTTTTTCGTTTCATCCTCAAGAAGCTTGTCGAAGCCTACCCCACCGTGACGGATTCCCCAGTAAAGGTGCTGATGAGCAGCAGGATAAAGAACGCCAAGTAACTGATGCTCAGCGGGTATGCAATAATCAGGAAGACGACCCAGCCGACATTGGTGTTACCGTCGGCACGGCGTTGCTCGCGATTGCGGCAGAGCCAAATCGTCACGCCAATGGCCACAATCAACAGCACAAGTGCCGCTGCCGCCAGTCCAGCAAGCGCAAACATCACGCCAATGCTCACAGCAATAACCGGGAGCAGCAGCAAGCCGCACCCGCACCCACCCGGACTATACACGGCAGACTGTCGACGTCGTTCCATCGTCACTCCAAGTCAAGCAATCGTTTGTAGACATCGAGGCCCTTGAGTAGGGTTTCCTCGTCAAAGAGCATGGTATCAGTGTGAAGGGCGCTCGTCGCATAAGCTGGGCAGCTGTCTGCGTCGATCGGGTTTTCTTGCGCCTCCGGCACGCCCGTGCCCAGCAAGAAGAACACGCCCGGCAGATGGCGCTGATAGAAGGCGAAGTCCTCGGCAATCAGCAAAGGCTCATCTACGAGCTGTAGTTCGGGCAAAGCCGGTGCAATGCGAGTGAACAACTCGGGGTCGTTGTCGACCGGCGGATAGCCCTCGGCAAAGTCGAGATCGTACGTGCAGCCCGTTGCAGCGCATGCCTCATCAAGCACGCGGCGCACGCCCTCACGCGCACGGTCGAACATGTCGTCCGTAAACACACGCAGACTGCCGGCAACATGGGCCTCCCCCGCCACCGCGTTGCAGACGGTACCGGCCTGCAGCAGACCAAACTTACCGATACAGGGCTCGTCGGTGCCCAGCTCGTCCATCAGTTCGCGCTCGGCAACCAAGAACTTGGCAGCAGCCAGCGCCGCATCGTGCGACTCCTCGACCGGAACGCCATAGGTCTTAGCGATATGGATGCTCGTCCCGTGAATATGAATGTGTGTCTCACTCGAACGCGCCAGCAGCGGACCGGAACAACTCGCCAACGTGCCGGCAGGCAGATCGGGCCACACATGGAAGCCAAAAATGCGGTCAGCCCCATAGCGCTCGAACACACCGCTCTCGCATACCGTCTTGGCACCACCGGTCGTTTCCTCGGCCGGCTGGAACACAAAGAGAACGTTGCGCCTCATGGCGCCCGGCTGCTCGCGAATCGTACGGTCGACATACGTCGCGGCGGCAAGTGCCATGGCCATGTGTCCGTCATGTCCGCAAGCGTGCATCTTGCCGGGATGGATCGAGGCAAAGGCCGCTCCCGTCGCCTCCGCGATGGGCAGCGCATCCATATCGGCGCGAATCGCCGTGGCACGCGCGGCACCAACGCCAGCGTCGAAGAAGGCGCAGACGCAGCTGGGACACGGATGGGTCACCTCGCAAGCGAGCGGCGCCAACACGCCCTCGATATAGGCGATAGTCTGCGGAAGATCGAAATCGAGCTCCGGAATGCGATGGAGATCGCGGCGATAGCGACGGAGTTCTTGGAGCTCGGTCATAGAGAATCCCTTCGTGAGGCACATCTGTTGCAACTTATTGTGATACAGGATTGTGGCACACATGTTTCCAGCATATTGCTGCATTTTTTAAACGTTATATACGAATACTCTTGTTTGGTAAAGTGCAACGTGATAGGGTCTTTACCACTTGATAGAGGCGCGGGCACGAAGAGCCGCGGGCGAGCCGGCAGGCTTTGACCCCGTGGGGAGGCGAAACCCGCCGAACTGGGTTTTTCGGGCACGAACAACCTGGTGGGCCTGTGGGAAACACCCACAGGACTGTCTGCAGCAATGCGGGAGCGCTATCCGGACATTGGGTCCACGCTATGCGGATTCGATGCGCAGATGGCGCCGTCTGGATAGCGAGGTTTACGGGACATGGCATTGACCCCCAACGAGGCATATGCGGCCAAGCAGCCGTTTGTGGACAAGGAGACACTCGAGCATATCGTCGAGCAGTTCCCCACGCCGTTTCATCTATACGACGAGGCGGGCATCCGCCGCAACATGCAAGAAGTGCGCGACGCCTTTGCATGGAACCCGGGCTTTAAGGAATACTTTGCCGTCAAGGCCAACCCCAACCCGGCGCTCATCTCCATTCTCAACGAATACGGCTGCGGCTGCGATTGCTCGAGCTATACCGAGCTCATGATCGCCCGCTCGCTGGGCATCACGGGACACGACATCATGTTCTCTTCCAACGACACGCCGGCTGCCGACTTTGAGCTCGCCAACAAGCTGGGTGCCATCGTCAACTTTGACGACATGAGCCACATCGAGTTCTTTGAGCGTGTTGCGGGGCCCATCCCCAAAACGGTCAGCTGCCGCTTTAATCCAGGCGGCCTGTTCCAGCTCTCCAACGGCATCATGGATAACCCCGGCGACTCCAAATACGGCATGACCACCGAGCAGCTCTTTGAGGCTTTCCGCATGCTCAAGGCCAAGGGCGCCGAGAATTTTGGCATCCATGCCTTCCTTGCCAGCAACACCGTCACCAACGACTACTACCCCAAGCTCGCGCGCATCCTCTTTGAGCTTGCCGTGCGCTTGGAGCGCGAGACCGGTGCACATGTCGCCTTCATCAATCTGTCCGGCGGCGTCGGCATCCCCTATCTGCCCGAGCAGCAGGCCAACGACATTCACGCCATCGGCGAGGGGGTGCACGCGGCCTACGACGAAATCCTGGTTCCCGCCGGTATGGGCGATGTGGCCATCTGCACCGAGATGGGCCGCTTTATGATGGGGCCCTACGGCTGCCTGGTCACCAAGGCTATCCACGAAAAGCAGATCTACAAGGACTATATCGGTGTCGACGCAAGCGCCGTCGATCTGATCCGTCCTGCCATGTACGGCGCCTACCACCACATTACGGTAATGGGTCAGCCGGGTGGCGACGACAAGACCACAGCGCCCGTCACGGACACCTACGACATCACGGGCAACCTATGCGAGAACAACGACAAGTTCGCCATCGATCGCGAGCTACCGCAGATCGACATGGGCGATGTGCTCGTGATCCACGATACCGGCGCGCATGGCTACTCCATGGGCTACAACTACAACGGACGGCTGCGCTCCGCCGAGGTCCTGCTGCGTCCCGATGGCTCAGCCGACCTCATCCGCCGCGCCGAGCGCCCGGGCGATTATTTTGCCACGCTCGACGTGCTGCCGAGCGGCCGAGAGCTGCTGGCCAAGTCGCGCGCCGAAAGTGCCCGCCGTCGCGCCCAAGACGAGCGCCTGATAGTCGCCGCTCAATGGAACAAACGCATCCAGATCGCGGACGCGAAGGAGAAGAACATGGACATCCGCAATCTCGAGGGCTCAATCGTCGCCCTTGTTACGCCGTTTAAAAAGGACGGCAGCGTCGACTTTGACGCACTCGAGCGCCTTATCGATTTCCACCTGCAAAACGGCACCGACGCCATCCTCACCCTGGGCACCACCGGCGAGAGCGCCACGATGACCGACGACGAGGACAACTCCGTTGTCGCCGCAGTGGTCAAGCAAGTTGCAGGACGCATCCCCGTCATCGCCGGCTCGGGCTCCAACTCCACGCAGACCATGCTCACCAAGTCGCTCACCTACCAGGGCCTGGGCGCCGACGGCCTGCTGCTCATTACCCCCTACTACAACAAGTCCAACGAAGAGGGCATCTACCAGCACTTTAAGACCGTCGCCGATGCCGTGGACATCCCCTGCATCCTGTACAACATCCCCGGCCGTTGCGGCTGCGGCATCAGCGAGCGCAACGTAGAGCGCCTGGCCGCACATCCCAACATCATGGGTATTAAGGAAGCCTCGGGCAACGTCGCCTACGCGGCCAAGATCGCCCACCTGCTGTCCGACGACTTCCGCATGTACTCGGGCGAGGACGCCCTCACCGTGCCGCTCATGAGCCTGGGCGCTTCGGGCACCATCAGCGTGTGGGCCGACGTTCAGCCGCAGCTCGTGCACGACATGTGCCGCGCCTATCTGGACGGCGACGTGGAGCGCGCCCGCGATATCCAGATTGCCGGCCAGCCGCTCATCAATGCCCTCTTTAGCGAGGTCAACCCCATCCCCGTCAAGGAAGCACTCGCCCAGATGGGTATGATCGAGGCAAACTACCGCATGCCGCTGTGCCCCATGGCAGACGACACGCGCTCCGCACTTACCGATGCTCTGAAAGGAGCTGGTCTGCTTGATTAAGACCGTCATTATGGGAACGGGCCGCATGGGCTCGCTCATCCGCACCACCGCCGAGGGCATTGTCAACACCGCTGGAGAGCCCGTTTTTGACATCGTCGCCCAGATCGGCTTCGACTTGTCCGAGCTCGAGAGCGCACCGGCCGCCGATGTAATCATCGACTTCTCGAACGTCGTGACCTTCGATGCCGTTGTCGCCTATGTCGAGCGCACGGGTGCCGCACTCGTTTCCGGCACCACGGGCTATACGCCCGAGCAGGTGGATCGCCTGCGCGAGCTGGGTCAGAACGCCCGTGTTATGCACTCGGGCAACTACTCTATCGGTATCGCCGCCCTGCGCCATCTGGTTGCCCAGGCCACGCGCGAGCTGCCCGGCTTTGACTGCGAAATCGTCGAGACGCACCATAATCAAAAGGTCGACGCCCCCAGCGGCACTGCCAAGTTGTTGCTCGACGCCGTCGTCGAAGCCGAGCCCGAGGCAGGCTACCACCCCGTCTATGGCCGCGAGGGCATGTGCGGCGCGCGCGACCCCAAGGAGATCGGCATGCACTCGCTGCGCGGCGGCACCGTCGCCGGCGTGCACGAGGTAAGCTTTTTCGGCCAGGACGAGGAGGTCACGCTCGCGCACCGCGCCACGAGCCGTCAGATCTTCGTCAACGGCGCCCTGGCAGCCGCGCAGAAGCTCGTCACCCGCGAGCCTGGCTTCTATACGTTCGACCAGGTCATGTTTGCCTAACCAGGTATCAACCGGATCCACTCAAAGGAGAGACAGCAAATGAGTAATGCAGCCGAGATGGATGCACAGGAGATTATCAACTACATCGCAACCGCGCCCAAGAAAACGCCCGTCAAACTGTACGTGCGCGAAAAGCCGGGCATGAAGGTCCAGTGGGGCAATGCGCACGTCTACGGCGGTCGTCGTGGCAAGACCGTCTTTGGTGACTGGGATGAGCTCAAGGCAATCCTCGACGCCAACGCCGACTCCATCGACTACTACGACGTAGAGAACGACTGCCGCAACTCCGCCGTGCCCATGCTCGACCTCAAGGGTATCAACGCCCGCATCGAGCCGGGCGCGATCATCCGCGACCGTGTCGAGATTGGCGATCGCGCCGTCATCATGATGGGCGCCATCATCAACATCGGCTCCGTCATTGGCGAAGGCTCCATGATCGACATGGGCGCTGTGCTGGGCGGCCGCGCCACCGTGGGCAAGAACTGCCACATCGGCGCCGGCACCGTGCTGGCAGGCGTCGTGGAGCCCGCCAGTGCCACGCCCGTCATCATCGAGGACGACGTTATGATCGGCGCCAATGCCGTGGTCCTGGAGGGCGTGCGCGTGGGCAAGGGTGCTGTCGTTGCCGCCGGCGCCGTATGCGTCGACGACGTCCCCGCCGGCGCCGTCGTGGCCGGTGTCCCCGCCCGCGTCATCAAGATGCGCGACGAGAAGACCGACAGCAAGACCGGCCTGGAAGAGGGTCTGCGCCAGCTTTAATAGTTACGGCGTTTTACCAAACGCCGTAACGACCCGACGCTGCAAACGCCCCTAGGCGGCAATCTGACGTTCAATCGTCGGGCATGACCAGAAGGTCAATGCCCTCCTCTTTCGCGTCACCTTGCTCGCCTAGGGGCGTTTTCGCTGACGTATGCTCAACCTACGGCGCAATGTCGGCAACCAAGCCGAAAACAATAAAGGCCGAAGCACCATCGGAGCTTCGGCCTTCATCATCTCAGGGTTCCGTCGTATTCAACCATGGCGGGTCGCTTTGACAGGCGCCCTGCGGCCGTCTTATAGACCTCGGAACGGTCGCGCCGCCCTATTGCCACGATCTCGGCAATCTCAACCGTTCCGTCCTCCCGGATTCGAAAAACCATTCGAAGTCCTGCATTCCGCCATTTGATCTTTTTGCAGCCGGCAAGCTCGCCATGGAGCGGCGTTCCGATTTCATCAGCGCGCGTCTTTAATTTCGCGACTGCAATACGGACGAGTCTTCGCTGAGATCCATCAAGTTTTTGATATTCCTTCTCAACGTCTCGATTCAAAAAGCCGACGACAAAATGCCCACTCATTCGAAAAGATCCTCATCGGGGATCGCGTCCGGATCCATCGACTCAAACTCCGCGAGCTCCTCGGTAGTTAGGGCGTCCTCAAACGGAACAAATTCATGCGGGCCATGCTTGACTCGACCCGCAGCGATGCGATTTATCTCAAGTTCGTGCAGATACTGCAGTGCGCCGTACATTTCCTCATAGGCGGCATAGTCGATAATCACGGTATCAATATCGTTATGATCGGCAATGAACTGTGGTGCGCGTTTTGCGCGTTTACGAATGGCAGATAAAGACTTGCTTGCTTCGGTAGCCGAAACAACCTGGTCTTTTGTAAACACCGGTTTTTCCAGAACAAGCGGGGACATTTTGACCTCCAAAAAATAATCTGGATTATATTTCAAAGTATACTTCAAAATATAATCCAGACTTTTATTCGAAAGAAAAAGCCCTATCGATTCTCGATACTACCGATGTTTTTGAGCTCGATGGAGATGAGGCCGTTGGGCTCGTTGACGAACTCGATGTACTCGGAATTCGAACCCATCTCGGCCGGGAAGCTGATTTCGATACCCGTGTCGGTACGGATCTTGTGATTGCGCACGGCAGCGCGCTCGACCTGCTTGCGCTCCACGGGAACGTGCTCGGGAACCTTCTCCTCGGTCAGTGCCGCGCGCACGCTTTCCTTGATGACCGGTTCGTCCTCAAAGACCTCATCGACGATATCCCAAGGCGGCAGCTCCTCGTCATCCTCAACCTTCTCGGCAACGGCAGCCTTAACCTTGGCGAGTGCCACGGCCGTATTGGCACCATGCTCCTCGGCGACTTCCTCGACCACACGCGTCACGGTGTCGATGACCTCCTTGCCCGATACACCCGTGTCGCACTGCAGCAGGCCATCGGGGATAAGCATACGGTCCTCGCCGGCAATCTTGCGCTTCTTGTCCACGTAGCCGATCTCCATGGTGCTCGCGCGCACGATGGCATAGCTTGGCACCTTTTGCGAGGGGTTTGGCAGAATAGCATAGTGGCGCGCGATGTCATTGCGCACCTCCCCCTCCTCGCGGCCCACTTCGTGCATAAAAGCCTGCTTGGAGCCCAACAGCATCACGGCAAACCAGCGGGCATCCTCATCGTCGTCAAAATCGGCCACGAGCACGTCGGTGGACTCGGCTTTCTCGGCTTTGGTGAGCTCGGAGGAGATAAACTCCGCAATCTGCTGCGACAGGTCCACGAACTCGCGCTCGCCGAAGAAATAGCCCTTGAGCTCGCCGCCAAACGCAGAGTTCTCGGCAAACGTGGCACGTTTATTGTCGGCCGAGGTTCGTGCGCGGCGCAGATGCGTGGTCACGAAGTTGCGCACGGTACGGCTTTCGATATCGAGCTCGCGCTGGCTCATAACGTTAACGGCAGAGTCAAAGTCCAGGATATGCAGAATCGCGTGATTGATTTTCATATACGGCATTCCGTTCTAGATCGATTTCGGCACGAACCAGTATAGCGGTCGAGCCCGCCCCAAGCGCATCGAAGATTGCTGCATTGGGGCCAGGTTTCTCTGCACCAATGGTTAACGCAGGAGCTCGGACTGCCAGGCCTCGAGTTGTTCTGCCAGACTCTTACCGGCAGCGGACATGTCGATCTGAGGGCGTTTGGGCAGCAATGCACATCTAAGAATTGCCGCGATGGTCTGCGAAACAAAATGGCGCGTATCCTTGTCAAAGCCTTGGGCGGCCCGGAGCATCACAGGCAGGTTCTCGCGCATGTTCCCGGCGATATCCGCAAAACGTTCGGCGCCCGTAGCCTCAAACACGGAGAACAACGCATCTACAAAACGCTCGCGCTCGCCAGGTGACACTGCAAGCAGCATCTCGCGAATAGAGCCATCAACATATCGCGCGCCAGCAGACAGGCGTTCGCAATACACAAAATCGCAGCCGTCGACCACCCAGCTAAAGGGATTGTGTTGCAGCAGGCTAAACTCGGTGCTTTCGACGATAGCGTAGTCCTCTTGCGTCTCGAACATCATGCCGAAGATCGAAGACTGGGGCAGGGTTTTATCAATACGACCAGAAAGGCTCGCAAAGGCGTCTCCGTTCAGAAACTCCTCGACAAAGCCAGGGCCATCGTGGGAGAAGACCAGCTCAATCCGGTTGCGAGCACCGCTTGAGCACATCGCTGCACCATACACAGCCAGATTTCCGCCCTTGGAATGGCCTCCGCACAAGAGCGGCCCGTCAATCGCATCCGCCGCCTCGTCCACATAACGCGCCGCGGATTCCTGGGCCGGCACAGGACACCGGAACGCCATGTTAAAGTCCTCTTTCCAGCCCACAATCGTGCTGTCGGTCCCCCGGAAGGAAAGATAGCTAAACCCCGCCGGAAACCGGAACGCCATGGCTGCAAACTGCTCTGTCGCCACCACATCGCTCACGGCACGATAGCCGCAAACGTGCACGCCACGGTAGCGAGGGCTTGCTGCCACGGCCTCCAATAAGGCCCTGCTCCCCTCTGGATCCCACAAGTCGTCAATCATGTCCCGGTAGCACTCGGCACGCAGCAGCTCGCGTACGTCTAGGCCCTGCCAGTTCGTCAGCTCTGCCATATCACCCGGCAAACGCAAATAGGACAACCACGCAAAGACCAGGCTATCCACCGCGCAGAACGGCCGCTCCTCAAACGGATCAAACGCCGTCTGGGCATAGGTCAAAAAATTAGGCGAATCCGACATGGCCCTCCCATCAACCATGGTGTATAGGGATGGTGCATTGGGGTCAGGTTACTTTGCACCAAAAAGGCGCCCGGGCCGTGTGGACCCGGACGCCTTCATTGTAGCTTTTCGCTCTAGCGAGCTTGATTTAGCAGGAGAAGTCGACGCTGTCGATGATGTCCTTAAGGGCCTTTGCAGAGACGGTGAGCTCATGCTGCTCGTCATCGTTCAGCGGCACGGGAACGCGGCAAACGACGCCGTCGCGGCCAACGACCGTCGGCATGGAGATGGCCAGATCGGACAGGCCGTACTCGCCCACCATGAGCGAGGAGACAGGCAGAACGGTCTGCTCATCGCGCATGACGGCGGTGCAGATACGCTTGACGGCCATGGCGACGCCATAGTAGGTGGCGTGCTTCTTCTCGATGATGGTGTAGGCGGAGTTCTTGACGTCCTCGGCAATACGCTTCTCGGCGGCTTCGTGCTCCAGGTGGCCGTGAAGCTCGCAGAAGGTGTTCAGCGGAACGCCGGCAACCTGAGCGCTGGACCAAGCGACAAACTCGGAGTCGCCGTGCTCACCCATGACATAGGCCTGAACGTCGCGCGGGTCAACCTCGACGTGGGCACCAAGCATCTGCTGCAGGCGACCGGTGTCGAGCACGGTACCGGAGCCGATGACATGGCCCTCGGGCAGGCCGGACATCTTGATGGCGGCATAGGTCAGAACATCGACCGGGTTGGAGACGATGAGCAGAATGCCGTCAAAGCCGGACTTCTTAATCTCGGGGATAATGGACTTAAAGATGTTGACGTTCTTGTTGACCAGGTCCAGGCGGGTCTCACCGGGCTTCTGGGCAGCGCCAGCGGTGACGACGATCATGGCGGCGTCGGCGACATCGGAATAATCGCCGGCGTAGATCTTCATCGGCTCGGCAAACGTCATGCCGTGCGCGATATCCAGGGCCTCGCCCTCGGCGCGGTTCTTGTCCACGTCGATGAGGACCATCTCAGAGAACAGACCACTCTGCATCAGCGCGAACGCCGAAGACGAACCGACGAAACCGCAGCCGACAATAGCGACCTTCTTCTCGTTAACCATTAGAAACTCCCATCTCTCTCCACAAACAAGCCGCCCGGGAACGACCCGAGCGGCTTGCCGTAATCCCAATACATCCAATCGGGACTTTGATTATGCTCCTATTCGCAGCCAAAAATCGACCGTTTACCGAAATTGTTTGCAGAATTCGTAAAATAACTGCACGAAATCGGTTTCGAGCTATTGACGAGCCGAGACAACTTTCTAATACAGGCCCGCCTCGCGAATGGCCTCGACAGCCAAAGCGATCTGATCGGGCGGCAGGACCAGCGCCATGCGCACGTGTCCCTCGCCCGAAGGACCAAAGCTCGCGCCCGGCGTCACCACAACGCCGGCCTTCTCCATGAGCTCCTCGCAAAACGCCATGGAATCGGTGCGACCGCCAGGAAGCTTGGCCCACACAAACATAGAGCCATGCGCGTTGGGACCCTCCCAGCCCAGGCCCTCAAGACCGTCGCACAGAGCATCGCTGCGCTCCTGGTACTTCAGACGCTGCGCCTCGACCTCATCGCGCGGACCGTTCAGGCAAGCGATAGCAGCCTTCTGGATCGGGAAGAACATACCGAAGTCGATCTGGCCACGCAGCTTGGCAAAGGCCGAGACCACATCCTCGCGACCGACCAAAAAGCCGATGCGCGCACCGGTGACGTTAAACGACTTGGAAAGCGAGAAGAACTCAACGCCCACCTCGAGCGCGCCGGGATACTGCAAGAAGCTGCCGCCCGGCTCGCCGTCGAACACAATGTCCGAGTATGCGTTGTCGTGGACGATCAACAGGTCGTGCTCGTGGGCGAAAGCGATGATCTCCTCGTAGATCTCGGGCGTGCCCACCGAGCCCACCGGATTGGCGGGCAGTGACACGATCATGTACTTGGCACGGTCGGCCACCTCGGGATCGATGCCCGCCACATAGGGCAAGTAATTGTGCTCGGCAACCAGCGGATAGTACTCGAGCTTGGCATCGGCAATCTTAGCGCCCGCCTCAAAGACCGGATAGCACGGATCGGGCACCAGGATGGTATCACCCGGATCGAGCAGAGCCAGGCCCAAATGACCCACGCCCTCCTGTGTGCCGTTGCACGACTGCACCATGGACGGCGTAATGCCCGAAACGCCAAAGCGGCGCTCATAGTAATCGCACACGGCTTGCTTGAGTTCGGGCAGGTCGCGCAGGGCGTACTTCCACATCTCGGGATCCTGGGCGGCTTGTGTGAGCGCATCGACCACGTGGTCGTACGGCTTAAAGTCGGGCGTGCCCACGCTCATGTTGTAAATGGTCTTGCCCTGAGCCTTCAGCGCAAGCAGTTTGTTGTTGAGCGAGGCGAAGACCTCCGCGCCAAAGCGCTCGAGACGCTGCGATGCCTGCATGGTGCCACCTTTCGATATAAAAAACGCGGCGCTCCGACAAGAGCGCCGCGCGATACGGGCCATCAGATTGCAAAAGTGTAACGCTTACAAACCCCGTATTGGTTCAATTTAGCCAACCTCAGTCAATTGCATTGAGTGCGTCGATCTGCGCAAGCCACAGACGCGAGCTAGCGTCACTCGGCATACGCCAATCGCCGCGCGGGCTGAGCGTCACCGAGCCCACCTTGGGACCATCGGGCAGGCAGCTGCGCTTAAACTGCTGGGCAAAGAAGCGACGATAGAACGTGCGCAGCCACGTGTGGACGATCTTGGCGTCGTAGACACCCTCGAAACTCTTGAGCGCCATGCGGTAGATCTTGCCCGGCTCAAAGCCAAAACGCAGCAGGTAGTAGAGGAAGTAGTCGTGCAACTCGTACGGACCCACCAAATCCTCAGTCTTCTGTGCAATCTCGCCGTCGCCCGTGGGCGGCAGAAGCTCGGGGGACACCGGCGTATCGAGAATGTCGAGCAAGACCTCGGCGATACGCCCGCCAAAGACATCAGCCGCATAGCGCACCAGATGGCGCACAAGCGTCTTGGGCACGCTCGCGTTGACGGCGTACATGCTCATGTGGTCGCCGTTATAGGTAGCCCAGCCGAGCGCCAGCTCCGACAGGTCGCCGGTGCCGATGACAAAGCCGCCAGCCTGGTTGGCCAGGTCCATCAGAATCTGCGTACGCTCGCGCGCCTGGCTGTTCTCGTAGGTCACATCCTGAACTGCCGGGTCGTGTTCAATATCCATAAAGTGCTGTTCCACGGCCGCGTGAATCGAAACCTCACGGAAGCCCACGCCCAGGTCGCGGGCGAGCGACTCGGCATTCGACTTGGTGCGATGCGTCGTGCCAAAACCTGGCATGGAGACCGCCGTGATACCCGTGCGCGGCAGCCCCAGCGCATCGAAGGCACGCACGGTCACAAGCAGCGCCAGCGTGGAGTCCAAGCCACCCGAAAGACCGATGACCGCAGCTTTGGTGCCCGTGTGGGCAAGGCGCGTCTTGAGGCCGGCGGTCTGCAGGTCGAGGATGGTCTCGCAACGCTCGGCCAGGTCGCCATGGTCGGCCGGCACAAAGGGCGCGCGGGGGAAGACACGGCCGATGTCGAGCGCATCGCGCAGGACAGGTTCTTCAACCAGCACGCCCTCAAACGAAAACTCGATGGTCGTGGCCTCCGGCGCATCGTCCGCGCGCGTCCACGTCGTCGAGCGGCGACGCTCGGCAACCAGGTGGTCAAGGTCAACGTCGGCGACGGCCATATCGCAGGTGAGGAGCTTCGTGGCGGCGAGCTTAGATCCGTTTTCGTAGACGAGGTTCTCGCCCGCAAAGACCATGTCGGTCGTGGACTCGCCCTCGCTCGCATCTGCATAGGCATAGGCACAGTACAGGCGCGCACTCTGATTGGAGATGAGGCTGCGGCGATAGTCTGCCTTACCGATAATCTCGTCCGAGGCCGACGGGTTGAGGATCACCGTCGCACCGGCAAGCGCCATCTCGGTCGAAGGGGGCGCCGGCACCCACAGGTCCTCGCAGACCTCAACGCCCAGCATCATGTCCTCGGCACCTTCATCACAGCAGCGGTAGACAAGCCCCGAACCCAGCGGAACCGGACCCTGACCGGCAAACTCGACCCACACAGGATCTGCGGGCGCCGGAGCAAACCAGCGGCGCTCGTAGAACTCGCCATAGTTGGGCAGATACTTCTTGGCCGTAAGACCCAAAAGCTCGCCCGCGCAGCACACGGCGGCGCAGTTGTAGATATTCTCGGCAACTGCAACGGGAAGACCGATGGTAAAGACAATCGGCAGCTCGCGGGTTTCATCGAGAATATGTGCCAGTGCGGTCTCGCAGGCATGCAGCAATGTACGGTTATGGAACAGATCAGCCGCGGTATAGCCGGTCAGGTTAAGCTCGGGCAGCACCAGCACGCGGACGCCGCGCTCGGTAGCCTCGCGAACAGCCGCCAGCGCAACCTCGGCATTGCCCTCGACATCGGCCACGCGAATCCGCGGCGACGCCGCCGCCACACGCAAAAAGCCATCAGACTGAGAAAGGTGAAGATTCATAAGAATGCTCCCGTGCGTAGACGCCATTCACAACAATTAGCAAGCCCTATTGTAGTTCAACCGCCGGGTGTAACCGCATCCCACCAACTTGGTGAGCAATTGATGAGTTGATGATATCTGTTAAATGTCACGTACGATTCACATCTGGTGGGTACCCTGATGGCTACATGAAACGAAGCAGATTTACACCGGGAGGGCCCCGTATGACAACCAAGTACACCGACGCGCCGCGCACGCGCGTCATGACACCAGCCGCGCTCAACAACGGCGTTCACGAAAACCATTCCATCGGACAGACCATGGCCATCACGCCCAAAAAGGGCCTGTTCGATGACATTTCCATTCCCCAGATCATCGCCGGCGCCGCAGCCGCCGCCACGAGCGTCGCGCTTGCTTCCAAGATTGGTATTGCCGGTTCAGTAATTGGCGCCGCCGTGAGCTCGGTCATCACCGTTGTGTCCTCGCAGGTCTACCGCCACTTTATCTCCGCCAGCGCCAAAGCCCTCAAAGGTACGCACGCCGACGTCGACTACCCCGCCGGCGCCTATGAACCCGTTGAGTTTAATGCCGAGGAGCACTTAGGCGGCGCCGCAACTACCCAGGAGATGCGCCAGATTGCAGGGCGCGCGACCACGGCGCGCGTCGCCCCCGACAGCCTGCGCGCCAAGGCAGCGGCAGAGCGCAGCCAGACGCAAAAGAAGGTCATCATCTTCTCGATCGCCATCGCCATCGTCGCGGTCATCGCCTGCGCCGGCGCCATCCTTATCACCACTGCCGGTGAGGGCCTGGGCGAGCGCCCCGAGCCGATCCTTTCGTCGCATACGACCGAGCACGACGCGGATAGCTCCGGTCAATCGCAAAGCCAGCAGGACGACCCGCAGGGCAACTCCGCATCCACCGACTCGTCATCGAACACCCCCGATCAATCGCAGGGCGCCGATTCCTCTACGGCCAACAGTGGCACGCAATCCAGCACGACTGACTCAAGCCAAACGACTGACGGCTCTCAACCGAGCACAGGCGACCAGACGAGCGGCAATGCATCGGGCACGGGATCTACCGACAATAGCAACACCAACAGCTCGAGCGGAACCGCTTCCGGCACGGCATCAGACAGCTCGAGCCAAGACACGGCATCGGGCAACTAAGCACGTTTGTCTCTCATAGATAACCGACCTGCATAACGGGCGCGAACCGGCAACGGTCGCGCCCGTTTACCTTGGGCGACGAGATGGCAAGGCCCGTGCGATGGTAAGATGCTTTGGTGTGTAAAGAGGAGATTTGCCATGAGCAAGACAATAGTTACGCCCACGCTATCGCTGGGCAACCACATCTATCTGTATCGTCTGCTGCGCGACGCGATTGGGTGCGGCAAGCAAACGTTTATGACGCAGGTCAAGGAGGCGCTCGCCGCCGGCGACATGACCGCTTATGACCTGGGCTTCGAGTCCACGCGCGAGCTGCTCGAGGAGCTCGACGACTGCATTAGACTGACCGTCTTTAAGGGCGGTCGCCTGTATGCCACCGTCATCGCCAACGATACCTGGGATGCCGCCCTTGCCAAGGGCGAGGACAAGCCCAAGGCAGCCAAGGGAGCCAAGCAGTCCTACAAAAAGAAAAAGCGCGGCGAGAAGGACCTCAAGGCCGTGCGCCCTAAGCACGTTAAGCGTCCCGAGCCCGAAGCCATGGTTGAAGCCGCGCCGGAACCCGAGCCCGAGGCAGAGATCGAAGTCGCTATTGAGGTAACAGCAGAAGCCGAAACCGAAATCGCCGCCACGACCGATTCCAAAGTCATATCCGAGCAGGAAACCACTGCGGAGCTCGACGAGGCTCCCAAGTCGACAACCGAAGAAGCCGCTGACCAGCCTGAGACGCCTGCGTTCCAAAACAGCGATGTCTTTGGCGACGACTTTGGCGACGAGGCTGAGGACGATCAGTCCGACGAGCCCGCCGATCAAGGCGCTACCGAGTCGGCGCCGGAGCCCGAGACGCCGCAGCCCGCCATCTCGCTCACGGTCGTCTATGATCCCGAGAACGCCAACGCCGGCATCACCACCATGGCATCCACGCCCATCGAGGTAAAGCCGAGCGTCGAGAACGAGAACGCGACGCAGGTTGAGGTTGAAACTGCAGCTGCAGACGCGCCCGTCACCGTGGAGCCCGCAGATTCCACGATCAAGCCGAAAACGACGCCGGAGTCCGCACCCGTCATCGAGTCCGTGCTCACCTCTGCTTGCGACCAAATTCCCGCACCGGCACCGGCTTCGGCACCCGCAGCAGCCCCAACCCCCGCACCTGCAGCGCCCGCCATCCCCAAGGACTTCCCCGTCGATTTCACAACCGAGATCTTCTGCCCCGGCCCGCTTCTGCACCAGCTGTCAACCTATCTCCCCTACGGCGCCGACACCCTCGGCATCGTCGGCGAGTACTACTGGATCGCCCGCGAGCGCGGTACCATCGAGGTCGCGCGAAACCGCGCAAGCTTCCCCCTGCGTTACACGCAGGCCGGCGAGCGCCGCGAAGTCACCGTGCGCATCCGCCGCAACACCACCGGCGGTCTCGGAGCCGCCTGGACCATCGATAAAGTCGAAGAATCCGAACAATAACGAAAAGCGGCTCAAATCCCGACTAGGATTTGAGCCGCTTTTATTAGCATTCATCGGTGTTTCGTAACAAACAGCGAGCGGGCCGCAAGTGCCCCAGGTTGCCGTGAAAGAGGAGCGACGCGTACTTCGGTACGCGAGCGACGGTTTGAACGGCAAGATGGGGTGCTTGCGGCCCGCGCAGCGTCGAGCAGTTACGCGGTTTGGTAAAACCGCGTAACAAATTAGTCACGCGTCAGCTTGCGGTGAATACGATGCGGCTGGGCTGCGTCCTCGCCCAGGCGCTCGATGCGGTTGGCCTGATAGGCCTCGAAGTTGCCCTCGAACCAATACCAGTTGCCCGGATTTTCGTCGGTGCCCTCCCACGCCAGAATGTGCGTGGCGACGCGGTCCAGGAACATACGGTCGTGGCTAATGACCACCGAGCAGCCCGGGAACTCGAGCAGCGCCGCCTCGAGCGAGGACAGCGTCTCGACGTCGAGGTCGTTCGTGGGCTCGTCGAGGAGCAACAGGTTGCCGCCCTGCTTGAGCGTGAGCGCCAGGTTCAGACGGTTGCGCTCGCCGCCGGAGAGCACGCCAGCGCGCTTCTGCTGGTCCTGGCCCTTAAAGCCAAAGCTCGCCACATAAGCGCGGCTCGGAACCTCGGTCTCGCCGACCATCATGTGGTCCAGGCCGTCCGAGACGACCTCCCATAGGTTCTTGTCGGGGTCGATGCCGGAACGGTTCTGGTCGACGTAAGAGATCTTGACGGTCTCGCCCACCTCGAGCTCGCCCGAAGTCAGCGGCTCCAGACCCACAATCGTCTTGAACAGTGTGGTCTTGCCCACGCCGTTGGGACCGATCACGCCCACGATGCCGTTGCGCGGCAGGGTGAACGAAAGGTCATCGATGAGCACGCGGCCATCGAACTCCTTGTGCAGATGATGGGCCTCGAGCACCTTGTTGCCCAAACGCGGGCCCACAGGGATGCGGATGTCGGTCCAGTCGAGCTTCTGGCTTGCGCGGGCCTCGGCCTCCATCTCCTCGTAGCGAGCAAGACGGGCCTTGTTCTTTGCCTGGCGAGCCTTGGGCGAGCTGCGTACCCACTCGAGCTCGGCCTCCATCCGCTTGGCGAGCTTGGCGTCACGGTTGCCCTGAGCCTCGATACGCGCGGCCTTGGTCTCCAGATACGTTGAGTAGTTGCCCTTGTAGGGATAAAGGTGACCGCGGTCAACCTCGCAGATCCACTCGGCAACGTTATCCAGGAAGTAGCGATCGTGCGTAACGGCAAGCACCGCGCCCTGGTAGTTGTGCAGGAAGTGTTCGAGCCACAGGATCGACTCGGCGTCCAGGTGGTTCGTGGGCTCGTCGAGCAGCAGCAGGTCGGGAGCCTCGAGCAGCAGCTTGCACAGGGCCACGCGACGACGCTCGCCGCCGGAAAGCACGTTGACCGGCATGTCGGAATCGGGCAGCTGCAGGGCGTCCATGGCCTGGCCGAGCTTGGAATCGATATCCCAGCCGTCGGCGGCGTCGATCTCGTCCTGGAGCTTGCCCATCTCGGCCATGAGGGCGTCCATGTCGCAATCCGGGTCGCACATCTCCTCGCCGATCTTATTGAAGCGATCGACCTTGGCGATCATATCACCAAACGCCATGCGCACGTTCTCGATGACGGTCTTGTCGTCATCGAGCGGCGGCTCCTGCTGCAGGATGCCCACAGTGTAGCCGGGGGTGAGCCTGGCATCGCCGTTGGAGACCTCCTCGATGCCGGCCATGATCTTGAGCAGGGTCGACTTGCCCATGCCGTTGGGACCCACAACGCCGATCTTGGCACCGGGGTAGAAGCTCAGGGTCACGTCGTCAAGGATCACCTTGTCGCCATGGGCCTTGCGAGCCTGATACATCTGGTAGATAAACTCCGCCATATGCCTGTTTTATCCTTTCTACCTGCTGTTTTCCTATTCTTGTTTCGCTTTAGTGGAAACGAAATGGAAAAACCAGCTCTGAAACGTAACGAAATAGGGGCATGGTTGCCCATACCCCCTAATACTACCTGGGAAAAGTTCCCCCGGAACATACTATGAACTGCGTACGCTAGTTTTCCGCAACCTTAGCGAGCGGCTCGCTGCGATTTGCGCCACAGCAGATACGAGTAGACGTAGACGGCTCCAACCGAACCAAACGCCAGAACCGCAATCACCGCGGCGACGACTTCACTCGAAAGCACGCTACCCGCCACGCCCATCACAATCAGGCCAAAGCCCAGCACCATAAAGCAGGCACCGCCAAAGCGCTGCGTACGGCGCCAGTTCTCGGGATTGGCAAGCGCCCAAGGCGTCTTGATACCGAGCGTATAGTTCTGCTTCACACGCGGCAAGTAGTTGCCTACGCCGATGAACAGCAAACCGACAACACCGGAAATCAGCACGTTAACCGAACCGACCGCCGGCACCACGCCCCAGACCGTAAGCTCTCCCAGCCAGCTTATGGCGCACATGAACAAGGTGAAGGCGATTACGAAGCCCTGATAGAACTTGCCCGAGGTTCGATATGCCTCACCTTTGGGATCGATGCGCGGCACCACGCAGAACATTGCGAGAAGCACCAGAGGCAGCACGCCGAGCGCGGAGGCCATCCAGCTGGGACCCCAACCGTCGACGGCTCCGTTCGCGCCCCAGTGCGTGGGAATCTGCCCAGGCAAGCTCGGCATCACCATGAGGTGCGCTACGACATTGGCGACGCACAGAGCGATCAGCGCAATCCACACACGCCGCGATACCCCCGTGGCGTGAATGCCCTTGTTTTCGTTATTCATCCTTATCACCTTCCGTGTTTGTAAAGCCCATAAACCAACCGATCAAGTCCTGCATGACGGTGGTGTTTAAGCTGTAAACGATGTTTTGGCCATGACGTTCGTCGGTCACCAACCCGGCGTTTTTGAGCGTCGCCAAGTGATGGCTCAGCGACGGCTTACTGATATCGAAATGCTCGGCAAGCTCCCCCGCCGTGCAATTGCCCTCGCGCAGCAACTCCAAAATGCGCCGTCGCGTTGGATCGGCAAGCGCCTTAAAGCCCTCTCCCGGCATAAGACCTCCTCTCATCATCTCTCATGACGCGCACACTATACTCGATATTTAGATGTTTGTCTAATTATCTAATACAGGAACATCTATAGAACATTCGTTCGTATTTAGCTACAATGGAAGTTGAAGCAGATGGGCCAGCTCCCTCTACCCGAGAAGGAGATGGACTATGAGTATTGACGATGTCCTGACGTTGTTATTGCTTGTAATCGCGGCTGTGGAGCTCGGCATCCACATTGGAGGTCGAATGAAATAGCCGCCCCCGCGTAATGCGAAGACGGCCACTTCTCACGCCATAAACGTGTTTCGGAGTTGGCCAACCCGCTGCAACGGGTGCCATCTGCTTCAATCTTATGCGAATCCCGATCCCATTTCAACAAGCCCAAGGGCTCAAATGGAATCGCAATAATACCTATAATGGCGATAGCTAAAACACGACCGACTCCCCATCGGAGGATATCTATGACCGAGACCACAGCCGCAGCCGCCATCGAGACACGCGACACCAAGCTCGAGATTATCATGGGCCGCGAGGCACTCGATAAGCTCGCCGATGCTACGGTGCTAGTGCTCGGCTGCGGAGGCGTGGGCTCCAACTGCTGCGAGGCACTCGCCCGCGGCGGCATTGGTCATTTCGTCATTCTGGATAAGGACATCATCGCGCCCAGCAATATCAATCGCCAGGCCATCGCCTTTCACAGCACCGTCGGCAAGCGCAAGGTTGACGTGATGGAGGCCATGATC
Source organism: uncultured Collinsella sp. (assembly GCA_902475615.1). GTDB lineage: Bacteria > Actinomycetota > Coriobacteriia > Coriobacteriales > Coriobacteriaceae > Collinsella. The sequence goes on along the minus strand of CABSAD010000005.1, from coordinate 93,419 downwards.
CACGACATCAATCCCGCCGCCACCGTCATCAAGCGCACCGAATACTTGCTGAACGACAACATCGATGATTTCTTCGCGAGCGTTTTGGAGCAGACGGACGGCAAGCTCGACTACGTCGTCGACGCCATCGACACCATCTCGGCCAAGCTCACCATTGCCAAATATGCTCAGGACCACGACATTCGTTTGGTTAGCTCCATGGGCGGGGCCAACAAGCTCCATCCCGAGTGCCTCCGCTTTGCCGACATTTTCGATACGGTACGTGACCCCATGAGCCGCATCATGCGCAAAGAATGCAAGAAGCGCGGAATCAAGAGCCTGCATGTACTGTTTAGCTGCGAGGAATCGGTTAAGACACAGCCCCGCGATCCTTCCAACATCCACGAGCGCACCGAGCTGGGAACCGCCAGCTTTATGCCGCCCATCATGGGTCAGATGATCGCCGGCGAGGTTATCCGCCAGATCAGCGGTCGCGGCATCGAGCGCGTGCGCGCCGATGGCCAGCGCCTAGACTAGCGGAGCGCACCGAGATGGAGCCCCGGTTATTTGATGCACACTGCCATCTTGATTTAATGGCCCACCCGGACGCCGTTGCCGATGAGGCAACGGCGCTGGGCTTGGGTCTATTTGATTGCGGCGCCGATCCACGCGACTTTTCGGCCGCAAACGAGCGCGCTCGTCGCCACCCGGGCATCATCGCCGGCGTTGGGCTTCACCCCTGGTGGCTCGCCGATGGCCACTGCGGTTTTGCCGAAGTCAATCTGCTTTGCGAAGTTGCTGCCCAAGAACGCTACATCGGCGAAGTCGGACTCGACTTTTCCGCGCGCTTTGCTGGAAGTGAGCCGCTACAAATACAGGCACTTAACCGGCTCTGCGATGCGCTCGTGCAGCATCCTCTTACCGGGCGCGTGATATCAATTCACGCCGTTCGTTCGGCAGGAGCCGTACTGGACGTCCTCGAATCGCATGGACTACTCATCCCAAACCCCGACTCCCCCGCTATCATCTTCCACTGGTTTAGCGGCACTTCGGACGAACTCACCCGCGCGCGTAATGCGGGCTGCTATTTTTCCGTCAACGAACGCATGCTCGCGACCAAGCGCGGTCGCGAATACGCACGACAGATTCCACTCGACCGCCTACTGCTCGAGACCGATGCGCCGGCCGAGCCAAACACAGAAACAAGCACGCAGTCGCTCATCAGGTCGCTCACAAGGACCTCAGAACGCATCACCTCGCTCAAAAACTGCAACGCAAAGCGCATCGAGTCGATAGTTTTAACAAATGCGCGCTCTGTTTTTGACCTTCGCTAACCCCTGGTGTGCAAAAAATGCCAAATATGAGTACTGCTACCGGAATGGATACATTACTCATATTTGGCATTTTTTGCACACGAGGTCCCGGGGAGGATCCTGCACCTCCCCGGGACCGCTCGGCTATTCGACGATTGGTGCTCCGTGGCCCCAAGAACCTTCCATGCCGCACACGGTCGAGGCAAACCCGGCAGCAAAGTCGAGCGCGCGCTCGATGGCCTCGGCGCCATCTTCACCACGCTTGGCGGAATCGAGATAGCACATCAAAAACGAGGTAAGGAACGAGTCACCCGCCCCCATGGTGTCCTTCATGTCCGTTACCGGTTTAGCCAGCTGGCGGTAATAACGCTCGCCGTCGTAAGCAATGCAGCCCTCGGCGCCCGCCGTAGCCGACACAAAACGCGGACCCAAGCCCTTCACCCATGCCAGACGCTCGCGGATCTCGTCCTCACTCGCGGCATCCGCCGCACTAAAGAAAGCGAAATCGACGTAGGGCGCAATCTGCTCGTAGTACTCGTCGGTAGAGTCGTCCGAAAAGTCAAAAGAGACCGTGACGCCCGCAGCCTTCAACTTGGGCAGCTCGCGCTCGGTAAAGCAATAGTTGCCCGAATGAACCACATCGAACTGCTTCATGTACGCAAGGTCAAAGCGATCGAGGACATAGCGCGCATCGCCACGGATACCGCCCTCGTTGGAGCCAAGGAAGACACGGTCACCGTCAACGACGGTCACGCGAGCCGCTCCGTTCTCGCCAATCATCTGCTCGCACTTGTCAAGCTCGATACCCTCATCCTCGAGGCTTGCAATGACATGCTCGGCAGCGGCATCATTGCCAAAAATGCCCATGTATGCAGAGCGTGCGGCACCGCATTTCTTGGCATAAACGGCGAAGTTAACCGCGTTACCGCCAGGATACATGGTGTGGATATGCTCGTAGCGATCGACGACGTTGTCGCCAAATCCGAGCGCGTTAACGTTAAATGCCATGGCCTTTGTCCCTTCTAGTACTCGACGACGCCCATATAGCGACGGAAATCGGGATCGTGATCAAACACCTTGCCGCGTGCAGCACGCAGCTCGCAGTTCATGGCGTAGAACAGCACCGGGTCCAGATAGGCACGGACGCTCGCCGGCACGGCTTCCATACCGTACTCCTTGGCATCGAGCACCATCAGCGTATCGGTATGCGTCTTAAGGAACGCCAGGGCGCGCTCGTCCATAGCACGGCACTCGCTGGAGCCCATCTGCAGGAAGTAAAAAACGCCATCCTGAGTAGCCTCGAAGGGGCCGTGGAAGTACTCGGCAGAGTGGATGTAGCTGCAGTGCTGCCACTGCATCTCCATAAGAGAGCAGATAGCGAAACCGTAGGTCTGGCTAAAGTTGGGACCACTGCCCAGAATATAGAAGAACTCGTGCTCCTGACAAAGCTTGGCAAAGCGATCGCCCAGCTCGGCATTTACCTTCTCACGTGCCGGGGGAAGAATCTTATCCATCTCGGCGATACCGGCATACATATCGGCAAGATCGGCGTAGCCCTCCTGCTGATCGAGCAGCTCGGCCGCAAGCGACAGCGAAATGCCAGCGGGGACCTCGGCCTGCGGCACGCCCTCGCCCCACGGGTAGACCCACGTGGTCCACTTGCCGGAGTCGATCTTAGATCCAGCGTTGTCGGTCTGGGCGATCACCGTAGCGCCGGCAGCAAGGGCAATCTCACAGCCCTCGACGACCTCGGGAGTGTTGCCACTATGGCTACAAGCGATGACCAGGGACTTCTCGCCCAGACGACGCGGACGCATGATATCGAACTCGCGAGCCGTATAGATATACGAAGTGAAGGTGGTTGCCTCGCGCTGCAGAAGCTCATGAGCCGGGATCAAATCGATCATGGAGCCGCCGCAAGCAATCCAGTAGACGCTGTCGAACTTGCCCTTCTCGGCAATTGCCTCTTTGATCAGATCGTGTGCGTTCATATCCAGTTCCTTTCTTGTTTGGCCGCAATCAATGACGTTGGTTGCGTGGCCGATAGTTGTTTTAGTCAATCAGATATTTCTCGAATGCGGCCATGTTCTTGGCATCTGCCGCCGCCGGGTCATCGTAGTAACGACCGTCCGTGATCTCCTGGCCCAGCATGCCGTCGAAACCATGGGCGTTGAGTGTGGCAACGAAGGCGTCCATATCGTGCTTGCCATCGCCCCACACCAGATGGCCATACGGGTCACCGTCGATAAAGTGCATCTCGTGAATTGCCCCATCACCAAAGGTGGCAAACCAGTCCTCGAGCGTCTCGCCAGCAACGCCCATCGCGGTTGTATCAACCATGGGCTGTAAGTACGGGCTCGCGACCTCGTCAATCATGCGCTTCGCATCGGAAACCGTCGTCACAAGGTTGCTCTCCTCGGGACGCAGGCTTTCCATCGTAAGCACCAGACCGTGCTCGCCGGCATACTCCGCCAGAATGGACAAGTGCTCGCGGCTGCGCTTCCAGGCTTCCTCGCGGTCCTCGTCCCAGTCGCCCCAGCCCGAGTTGACGGACATACGGTCGCACCCAAGTACCTCGGCAAGCTCAATGCCGTGCTTAAAGTACGCCAGGCTGCGCTGTTCATGCAGCGGCTTGCGTGCGCAGTACTGCCAAGGATAGACAACATTCTCGGGGCACAGAGTGCGATACCTAAGCCCACGGTCTGCAGCCTTTTTCGCCAGGACCTCAGCCTCAAAGTAACCCGTATGGTCGAGCGTCACATGCGGCTCTGCACACCACAGCTCAATGGACTCAAAGCCCAAGCGCTGCTGAACATCAAGGAAGTAATCGAGCGACCACATGATGTAGTGGATATTCATGCCCGCAATCTGCTCGCGGCGCAGCGTCGGTTTGGATTCAGACATCTTATGCCTCCTTATTTCGGTCGAACACGATTTGTCCGTCCGACATCGTCATGTCAACCGCAAGATCACGTGCGTCGCGATAATCGAGGTCGAACACATCCCGATCGAGCACGCAGATATCGGCAAGCTTGCCAACCTCAAGCGTACCCAGCTCGTCTTCGCGCATCAGGTCGTACGCGCCCCCGGCAGTCCAAGCGCACAAGAGCTCGACAAGCGTCAGCGTGTTGACCTCATTCACGGGCAGTCCGTCGTCGAAGTATCCGCCGCACGCACTGTAGATTGACTCGCCCAAGCTCGGAATCAACAGCGGCAAATCCGTGCCACAGCACACTGTGCATCCGGAATCTTCCATGCCGCGGCGATTCCAGCTGTGCAAAAGTCGCGTCTCGCCAATTTGTCGACGCATCATCGACAGGCAATCCTCGCGCCGGTCCAGCGTCAGAATCTGCGGATAGACCTCGCAAATTCCACCTAACTTGCCAAACTCGACAAGATCGGTCGGGTCAGAGTTCTCGAGATCGGTAATCGCATGGCGGCGAAGCGTCCGTCCATGCTCGTCTCGAGGCAGCGAGGCATAGAGCGCCACGGTGCGACGAACGGCGCCATCGCCCTGGCAATGCAAGGAATATCGGAAGCCGTCAGCATCAATTGCACGCAGCTCGCTTTCAATCAGATCCCACTCTGGCTCCTCGACGACCGTCTTGCCGGCAGCGCCCGCATCGGCCGTATCCTCATAGGGGTCAATCATCTCGGCAAGCCCCGCCCATACGCCGCGATCGGTCATACGGTTGAAGCCAGAAAAACGAACGAACGGTCCCCGGAAGCGCTCTCGTGCCTCGCGAGCATATGCCAGATTTGCACCAGCGCCCACCGGCTGCGACATCATAGAGACGCGAACCGTCAGCTCGCCAGATTCCTCACGGCGAGCCATTTCGTCGGCAAAGCCGTAGTAGTCATCAAACGCCATCTCCTTGATGGCGGTAACGCCGCGCTCGTTAAGCATGTTCATGTAGTCCGAATAGCCGGCACGCACCTCGGGCAGCGCGAGGAAATCGCTCATCATGCGCCAGATCTTCTCGGCATAGCACGCCTGGGGTGTAAAGCCATATCGCGCACTGGCGGCAGCATTGAGAACGCAGGTCTCCGCGCCCGGCGTAAAGCAGACGACAGGGATATCGCCAAAACACTCGTCAAACACAGCTGCCGTATTTGCGTTCTCGGCATCCGATGCCAACGTTTCGGGTAGGTTGTGGCCAAAAGCCGCCGCGCAATCCGGATGACCTTCTTTCCATGCACGCAAGAGCGACACGGCCTCTTTGGCATCAGCGATGCCGGACAGATCAGACCCCAATGTCCGCAGCGCCCAGCCTGTATAGAAGGTATGCACATCGATCAGGCCAGGCATGACGGTACGGTCGCCCAGGTCAACTACCTCGTCCGCTTGGGTCAAATACGAAGCTAGCTCACACTTGGTGCCAACAGCCTCAATTCGATTACCACGGACCGCTACGAAACCTTCAAACCGCAGGTCCCCCGTACCGGTAAAGACGCTCTTAGACGTCAGGACCGTCAAACGATCAGACATCACAACCACCTACGCCGGAAGCATGCCGGAAATGGCAGTAATGACCAAGCCAAACACGACCATGAAGATGAAGAACTTCCAAATGGTCTTCCACCATTGGCCAAACGAAATCTTAGCCACGGCAAGGCCGGCGACCGTCATGCCCGCCACGGGGCTGATGGTGTTGATGGTCTGGTTGGCAAACTGGAGCGCGGTGACGGCCGCCTCGGGATTGAGGCCCATGAGCTCGGTCAGGGGGCCCATAACGGGCATGGTGAGCGCCGCCAGGCCAGAACTCGAGGGAACCAGCAAAGAGAGCAGACCAAGGACGACATACATAAACGTGGTGTAGACGGCGGCGGGTGCACCGGCGAGCGCGGTAGCGAGCGCCTGGAGGATGGTGTCGATGATCATGCCGCCCTCGGCGATGACCAGAATACCGCGAGCGATACCGATAACGACGGCAGCGTACGCAAAGTCGGCGAGACCCTTAACGAACTCCTCTGCGATCGTCTGCTGGTCAAGGCCGCCCAGGATACCGGCAAGCAAGCCCATGCCAAGGAACACGGCGGAAATCTGATTCATGTACCAGCCCTGGGTAACAAGACCCCAGACGATAATGCCCATACCGCAAGCAAAATCGATAAGCACGAGCTTCTGACGGATAGTGAACTCTTCCTCGATGGAGGCATCGGTCACGGAAAATTCAATACGCTTGAGCTTATCGTCCTCGTACACAATGGACGACTCGGGGTTTTTCTTGACGCGCATGGCGTAGCGCATGGCCCATGCGATACCGACGGCAGTGAAGATGACCCAAGAAACGGCACGCAGCCACAGTTGCGGATTACCCTCGATGCCAATGATGCCTTGGGCGATCAAAACATTAAACGGGTCGATGGTCGAAGCACAATATCCCAGGTTAGGACCAAGGAAGCAGATGATGAATGCCGTCATCGAGTCATAACCGATACCCATCATGATGGGAATGAAGATGGCATAGAACGGCAGGGCTTCCTCAGACATACCAAACGTAGTGCCACAAATGGACAGCAACGTCATCGTGATGGGAATGATGAGGATGTCCTTGTTCTTGAGCTTTTTAATCACACGGCTCATGCCGGCATTCAAAGCGTTGGTCTTGGTGATGATTGCGAACGATCCGCCAATCAATAAGACGAACGCAACAACGTCGGCAGCCTCTTGGATACCCTTGGTGGGCGCTTGCAGAACCGCGAAGATATCCTGGCCCAGATTGATGGTCTCGCCGGTCTCGGAATCGGTGTAGTTCTTATCGACCTGTTCATAGGTTCCAGCAACGGCGACTTCACGCTCGCCCGCCGCTGTCGAAATCGTCTTGCGCTGATACTGACCAGAGGGAACGATCCAAGTCAGGACCGCAAAGACAACGATCAGCAAGAACATGATCGTATAGACATGCGGTAATTTGAACTTAAAACGTCTGTTTGTCTTCTTCGCCTTCGTATCTGACATAGATACCTCCAAAGAACTCGAGACTGCATCGCATCTCGCTTCAACGTTTGCACAATGCAAACGTTCTATGACGTCCCATAGATTACCAGCAGCTTTTTCCTTCATCAAGATAATTTCAAACTGATTGCCACAACGCGGTTGAACGGTTGCGTTTGCGCCGTGAACGGTATGGAAACGCCCGGTGAGATGATCCACCGGGCGCTTCCATTCGCAATGTCCTAGATGTCAAAAACGTAGCGAGACCCAACGATTCGCTGACGACCGATGATAAACGGCCGCCGCTGCTCATCGAAAAAGAAGGCTTCCATATAAAACAAGGGTTCGCCAACGGGAACTGCCAACAGTCGAGCGACCTCGGGCGACGCGCACGCGATCTCGAGCGTGCACGGGTCGGTAAACGCGGGCGTGCGGCCCGTCCGGTTGCGCACGAACTCAAAAATGGATTGGTTAGATAGAGGTGCCGTTGATAGATAGGCGTTGTCCTCGTAAACGTATATGTTGTTCTCGAGCATGACAGGGACGCCATCGGCAGTACGCACACGCTCAACGCAAATCAAGTCAGTTCCAACGGGAACACCAAAGAACTGTGCTTCGGTGGAATCCGCCGGCAGTATCTTTCTCGAAATGACACGCGCCCCCGGTTCCATTCCGTTAAGGCGGCATGCGTCCGAAAAACTCTGGACGTCATCCTTCTGGCGAATCTTGCGCTTGAGCTTGGGGGCATTGACAAACGTGCCTTTCCCCTGTCGCTTCGTTAGATAGCCCTGCTGGACGAGCTCCTCAATAGCGCGTCGCACGGTAACGCGGCCAACTTTATAGCTCTCAGCCAATTCGAATTCGTTGGGTATCCGCGCGCCTGCCTTGTAGGCGCCGGAGTTGATTTCGTTTTTAATGATATCAATGACCTGTTGGTACAGCGGTATCGCTGCTTTACCGTCAGTTGGCCCTTCAGTCGGTGGCATATACCCTCTCCCAGCACAATTAATTCTAAAACGGGCTTAAGGGCATTCAACAAGCCCTTAAGCCCGCATTAGCTTAAAGTATGCTAGGTGTCGCACCAAAATGTTGGCTATTTACTCATCAGACCCGAAAAACGCGCAACTACCGCGCTCCTAAGAAAGCGTGAGCAGCTCCGGCAGCTGGTCGATAATCTTGTCCGCGGCATCCTGGCTAAAGCCAAAGCGCTCCTCGCGCTTGGCAATGACCGTCAGGCCGGCTCGCTTACCCGCGGTAATGCCCGGAACGGAATCCTCAACGCAGCAGCAGCGATTCGCGGGCAGCCCCAGCAGGTCCAGCGCATGCAGGTAGATGTCGGGCTCGGGCTTGCTCTCCTTAAACTGCTCGCCGCTCACCACATACTCAAAGGCATCCGACAGCCCGCATGCGTTGAGCACTTCCTCGATGCTAACCATGGGCGACGAGCTGGCAAGCGCCACGCGAACGCCACGGCGCGGCAGCTCTCGAATCGTATCCACGGCGCCTGGGTTAATCAAAGCCTGATAGTCGCGCGGACGCTTATGAGCCCATTCGTCCCAACGGGCCAACGCTTCCTCGCCAGTGAAATGCCCCTTACCGGCACGCTCAAACCAATCGACCAGCATATGCAGGAAGAACTGATGCGAGGTACCGACCTGCCCATTCAACTCCTCTTGAGTCAGATTAAGCCCAAGCTCCTTGGCAAACGCGGCAGTCTCGCCCAGGTAGTAATACTCGGTATCGACAATGACGCCGTCCATGTCAAAGATAACGGCATCGAACGGAAATGCGGACACGGCACCCTCCCTAACAAAAGGACGCCCGCGAGCAGGCGCCCGAACCATGCATTAATCGGCGATTCTAACCCAGCAGCTTATCCAGCGCCACTGCAATACCATCTTCGTTGTTATTGGCGGTCACCATCTGGGCCACGGCCTTAACCTCATCGACGGCGTTGTCCATGGCAACACCGGTGCCGGCCCACTCAATCATGGACTTGTCGTTCTGGCCGTCGCCAAACGATACGACCTCGCTGGCATCGATGCCGAGCTTGGGCAGGGCACCCTCGAGCGCATGGGCTTTGTCGATACCGGGCGCCGTGTACTCAAAGTACCAGTCGGCCGTAAACATGCCCGAAAGCGTCTGGGTAAAGGGCGCATACATCTCCTCGTAATGCGCCTGCAGGTAGGCCGGATCGCCCGCAGTGAGTAGCTTGTCCACGGGATAAGCATCAGCGACCTCATGCAGGCTCTCCACCTCGCGAATCTTAAGATCGCACGCGTCGCGCTCATACTTGACGATATTCTTCTGCGAGCCGTCAGGCAGCGTGATCATGCAATGGTACGAGTCCTCGACATGCAAATCACGACCGAGCGAAATCATAGGGATCACGTCAAAATTACGCAGGTGATCAATCAGGCGATGCAATTCGTCGGCAGGCATAGCCTGGTCAAAAAGAACCTCATCGGTCTGAGCGTCGACCACATGCGCGCCATTAAAGGCAACTAGCAGACCGTCATGGTTTTGAAGGTCGAGCTCCTGCGCCAAGGCGTGCAGCCCCCATGCGGGACGACCCGAAGCCAAGATGAGCTTAATGCCCGACTCCTGCGCCGCGAGCAGCTTCTCGCGCGTACGCGGGCTAATGACCTTTTGATCGTTGGTGAGCGTACCGTCGATATCCATTGCGATGGCTTTGATTGCCATATGTGCCTCCTTGCATCGTTTTTATCGCGCACTATCTTATCCGAGCCGGGCACGTTCGCACAGCGCGCGTATGACGGTTGCAAAACCACCCCATTTGAAACAAAGGCAAAAAAGTACTTGCAAAGACGCGTTCCGACATATAAGTTGATAAAAGACCGCCGTTGCGGTTTTAAGTAGATCGAGCATATGAAGTTTGAGTTTTAGCGTGTAAGAGAAGGAAGATCGGCAAAGTACAACCCCAAACGCAATGACAACTTAATGAGGTAACTGCCACATGTGAGGCACCCAGGGCATTGCTGTCTCGATTTTGAGCACGATGCCTTCCGCCTTGCATGGGCCGTTCCATCCCGCCCCTGCAGCAACTGCCTCACGGGCTCATTGAAAACCGCATAGCACCCCAACGTCAGCACATCACCCACGGCAAGCACATCACTCACGACAACCAACACATCAACAAACAGCACGAACATCAACCGATTGGAGAAGCTATGACAAACCACCACGCTGAAGACGGCGATAAGAAAAGCATTCTGGATGCCCGAATTGAGCGAGCATATGCAAACGAATATGACGCCGACTTTGCCGCCGCGACCATCAAGAACTACGCGTCGCTACCGCTCGCGACGATCTTGGCCGACCACCCTCAACTGCTGAAGCGCTGCACAAAGATCATGGGCGACCCCGACATTCGCAAGCTGACAGACCCCTATGCCCCAAAACGCGGCAACGATTCGTGCGTTCTTACCGTAGGCTGCCTAGCCCATATGCTTACGGCGCTCGACACGAAACTCAAGCTCGCATGGGAACCCGACGAGCGTCATGAACTCGAAAGCAAGCGGAACACCCTGCGCACCGCACTGTTCCTTCCGCTGGACGGCCTCAAGCGCTGCAACGTCGAGCTCAATACACAGGCGCGGCAAAAGCCCGGGACCACGGGGCAGAAAACTCCAAGACCCCATGCGGCCATCGTCGACCGCAACCGATATAACCGCATGACCGCGCACTTTTCCGCCGAGGGAGCAGCCATAAGGACGCTAATCGACCTGCTGTGCCTCCTGAGCATCAACGAGCTATTTGAGGGCTATCTCGCCCTTGTTCCCGCGACGGCACCCAAGTCGGTAGCAAAGATCATCGAGACCTGCAGACGCCAGTTTGAGCGCCATCGCAATGGCAGTGAGATGAACGCCAGCATCGCGCAGTACTACGCGGCTCATTACAAAAATGACGGATGTGCCCCTGTCGAGCATCAGCTGCGGCTCGCCTACACCACGCCCGCCGCAACGCTCTATCGCTTTGGAGCCCTTGGCGCTTGCGAGCCGCACGAACAGGCAGCCTGCCCCACAACCGAGCTCGATCTCAGGCTCGGACGAACCCTGTAGCCCGCCAGCCCCTCCGCGGGCAACAAGCCTATTCCACAACACAACCAACAGAAAGGAGTCCTCATGGACACCAATCATTCCCCCATCATCAGCCCCCTCACCATGCGTGAATCCGCCCGAGGTATCACGCTCACCAGCATTTACGATGAGATGCTCGCCCGTCGCGAGCTCTCCGTCATGGGAAACATCGAAACCCCGATGGCCCACGACCTATGCCAGCAGATCCGCCTGCTCGATGCCACCGACCCCAGCCGCCCCATCACCATATTTGTCGCCAGCGCCGGCGGAAGCGTGCGATCGGGTCTTGCGATCTATGACGCCATGCGCCTCGCATCGTGCCCCATCCGCACCGTCTGCCTGGAATTCGCCGCGTCCATGGGCGCCGTGATCTTTATGGGCGGCGACGATCGCCGTATGGCGCCCCATGCAGAGCTCATGATTCACGACCCGCTGATCCCCCAGGGGGCAGGCGGCTCGGCACTTGCGCTGCAGGAAACCAGCCGGCGTCTCATGCAGACCCGCAAGACCCTCACGCAAATCCTCTCGGACCGCAGCGGCCTCACGCCCAAGCGCATCCAGTCCCTCACTGCAAAAGACACCTACCTTTCGGCCGAGCGCGCCGTCGAGCTCGGCTTTGCCCACGAAATCCTCTCGACCACCAAGGAGGTCGCCCATGTCTAACCTCGCCAGCCGCCTCGCCGCATCTGAGTCCGCATTGTCCACCATCCTCGCCAAGGATCGAACGCTTTCCTGCGACACCCGCCAAACGGGACTCAACAACAACGCACTTGTGATCGGCCCCTCGGGAGCCGGCAAGACCCGAAACGTCCTCAAGCCCAACCTACTGCAAATGAACGCAAGCTACATCGTGCTCGACACCAAAGGCACGCTCTGTCGCGAAGTGGGACCCGTGCTGGCAGCCCACGGCTACCGCGTGCAATGTCTCAACTTCGCCGACCTCAACACCGTCCCGGCCCTTGCGCCCGGCATCGAGCGCTGCGGCTACAACCCCCTGAGGCACATTCGCCGCAAGGCGGACGGCAGGCCCAACCAGCAGGACATCCTCTCGGTGGCAAAGGCCATCTGCCCCATCGAGGACAACAACCAGCCTTTTTGGGATCATGCGGCGGCAAACCTGCTGTCGTGTCTTATCGCCTACGTCACCGAACAGCTACCCGCCGACGAGCAGACGATCAGCTCGGTCATCAAGCTGATCGAGCACCTGCAGGACGGTGCCACGGGTCGATTGTTTGACGACCTGATCACGACCGACCCCCAAAGCTATGCCCTCTCGCTATGGCGGCGCTACGCCATTACGCAAAATGCCGAGCGCATGCACGCGAGCATCGTCGGCATCCTTGCCGAAAAGGTCATGTGTCTGGGATTCGACGGTGCGGCACAGCTCTATCGTGAGTGCCATCAGGTGGACTTCGCTTCCATGGGACACACCCCCTGCGCCCTGTTTGTAACCGTGAGCGATATTGACCGCAATCTCGATCCGCTGACCGGCCTCTTTATTTCGCAGGCGTTTATGGGCCTCATTCGTGAGGCCGATAGGCAGCCCGACGGCAGCCTGCCCATGCCCGCGCGCTTTATGCTCGATGACTTCGCAAATCTGCAGATCCTCCAGATCGACAACGTGCTCTCGATTATCCGGAGCCGCAACATCTGGGCAACGCTGCTGCTGCAGTCGACCAACCAGCTCGATGCGCTCTATGGCGAGGCACGCGCTCGCTCCATCATGGGCAACTGCGACACGCATCTGGTGCTGGCATTCCAGGATCCAGAGAGTGCCCGGGTGTTTTCCGACCGCGCCGACGCGCTCCCCAGCACGCTCATGGCGACGCCGATCGATCGCTCGTGGCTCTTTGTACGCGGTCGCACTCCCGAACAGGTCGAGCGCTTTAGGCTCGAAGACCATCCGCTCTACGGGGAGCTGCCCGAGGCGCAGCGAGGCCATGCGGAGGCCGAGATCTAGGCGCAGGGTTCTCGCAGCGCGCGGCGCCCCGGCGATGTTCCACAAAGGCCGTGCGCCCCGGGACCACGGCAAAGCAAAGGGGCCCGCATCCGATGGGATACGGGCCCCTGGCTATAAGGCGCAATGCGTTAACAGCAGCGACTACTTGCGGTGAGCGCGGTAGAACTCGATGAGCGCCTGGGTCGAAGCGTCCTGCTCGGCCTTGGCGGCGTCGTCGTGGAAGGCCGGGGTGATCTGCTTGGCAAGCTGCTTGCCCAGCTCGACGCCCCACTGGTCGTAGGAGTCGATGCCCCAGACCGTGCCCTCGACAAACGTGATGTGCTCGTACAGGGCGATGAGCTCGCCGAGCGCAAACGGGGTCAGCGTGTCGCCGAAGATCGAGGTCGTCGGGCGGTTGCCCTCAAAGCAACGGGCCGGGACGATCTGCTCGGGCGTGCCCTCGGCACGAACCTCGTCGGCCGTCTTGCCAAAGGCGAGCGCCTTGGTCTGGGCCAGGAAGTTGCCCAGGAACAGCTCATGCACGTCCTGGCCGCTATCGGTCGCAGGGTTGGCGGTATTGGCGAAGGCGATGAAATCGGCCGGAACCACCACGGTGCCCTGGTGCAGCAGCTGGTAGAAGGCATGCTGGCCGTTGGTGCCGGGCTCGCCCCAGAAGATCTCACCGGTGTCGGAGGTCACGGCGCTGCCGTCCCAGCGGACATGCTTGCCGTTGGACTCCATGGTGAGCTGCTGCAGGTAGGCCGGGAAGCGGTGCAGATACTGGCAGTACGGAAGCACGGCGTGGCTCTTGGAACCGAAGAAGTTGACGTACCAGACGTTGAGCAGACCCATCAGCGCGACGGCATTGTTCTCGAGCGGCGTGTTGCAGAAGTACTCGTCGATGGCGTGGAAGCCCTCGAGGAACTGCTGGAAGCGCTCGGGGCCGAGCACGACGATCAGCGACAGGCCCACGGCGGAGTCGACAGAATAGCGGCCGCCGACCCAGTTCCAGAAACCGAAGGCGTTTGCGGGGTCGATACCGAAGGCCTCAACCTTCTCGAGTGCGGTGGAAACGGCGACAAAGTGCTTTGCCACGGCCTCGGCGTTCTGCTCATCGGAACCGTCAATGGCACCCTGAGCTTTGAGCTGCTCGAGCATCCAGGTCTTGACCTCGCGAGCGTTGGTGAGGGTCTCGAGCGTGGTGAAAGTCTTGGAAACGATGATCACGAGCGTGGTCTCGGGATCGAGGCCCTTGAGCTTCTCTGCCTGATCGTTGGGGTCAATGTTGGAGATGTAACGGCAGTCGATACCGGCGTCGGCGTAGGGGCGCAGAGCCTCGTAAGCCATGACCGGGCCCAGGTCGGAGCCGCCGATGCCGATGGACACCAGATGCTCGATCTTCTTGCCGGTAACGCCCTTCCACTCACCGGAGCGCACGCGCTCGGCGAAGGCATACATGCGGTCGAGGACCTCGTGCACGTCGGCGACGACGTCCTGGCCGTCGACGATGAGCTGGCCCTTCTCGCTTGCCGGGCGGCGCAGCGCGGTGTGCAGGACGGCGCGGTCCTCGGTGGTGTTGATGTGCTCGCCGGAAAACATGGCGTCGCGGCGCTCCTCGAGCTTCACCTCGCGGGCAAGATCGCACAGCAGCTTGACGGTCTCATCGGTCACCAGGTTCTTGGACAGATCGAAGTGCAGGTCACCAGCGTCAAAGCTCAGCTTGTTCACGCGCTCGGCATCGGCGGCGAACCAGGCCTTGAGGTCGATACCTTCGGCCTCGAGCTTCTCCTGATGAGCCTCGAGCGCCTTCCAAGCGGCAGTCGACGTAGCATCGATAGGTGCGGCAACAGTTGCCATAAAGTCCTCCTCAGCATACGGGCGCACGCCTCCATGCGCCCGGACATTCAGATGCCACTATTCTAGCGCAGGTCAAGACTACAATCAGCGAGCGTTGCCAATCCGCCCTCAAACGGCGACCGACCAAAAAGGGACAGGTTTTGACGATGTCCGCGCAAGCCGGTATTATCGAACATGTATTCGATAAGAACATGTGTTTGATGGGAGGACGCGTGGGGCACGAGCGTCACACCTACATCTGCATCGACCTTAAGACGTTCTATGCCAGCGTCGAGTGCGTCGACCGAGGCCTCGACCCCCTCACTACGCGCCTGGTCGTTGCCGACGAATCGCGCGGACGAACGACCATCTGTCTCGCCATCACGCAGGCTATGAAGGACCTCGGAATACACAACCGCTGCCGTCTGTTCGAGATTCCCGACGGCATCGACTACATCAAGGCCGTACCGCGTATGCAGCACTACATGGAGGTGTCGGCGCAAATCTACGGCATCTATCTGGAATACGTCAGCCCCCAGGACGTGCACGTCTACTCAATTGACGAGTGCTTTATCGACGTGACGCCCTATCTGGACCTCTATCACACCGATGCGAAAGGGTTCGCCTGCATGTTGCGCGATGAGGTCTTGACGCGCACCGGCATCACGGCGACGGTCGGCATCGGCCCCAACCTATTCCAGGCCAAGGTTGCACTTGATATCACCGCCAAGCACGTGCCCAGTCGCATCGGCAAACTCGACGATGAGGTCTTTCGCAAGGAGATCTGGCCCCATCGCCCCATCACCGACATCTGGGGCATCGGCCCCGGCGTGGCGGCCCGTCTCGAGAAATACGGTGTCTATGACCTGATGGGCGTCGCCGCACTCGACGAGAACCTGCTCTACGACGAACTCGGCGTTAATGCCGAATATCTCATCGACCACGCCTTCGGGCGCGAGCCGACAACCATCGCCGATATCCAAGCCTATCGCCCGCAGGCAACTTCGACCACCACAGGACAGGTGCTCTCGAAGGGTTATGCCTACGAGCAGGCCTACACCGTCTTGCGCGAGATGGTCGACAACGCCGTGTTGGACTTAGTCGATAAGCACGTGGTGTGCGACAGCATCTCGCTCTTTGTAGGCTACGCGAGCGAGCGCGCCGACATACGCCGCCTCGACGCCAGCGGCACAGCGCAATATGTAGACGGATGCGGGCATTTGCGTTCGAGCACGTCGAGCATCGAGCCCGCCGCAACCGCCGGCCCCGAGCTCGCACCCCGTGCGCCCAAGCCCGTCCAGCGAGATGACGAACGGCGCCGCCTGGTGCGCGAGGCGCAGGCAATCGATGGCATCTTTGTGGGAGAGCATGGCGGCAAACCGCGCGGTGGCTATGCCGCACTCTTTGCACACTCTAACGCTTCGCGAAAGCTGCCCGAGCGCACCAATTCGTTTAAGAAGATCATGGGCTATTTCGATGAGCTCTGGGCGCAGACCGTCGATCCCAAACGACCGGTCAAACGCATCAACCTAGGATTTGGCAATCTGGTGCCCGAGGAATTTGCCACCATCGATCTATTTAGCGATGTTAAGGCCGATGAGCGCGAGCGCGACCTGGCGCGCGCCGTCCTGGCCGTGAAGGGCAAGTACGGCAAGAACGCCCTGGTCAAAGGATTGAGCTTTACCGCTGGCGCCACCGCACGCGAACGCAACGACCAAGTTGGAGGACACCGTGCCTAAACCCAAACAACAGCCCGTGCGCCCGCCGACCGCCTTCGAGCGCCTGGCGGACCCCGAGGGCAGACGCCGCGCCGCCGACCCCAAGCTCACTGCCAACGGTGCCGTGCGCGCCAACCGCGCCGCACAGTTTATGCCCTTTGCCGCCCTCACGGGATACTACGAACTCGTGCGCAAGCAGGAAATCACCGTCGAACCAAAATGCGAACTCACGGAAGAAAAAGCCCTCGAGCTTTCGGAAAAGCTCGAGGGCCTCAAACGCGGCGACCTGGTCCGCGTCACCTATTACGATACGTACGGCTATCGTAGCCGCACGGGCATTCTCGACGAAGTGTTACCCGCATTCAAGCTGCTCAAACTCAGGGATATCGCCATCAACTTCGACGATATCCAAGGCATCGAGCTGCGTGGTCGAGCCTAGCAACGAGAACGCTTGCGCAAGACGAGAGCAATGCCAAGCACTGCGGCAGCTGCAACCAGCAATCCCAAGACCAGCGTGAGGGTCGAGTCGCCAGCGTGAGGCAGCGAGCCGTCCTTCGGAGTCTTCTTAGTGGTCGTCGAAACGGTCGTCGCGGTGCTGCTCGACTGGTCGTTGCCACCCGTCTGGCTGCCACCAGGCTGATTGCCGCCACCCGGCTGCGAAGGATCGGTGGGTTTCGTCGGATCCGGAGTACCGGGATCAATCGGATTCTCCGAATTCTCCTTGCGCTGGATCCAAACCTGGCAACCATAGAACGGGTTGGCGGTACCAAGGCACAGACCCTGGTTGGTCACCGCAAAGGTGCGCAGACCATGGTTATACGGATCGTTAAAGCCATTAGTCGTCAGCGTCGTAAAGTTCACGCCGTCCTCGGTCACATACATATCAAAGCCGCGCTCGGCATTGCGCAGGTAAGACATGCACGTAAGGACACTCTGCAGCTTCTTGAGGTTCTCCTTGCTCAGCAGCTTATCGAGCGCATCCTGAATATCACCCGGCAGCTCGGTGCCATAGGCATCCTCGTACTGCTGCTTCAGGCTCTCATAGCTATCGAGCATGTCCTGATACTGGTCGGCAAAGGACTTGAAGTACGCGATCTCGCCATCGATCTTCTGGACATAAGCGGCGTCGTCCTCAACGTCCTGGGACATCGTCGCGGCCTGATCGCAAAGGTCGCCCGCGGCATCCTCCAGCGCATCGCTCAGGTCGCCAAAGCCCTTAGCGACCTCGGTCTTCTCGTCATCGACCTCGACGGCCTCAGCCTTCTCGTCATCGACCTCGACGGCCTCGTTTGAATCATCGTCCGCAGGCGTGTTCACGGGAACGATGGGCTTGTCAGGCGATTTCTTGTCGAGCAGGTGATCGAGCAGGTCCCTAAGGCGCTGAACCTGAGAGTTCCACTCCTCGGGCGTCATATCGATAATGTCGCCATTGGAGAACTGGCCGATCGGCTCAAGCAGGCTCGCGGTATCAAAGGTACCGATATACAGCTTGCCGTCGAACTTCTGCATGCGCCAAATGTACTGGTTCTCGTTTCGGCCAAAGCCCGAAGCCAGGCCGGAAATACCGCCCTCGGGGAACATCTCGGTGGGATCGCCAACGACGAGCTTTATGTCCTCGTTCTTGTCCATG
This sequence comes from uncultured Collinsella sp., assembly GCA_902475615.1. GTDB lineage: Bacteria > Actinomycetota > Coriobacteriia > Coriobacteriales > Coriobacteriaceae > Collinsella. The sequence continues at coordinate 74,966 of CABSAD010000005.1, read as the reverse complement.
CGATAGATGTTGACCGACTGCTCAAGATTGGCATTCACAAACGAGCAGTCAACGCCGCCCATGCTGCTCTTGCCGCCCTCTTCGGAGTTGGATTTGTTGAACAGGATGCGCTCGAGAGCAATCTCCTCGTCGTTGTATTCACCGATATAGAGGTAGTCGTTGTAGACGATGAGGTTGGCAGCGCCAGAACGGGTGCGGGCGGGATCGATGCCAAAGCAATACCTCGCACCGTCCGCCTCCTGGTCGCCGACAATCGGAGTCCACGTATAGCTGCCGTCGGCGTTCTTGTCGCCACGGACCATGGCAAACGACTGCATGGAATTATCATCGGGAGCGTTCTCGGGCGTGCCGGTGCAGATGGTGACATAGAGATGGCCATTGTACGAGGCCATATCCCAAATGGCGCCGCCGTAGATGCTGTCCTGATAGCGAATCACCGGATAGCCAAACAGCGTGTCCGAGTTGGCAATCTCGGTGAAGCTGCCCTGGCCCTTCGAGGGGTCAGACGACGTCAGGATCGTCGCCACAAACTTACCGGCCGCATTTTTACCCACATTGCTGATGACGAGCTGGCCATCATGGACGCACATGCCGCGGATACCGGTAGCAATGCCCTGCTTGAAGGCGGCACCCTGATCCTGCGCGCTCGAAAGGCCCTGATAGACAACTTTGTACTCATCCGTCTTAGGATCGATCTCGTATACAGCAGGCAGGCCGTTTTGGCCGCCATTGTACCTGACGGTGCCGCAGAAATAGAGCTTACCCTTATAGCTCACGGCATTGCGGAAAAAAGGAGCGACGCCGTTGAGCGAATCAGAGATTAGCAGCTTGGTCTCACCGGTCTTGGTATTGATCTTGAGCAAGATGCTGTTGCTGTCCTTATCGGCCGTGCCGTCCTCCTTCTGCTGTCCATAGAAGAAGGTGCCGTTAAACATGGCCTCCAGCGTCAGGCGCATGGTCTCGGCATCAAAGGAATCGCCCAGCGCGCTTTTCATGAGCGTCATCGTGTTGCCCATCGCCGCATAGCAGGTGCCCACATAAAGCCAGTCACCATAGCTCGCAGCCGCCCAAGTGTAGCTCTGGCCGCGATCGCCTTCGTTGTTGGCCGTATTACCATCAGCGCCCGGAACGGCAATGGCACCGTCACCCTGGTAGTCGACGATGCCATCCGGCTGCGACGTTCCTACCGTAGGATGCGAGAGCTTCTCAAAGGAATACCCATTTCCCGCATTGTAGGTAACGGCACCCGAAGCGTCTTCGGCGTGCGCCGGCAGCGGCGATACCAAGATAGCGGCAAGCGCTGCCACCAAGCCAAGTGTTCCCACTCGTCTCATAAGGTTATAGCCTCCCCTGTCCTAAAGCCCAGTTTTAGCATTCTTCATTTCTGTCCACGATTAATTGCAATCTGAGCACAGCAATAATCAGCGTATAAATATACACCTGTAATTTTTTGGACGGGTTAATAGATGCTCGATTGGTGGCGAATTCCGCGCAAACCGTCACCAAACTCCACTTTTGCCGCATCTAAAGGTTATTTTTGCGCAAATTTTTGGATGCCGATAGTCACAATGGGCAGGAGGCTGGTACCCACCGGAGAGGGCAACGCCTACATCTTCATAACGTAATAGCCCGCGCCCCTCACCGCCGTCTCGATTGTGTCGCGATCAACCGGGCGCTTCGAGCGTACGCGTGCCGTGTGGTCCGCATACGTCACCGTAGCCCACACGCCATCAAGCGCATTGAGGGCATTCGTCACATTCCGAGCGCATCCGTCGCAGCTCATGCCGCCGATAAGCAGCTCCTCACGATAGGGGTAGTGGGACTCGTCGGTGTCTGCCACCACAACCTTCTTGGCTTTCTTGCCGCTCGCGCCATCACTGCAACAGCTCTTTCCATGCGTCGACGCCGCAATGCGACGCAGCCCAAAAAACATGCCGACGGCAATGACGGCCAGCACGATGAGATTCGCAGGGTTGAGCAAGTCACTCATGCGTTCCCCTTTCAAGTAGCCCTATCTAGATACCCCCATGGGGTGTTCCCATCTTAACCCAAAATCATGTCCGTTCGGTCAATTAGTTTCCCTCTTCAAACTTTTTAGTTGACCAAGGCTTACTTTCGTGTATAAGTTTTCCTAGACTAACAGTTTAGATCCGTAAGGAGCGTCGTGACTCGAACCATAGACATCCCAACGTTTCAGGCGGCAGTCGTGCGCAACTGCTCCCCCACGCTCGCGGGCATCAAACCGGCATCGCTCTTTACCTATCCAGGAGTCTATGCCGATCAATAAGGCTCAAGCGTAACTGCGGCGATCGAGGATCGCCGAGCACGCCTGCTCAACGTTATCGCCCGGTGCAATCACGAGCTTAATCCGTTCGGTATCCATCTGAGCGTTTTGGTCTGGCGCCCCTGCGGGGCGCTCGTATACGCATGTCGGCCCAATAGCCTCGCCACTTATCTTGCTGACCCGCGCGCCAAAACGGCACTCACCAAGGAGGGCTACGACACCGGCAACCTCTCGGCATGTCTTGTGCATCTGGCATCACGCTCGCAAGCAATAACGCCGCGGAATGCGCATGCGGCCAAACCCGATGCGCATTGGACCATCAAGCACACTGCGACAACGGCTGCACCTGCGAGTTCCCCCACGAAATTGGCTACTTTTTGGGCTATCCCTACGAAGACGTGCATCAGTTTATCGTCCAGCATGGCGAAAACTACAAGGTCTTTGGCGCCTGGAAGGTCTACACGAATGTCGAGCAGGCGCTCACGACCTTCGACTCCTATCGCGCCTGCACGCAATACCTCACGTATATCTATCAGCAGGGCTGCAGCTTGGCGCAACTTGCCCAGGCGACCCGATAGAACGTACAAACCGCGGCCGCACGCCGCACAACCGAAAGGACTCAACATGAGCAAGATCGCCATCGTCTATTGGAGCGGCACGGGCAACACCGAGGCCATGGCAAACTTTGTCGCCGAAGGCACCACGTCCGCGGGCGCCGAGGCCGAAGTCATCCCCTGCGCCGACTTCTCTGCCGGCAAGGCCACGAACTATGATGCCTTCGCCTTCGGCTGCCCCGCCATGGGCTCCGAGGAGCTTGAATACGATGAGTTCCAGCCCATGTGGGATGAGGTCAAGGAAGCCCTCGGCGACAAGAAGGTCGTCCTTTTTGGCTCCTACTCGTGGGCCGAGGGCGAATGGATGGACAACTGGAAGGCGGATGCCGACGAGGCAGGTGTCAACGTCGTCGATTCCGTCATTTGCTACGACGCCCCCGACGATGAGGGCGAGGCGGCTTGTCGCGCACTTGGAGCCGAGCTCGCCTAGCGGCAATGAGCTCCGCCCGTAACGCGCTCTGCGCCAAAACACATTCGCGTCCCAACAAAAACGGGAGCCGGATCACATCCGGCTCCCGTTTTCTGCTATGTCAGTCATATAAAGCGGCTACGAGATATTGCCCAAGAACGCCTTGGTGCGCTCGCTCTTGGGGTGGTCGAAGACCTCGCTCGGCGTGCCCTCTTCCACGATAACGCCGCCGTCCATAAAGACAACGCGGTCGGCGACGTCGCGGGCAAAGCCCATCTCGTGCGTCACCACGATCATGGTCATACCGTCACGTGCAAGATCGCGCATGACACCCAGAACGTCGCGAACCAGCTCGGGGTCGAGCGCCGACGTGGCCTCATCAAAGAGCATGACGTGAGGATTCATCGACAGGGCGCGGGCGATCGCCACGCGCTGTTGCTGACCGCCCGAGAGCTGGCTCGGCATAAAGTCAATGCGCTCGGACAGGCCAACCTTGGTCAGCTCCTCGATGGCGATCTTCTCGGCCTCTTCTTTGCTGCGCTTGAGTACCTTTTGCTGCGCAAGCATGACGTTCTTTTTGACCGACAGGTGCGGGAACAAATTGAACTGTTGGAACACCATGCCCAGATGCGTACGTACCTTGTTGAGGTCGACGCCCTTGGCGCACACGTCCACGCCCTCAACGACAATCGAGCCGCTCGTGGGATGCTCCAGACGATTGATGCAGCGAAGCATCGTCGACTTGCCCGAGCCAGAAGGACCCAGAACTACGACGACCTCGCCCTTGTGCACATCCAGATCGATATCGCGCAGGACCACGTTATCGCCAAAGGCCTTCTGGAGGTTCTTGATGCTGACGACGACCTCGTTCGAGTTATTGGTTTCGCTCATGATAGGACCTCCTTACAGACCGGCGATGTGATCGGCGGGCGTCGCGACGACCTGTCCGGCGCTCTTGGTGGGACGCTTCTTTTTGGTTTCGGCCGTACCCAGCAGCCTCGCCTCAAGACCGCTCACCAAGCGCGCAAGCGGCAGGGTGATGACCAGGTAGAACAGCGCGGCAACGACGTACGGCGTGATGGAGCCCGTCGTGGCCACGATGGTGCGGGCGTTCATGACGATCTCGACCACGCCCACGGCCGCGAGCAGCGACGTATCCTTGTAAAGCAGGATAAACTCGCTGGTCAGCGTAGGCAGGACATTGCGGAACGTCTGCGGAATCATAACGTAGAGCAGTGTCTGGAAGGCATTCATACCCAGCGAGCGAGCAGCCTCGTTCTGGCCCTTGGGGATCGACTGAATACCGGCACGGAAAATCTCGCACAGGTAGGCGGACGAGTTCATGGCCATGACGATGACGCCCAGCACATAGTCATCAACCTTGACGCCGGCAAGCGGCAAGCCAAAGAACGCGATGTAGATCTGCAGGAACGCCGGCGTACCACGGATGATATTCACATAGATGCCGGCAAGGCAACGAAGGATGCGCGACTTGGAAATGCGCATGAGCGACAAGGCAAAGCCAAAGGGAATTGCCAGCGGAAACGCCACGAGCACGATCGAGAGCGACATGAGGAAGCCCTTGAAGACGATCGGCAGGCTCTGGACCAAAATGACCGGGTTCAGGAACAGGCGAAGGAACATGTTGGAATTCCATGCCTCAACCCACGGCTGCTCCTTAAGATCGGCCAGAAAGTTATCGAATGCCGTCACGCCCTTGATCTCGACGGAAGGAATCTTGGAAATCTTCTTGGTCGAACCGTCGGCGAGCGTATAGGTGCCGCTAAAGGCCTCTTCGCCGCCCTCGACGGGAAACGTCACGCCGTAAACCTCGACACGGAAATAGCCGCCGGCAGGCGCCGTCTCGCCAAAGTCGATCTTGAGCGTCTGGCCGTCAGCCTTGCACGTGGGCTTCATGGGCGTACGATCCATGAGGTCCTCGCCCGAGAGCATCGTCAATCGCGTGTCATCGGTACCAAACGTCGTGCCGTCGACAAACGTCAGCGAAAGACCGCTCAGTTCCTCGTCGGCATCGGCCTGAACTTCCCAGGTAATGCGCGTCTCGGTGCCGCCGACCACAGCGCTGCCCGAACCGGTATTGGGTCGGGCGGTAATCTTTGCGGTCTCAAGCGCCTGGGCGGTCGTAGGCGCATATGCCCCCGCGCACACCAGCGCGAGCGCCACGGCCATGACGCAGGCTAGCTTTTGGAGCAAGGCGGGCAGTAAAAAACGCTGCTCCGCGGCCCCTTCGTTCAATCGAGACAAGGTGGCTCCTATCGTAGAAGTTGCCGGCAAAACAAGACGGAAATGCTCTCCGTCAAGAGAAGCGCAAAGGCCCTCTCCGCCAAAACGGAAAGGGCCCGCGCGCAATCAAGTAGCTATTTTACTTGATGTTGTACTTAGCCATGAGGGCGTCGACGGTACCGTCGTCGGTCAGGTCCTTGATGGCCTGGTTGATATCGTCCTTGAGCTTGGTGTTGCCCTGGTTGATGGCGATGGCGTACTCCTCGCCGGTGCTGATCTGCTTGATGGTCTGGCAGGTGTTGAACTGCTCGGCGGTCAGCTGGCTGGCAACGGAGCGGTTGGTGACTACGGCGTCGCCCTTATCGGACTGCAGGGCGCTGAAGCACTCGGTAGCGTCCTTGTAGGGGACGATCTTGGCCTTGGGGAAGTTCTCCTGGGCAAAGGCCTCGGCGGTCGAGCCAGACTGGACGATGATGGTAGCGTCGGCATTGTTGAGCTTCTCGCTGTAGCTATCGGCCGTAATGTCGGTGTTATCGACCTTGGTCACGATAGCCTGATCGTCCATGTAGTAGGAATCGGAGAAAGTGACTTCCTTCTCACGCTCGGGCGTGTCGGTGATAGCCGCGATGGAGACGTCGTACTTAGCGCCCGAAGCGACACCGGGTACGAGTGTGTCGAAGTCATTGTTGACGTACTCGACATCCAGGCCCAGCTTGTCGCCGATAGCCTTGATGAGCTCAAGGTCAAAGCCCTGATAATCGCCGTTGTCATCCTTGTACTCAAACGGCGCGTACTCGGCAGAGGTGCCGACGGTCAGCGTACCGTCCTTGACGAGCGCGTACTCCTTGGAGCCGTCGACCTTCTCGACCTTAGCGTCGTCAGATCTGCTGGAACCGGCATCAGAACCAGAGGTGGCGTTGGACGAGCCACAGCCCGTCAGTGCGAGGGCGAGCGCCATGGCGCCCGTGGCGGCAAATGCGCCAAGCTTCTTGAGCTTCATAATCAGTCTCCTTCCAATGACCCCACATGATTCAGAGGTCTGCAAAAACTGATGGTTATTATGCACCCGCTTGGGAGAATCTGCAATTAGAAAACTGATTGAAACAAACCCATAACGTGAATGGAACACTGCACTTTGTGACAGTCATTACTGCTGCAACGACCTTAACAGTCTGATTTCAGCCGCATAACCTGCAAGTTCGTTCGGTGTCTCTAAAATGAATGGCAATGCGCGCAAGCGGCTATTCGATACAATATTCTGCATAACCTGCATACCGCCGCCAAACTCTTCACTACCCAGATAACCCTTACCGATGCATTCGTGGCGGTCCTTATGGGCACCGCAGGGGTTCTTGGAGTCATTGATATGCACGGCGCGCAGGCGCTCGATACCCACCACGCGATCGAACTCGTCGAGTACGCCGTCCAGATCATGGATGATGTCGTAGCCGGCGTCATTCACATGGCAGGTGTCCAGGCAAACGCCCAGCTTGTCCGATAGCTCTGGACGCCTGGCAGCAACGCCCTCGATAATGCGCGCCAGCTCTTCAAAGCTGCGGCCCACCTCGGTGCCCTTGCCAGCCATGGTCTCGAGCAGCACCGTCGTCTGCTGGCCTTCAAACATCACCTGACACAGGGTATCGACGATCATCTGAATACCAGCGTCGGAGCCCTGCCCCACATGCGCGCCGGGGTGGAAGTTGTAGTAGTTGCCGGGCAGTGCTTCCAGACGCTGTAAGTCCTCGGCCATTGCCTCCAAGGCAAACTCGCGCGCCCGCTCTTTGGCTGAGCAGGGGTTATAGGTATACGGGGCATGAGCCACGAGTGGGCCAAAATCATTTTGCGCCATAAGCTCGCGCAGGGCGGCCACGTCATCCATGTCAAGATCTTTCGCCTTGCCGCCGCGCGGGTTGCGCGTAAAGAATGCAAAGGTATTGGCGCCAATTGACAACGCCGTCTCTCCCATCGCCCGATAGCCCTTCGTCGTGGATAGATGACACCCGATCGTCAGCATCCCCAGCTCCCCCTCATCAGTTGCGGTGAAATAGTTCCTGTCGATGCCTTATTCTGCCGCAAACAGGAACTATTCCACCGCAAGTTATAAAAGGGGCATCAGAGATGCGGGGCACCAAGCACTACGGCTACGGGCGCCGGCGTCATGATCCCTCACGCGTCAGCGCCAGGTCCTAGAGGGCTAGACGGATTGCTTCGATAATACGCGCGCAGCGCTGTGTGGCGGCAAGGGGCATGACGGGACTCTCGAGTTTCCCCGCCCGGATGAGCTGGGTCGCATGCTGGATTTCGCCGTAGAAATCATCGACCTCAAACGGGGCATTTATTTCGAGCATTCGTCCGTCGGAGCACTTCACATGGGCGAGTTCGGGGCGATGAAGGCGCTCGATTTCCAACGAGCCCCGCTCGCAGGCAATCGTTAAGCGGCTTTCATATGCTGCTTTGCCGTCGACCACCATATGAATGGGTATACCGCCGACACTCATATGGATCTCATCGGCCCAATCCACGCGGCCGCCCGATACGTCACGCCAGCGAACTTCACGGGACGAAACCTCGCACGCGCCCGCGAGCAAATCCTCAAACCAACCGACCGCATAGCAGCCCATGTCATATAGACAGCCACCCTGCAACGGGTCGAGCAGATAACTCGAAGGAGGCTCACCATAATCGAGTTTTTGCACGCTTTCAATCGAGACAATACGGCCGAGCTCGCCCGACGCAAGCAAGACCTTCACGCGAGTATGCATCGGACAAAACCGATTTTTCATCGCCTCCATAAACGGCACACCGCACTCACGGGAAACGGAGGCGATCGCATGGGCCTCTTCTTCATTCAAAACGGCCGGCTTTTCGCACAGCACGGCCTTTCCCGCGCGCAGTGCCCGACAGACCCAATGCGCATGCATGCCATGTGGAAGAGCCAAGTAGATTGCGTCGACATCGGGGTCGGCAATCAGCGCATCATAAGCCGCATCGCCGCTATCGTCAGCCGTGGCATAACTGTGCGCGGCATCAATCGAAAACGCTCGGCAAAATTCCTCGACATGTGCAGGAGTGCGGCCGGCCGCAGCCACCAGCCGTGCCCCGTCGACCTTCTTGAGCGACGATGCAAATCGATGAGAAATGCGTCCAGCGCCCAAAACGCCCCAACGAACCTCACGTAAATCATCACATGAATCCCGATGGCCCACGACAGCCCCCTTCAGTTGCGGTGAAATAGTTCCTGTCGATGCCTTATTCTGCCGCAAGCAGGAACTATTCCACCGCAAGTTATAAAAGGGTCACGAGGAGCGCGTTTTGCCGAAGGCCTTAAGCACCGCCGTCACGGGGCCAGGCTGAAAACGGCGGCGTACGTCGTCCAAGCGCCCGGGGATATCGATGTGCTGCGGGCAATGCCGCGCGCATTTGCCGCACTTGACGCAATTGCTCACCAGCTTGGGCTCGTTCGTCCGCACCGCGCTCGCCGTAAAGTATTGAGACAGCCCCGTAAACCAGCTGTGCGCATAGCTTGCGTTGTAGGCAGCAAAACACCCAGGGATATTGATGCCTTTAGGACACGGCATGCAATAGCCGCATCCCGTGCAGGGCACGCGATTCGATTTTTCAAACTCCCTCAGCACGCGTGCGATGGCATCGAGCTGAGCAGCCGTCATCGAATCCGGCAGGGCCCGATCGGCCAACGCCGCGTTCTCATCCACTTGCGCGATATCGGTCATACCCGAAAGCAGCATCGTCACCTGAGGATGGTTCCACACCCACGAAAGCCCCCAGGCGGCCGGAGTGCGCAAATGCGGGTCACGGGCGCCATCGAGCACAGCGCGTGCCCGCGGCGGAAGTTTGCCCGCTAGACGACCGCCCAGCAGTGGCTCCATCACAAACACCGCAAGACCGCGCTCCGCAGCCGCCATGAGTCCTGCCGTTCCCGCTTGGTAACGCTCGCCGGCATAGTTGTACTGGATCTGGCAAAAATCCCAGTCATATGCGTCAAGCACCGTCAGGAAATCCGCCGCGCTGCCGTGATACGAAAAACCAATCTGGCGAATGCGCCCCGCCGCCTTTTGACGCGCGATCCAGTCCTCGATGCCCAACGCCACCACACGTTTCCACTGGGCGGGCGAGGTGATGTTGTGCATAAGGTAATAGTCGATATGGTCAGTCCGCAGCCGACGCAGCTGTTCGTCAAAGAACCGGTCGAAATCCTCCGCGCATTTGCACGAAGCATGCGGCAGCTTGGTCGCGAGCAAAACCTGATCGCGTAGGCCTAGGCGCTCAAGCGAAGCGCCCACGCAAGCCTCGTTGCCGGGATAGAGATAGGCCGTGTCCAGGTAGTTAATCCCCTGCTCCACTGCACGGGAGATGATGGCGTCGGCTGTCTTCGCATCCGGGCGTCCCGGCGCACCGGGAAACCTCATGCAGCCCAGCCCCAACGCCGAGATACGGTTACCGCTTTTGGGGTCAACGCGATATTGCACGGCCCCTCCTCCCCCATCGAAGCCCTGATAAGGCGAAACAAACCTGTCACGTCATCGAAGCACATCGGAATCGCAATCGAGAACGTATCGTAACGCAGCAGAAATCAGGCCGTCACGGCACCGCTTTAACATCAGCAAAAAGCCCGATGAAAGGAGGCAAGCGTGGCCACGCGTGAGGACGCCTACCCCTATCCCGGCGAGCAATACATCCTCTCGGTCGACTGTTACCAGACCGAGATCATGGACCATCTGGACGAGCTTCCCGCCACAGGCGCCGTCATCTTCTGCACCTTCCCCAAGGCGCGCGATGGCGTTGGATATCCCGCACGCGTTTTTGCCATCTGCCCCGCGGCATAAGTTCTCATGCGTTTGTTCTTCTAAATTCCGCCTCCGGTGCACGCTACATGCTCCAGCGGCATACAATCCACCGGGCGCTCCGCACGCGGGCGCCTTTTTGTGAGGAGATGATTCACGTGCAGATCAACAAGGTTGCCTTTATCGGCAAGGGCGGCGTCGGGCTACTCTACGGCAGCATGATCGCCCAGGCACTCGGCGACGATGCCGTCGAATACGTCATGGACGACGCCCGTTTCGAGCGTCACGCAGGCGACGCCCTTACGGTCAACGGCGAGCCCTGCGCACTCAAGTCCGTGCGCGTCAGTGAGGCAACGCCCGCCGATCTGGTCATTCTCACGGTCAAGACGACGGGACTCAACCAAGCACTCAAGACTATGGAGCGCGTCGTGGGACCCAACACGCTCATCGCCTCGCTGTGCAACGGCATTACGAGCGAGCAAAAGATTGCCGAGCGCTTTGGCTGGAAGCACACCGTCCTGGGCATCTGCCAGGGCATGGATGCCGTGTTCCTCGACGGAGAGCTCACCTTTACCAATGCGGGCGAGATTCGCTTTGGCGCGGCAGCGGGCACCGAGCCCGCAACCGTCACCGCCATCGACGAGCTCTACACACGCTGCGGCATCGCCCATACCGTCGAGAGCGACATTGCGCACCGCATGTGGGCCAAACTCATGCTCAACGATGGTATCAACCAGACGTGCATGGCCTACGGCGGAACGTATGGAAGCGCCACAGAGGCCGGCTCCGAGCAGCGCCGCTGCTTTGTCTCCGCCATGCGAGAGACACTTGCGGTCGCCAATGCCGAGGGCATTGAGCTGACCGAGGCAGACCTGACGCAGATGGTGCACCTCATCGAGGGAATCGACCCCACCGGTATGCCCTCGATGGCGCAGGACCGCATCGCACAACGAAAGACCGAAGTCGAGGAGTTCGCGGGCACCATTTGCCGCCTGGCCGCCAAACACGATATCCAAGTGCCGCAAAACGATTGGCTCTACCAGAGGATTCGCGAAATAGAAGGCAGCTGGTAGCCTCGGCCGCATCGCGACGTGCGCAATACAAGCAGACAGGCCTTCGCGAGGATTCCGTCATTCGCGAAGGCCTGTTGCATTTAGCTCGAGGCTAAAACTGAGGCTTATTTTGCGATTCCGGAACCTCGTCCTCGTCATCGCGGCAAAGTAGCACGCCGGCGCTTCCCAGCAACGCCGCTGCAATCAAGGCGCCCACAATCACAGGAGCGGCGCCCGTAGCGGACTGCAAGCCGGCAGTTAACGCCGCCGTCGGACCAAGGCATCCGATCAAAAGGGCAACGACGGCAATAGCGACATCTCGAGCGTTCATGGAACCACTTCCTCCACGAGAAAGACTTTGTTTCTCGTGACTTAGTGTGCCCCGCGCCCATATGCGCGGCGTACTGCCACGGTAAGCGCTCTGTTAACTCAAATGCATACATAGAACGGGCGCCCTTACGTTGCCCTAAAGCTCGGTAAAGACGCCCGTCCGCCAAATATCCGTGATGCAGAAAAATTACCAGCCAGTGTAGTAGTCGGTGGTTCCGGCAGCGCAGCCGGAGTCATAGACCTTGCACTCGCCCTTGGATCCGGTAAACGTGGAGCCCTGAGCCTTATCGCCCGCGGCCACGACGTAGTAACCATCGGAATCGCGCCAAAAGCCCTCGGAATCCTGGGTCCACTCGCCCGTGCGGTGGTGATACAACACGTTGCTGCTGTAATAGGTCTCACGACGACCGTTATAGTTATTGACGCCGCTCGAGCGCGTCAGGCCCGAGCCGTTCGCGTAATACGCAGCAGACGCGTAAGACGAGCCGGAGCCGGCGTTGTAATACGAAGCCTGAACGGCCTCAGCGGCCTCGGCTTCGGCAGCCGCAGCCTCGAGCGCCTCGCGCTTAGCATCCTCGAGCGCGGAGCGAAGCTCGTCGAGCTCGGCCGACTTCGCGTCGACCTCCTCCATCGTCAAAAGACTGCCCGCACCATCGATACAACCTTGCAGTACAGCGCGCTCGTCATCGGTGGCATAGTCGCCGTACATGTTCATGATGATCTGGGCGCGGACCTCCAGGGAATCGCGCTTGGCCCCCATAGAGGCGTTCCACTCCTGCATGGAGCCAAAGCCGTCGCCGCGATAGTCGACGGGCTGCATCAGCGTCGCCTCGGACGGCGTGGATCCGACCGTATCGGATAGTGTTGCCGCGTGGGCATCAGTTGCGCCGGCGCCCGTCAAAAGTGCCACGGTCAGAGCGGCGGAAAGGGCGGCGGCTTTCGGTTTTCGTGAATCAATCCTCATGTAGCTGGAAACCTCCGTAGTGCGTTTTTGCTGCGTTTGAGCTGCGTGTGATTCGATCGCGCTGCATAGTACCCCGAGCAAATCGCGACCTGCGGTTTTTCTCAAAAGGCGCACGTCATTTGCGTAAAACTCACATCCTCTCAACAGGAGTTTTCCACATCTCGATTGCATAAAGCGTGCCAAAAACCCTGTTTTTGCACCCTCTCTATGCAAAAAAGGCGCCTGTGCGACCATTGTTCGCACAGGCGCCTTGAGCAGGCATTTTATGCAGTTATACCTATCGAGTCGCAAGGGGTCCTTGCACAAGTCGCCTTACTCGTCCAGTGCGGCAAAGGCCTGCTTCAGATCCCAAATGATGTCCTCGGCGTTCTCGGTACCGATGGAAAGACGGATCGTGGAGGGCGTGATGTCCTGCTCGGCGAGCTCCTCGGCAGAGAGCTGGGAGTGCGTGGTGGTAGCCGGGTGCACGACGAGCGACTTGACGTCGGCCACGTTGGCGAGCAGCGAGAACACCTGCAGATGATCGATGAACTTCCAAGCTGCCTCCTGGCCACCCTTAATCTCAAAGGTAAAGATCGAGGCACCGCCGTTGGGGAAGTACTTCTGGTACAGCTCATGGTCGGGATGCTCGGGCAGGCTCGGGTGGTTCACCTTGGCGACGTGGCTGTCACCGGTCAGGAACCCAACGACCTTCTTGGTGTTCTCGACATGACGGTCAACGCGCAGCGACAGAGTCTCGGTGCCCTGGAGCAGGACCCAGGCGTTGAACGGGCTGATGCAGGCACCCTCGTCACGCAGCAGGATAGCGCGGACATAGGTTGCAAAGGCGGCGGGACCGGCAGCCTCGGCAAACGAAACACCGTGGTAGGAGGGGTTGGGCTCAGCGATCTGGGCGTACTTGCCACTCGCCTTCCAATCGAAGTTACCGCCGTCGACGATCACACCGCCCAGCGAGGTGCCGTGGCCGCCGATAAACTTGGTTGCGGAGTGGACGACGATGTTGGCACCATGCTCCAGCGGACGGAACAGATACGGGGTGCCGAAGGTGTTGTCGACGACAACCGGCAGGCCATGCTTCTTGGCGATCTCGGAGATGGCGTCGATGTTGGGGATGTCGGAGTTGGGGTTACCGAGCGTCTCGAGATAGATGACCGTGGTGTTGTCCTTGATGGCGCCCTCGACCTCGTCCAGGTTATGGGCATCGACGAAGGTGGTCTCGACACCAAACTGGGAGAGCGTGTGCTCCAGCAGGTTGTAGGAACCGCCGTAGATGGTCTTCTGGGCGACCACGTGGTCACCGGCCTGGGCGAGGGCCTGCAGGGTATAGGTGATGGCGGCGGCGCCAGAGGCGACGGCGAGGCCAGCAACGCCGCCCTCGAGCGCAGCGATACGGTCCTCGAAGACGCCCTGGGTGGAGTTGGTCAGACGGCCGTAGATGTTACCGGCGTCGGCAAGACCAAAGCGGTCGGCGGCGTGCTGGGAGTTGCGGAACACATAGCTCGTGGTTTGATAGATAGGCACAGCACGGGAGTCGGATGCAGGATCGGCGCTCTCCTGGCCAACGTGCAGCTGCAGGGTATCGAAACCAAAGGTGTGCTCGGGGTTGTTGATAAACTGGCTCATGATGATCTCCTTGATCGAAGAAAGTAATAAGAGTAAGAGAAGTAAGTCGCTGTCTCCCGATCACGCCGACGGGCGCAAACAGGAGCCCGGCATTCGTCTTGGTAAGCAATTCATATGCGGGCCTCCTTTCGCGTCCCGGTTCCTTGGTCGGCTTAATTACCTACCGCCTTTGTGTGTTTTGAATAGTACGAGCATTGTTTTGCTCGGTCAATCACTTAAAAGCGCTAACTTGTTATCGGTTTTTTAGATAGCTATCGAAAGGATGGGCGCCGATGACCCTCCAGCAACTTCGTTTTTTGATCGCCGTGGCAGAGTCCGGATCGATCAACGCCGCAGCCCAGCGCCTTTATACGGCACAGTCCAACATCTCAAACGCTGTCAAAAGCCTGGAACAGGAGCTCCATCTGGAGATCTTTACGCGCTCCAGCCGCGGCGTCACGCTCACCAACGACGGCACCGAGCTATTGGGCTATGCGCGCCAGGTCGTAGAGCAGGCCGACATGCTCGAGGCACGCTACGAGGACGGCGGCACACCCCAGGCGCGCCTTGCCGTCTCGGCCCAGCACTACGCTTTTTCGGTCAAGGCCTTTGTCAACGTCGTCGAGCGCTGCCGCGACAGTAAGTTTGAGTTCATCATGCGCGAGACCACCACCTCGCAGATCATCGACGACGTCCGCGCATTTCGCAGCGATATCGGCATTCTGTACCTGGATGACTTTAACGCCCGCGTTCTGCAGAAGGCCTTCGCCGATGCCCGCGCAAGCTTCCATCCCCTCTTCGACGCGACGGTCCACGTCTTCGTTAGCGAACGCCACCCGCTCGCACGCCGCCCTCAGCTGTCCCTTGCCGACCTCACGCCCTATACGCGCTACAGCTTTGAGCAGGGAACCTCAAACTCCTTCTATTACGCCGAGGAACCTTTTAGCTATATCCCTTGCGACCGCAACATACGAATCTCGGACCGCGGAACACTTACTAACTTACTTATCACGTCGAACGGTTACACCCTGTCGACCGGTGTCCTTTCCAATGAAATGCAGTGGGGTATGGCATCGATCCCGTTAGCAGACGCCCCAACGATGCACGTAGGATATATCATGCACGACGAGCGCAAGCCCTCTCCTCTCTTGCGGCAATACCTCGACGAGCTCAACCGCATCATCCATGCCAACTAACTGTCGGAAGACGGGATAGAAATCGTAAATTGCTAGCCCCCGGCAGGCATGGCGCTACAATGGTCACTCACACGAAGCGTACCCAACGAAAGGAACCATGTGAAGGTCATCATCTATACCGACGGCTCGGCCCGATCAAATCCGGGACGCGGCGGCTACGGCGCCGTGCTCAAGTACACCAACCCCGCCGGCAAGACCTTCACCTCCGAGCTTTCGCGTGGCTACGCCAAGACCACTAACAACCGCATGGAGCTCATGGCGGTCATCGTGGCGCTCGAGGCACTTAACCGCCCCTGCGAGGTCGAGGTCCATTCCGATTCGCAATACGTCGTCAACGCCTTCAACAAACACTGGATCGACGGCTGGAAAAAGCGCGGGTGGAAAACTGCCAACAAGCAGCCCGTCAAGAACCGCGACCTGTGGGAGCGCCTGCTTGCCGCAAAGAGCAAGCATAAGGTGGAGTTCATCTGGGTTAAGGGGCATGCCGGCCACGAGCTCAATGAGCGCTGCGACGAGCTCGCCACCACCGCGGCCGACGGAGCCAACCTCGATATCGACACCGGCTTTAGCGAGAGCGACCTGTAACGGCGTTTTCGCACGCTTTTATGTCCTCCCGCGCTACACTCGTCCTGTAGGCCAAACAACGCAAGGGGGACGCATGCTGCGCATCGCAACCATCGGCACATCCATGATCACCGACGACTTTATCCAAGTCGTCAATGCCAACGACCAGGCTACATTCGTAGGCACGCTCTCGCGCGACGCAGATCGTGGCGCCGCCTTTACCGCCGAACACGGCGGCGAACGCAACTTCACCGCACTTGACGAGCTTGCGTCCGCCGACGACGTCGACGCCGTCTACATCGGCAGCCCCAACGCGCTCCATCACGAGCAGGCGCTCGCCTGCATCGCCGGTGGCAAGCACGTCATCGTCGAGAAGCCCTTCTGCGCCACCGAAGCGCAGGCACTGGAAGTCTTCCGCGCTGCCGAGGCAGCAGGCGTCGTGGCCCTCGAGGCCATGCGCCCGCTTCACGACCCCGCCTTCCACGCCATTGAGGACGCTCTGGGCGAGATTGCGCCCATTCGCCGCGCCTCACTGCGCTTTGGCAAGTATTCCTCACGCTACAACGAAATCCTCGCTGGACGCGCCACCAATATCTTCGACTGCAATATGGCATCGGGTTCCCTCATGGACATTGGCGTCTACGCCGTCGAGCCCATGGTCGAGATTTTCGGCATGCCCTCTGGTCTCACCAGCATGACCACGCTGCTCGACCCCTCAACGCAAGAGCTCACCCATGGCCCCATCGACGGTTGCGGTTCCATTCTCGCCAGCTATGGCGGTGGCCGTATCTCCGTCGAGCTCGCGCACTCCAAAATTACGAATGACCTGCTGCCCTCGCAGATCGAAGGCGAGCGTGGCACTATCCAGATCGACCATCTGTCCACGCCCCGCAACGTCCGCATCGACTATCGCGGCGACGTCGTACGCGGCTCGGCGACCGAGGCACCGCGCGAACAGGACGACAACGGCCGCGCGCTCGACCTACCCAAATCGAGCAACACTATGGAATACGAACTCATAGACTTTGTCACCGCCATCGGTAACATCGATAACGTTAAGGAAGAGATCTGGGAGACCCCAGCGGGACGCCACGAGCTCGGCCACTACCGCGATGTCACGCTCGTCTCGCTCCGCATCATGGATGCCGTGCGTCAGCAGGCCGGCATTACCTTCCCCGCCGATTCAGTCAAGCAGGCCTAGCGATGGGCCTCTTCGATACGTTCTTCTCCAGCGTCACCGGCAGCAGTCGAGAGCCTCAAAAACCATCAAACATCGAGCTCGAGCTGCGCCGCAGGCTTACTGTGCTCGCAAGCGACGAGGCCACTCAAGACACTCCGCAGCGCTATTTTCTGCGGTGGGAGGGCCAAGTCCAGGGCGTTGGTTTTCGCTTTACCAACACCAACCTCGCGCAGGCACGCGCACTCACCGGCTGGGTGCGTAACATGGAAGACGGCTCCGTCGAGATGGAGATACAGGGGGCTCCGGCAAACATCCTATCTCATCTCGAGGCGCTTCATGCCTCCTACGAGCGCATGGGAACGCGTTTTCGCCTCGCAGACGCCCAGGCCCGAGCCCCACTTACCAATGAAGACGGTTTCAGTCCTCGTTATTAGTATTGTGTGCTAAATACGGTATCATTTACCTACGACCGTTGACAGAAAAGAGGCGAGGCGCATGGCGGTGCAAAGAAGAAACACCAAGCAGCGGAAGCTGGTTCTTGACGCCGTGCGCCAAAGCTATAACCACCCCACCGCCGATGAGATCTACAACGCCGTGCGCGCGCAGGATGACAAAATCAGCCGCGGTACGGTCTACCGCAATCTCAATCTCTTGGCCGACGCCGGGGAGATCCTCTCCATCAAGACACCGGGCGGCAGCCGCTTCGATCGCACCATCGAGCCGCATGCGCATATCATCTGCACCTCGTGCAGCCGCGTCATCGACGTACCGCTCCCCTTCGATGCCCAACTCGACGCCAAGGCGTCCGAGCAAATCGGCTGGAACGTCACCTCGCACTACACCATCTTCGAGGGCCTCTGCCCCAACTGTAGGTAGATTTTGGGACATGCCTACTCAGCAAGTAGACGACGCAGCTCTTCTTCAACCGCGCGCACGTAGCGGACACGGTCATTGACACCGCGCATGCTGGGATTGCAGTCCTCCATCAGATAGGGATGGCCCACCACGTTGAGCATGTCGCGATCGTTTTCGTTATCGCCAAACGCCATCATTTCGTTAGGTGAGATCCCCAGCGCGCAACCATAATCGGCAAGCGCGGACCCTTTGCCCGAATCAAAGCCGATAAAATCGGTCCATTCGGTTCCCGACGTCATCACGTCGACACGGTCGCTAAAGAGGCGCTCGAAATACTCCAGCGCCGCCGGCTGCTCTGTCTCGGGCGTTTGAAACGCAATCTTAATGACATCCTCGTCGATGTCCTCGGGACGGTCGACCACCGCCACATCGCAGTGGACCTCATAGCGCAAATGGTCGACGAACGCATCGTTGCCGCTCATGGTGTAGAGGTGCCCCTCGCACGAAAGGGTCACGTCGGCATGGGGAAAGGCGACCACGGCATTCGCGATATCCATAGCAAGGCTACGCTCCATGGAACGCTTGACAACGGCATGCCCCTCGCTCATCACCAGGGCTCCGTTTTCGCACACATAGGCGAGCTCATCGGCCACCGGGGCAAACAGATAGCGCAAGCTCGCATATTGACGGCCGCTCGCCGGCATAAACACGATACCGCGACGATGCAGCTCATCGATGAGCTCAAAGGCCTCGGAACGCGGCTCGCGCTCCCCCGGATGCAGCAACGTGCCGTCCAAATCGCAGGCGATCAGCTTGATTCCCTCAAGACCCATATGCTTCCCCCAAAGTCTCTCATCAACAGCAAGACGGACTTTGAATGGCAATCCCTCAAAGCCCGTCTTGCGCATACGCGCGCTTAGCCGCGCGTCTTTTTTACGATCGTAAAGTCTGAAGCCATACTCACAACAACATCCGCCGCGCTCGATGCAAAGCGTCGACTGGCATCGAGCTCGCGTGCGACCACCGAGAGCCGAACGCCCCCAATGCCCCGGAGCATACGACCCAAAACCGGTTGCACCGGCGTATACATGCGCACGGTATGCTCGTCCGAGTCACCCCGGAAGAGCGGCGCATGCATGTTGCCGATCTCCCAGCACGCATGTGCGAGCACAATCGGATCCATGCGGTCGACTTCGACCAAATAGACCTCGGCGCTGCGCAGGCGCACGACAACCGCTACGGGCACCGCGCCCGTGCGGTCAATAGCAAGCACGTCACCGTCGGCAAGACGCTCGCCATCAGTGGCATCCAGCCGGGCATTCACCGTGCGCCCCAGCTCCGTCACGCCCACAAACAGGCGCGCATCAGCCTGGTCCCAATCGAGTAGCAGCTCGTCAACCTCAAAGACGCCACCCAGCTCCCGACGAAGCAGGAGTTCATAGGACGGGTCGTTGAGATTTCCCAAGCGCTCCGTAGCTACCAGGTCCACGGACATCAACTAGTCCTCGACCTCGACGAGCTCGATATCAAAGTTGAGGTCCTTGCCGGCGAGCTCGTGGTTGGCGTCGAGCGTCACGGCCTCGGCCGTCACATCGATGACCACGGCGGGGACGGGCATGCCGCTCGGCGTGGACAGGAAGAGCTTCATGCCCTTCTCGATCTGCTCGATATTGGGAACCTGCTCGGCCGGGAAGGTGATAACCATCTCGGGGTTGCGCTCGCCGTAGGCATCGACAGCAGGAATGTGCACGGTCCTCTTCTCGCCCACCTGCATGTCGACAACAGCGGCGTCGAAGCCCTTGATCATCTGGCCGGCGCCGCAGGTGAACTCCAGCGGCTCGCCGCGATCGTAGGAGCTATCGAACTGCGTGCCGTCGTCGAGCGTGCCGCGATAATGGGTCTTGACCTTCTTGCCCTGGTTGGACATGGTAACCTCCGTGATAAGGGCGGCGCACAACGCGGGCCGCCGTGAACATATGGCGCTAACTATACCCTAGTCATACAATTCAAAGACAGTTTGCAAAGAAACGCTGCAACCGGAGGAACCATGGCATATCCCGTATTTGACCTACACTGCGACACCGCCGACCGCATCGGCTGGGCCACGCTCGATCTCGACCTGCGCTTTACCGCCGGCACCGACGGCTATTTCCCCGGCGACGAAACGCATCCGCAGGATTTCGACCTCATCGAGGGCAACGCCTGCGCCATCTCGCTCGCAAAGATCGGCAACACGCCGTGGGCACAGTGCTTCGCCACGTTTGTCCCCGACGAGATTCCCACCGCCCACGCCGCACGCTTCCAAGCACAGATCATGGCGCACATGAGCGGCCAGGCAATGCTCAACCACGACCGCATGGTCAACGTACGCAGCGCCGCTGACATTCGCCCTGCACTCAAAGACGGCAAGGTCGCCTGCATCCACACCATCGAAAACGCCACGTTCTTTGCCGAGGACCCCGCGCTGATCGAGGCGCTCAAGAGCCTGGGCGTACTCATGTCATCGCTCAGCTGGAACGCGCAGGGACCGCTCGCGAGCGGCCACGACACCCACGCCGGCCTCACCGCCGCCGGCATCGAGGCGCTTACGCAGATGGAACACGCCGGCATGATACTCGACGTCTCCCACCTCAACGATGAGTGCTTTGACGAGGTTGTCGCCCACGCCACGCGCCCCTTCGTCGCCAGCCACTCCAACTCCCGTGCGGTTTGCGGCGTCAAGCGCAACCTCACCGACGACCAGTTCCGTACCATTCGCGACATGGGCGGCATCGTCGGCCTCAACTACTGCAGCGAGTTCCTCTCCAACGAAGCAACCGACGAGACCGCCGCAGATGTCACCTTCGACCAGCTGGCAGCCCATATCGAACACTGGCTCGACCTGGGCGGCGAAGATGTCATCGCGCTCGGCGGCGACTGGGACGGCGCCAAGGTACCCGACTTCCTCTCCGATGCCAGCAAGATGCCCGAGTTCCAGAACATGCTTTCCAAGCACTTTGGCAAGACCGTGATGCAAAAGCTCTGCAGCGACAACGCCCTTGCCTTCTTCGAGCGTTATTAATTTCACATCCCTTGAGCGGGCCGGTATGCCGAGCGATCGACATGCCGGCCCGTCCCCAATCCAAAGGATAACTTTTGACGCAGCAATTTACGATTTTCCTACCCCGACCGGATGGGACGCCCATCCCCGTCGTCGTTACCAAAAAGCGCGTCAAGAACTTCAACCTGCGCGTCACATCGAGCGGTGAGGTCCACGCCAGCGCACCGCTCGACGCCAGCCGCGAGCGTATCGAAGCGTTTGTAAAGCGCAACAACGGCTGGATTATCAGCCGACTTGCCCAGCGCGAGCAACGTCAGGCGACGGCGCGAGAACCGCTCAGTCCCCTCTCGATCATTGCGCTTTGGGGCAAGCCCATCACGGTACAGGACGCACTCGATCACAACTTTGCATCACCCGCACCGCGACCCAAACAGGTCACCTTCGCAAGTTTTATGGGTACCGACGAATCGAACGAAGGCCCACAGGCCAAGCGGCGCGCAATCCTCGACGGCCTAACGTCCGACGAGCTCCAAGTCCATATCGACCAGCTCTATACGTCCGAGGTCACATCGGCGCTACGCGATATTGTGCACGCATACGAAATCGCAATGGGTGTCGCCGTTTCCCGCGTTTCCGTACGCAGCATGAAAACGCGCTGGGGCTCGTGCACGCCCAAAACCGGCGCCATTCGCATCGCACGAGAACTTGCCGCCTACCCCGTCGAATGCCTCGACATGGTTGTCGCCCACGAGCTCGTCCACTTGCTCGAGCCAAGCCACAATCAGCGGTTCCACGCCCTGCTCGACACGTACTGCCCCAACAATAGAGCTCTGTCGCAGCGACTCAAAAAACCGCCCGCCAACGAGCTTTAGCGTCAGCTAGCGCACGCGCTCGATCTCGACGCCACAGCTTGCCAGGGGAAGACCGACGGGCGCCCAAGGCTTATCGAGCTTAACACGCACGCCAAGCAGCAAGGGATAACGACGTAGCAGCATCTGGGCCACACCCTCGGCTGCAGCCTCGATGAGCTTAAACGTATGCTCGCGCAGATAGCCATCGACATCGTGGCACACCGAGCCGTAATCAATAGAGGCATCCAGGTTATCGTGCTCCCCCGCCGCGCGCAGGTCGGCATAGAGCACCAAGGACACGACAAACTTCTGCCCCAGGGCGTTTTCCTCGGGATACACGCCGTGGTTGGCAAAGACCTCGAGACCATCGATAGTAATGCGGTCGGCATGGCGCAGGTCGTCATAGCTCACATGGGGCACCGCCGTTGCGGCGGAAATCTCGCCCCTGCCACGACGGGCAAGCTCGGCACCCTCGGTCTTGGTTGCATTCTCGGGCAGCTTTTTGTTAGTCATCGCGATCGTCTCCTTCGTTCAGAACCCCGACCGCGCATACCGACTACACGCGAATCGACAGGTTCTTTTTATCATCGCTCCAGTTGCAGGCATTGCGCGCAGGGCATGCAAAGCAGGCGCGCGACGCTTTGTCGGCTGCATAGAGCAGACGCTCAAGCGGCTGGCTGTTCACGCGCAGCTTTCGATGGCCCAGAATGGCCGTCTTAATGGCTGCGGCATCTGCCGGCTCAAACGCCACGTCTTCGGGCATGCCGCCGAGAATCGCATCGGCGACGCGTTCGCTTGCAACATCATGGGATATACCCGATTCATACTGTTCATCTTTGCCGATATCGTGAAGAAGTGCCGTGGCATAGATGACCTCGCGGTCAAATTTGAGCTCTTCCTCGAGATTCTTGATCCACATAATACGGGCGACATCCAGCAGATGGTCGATACCGTGGCGGCAAAAGATGCGCCCCGATTCCAACTGCGCAATGTTTCCCAGATGCCGCCGGAACAGTCCGTTGGCACAGATGTAATCAATGCAAGGCATGGCACCAAAGGGAGTCAGGCCCGAAGCCATAAAGCCGCGACGCGACGTTCCTTCCTCGGTCTTCGATGCAAAGTCGTTGACGACTCTCATGGTTAGCGGCCCAGCATCCTAAAGAATCGCTCCTCGAGCGACGGATCGGTCTCAAAGACACCGCGACGAGCAAGCGTTACGGTCTTGGTACCGGGCTTTTGCACGCCGCGCATGGTCATGCACATATGCTCGGCTTCCATCAGCACGATTGCCCCTTGGGGGGCAAGATATTCCATGAGGGCATCGGCAACCTGTGTACACAGCTGCTCCTGCAGCTGCAGACGACGGGCATAGACCTCAACCGTGCGAGCAAGCTTAGACAGACCCGCCACGCGGCCGTTAGGGATATAGCCGATCGCAGCCTTGCCATAAAACGGCAGCAGATGGTGCTCGCACAGCGAGTAAAACGTGATGTCGCGCTCGATAACTAAATCGTTCGAAGCGACGGCAAAAGTTTTGGACAGGTGCTCCTCAGCGCTCTGGTCCATGCCGCCGGCAATCTCGCCATACATGCGGGCGACGCGTGCCGGCGTCTCCAGCAGGCCCTCACGAGTTGGGTCCTCGCCTATGCCCTCAAGCAACAGCTTTATGGCGGTCTCAACTTTTTCCTGATCGACCATCTAGGCCTCACTCTTCCGATTTTGCGTTCGCGCTATGGTACCACGCCCTCCGGCATCGGCCACAAGCTACATAGTATGGGTCGAATAGACCGGATCGTCTCGCCAAAGCTCCACAGCGTCGCAAAGCGAAACGCCCTCGCGCGCGGCACGAGTGCGCGTGGCGTTCATGTCGATCACCCGCTGATTACTCGAACCCCTAAAACGCAAGGAGATATCGTACAGGTCTTGAACGAACGGGCCGTCCACCAACATATCGAGGCAGGCAAGGATACGGTCCGTCACCTCGGTATGATGACGGCCGCCCGGCATAAGTTCCTCGAGCACGTCGCCGGTAAAGCACCAAATGGTCTTCCCCGACTCCACAGGATAGGCCGCACGCACGCGTTCGATAAAGTCAACGAGACCCGCCTGATTCTCGGGTTCCATGGGCTCGCCACCCAGAATCGTCAGGCCATCAATAAAGGGATGGTCAAGACTGTCGATAATCTTGTCCTCGACGGCACGGTCGAACGGTTCACCCGCGGCAAAGTCCCACGCGACGGAGTTAAAGCAATTCTTGCACCCACGACGGCACCCACTCACAAACAGAGAAGTACGAACACCTTCCCCATCAGCAATGTCGAAATACTTAATGTTCGCGTAGTTCATAGGTAACTCTCCCGGGAGGCCGGGACATATCATCCCGTCCTCAAACATTCTCGGCCTGCGGCCTGCGAAACTGCGGGCGGGACGATATGTCCCGGCCTCATGCAAAGGGTAACTCAATGAACGAAGCGAACATCGAGTATAGGGTTCGAGGTCCAATAAATACTTTGTTGCAGCTCAACCGACTCCGCAAGCAAACCGTTGTTGCAAGTCAACTCATTTCCGCTAAGAACTTCGAGGGGTGAGCAGACCGCGTGCTGCATCTCAGCTACATCAACTTGGCTGAACCGAGAGGGCCGCTTGGGCTTTTGCTCGATATGAGTTCCGCACGCAAAGAAGGCCACTTAATGTGGCCTTCGTCTTGCGCAGGACTGTCCGAAATAGCGAGCAAATGCCCAAGCGGCCCTCTCGGTTCAGCCCCGGAGCGGTATTAGAGATGCAGCACGCGGTCGCGGATCTCCTCGGTTCGACCCTGGTTCCAGAATTGAGTACCGATGTAGCCGCACGTACGACGGGCGACATTCATCTTCTCCTGATCGCGGTTGCCGCAGTTGGGGCACTCCCACACCAGCTTGCCGTCATCCTCGACAATCTTGATCTCGCCGTCATAGCCGCACACCTGGCAGTAATCGCTCTTGGTGTTGAGCTCGGCATACATGATGTTGTCGTAGATGTACTGCATCACGCGAATGACAGCCTTAAGGTTGTCCTGCATGTTGGGAACCTCGACGTAGGAGATGGCACCGCCCGGCGAAAGCTGCTGGAACATGCCCTCAAACTTGAGCTTATCGAAAGCATCAATCTCCTCGGACACATGGACGTGGTAGCTGTTGGTAATGTAGCCCTTGTCCGTCACACCCGGAATAATGCCAAAACGGCGCTGCAGGCACTTGGCGAACTTGTAGGTCGTCGACTCAAGCGGGGTGCCGTACAGTGAGAAGTCGATATCGCTTTCGGCCTTCCACTCGGCGCATTTGTCGTTCATGTGCTGCATGACGGCCATGGCAAACGGCGTGCCTTCCTTCTCGGTGTGGCTGTGGCCCGTCATGTACTTGACGCACTCATACAGACCGGCATACCCCAGGCTGATGGTGGAATAGCCGCCCACGAGCAGTTTGTCGATCGTCTCGCCCTTCTTAAGGCGCGCCAGGGCGCCGTACTGCCACAGAATCGGTGCGGCATCCGAAAGCGTGCCCATCAGGCGCTCATGACGGCACAGCAGGGCACGATGGCACAGCTCAAGGCGCTCGTCGAAGATCTTCCAGAACTTGTCCATGTCCTGATGCGAGCTCAGTGCGACATCGGGCAGGTTGATGGTCACAACACCCTGGTTAAAGCGGCCATAGTACTTAGGTTTGGTCGGGTCATAGTTCAGCGCGTTGGCAACATTGTTAAAGCCGTTGCCCGAACGGTCGGGCGTCAGGAAGCTGCGGCAACCCATGCAGGTGTAGCAATCGCCATTGCCGGCGGTCTCACCCTTAGACAGCTTGAGCTCACGCATCTTCTTCTCAGAGATGTAGTCGGGCACCATGCGCTTGGCGGTGCACTTGGCAGCCAGCTGGGTCAGGTAGAAGTACGGGGAATTCTCGTGAACGTTATCGTCCTCGAGCACGTAGATAAGCTTGGGGAATGCCGGGGTAATCCACACGCCAGCCTCGTTCTTAACGCCCTCGTAGCGCTGGCGAAGCGTCTCCTCCACGATCATGGCAAGGTCGTGCTTCTCCTGAGGCGTACGGGCCTCGTTGAGATACATAAAGACCGTCACGAACGGCGCCTGGCCATTCGTGGTCATAAGGGTCACGACCTGATACTGAATCGTCTGGACGCCGCGACGGATCTCGTCACGCAGACGGTCCTCAACGACCTCACGGACCTTCTCGGCAGACGCAGAGACGCCAAGCTCCTCGAGCTCGCGGGCAACCTCGCCGCGAATCTTCTGACGGCTCACCTCGACAAACGGAGCCAGGTGGGTCAGCGAAATCGACTGGCCGCCATACTGGGAAGAGGCGACCTGGGCGATAATCTGCGTCGCGATATTGCAAGCAGTCGAGAAGCTGTGCGGCTTCTCGATCAGCGTGCCCGAGATAACGGTGCCGTTCTGGAGCATATCCTCCAGGTTCACCAGGTCACAGTTATGCATGTGCTGGGCAAAGTAGTCCGAATCGTGGAAGTGAATCAGGCCCTCGTTGTGGGCATCCACGATCTCCTGGGGCAGCAGCACGCGCTGCGTCAGGTCCTTGGAAATCTCGCCGGCCATGTAGTCGCGCTGGACGGAGTTGACGGTCGGGTTCTTGTTGGAGTTCTCCTGCTTGACCTCTTCGTTATTGCACTCAATCAGCGACAGGATCTTGTCATCGGTCGTGTTCTTTTGGCGCTTCAGGCTCTGAACATAGCGGTAGATGATGTAGTGGCGAGCGACCTCGTAGCAGTCGAGACGCATAATCTCGTCCTCGACCAGATCCTGGATCTCCTCGACCGATACGGTGTGGCCGGCCTTCTCACATGCCTCGGCGACGTTTTGTGCCGCATAGATCACCTGGCGGTCGGTAAGGCGAGAGCCTTCCTCGACCTCCAAGTTTGCGGCGCGGATCGCATTGACGATCTTATCGATGTCAAAGGTAACCTCGGTGCCGCTGCGCTTGATGATCTTCATCCTCTTGCCTCTTTCGCATCGTAGCCTCATTGCGCTTCAGGGCCAAACGATGCCCGGCAGGGCTTGCCCCTGTCTTGCGGCGCCGTCGCGCAATCTGTGTTCTCGATAACCATAGGCCCTCATGCGGACAATCCTCGCAGCCATTCAAGGGGCCCAAAGATCTATCCAAATGGGGCGAATAAGGTTCTCGTTCTCTGTCCGCCATCTATCATACGACAAAGAGGCATCTATATCCTGTATTCTTTTTTTAGGTCAAACACAACATATAGTGTTTCAGCAGGTCAAAGCAATTGGTCAATTTGCAGACGCATTATAAATGAAAGCCTCTTGGCAGACTGCTAAAACGTTATCAACCCAACTACCTGCACAGCAGTTTTGAAACCCCCTCAACCGTGCCGCCGCCAAATAGCACCAAAACCAAGCCGCTCACGCCAAAAGAATCCAAAAGATTATGCTTGACCAACATGTTGCGGTCATGATGGGCCAGGACACATGCAATCTGCCGGCACCCCTACGGGATGCGAAGACCATCGCGTAGGGACCTTGGATCAATATTTGATGACTTATTTGGCGGCGCGCTTGGTGGCAAAAAACAAAACAGCCCAGAGGACATAGCCTCTGAGCTGCGAACATTTGGTGGGCGTTAGAAGATTTGAACTTCTGACCTCTTCCGTGTCAGGGAAGCGCTCTCCCCCTGAGCTAAACGCCCAAATGGAGCGGACAACGGGGCTCGAACCCGCGACCCCAACCTTGGCAAGGTTGTGCTCTACCAACTGAGCCATGTCCGCTTACGAGGATTAATCTTACGTGATGCCCGCATCCTATGCAAGAACTTTTTTTGAAAAGTTTTGCGACGCCCTCGCGAACCTCGCGAAGACATCAGCCACCACGGAAGGCGCAGGCAAACGCAAACTCGCCGCAAGAGGCCCTTACATCTCACCGAGCATGATCCAGGCAGAGCTGTCCTGCGCGAGTCTGCCGTCTGCAAGCGCTGATGAGGTGAGCAGGACCCTGCCCGCCGGCAGCTCCACGGGTGCTGTACCGAAGTTCGTCACACACGCCCAGCCGTTATCGCGGCGATAGGCGATGACGCCGCCCTCAGCGCCCTCGGCACCATCCGCAAGACCGGTGCGCCCGTCAAGATCGAGCCACGCAAGATCGTTGGCGCACCCGCGCAGCTTGCGCCGCAGCCAGAGGGCGTCACGATAGAGCGCAAGCATCGATGTCGGGTCCGTTTCTTCCCTATCGGCAGCATAATCGGAAAACCATGCAGGCTGCGGCAGATGGGGCGCCGCATCAGCGTCCGCCGGCGAAAACCCAAACGATCCGCCCTGCGCGGGATCGTCCGCCGCTACCCACGGCAGGGGCACACGACAGCCGTCGCGCCCCTTCTCGCGCTTCGGTCCGCGCGTATTGGTTGCACTGGGATCTTCGAGTGCAGTCCACGGGATATCAGCCACCTCAAAAAGACCGAGCTCCTCACCCTGATACACGTATGCCGAGCCTGGAAGCGCCAGTTCAAGCAAAAGGGCCGCCCGCGCGCGGCGCTCGCCGAGTTCACGGTCCTCGTCATAAGACGACCCGTCGCGTAAGAGCCAGTCGAGCGCAATCTGGTGGTAGCGCGTCGCCTTGATTTGCGGCAGGGCATAGCGCGTCGCCACGCGCGGCACGTCGTGGTTGGAGAGTACCCAGGTCGAGGCGGAATCGGATTCGATAGCTGCCTTCAAGCCCTCCTCGATTGCAGCGTGCATGTCATCATAGGTCCAAGTGGCCTTGGCAAACTCAAAGTTGAATGTCTGGCCAAGCTCGCTGGGACGCGCATAGAGATACTGGCGCTCAGGCAGCACCCACGCCTCGGCAACGGCGCTGCGCGGCGGATTATAGCGGTCGAACACGCGGCGCCACTCGCGATAGATCTCGTGGACCTCGTTGCGGTCCCACAGCGGATGGGTGCCGTCGTCAACCATGTCATCGCCCTCGGCGAGATGCCACCGGTCGAGGTCATCGCGGTCGAGATCCTTGGCGAGACCGTGCGCCACATCGATGCGAAAGCCATCGACGCCTCGATCGCTCCAAAACGCCAGGACGTCGCAAAAGAACGCGTGAACCTCGGGGCATGACCAGTCAAAGTCCGGCTGCTCGGGCGTAAACATGTGCAGATACCATTGACCGTCCGCAACACGCGTCCAGGCGGGGCCGCCAAAGTTGGCATTCCAATTGGTGGGAGGCAGCTCGCCATGCTCGCCGCGACCATCGCGGAAGATATAACGGGCGCGCTCGGGCGATCCGGGGCCGGCGGCAAGAGCGGCTTTGAACCAGGGGTGCTGGTTGGATGAATGGTTGGGCACGATATCGACGATGACCTTGATGCCGCGCGCGTGAGCCGCAGCGATCATGTCATCGAAGTCGTCAAGCGAGCCGAGACGTGGGTCGACATCGCAGTAGTCCGCCACATCATAGCCGCCATCGACAAGAGGCGAAGGGTAAAACGGGCTCAGCCAGATGGCCTCGATGCCCAGCCGCTCAAGATAGTCCATCTGCTGGGTAATGCCCGCGATATCGCCCAGACCCGAACCGGTCGAATCCTTAAACGAACGCGGGTAGATCTGATAGATCGCGGCATCGGACATCCATGAGCGCGAAGAGGACTTTTCTGCAGCCATGGGGTGAGCCTCCCTTGCAACGAGGTTTTGCGAGATGCCCACGATGATACGCCCAAAGCTGTCATTCGAGGCAAACAACGCCACAGCCACACCCCAAAACGCTCGCTCCCTCTCGGGCTCGAGCCTCCTGGGACGAATCGATCGATTAGTGAAAAGAACGGAAGACTCACTCCCCCGGCCACAACAGCGAGCGGGCTCCGGGTGCCCCAGGTTGCCGCGAAAGAGGAGGGAAGCGTACTTTATGTACGCGACCGACGATTGAGGGGGCAAGATGGGGTGCCCGGGGCTCGCGCAGCGTCAACAAAAAACGCGGTTCGTTAGAACCGCGTAAGATAGTTGGAGCGGACAACGGGGCTCGAACCCGCGACCCCAACCTTGGCAAGGTTGTGCTCTACCAACTGAGCCATGTCCGCATATGTAAAACAAAACGGGCGCCGGAGCGCCCGGATGTTGCCTGGAGGCGAAGCCCGGATTCGAACCGGGGGTAAAGGCTTTGCAGGCCTCTGCCTTACCACTTGGCCACTTCGCCGAAAAAGGACCGCCTAAACGGTCCGGAAATGCAATGGAGCGGACAACGGGGCTCGAACCCGCGACCCCAACCTTGGCAAGGTTGTGCTCTACCAACTGAGCCATGTCCGCTTGCGGGTTATTAATTTACGCGAGTTATCCAAAAGACGCAAGTACTTTTTTCAAAAAAGTTGCCGGCCGCGTGTTCTTGGTGGCTAAACGCGCTAAAGCGATTGGCTAGGCACGCGATTCCAGTGCTCCGCTAAATAGCTTCACCATCTGCACGCGCGTGCCGGTGCCGTCTGTGCGACGAGCAACCTCCACGTTATCGACGAGCATACGCATAAGCTTGATACCGCGGCCGCGTTCCTCAGATGTGACCGGTTCGCTCGCTCCATCGATAGAATAGCCGGCACCCCGATCAAGCACCTCAACCACGACGCGATCGCCATAGGCCTGAACCGTCAGGACGCACCCGATACCGCCCGCATGGTCATAGGCATTACCCAGCGCCTCCCCCGACGCCAACGCGACATCGTAGCGCTCGTCGCGGCGCAACGGAAGCGATTCAAGGAGTTCGGCGATGCGATGTCGATAGTATGGAAGATTCTCGATACCCTGTCGGACCTCGACGCTCTTGCTCCATCGTGGCAACTCTCCCACCGGAATAGCGGGAATCGACTCACGCGCCGGACCCGCAACATGAAGGATGTCGACAAGTCGGGCAATCTCCAAAAAGCGAATGACCTCATCGGAGGCGTTAACGAGCGAAAGCAGGCCCTCTCGCCTCATGAGCTCTCTGGCACGTGTAAGCAAAAACGCCAAACCCGTCGAGTCGATAAAGCCCACAGCCTGGCAATTGATGACAACGCGACGCGCGCCCCGGTCGATCAAATTATCCAACCGTCGGCGCAGCACGGGCACCGAGGCGATGTCGACATCACCCGGTGGCGTCAGAACCGCTATGTCATTCCACTCATTCATACGACCATGGTTCCCCAAAAGAGCTCGCTCGATGCATACGTATCTGCAACCGCGCAGATTTTGCCCGTCAAGTATCGCGGTCTACGATCGACCCCGTAAAAACTCA
This sequence comes from uncultured Collinsella sp., assembly GCA_902475615.1. Taxonomy (GTDB): domain Bacteria; phylum Actinomycetota; class Coriobacteriia; order Coriobacteriales; family Coriobacteriaceae; genus Collinsella. The sequence goes on along the minus strand of CABSAD010000005.1, from coordinate 43,723 downwards.
AGGGAAACCAGCGCGATGTCATCGTCCAGCGCAGACTCGGTAAAGCGGTCAAGCTCGCCCAAGACCTTACCGCAGATTCCCGATACGCCCTCACCCGAGACAGAGAGCAAAAGGTCACGAAGGCGCTGCTCGCCAAAGAAAGCACCCGAGCGATCACGTGCTTCGATTGTTCCGTCGGTATACATAAATAGCATGTCACCAGGAGCGAACGTAAAAACGCCTGTCTCGTACACCATGCTCTCAAAGGCGCCGATCACGCCCGATTGGCACCCAAGGAGCTCCACTTCTCCCCCTCGGATTTCTCCACCGCCAAGCGGCGTCGACGAGGGCCTAATGACCATAGTGGGAGGATGTCCCGCAGAGCAATAGGTAGCGCGACCCGCTTTAAGATCAATCTTGGCGATAAACGCCGTCACAAACGTCTCGACCCTCGAAAAGCCCATGAGCATGCTATTGAGCGAGCGGGCCATACGGGCGGGCCCAGCACCCTCCCAGGCATAGGCCGTCAGCGCCGTCTTGACGAGCGCTGACATCGACGCCGCCTCGATTCCTTTGCCGGATACATCGCCCAAAATCATAACGGCGCAATCGTCGGGAAGACGGACGAGCGTATAAAAGTCGCCACCGACCAACGCCGAATTCGTTGCCGAAAGGTATACCGAATCGGTCGCGATACCCGGAACGTCACCAAGCGAATTTCTCATGCCAATCTGGAGGGTCTGAGCGATATGGCGCTCCTCGCGCTTTTGAGATTCGCCCTCGTAGATCAGTTCAAAGTCATGCGCCAAGTGCACCAAGTAGTCATATTCAAGGTCATCAATCGGCTCTTGACTACCGTCACGAAGCAGCAGCGCGCGCGTCGTCGGGCCTTTCGCAACAGAAGCAGGAACGATCGCGTCGTTGCTGTGCTTGACATCACCCTCAGAGCGCGGGCGCCCCGCCTCGATGCCGGTGTCGACGTAGAGACCCTGGCAAGGCAGACCATGCGCCCTAAGCCAGCCTCCCATAGGCATCGATTCGTCAACGCGAGTTATACGGACGTGTTTAAGGTCCTCGGCACTCGTGCCGCCCAAAACAGATGCCTCAAAGCCATCAGGGCCAGCCCCCAGACGTGCCGCCGGCGCCGTCGTGGAAAAGAAAAGCTTCTCGGGATCGTCCGGCAAAGCAACGCGACTGCCGCCTTCAAAATCTATGACGTAGGAATCCAGACTAGCGTCATACTCAACAGGGCAAAAATGGCAGTTAAGCATATTGCAGATCTCGGACGATACCGCCTGGGTAGCCGCGGCGGAATCGTCTAGAAAGGTAAACAACTCATCACGCAAGACATTGAGCGAGCGGCCAAGCTCGGCCGTGCGACGGGAGCGAAGGCTCGATGCCATGCCGACCAGCTGGATAGATAGGTAATCGCAAATGACCTCGAGCACATTAACGTCATAGGCGAGCGGTGCCTGGGGGCGTTTCCAACCAACTTCCAGCACGCCAAGAATCTGCGTACCGTAAAAAACGGGAAGACAGATCTCGCTGCGGTACGGAGGCATATCCTGCATGCGCAACAGGTGCTTAGAACGATTGTCCAAGTCCATAAACATACCGGAGGCGGCCTTATCACCCTCAAGGTCCTGTTGAATCGACAAGCGACAGGCACGCGACTCGCGAAGAACATACGTCGGAATGCCAGCGCCATACGGCAAAAACTCGGGCAGGTAGCTGTCGTGCAGCTCCTTGGAGACACCGCGAAGCTTAAAACCGCCGCTCTCAGAAAAATAGATAGCGGCACCCGAAGCATCGAGCGTTCCTACAAGCTGGTTCAAAACGATATCTAACAAACTGGGCAGCTCATCGGAGCCCACCGTGCTCATAATGACCGACAATGTACCCGAGAGACGCTTATTCGCCACTCTAAGCTCCGAAAGCGCACGCTTGAGCTGACGGTCGTGCGAATACTGTTCTTCGATGCTATGGAGTGCCACCAGAACGCGCGGCGCACGGCGGCCAAAGATTCGAGGCGGCGTAACCGAGCCGGCACAAACCAGGACGGGAATAAACGATCCGTCACTTAACTTGAGCATCAACTCGCTCTTTGTTCCATTGGTCTCAAAAGGAAGCCGATGCTCTGTCGCGCGTTCAAAAGCCGATGAGTACAAGAGGTCTTTAACGTCCCCGTTGATCACATCGGAACGCTCCTCGCATATCAAGTCGAGCAAGCGATTATTTACATGCAAAATGGTTCCGTCGAGCTCGCAGATAATGACAGCATCGCTCGTGATCTCGACCAATTGGGCAACATCCGCCCACTCATTGCGCTCAAGCGTTTCCATCGTGAACCTCACCGTCTATCGGTAACAAAAAAGCCTCCGAAGAGGCTTCTCAAATGCGATGGTGTCGGAGGCGGGACTTGAACCCGCATGACCAAAAAGCGGTCACTAGCACCTCAAGCTAGCGCGTCTGCCAATTCCGCCACTCCGACATGCTATGTTGTTGATTCGCGGTTCGTTTTGTTGAACCCGCGCGTTCAACGAGGAAGATAATAACCTATGTTTCGAGAACTGCGCAAGCACTTTTTTGAAAAAAGTTTACGAATTTGTAAATGCGCAGGTAGATCCGTATGTCCGGTCCTGTATCGGTGTTGCCTCCCGGCGCATCCTCGGGCATGAGCGATATTTTGCTACGCACTTCGTGCTGCAAAATATCGCTCCCCCTGCGGAATGCGCCGGGAGGCAACACCGATACGGGACCTACGGCCACACACTCCATGCACCGTTCTCAAACATGTTCTGGGGCTGATGCAAATCAGAACCACCCTTAAAAAGGGTGGTTTGCTCTTAGGGTATAACCCACGGGCCCCGGGCTCGCGTCTAAAGGCGCGGGCCCGGACTTCGTCCAGGCCTAGTGCATCTTGACCCGTGGCGCGCCGGTCGAACCGGCAGGATCACCTCCTCTTGAAGGGGTCCTCGTACTCCTTCACGCTCAGCTTGTCCAGCGCGATGTCGTGGGACTCCTGCTCCCTGATGTACTTGGCGATCGTCGCCTCGTTCAGGCCGACGGTGGACACGTAGTAGCCCTCCGCCCAGAACTTCCTGTTGCCGAACTTGTACTTGAGGTTGGCGTGCCTGTCGAATATCATCAGCGAGCTCTTCCCCCTTCAGGTAGCCCATGACGCTCGCGACGCTGTACTTCGGCGGGATCGCCAGCAGCACGTGCACGTGATCTGGCATCAGGTGCCCCTCGATTATCTCGATCCCCTTGTACTCGCACAGCTTCCTGAGGATCTCCCCTATGTCGCTCCTGATTTGGTTGTAGATCACTTTGCGCCTATACTTCGGCGTGAACACGATGTGGTACTTGCACATCCACTTCGTGTGGGAAAGGCTGTAGGCCTTCTGGGCCATGGCGACCACCCCTTCGACTCGAATTCTTGACGGCCTGAACAATCGTCAATATCGGTCGGAGGGGTGGCTTTGTAAAGCCGTTTGTCTCCACCCGCGTAGCGGGTGGTTCAAAGCTGGCCGCTGCGCGGCCAGCAGACTAAAGTCTTGAATTTGGCGGCTCGGCTAAGCCGAGCCCTTATATACGGAGGCCGGAGCTAAAGCTCCGGCCTCACTAAATTTCATATTAGATAAAGTGAGCGATCAAGGAATCGAACCCCCCCCCTGCAGTGGCAACACAGGGCCCGTGCTGGATTTAGTTTTCAGAACATTCCGCAGACCAGGAAACCCCCTTATCCGCAGCTCCGAAGGAGCAGGATAAGGGGGTTTCCATGGTCGAGGACGTTCTGAAAACTAAATCCAGCACGGGCCCGGACGAGAACAACCGACTAAAGGTCGATGTGCGATTCCTTGATCGGGAACGGCTCGGCGAAGTGGCAGGCGCAGCAGTGACCCGGTGCAACCTCCTTAAACTCGGGCAGCTTCTCGGAGCAGATACCCTGAGCGATCGGGCAGCGCGTGTGGAAACGGCAACCGGTCGGCGGATCCAGCGGTGACGGCGGATCACCGGCGAGGATGATGCGCTTACGGGTCTTCTGGATATCCGGATCGGGAACCGGCACGGCAGACAGCAGCGACTGCGTGTACGGATGGTGGGGCTCGCTGTAGAGCGTCTTCCAGTCCGAAACCTCGACCATCTTACCCAGATACATAACGGCAACGCGATCGGAGATATGCTGCACGACAGACAGGTCGTGGGCGATAAACAGATATGCGGTACCGAACTTGTCCTGCAGTTCCTTGAGCAGGTTTAGAACCTGGGCCTGAATGGAAACATCCAGAGCAGAAACCGGCTCGTCGCAGATAATCAGCTTGGGCTTCAGCGCAAATGCGCGGGCAATGCCGACACGCTGACGCTGACCGCCGGAGAACTCATGAGGATAGCGGTTAATGTGCTCGGGGTTCAGTCCGACAACGTCGAGAAGCTCACGGACACGCTCAATGCGCTCCTCCTTGGTGCCCACGCCGTGAATGGTCATGGGCTCGGAGACAATCTCACCGATGGTCATACGAGGGTTGAGCGAAGCATAAGGATCCTGGAAGATAAACTGCATCTCGCGACGCATGTCCTTGATCTCATGCTTGCTCATCTCGGCAACATCTTTGCCCTGGAAGAACACCTTGCCGGCGGTCGGCTTGGTCAGACGCATGATAGTGCGGCCCGTGGTGGATTTACCGCAACCAGACTCGCCAACCAGACCAAAGGTCTCGCCAGGATAAATCTCAAAAGAGATGTCGTTTACAGCAGAGACGACGCGCTTGGAAAAACGCTTGGCGAACATGCCGGACTCTGCGGGAAACTCCTTGGAGAGGTGCTCGACCTTCAGCAGTGGAGTGCGCTCGTTATTGTCTGCCATTTACGCCTCGCCTCCCTTCTTGGAATCCTTGCGCGTACGGGACGTCTCAGGAGCGTTCTTGAGGAACTCGGGGTCACCGGAATAGTGGCACGCAGAATAGTGACCGGACTCGGTGACAACGCGCTCGGGGCGCTGCTTGCGGCACTTGTCCGTCGCGTAGGGGCAACGAGGAGAGAAGACGCAGCCCTCAGGCAGGTTCATGAGCGAAGGCGGGTTGCCGTGAATCGGCGTCAGCGGCTTCTTCTCTTCGATTGCCTGCTCCGGGATGGAGCGGATAAGACCCCAGGTGTAGGGGTGGCGGCTCTCGTAGAAGATTTCCTCAGCAGTACCGAACTCAACGGGGCGGCCGGCGTACATAACCATGATCTTATCGGCCATATCGGCGACAACGCCCAGGTCATGGGTAATCATGATGATGGCGTTGCCGTTCTTCTCCTGCATCTCCTGCATGAGCTCGATAATCTGAGCCTGGATGGTAACGTCCAGGGCAGTCGTGGGCTCGTCGGCAATCAGAATATCGGGATCGCAGGCAAGGGCCATGGCAATCATGACTCGCTGACGCATACCGCCAGAGAACTGGTGCGGATACTCATTGACGCGCTTCTCGGGCTCGGGGATACCCACGAGGTCCAAAAGCTCGGTGGCACGCTTGAGCGCCTCCTGCTTGGAGTAGCCACGGTGCAGACGAAGACCCTCGCCCACCTGCCTGCCGATCTTATAGACCGGGTTCAAGGAGGTCATAGGATCCTGGAAGATCATCGCGATATCGTTGCCGCGAATGTGCTGCATCTCTTCCTCGGTCATTTCGAGGATGGAGCGGCCGCGATAGCGAACGTCACCGCCCTCGATCTTTCCCGGAGGCATCGAGATGAGGCCCATGATGGTCATGGCGGTCACGGACTTACCGGAGCCGGACTCACCGACGACGCCCAGGGTCTCGCCGCGATCGAGCGTGTAGGAGACACCGTCGACAGCGCGAACAACGCCATCCTCGGTGTGGAAATACATCTTAAGGTCATCGACCTCGAGCAGATGCTGGCCCTCAGGAACCGGCTGGTCCTTCAGGTCCACATAGTTCTTGTTCTTCTTCATCCTTATGCGTCCTTCATCTTGACGTCGAGGGCGTCGCGCAGACCGTCACCCAGCAGGGTGAAGGCGAGCACCGTCGAGAGAATTGCCAGACCGGGCATGATCATCATCCAGGGAGCGGTCAGAAGATACTGCTGACCGTCCTGAATCATGGAGCCCCACGAAGGCGTAGGCGGAATAACGCCCATGCCGAGGAAGGACAGAGCGGACTCGGTCAGAATGGCGCCACCAATGTTCATGGTCGCGTAGACCACGATGGAGGCGACGGAGTTCGGGAAGATGTGACGCACGACGATACGAGCATCAGATGCACCCATCGCGCGCGCTGCATCAACATAGTCGTTTTCCTTGACCGTCAAGATTGCAGAGCGGAAGACGCGCGCAATCGAAGGCCAGCCAAGAATGCCGATGGCGATAAAGACGTTCTGAAGACCACGGCCGATAACGGCGATCATGGCGACAACGAACAGCACGTACGGGAACGCCAGGAAGATGTCCGCACAGCGCATGATGATCGTATCCCAAATGCCGCCGTAGAAACCGGCCAGGGCGCCCATGACCAGGCCGATCAATGTGGAGATGGCGGTGGCCATGATACCGACAGAAAGCGAAACGCGTGCACCGTAGATAACGCGGACGAGAATGTCGCGACCGAGGGCATCGGTGCCAAACGGGTGCTCGGCACACGGAGCCAGTAGCGATGTCTCGGCCATGGTGGTCGAATCGGAAGCCGTCGGCGAACCGAGCCAGGGCTTAGCCCACAGATCTGCGGTCAGGGCAACCACAACGACGATGATGATCCAGCAGACACCGATAACGGCGAGCTTGTTCTTACGAAGACGCTTAAAAGCGTCGCCCCACAGCGTGCGGGACTTGGCGGGAGCAGATGCGACCTTGGTGGCGGTAGCCTGCTCCTGAGACTGAGAATCAGTTTCCTGCATGAGACGTACCTCCCTTAGGCCTTATCCGACGGACCGCCAAGGCGGATGCGCGGGTCGAGGAATGCATAGCTAATGTCGACGAGCAGGTTGATCACCATGACGACGACAACGATGAGCGTAACGCCGCCCATAACGATGGGCCAGTCACGCATGCTAATGGCGCGATAGACCTCATAGCCGATACCGGGCCAGTTGAAGACCGTCTCGGTCAGGATGGCGCCCGAAAGCATGCCGCCAAAGTCGACACCAATATAGGTAACGACGGGGATGAGTGCATTCTTAAGCGCATGCTTGACGATGATCGCACGATTGGAGAGACCCTTGGCCTTTGCCGTACGGATGTAATCCTGGTTCATGACGTCAAGCAGCTGCGAGCGCATAATGCGCGCAGCATAAGCGGTCGAAACCGAAGCCAGCGTAATGGTCGGAAGCACATAGTGCATCCAATCCTGATACTGAGAGCTGGAACCGCCGGCACCCGAGATCGGCATGGAGATTGCACCGCCCGTGGCGTCCTTGAGGATGACGCCAAAGAACAGCTGCAGCAACATACCGAGCCAGAAGGCCGGGACCGCAACGAGGATCGACGTGGTGAGCGTTACCAAAATATCCCAGAAGGAATAACGCTTTACCGCCGAAATGATACCCGCACCGATACCCATAATTGCCTCGAGCACGATGGCGCACGCGGCAAGTTTGACCGTATACGGATACTTCTGGGCAAAGATTTCCGTAACCGGCAGCTTGCGCTGATACGAATTGCCCAGATCGCCATGAAGCAGGCCGTTCATGTAATACAAGTAACGGTCCACGAGCGACGTTTGAACGGGGTCGCCGTTCTCGTCAAGGATCGCGTTGCCGTCCTCGTCCGTCTGGACCAGGTGATAGCGGACGCGAAGCTGAAGCTCCACCTCGGGGGACAGAGCCTTGTCTCCACCGATCAGCTTGATCGGATCTCCCGGCACGATATTCTGGAGGGCGAACAGAATCAGCGTAACGCCCAAAAACACCGGGATGAACTGAAGCACACGTTTAACGATGTACTTACCCATACCACTCCCCTATCTAGGGATTAACCTAAATGGGATGCCGATCGCCAGACCGGCATCCCAAAATTACCATCAGCCAGTTTACCCCAGGTTAGGGAGAACTGTATGTTTCCCATGAGGTCTACGTAAATACTTGACCCTCACGGAAGCTGCAAACTCTTAGGCGAGCTCAGCGGTACCCAGATCGGCGTGCTTCTGCGGATCGACATAGAGGTGCTTAATGCGATCGGAGCCGGCGATGGTGTGCGTGTAGAACATAATCGGGATGACCGGGCAGTCGGCAGCGACCATTGCGTCGGCCTCCTGCATCTTAGCGACGCGCTCCTCGTCGTCAACAATAGTACGAGCCTCGTCGACCTTGGCGTCGAACTCGGGGTTGTTGTAACCGGAGCGGTTGTCGCCACCGAGGGAGTCGGAGTGGAACAGCGGATACAGGAAGTTGTCCATGATCGGGTAGTCGGCAATCCAACCCAGACGACCGAACTGATAGTTAAAGTTCTGATACTGCTCGAGCAGGGCAGACCACTCAGGGGTATCGGAGACAGCGGTAACGCCAACCTTGGCGAGGTCACCGATGATGGACTCCATGATCTCCTTGTGACCGCCGTCCTGGTTGTAGGACAGGGTCACGCTAATGCCACGATCCCCGTTAGCGCCAGCGGGAGCAACCTTGTCGAGGTACTCGTTAGCCTTGTCGACATCGTAGGCGCAGAACTCCCATGCGCCCTCCTTGTAGCCATCGATGCCCGGAGGAACAATGCCGTCGGCAGGAGTACGGGTACCCTTGAAGATGGTCTTGCAGATGGCCTCACGGTTGATGGCCAGGGAGATACCCCTGCGCAGGTCGGCGTTGCTGAACGGCTCGGCCGTGGTGTTGCAGGTCAGATAGTACGTGGAAGGCTCGGCGCCGAGCAGCATGCGCTCGCCGTCACCCATGGTGTAGCCGTCCTTGGACACGCCGCGATCCTTCTTGGCGGCGTCGATCTGAGCGACGGGAACGTCGCAGACATCGAGGTTACCGGCCTGGAACTCCTTGTAGGCGGTCTCCATGTCCTTGATGACCTGGAAGTGGATGCCATCGATCTTGGCCTTGTCGCCATAGTAATCGTCGAACTTCTTGACGTTGATCTCCTGGCCATCCTCCCACTTGCCGTCCATCATGAACGGGCCGTTACCGACCGGGGCGAGGTAGAAGCTCTTGACATCGGACTCGGCGCACTCGGGAACCGGGGCCAGAGCCGGGTGAGAGGCGACGAAGGGGAAGTCGGCGTAAGCGGAAGCCAGCTTGACGACGAGGGTCTCATCGTCGGGGCAGGTAACACCGCTGAGCTCGGTAGCGTTACCGGCAAGCAGATCGTCATAGCCCTCGACCATGGAGAGGTGATAGGAGACCTCGGAAGGGCCGTACTCGGTAGCGACAGCCGACTTGGTGTTGACCAGACGCTCCCAACCGAGCTTGAAGGACTTGGAGGTAACGTCGTCACCGTTGTGGAACTTGGCCTTCTTGATCTTGAAGGTGAACTCGGTGGCGTCGTCGTTGGCCTCGAAGGACTCGCAAGCCAGCGGAACGATCTCGCCCTTCTCGGCGTCATAAGAGGTCAGAGCATCAAAGAGCTGGTACTCGACCTGAGTGCCCTGGTCCTCCTGGACATTGTAGGGGTCGATGCAGACCGGGTTGTTGATGTAGAAGTTCAGCTTCGAACCGGACTCAGAACCGGAAGCGTCGCCGCCCTTCTTGCCGCATGCGGCAAGAAAAGCCATGGAGCTCGCAGCAAGGGTACCGCCGACAAAGGCGCGACGACCCATAACGGGCTGGTGGAACATAGAATCAGCCATGCCATCCTCCTTATGAGATAGGACAAAGAAATGTTCAGTCGGACACATGTCGAGACAATCCGATCCGAACCATCAAAACGCCGCCCGTTGCTATGGCTGGATATGCACAACGAACCAACGTTTCGCAATACATTAGCGCATTTTATACACGATTTGGGGCTAATTCCCGTCAACGGTCGAGAATTTCTTTAGTTGGGCGAAGTATGTGGGGATATTTTGGCTCTGTTACAAATATGTAAACAAAAAGGGTCCCGCACTTGCAGAACCCTTTTCAAGTATTTATGTGGCTCGTGCTTAGTAGCCGACGATACCCTGCGGGAAGAAGAACATGCACAGGACGACACACACGGCAAAAACGACGGCCATAATTACCGTCAGGCGATCGAGGTTCTGCTCCATGACGCCCGTGGCAGAGCTGGAGTTATACAGCGAGCTAGCGATCATATCCGAAACGCCGGTGCCCTTACCGGAATGCATCAGGACGAGAATCGTCAGCGCCACGGCAGAGACAGCCCAAACGACAAACAGAAGAATCTGGAACGGACCCATAGATAAGCTCCTTAATAGAACAATTCAAACTCCAGTACTGTACCACAACCCCCAGCACTCCCCCATCAGCCATTTGGTGACGAGGTAGAAATAGCGCAAAAAAGAGGGTTGTCCGGTTGTGGACAACCCCCTTACTAGAAAACGGTATTTGTTTTCTATTAGGCCTCGGTGGCGAGTACGCGACCCGTCATCTCGGCGGAAGGCTCAATACCAGCCATGGTGAGCATAGTCGGAGCGATATCGGAGAGACGGCCGTCCTCGATACCGGTAAGCTGTGCCTTCTCATCAACGATGATGAACGGCACGCGGTTGGTGGTGTGAGCCGTGAACGGATGCTTGGAACCGTCGGAAGCGACGTCAAACATGTGATCGGCGTTGCCGTGGTCGGCGGTGATCAGCGCAAAGCCGCCCTTGGCGAGAATCGCCGGGACAACCTTGGACAGGGCATCGTCAACGGCCTCGACAGCCTTAACGGCAGCGTCGAACACGCCGGTATGGCCAACCATGTCGCAGTTTGCGAAGTTCACGATGTAGAAATCAGCGCGATCCTCGTTGATGGCGGCGACAAGCTTCTCGGTAACCTCAGGAGCGCTCATCTCAGGTTGCAGATCGTAGGTAGCGACCTTGGGGGAAGCGACGAGCACGCGCTCCTCGCCCTCCTTGGGCTCCTCGATGCCGCCGTTGAGGAAGAACGTCACGTGGGCGTACTTCTCGGTCTCGGCGGTGTGCAGCTGCTTCAGGCCATTGGCGGCGATAACGTCGGCCAGGACGTTCTCGGGGAACGTCTTGGGGAAGGCGACCTCGACGTCAAACGTCGGGTCGTACTCGGTCATCGTCACAAAGTGCGAAAGCTTGATCTGCTCGCGCTCAAAGCCGTCGAACTCCTTGTCCGTGAACACGCGAGTCATCTGACGGGCGCGGTCGGGACGGAAGTTGAAGAAGATGGCCGCGTCACCCTCGTGGATGCCCTCGTTGTGGGCAGCAAAGGGCTCGACGAACTCATCGCCGCGCGGATCCTTCTCGTAGTAGGCCTTGATACCGGCAACGGGGTCGGTATCGGCATCGGACGCATTGACCATGACATCGTAGGCGCGCTGGATGCGCTCCCAACGGTTGTCGCGGTCCATGGCCCAATAACGGCCCGAGACGGTGGCAACGCGAGCGTCGCAACCGGTCTCCTCGGAGATCTTGGCCAGGAAGGCGCAGAACTCACTCATGTAACCGGCACCGGACTGCGGGTCGACGTCGCGGCCGTCCATAAAGGCGTGGACGCGAACGGTCTTGACACCGTGCTCGGCAGCCATCTTAACCAGAGCCTCGACGTGGTTCATGTGAGAATGAACACCGCCAGGACTCATAAGGCCCATGAGATGGAGAGTCTTGCCGTCAGCCTTGACATCGTCCATAGCCTTGACGAAAACCTCGTTCTTGGCGATGGAACCGTCCTTGATGGCATTGTTGATGCGCGAAAGCTCCTGGAACACGATGCGGCCGGCACCGATGTTGAGGTGACCCACCTCGGAGTTGCCCATCTGACCGTCGGGAAGGCCCACATCCTCGCCCGAAGCACCGAGCGTGGTGTGAGGATACTTCTCGTACAGGCTATCAAGGAAGGGCGTCTTAGCAGCGGCGACGGCGTTCTCGCCATCGGCCGGAGCCAGGCCACAGCCGTCCATGATGATCAGGAGTGCAGGAAGATGACGTTGTGCCATATGTCCTACTCGCCTGCCTTGACGACCATAGAGGCGAAGTCGGCAGCCTTGAGCGAAGCGCCGCCCACGAGGGCGCCGTCAACGTCGGGCTTGGCGACGAGCTCGGCAATGTTGCCGGGCTTAGCGGAGCCACCGTACAGGACACGGATGCCGTCGGCGAGCTCCTCACCGAACATCTCCTTGAGGGTCTCACGGATAGCGCCGCAGACCTCCTGAGCGTCCTCGGCGGTAGCGGTCTTGCCGGTGCCGATGGCCCAGATGGGCTCGTAGGCGACGACGACCTGCTTGGGGCAAGTGATCTCGAGACCCTCGAGACCAGCCTTGACCTGGTTCACGACGTGCTCGACATAGGTGCCGGCCTCGCGGACCTCAAGGGACTCGCCGCAGCAGAAGACAGGAACGAGACCGGCGGCAACGAGGGCCTTGGCCTTCTTGTTCTGATCCTCGTCGGTCTCGTGGAAGTAATCACGACGCTCGGAGTGACCGATGATGCAGTAGGTGCAGCCAGCGGACTTGAGCATGTCGCAAGAAGACTCACCGGTGAAGGCACCCTTGGCCTCCCAGTACACGTTCTGTGCACCGAGGGCGATGGGGGCAGCCTGAATACGGTCATGAACCGTGGTGATGTCGATGGTCGGAGGGCAGACGAGCACCTCGACGCCAGCCGGAACCTCGGGCAGAGCCTGAGCCAGCTCGTCGGCGAGCTTGGCGGCCTCGGCGACGTCGTTGTTCATCTTCCAGTTACCAGCGATAAGAAGGGTGCGATTAGGCATCGAGAAGCGCCTCCACTCCGGGCAGGGCCTTACCCTCGACGAGCTCCATGGAAGCGCCACCACCGGTAGAGATCCAGCTCATCTTGTCGGCCAGGTTGAACTTGTTGACGGCTGCGACAGAGTCGCCACCACCGATGATCGAGGTGCAATCAGCCTCGGCGACAGCCTCGGCGATAGCCTGGGTGCCGTGAGCGAAGTTATCGAACTCGAAGACGCCCATGGGGCCATTCCAGAACACAGTCTTGGCACCCTTGACAGCCTCGGCGTAGAGCTCCTCGGTCTTGGGGCCGATGTCCATACCCTCACGGTCGTCGGGGATAGCGTCGGAAGCGACAACCTCGGGGACAGCGTCCTCGCCAAAGTGATCAGCAACGCGGTTGTCGATGGGGAGCAGGATCTTGACGCCCTTCTCCTCGGCCTTCTTGAGCATCTCGCCGGCGCGCTCGACCCAGTCCTCTTCCTTGAGGGACTGACCGACGGACAGGCCCTGAGCCAGGAAGAAGGTGTAGGCCATGCCGCCACCGATGATCAGGGTGTCAGCAGAGTCGATGAGGTGATCGAGAACGCCGATCTTGGAGGAAACCTTGGAACCGCCGACGATAGCGACGAAGGGGCGCTCGGGCTCGGCGAAGATGCCGGTCAGCGTGTCGACCTCCTTCTCGAGCAGGAAGCCAGCGACGGCAGGCAGGTAAGCGGCGGGGCCCACGACGGAACCCTGGGCGCGGTGGGCGGTGCCGAAGGCATCGAGAACGAAGACGTCACCATAGGAAGCGAGCTTCTTGGCGATCTCGGGATCGTTCTTCTTCTCACGCTTGTCGAAACGGACGTTCTCGAGAACGAGGACCTTGCCCGGCTCGACGGCGGCAACGGCCTCGGCAGCCTTCTCGCCATACGTGTCGGCAACAAAAGCAACGTCGAGACCAGAGAGCTCGGCGAGCTTCTTGGCGACGGGCTCGAGGGACAGCTCGGGCTGGAAGCCGGTGCCATCGGGACGGCCGAGGTGGCTCATGAGGATGACGCGAGCGTTGTGCTCAACGAGATAGTTGATGGTGGGCAGGGCAGCCTTGATACGGGTGGTGTCGCCAACGACGCCATCCTTGATAGGCACGTTGAAGTCAACGCGGACGAGAACGCGCTTGCCGTCGACATCGATGTCGCGGACGGTCTTCTTGGTAAAGGCCATGTTTGCTTCTACCTTTCGTACGTGTCTGCCTCCCATTACGGCAGACGATTTCCTATAAAAAGGGCGCGACCCTAGGGTGTAAGCCCTATGAGGCCGCGCCCTTCTTTAGACGCTCAACGAGCTATTCGCTAAAAGCTAAATTAAGCAACGAACTTCTCGAAGTACTTGATGGTGCGGACCATCTGAGAGGTGTAGGAGTTCTCGTTGTCGTACCAAGAGGTGACCTGAACGAGGGTCTGGCCGTTGCCGAGATCAGAGCACATGGTCTGAGTGGCGTCGAAGATGGAGCCGTGGGTCTCGCCGACGATGTCGCGGGAGACGATCTGGTCCTCGTTGTAAGCGAAGGTATCGGGGATGGTCTCGGCGTAGGCCTTCATGGCAGCGTTGACCTCGTCGACGGTGACCTTCTTGTCAACGACGGCGTAGAGGTTGGTCAGCGAGCCGGTCGGCGTCGGGACGCGCTGGGCGGCACCGATGAGCTTGCCGTTGAGCTCGGGGAGAACCAGGCCGATGGCCTTGGCAGCGCCCGTGGTGTTCGGGACGATGTTCTCGGAGCAGGCGCGGGAGCGACGGAAGTTGCCCTTGCGCTGCGGGCCGTCGAGCGGCATCTGGTCGCCGGTGAAGGCGTGGATGGTGGTCATGATGCCGGAGACGATGGGAGCGAAGTCGTTCAGACCCTTGGCCATCGGGGCGAGGCAGTTGGTGGTGCAGGAAGCAGCGGAGATGATGTTGTCCTCAGCGGTCAGCGTCTCATGGTTGACGTTGTACACGATGGTGGGCAGATCGCTGCCGGCCGGAGCGGAGATGACGACCTTCTTGGCGCCAGCGTTGATGTGGGCCTGAGCCTTAGCCTTGCTGGTGTAGAAGCCGGTGCACTCGAGAACGACGTCGACGTCGAGGTCGCCCCAAGGCAGGTTGTTGGCGTCGGCCTCCTTGTAGATCTTGATCTCCTTGCCGTCAACGGTGATGGAATCCTCGCCAGCGACGACCTCGTGATCGCGAGCATAGTTGCCCTGCGTGGAGTCGTACTTCAGCAGGTAAGCGAGCATATCGGGAGAGGTGAGGTCGTTGATAGCGACGATCTCGGAGCCCTCATGACCGAACATCTGGCGGAAGGCCAGACGACCGATGCGACCGAAGCCGTTAATAGCAACCTTTACTGCCATTGTGTCTCCTTTCGTAAGGCCCCCGCAAGCTACAGCGCCTGCCGTTGAGGCCCACAAACTAACCACTCGCCTAATATACCTTTTTTTTGGCTTGAATTTCACGAGAATGCTCGAAATTGAAAATCAAATTTGCGTTAAAACGCTTTAACGTATAAAACAGCAGTTAAACCACCATAAAAGCTATTGCGTTAAACTACCCGCTTGCTTCAATGAGCTTTTCAAGGCGCAAAACACGGTGATACAAGGCCGACTTCGACAAAGGAGGGTCGGCCATTTCCCCCAAATCTCGCAGTGAGAGATCGGGGTAACGCTCGCGTAAGTCACAAAAAACTGCCAGAGCGTCCGGCAGCGTTTCGCGCAAACCGCGCCGATCAAGCTCATCGATGAGCGCAAGCTGATGTTGGGCGGCACCGGCACTTCTGGTCTGGTTGGCAAGCTCTGCGTTCACGCGACGATTCACGTCGTTCTTCACCAGCTTAACCGCGCGGGCCTCTTCAATCTCGGCAACGCTGCGCTTGGCGCCAATCAGCTGTAACAGACGTTTAATCTCCTCGGCACTCTTGATGTACACGGCATACGAGCCGCGACGCGCATTGACGCGGGCGTGAACTCCAATCTGCTCCAGAAGGTCGCAAAGTCCCTTTGCATACTCCTCGCCCTGAACCGCGATCTCCAAATGAAAATCGCCACGCGGGTCGGCAACAAAGCCTCCGGCAATCAGCGCACCGCGAATATAGGCGAGCCTGCAGCAAGGACGGGCGACGATGTGGCGCGGCACACCCGCGACGAGCCCTCCCCTACGGTCGAGAATGCCCAGCAGCACCAGAGCCTTATCCAAATCGGGCTGATCGGGCAAGGTGATGAGATAGTTTCGTACCTTGTGCAGGACCGACTTACGAACCGTGAATTCGGTCTTGAGCTTAAGGATACGATGCGTCAGCGCAATCATCGTGCGCGCCACAGCACCCGTCTCGGTCGCGACCGTCAAGCGGTACCGTCCCGAGCCCGCCAGCGAAAGCGTGCCGCTCACACGCGTTAGCGCAGCAAGCGTCGACAAATCGCAGTATTCGCATTCTGGTTCGCAGCGCGCAAGCTCGTCACGCACCTCAGCGGTAAACGACATGTAAGCCTATGCCTTCGTGTTGGCACGCGACAGGTCACGGTGGGAGATGCTCACATGATACTGAGCACCCTCCAGGTAGCGGGCCGTGGCCTCGGCAATGGCGACGCTACGGTGCTGTCCGCCTGTGCAGCCGATAGCAATGGAAAGCTGCGGCTTGCCCTCTGCGATATAACCCGGCATGACCGTATCGAGCAGCTGGGTCCAGGCCTTCCAGAACTCCTGGGTCTTGGGGTGGTCCAAGACAAAATCGGAGACCTTCTTATCGAGACCGGTCATGGTGCGCATCTCGGGATCGTAGAAAGGATTGGGCAAGAAGCGAACATCGATCATGATATCCGCCTCGATGGGCATGCCATGCTTAAAGCCAAACGAGAACACGTGGACATCCATAAGCTGCTGGTCGGACAGCTCGGAAAAAGCCATGCGCAGCTTGTTGCGCAAGGCAGAAGTGCGCAAGCGGCTCGTGTCGATAATCATATCGGCTCGATCGCGAACGCCCTGCAGCTGCAGACGTTCACGCTGAATAGCGTCGGCCGTGGTCTCCCCCGGCTTTGCAATGGGATGGCGACGACGGTTTTCACTATACCGGCGAATCAGCACCTCGTCAGACGCCTCGAGAAACACAATGTCGCAGCTCATCTCGCGCTCTTCCAGTGCGGCAACAGCATCGAGCAGTTCATCGAACAAGCCCTGGCTACGCAGGTCGCAGGTAACGGCAAGGTGCCTGCCCACGCCCGTATTGATGCCAACGAGCTCAGCAAGCTGGGCAATCAGGCGTGGGGGCAGGTTGTCGATACAAAAATAGCCCATGTCCTCAAACACATGCATGGCTTGCGTTCGGCCCGAGCCGGACATTCCGGTGATGATAACGATATCGGGGATACGCTCCGAGCGCTCCGCCGCATCCATGGCATCTCCCTTTTGCATGTGTGCCTCCTAAAATAAGCGCGGGACCCGGCCAGCGGATCCCGCGCGATCAATTGCCTTTATTGAGTATACCGCCCCAAGCGGATACAAGGCCCGTCTTACGCCTCAAGCGCAGCCTTGAACCAACTTGTAATACTCGTGGGGTGCGTGATAGCGGTGCCGACGACAACGGCCCACGCGCCGGCGTCGATTGCAGCGCGAGCCTCCTCGGGCGTATGCACGCGACCCTCGCAAATGATGGGAAGGCCGGGAAATTCCTCGGTCGCCTGACGCAGGAGCGGCAGGTCGGGGCCATCGGCCATGGTGCAGTCGATGGCGGCGACACCGTGAGAGAGTGTGGTGGATACCAGGTCGAAGCCCATATCAACCGCACGGCGAATGTCCTCGATGGTGGCACAATCCGCCATCAGGAGCACACCCTCCTCGTGCAGCGGGCGGAAGGTGTCCTCGACCGACTTGCCATCGGGACGCGGACGATCGGTGGCGTCGATCGCCACGATATCGGCACCCGCAGCAACGCAGGCACGAGCGTGACGCAGCGTCGGCGTGATGTAAACGCCCTCGTGCCCGTCCTTCCACAGACCGATGACGGGAACCTCACAGCGACCCTTAATGGCGGCAATGTCGGCAAGGCCCTGGCAGCGAATGGCGGCGGCGCCGCCAAGCTCGCAAGCGCGAGACATTTGAGCCATGGTCTCGGGCGTACGAAGCGGCTCGCCCATATACGCCTGAACGCTCACGACGAGCTTGCCCTTCAGGGACTGGATCAAAGGATCAACGGTCATGTTCGACTCAACCTTTCTCAAAACAGCCTTCTGAGACACCGCACCTTGACGTTCAAACCGTCGCTCGCGTACCGAAGTACGCTTCGCTCCTCTTTCACGTCAATCTGCGGCACCTCAGAAGGCGCACTTGGTAGTTATGTTTACTTCAACGATGCAAGAAGGTGTTCGGCGGCACCGATGAGCGGCGCGTCGCCCTCCAGAGAGCCGATGAGAATCGGCGTGTCCTGAAGCGGGTCGAGCGCCTGGCTGGCATAGCCCTCGTGCACCGAGTCCTTCCACGTCTGTGAACGCCAATCGGGGCCTTGGTGAATCACGCCGCCCGAAAGCACGATGACCTCAGGGTCCAGGATGTTAGCGAGCGAGCCCAGGCTGGCGCCCAGCGCAAAGCCGGCGTCATGAATGACCTCGGTCGCCTTTGCGTCGCCTGCGCGGCACAGGTCGTTCACGTCACGGCCGACCGAAGGACGGCTGGGGTCGACGCGGCCAAAACGCTCATCGTACATGCGCCCGATTGATGTTCCGGAAGCAACCGACTCCAGATGGCCGGAACGCCCGCAGGCGCAGGGAATGCCGGCGGCAGCCGAGCACTCGATGTGGCCCATATGGCCGGCAGCACCATGGAAGCCCTGCATCACGCGGCCGTTCTCGACATATGCGCCGCCGATGCCCGTACCGATGCCCAAACACAAGACGGAGAACTTGCCCTTGCCGACGCCCCAGTGGGCCTCGCCCAGAGCATGAGCCTGCACGTCGCCTACAACGGCAACGGGAAGGCCGAGGTCCTCGCGCAGACGCGGCCCCAACTGAACACCGGACCAGCCGGGCATAATCTCATTGGCATACGCGATGGCGCCCGTCTTGGGGTCGACGACACCGGCAGCGCCGATGCCAACTCCGAGGACCTCGACATCGGGATTTGCCTCAAGAGCTGCCTTGATAGACGCCTCGATGCGCTGGAAGACTGCTTCGCCACCCTCCTGGGCCTCGGTGGGAACCTCAGCCTCAAAAACGGGATGGGGCACACCGCCGTCAGCCGGATACTCCATGATGGCAGTCGCGATCTTAGTTCCGCCGATATCGACAGAGCAGACGTACTTGTTCTCCATGTCGTTCTCCTTCGGAGACAAAAACAACTACAGGAAATGCGCCGTCAGGCTAGCCGTCACAGCGCGGTAAAGGTTTTCCAGGTGCCCGAGATCGCCGAGAAACCGTGCGGCCATTGACCTAATGGGTCATGGCCGCACGGTTGAACGGCGAGGTCGGGTGCCTGGGAAAGCTTTAAAGGAGACCGTTGTCCTGGAGGACCTTGCGAATCGCCTCGACGTTCTCACCGGTCATGGCCTTCACCGGGCGCGGCATGGTCGGGCTGTCGAAGATGCCCATGAGGTTCATAGCGGTCTTGAAGGCGCCGACGCCACCGGCATAGCCCTGGACGCCCGAGGTGACATCCCAGATGTGCGAAATCTCATTGAGGCGATCCTGCTCGGCCTTGACGGTAGCCCAGTCACCAGCCTGAGCGGCCTTCCACTGACGAACGTAGCCCTCGGGCTCAACGTTGGCGAGACCCGGGACAGAGCCGTCGGCGCCACCGAGGTAAGCGCCGTCGACAACAACCTCGTGACCGGTGAGGATGCTCATCGGATGGCCGTTCTTTTCGTTCTCCTGAACGAGGTAGCGGAACGAGATGTCATCACCCGAGGAATCCTTGACGCCAGCAAGGACGCCCTCGGCGCCGAGCTTGGCAAGAAGCTTCCAGGGAAGCTTGGTGTGGACGCACACGGGGATGTCGTAGGCGAAGATGGGCAGGTCGAGTTCCTCGTGAAGGATGCGGAAGTGCTCCTCGACCTCGGTCATGCCCTGCAGGGCATAGAACGGGCAGGTGGCGACGAGCGCATCGGCGCCCAGCTCCTGAGCGACCTTGCCGTGCTCGATCATGCGCTCGGTCTCGGTGTCGATGATGCCGACCAGAACGGGAACGCGGTGGTCGACGATACGGACGGCCTCTGCGACAATCTGGCGACGGCGCTCGTCGGTGGAGAAGACGACCTCGCCCGAGGAGCCCAGGAAGAACAGGCCATCGACGCCGGCATCGATCATGCGGTTGATGCTGCGCTCAAAGGAGGCAACGTCGAGCTGGTGGTCTTCGGTATCGGGAACAACGACGGGAGGGATAACGCCGGTGAATTTCTGAGTTGCCACAAGAATCTCCTTAGTTGTCTGGCGGGCAGCCCTATGCCGCCCACTCTTGTTGGCGGTGTCCAGGCCGTCTAGGCCAAAGAACACGAATAGAACGTTTGGTTAAAGAAGTCGACGACTTCGTTTTCGAACGCATTGATGCGCTCGTGAGCGTATTTGGCATAGATGATATGCCTCCGGTCACACTCAAGACCGTTGAATACGGCAAACTGGCCCTTGGGATCACTCACGGTATCCATGAGCGATGTGCCCATGAGCACCGAGCCACGAACCCGAGGCGACAGCGTCTCGAGACCGCTGGGAAGCGGATTGGCAAGCGCCGTGCAGGCAAGGCCCCGCTCGTCCAGAGCAGAAACCGCCAGCGCGACACCGCCGCCAAGGCCCTCGCCCCATGCAAAGATGCGGTCGGGATCCATGCCATCAAGGTTGCGCGCAACCTTCGCCAACGCGCAGCCCCAACGGACACGCTCGACAAAAGCAGGCGAGGTAATCCCCTGCTGCAGATCGTTGGATCCAATAGTCTCATCGTCCAGCGCGAGGACGGCATACCCCATGGCGACAAATCTCGTCATGTGATGCCAGCCGCGCACGGGTCGGTCGATGTCGTGAAACATCAGGCATAGTGGCACAAGCTCGGATGCCCGGTCACGACCAACAGGCTCAATCAAACGGCCGTGCACGACATACCCGCCGAGCTCAAAGGAAACCTCGGAGTAGCGCGCGCACGGATTTGCGAAATCAATCGCCGTAACGGTCAGCCCGCAAACCTCAAGGTCCGAAGCGGCTGTCTCCAACTCGGAAACATCCGCAGAAGCATCGCCGCGCCAATCCCGGAAATCAGAGAGCCTTGACGAAACCGTCCCAGCAATTCCCGCAAGCTCGGGGACAATCAGCTCATCGATATTGCTCTCGCACTTAGACATGAGCCTCCCCTCCCTTGCAGAAAAACGGAATGATCAGATCGTCAAAATCCTGAATCTCCTCGTGACCGAAGCCTTCAAAGAACTCATGACGCTTTTCGCAGGTCAGGTTGTTGTAGACTGCAAACTGCGTCGCCGGAGGGCAGACGATATCGGCTGTGCCCGTGCCAAACAGCACGGGGCATTTGACCATGGGGGCAAAGTTCTTGGAATCGAAGTACGCCAGCTTGGCATAGGCTTCGTCGATACGAGTCGAGTCCTCGTCAAACCAGCGAGACCAATAGCGCAGGCCCTCGTAGGCGATGTCGTCGGCATCCAAATCCCAGACCAGGCGGAAATCCGACAGGAAGGGATAGAGGATGGCGGCGCGATTGATAAGCTCGCTGTTAAGCGCACAGGTCGCTATACCCAAACCGCCGCCCTGCGACGCGCCGTTCACAAACACACGGGCAAGATCGATGCCCTCGAGCTCGCGAACAATACGGCACAGAATGCGAATATCTTGGTGCAAGCGGACATAGTAGAGGTTGGCCGGGTCACCGTCGATACCGGCGACGATATGGCCCGCGACCGTTGTGCCCTCAAATCCGCCAATGTCCTCGGACGGACCTCCTTGACCAGGACAATCGAGAGCAATGAGCGCCATGCCCATGCCCGCAAACGATGCCTGCTCAAACCAGCTGCGACTCGCACCTGGATATCCATGGAACTGAAGTACCAATGGCATGGGCTCGTCCGAGACAGGTTTAAGGTACTTGGCGTGCAGGCGAGCGCCACACATGCCGGTATACCAGAGATCGAAAAGCTGGCAGGTCACGGCATCGGTGACCGATGCCGCCTCGATCGCATAGTCAAGCCCGACGGCGTCAGCCTCGGCCATGCGATCCTTCCAAAAGAGATCGAAATCTGATGGACGGGGCATGGCGCCTCGATATTCACCAAATTGCTGTTGTAGCTCCTGAGCACTTGGCATGGCTCGTGAACCCAACCTTTCGAAATCGCAACGGAGGTGCGCCCGGCAAGGGAACCGGGCGCACGGGAGGGAAAGCGAGGCTACTCGCCGAGCTTGGGATGCAGCAGCGACGGCGCAGCGCCGAGCAGCATCTTGGTGTAGGGGTCCTGAGGGTGCTGGAAGACCTGCTTGGCCTCGCCCTGCTCGACGATCTTGCCGCCATTCATAACGATGATGTCGTCAGAGATATAGCGGACCGTCTGGATGTCATGGCTAATGAACACCATGGCCAGGCCGAGCTCCTTCTTAAGGTCGGTCAGCAGGTTCAGAATCTGCGCGCGGACCGAAACGTCCAGAGCCGAGGTGGGCTCGTCGGCGATGATGGCATCGGGGTTCAGCGACAGGGCACGGGCAATTGCCACGCGCTGGCGCTGGCCGCCCGAAAGCTGGCCAGGAAGAACCTCGGCGGCGGAGCTGGGCAGGCCGGTGAGCTCCAAGAGCTCCTTGACGCGCTTCTCCTGCTCGGCCTCGGTACCCAGGTTGTGGACGCGCATGGGGTCGAGCAGTTGCTCGCGAACGACCATGCGGGGATTGAGCGCCGTGGCCGGGTTCTGGAACACGACCGAGATGACGCGACCCATGTGGCGACGGTCCTCGGCGGTACGTTTGGTAACGTCCTTGCCCTTAAAGTAGACCTTGCCGCTCGTGGGGGCCTGCAGGCCGCACATGACGTTAGCCGTGGTGGACTTTCCGCAACCAGACTCGCCGACGATGCCGATGGTCTGTCCGGGCATGAGCTTAATCGTTACACCCTGGACGGCGTGAACCAGGTTGGGGTGCAGAATCGAGCCGGTACGGGTCCTAAAGGTGACGTGGACGTCATCAAGGAAGATGATCGGCTCGACGCCGTTGACTGCGGTCTCGCTCATCTACATCACCTCCGCGTGAGGGGTCAAACCATTTGCCTTGAGCACCTCGTCGGGGAGCTCGGAATAGAAGTGCTCGGTGCCGGGCACGCGCTTGAAGACCGGACGGGTGTCCAGGCCGATGCGCGGATGGCTTGAGCGGGGCGCGAAGCGATCGCCCTTGGGGAAATCGCGCGGGCTCGGAACGGCGCCGGGCACCTGGTGCAGGCGGCCCGAACCGCTCTCGATGGACAGGACGGAGCCCAGAAGGCCGCGGGTGTACTCGTGAATCGGGTTGGTGAGCAGCTCCTTGGTGGGCGCCTGCTCGATAACCTGGCCGGCGTACATAACCGTAATGTTGTGGGCGACCTCGGCGACCAGCGCCAGGTCGTGTGAAACGAAGATCATGGCAAAGCCGAGCTTGGCCTGAAGGTCGTTGAGCAGCTTGATGACCTGCTTCTGGACGGTAACGTCCAGAGCGGTCGTGGGCTCGTCGCAGATGACCAGCTTGGGGTCGCGGGTAAGGGCCATAGCGATCAGAACGCGCTGACGCTGACCACCGGAAAGCTCATGCGGATAGCTCTCGAGCGTACGCTTGGGATCGAGGCCCACGAGCTCCAGGAGCTCCTCGGCGCTGCGAGTGCCGCCGCGCTTGGTGAGCTGCTTCATCTGGGCAGAGATGAGCATAGAGGGGTTGAGCGAGGACAGGGCGTCCTGATAGACCATGGCGATATCGGTACCGCGCAGGCCGAACCACTCCTTCTTGCTCATCTTGAGCAGGTCACGACCCTCCCAGAGGACCTCGCCGGAAAGGTGCTCGTCATCGTCGGTCAGGCCCATGATGGCCAGCGTGGTGATGGACTTACCGCAGCCGGACTCGCCTACCAGGCCCATGGTCTGGCCGGGACGGACGTCAAAGTTGACGTGGTCGACGACGTTGATGTCACCGTGGTGCTCAAACTGAATGCAGAAGTCACGGACCGAGAGAATCGGCTCGACAGACTCGTCGGGCACATGGCGGTCGTTACGCTTGAGCTCGACATCGCGCAGGGCGCCAAGGCGAGCGGAGAGGGACTGAGCCTGCTCCTTGTAGGCACGAACGGGGTCGGAGACCAGCAGATCGGCCTCGCGACGCTTGGAGGAATCGGTCGGATCCAGGGCGGCGGAGGGAGCAGCAGCCATGGCGTCGGTAATACCCTCGGAGAGGATGTTGAGCGCCAGGCAGGTGATCATAATGGCCAGGCCCGGGAACAGCGCCTGCCACCAACGGCCAGCGAGCACGCCGCCGCGGGCGTCGGCGAGGATGTTGCCCCAGGTAGCGGTGGGCTCCTGGATACCAGCGCCGATGAAGGTCAGCGAGGCCTCGAAGATGATGGCGTCTGCGACCAGGGTAACGGTGAAGACCATGATCGGGGCGATGCAGTTACGCAGAACATGCTTGATCAAAATCCACGGAGCCTTGGCGCCGGAAACGATGACCGCACGGACATAGTCCTCGCCGTACTCGGACACGATGTTGGCGCGCACGATACGGGCGATCTGCGGAGTGTACATAAAGCCGATGGCGAAAATGATCGACGGCACGGAATTGCCCAGGATGGAGACGAAAACGGCTGCGAGGGCGATACCCGGGATGGACATGATGATGTCCAGGATACGCATGATCGCCTCAGAGATAGACTTGCGCGAAACCGCTGCAAGGGCGCCCACGACCGAGCCGCAGACCAGAGCCATGGCAGTGGCGCCAAAGCCGATAATCAGCGAGTAACGACCACCGTAGAGCATACGCGACAGAATGTCGCGGCCCTTATCGTCGGTACCGAAGATAAATCCGTTGCCGGGAGCCTGGCGAGCCGTAAAGATCTCGACCGGGCTATAGGGGGCAAGCAGGGGAGCAAGGATCGCAGTCAGGGCGACCAGCACCAGCACGACGGCGGCAATCTTAGAAGACAGCGTCATCTTCTTCCAGCCACCGAGCTTGAGCCCCTTGGAGGCAGCCTTCTCGAGCTGCTCGGTTTGCTTCTCTCGAATCTTTACCATAATCTACACCGTCCTGATGCGCGGGTTGATGAGCAGGTAGAGCATGTCAACCACGATGTTGATGATGATGAAGGCAAGAGCAACGACGATAACGACGCCCTGAACCAGGTTCGCCTCGTTGCCCTGAACGCCCTGCAGAATCGCGGTGCCCATGCCGGGGAGGTTGAAGATAACCTCGATGACGACGGCGCCGCCCATGAGGTAACCGATCTTAAGACCGAGGGTGGTGACCGGGGTGATCAGCGCATTGCGAAGAACGTTGATGCCGACGACGACCTTCTCGGGAACGCCGGCGCCACGAGCCATACGGACATAGTCCTTGTCGAGCTCCTCGACCATGGCGGTACGCACGATACGAGTCATCTGGCCCGTCAGCGGAAATGCCAAGGCGATAGCGGGCATGATCATACGTCCCAGATAGCCAACCGGATTCGTGGTGAAGTGAGGCAGAGCACCCGATGCCGGGAGCACCTTAAGGTAGGAAGAGAACAGCAGGATCAACAGAACGGCAAGCCAGAACGACGGGGTTGCCAAGCCGGCGATGGAAAAGACGCGGATCACTTGGTCCGGCCATTTGTCGCGATACAGTGCCGCGATGACGCCGAGCAAAAACGAAACGACCGCACCGATGGCAAGACCGATGAAGGTCAGCTGCATCGTGACGGGCAGGGCCGTGGAGATGCGCTTGGCAACGGAGTTGCGAGCAGCACCATAGGTACCCATGTCACCATGAATCAAATCGCCCATATAGCGAACGTAGCGCACGGGCCAGGGGTCGTCCAGACCATACTTCTCATGGTACTCGGCAACCGCCTCGGGCGAGGCACCGTCACCCAACGCCGTGTAGGCGGGGTCGGTCTTGGAGAACGACATAAGGAAGAACACCAGGACGGTGACGCCCAATGCCATGATCGGCAGCGCCACAAGACGCCTTCCAATCAAACGTAGCAAGTTGTTCACGTTCTCTCCCCTTTCTTTTGTCGGTAGGACCAACTGGTATATGAGTACGGATACTCATTACAAGACCCGAGCGACATCGTTGCCGCCCGGGTCTTTGTTTCAACTATGAGGATACGGTCCCAACGGCCGACATCCTGCATACAGACTCAAGCGAGTCTTACGCCTTGACGGTCGCAACGCCCCTGAAGGACATGCTCGTCGTGCCAATGCCCTTGAAGCCATCGAGGGCCTCGCCGTTGGGCGCAGTGGACGGATCGTCCCAGGAAGCGGAGACGGTCTTGACGTGGACAACGGGGTACAGAACGGCGTTGTCGGCGATGATGTCGAAGCACTCGTTCCACTTCTTCTGCTGCTCGTCGCCCTCGGCGGCAAGAGCCTCGTCCATGAGACCGTGGAGCTTCTGCCACTCAGCGGACTCCTTCCACGGGCAACGGGTCTGCATCCAGACGTTGTCGCCGTACCACCAGTTGAGCAGCAGGTCGGGGTCGGCGCCGAAGCAGGAAGGATCGCCAGGGGCAAGGAGGATATCGTAGGCCTCGCCGCCGTCGATGGCAGCGTAGGTGGCCGGCGAGGTATCGGTCTGGATAGTCACATCGAAGCCGAGAGCGTCGAGGTCGTTCTTGACCTGGGCGGCCATGCCCTTAATCTGCTCGTTGTCGGTGGTGCGCAGGGTGATGGCGCCCGGGGTGATGCCGGACTCCTCGATGAGCTTCTTAGCCTTCTTGGCGTCGGTCTTGTACACCGTGGAAGCCTCATGATAGTTGGTGAAGCTCTTGGGCAGGTAGCAGCTGGCAGCGGTGGCAAGGCCGGCGAAGGTGTTGCTGACCATCTTCTCGGTGTCGAGCGCATACATGACAGCCTGACGGACCTTGACGTTGTTCCAAGGCTCCTTGGCGACGTTGAACATGATGAAGCGGGTGCCGAAACCCTGAACATTATCGATCTTGCAGCCGGCACTCTCGAGCTGGTCGACGGCGTCAGCGGTAACGAGCTCCATAACGAGCGTGGAGCCCTCCTGCTGAGCGGTAACGCGAGCGGTGGGGTCGGTCAGGATGCTGTACTGGATCTTCTTATCCTCGGCAGCATACTCACCGTTGTACTCGGGATTGGGAACCAGGGTGATCTCGGTATCGGAGATAGAGTCGTACATCCAGGGACCGGAGCCGATCGGCTGCTTGGCGCGATCCTCCTCGGTCTGGGTGGCCGGGGTAACGCGGATGATGGCAAGACGATCCTTGAGCAGGGAGAAGTTGGGAACCTTGGTCTTGACCGTCACGGTGCTGGCGTCCTTAGCCTCGATGGACTCGAAGGGCTGGAAGAACGGAGCGTAGGTAGCGGAAGCGGCGCAAGCGGTGTAGGAAGCGACGACGTCGTCAGCAGTGACCTCAGTACCATCGGAGAACTTGGCGCCCTTGCGGATGGTGACCTCGAAAGTGGTGTCGTCCACAGACTTGGGATCGTCGGTGGCGAGCTCGTTGAAGGTGCTGTAGTCGTGGTAATCGATGCCGTAAAGGCCCTCGACGACATGCCAGTTAGCGCCCAGGCCAACAGCGGAGCCGGTGCTGGCGGGGTCGAAGCTGGACGGAGCGTAAGCGGAACCAGCGGTAATCACGCCGCCGCCACGGTTAGCGGAATCGGTGGAGCTGGCAGCGGAGCCAGAATCGGAGCTGCCACCGCAGCCGGTGAGACCAAGGCCGGCGACAGCAGCGACGCTGCCAGTGAGGCCGAGGAACGAACGCCTGGACATACCCTTGTTGATGATGGCCATGTCTTCTCCTATCAATAGAGAATCTTACCCGGGAGCACCTAGACTTGCCCCCGCGCAACTTGCGGACGATATATACCTTACCTACCGACAAACCCAACTTGGGTGCCGCGCTCGGCGACCGATACATACATACGCTTGAACGGTATTTACTACCGTTCACCGAATTCATTGACAAACGATTCGACAGACAGTATGTATCGACGAGGTGAGATATCAGTCTTCGTCAACCCGCAGGATAGCAGGGTTATTCACCATGGCTAGTCAAACGTTTTAGCGTTAATAAAACCCGAAATCAGCAGGTAATCACAGTGAAATAAAAGGTTGAAATTCACCCAATCATATATATCAGTTATTTAGGGTTGTTTAGTTTTCAGATCCACTTGTGGAGGCCTTGTCTCGCTCTTCATTCCAGGCAGCAAGAGCCTCATGGACCGATCTTGCGACATCGGCAGGAACGCCTCGAACTTCTGCGATCTCTTTCTCACTCGCCGCGCGCAACCGCTTCATCGAGCCAAAATGGCGCATAATAGCACGTTTTCTAGTGGGTCCCACACCTGGTACATCGTCGAGCACCGAGACCGTCATTGCCTTATCGCGCAGCTCGCGATGGAATGTAATGGCAAAACGGTGCGATTCGTCTCGTACCTGTTTAATCAGATAGAGCGAAGCGGACCCTGTCGGCAGCACGACAGGTGTCTCGTCCCAAGGCACGAAAACCTCCTCATCGGCCTTCGCCAAGCCGCAAACTGGTATATCGAGTCCAAGGGCCTCAAGTTGTTTGATGGCTGCCGTCAACTGCGGCTTGCCGCCGTCGACAACAAGCAAATCGGGGCGCGAGCCAAAACGCTCGTCGGCCATGCGCTCGGGAGCGTAGCGCCGACCAAGGACCTCGGACATCGACACGAAGTCGTTCGCCTCGTCCAGTTCGGCCTGGATTTTAAAGCGTCGGTACTGGCTCTTGTCGGCATGGCCGTTGGTAAACACCACCATCGACGCAACCGTGAAGGTGCCATGCAGCGTGGAAATATCGAAGCACTCGATACGCATCGGAGGCTCGGGCAGTGCCAGAGCACTCTCGAGCTCCAAAAGTGCCTGATTGGTGCGGTCGTCGGCATAGCCCGTGCGCATCATGTAGCGCATAAGGGCATGACGGGCATTTTTGGATGCCATATCGAGTAATCGATGCTTTTCACCGCGCTGAGGTCTATGGAGATGACAGGAGCGTTCGCGTTTGGCCGCAAGCCACTCCCCCAGCGTCTCTGCGTCCTCAAGCTCAACAGAAAGATTGATCTCAGCTGGAATATCAGCCGTCTCGTCGTAATAGCGCTTAAGAAAACCCGACTGGAGTTCTTCCTCGTCGACATCGAGGCCTTTATCGAGAATAAACTCACAGGTTCGAACCGTTCGGCCCTCACGCACGACAAAGACGCAGGCAGCCGAGATGGTCTCCTCGCGATAAAAGCCAATGACATCGATATCGACACTGGACGGAAATACGACCTGTTGGCGATCATCCAGGCCCCTGATGACATCTAGACGACGCTTGACGCGTGCCGCACGCTCAAAATCGAGCGTCTCGGCTGCCTCCGTCATCTCGGACATAAGCTCGTCAACGACATCCTTGCGATGGCCCGACAAGAAACGTTCGACACGTTTGACGTTCTTGGCATAGTCGGCAGGGGAAATCGCGCCGACGCATGCGCCCGGCCCGCGCCCGACATGGTAGTCAAAGCAGGGACGCCCGTTTTGCGCGCAAATCATATTGACGATGTCTTCTTCGCCCTTGTGGGACTCGACAATACGGCGGCATCGACGCCACTCCGCACAAGAAGCCGAGCAGATCGGGATCACCTTGCGCAGCGTATCAATGGTCTCACGCGCCGCGCGGCTGTCAGTGTAGGGACCAAAATAACGCGTTCCCGGCTTATGACGCTCACGCGTATATTTGATAGCCGGAAACAGGTCGCTCTTGGTGATAGCGATAAAGGGATAGCTCTTGTCGTCCTTAAGGTCCACATTAAAGTACGGATGGTACTGACCGATCAGGTTGCGCTCGAGCACAAGCGCCTCATGCTCGGTTTCGACAACGATGTAATCAAAGCTCGCGACCAATTGCATCATGAGCGGTATTTTTTGGCGCTCGTCCTGCAGCGTCACGTACTGGCGCATACGGGAACGCAAGTTTTTCGCCTTGCCAACGTAGATGACATCGCCCTTGGCATCTTTCCAAAGGTAACATCCAGGCTGCGTGGGAACGCGCGAAACCTGCTCGGCAAGTGTTGGTATGTTGTCGTGGCCGGCCACATTCACCTACTTGCGGCGAAGCAGCGCAGAGACCTCGGGCATCTTAAAGACAATAGCGAGCCCAAAGGTCACGGCAAGCGAAGCCATGCCCGCGATGCATACGTAACCCAACGTAATCAGAATTGACCCGCCGAGCGCACCGACATAGTTCTCGAGCGCCCACAAAACGCCGGCACCCGCTGCGGCACCCAGACCGCCGAGCAAAAGGCCAAAGAAACAGCCATGCAGAATAGATTTAACCTGAAGACTCTGCAGACGACGACGCAGCCACCACAGCGAACAGCCGACCAAAATCACATAGTCGACAACATACGAAAGCGCAATCGCAGGCATGCCGTAGCCCAGCACCACACCAAACAACAGCACCGAACCGGCCTGACCGATAGCGGAGTACAGGCAATAGCGGCTATAAGGTTTCATATCGAGCAGGGCCGAGAAGCTCTTCTGCATCAGCACGACCACGCCGTAGAGCGGCAGGGAAAGTGCCAGATAGATAAGGAACTCCGACACCAGCGCCACGCCGGATTCATCGAACTTGCCGGCGCAGTAGATCATGTTGAGTGGACGGGCGAAGACGATCAGGTACATCGCAAACGGAATCAGGAAGAAGAGCATCTGGGCGACACCGCGCGAAATGCCCGTGCGGACGCTGTCGTAATCCTTCTCCTGTGCATCGTGAGAGAGTTCGGTATAGAGTGCCGTCGAAAGCGAGGCAGCGATCAGCGCATAGGGCAGCGTGTACCACAGGCGCGCATATGCGATGACGGAAGGGCCGGTCTCGGGCTGCACCACCAGCGCGGCGGCATTGGTAATGGAAGTCGAGACAAACATGCACACCGTGGCGAGCAGCGTCGGGATACCAAGCGCAATCGTCTGTCGCAGCGCGGGGTCCTTAAAGTCGATATGGATATGAGGATGCACGCCATGCTTGCCGAGCGCGGGAATCTGACAGGCCATCTGGACAAAGACGCCGAGGGTCGTACCAGCTGCGATCAAGATAATACCGACCTGCTCGCCAAATTGTGCAGACACGGGAGCAAAGCCCATAAAGCTGGCGATGACGATGACATTGTTGAGAACCGGGGCAAACGTCGACCAGAAGTAGTCGCGGTGTGCGTTGAGAACACCCGAGAACACCGAGCCCAAGCCATAAAATAAAATTTGGATAGCAAAGAAGCGGAACATGAACGCAGCGGTATCCATGCTGTCGCCATTACCCGAAAGGAACGACTGCGTCCAAATAAAGCCAGGAGCAAACACGGTGCCCAGCAGCGAGATGCCGCCCAGCACCAGAAGCAGAATACCGAGCAGGTTGCCGACATACTCGTTCGATGCCTCGCGGCCCTGCTCGCGCCTCACGCCCATATAAACCGGCAAAAACGCCGTAACGAGCATGCCGCCCATCACGAGCTCGTAGAGCATGTTGGGCAGGTTGTTGGCAACCTGATAGGAGGACGAGAGCAGCGACATGCCGATGGCGGCCGCCATGGCCCACGTGCGGATAAACCCGGTGACGCGCGACACGATGGTCAGCACGGTCATGAGGCCAGCAGAACGACCAACCGTGGAGTAGTCCGAAGAACCCATATCGTCTACGTCGTCCTGAGAGTCCTCATGAACCTCATCTTGTGGCAGCAAGTCGTCCACGACGGCAAAGGAGCCGGTCATCGCAAAGGGATCGTCAACCAAAACGGCGTCATCAGCAGGTGCGGCGTCATCGCTGTTCGGCATGTTGTTACCGGATACGGCATCATCATCGAATATGGCATGGTCGCCAAACACCGTGTCAACTTCTTTGGCGGCGACGGTTCGGGCAGAAAACGACAGAGGGTCCCAGTCGTCATCACCGTCGATGGCCACGCCCTCGACGGGATCGGTCGAACCAAGCGGCGACCATTCGTCATCCGAAAGAAGCGGCTCGTCATCATCATGAACCGCGGGCTTGGCGGAACGAGCGACAGGAGCGCTCTGCGGCGTGCTCTTTCCCTGGGCTGCCATCAAAAACACCGCCGTCTCATCGGGACGCGGCACACGAGGAGCCTCGGAGGCGACCGGCGTCACGCTGGCGCTCGATTGAGCGGCGGCCAAAAAGACAGCCGTCTCATCGGGACGAGCCGAAGAAAGAACCGTACGGGGAAGCGCCGTGCCGGCACCGGCGGCACACAAGTACACGGCCGTCTCGCCCGGGTCAGCGGCAGCGGACCAGGCGTTTCGAATCTCGTTATCGAACGAAGCAGCCTCGGGCGCGGGCGCCTGAGGAGCCGACCCTTTTGCAAAGTGAGCTCCGCGCTTTGATTCTTCCTGCGGCATCGCTCAGTCCTCTCTCGTGATCGGGGCAACCGTCGCCCCGCAAAATGCAACTAAGTCATCGGGAGCAAGCTCAAGCTGATAGCCGCGCTTGCCACCCGAGATAAAAATGGTATCCCAAAGGACGCATGTCTCATCGATCAGCGTCCGGAAGCGCTTTTTCATACCGACCGGGCTGCAACCGCCGCGGACATACCCCGTCGCGGCAAGCAAATCTTTGACATGCATCATGGTCAGCGACTTTTCGCCTGCGGCGCGCGCGGCGGCCTTGAGGTCGAGCTCGTCGGCAACGGGAATGCAGCACACGACATGGTCGTTGGACGGCGTCGTGCAGACCAGGGTCTTAAATCCCTGACCGGGCTCCTCGCCAAGCTGCTCGGAAATCGCGACGCCCAGACCTGACGATTCATCGCCATCGTCTTCGTACGTATGGAGAACATAGGAGATGCCGGCGCTTTCCAGCTCGCGCATCGCATTGGTTTTTGGCGTCTTAACAGCCTTTGCCATGGCACATCCTTTCCCTCGCAGAGCGACGCAAGGATTAAGTATAGGGCCAATTCCGCCGCATATGCCATCTCGACACACAGAAGCGCCACCGAATCAGAAGGAATCGGTGGCGAGTCGGTACTACAACGTCTCTTTACTGTGCGTCGAGCTGCGCCTGACGCTCACGGTCACGCTTGAGCAGCGGCGCCAAGAACTTGCCCGTGTAGCTCTGCGAACATGCCGCGACTTGCTCGGGCGTGCCCGAGACCACGACGGTTCCGCCGCCATTGCCGCCTTCGGGGCCCATATCGATCAGGCGGTCGGCAACCTTGATGACATCAAGGTTGTGCTCGATCACCAGAACCGTGTTGCCCGCATCGACCAGGCGCTGCAACACGTCGAGCAGCTGGCGAACATCCTCAAAATGAAGGCCGGTTGTGGGCTCGTCCAAAATGTAGAACGTCTTGCCTGTCTGACGACGATGAAGCTCCTTGGCGAGCTTCACGCGCTGCGCCTCGCCGCCCGAAAGCGTCGTAGCGGGCTGGCCCAAGCTCACGTAGCCAAGACCCACGTCATATAGGGTCTGCAGTTTGCGCTTAATCTGCGGGATATTCCCAAAGAAAGCCAATGCTTCGGTGACACTCATGTCGAGCACGTCCGAGATTGTCTTGCCGCGGTAGGTAACCTCGAGTGTCTCGCGGTTATAACGTTTGCCGCCACATACCTCACAGGGGACATAGATATCGGGAAGGAAGTGCATCTCGATCTTGATCTGGCCATCGCCCTTGCACGCCTCGCAGCGACCGCCGCTTACGTTAAAGGAGAAACGTCCCGGCGAGTAGCCGCGCGCCTTCGACTCCGGCGTGCTTGCAAATAGCGCACGCAGATCATCCCACAGGCCAATATAGGTCGCAGGGTTCGAACGCGGCGTGCGGCCGATCGGTGACTGGTCGATATCGATTACCTTATCGATACATTCGATGCCCTCAATCTTCTTGTACGGCCCCACGGGACGCGTTGAACGATGGATGGCATTCGTAAGCGCGGGTGCAATCGTATCGGTGACCAGGGAGCTCTTGCCCGATCCCGAAACACCGGTAACGACTGTGAGCGTACCGAACTCAATCTTGGCGGTAACGTTTTTGAGGTTGTTAGCGCGGGCGCCCGTGATCTTAAGACAGCCGCGGCCGGGCTTGCGGCGCTCATCGGGCACGCGGATCATCCGCTTGCCGGTCAAATAAGCACCCGTCATGGAATCGGGGCACGTCATGATATCGGCAGGCGTTCCTGCAGCGACCACGTGTCCGCCGTTAACGCCCGCACCGGGACCCATATCGATCACGTAGTCGGCAGCACGAATGGTATCTTCGTCGTGCTCGACGACGATAACGGTATTACCGATATCGCGCAAGCGCTCGAGCGTCTTGATCAGGCGCTCGTTATCGCGTTGGTGGAGACCGATCGACGGCTCGTCCAGAATGTACAGAACGCCCATGAGGCCGGCGCCGATCTGCGTTGCCAGGCGAATGCGCTGGGCCTCACCGCCGGAAAGCGTCGCCGAGGCGCGATCGAGCGTCAGATAGTCGAGTCCGACATCGACCAGAAAACGCAGGCGCTCCAGGATTTCCTTGACGATGCGCCCACCGATAAACTGCTGACGCTCGGTAAGCTCCAGGCCCTCAAAAAACTCGAGCGACTCGCGACACGACAGGCAGCAGACATCGTAAATGGACTTGCCGCCCACGGTGACGGCAAGCATCTCGGGACGCAGGCGAGCACCGTGACAGCTCGAGCATGGCTCTTCGCGAATGTATTTCTCCAAGCGAGCTCTGGTGTTCTCGTTCGTCGTCTCGTTGTAGCGCTCGTACAGGATGTTGCGCACGCCCGAGAACTTAGTGTCCCACTGGCTGCGACGCCCATCGAGCTTTTGATAGTCGACCGAAATCTTCGTGTCGCCCATGCCATCCAAAAACGCACGACGCACCCGCGGGGGCAGGTCCTCCCATGGCGTATCGGCACTCACCTTAAAGTGTTTGCAGACCGCAGCAAAAATCTGCGGATAATAGTTGGAATTGCCGAACAGGCTGCCAAAGACTCCGTCGGCAATCGACTTTGAGGGGTCTTCAATCAGTGCCTCGGCATCGACTGTCTTTTTAAAGCCCAGGCCATCGCACTCGGGACATGCACCATAGGGCGCGTTGAATGAGAAATCGCGCGGCTGCAGGTCGTCGATGGAATGCCCATGCTCCGGGCACGCCAGTGCCAGCGAATACTCCAGCAGCTCGCCCTCGGTTCCCTCGGGAGCGTCGCGGTCGGGCAGCATGTATACGTTCACGTTACCGTGCGCCAGTGCCGTCGCCTGCTCAACGGACTCGGCAATGCGACCCAGGGAGTTCTCTCGAATCACGATACGGTCGACCACGACCTCAATGTCGTGTTTGAACTTCTTGTCCAGGTCGATAGGGTCGTCAAGCGAGCGCACCTCGCCGTCGACGCGCACACGGCTAAAGCCCTCCGCACGCAGGTCCTCAAACAGCTTGGCATATTCGCCCTTGCGTCCACGAACCACCGGCGCCAACACAAACGCGCGACGGCCCTCCCCCGCCGCCAGCACCTTATCGGCGACCTGATCGGTCGTCTGACGCTCAATGACGCGACCGCACTCAGGACAGTGCGGCGTTCCCACGCGAGCAAACAGCAGACGCAGATAGTCGTAAATCTCGGTTACGGTGCCCACCGTCGAGCGTGGGTTTTTGGACGTTGTCTTCTGATCGATCGACACAGCCGGCGACAGGCCGTCAATCGAGTCCAGATCGGGCTTGTCCATCTGGCCCAAAAACTGACGCGCATAGCTCGAAAGGCTCTCGACGTAACGGCGCTGGCCCTCGGCATAGATGGTATCGAACGCCAGTGAGCTCTTGCCCGATCCGGAAAGACCGGTTATGACCACGAGCTGGTCACGCGGAATGGAAACATCGATATCGCGCAGGTTATGCTCGCGCGCGCCGCGAATAACGATAGAAGAATCAGACATGGAAGCTCCTTGCCTCCTACAACTTCAAATCACACTGACGATGAGTTTAGCGCACTCGACGCGCACAGATGTTCGTAATACAAGATTCGCAGACCTTTTGCGTTGTCTGACGCCGCAGGCCGCACGCTCGGTCCGTACTTTCGAATACTGTCGATCGCCTACCACGCATCATAAATGACTCCCGCTCGCAAACGAGGGTACAATGACGCTCGTGTCACATCGCGGGGCCCCGGCCCCAACATATACAAAGGAGTCATACATGGGTTGCGAGCACGCACAAGCAGCCGGCGGACAATCAACGCCGTCGCAATTTGAAGAGAATACGCTGTCGGAGGTCAAGCGCGTTATCGCTGTGCTTTCCGGCAAGGGAGGCGTCGGCAAGTCGTTTGTGACGGGCGCCATCGCAACCGAGCTCGCCCGCCGCGGCAACAAGGTTGGCATTCTCGACGCCGACATCACCGGCCCCTCCATCCCCAAAATGTTCGGCATGAGCGGACGCCATGTCCATGCCCTCGGCAACCTCATGCTGCCCGAGATCTCCGAGCACGGCGTCAAGGTCATGAGCTCCAACCTGCTGCTTCAAAACGAGACCGATCCCGTCCTCTGGCGTGGTCCGGTCATCGCCGGCGCCATCAGGCAATTCTGGAGCGAAACCTCTTGGGGCCCCATCGACTATCTGCTGGTCGATATGCCTCCGGGAACGGGGGATGTCGCACTCACCGTCTTCCAGTCACTGCCCGTCGATGGCATCGTCATCGTCACGAGCCCGCAAGACTTAGTCTCGATGATTGTCGCCAAGGCGGTCAACATGGCCGAGAAGATGAACGTTCCGATTCTGGGCATTGTCGAGAACATGAGCTATATCGAATGCCCCGACTGCGGCAAGAAGATCGAGGTCTTCGGCAAGAGCAAGCTTCCCGAGGTCGCCGAGACCTATCATCTCGACATCCTTGGTCAGCTGCCCATCGATCCCGCGCTCGCCGAAGCCTGCGACAAGGGAGAAGTCGAAACCGCGCTGCCCGCCGGCATGCTGCCCCAAGCCGTCTCCGCCGTTGAGGCCATCGCCCCGCACAAGACAGACGAGGCCTAAGTGAACGCAAGCGCCTTCTATGACGTCTTGGTGATCGGCGGCGGGGCCTCGGGCCTCGCCGCCGCCATTACGGCGGCGCGTGTCGACAAAAGCGTCTGCGTCGTCGAGCGCGACGTCGCCTGCGGTCTCAAGCTGCTCGCAACCGGAAACGGCCGCTGCAACCTCTCAAACGAATCCATCGACATTCGGCGATATAACCGCCCCGCCTTTGTCGAATCCATCATGGGCCCCCAACCCGAGCAAGATCTCGAGAGTTTTTTCTCCTCGCTGGGCATCATGACGATCCGTGAGGAAGGCCGCCTATACCCGCGCTCCCTTCGCGCCGAGTCGGTTCGCGATGCACTCCTCAATGCATGCGAGCGTTTGGGCATCACCCTACTCTGCGGGACTAACGTCATTGCGGCTCATAAGGCTTCCGAAGGCTGGACGCTTCAGATCGACCGTCCCGCTCATGTACTCAAACCCAAAAAGCACGGCGACCGAAAGACGGAGCTCCGTTCGCTTCGAAAGGCGTTAGCCGCTACTCCTCGCACGAGCGATGCCCTGCAGGCAAGGGCCGTGGTTATCGCTACGGGCGGCAACCCCACCGGCATCGCCGAGGTGTTTAGCCTTCCCTTGACGCCCCTGCGCCCCGTCCTGTGCCCCGTATCGGCATCAGTCGTCGGCGACCGGACGGCACTCGGAACTCTGGATGGTCTGCGCGTCCGAGCCCGCTTAACGCTCTCGCGCAGCCACGAAGAGCTCTGGCGAGAAGATGGCGAAGTGCTGTTCCGTGCCTTCGGCATCTCAGGCGTCGCCGCCTTCAATCTCTCTCGCCGTATCAACCAGGGCGACACTGTTCTGATCGACTTCTTTCCAGATTTCTCCAAAGATGAGCTGCTCGATACGCTCGAGCAGCGTGTCAACGTGCTCGGCGATTTTTCGCCCCGAAACTCCCACTGGCTTGACGGCATGCTCGCCCCGCAGCTCTCACACGTCGTCTGTACGGCATTCGAGCGGTGCCATCCCGGCTCGCGCGATGTCATCCACCTGGTCTCAATCCTCAAGCACTTTAAACTGTCCGTCGAAGGGACGGCAGAGGAGCGCTCAGCACAGGTCACGCGTGGCGGCATATCTATCGAGTGCGTCTCGACACCCAATCTTTACGTGAACAGCACCACAGGCGCCCCGCTTTACGTCTGCGGAGAAGCGCTCGACATCGACGCCGATTGCGGAGGCTTTAACCTTGCGTGGGCCTGGATCTCGGGTATTCGCGCTGCAAGCAGCCTGTAGCCGCGCAGTCTATAATCAAAAACGCATTCGGGCCGTCTGGGATACCGGACGGCCTCTTTCTTGCCTCTAAGGAGACCTCGATGATCGAAATCACCCAAGTCAACGCGTCGCTCGATGAAGCCGGCGATGAGAATGCCTGTCTTATTGTTGGCAAGCGAGTCGCCAAGCGCGTCCTACGTTGCAAGGACTCCGAGATCAAGTCCATCGAGCTCCACCGAAAGTCAATCGACGCTCGCAAAAAACGAGACGTCCATTTTATCCTGAGCTTTCGTGTTGAGCTGACTAGTCCCCACCTCGAGCGAGAAGCGGTCGACAGCGTTGCCGAGCGTGACCGCTCGCGTGTACGCGCGATAGAAGACGATGAACCTTCATTCCCCTCCCCCGTCTCCGACGCACCTCAAGAACGCCCTGTCGTTGTCGGTGCCGGCTGCGCCGGCCTTTTCGCTGCGCTTACGCTCGCCGAAGCGGGTCTTAAGCCCTTGCTCATCGAGCGCGGCGACCCGGCATTTCGCCGCTCACATGCGATCGACCTCTTTCTAAAGGAGCGCATCCTCGACCCCGAGAGCAATATCCAGTTTGGTCTGGGCGGCGCGGGGACCTTCTCGGACGGCAAGCTCAATACGGGAACCAAAAATCCCGCCCATCGCCTTATCCTCGAGACCTTCGTCGAAGCGGGCGCTCCCCGCGATATTCTATGGGATGCAAAACCGCATATTGGCTCCGACATCCTCCCCGCCGTCGTTACCAGCATCTCCCAGCGCATTGAACAGCTCGGAGGAACCGTTCGCTATCGAACGAAACTCGTTGACATTCACACTGACACATCTGGCGCCATTGTCGGTATCGACATCCAGTCGTCCCACGACGCAACAAGCGAGTCAATCAACACAAAGCATCTCATCCTTGCTTGCGGTCATTCCGCCCGCGACGTATTCGAGGTTCTCAAAACCCATGATGTCGCCCTCGCTCAAAAGACGTTTGCCATGGGCGTTCGCATCGAACACCCGCAGCGTGATATCGATCGGGCGCAATATGGCCCCGCAGCGGGTCATCCCGCGCTCGGAGCAGCCCCCTATAAGCTCGTTGCCCATCTTCCCAACGGCCGCAGTGTATTCTCATTCTGCATGTGTCCTGGCGGACAGGTTGTCGCAGCCTCTTCAGAGCCCGGCCATTTGTGCGTCAACGGCGCCAGTCTCAACGCCCGCGCCGGCCGCAACGCAAACGCCGCTCTCCTCGTTAACGTCACGCCCGACGATCTCCCCAGCGACGATCCTCTTGCAGGCGTAGAACTCCAGCGCATTTGCGAGCGGGCTGCCTATCGCCTTGGCGGCTCCAACTGGAACGCACCGGCACAGCTCGTCGGCGATTTCCTTGCAGAACGCGCCAGCACGACATGCGGCAAGGTAAAGCCCACCTATCCGCTCGGCGTGACTTGGACAGCAATCGATGAGTCATTGCCGCAACATATCATCGAGTCGCTTCGTCTGGGAATTCCCTTGCTCGGCAAAAAACTGCGTGGCTACGACCATCCCGATGCCGTCCTCACCGGTGTTGAGACACGCTCGAGCTCTCCGGTCACCGTTACTCGAGACCGTCAATGCCACGCTGTATCGACCCCGGGGCTCTACCCTTGCGGCGAGGGGGCCGGATATGCCGGTGGCATCATGAGCGCCGCCACCGATGGCATCCGTTGCGCCAAAGCCATCATTGCTGATCTCTAGTCCACTAAATAGCACTGCCCCCGAACTCCGCGAGGAGCTCGAGGGCAGTGCTTTTATTTCTTAAACCGCGCACCCTGGCGTTTTCTGCCCGAAGCGAACGTAGAGCCTTTGCGGGCCTGCGAGCGCAAGCGCTCAATCGTCTCGTCCTCAGTCGCACCCTCGAGCATCGCCCTAATCTGAACGACTGCATCGCGCAGACGCGCTGCTTCCTCGAAGTCCATGGCAGCAGAAGCATTGCGCATATCTTCCTCCATGGTTTCGACGATCCGCACAAGTTCATCATGTGGAAGTTCCTCGAGCTGCTCAGCTAGTGTCTGCTCGGACGATACTGTCTCCGGCGCAGCACCCTCGCCGTTTTCATCGGGCGTATAGAATGCGCCATGGCCAAGAGAGTCGCCTTTCGAACGCCCCTTGGAACCCACGGTTTTTTCGGCCTCGGCAATAAAACTTGAGATGTCGTTGATGGCCTTGCGCACTGTCTTGGGCACAATGCCATGCTCTTCGTTATAGGCCATCTGGATCTCGCGTCGGCGCTGTGTCTCCTCGATTGCCTCTCTCATCGAATCGGTCACGACGTCTGCATACATGATGACTTCGCCATCGGCATTACGAGCCGCACGACCAATCGTCTGAATCAGCGAACGGCGGTTGCGCAAAAAGCCTTCCTTGTCGGCATCGAGAATCGCTACCAGCGAGACCTCGGGGAGATCCAGGCCCTCACGCAGCAGATTGATGCCCACCAGAACATCAATTTTTCCCTCGCGCAGCGTTCGCAGAATTTCGACACGGTCCATCGTCGCCGTATCGGAGTGCATGTAGTTGACCTTAATGCCAGCGTCGAGCAGGTGGTCGGTAAGGTCCTCTGCCATGCGTTTGGTCAGCGTGGTCACCAACACGCGTTCCTTGCGGGCCACACGCTCGCGAATCTCATCCTCGAGATCATCGATCTGGCCGCGAACCGGACGTACGTCAATTTTGGGGTCGAGTAGACCGGTCGGTCGAATGATCTGCTCCACATCGTTTTGACTCACACGCAGCTCATAATCACCTGGCGTTGCCGAAACATAGATGAACTGGGGGATCCTCGCCTCAAACTCATCAAATCGGAGCGGACGGTTATCGAGCGCCGAGGGCAGGCGAAAGCCGTGCTCCACCAAGGTCACCTTACGCGAGCGATCGCCCTCATGCATACCGCGAATCTGGGGCACTGTCACATGGCTCTCGTCGATGATGCAGAGCATATCCTTGGGAAAGTAATCAATCAAAGTAAAGGGTGGCTCGCCCGGCTTGCGGCCATCCAGATGGCGCGAGTAGTTCTCGATGCCGTTACAAAAACCCATGGTCTCGAGCATCTCGAGATCATAGTCGGTGCGCTGCTGCAGACGCTGCGCCTCGAGTAGCTTATCAGTCGCCTTGAGCTCGGCCACACGCTTCTCGCACTCTTCGCTGATTGATTTCAGAGCCGCTTTGACCTTAGGCTTCTCAGTCACGTAGTGCGAGGCCGGCCACACGGGAATGGCCTCGTACTCACGCAGCATCTCGCCGGTGACCTCGTCGATCTCGGCAATCAGCTCGACCTCGTCGCCAAAGAACTCAAACCGCAACGGATGCTCGGCATAGGGCGGAAACACGTCGACGACATCGCCGCGCACGCGGAAGGTGCCGCGTGCCAGGTCATAGTCATTGCGATCGTACTGAATATCGATAAGCGCATGGATAAAGACATCGCGCTCGAGCGGCACCTTCTTGTCGACGTTCGGAGCTAGGCCCGCATAGTCCTCGGGAGAGCCAATGCCATAGATACACGAGACCGATGCGACGACGATCACATCGCGTCGAGATAGCAGCGATGCGGTCGCCTGATGTCGCAGCATCTCGACCTCTTCGTTAATCGAAGAATCCTTCTCGATATACGTATCGCTTTGCGGCACATATGCCTCGGGCTGATAGTAATCGTAGTACGACACAAAATAGACCACGGCGTTGTTAGGGAAGAATTCCTTGAGCTCGCTCGCGAGCTGAGCGGCAAGCGTTTTATTGGGAGCCATGACCAGCGTCGGCTTCCCCAGGGCCTCAATAGTCTTAGCCATCGTGAAGGTCTTGCCCGAACCAGTCACGCCCAGCAAAACCTGATAGCGATCTCCGTCCCTCACACCCTGCACAAGCGACTCAATGGCCTTAGGCTGGGAACCAGCGGGCTCGTATGGAGACACGACCTCAAACGGCACCTCAGAGCCCTCAACGCCAAAGCGTTTAAGTTCACCGCCAACGCGCTCTACTTCAAATTCCGCCATGGATACTCCTAACTCATACATCTGCAGTATACGCAGGCGGTGGGCTTAGTCCTATACGAACCGATCGGGATAGAGAGTCTTATAGCGAACCCAGGCATTATTGACGCGGATCAGATAAGCCTGCGTCTCGGGAAAGGTAATCGCGTTGTGAAGCGATGTGTCCTGCTGTGCCCAACCGTCCACATTACCCATGCCGGCGTTATATGCGGCAATAGCGCTGTCCGTCGACCCGTTAAAATACGTTAGAAGATACGAAAAATACGCACAGCCAAACTCGATGTTCGTAGCGGGATCGTTAAGGTTGTCGGCTGAATACTCACTACCATCGACAAGACCCAAGGCAATCATATCCTGGGCAGTCTCAGGCATCAGCTGCATCAATCCCCGAGCGCCTTGATTCGACTCAGCCTCGGGATCCCAATTCGATTCAGACTTTATGACAGCACACACCAGATACGGATCAAGATTGTGCGAAATGCTCGATTGCTTTACATATGCCTCATAGTCAATCGGATACAAAGGCTTAAAGAAGGCGGCAGGGGCATACGAGTAGACGAGCGAAATAAGGCCGAAGACGAACACAACGACAATTGGCGCC
The DNA here is from genome assembly GCA_902475615.1 of uncultured Collinsella sp. Classification (GTDB taxonomy): domain Bacteria; phylum Actinomycetota; class Coriobacteriia; order Coriobacteriales; family Coriobacteriaceae; genus Collinsella. Next base: position 897 of record CABSAD010000005.1, on the reverse strand, counting down.
ACGCGATACCACGTAAAGAAACGTGTCTTAGGCATCGGCCTCCTCCTTATCCGCTACATCCCCGAAGCCATGGCGCGCAAGCCATGCGTCCAGTTGTTCATAGAGCGAATTATCGCCTGCCGCATTATCGATTACCGTCGTAGCGAGATTGCAAAGCGAAGCCTCATCAGGTTGGCATGCAGAGCGAGCATCAAAATCAGAGGACCCCATACCACGATGAATGGCACGCTCGCGACGAACTGCTAAAGGAGCGCTGATAACCAGAATTTCATCAGCCAGGCCAAAAGCATCCTCAAAACCAGTCGGGGCAGAAACCTCGACAACCGCAAAGGGATAACGGGGGGACGAAACCGTGCAGCAAACCGGATCAAGAATCCTAAGCGACAACTGATCGATAAGGACCGGATGGACAATACCGTTGAGCCGAGCGACGGAATCAGGAGAAACAAAAGCTCGAGAGGCTAAAACGCTGCGACGAACGCCGCCCTCCTCGTCAAGAATGTCCCAGCCAAATTCCTCAGCGAGTGCGCCAACGAGATCAGAACCCGGAACATATAACGATTTTGCGAGATCATCCAAATCAATGAGCATGGCGCCGCGAGACTCAAGATAGCGACAGGCGGTCGACTTACCCGAAGCAATATTGCCCAAGACAAAAACGGTAAACATCAAGTCCTCCCTAACGCCAATGGGAGTTATTATCGCGCAAATACAAAAGAAGGACTCAAAATACAGCCAAACAGTAAGACAAGCTAAACGAAGGCGAGTTCTTGTATTACAGCTCTCTATCAAACGAAAAAAGGGGGAGGCCGCGAGGCCTCCCCCTTCTACATTCCCAATGGCGGCTCGGTGCCGTCCACCGGTCAGCGGCGCCCTGGCCTCCCACGGGCTGACCCC
>CABSAD010000004.1:0-228596 GCA_902475615.1 uncultured Collinsella sp. | reverse complement strand
CGACACGCATAAAAAGCCTCCCATTTCTCATGTCCAAGAAATGGGAGGCAGTTCATCGTCCGCGTTCCGGGGGCTTTTTGCTGCCGCGAGGATGCGGCTAAACGATGCACTCGGGTTAAATCGGATCTTATATTTCGCATGCGCTTTATATAGATCCATTTTTGGGTACAGTGTTGTCCCGATATTGAGCTTGGGGGATATATGAAAGACGAGACGATGGGCCAAGAGGATGCGGCCCAAGATGCAGAAGCGTGTGCCGAGGCCCTGGAGAGCCTAGACCGGATTTCGCTTGACGATGTTGCGTTTGACGATTCGAGCGTTGATGTGCAGGATGAGCCGGAAATCGAGGCGCAGCCCGATGGTCAGGATGCAAAAGACGATGGCACCGCGCCCACCGAAGACGGGGCGGGGCACGAGGATTCCGAATGCGAGGCCGACGGCCAGCCCGAATCCGACACGAGCGAGGAAACCATCTTGCTCGACAACTTGCCGGCCGAAGATTCGCTGACCCGCGAGCTCCCTGGCTTAGGCTCTGCGCCTGCCGTGGACGAGACCATCGCCATGGGCGATATTCCCCTGCCGTCCGTTCCCTCGGCACGCGAAGCCGAGGTTCGTCATCGTAAGATGTCGCCCAAGCGCCGCAACCTGATGGTTGCCGGCGTTGTGGCCGTCGCGCTCGTCGCCGGCGGCGCAGGCTATGCTGCCTGGAACGGATATCAGCAAGAGCAGGCTGCCGCTGTCGCCGCCAGTGCGCACACGATGATGTCGGTGCAGATTGGCGTGCATGCCGCGGGCCTCGACTGCTCAACTGGCTCCAAGATTCCCGTGCAGGTGAGCGGACAGGATTCCGACGGTTCTTCCGTGAGCGAAACGCTCTACGTTGACGAGCATGGTCGCGGCATTAAGCTGCTGCCCGGCGATTACACGTTCTCCATTGCTGGATCCCCCATCGCGGAAGACGGCACCATCTACACCGTCCCGACCACCAAGGCGCAGGTCACCATTAAGAGCGATGGGCAGGATCTGCGCGCTCAAGCCACCTTTAAGCTCAAGGTACCTTCGGCCGACACGGTGACTGACGACCAGATCGATGCCGCCGCCAAGTATGCCGAGGAAGGGGGCGCAAGCTCTGCCGCCGCGGCAAAGATACTTCAGCAGGCGGCAATTACGCGCCGCGATGCCGCCGCCAACGCCGTAAGCGCAAGCGAGGCTCAGTCCGCCCGCGATGCCGACGCTCGGCACAAGGCGACGAACCTGTATCAGCTCGATATTCCGGTTGAGTGGTATGGCAAGGTCGCAACCTGGCAAAACGGCAACACGCTGTGCATTTATCTGGACGGCGACACCAACACACCGCTCGTGACGCTTGTCGCCGTGCGCGACGGCGAGACCTTTACGCCCGACGCCGGCGATACAGTTTTGGGCACGGTCAGCCTAGGCAACGGCTACACCGTCTATGCTAGCGGTCCTGTCTATCCGTATGTAATCCCGCAAACCATCAACGGGCGCACGCAGAACCCCGTGTCGACCTACCCCATGGATACGGCGATTGAGCTTGTCGAGCTCACGACCGGCAACCGCTACACATACAGCCAGATCAAAAACGACCTGGTCGGTAAAGACGGCAAGGCAGACGCCGCGACCAAACTCGAGACCGACTACCTCGCCCAGATTCTGATGCCGAGCATCAAGGCCCAAGACTAGCCGGCCCGAAGACAGCCGTCCAACACCCACATCCCTAACGCAGTTGCGGTGAAATAGGGACTGTTTTTGCTGGTCAAACCACAAAACAGTCCCTATTTCACCGCAACTTATTGGTGGCCTTTTGGGTGCACTCAGCGCCACGGATCGGCTTCGAACAGCGGCTCGCGCTCGGGGCGACGGTCGCTGTAGGGATCGTAGCCGTCGTCGTCCTCGTTCTCGGCGCGGATATAGGGGTCGCGCGGCTTGGGTGCCGGTTTGGACGTGGGCTTGGGCGCCGGCGCACTTGTCTTGTTCTCGTCTTTCATCTGCATAGCTCCTTGCATCGCATCCGTTCAGCATCATCGATTGTCGCACGAAAAAGGGCGGCGGACCCAATTGGATCCGCCGCCCTTGGCGTTTAGAGACAACTGGCAGATTTTAAGGCATGGCCCAAAATCTACTCGGCGTCGGGCACCTCGTAGGTGGCAGACGGCGTGTTGTCGCACACGACGGTAAAGCCGCCGTCCTTATCGACATCGACCGTCACCTGATCGCCCTCGCGCACCGTGCCGTCGATGATAGCGGCGGCGATGGCATCCACGACCTCGCGCTGCACCAGACGCTTGAGCGGACGGGCGCCAAAGACCGGGTCCAGGCCGCCCACGGCGAGCATCTGCTTGGCCGCCGGGGTGATGGCAAGCGTCATGCGCTCCTTGGCCAGACGTGCGCGGACGTCGGCGAGCTGGATGTCGACGATCTTCTCGATCTGCGCCATGCCGAGCGGATGGAACACCACGATATCGTCGATACGGTTGAGGAACTCGGGGCGGAAGGTCTGAGCCATGGCCGCGTTGACCTGATGGCGCATCTCCTCCTCGTCCTTGCCGGATAGCTCGGCGATAGCCTTGGAGCCCACGTTGGACGTCATGATGATAATCGTGTTCTTGAAGGACACCTGGCGACCCTGTCCATCGGTCAGGCGGCCGTCGTCGAGCACCTGCAACAGCACGTTAAAGACATCCGGATGGGCCTTCTCCATCTCGTCGAGCAAGATCACGGAGTACGGACGACGGCGCACGGCCTCGGTGAGCTGGCCGCCCTCGTCGTAGCCCACATATCCCGGGGGCGCACCGATCAGACGCTGGACGCTGAACTTCTCCATGTACTCGGACATGTCGATACGCACGAGCGCGCGCTCGTCGTCGAACAGGCACTCGGCAAGTGCCTTGGCGAGCTCGGTCTTGCCCACGCCGGTGGGGCCCAGGAAGAAGAAGCTGCCGATGGGCTTGTCCGGATCGGAGAGGCCCGCACGGCTGCGGCGCACAGCCGCGGCGACGGCGGAGACGGCCTCGTCCTGGCCGATGACGCGCTTATGCAGCTCACCCTCCAGGCCCTTCAGCTTGTCGAGCTCGCCCTGCATCATCTTGGACACGGGCACGCCGGTCCAGGCACTCACGACCTCGGCGATCTCATCGGAGGTCACCTGCTCGTTGAGGCCCTCGCCGTCTTGCTGCTTTTGCGCCTCGAGCGCAGCCTCGGAATCCTGAATCTGCTGCTGCAGACCCGGAATCACGGAGTAGCGCAGCTCGGACGCACGGCCCAGGTCGCCGTTGCGCGTCGCGCGCTCCTCTTCGCTCTTGGCCTCGTCGAGCTGGCCCTTAAGCTCCTGCACGTGGTCGATGGCGTTCTTCTGGTTGAGCCAGCCGGCCTTTTGCACGTTGAGCTTTTCCTGGACCTCGGCAATCTCTTGGCGCAGGGCCTCCAGACGCTCCTTGGAGGCGTCGTCGGTCTCCTTCATGAGCGCCTGTTCCTCGATCTGCAGCTGGGTGAGCTGACGCGTGGTGGCGTCGATCTCGACCGGCATGCTGTCGAGCTCCATGCGCAGACGGCTTGCGGCCTCGTCGACCAGGTCGATGGCCTTGTCGGGCAGGAAACGGTCGGCGATGTAGCGATCGGAGAGGTCGGCGGCGGCCACGAGCGCGCTATCGGTGATGTGCACGCCGTGGAAGATCTCGTACTTCTCCTTGAGGCCACGCAGGATTGAGATGGTGTCCTCGACGGTAGGCTCGCTGACCATAACGGTCTGGAAACGACGGGCGAGCGCCGCGTCCTTCTCGATGTACTTGCGGTATTCGTCGAGCGTGGTCGCGCCGATCGCATGCAGATCGCCGCGGGCGAGCGCCGGCTTGAGGATGTTGCCGGCGTCCATGGAGCCCTCGGTGGCACCCGCGCCCACGATGGTGTGGAGCTCATCGATGAACAGGATGACCTTGCCCTCGGATTTTTGCACTTCTTTGAGTACGGCCTTCAAGCGGTCCTCGAACTCGCCGCGGTACTTAGCGCCGGCGACCAGCGCGCTCATGTCGAGCTCGATAAGGTCGCGGTCGCGCAGCGTACTCGGCACGTCGCCGGCCACGATACGCTGGGCGATGCCCTCGACGATAGCAGTTTTGCCGACGCCCGGCTCGCCGATGAGCACGGGGTTGTTCTTGGTGCGGCGGGACAGGACCTGAATGGTACGGCGGATCTCGTCGGTACGGCCGATGACCGGGTCAAGCTTGCCGGCGCGGGCAAGGTCGCAGATATTGCGACCGTACTGCTCCAGCGCCTCAAACTGGGTCTTGTCCTCGGCAGACGTCACGCGGTCATCGCCGCGCAGCTCCTCGTAGACCTGCTCGATGCGCTCCTTGGTGACGCCGGCGTCGCGCAGTACACGACCGGCCTCGCCCTTGTCCTCGGCAAGCGCCATCAGCAAATGTTCAGTCACCACAAAGCTGTCGCCCATCTTGGTGGCCTTCTTCTCGGCCTTCTCGATGACGCGGACGAGCTCGTTGGAAAGACCCATCTGCTGACCCTCGCCGGAAACCTTGGGCGCGTGGTCAATGGCATCCTGCGTGGAGCGTGCAAGCTGAGCCGGGTCGGCACCGATGCGCTCGATGATCACGGAGATATTGCGCTCGCCGGCACCGAGCAGGGCGGACAGCAGGTGAATCGGCTCCACCGCGCCGGCCTGCGCGTCGGCAGCCGTGCTCATGGCGGTCTGCAGCGCCTCGCGCGACGTCATAGCTAGCTTATCGATTCTCATGGAATCACCTCTCTTGGGGTGGCCGCCCTACGGGGCGGCTTCACGTTGTTCGAGAAGTATTGTTGCCAGCTTTGTACGATCTTATACACAAATCTAAGTCTCTATATATAAGATTTTCTGAGTGATTGAAAGATAGGGAGCAGGTGCGCTCACCCGCTACAGCCTCGTCCCCTTACTATCTCAATCTGTAACATCTAGCGGCTGTTTATGGCTCTAGATGTTACAGATCGAGATGAAATGACCAGCGGCACCCGTTTATCTAAATCTGTAACATCTAGTCAGCAAATAGAGCTCTATCTGTTACAAATCGAGACGAACAGAAAACACCCGGATCAAAAATCTAAATCTGTAACACCAGGCCCACTTTTAGCGGCCAAGATGTTACAGATCGAGACAGACCGAAAACCACCACAAAGAGGACAGGCACCTTTGTGGTGGTCGCGGTCTCTACTCCTTCGCCGAACCCGTACTTCCCGATTCGACGGTCCAGGGCATCTCATCCTCGAACAGCCATGTACGGGCAGACCCACTATCGCGTGCAGTCTGCGGGTCAGGCAAGCAGGTCTGTTTATAGGCATCTTGGATACACTGACCCATAAAATCGTTGAGCTCGGTCTGGTCGCCCTCCATGACATAGGCGACATCGCCGTCCATGATGTAGATGCCCGGACCCTCATTGCCCTCGTAGCCCGGATCGTACGAGACATCACATAACTTTGCGCCGTTTGCAGTGTCCAGCTCGATGGAAGAGTGGCATCCGCCAACCATGTCGTTCGCTTTTGCCCGATAGGACGCATACCCGTACCAACGCTTAAATGTTTTGCCCTTGAGTAGCTCGGACGCCCTATCGATCAGGCTTGTATCCGTGGTATAGCGCATGGCCCCAAGCTGAATACGCGGATAATTGCTAATACCCAGCACAGCCGGCTGCTCATCAAAATCAACGGTAATGGTCTCGGGCTTGTCGTCGCCGGTCAGAAGTTCGACAGATTGAGTCACAGGCTTGACCACCGGCTCCGTCACCGCAGCAGGTAGAAATGCCATACCGACAGCGCCCGCGCCAACCACAGCGATCGCAAGCGCCAAGACAATCAATCCAATACGGGCAGAACGGCTCACGGCAAAACACCCCACAATGCAAACCTTCGCCACCTGTACTAATGATACCGCCAGCTAACACTATTACCAAAAGAAGCCGCGCGCTCCTCACCACCACAAAGGGGACAGGCACCTTTGTGGTGGTTTTCGACGCTAACGGTCGACCATCTCGCGCCATGAGATTAAACTTGAATTGTTCTCTGAACATATCCATTTCTGCCTATCCTCAACAGATCTTTGTCTCGAGGAGCGCATATGAAGCCGCCTCATTCCACCGGTCGCAACGTCATCGCCATTCTCGCCATACCCATCGTGATGCTCTTCCTTATCGTCATCACGCCCTTTTCTTTTGGTATCGCCTCGCCCTTCGATCTTTGCGGGATGATCGACGCCGGCTCGCGTGCCACCTCGCTCTCCTTTGTCTGCCGTGGCGTGTTCTACGAATATGCAATTCCCACCGGAAGTTGGCAGTCCAAGTTACCGTTGCTCGGTCAGATCGACGGATGCTCCCCCTATTTCTGCCTTGAACCTCAGGCGCTAAACTATCTAATCGACGACCAGCCACTCGACTCCATCGGCCTTGCCTACGACTACGCACCAAACACCGATGAGCGCCACATGAACCAAGTCCTCGACAAGATGCTTGGACAGTGCGGGCTCACCGAGGAGGCCGGTCGAACCATCTATAGCAACCAGAAATTAAAGCGAACAGAACTCCGCCGTGTCGGAAAAATCAAAGGGCGAAACAGGGCCGCCTACTGGCAGGCCTGGGCGACACGCGACAAGGGCGAATTCGGACACAGCACCTATACGGTCACCGTCTACACCAAAGACGGAATTAAGGACAATGTTGACGATTTCGCGTCATCCAAACTCGGCATCCCCAAAACAACCAAACCCGCCAACTCGGATGAAATCCTGTAGAGGCGCTCATTGGAATGTCGCTCAACGTGCACACCGACATTGAGCTCACCCCCACCGCCGCCAAGGTGCCTGTCCCTTTTGTGGTGGTTTTCGACAAAAAGAAGCCGCCCCATTAACAGGGGCGGCTTCAAGCAAGTCTATTTTTAGCGTCCCTCAAGACCCAACGAGAACGTCGCGATAGCCCCGGCCACACCTTTCCCTCGGGCGACCCTCGCGAAGCGCGTGAGCACGAGGGAAAGGTGTGGCAGGGGCGTACAGCAGAGTTACTCGGCAGCGGCCTTGAACTTGTTGTAGTTGATCAGGCAGCCGGCCTTGACGATGGCACGCTCCTCGGCCGTCATATCGGCAATGTAGAGCTCAATCTGCTCGACCGCACCGTCGGCACGCACCACATAGGCGGCGATGTCCTTCAGGTCGCCATCGAGCGCGGCACGGATACCCGGCACAAAGACGTAATCGCCCACCTCAAAGCTGGGCTCGGCCTCCATCTGGAAGGGCACCATGCCCCAGTTCATCACGTTGGAGCGATAGCGCTTGGTGGCGTACTCGTGGACGATGTTGGCCAAGCCGCCAATCACGCGCTGACAGCTCGCGGCCTGCTCGCGGGCAGAACCGTCACCGGGCTTCTTGGCATAGAGCATAGAGCCGTACTCGGTCGCCTTGGCATCGACCGCGACACCCGCGCCGGCCAGTGCCTCAAACACGCCGGCAAGTTCGGCATCGAGCGCCGCCAGGTCGCCCGCGGCCTCGCCGGCCACGCGACGCTTCTCCACGGCGTCGACCTCCTTGGAACGACCGACGTAGGCCGGATCGCGGCGGCTGAGCGTAAACTCGGCCAGACCCAGCGGGTTGGAGCGGAAGGAGCTCGTCTCACCCGAGGGAATGAGCTCGTCGGTCGTGGTGACCGGGTCCATGATCTTGGAGCACACCTTGAGCAGGATGTCGTCGCCGAGGGGCTCCATCGCGGGCCACGGCTTGATGTTGGGGCCTTCGACCAGCTCGTCGGCAGGCTCCGCCTTGCCAAAGCCCCAGTACACGCGCTTCTTGTACGGCGCATCGTCAAAGGTGTACTCGCAGGCCTCGTCCCAAGTGTCTTCGGGCAGGTCGGTCGCCGACGTCAGGACGCCGCCGTTGGCAGCTGTCGCCGCAATGGAGCGGGCATCCATCAGGGCCACGGCGCTCAGCTGGCCATTACCCGGCTTGGAACCCTCGCGGTTGGGGAAATTGCGCGTGGTGTGGCGGATGGACAGGCCGTTGTTGGCAGGCGTGTCGCCGGCGCCGAAGCACGGGCCGCAGAACGCCGTGCGAACGATCGCACCGGCCTCCATGAGGTCGTAGATATAGCCGCGACGCGTAAGCTCGAGTGCCACAGGCTGGCTCGTGGGATAGACCGACAGCGAGAACTCGCCGCAACCGGTGTTGGCACCTTTGAGCACGCGAGCAGCCTGGACCACGGAATCGTAATTGCCGCCCGAGCAGCCGGCGATGACGCCCTGCTGCACGTGCAGCTTACCGTCGACGATCTTGTCGAGCAGGCTAAAGTGCGTCTTGCCCTCGCCAATCTTGGCGGCCTCGAGCTCGACCTCATGCAGGATGTCCTCGAGGTTCTCGTTGAGCTCATCGATCTCAAAGCCGTTGGAAGGATGGAACGGCAGCGCGATCATGGGCTTGATGCTCGACAGATCGACCTCGACGCAGCCATCGTAGTAGGCGACATCGGCGGGCTTGAGCTCGCGGTAGTCGTCGCCGCGGCCGTGCATGGCCAGGAATGCGTGCGTGTCCTCGTCGGTGGCCCAGATGCTCGACAGGCAGGTGGTCTCGGTGGTCATGACGTCGACGCCGTTGCGGTAGTCGGTCGTCATGCTCGCGATGCCGGGGCCCACGAACTCCATGACCTTGTTCTTGACGTAACCCTTGGCAAAGACGGCACGGATGATGGCGAGCGCCACGTCGTGCGGGCCGACGCCGGGGCGCGGGGCGCCCGTGAGGTAGATGGCGACAACGCCGGGATAGGCGACATCGTAGGTGTCACGCAGCAGCTGCTTGGCCAGCTCCCCGCCGCCCTCGCCCACGGCCATGGTGCCCAGGGCGCCGTAGCGGGTGTGCGAGTCGGAGCCCAAGATCATCTTGCCGCAGCCGGCAAAGTTCTCACGCATAAAGGAGTGGATGACGGCGATGTGCGGCGGAACGAAGATGCCGCCGTACTTTTTGGCAGCCGAGAGACCGAAGACGTGGTCGTCCTCGTTGATGGTACCGCCCACAGCACACAGCGAGTTGTGGCAGTTGGTGAGCACGTAGGGCAGCGGGAACTGCTCCATGCCCGAGGCGCGCGCCGTCTGGATGATGCCGACAAAGGTGATGTCGTGGCTCGCCATGGCATCGAAGCGAATCTTGAGCGCCTCGGGGTCGCCGGACGTATTGTGTGCCTGGAGGATCGAATACGCGATGGTGCCGCGCTTGGCATCCTCGGGCGTCTGCGTAATGCCGCGCTCGGCAGCCTCGGCCGCAGGCACAACCTCGCTGCCGCCGCGCAGGTAGATGCCGTCCTCGTACAGCTTGACCATACTGTCTCCCACTCTGCCCGAAAGGCTCGGGCGCATAGCATACATTCGTTCAATATCGTGCCATAGAACGGCTGCGAGTGGGTTACGAATCTGCACGTTCACTTTATCTCAGTAAAGTAAAGGACGAGCCCGGTGTGGGCCGGCAGATTTGGTGCAAGAGTGTCCCTTTCGACCAGTCAATTAAGAACGTCCCCAATGACTGCCCAATGACTACCGCGGGCCATGGCAACGCCGATGTTTTGGCGCAGACAGCGAAAGCCCACCAGAGCGAGCAAGGTGCCTTGAAACAAGGCGGCATTGACCTTCTGGTCATGCCGCCGAAGTTGAAAGGCAGATTGCCGCTCTGGCGGGCTTGCAGCGTCGACCGGTCCGCCGTTCGTTAGAACGGCGGAACCAGAGGCGCAGCGTCGACCGGTCCGCCGTTCGTTAGAACGGCGGAACCTACAAATCCCCTCCGGCACCCAGCAGCTTGCGCATGACTTGCTCGGGGTTGACCGAGCCATCGCGCGGAGCCAGGGCGGTGATCTTCTTCTGCATCTTGTACTCGTGCAGCTCGTCCTCGAGCTGGCGCACGCGGGCACGGAGTTTTTCGTTCTCGCGCTCGCGCTCCTCGGCACGCTCCTTCATGTCGAGGATGCGCACCACGCCGGCAAGGTTGATGCCCTCGTCGGTCAGTTGGTTGATGAGCTCCAGGCGCTCGATATCGGCGCGTGAATACAGACGCGTGTTGCCGCCCGAGCGCTGGGGGTTCACCAGGCCCTTGGACTCGTAGACGCGCAGAGTCTGCGGATGCATGCCGGTCAGCTCGGCCGCCACGCTGATCATGTACAGCGGTTTGTTCCTATTGTCCTCGGCCATGCTACCTGACCCCTTTCCGTCTCGTTATCGTCCATCATAAGCCCGCGGGCGCGGGCGTGCGCCACGACCGCCCTAGTACGTCGCCTTGTAACGGTTGACTTTCTCGCGGTAGTCGCGCGTGTCGGCCTCGCGCAGCTTGGTCATGGCATCGCGCTCGTCGTCGGACAGGTTCGTGGGGACCTGCACCTTGATCTCGACAAGCAGCGCGCCTGTGCGGCCACGGTGCTTAACATCGGGCGCGCCCATCTCCTTAAAGCGGAACTTTTTGCCCGTCTGGGTGCCCGCCGGTACCTTCAGACGAACCGTCGCCCCGCCGGGCGTGGGCACGTCCACCGTGCAGCCGAGCGCCGCCTCGTAGACCGAGACCGGTACCTCCATGGTCACGTCGGCACCTTTGCGCTTAAACAGCGGGTGCTCCTCCACGTGCGTGGTCACGACCAGGTCGCCGCGCTCGCCGCCGGCAACGCCGTACTCGCCGCGACGCTTGTAGCGCAGCTTGCCGCCGTCGACCGCGCCCGCAGGCACCGAGACCGTAATGGTCTGCTGCTCGCCTGTCGAGGGAATGCGGTAGGTAACCTTGTGCGTCACGCCGCGGAACGCGTCCTCGGCCGTCACATCGACGGTCAGCGACAGGTCGCCGCCCTTGCGAGCACGGCTGCGGCCCGCTCCGGCATTACCCGCGGCCCCGGCAAAGCCCGAGCCCCAATCGCTGCCCCAGGCGCCGTTGCCGCTAAAGATGCTGTCGAAGATATCGCCCCAGCCGCTCGCGCCGGCACCGGCGCCGTAGCCACCGCTATACGCGCCGCCCGCGCCCGGCATGCCGCCGAACATGAGCATCTGGTCGTACTCTTTGCGCTTCTTCTCGTCCGAAAGCGTCTCATAGGCCTCGCTAATCTCCTTGAACTTGGCCTCGTCGCCGCCGGCATCGGGGTGATATTTTTGCGCGAGCTTGCGAAACGCGCTCTTGATCTCTTTGTCGGAGGCGCTCTTGGATACGCCCAGGATGTCATAGAAGGTTTTGCCTGCAGCCATCGTAGCTCCTCTCCTGTTACGTCCGCCGTCCATGCAGACGACGGCTCATGCTTTCATATGGCACTAGGCCAGAAAGGGCCCCGGGTGTTGCCCCGGGGCCCTTCTCAATTACTCCTCGGTGCTCTCGGCCGTATCGGCCGCGGCATCCTCGGGCGCCGCTTCGGGCTCCGGTGCGGGGCGCTTCTCGCCACCGTAGGTCACCGTCACCATCGCGGAGCGCAGGATGCGATCCGCCATGCGGTAGCCCTTCTGGTACACGTCGTTGACGGTCTCGTCGTACTGCGATGCGTCCTCGACGCGACCCACAGCCTGATGCTCAAGCGGATCAAACGCCTCGCCCTTGGGGTCGATGGGCTCAACGCCCTCGTGCGCAAACACATCGAGCAGCTTGGCATGTACCGCGTCAACGCCATCGACGAACTGCTTAAAGTCGTCGGTAAGCTCTTGGCTGCGGGCATGGTCGATCGCGCGCTCGATATCGTCAATCACCGGCAACAGCGCGGTGACAAGCTTCTCGGTCGCGCGCTCGCGCTCGGCAAGGCGCTCGTTGGCGGTGCGGCGACGGAAGTTCTCCCAGTCGGCCTGCAGGCGGGCGGTGCGCTCGGTAGCGTCCTTCGCCTTGTCCTCGGCGGCCTTCTGAGCCTCTGCCGCAGCGTCGAGCTCATTGCGCACGTCGGCAAGCTCCTTTTGGGCCTGCTCGAACTTGAGCTTAAAGTCGTTGTCGGCGGCTTCCTCACCGGCGCGGATAGCAGCTTCCACCATCTCGTCCTCGGTCATCGTCGCCTCCTTGTTGGAATCCTCTACCTGGTTCTCGGCAGCCTCGGCGGCCTCGGCCTCGTTGGCCTCGGTATCGTCGACGGCCTCTACGGGAATCTTCACGTCCTTCTCCTCAGAGTCAACGGGGGCGGCGCCAGCGGCAGCCGCCTCCGTGCGAGCTTTACGGGCGGACATGATTACTTGTCCTCGTCGTCCACAACCTCGTAGTCGGCGTCGACAACGTCATCGTCGGCAGGCTGGGCACCGGCGGCGCCGTCAGTCTGCTGCTGAGCGTCGGCGTAGACAACCTGGGCCAGCTCGTAGGCCACAGACTGCAGGGACTCGCCGGCAGCCTTGATGGCCTCGACGTCAGAGCCCTCGAGCGCCTTCTTGGCGTCGGCGATAGCGGCCTCGGCCTTGGACTTCACGTCGGCGGAAACCTTGTCGCCCAGCTCGTTGAGGGTCTGCTCGGTGGAGTAGCACAGGCTGTCGGTCTGGTTGCGGACCTCGACCTCTTCCTTCTGCTTCTTGTCCTCCTCGGCATGAGCCTCGGCGTCTTTGACCATACGATCGACTTCGTCGTCGGACAGAGCAGTGGAGCCAGAAATGGTGATCTGCTGCTCCTTGCCGGTGCCCTTGTCCTTAGCGGAGACCTTGACGATGCCGTTGGCGTCGATGTCGAAGGTAACCTCGATCTGCGGCACGCCGCGACGGGCAGCCGGGATACCGGTCAGCTGGAACTTACCGAGCGACTTGTTGTCGCGGGCAAGCTCGCGCTCGCCCTGGAGCACGTTGATCTCGACGCTGGTCTGGTTGTCGGCAGCGGTGGAGTAGACCTCGGTCTTGGAGGTCGGGATCGTGGTGTTGCGGTCGATCATCTTGGTCATGATGCCGCCCATGGTCTCGACGCCCAGCGACAGCGGGGTAACGTCGAGCAGCAGGATGCCCTCGACGTCGCCGGTGAGCACGCCGCCCTGGACGGCAGCGCCGTCAGCAACGACCTCGTCGGGGTTCACGGACATGTTGGGCTGCTTGCCGGTCATGGTCTTGACGAGCTCCTGAACGGCGGGCATACGGGTGGAGCCGCCGACGAGGATGACCTCGGTCAGATCGGAGAGCTTAAGCTTGGCGTCGCGCAGGGCATTGGTGACAGGCTGCTTGCAGCGCTCGAGCAGGTCGCGGGTAATCTTCTCGAACTCGGCGCGGGTCAGCGTGTAGTTGAGGTGCAGCGGGCCGGACTGGTTCATGGTAATGAACGGCAGGTTGATGGTGGTCTGCTGGGCGGCGGAGAGCTCCTTCTTGGCGTTCTCGGCGGCCTCCTTCAGACGCTGCAGGGCCATGGGGTCCTGACGCAGATCGACGCCGTTCTCCTGCTGGAACTTGTCGGCCATCCAGTCGATGACGCGCTGATCCCAGTCGTCGCCGCCCAGGTGGTTGTCGCCCGAGGTGGACAGAACCTCAAACACGCCGTCTGCGAGGTCGAGGATGGAGACGTCGAAGGTGCCGCCGCCCAGGTCGAAGACCAAGATGCGCTGGTCGGTGCCCTGCTTGTCCAGACCATAGGCCAGGGCAGCAGCGGTCGGCTCGTTGACGATACGCTTGACGTTGAGGCCGGCGATCTTACCGGCATCCTTGGTGGCCTGACGCTGGGCGTCGTTGAAGTAGGCCGGGACGGTGATGACGGCGTCGGTGACGGTCTCGCCCAGATACTTCTCGGCGTCGGCCTTCATCTTGGCGAGCACCATGGCGCTCACCTGCTCGGCGGTGTAGTCCTTGCCCTCGATGTCGACGACGGCACGGCCACCCTGGCCCTCCTTGACCTCATACGGCACGGTCTTGATCTCGGAGGTGCACTCGGAGTACTTGCGGCCCATGAAGCGCTTGATAGAGAACACGGTGTTCTTGGGGTTGGTGACCGCCTGGTTCTTAGCGGCCTTACCCACAACGCGGTCACCGTCGGCACGGAAGCCCACGACGGACGGGGTGGTGCGGTCGCCTTCAGCGTTTACGATGATGGTCGGAGAACCGCCCTCAAGGACGGCCATGGCGGAGTTGGTAGTACCAAGGTCGATACCAAGAATCTTACTCATTAGAAATTCCCTCTCTCTTGTGCGTTCGCGCCGCCTCGACGGTCTGTCACGCGGCGCTTCGGCTTGTCTTTCAGGATGTAGTGTATCCCCTTATGGGCCGGAATATACAAAATCTAAGTCAATTCATATAAGATTTCTTATTGCCGAGAGTTTAGGTTCTCAAATGCGCAGGTAGATGCGCTGATTGAGTTCTCGGCAAGTCTATCGAGATCTATGTAGAGATGGCTGAGGTTTGGGCCCGAGGCCGCATGGGGTGGCTTGAGGCGACCCCGGGGGAAAGCGCGACCCGTTTCACGGCTAAAGAACGGGATGCGCTTTCCAAAAGCTCGCTCAATAGCTCAATATTTCAAGTCACCTTTAGCTAACATTTGCGCAGCTCAACGGCCCCACCTGCACGTTTTTTAGTAAACCTTGGCATACTCGGCGAACGGTATGAAGATGCCGGCCAGAGGGTATTGCAAACGGTCGCTCCCGTGGTATGTTTTTGCCCGAATCAAACCGGCGCGCATCGTCTGTAGCGTCGGTCAACAGAGAGGAAACTACCATGGCTCATCCCGTAATTGATGCCGACGAGTGCATCGCTTGTGGCGTTTGCGTCGACACCTGCCCCGCTGGCGTTCTGGAGCTCCAGGACGTCGCCACCGTCGCTGACGAGGACTCCTGCGTCGCCTGTGGCGCTTGCCAGGACGCTTGCCCCGCTGGCGCGATCACCGAGATCGTCGAGGAGTAACAACTCCCCCACCTGCACACTCAAAAGTACACCGTGCACAAAAAGGAGGCCTCCGCATCGCCGCGGAGGCCTCCTTTTGCATGTGCGGGCAGCTAATTTGGAGCGGAACCCTTGGCAGTTGCGGTGGAATAGTTCCTGTTTTATGGCTTGGATGCCGATTTTAGGAACTATTTCACCGCAACTTATAGATGCGGCGTCGACTAGGACAAGTCGTCCTCGTAGGGCATCAGGTCTGCTAGGTAGCCTTTCTCCTTGAGTATGGTCTCGATCTCATCGAGGGTCTGCTCGTCTTCTGCCGCGATGCGATGGAAGTGATAGCCACTCGTCACCGTCAGCAGCGGGAAGCTCTTACCGCTGGCAATACCCTCAAGATAGCGCTCGATATCGCGACGGTTGCGAATGTCCAGATCGGCTGTGATCTTGCCATACACGCGATGGTTGACGATTACATTGAGCACGGCACCACCCGCGTCGACGATGCTCGTGAGCTCGTCACCTGCCTGCTCCACGCCATGGTGCACCTTGACCAGGCGCGTGGGCACGGCGGGGCTGCTGGGGGCCTCCTGCAGCACGTAGCCGCGATTGGTCGCCACGATATCGTGCCCATCGGCACGCAGCAGGGCGATGTCTTGCACGACAATCTGGCGGCTCACACCCACCTCACGAGCAAGCGCACTGCCCGAGACAGGGTCTTTGGCTCCCTCGAGCACACCCATGATGGCACGGCGACGCTCGCGGGCGTCCATTATTTACCGTCCAGCAGACGAAGGTGCTTAAGCGAGAGGTCGAGAATCGGCGCAGAGTGCGTCAGCGCCCCCGAGCTAATAAAGTCAACGCCCAGGTCGGCGAGCGCGCGGATATTGCTGGCGTCCACGTTGCCCGAGCACTCGGTCTTGGCGCGACCGGCGATAAGCTCAATCGCGGCAGCCATGTCGTCGTGGGTCATGTTGTCGAGCATGATGATATCGGCACCGGCCTCAACTGCCTCGCGCACCATATCCAGGTTCTCGCACTCAATCTCGACCGTCGCGGTAAACGACGCATGGGCGCGCGCCATCTCAATCGCGCGTGCCACGCCACCGGCGGCGTCGATGTGGTTGTCCTTGAGCATGACAGCCGTCGACAGGTTATAGCGGTGGTTGCTGCCACCGCCGATCTCGACTGCAGCCTTCTCGAAGACACGCATGCCCGGCGTGGTCTTGCGCGTGTCGACAAGCACGGTCTTGGTGCCCTCGAGCGCAGCTGCCATCCGATGCGTGTAAGTAGCGATGCCGCTCATGCGCTGCAGGTAGTTGAGCGCCACGCGCTCGCCCGAAAGCAGTACGCGCGCATCGCCGCGCGCCTGGCCCACGTGGTCGCCGGCGTGCACCTCGTCACCATCGGCAACATCAAACAGCACCGAGCTCTGCGAATCCAGCAGCTCAAAGGTGCGAGCGAACACATCAAGGCCCGCGATAATGCCATCGGCCTTGGCGATAAGCTCCACCGTGGCGGGACGCGCCGTGGGGCACACGCTCGCCGTGCTCACGTCCTCAAAGGTAATGTCCTCGCGCAGAGCCTGCAGAATCAAATCATCGACGACGAGCTTCATGGTAATGGGATTCATGGTCTACTCCTCCACGGCCTGCGTGCCGGCGGCACGGGCCAAATCATCGATTGCCAGGGTATCGGCGCTCAGGGCGCGATGACGGCCATCGAGCGCGGGATCGCCCGCCCGCTCCACAGCCAGCGACTCGCCGGTACGCATGTACCACGCGGCGCGACGACCCCAGACCAGTGCCTCGAGCAGGCTGTTTGATGCAAGACGGTTCTTGCCGTGAACGCCGTTGCAGGCCGTCTCGCCCGCGGCATAGAGCTCGGGCATCGAGGTGCGACCGTCCTTGTCGACCCACACGCCGCCCATAAAGTAGTGCTGCGTGGGCGTAACGGGAATGGGCTCGTCCAAGATGTCGCGGCCGTCCTCCAGGCAGCGAGCGCGAATGTTGGCAAAGTGCCCGGTCACCACGTCGCGTTCGACGGGGGCAAAGCTCAGCCACTCGTGCTCGGTGCCGTCCTGCTTCATCTGCTCGCGAATGGCGGCGGCGACCACATCGCGCGGCTGGAGCTCATCGGTAAAGCGCTCGCCGGCGGCGTTGAGCAAAATCGCGCCCTCGCCGCGGCAGCTCTCGCTGATCAGGAAGGTGCGGCCCGGCTGCGGCGAGAACAGCCCCGTGGGGTGAATCTGCACGTAGTCCAGGTGCTCCATTTTAATGCCATGCTCCTGAGCAATGTAGCAGGCATCGCCCGTGAGCTGCGGGTAGTTGGTCGAATGGTCGTATACGCCGCCGATGCCGCCCGTCGCCCACAGCGTGTGGCGGGCATGAATCTTAAACGGCTCGCCGGCATGCACGCCCTCGGCGGCGTTTGCCAGCTCGTCGGCGGGACGAACCGAGTTGTCCTCGTCCACGGAAACGGCAACGACGCCGGTGCACACCGTGGCGCCATCACGCTCGCCCGTCAGGATGTCGGTCATGGCCACGTGCTCCAAAATCTGCACGTTATCCAGCTTGCGAACGGCCTGGAGCAGCTTGGTCGTGATCTCCTTGCCCGTAATGTCGGCATGGAAGGCAATACGCGGACGGCTGTGCGCGCCCTCGCGGGTAAAGTCGAGGCTGCCGTCGGCCTTGCGCTCAAAATCCACGCCTATCGCCAGCAGGTCGTTGATGACCGAGCGGCTCGAGCGAATCATGATGTCGACGCTCTCGCGGCGGTTCTCGTAGTGGCCGGCGTGCATGGTGTCCTCAAAGAAGGCATCGTAATCCGAGCCTTCGGGCAGCACGCAGATACCGCCCTGCGCAAGCATCGAGTCGCACTCGTCGACAGCGCCCTTGGAGAGCATGATCACGCGCGTGCTCGTCGGCAGATTGAGGGCCGCGTACAGGCCCGCCACGCCGCAACCGGCAACGACAACGTCGCACTCCATATCGGGGTATTGTTTGGTTTCCACAGGAATCCTCTCCCTTGTAATGTGGCGTAAGGGGCTGTCCCTCATGTCACATTGGCTTAGCGCGCTGCGTACTCGAGCATGCGGTCGAGCGTAAGTTTGGCCTGGTCGGCAGCCTCGTCCGACACGCCGATCTGCACCTCGCCCTCGCCCGTCTCCAGGCAGCGCACGAGCTTTTCGAGCGTGATGAGATCCATGTTGACGCAGGTGGGCTGCACCGCGGGGAAATAGAACTTCTTGCCGGTGCCCTCGCAGCGGCGCTCGAGCTCGTAGAGCACGCCGCGGACCGTCACGATGATGAACTCGTTGGCGTCCGACTCCTCGGCGTACTTGATGATGCCGGCGGTGGAGCCGATGTAGTCGGCCTCGGCAAGGACGTCGGCCTTGCACTCGGGGTGCGCCAGCACGAGCGCGTCGGGATGCGCCTCCTGCGCATCGACGATCTGCTCGACGGTGATGATGTGATGGCGCGGGCAATAGCCATTGTTGAGGATGACGTGCTTTTGCGGCACCTGCTCGGCTACAAAGCGGCCCAGGTTTTGATCGGGGATGAACAGGACGTGTTGCTGCGGCAGCTCGGACACGATCTTGACGGCGTTGGAGCTGGTGACGCACACGTCGCTCCAGCTCTTGATCTCGACCGTCGAGTTGACGTAGCAGACGACAGCCAGGTCGTCGCCGTACTCGGCGCGCGCCTCATCGACCGTCTCGCGCTTGACCATATGCGCCATGGGGCAGTCCGCACCCGGCTCGGGCAGCAGCACGGTCTTGGTGGGGTTGAGCAGCTTGGCGCTCTCGCCCATAAACTCCACGCCGCACAGCACGATAGTCTGCTGCGGCAGGCTCTTGGCGAGCTTTGCCAGGTAGAAGCTATCGCCGACGTAATCGGCAACGGCTTGGACCTCGGGCGCCACATAGTAGTGCGCCAGGATCACCGCGTCACGTTGTGTTTTTAGTTGCTGAATGGCCTCGACGAGCTCTGCGGGCACCAGTGCCGCGTGCTCCGTTGCCGTCGTTGCCGATGCTAGGCCGGCCGCGATATCGCGTGCAAGCTCCGACGCATCCATGTTCGCGCTCTGTGCCATCAAGGCCCCTCTCTTTTGGCGAATCTTGGGGCTTTAGTATGACACCTAGGTTTACAGCTGACAAGACAGCTGTAAACCTAGGTGTAAAGTTGAAATAAAGATTCAATCATGCGGCAGGTCCATTTTCGAACTGGCAAGCTGAGGATAGTCGAAAATGGACCTGCCGCACGGTTCGAGCGGCCCGTTTTATCTTGGCACGAGAAGCGGTAGGCATAAAAGCGGGTCCGGATCGCTCGATCCAGACCCGCTGAGGACTGGTGCGCGACTACGCGCGGCGCTTCATGGCCCACGCCAGCAGCAGAGCTGCCACACCGGCTGCGAGTACGGCACCAGCCATGACATACGTGCCGTCGCCGGACTCAGGCAACGTCTCCTTGCCAGCCTTCTTCTTAGGCCTGGAAGTCGTAGTCGTGGTCGTAGTAGTCGTAGTGGTCTGGCCAGGAGCGGGCTTGGCAGCCTCGGCAACGGTAAAGGTCGTCTCTGCCGTGCCCGTAGCCGAAACCACGCTCAGCTTGTGCTCGCCCACGCCAAGCGTATTGAGGAAGCTCGCCTTGAGCGTCACGATCGTAGAGCCCTCGGTGAGCACGTAGTTCTCGGCCGCGACCTCCTTATCGTCAACCAGCACCTTCTGGAAGTACCTGATCGGCGCGTTCGAGCGGAAGCTCAGGTCCTTGGCTGCGTCGACCACCATCGTCTGGCCCTTGCCGTCGATAATCTCGGGTGCCAGTATCGCGATCTCCTCGGACTTGCCCCTCTCGCGGCAGACGGTGCACTCCTGATGCTTCTTGCCCTTGGCCTCGACAGTCGCCGGCCAGTCGACGACCCACTCAAAGGTGTGCTCCGCCTTGTCGATGATGTCGCCGCAGCGGCAGACATGCCAATGATTCGTAGCGTCGTGTGCCCAGCCGGAGCCGTCGGGCTCGTGCTTGAGGACACCCTCGACCGTCACGTTCACGTCGTGCTCGACGCCCTTAAGCTCAAAGGTGCCGGCGTCGGAGAGCTTAACGGCCTCACCGTCAACCTTTACGGCGTAGTCCTTGCCCGCAAAGTACGCGCTGTCGATGCTCATGGTGAGTGTTGCAGTCCCGTGCCAATCGAGCTCGGTTGCCGTCGAGGTGAGCGAGTAGCCCACCTGATTACCCGGCAGCATCACGACGAGCTTGCGGCCCGCCTTCACGGTAACCTCGGTAACGGCAGAGGCGTCGTAGTTGGCCTTGGCCTGGTAGCGCACCTCGTACACGCCGGCGGCGAGATCCTTGAGCTCGGTCACGCCCTCGCCCACAGCCTGGTACCCGGCAGCATCTTTGGCGCGCCACTCCATCGTTGCGTCGACGCCCGTGATCTTGCCGTCACGCTTACCGCTCACGGTCTCGGCCTCGGTCTGGACCTTCGGCGCGTCCTGAGCGGCGTTCTTGATGGAGAAACCACACGTCAGACCCTCAGTCGGAAGCGCGTAGTTGCCCGCGGCCTTACCCGTCAGCGCGGTGAGGGTCGCGGTATAGGTGCCAACCTCGGCCTGAGAGCCCTCGACGGTCGCACCAAGGTCATCGCCGTCGATGACGTTGCCGAGCGTTGCCTCGGGGCAGTGCTCCTCGCCATCGTAGGTGAACTCGGTGGTGCCCCATGTCACGGTGAGCGGGCGCTGGTTGATGGTGAACACGCCGTCGACGAGCTTGATGTTGTAGTTGGGGTTAGCGTCCTTGGCCTGCGTCAGGTGCAGAGCATAGCCGCCGTCGCGCACGTTGTCGTTATCTTCGCGTTCGATCTCGAGACCCTTGAGGCTCTCGTCCTTAACAAGCTCGCCAGCGGTGACATCCCACGTAAACACGGGATCAGCCTCGCCGTAGGTCTTGGAGGCGTCCTGGGCGGTGACCGTGATCGCGCGCGGCTTGACCTCGAGGGTCACCTTACCCTCGGCCTTCACGCCGTCGATCGTTACCTCATAGGACACAGTCAGCGTGCCGACGTCCTTAATCTTGGGGGCCTCGGGGGACCAATTCTTGCCGTCGGTGCTGTACTGAGCCGTTGCGCCCTCGGGTAGTCTCGTCGCATCGACCGTGTGATACGCACCGTCGTACTCGTCGGAGTAGCCAACGATGGCGGCAGCCGGAATCTCGACCTCGGCCAGCTTGTGACCGCAGACCTTGCACTTCTGTTGCTTGGAGCCCTTCTCGGTTGCCGTGGGGGCCTTGACGACGACCCACTCAAAGTCGTGCCTGACCTCGTCGATCTTGTCACCACAGGCGCACTTATGCCAATGCGTGCTGTCGTCGGAGAGCCACTCCTCGTTCACGGCCTCGTGCTTGCGCACGCCCTCGACGGTGATGACGGTCTTCTCCTCGACATTGTTCAGGACGAAGTTTCCATCCTCGCCCTTCTCGAGAACCACGCCGTTCGCCTTGACGGCAAAGTCGTCGCCCGCAAAGTAGCCATCGGAGATCTTTACCGAGAACTCCACGCTTTCGTGCCACTGCAGTCTGTTCGGGCTATGCCAGTCTATCGAGTAGGCGTCATTCTCACTAGAAAGAGTGACCCATAAGTACTTACCGTTGTCGACATGCACTTCCACAGGCGCGGACGGCATGTAATTTTTAGTCTCGGCATACCAGACCTGGTAGTCGCCAGCGGCAAGATTCTCAATCTTACCGTCTTCGGAAACCATGGTCTCGCCATCGGCGTCACCGGCTTCGGTGCGGAACAGGCGGTAGGCGACGCCGCCGTGCGCGCCTTTAATCTTGCCGTCGCACTTGCCACGGATGGTTTCGGCGGTAGCCTTCAGGCCCTGAGGCTTCTCCTGTTCGGCCTTATAAATCGTGTAGGTATACTCAAGGTTTTCGGTAGGAAGGGCATAGTTCTTGATGACCTCGGGGTCACCGACGAGGCCCGTCACCTTTGCCGGATAGCTACCGGCATCGATGCCCGTCGCGTTCTCAACCTCATAGGAAACCTTACCCTCGTCACCCTCGGCAACATTGTTGACCGTGACCTTGGGGCCCTGAGGCTTGCCGTTATAGGTATACGTTCCGACCGTCCAGCCAACACCAATCTGGCGCTTGGTGATCTCGAACGTGCCGGTCTGGAGCGTCGGAGCATAGTTCGCCCTCTGGATCTTGTCCCACTTGTCGCCGACCTCGCTCTCCTCGATCGTCAGCGTATAGGTGCCCACGTTCTCGCCGGCCTCACGGCGAATCTTGAACCAAGAGAGCGGGTGGCCCTTGATGATCGAGCCCTCGACGGCCTCGAGCTCAAAGTCCGGATCGTCATAACCGTACACCTTCGAAGCATCCTTGGGCTTCACCGTTACCGGACGGGGATCGACCTTAAGCTCGACCTCGCCCTCGCAGGTGTCGCCAGACGTGAGCGTCGCCTTAAACTCGACGGTCTTGGAGCCAGCATCGCAGATGAGCGGAGACTCGTCGCTCCACTTCTTCTCGCCCTTCTCGCGATACTGGATAGATGCGACGGTCTCGGCGTTAACCGTCACGCCGTGCTTTTCGCCATCGTAGATACCCGAGTAGCCGGTAATACCGAAAGCCGGAATCTCGATAGACTCGTGCTCGTAGCCGCACGTCTTGCAGCGCTCGTGCTTGGAACCGGGCTCATCGGCCGTGGCGTCCTGGTCGACGACCCACTCAAAGTCGTGCTGGGCGCGGCCAACGTCCTCCTTGCCGCAGGTGCAGGTGTTCCAGTGCTCGACGTCGTCGTGCTTCCAACCGCCACCGTCGGCCTTCTTGGGGCCGTCCTTGACCTCAACCGTCAGAGCCTCAGAGGCGTTATGGTTACGGTCGGCCTTAAGACGAACGCTGTATTTGCCAGCGGCGAGGCCCTTAACCGACGTCTCGCCTTCGGCAATCCGCTGATAGTCGCTGGCAACCTCGGCTTTCCACTCGTAGGTGTTATCAATCCCGTCGATGCTGCCATCCGCCAAGGCATGTCCGGTCGCGGCCGTCGTCTTAACGTCCTTGGGAGCAGCCTGTTCGGCGGGGGTGATCTTTATCTCGAGCTCGCCCTCCACCGGCACGTAGTCGGGTGCGGTAATACGATATTTAATCGTCTCGGCACACACGTTGTCATAGACATCGCGCGTGACATTGGTATAGGAGGGGATTCGGTCTTCGTACAGCAAGCCACCATCGACGCTATATTCGATCTGCATGCCCTCGGGGGCGTTGTCGACCGTCACCGACGGCGAGTGAGCCTCACCATCATAGGTGCCGTCAAAGCCCTTGGCCTGAACATTCTCGAACTGCGTGCCGTAGATGCTCCAGTAGAAACTCTGACCATAAGCAAAGTTGCCCAAGCCCCACAGCCAGGTTCTATACGTACCGGGATCGGTACCGTCCCGATCTCCACGGTCTTGATCGAACTCATAGTCCACACCCAACCTGAGGTCAACTGTCTCACCATCGACCGTTGCAGTCACCTTAAATTGCGGAGTGATCTTCTCGCCCGTCCACTTGAACGCTGGCAAGTTATTCTTGACTGTGTCGTTATTGAGCACCTCGACCTTGCAAGTATTTAGCTTAATTCCATCGATCTTGAACACGCGCTCGAGCGTGACATCGTTCTGTCCCTCGATGGCGACCGTCGCCACCACGCGATAGGTGCCCGCATCGCACGGCTGCGACCCTTCCATCTCGATGCCCTGGGGATTATTGTCATCCACGCCCCTATAGAACCGCGCGCTCACAATCTTTACCTTGCCCTGGGCTACAGCGTTGTCCTTTTGAGACGGCTTAGTCGTAGCAAGCACGGCATCGCGCGGCTTGCCGTTGTAGGTAAAGCTCAGGTCGCCGCTCTTGGACGACATCAGCGAGATCTTCTCGCCATCCCTGGAGTAGACACAGTGTGAGGCCTCATACTGTCCGTTGCACGTAGCCGCGATGCTGTACCCATCCTTGTTGGCGGAATAGGTCCACTCGTGCTCGTGCTTGCGATGGACAACCTTGACCTTGCCATCGGTAACGTCGTATGCAAGGTCGGCATTAGCAAACTTGAGCCTGCTCGCAAGATCCTCCTGCGAAAGATCGCTCGTGCCAAGGTTCACATACTCATAGTAGTAGTACTGCTTATTGGACTCGGGATCGAACTTGGTATCGTCGACAGACAGGACGGCTTCGCCCGTAAAAGACTTATCGACGTGAACCTTGCCGTAGCTACCGACATCGGATGCGTCGATGCCCTTCGCCTTGACCGTGGTGACCTTCGTGTTGCCAGCGAGCGTCACAGAACCGAGAGCGTAAACCGTGCAGCGCTTCTCGTCCTGACCGCTTATGTCGCGACCGTTGAAATAATCAGAGGGGAACACGTACGAATCATTGATAACCGTATCGTTTATGGTGCACGACGCATCCTTTGCCACCGCAATGGCGCTCGTCATGTGCATCTGATATTGAATATCCCACACCTTGAACATATAAGAGCAGGGTCCATTCCATGACGTATCGCTCGTCGAACGAATGCTGCAGTTATTCAGGGTAACTTTGGCATTTTTGACGCCAATATTGCCCGCATGCACATGGCCGCTCTCGAACTTCATCTCGTCGCATGCAATCATTCCCTGACTGTTGTTTTCGAACGTGCAGCCGCTCAACGTGACCTTGGGGGACTTCGCTCGCCCGACCACGCTCAAGGCGCCGACGCAGTCATCACTATTATTCTTAAACGTGCAGTTGACAAACGTTGCATCCACCGCGACCTGGCTGCCTCTGATAGTCACAGGTGCCGGCGAGGCTTCGTAGATTTCATTATCCTGGTCAACCTTGAATGCGTTGTTCTTGCAGCATTTCCAACCGCTGACATTCACGTTCGTGAAGCTGGCCGTCTCCCCCGCACCCATGGTTCCATAGAGCGTGATTGCCCGAACGGTATCATCGTTATCGGTCCTTGAAACAAGCTTGAGGTTTTTCACGACAAGGTTGAGGCTCTTGCCTGTATTCGGCTTATCGACACCTCCACGCGCTTCGTAATCGTTGCTATCGCTCAAAAACGTTTTTCCATCACAGCGGACCTCGGTCGAGGCGCCCGAATCACCGATGAACTCGACGTAACCGCCCTTAAGCACAAAGAGAGGATGCTGCGAATACGTGAGGTCACGCTTGACGGTCAGCGGGCCGCCCAGAGACGAGCTGTTGGTGAAATACAGGCGAGTCGGATTCTCCTTGGTACCGCCCTCGACCTCATAGTGGTCGATATCGACCGTACCGGCAAACCAGTAGTCTTTGCCGCCGGAAAGTTGGATTACGTCGCTTTCGCCATACGAAAGCTCACTTTTCAAGTGTTTAGGTTTGGTCGCGGTGTACGGATACGCCTCCGCTACCGTAGGCGTGGCGAGCGTCGTCGCCGCACCCCCAAACGCCAGCGCTGCAGCCAGCACGCAAGCAGCAAGTCTGCGCATCCCCATCTTCTTCTCCCTCATCATAGCTCCCCTTACCCCTATGCTTTCGCAATGTTCGTTATCGCCTGGCGCCGGCGGCCGGCATGATTCCCCGTCCGACCGCCGGCATCGATTGACGTGTGTATCCATGGAGTATTGTGCGGTCGTCAAAACTGACGCCCTGCCGCTTGGCGCGAGTTGCACGCCTTGGGGCGCAAATGGGACACGCCTCCGCGGGCGGCGCGCACCCAATGTGGCAAAATCGAACTACTAAGGGGGCTCGAATGCTCAAGATTATCGCCTGCGACGACGACGTCGCTTTTCTAGATAGACTGCACCGGATGATCGACCGCTGGTCGACCGAGACGGGCACGGCAGTCGACGTTGCGCTCGTCACGCGCGGCGAGGACCTGCTGGCCCGCCATGCCGCATCGCGTGCCGACATCATTCTGCTCGACATGATCATGCCGCTCGTCAACGGCATGGATACCGCGCGGGAGCTGCGCCAATCCGACACCGCCGTGCGCCTGGTGTTCCTCACCTCATCGCCCGAGTTCGCGCTGGAGTCCTATGAGGTCCGCGCCTTCGACTACCTGCTCAAGCCCGTAACGTACGAACGCCTGGCGCAACTGCTCGACGAGCTTTCGAGCATGCGACCCGCCGTGACCGATGAGCTCGTGACCAAAACGTCCTTTGGCTACCATGCCCTGCGCCTGTCCGATATCGAATATGCCGAGGCCCGCAACAAGCACGTGGTATTCCACCTGCGCGACGGGCGCGACATCGAGGCGCTCGAGCCGTTCCGCAACATCGAGGACCAGCTGGCCAAAAACGCAAGCTTCTTTAAATGTCACCGTAGCTACCAGGTCAACCTGCGCAATATCGACCACTTCAACCGCACGGATATCGTCATGCGCTCGGGCGCTTGCATCCCGCTGGCGCGCAGCTGCAAGCAGGGTTTCCAGGATGCCTACTTTGCGGCACGGTTCGAGAGCGGGAGGCGCTGATGCTCCCCACGGCCGAGATGATGCTTTGGACAATTCACCACGCAACGACCCTGCTTTTTGGCGTTTTTGCCTCGGCGGCGCTCTGCGGTATCGAGATCAACCGGCGTCATGCGCTTGAGCTGGTGATGGTCGGCGCCGTAACCGGATGCGCATTCGGCCTCGCCAATGCCGTCGGCGGCGAGCTTTTCGCCCGTCAGGTATATCCACTCGTCGTGCATCTGCCGCTCGTCATCTATCTGTGCGCGCGCTATCGCCTGAGCCCGCTGCTCGTTATGCTGGGCGTCACCAGTGCTTATCTGAGCTGCCAGTTCAGCAACTGGATGGGCATCGCCGCGCTCGCCGCCACCGACTCGCAAATCGCGTACTACGTGGCACGCATTATCACCACGGCCGTCGTCTTTGCAATCCTGCTGCATTGGGCCAGCGACATCGGCCCGCGCCTGGCGGTTAAAAGCCCCACCGAGCTCGAGATTCTGCTCATCCTGCCGCTCGTCTATTACATCTTTGACTACGCCACTAACGTCTACACCACGCTCTTCCACTCGGGCTCCGTGGTGACGGTTGAGTTTTTGGCGTTTGCGCTTTGCGCGTTCTACCTTATGTTTCTTGCTGTGTATCTGCGCGAATACGAGGCGAAGGAAATCGCCGAGCGCGAGCGCTGGATGCTCGCAACCCGCGACAACGCAGCCATCAAGGAGCTCGAGGCTTGGCGCCAATCTGGACGCGAGCTTTCGGTCCTCCGCCATGACATGCGGCACTTCCTGCGCGGCCTTGCGGCTTTGATCGAGGAGGGCCACATCGACGAGGCGCTCGAACGCATCGACGAACTCTGTGAGACGAACGACCGCACCGCTGTGCGCCGCTACTGCGCCAACGACACGGTCAATATCGTGCTTTCGTCATTTAGCTCCGATATCAACCGAAACGGCATCACCGCCGATTTGCGCACCGCCGTACCCGAGAGCGTCCATGTAGACGACGTCGATCTGTTTAGCGTGCTCTCAAACGCCCTGGACAACGCCATCGTCGCCGCAAGCGCCGCTCCCCAGGGCAAGCGATTTGTCGATCTGGACCTGCGTTGCGAGGACGGGCAACTGCTCCTTTTGGTCTCTAACACGTTTGGACGCCCGCCGCGCATGGTCGACGGCATGCCCGTAGCCGGGCACACCGGACATGGCTTTGGAACCAAGAGCATTAAGCTTGCCGTCGAACGCATGAACGGCAACTGCCAGTTTCGCATCAACGGCGACCGGTTTGAGCTGCGCGCCGTGATGTAAGGGCGCGACAAGCCGGCGCCGCGCTCGACCCGTCAGGGCCGCCTTGCCGGCTCCGGTCCGCTACAGCGGCGCGGCTGCCGGGGTCAGCTGCTTGATGTATGCCCACATGCGCTGCTTGGCGGCTTTGTCAGTGAGCGCCGCCTCAAAACCGTCGAGCGCGAGCACGCGACGACCCTGCACATGGGCGACCAAGCCGGGCTTGAGCATGGCGGTATCGAAGTCGTCGATTGCCACGAGCATGTCGGCATAGGTCTCGCGCATGGTATCGGCCGCGCGATCGTCTAACAGCAGGACCGCCTCGGGGTCCAAGGCCTCGAGCGCCTCGCGGAACAGCTCGCACGGCAGGCCCTCGCCTGTCGCAACCGCCCCATCGCCCGCGCCGGCAACACTTGCCAGCACGCAAAAATCCTCTGGCGCGTAGCCGATGGCGCCGAGCGCTTTGCGCAGCGCAGCACCGTCCGGACCGGCAGCCAGCTCGCCGCCCGCACGTTCGGCATCGTCTAAATCACCTTTTACCAGCACAATCGGCGAGCACGCATTTCCTGCGATACGCACGCCGCGGCCCGCGAGCGATGCGAGCTCCTGCTCGGTCGCCTGGGCGATGGCTTCTTTTTTCTGGCTTTGTGACGTGGGCATGCGCTCTCCAATCGTTTGCGTGCCCACCATTATATAAAAGAGCCGCCCGCGAGTGGTTGCATTGCGGGCCGTTGGGTATAAGCACGGTCGTACTGAGTTTTACGCGGCCGAGCCGCGTCGCACTATGGAGGTCACCATGGCTGACATTAAGCAGATTACCCCCGAGAAC
This sequence comes from uncultured Collinsella sp., assembly GCA_902475615.1. Classification (GTDB taxonomy): domain Bacteria; phylum Actinomycetota; class Coriobacteriia; order Coriobacteriales; family Coriobacteriaceae; genus Collinsella. The sequence goes on along the minus strand of CABSAD010000004.1, from coordinate 200,243 downwards.
TTCGATTCCGTCGTTAACGGCAGTCTTCCCGTGCTGGTTGATTTTTGGGCACCGTGGTGCGGTCCCTGCCGCTCGCTCTCGCCCATTGTTGACGAAGTGGCCGACGAGCTGGCCGGCAAACTCGCCGTCGCCAAATGCAACGTCGACGACAATCAGGACCTGGCCATGAAGTTTGGCGTTATGAGCATCCCCACGCTGGTTGTCTTTAAGAACGGCGAGGAAATCGACCGCTCCGTTGGCGCGCTGCCCAAGGCCAGGCTGCAGGCGCTGCTTGAGAAGCACCTGTAATACGCCGGTCATGTGCTGCCGTCCATGAGCGGTTTTGCGCCGCTCACCGGAGAGCCGGGTGCTGCGCCCGCGACCACGGATAGTATGGTAATCACAAACAGCCCCCAGTGAACGGGTGCGGGTCAGACGGACTCGCACCCGTTTTCTTATGCGGCGATGCGCAAAGCGGGCGTAGTAGAATCTGAACCACTGATTAGACCCGCACAAAAGGAGATTTCCCATGCATGACGTCGGAATGAACATGAGCCAGCTTGCCATGAGCGTCAAGCAGGTCGACGACACGATCGAGCTCGCCCACGAGTGGAGCCATCAGCTGCTGCATGCGACCGAGAACTTTGATATGGAGCGCATTGGCGCCAAGCTCGAGGCCGCCATGGCGGCGCTCCACGAGGCGCACGACGCACTCGAGGGCTATGAGGAGGCCATCGAGGCCGACCATAACTCCGTTGGCTCCGTAAAGCTGGTGTAGCGTGGCCGAGCACGAGCACGTCCGCGATCACGAACACGAGCATCCGCACGGGCCGACCGGCGACGCGGGCTGCCGTTGCAGCGGCTCCGCCTCCGAGCTGGTCCGTTTTTCGGTCACCGCACCCGACGACCTGCTGCGCCGCTTTGACGAGCAAATCGCGCGCCGCGGTGACGTGGCCAACCGCTCCGAGGCCGTGCGCGACCTGATTCGCGCCTCGATTGCCAAGGAGCAGATGCGAACGCCCGACGAGCAGGTCATCGGATCGCTCACCATGATTTACGACCATCACACCGGCGATCTGACGCGCCGCCTGGACGAGGTGCAGCACGATTACACCGACGAGATTGTATCGACCATGCACGTGCACCTGGATCACCACAACTGCTTGGAGATTCTGGCGCTTAAGGGTCGCGGCGAGCGCGTCTACGAGCTGGCAGACCGCCTGCTGGGCCTGCGCGGCGTTAAACACGGCGAGCTCACCTGCGCCGCCACCAAGCAGAGTCTGGGGCTGTAACGGCACACATTTCAATGAAGGAGGGTCGCATGCGACATGCGCATATCCATGTAACGGGCATTGTGCAGGGCGTCGGCATGCGACCGTTTGTGTATCGCGAGGCCATGGCGCACGGCATTTGCGGCTGGGTACTCAACGCGGGCGATGGTGTGCATATCGAGGCACACGCTCAAAGCGAGTCGCTCGACGAATTTATCGCCGCGCTTTCCGAGCATGCGCCTGCGGCGTCTCGCGTGGAGCATGTCGAGCTTATGGACCTAGCACCCGGCGACTGGGACGCCGTCTTTTTTTTAATGATACGGCGTCCACCGAGATCTACTCTCTTTCCCCACACGACGCTCATCTCGCCCGACATCGCCACGTGCGACGACTGCCTGCGTGAGCTGTTCGACCCCGCCGACCGACGCTTTCACTATCCCTTTATCAACTGCACCAATTGCGGACCGCGCTTTACCATCATTCGCTCGCTGCCCTATGACCGAGCGGCCACCTCGATGGATCGCTTTCCCATGTGCCCCACCTGCGCCGCGGAGTATGCCGACCCACTCGATCGGCGGTTTCACGCGCAGCCCGATGCCTGCTTTGATTGCGGACCGCATATTACGTGGCGCGAGGCGGATCGCGGCGTTGCGCCAGCGGATGTCGACGCAACACCAGCCGTCGGCTCCACGCGCGAGGCCAGCGATGCCATCATCGAACGCTGCGTCGATCTGCTGGCAGGCGGCGGCATCGTCGCCATCAAGGGTCTGGGCGGATTCCACCTGGCCTGCGATGCCACCAACGAACAGGCGGTATGCGAGCTGCGCCGTCGCAAGCGTCGCAGCAACAAGCCGCTTGCCGTTATGGTGCGCAGCCTTGCCGATGCCGAATGCCTGTGTCACATCGATGGCGTTGAGCGCGACCTGCTGGCCGGTAGTGTTCGTCCCATCGTGCTGTTGCGCCGCCGCGCGGCCGGCAACGACGCCTACGGCTCCCCCAACGCCCTCGAACTCGCGCCATCCGTCGCGCACGACTTGCCCGAGCTTGGCGTCATGCTCCCCTATACCCCGCTTCAACATTTGCTGCTCGCCGCGGCTGCAGCGCACGGTATGCACGCAATCGTCATGACCAGCGGAAACCTGAGCGAAGAGCCCATCGAGACCGACGATGCCCTTGCATGGGAGCATCTCGTTGCCGCCGGCATCGCCGATGCGCTGCTCGGCAACGACCGCGCGATTCTGTCACGCTACGACGACTCCGTGGTACGCGTGGTCGACGGCGACGTCATGCCCGTGCGTCGCGCACGCGGATATGCGCCGCAGCCGCTGTCGTTGCCGGCGCTCGACGGCACCACGCCCTGCGTACTCGCCTGTGGGCCGCAGCAAAAAGCCACGATCGCACTCACGCGCGAAGGGACAAATGGCGAGGCAGCCTGTTTTGTGTCGCAGCATATCGGCGATGTCGAAAACGGCGCGACTTTCGATGCTTGGAACGCCACGCGCTCGCGTCTGGAAAACCTCTTTGACCTAGCGCCTGCCGCCCTGACATGCGACATACATCCTAGCTATCTGTCGAGCCAATGGGCGCGCGAGCAGGCACGGGAGCACAACCTGCCGCTTATCGAAGTCCAGCACCATCATGCGCACATCGCGAGCGTCATGGCAGAGGCGATTGCCGCAGGCCGGCTTGCGCCCGATGCACGCGTTCTCGGCATCGCCTTCGACGGCACGGGCGCCGGCACCGATGGCACCATATGGGGCGGTGAGTTTCTTGTCGCCCGTCTCGCCGATTTTGAGCGCGTCACGCATCTGCGCACCTGGGCGCTTCCCGGTGGCGCCGCATCCGTACACGATGCCCGCCGCAACGCCTTTGCCCTGCTCAGCGAGCTCGACCTGCTCGAGCACCCGGGTGCCGTGGGGCTCTTGAACAGCCTTGACGAGCAAACGCGCAGCATAACGGCAACGATGATCGAGCGCGGCATCAACAGTCCGCGCACCAGCAGCATGGGGCGTCTCTTTGATGCCGCAGCCGCGATTTTGGGCATTTGCGGCCAGGCAACCTACGAGGGCGAACCCGCCATCGAGCTCGAAGCCGCCGCCTGGCATGCGCTGGACGACGAAATCGCCCATTTTCCCGACGACAACGCCGGCTATTTCGCATCTGGCCCATCGTGGTTGGACGGCCCTTATGTTCTGGACCAGAAAGCACTCTTTGAGGCACTTTTGGAGGGAATTGAAGCCGGAGCGCCCGCCGACAGGCTCGCACTCGACTTCCATGTCGCCGCCGCGCGCTCCTCGGCGCGCATCGCCACCGAAATCTGCGCGCGCGAGGGCATTGGCACCGTCGCGCTCTCGGGCGGCGTGTTCATGAACCGACTTCTGCTCCAGCTCCTCACCCGCGAGCTCAAATACGCGGGCCTTGCTGTCTTGGTCCCCCACACCGTACCCGTCAATGACGGCTGCATCGCCTACGGTCAGGCGGCGGTCGCAAGCGCTCGTCTTGCGCAGATTGCATCGCAGTAGCTCGCCCTCACACGCCGCTGTGCCCAGCCGTCTCACAGGCGTAACGCGTTTGCCCGCAAACCCCGCGAGCGCTACCATCAACTGATGGATTATTGAGCGCCTATCCAGCGCAAAGCGTCTAAAAGGGGAACAATATGTGCCTTGCCGTTCCCGGTAAAGTAGTCAAACGCGACGACGACCTCAAGGCCACCGTCGACATGATGGGCATCGAGCGCCCCGTGTCGCTACGACTCGTGCCGACGGCGCAGGTTGGCGACTATATTCTCGTACACGCCGGCTTTGGCATCCAGATCGTCGACGAGCAGGAAGCGCAGGAGACGCTCGACCTGGTCAACACCATGACCGAACTGGCCGAAGAAGACCAACTGGCCAGCAACCCGGCCGAGGCATACTAGTGGCGGCCGGACAGCCGGCTCGCTCCGGTATCGACTTTTCGGCATTTCGCGATTCCAAGCTGGCCCGCGAGCTCATCGAACGCATCCATGAACTCGTCGGCGACCGCACCATCAACCTTATGGAAGTCTGCGGCACGCACACCGTGAGCATCGGCCGCTATGGCTTTCGCTCCATTATGCCGGTCGGGCTCAAGCTGCTGAGCGGCCCGGGCTGCCCCGTCTGCGTAACCGCCAACCGCGACATCGACCACGCGATCGCGCTCGCCAACATAGACGGCGCCATCATCACCACCTTTGGCGACATGATGCGCGTGCCCGGATCGTCCACCTCGCTCGCTGCGCAAAAGGCGGCGGGGCGCGACATCCGCATCGTCTACTCCCCGCTCGACGCGCTCGACATTGCCGAGCAAAACCCCGATCGCCCGGTCATTTTTATGGGCGTGGGCTTTGAGACTACGACGCCCACCATCGCCGCCGCCATCTTGGAGGCCGAGGCACGCGGGCTTTTGAACTTTTCGGTCTATTGCGCCCACAAGACCACGCCGCCGGCGTTGCGCGCCATCGCCAACGACCCCGAGACCACCATCGACGGCTTTATCCTGCCGGGCCACGTCGCCACCATCACGGGCTTGGCGCCCTTTAGCTTTTTGATCGACGAGTTCAATACCCCGGGCGTGGTCACGGGATTTGAACCGGTCGATATCCTGCAGGGTATCTGCATGCTGGTCCAGATGGTTGTCGAGGGCAGGCCCGCGATCGACAACGCCTACCGCCGTGGCGTCAACGCAGACGGCAACCCCGTGGCGCGCCAGCTGGTCGAGCAGGTGTTTGAGCCATGCGGCACCACGTGGCGCGGGCTGGGGCCGATTGCCAACTCGGGCCTTTCTATCCGCCCCGAGTTCTCGCGCTTTGATGCCCGCGCTCGCTTTGACGTGCCCGTTGAGGCGACGGTCGAGCCGCGTGGATGCCGCTGCGGCGACGTGCTGCGCGGGGCCATTACGCCGAACAGCTGCCCGCTCTTTGGCCGCACCTGCACGCCCGAGCACCCCGTCGGCCCGTGCATGGTGAGCTCCGAGGGCAGCTGCGCGGCGTACTACCGTTATCGCGACTAGCCCGGACGCACCCGCACGCCGGCACCACCCACGATTGGAGTTTTGGATATGTCCCATAGCACCACCGATAGCACCGTCCTGTTGGGCCACGGCTCTGGCGGTCAGATGATGAAACGCATCATCGATGAGGTCTTTTTGGATGCCTTTGGGTCGCCCGAGCTGCTCGCGGGCAACGACGCCGGCGTCGCCGCGCTGCCCGCGAGCGGGCGCATCGCCATGTCGACCGACAGCTTTGTAGTCTCGCCGCAGTTCTTCCCCGGTGGCAACATCGGCCGCCTTGCCGTGTGCGGAACCGTCAACGACGTCGCGACCTCGGGCGCCAACGTGCGCTACCTGTCGTGCGGATTTATCCTCGAAGAGGGCTATCCCATGGATAAGCTCCGCCAGATTGTGCAGACGATGGCCGAAACGGCGCGCGAAGCGGGCGTGTCCATAATCACGGGCGACACCAAGGTGGTCGAGCGCGGCGGGGCCGACGGCGTCTACATCAATACCGCCGGCGTGGGCGAGGTTCCCGCGGGCGTGGCGCTCAGCGGTGCCAACTGCCAGCCCGGCGATGTCATTCTGGTATCGGGTACGTTGGGCGACCACGGCATCGCCATCATGAGCCAGCGCGAGGGCCTGGCGTTTTCGAGCACGATAGAAAGCGACGCCGCGCCGCTCAACCACCTGATTGCCGACGTTCTGGCCGCAGCGCCCGGCACGCGTTGCTTTCGCGACCCCACGCGCGGTGGCCTGGCGTCCACGCTCAACGAGTTTGCCCAGGCAAGCGGTGTTGCCATGGAGGTTGACGAGGATGCCGTGCCCGTGCGTCCCGACGTGCAGGCCGCCTGCGAGATGCTCGGCTACGATGTGCTGCAGGTGGCAAACGAGGGCAAGATGGTCGCCGTGGTGCCGGCCGAGCAAGCCGATGCCGCGCTGAGCGCCATGCGCGCCGCCCGCTACGGCGAGAATGCCGCCATCATCGGTCGCGTGCTGCCGCTTGCCGAGGGTGCCCGTCCCGCTGTGCGCGTGCGCACCGGCTGGGACTCGACCCGTATCCTCGACATGCTCGTGGGAGAGCAGCTGCCGAGAATTTGCTAGGGCGGAACCGCACGGTCGGCGCGATGCGGCTTGGTATCCCTGGAGATGTTCAGATTCCAAGCACGCCCAACGCGGAAGCCCAGTATTATGAGGTGCGTTTTAAATCCAATGACGGGAGCTTTCATGGCAGCAGCTTTTTCCCATGTGATCTTTGACCTGGACGGCACCATCCTCAACACGCTCGAGGACCTGGCGGCCGCCGGCAACCATACCTGCGAGACGCACGGCTGGCCCACGTTTGCCGTCGACGAGTACCGCTACAAGGTGGGAAACGGCATGCTCAAGCTGGTTGAGCGTTTTATGCCTGCCGAGTATGCGGGCGACAGCCGTATGTTTGAGCAGACGCTTGCCGAGTTTAGGGCTTACTACGGCGAGCACAAGGAGGACCACACCGCCCCCTATGCCGGCACAATCGAGATGCTCGACCGCCTGCGCGCCGCGGGTGTGCAGCTAGCCGTGCTCACTAACAAGGACCACGTCTCGGCGGCTCCGCTTATCGAAAAATACTTTGGTTCCGAGCGCTTTGCGCTGGTACAGGGCCGTGTTGATGCGTTTCCGCCCAAGCCCGAAGCACCCGTCACGCTGCATGTGATGGAGGAGCTGGGCGCCAATCCGGCAACCACGCTCTATGTGGGCGATTCCAATGTCGATATCCTGACCGGTCACAACGCCGGCCTTAAGAGCGCGGGCGTCAGCTGGGGCTTCCGCGGCCGCGCAGAGCTGGAAGCCGCCGACGCCGACTACGTGGTGGACACCCAGGCAGAGCTCACGGCGCTGGTACTGGGCGAGTAACCGCCCATCCCCCCACGGGCAGTTAATGTGGGACGGGGCTCTTTTAGCTGCCCCCGCAACAAAGAAGTGTCCCCAACTGCCGGCAGAAAAGGAACGTCCCCAAGTGCCACCCCAATGACTACCATGGCAACGCCGCAGGTAGAGGACGGACAGCGAAAACGCCCCTAAGCGAGCAAGGTGACGTGAAATGAAAGGGCGCTGACCTTCTGGTCGCGCCCTTGAAATTGAACGTCAGATTGCCGCTTAGGGGCGTTTGCAGCGTCGAGCAGTTACGCGGTTCGTAGAACCGCGTAACCCCCTAGCTCATCATCGCATTCATCATCTCGGTGGTTGCGGAATCGTCGGCAGACCACTCGTTATCCTCGTTGGCGGAATATTTAAAGGTGACCTTGGTGTCCTTGGTCTTAGCGGCCTTGGTCACGTCGACCATGACCTGGCCGGCCATCTTGTACAGATCATCCTCGGAAGGCATCGTATCGAGTGCGGCGACCTTCTCCTGATACTGGGTGGCGAAATCTTCGACGATCTTATTCATGGACTTGCAGGTGATGGTAACCTCGGCGGTCGCAGTGCCCTTGTCCTCATCGACCGTCACATCGCCGATCTTGTAATCAAAGCCCTCGAGATAGCTCTTGGCGTACTCCTTGGGATCGATGCCCAGTTGCTCAAACTCGTCGCCCGAAGCCTCTTCCAGACCGGAGAGGAAATCATCGCCGCCGTTCTTGATCTCGTCAAACTGGCTCGTAAGGTCGTTGGTGATGAGCTCCTCCACCGAAGGCCCTCCGCAGCCGGAAAGCAAAACCACGCACGCGACCAGGGCAGCCATCAGGGGCGCAAGCAGCAGCTTCTTTTTCATGACATTCCTCCAAACAAGCGGCGCCGCGTTCCCTGCGCAGCGCACGTCGTAACAGCAAGTCCATATTAGCGGCCCGGCCCAACCCCCTGCGTCGCAAAAGCGCGGGCGGCTCAATTTGACGAACGAATGGCCCGTGAAGCAAGCCCCCTGCAATAAAATGCGCCTGCTCAGCCTATTAAAAAAGGGTGGCCGGATAACCCGACCACCCTTGTGCATCTTTTGGATGCCGCAGACTACTTGCGGACGACCTTAACGATGGCGTCACCGGCGGCGACGGCAGACTCGGCCTCGACGGCGAGCTCGACATCGGCAAACTCGGCGGTGTTGGACACGGCCACGACGACGCAGTCCTTGTAACCGGCGGCAGCGATCTTGGCGCGGTCGATCTTGAGTATGGGCTGGCCGGCCTTCACGACGTCGTCGGCCTTGACGAAGCCCTCGAAGCCGTCGCCGTTCATGTTGACGGTATCGACGCCAACATGCACCAGAACCTCGATGCCGCTATCGGACTGCAGGCCCACGGCGTGACCCATGGTGACGGTCACCTTGCCGTCGCAGGGAGCGTAGACCAGGTCGTCCTCGGGCCACACAGCGCAGCCCTTGCCCAGAACCTCGCCACCAAAGACGGGATCGGGCACGTCGGCCATCTTGATGACCTTGCCCTTGACAGGCGAGCACAGCACGTCGGCGCCAGCAGAAGCAGAGATGGAGGCCGGAGCAGCAGCTGCCGCGGGCTCAGCCTTCTTCTTAAACATGTCAAACAGACCCATATGTTTTCTCCTCTTGATTAAGCGCAACGTTATGCGCATGCCTATGGTGATTATAGTGCCAAATGATCAAATTACTAAGGTGAGGGCTCGAATCGCAAGCCCTTCCCGGTAGTGCTCGTGGGATGAGTATCTCCTTTGCATCGCGGGTCGATAAGCCGAGTATCGCCTGCAGGTTATGGAGCGCATGGAAGGGCTCTACCAGACCACGCTGGCCGAAACGCAGGAACTACTCGACCCCACGCAGCTTGACCACGCCGCCAAGCTCATCGCAAACGCCCGACAGGTCGACATCTACACGGGCTCGCACAACCTCTATCCAGCAGGAATGTTCCGCGACCGCCTGCTCTCCGCCGGCAAAAGCGCAACGTGCCACGACGGCGCTGAGGCCCAGGTGCGTACGGCGCTCGCCTCGGGTCCCGACCATGCGGCAATCGTCATCTCCTACAGCGGCCTTGCCCCCAACCTCAAGGACATCTTGCCGATTCTCAGCAGCCGGCATGTCCCGGTCATCGTCATCGGCACGCCTTATTGCGCTCGCATTCACCCTGGCTTTGCCGCCTACCTCACGGTGAGTGACCACGAGAGCATGACGCATCGCATCACGCAGTTCGCGAGCCACATCGCCGTGCAATACGTGCTCGATTCGCTTTACAACAGCTACTTCGCCAAAGACTACGCCCGCTGCGCTGAATTCCTAGAGCGCCCATTCCCCTACACCCGCCTGCCCGGGCTCAAGTAGCGACGAGCGTGGATTTTTGGACGCTTATCTAACGAGCGTGGATAATCTCCCACTTTGAGCCCGCACACAGGCCAAAACCGGGAGATTATCCACGCTCGTGTTGAATGCTCCGTTTTCCTCTGCGCCCGAGGGACCACTCGACCACCTTGCACCAAAGCAATAACGACTTCTCGTCATTAGATTATTCAAATCGACTCTAATAACTATTTTCGCCATAAACTCGTTATTAGAATTGATATGATTAGCCTAATAACGAGTTTCCGCCACTAAAGATATGGGGGGCGCGATGCAAATCGAGGAGAACGGCCAGGGAACGCTCCGCAATAATCTATCGGGGAAATTGGCTTACTATTCGTTTTTGCCAACGCCCTTGCAATCATTGAGGCAGCTAAACCTCACTGAGGAAACCTATCGCACGCTTTCCACATGCTCACGAAAGCTTGGAGAGCTTGAAGGCATGCTCTACTTTGTTCCCAACGCCGACATGTATCTGACAATGTATGTGCGCAAAGAAGCACTCCTTTCTTCGCAAATTGAGGGAACCCAGTGCACGTTTGACGACCTACTTAGTCCATCGCAAACCCAACTCCATCATAAAGATGTCGCAGATGTCGTGAATTATGTCCGTGCTGTCGACCGCGGCGTAGAACTGCTCAAAAAGATGCCCTTGTGTACGAGGCTTCTCAGGCAGGTTCATGCGGTCCTGCTGGACGGAGTGCGCGGAACGGAGAAGAATCCAGGCGAGCTGCGCTCCTCACAAAACTGGATTGGCCCTTCAGGCTGCACCATTGCAACTGCATCGTTCGTCCCTCCAAACATTGAAGATTTGAGCAACACGCTCCAGGACCTCGAACGATTTATCAATGAGCCTCAAGTCGAAATGGATCCGATCGTGCGGGCGGCGCTCGTCCATTACCAATTTGAAACTGCCCATCCATTCCTAGACGGAAACGGTCGCCTGGGCAGGCTTCTCATTACACTTATGCTCATCAATGATGGCGTTCTTCATTCTTGCTTGTTCTATCCATCGTTCCAGTTCAAGAGAAATCGAAGCGAGTACTACCGACAACTCACATCCGTAAGGGAACGAGGAACTTACGAGGAATGGATAGAGTTTTTCTGCGCCAGTCTTCTTGAGAGTGCGAAGGACTCGGTAGGGTCTTTAAAGAGTCTTGTTGATCTCCACAACCGTTCGACGGCAGCTATTACCGAAAATCTCGGAAGGACTGCCGCAAACGGACAAAGGCTGCTGAGCCTTCTTGAAGAGCATCCCATCCTCGACACCGCATTTATCGCTGCCCGACTCGATATCGGTAGGAGCACCGCGAGCTCGCTCGTCAAATCATTTGAAGAATTGGGTATCCTCCGTCCACTCGACGAGTCAAGACAGAGATACCGACAGTACGGGTATGAAGAGTATCTTTCGATTCTCAGGGAAGACGCTGAGCCGATTAGATAGGCACCGCAGCCCAGCCATATTAAAACGAGCGTGGATAATCTCCCACTTTGAGTCCACACGGGGGCCAAAAACGGGAGATTATCCACGCTCATTTCTGACTAGTCATTGGGGACGTTCTTAAACGACTAGTCAAACAAGAACGTCCCCAATGACTACTACGGCAACGCCGATGTTTTGACAACGACAGCGAAAGCCCGTCAGAGCGAGCAAGGTGCCTTGAAACGAGGCGGCATTGACCTTCTGGTCATGCCGCCGAAGTTGAAAGGCAGATTGCCGCTCTGGCGGGCTTGCAGCGTCGGCTGGTTACGCGGTTTGGTAAAACCGCGTAACTACTACTCCCGAGCTCCGTACTGCTCGTAGTAAGCGTCGATGGCGGCCTTGAGCTCGTCATCGATGACGACCTTGCCATCGATCTCGTGGTTGTAGAGGGTCTCGACGACCTCGGCCATGGAAACGATGCTCGCAACGGGGAAACCGTACTTGGCCTCGATCTCCTTCTGTGCGGTGGTCACGCCGCCCTTGCCGACCTCCATGCGGTTGAGGGACACGATCAGTCCCTTGATTTCGACGTCGGCAGCAGCCTTAACCTTGGGATAGGTCTCGTCGATGGACTTACCGCTGGTGGTGACATCCTCGACCATGACCACGCGGTCGCCGTCCTGGGGCTCATAGCCCAGCAGGTTGCCCTTGTCGGCGCCGTGGTCCTTGGCCTCCTTGCGGTCGCAGCAGTACTTGACCTCCTTGCCGTACAGCTCGTGGTAGGCAATTGCGGTCACGACGGCCAGCGGAATACCCTTGTAGGCCGGTCCAAACAGTACATCAAAGTCGTCGCCAAAGTTATCGTGGATGGCCTGGGCGTAATACTCGCCCAGCTTCTTGAGCTGATAACCCGTCACATAAGCGCCGGCGTTCATAAAGAACGGGGACTGACGGCCGCTCTTGAGCGTAAAGCTGCCGAACTTAAGAACGTCGGACTCGACCATGAACTTGATGAACTCTTGTTTGTAAGCCTCCATGCGGGCTCCTCTCGTAATCGCGTACGTGCCTTCCAGTTTAGCGCAGGCGAAGCGTCGATGCGGGCGCGCTTTGGGGCCACGGCATTCTGTAAAGGCTTTGTCAGAGGGAATGGTTTTCCGAACAATGGGGTTGACATGTCAAACCCCCTCATCAAGAATACGGGCGGATTAAAAAGGGGTACGAGATACCCAAAGCGCGCTGCGCTCAGCCTTTAGGAGGTGTGCCATGGAAGGCAGTCCTAGTCGAAAAACCTGCATGTCGCCCTCGGCACGCCGCGAGGACTCCGCACACGCATAAACGCCACCGGCAGATCGTCAACCCCCCCCACAAAGGTGCCTGTCCCCTTTGTGGTGGTTCGTGAGCTTGACGTGAGCGACATCTAGGTTTTTTGCAACTCAATACGATACGTACGCTAACTCCCTTCAACAAGGAGGACCCTATGCTGATGCTCAAAACCGCCACGGTTCTCGAAGCCATCTCCAAGCGCCGCCGCACGGCGCGCCCTGCCGCTCGCACCGGCCTGTCCAAGAACACCATATTCGCCGCCACCCATAGCGCCGAGGACGCTCTCGTACTGCTTGACGCCACGGCAAACGGCCTCACCGCCGAGCAGGCAACCGAGCGCCTGGATGCCGCCGGCCCCAACACCATCGAAGCGCCGACCAAGACGCTCGCCCGCCGCATCGCCGACGCGTTCATCGATCCCTTCGCCGGCATCCTCGCCGCGCTCGCGCTGGTCTCACTCTACATCGACGTGCTCGCCGTGCCCGAGCCGCAGCGCGACCCCTCCACGGTCATCGTCATCAGCATCATGCTGCTGGTATCGGGCGGTATGAAGTTTATCCAGGAAGCCCGCAGCGGCAATGCGGCAGATGCCCTCAAGGACCTGGTCTCCAACACTTGCACCGCCCTGCGCGACGACGAGCGCATCGAGATCCTCTTCGACGAGCTCGTCCCCGGCGATGTGATCCGCCTCTCTGCCGGCGATATGGTGCCAGCAGATGCCCGCGTCATCACCGCGCGCGACCTGTTTGTCATCGAGTCCGCACTCACCGGCGAGAGCGAGGCAGTCGAGAAGACCGCTGCCGTCACCGTCGTCGAGGGCGCCGACGGCTCCGCGCTGCCACTCTCTGCCTGCAAGAACATCGTCTTTACCGGCACCTCCGTGCAAAACGGCACCGCCATGGCGCTTGTCGTTGCCACCGGCTCGGACACCTACCTGGGCGGCATCGCCAAGATACTCAACGGGCGCGGCGAAAAGAGCGCGTTTGACCGCGGCGTCTCGAGCGTCTCCATGTTGCTCGTACGCCTCATGCTCGTTATGGCGCCGGCCGTCTTTGCCATCAACGCCGCCACCAAGGGCAACGTCATCGACGCGCTGCTGTTCGCCACGAGCGTGGGCGTGGGCATCACGCCGCAGATGCTCCCCGTCATCGTGACCACGAGCCTGTCGCAGGGCGCCAAGGACCTCGCCCGTCGCCAGGTTATCGTCAAGGAGCTGCCGGCGATTCAAAACCTGGGCGCCATGGACGTCCTGTGCTGCGACAAGACCGGCACCCTCACCGAAGACCGCATCGTGCTCGAGCGCTACCTCAACACCGATGGCAACGAGGACGCGCGCGTGCTGCGCCATGCGTTTTTGAACAGCTTCTTCCAGACCGGCCTCAAAAATCTTATCGACCTGGCCGTAATCGACCGTGCCGATGTGACACCCTCGACCGTCGCACCCGATTCCATGCTGGGCCAGAGCCTGCGCGACCGCTACACCAAGGTCGACGAGGTTCCCTTCGATTTCTCGCGCCGTCGCCTGAGCGTAGTTGTCTCCGACGCCCAAGGCAAAACCCAGATGGTTACCAAGGGAGCTGCCGAGGAAATGCTCGAGATCTGCTCCTTTGTCGAGGTCGATGGCATCGCCCGACCGCTCGCCGAAGACAAGCTCGCCCAGATTCGCAAGCAGGTCGCCGATCTTAACGCCGAGGGCCTGCGCGTGATTGCCGTGGCACAGAAGACCGATCCGCGCTGCGTGGGCGAGTTTGGCATCGCCGACGAATGCGACATGGTGCTGATGGGCTTTTTGGCTTTCCTCGATCCGCCCAAGGCGAGTGCCGCGGGCGCCGTCGCCACCCTCGAGGCCAAGGGCGTAGCAGTCAAGGTCCTGACCGGCGACAACGACCGCATCGCCGCCACCGTCTGCGCGCAGATCGGCATCGATGCGAGCAACGTCTTGCTCGGCTCCGAGATCGATGCGCTCGACGACGCCGAGCTTGCCGAGCGCGCCGAGAAAACCCACCTCTTCGCCAAGCTCTCGCCGTTGCAGAAGGCGCGCCTGGTGCGCGTCATGCGCGAGCTACTCGGCCACACCGTGGGCTTTATGGGCGACGGCATCAACGACGCCGCCGCCATGCGTGCGAGCGATTGCGGCATCTCGGTCGATTCGGCCGTCGACATTGCCAAGGAATCCGCCGATATCATCTTGCTTCAGAAGGACCTGGGCGTGCTCGAACGCGGCATCATCGAAGGCCGCCGCACCTACGGCAACCTGCTCAAGTACCTCAAGACCACAGTGAGCTCCAACTTTGGCAACGTGCTGTCCGTGACCGTCGCAAGCCTGTTCTTGCCGTTTTTGCCCATGAGTGCCCTGCAGCTGGTGCTGCTGTCGCTCGTCTACGAGATCGTGTGCATCACGCTACCGTGGGACACCGTCGATGACGCCTGGACTGCCCGTCCGCGCTCCTGGGACGCCGCGTCCATCAAGGGCTTTATGCTCGAGCTGGGCCCCGTGAGCTCGCTGTTTGACATCGTGACCTTCGCCGCGCTCTTCTTTGTGGTGTGCCCCGCCGCCGTGGGCGCAAGTTGGGCCGAGCTCGCCGCTACGAGCAATGTCGCGAGCATGGCGACCTTCGCCGCGCTCTTCCAGAGCGGCTGGTTTGTCGAGTCCATGTGGTCGCAGACGCTCGTGATCCACATGCTGCGCTCCCCGCGCCTGCCGAGCCCGCGTGACCACGCCGCGCCCGCGCTGTGCGCTCTCACCGTGCTAGGCCTGGCACTTGTCACCTGGCTGCCGGCAAGCCCCATCGCCGATGCACTCGGCCTCATGACGCTACCCGCGAGCTTTTTCGCGCTGCTCATCGGCATCGTTACCGCCTATATCGCGCTCACCCAGCTGGCAAAGCGCCGCTACATTGCACGCCACGGCGAGCTACTGTAGCGAGCAGACGGAAAACACCCTGCCAGCTGCCGTTGCCACTACCACAGCTGCCAACGCCTCTGCCGCTGCCGCAGTCTGTCCCCTCAGCAGTTGCGGTGGAATAGTTCCTGTTTAAAGCCCCATGACTTTGATTTAGGGACTATTCCACCGCAACTTATTGGAGGATTAGCTAGTCCTTGGGCGTCCAGGACCAGAAGAAGTTGATAAGGGCCACACGTGAGGTGGTGCCGGTCTTTTTGTTGATCGAGGAAATGTGACGGTAGAGCGTTGAGCGCGAAAGGAAGAGCGTTGCGGCGATGTCCTGAACGCTCTGGTCCGAAACGACCAAGACCTCAAGAATATCGCGCTCGCGCTCTGTAAGCCCAAAGGCGGCAACGAAGGCATCGAGGCACTCATCGGGCGTGAACTCCGCTGCCTCCACGGGCGCGGAATCGGAACATGCGGGTGCAAAATCCCCACCAAAATCGTCGGTAGCAAGTGCCAGTCCATCCCACATCACGACATCATCGGCTCGTCGCCCCAACTGCCCCAGCAGCGTACGTCCCCAATGAGTGGCCGAAGAGTGTCCCCAGCGACTAGCCAAAAATGGGCCATGTGTCCCAGTTGTGGAGACTCCTTGAGCCGTCTGGGTATCGTGAAAGATCGCGCACTCCCCCATCATCAAAAGTGACACACGCTACCTGTTGATGGGAGGCAGCCATGGGCTTCTTTGACAAGATGTTCGAAAAGAAAGAGTGCGCGATTTGCGGTACCGAGCTGGGACTTTTGGGAAAGACCAAGATCAGCGAAGGCTACCTGTGCAAAGAGTGTGCCGGCAAGCTCTCCCCCTACTTCCACGGCTATCGCTCCAGCACCGCGGACGATATCCGCGAGCAACTCGCCTACCGCGAGGCCAATGCCGAGCGCCTGGCGTCGTTCAACCCCACGCGCACACTCTCGGCCGGGCGCACCAACATCATGCTCGACGAAGACGCGGGCCTGCTGATCATCACTTCGCAGAGCCGCTGGCGCGACGCAAATCCCGACATCATCGAGTTCTCGCAGGTACTCGGCTGCGATATGGATATCGACGAGCACCGCACCGAAATCTATCGCGAGACAAAAGACGGCGAGCGCGAGAGCTACAATCCGCCGCGCTACGACCTGGATTACGACTTTAACCTGACCATCCACGTCAACACGCCGTACTTTACCGAGATCAACCTGCGCGTGAACGACTCCACCATCGATCAGCGCGGTTCCATCGAATACCGCGAGGCCAAGCGCCAGGCAACCGAGGTCCGCGACGCGCTGGTGCAGCTGCGTCAGGAAACGCGCGACAGCGTCGTGGCCGCTAAGGCCCCCAAGACCGCGGTCACCTGCCCCTTCTGCGGTGCAACCACCATTCCCGATGCCAGCGGGCGCTGCGAATACTGCGGCGGCGCCATCGGCGCATAGCCTCCGGCAGCGAAAGGACCGATCATGGCCTTCGAGAGCGTCAACTATCAGTGCCCCGCGTGTGGCGGCCCCCTTCACTTTGCCAGTGCCGAGCAAAAGCTCGTCTGCGACTACTGCGATTCGCGTTTTGAAGTCGAAGAAGTCGGGGCCCTTTATCGCGAGCGCCAGGACAAGGCAGATGCCAAAGCCGATGCCGCAGCCGCGGCCCCCAAGCCTGCTGTCGACGATGCCGTGCAGAAGTTGGCCCAGAACGCCGGTTACATCTGCTCGTCGTGCGGCGCCGAGCTCGTGTCCGACGGCACCGTCGCCGTCACCACCTGCCCGTACTGCGGCAACTCCGCCGTGGCACCCGGCCAGCTCTCGGGCGACTTCTCACCCGACCTGGTGATTCCGTTTAAGCTCGGGCGCGACGATGTCATGGCCGCGCTCAAAGACCACTACAAGGGCAAAATCCTGCTACCCAAGAGCTTTGTCACCGGCAACCACATCGACGAGGTCCAAGGCGTTTACGTGCCGTTTTGGCTCTACGGTGCCCGCGTGGACGGCGAAGTGTGCTTCGACGCAACCAACGAGACCGTAACCGAGGAATCCGATCGCACCGTCACGACCACCGACCACTACGACGCCTACCGTAAGGGCAATATCTCGTTTGAGCGCGTGCCCGTCGACGGATCGTCCAAGATGCCCGACGGCCATATGGACGCCATCGAGCCGTTTGACTACGACGCGCTGCGCCCGTTCTCGGTCGCTTATATGCCCGGCTACATCGCCAACCGCTACGACGAGGATTGCGAAACCTGCAAGGCGCGCGCCGAGCGTCGTATGGAAGAAAGTACGATTTCGGCCCTGCGCGAGACCGTCGTCGACGAGTATGACGACGCCACGGTTGAAAGCAAGCAGCTCGACTACACCTGGGAAGAAAACGATTATGCCCTGTTCCCCGTGTGGATGCTCTCTACCTCGTGGAACGGCAAGAGTTACCTGTTTGCCATGAACGGCCAAACCGGCCGCATGGTCGGCGAGCTTCCCTGCTCCAAGCCCAAGCTCGCCATCGCCTCGGTGCTGTTCTTTGTGATCGGGTTTGTCCTCTCCCAGATTCTCTTTATGGGGGAATACGCCTTCGATCCGGATTACCTCACCTTTGATATCGAGGGCATCCTCATCAACATCATCGCGCCGCTGATCATCGTGGTCATCGCAGACGTGCTGCTGGTCGGCCAGCTCAAGACGGCCAACGAGGCCACCCACGCCGATTGCTACTGTGGCGAGCTCGACCTGACCGAGAAGCACGACACCTTCAGCCACACCGAGACCACCGTCGTCATGAAGGACGACAAGGACGACTAACCATCCTGACCAACACCACCCGGCCTTTGACGAGAAAGGAAGATCACCATGGGACTCTTGAAAGCTGGATTGGGAGCCGCCGGCGGCGTCATGGCCGACCAGTGGAAAGAATTTATCTATTGCGAATCGATGCCCGCTGACGTCTTGGCCTGCAAGGGCAGCAAGCGCACCGGCGGCCGCAGCTCCAATACGCGCGGCGAGGACAACGTTATCTCCAACGGCTCCGTCATCGCCGTCAACGACGGCCAGGGCATGCTCGTGGTGCAAAACGGCAAGATCATCGAGGTCGCACTGGAGCCTGGCGAGTTTGTCTTTGACACCGGCAGCGAGCCGAGCGTCTTCAGCGGCAACCTGGGCGACTCCATCAAGGAAACCTTTGCCAATATCGGCAGCCGCTTTACCTTTGGCGGCGACGCGGGCAAAGACCAGCGCGTCTACTTCATCAACACCAAGGAGATCATCGGCAACAAGTACGGCACCGCCTCGCCTGTGCCCTTCCGCGTGGTCGATAACAACATTGGCCTGGATGTCGACATTTCCGTGCGCTGCAACGGCGAGTATTCGTACCGTATCACCAACCCGCTGCTGTTCTACACCAACGTGTGCGGCAACGTGACCGATAGCTACACGCGCGATAAGATCGACAGCCAGCTTAAGTCCGAGCTGCTCACCGCTCTGCAGCCCGCCTTTGCCAAGATCTCGGAGATGGGCATCCGCTACAGTGCCATCCCCGGCCACACCACCGAGCTCGCGCGCGCACTCAACGAAGTCCTCTCGGCCGACTGGCGCGACCTGCGCGGTGTCGAGATCGTGAGCTTTGGCGTCAACTCCATCGCCGCCTCGCAAGAAGACGAGCAGATGATCAAGGACCTGCAGAAAGCCGCGGTCATGCGCGATCCCACCATGGCGGCCGCCAACATCGCCAGCGCCCAGAGCGACGCGATGCGCGCCGCGGCGGCCAACCCCAACGGCGCGATGGCCGGCTTTATGGGCATGGGCATGGCGGGCGGCATGGGCGGCATGAACGCCAGCCAGCTGTTCGCCGCCGGCCAGGCACAGCAGCAGGCCGCCCCGCAGCCAGCTCCGGCACCCGCCCCCGCACCGGCTCCTGCCGCTGCCCCCGCGGCCGGTGCATGGACCTGCAGCTGCGGTGCCACCAACACCGGCAAGTTCTGCTCCGAGTGCGGTAGTCCCGCACCCGCCCCGGCACCGGCCAAGTGGTTCTGCCCCAACTGCGGCAGCGAAAACGGCGGCAAGTTCTGCAGCAACTGCGGAACGCCCAGGCCCTAACCCCTCTATCTGGTAATTGGCGGGGGTTCCGCCACCCCCGCATTTGCTTCTATGGGTTTCGTTCGATAAAGGAGGACACCATGAAGACAACGTTCAAAAAGTCCGTACTCGCATTCCTGACATGCATCCTGGCGCTCGCCTTTGCCCTGACGGGCTGCAGCGGCGGCGGCAAAGACCCCAAGGCCAACTTCGTCGGCAGCTGGCAGTACTCGGGTGGAACCTTGGATGGCGAAGAGCTCACCGATGAGTACATGGATATGCTCAAGGAGTGGGGCCTCAACTGCGTCCTGATCCTCGACGAAGACGGCACGGGCGTCCTCGACATGTTCCTTGAGGTCGCCGACCTGAAATGGGAGGCCAAGGACGCCACCACCGTAACGATTACCGCCGAAGATGAGTCGCACGACCTGAAGCTCAAGGACGACAAGCTCGTCCTCGAGGTGGACGGCGACAAGCTTATCTTTACGAAGTCCGACAAGGATCTGTCCGGTACGGTGAAGAAGGATCGCGAGAACGCCGAGAAGGAAGAAGAGATCGATGAGGCCGTCGAAGACGACGACGTCCAGAGCATCGAAATCTCCCCCGCCGTCACCGTCGCCGATGACGACCTGTGCACCATCACCATCACCGAGAAGTTCAAGGACGACTGGGGCGACATCGGCTTTGTCGTCAACATCACCAACAAGAGCGACAAGGACCTGACCTTCTACGCTCCTTCCGGCAAGACCAACGTCAACGGCACCATGAAGGAACCCTGGTTCTCGGCTCACCTGATGCCCGGCACCAACGCCACCGAGGAATTCACGTTCTCGAGCGGCGAGCTTGACAGCCTTGACGACCTGGTCAACACGACCATCGGCATCGACGCCTACCTGACCGATTCCTACGAGGACGTCGCTTCCTACACCGCGACCATCGCGTAGCGACAGACACCGACAGCCGCGGATTGGCGGACATATCCGCGCACACCAGGCGGGGCCGCAGGAAATGATCCTGCGGCCCCGCCGCTTTATGCCGACAGCACTGCCCATACAAGCAGGTCGCCCGCCGTTTTTAGATGCAAAACGGCGGGCGACCTATCTTTGGCGTTGGAGCACGGGCGGCGCACCGACTACGGGCGCTCCATATTGGGGACGATGCTGCCTTCGGTCACCGCATGCACGGCAAGACGCATGATGTTGTCGTAGCCAGTCTTACTCAGGATCTCCGAGATGCGGCGCTTGATGGTGCCCTCGCTCATAAACAGCTCGGCCGCGATCTCGCGGCGGCTCCTGCCCTCGCAGGCAAGGCGCAAAATCGATAGCTCGACATCGTCGAGAGCTGCTGTGCCCGAAAAAATGCTCTCGGGTGGCTTGGGAAACGTGCAATAGCCCGCCAGCGTGGAGCGCATCACGGCGAACAGCTCGTCGATACCGACGTTCTTGTACACAAAGCTGTCGACGCCCGCCTCGCGGGCCTGATCGACAAAGGTGATCTCGGGCATGCCGGTCATGATAATGATGCGACACTCGGGCAGTTGCTCCTTGATGCGCGCCGCCGCCACGATGCCGTTTGAATCGTGTTCGGTGCATACGTCCATCAGTATCATGTCCGGGCGCTCCCTGAGCGCGACACCCAAGGCCTCGGAGGCATCGGCGATGGCGGAAACAACGGTCATATCGGGCTGGTCGCCAACGGAGCGCGCCAGGCTCTCGCGCAGGATGGCCTGGTCTTCGACAATTAACACGCGGATCATGAGCTTCTCCTTTGGACCGTGGCGCTGGAGGCGAGCGGAATGGATACCGTAAGCGTAAAGGGTGGGGCGGCATGGACCTCAAGGCTGCCGCCCAGATTCTGTGCGACATGCCTCATACCAGGGATACCCGTTCCCTCGCGATACGATACGGGGGCTGGGGAGCCGTCGTTAGAAATCGTCATGCGCGCGACGGCTCCAGCATCCGCCCCCTCCTGCCACAGACGCACGTGGACCCGATGCGCCTGCGCATGCTTGGTGGCATTGGTCGAGGCCTCACGGATAATCTGCAAAAATGCGGCGGCGACACGCACGTCCTCAGGCAGCGCACCCTCAACATCGATCTGTACACTCACCAGGCCAAAAGCATGGATGATATCGCCCAGCTGCTCTGCAGGCTCGCTGGCACCGTCACTACGCAAATCGGCGGCGATTGAGCGCAGCAACGGGTCAATCTGCTCGAGTGACTCGTCATCCAGGCGCCCCTCCTCCAAATAGCGATGAAGAATGGACAGGCGCTGCCCGATCACATCGTGCACGCGGGCGCGCATACGTAGGTAAGCCGCATTGTCGGCAACTTTTTTGACTTCTTCGATCTGGGCCTGGAGCTCTTGGCCCGCAAGCTCAAGCAGGTGGTTGGCTTGCGCCAAGCGGTCATGAGCATGCGCGTACTCTGTCACATCAAGACCGATAATGCGCTCGAACGAACGGCCCGAAACCATAACACGATCGCACACAAACAGGCGAATCTCGGCGGGAGAGACCTCGACTACCGCACGCGCCTCACCAAAACGGTCCAGATTAATCCGCACACGGTTCCTACTGCTTTCGGGCATTTGCATGCTAAGTTTGCGCAGGTCGTTCCATGTGCCGCTCATGTCACACAGATCGGTTGGCATATGAAGCTCCACCAGGTTTTTACGCATGCAGCGGTTCATGAGCAGCGGACGGCCCCTCGGGTCTAGATACAGGATGCCCACGGGAATCACGTTGATGGTTTCAATCGTCGAGAATGCGGTGATATCCTCCTGGCGGTTACGGACGTCCATCAAGAGCGCCGCGATGGAGCGGAACAGGAAGAACGCTCCCTCTGCGATAAGGACAACGGTCCACGCCGAGCCCATGGCAAAAACCACCGGCGGTGTAACGGCGACAACAAGCAGCAGCTCGACCAGCATGACGGGGCGACGATAGCGCACCATAAGTGCCACGCCATAGGCAAAGATCGCGGCATTGAGCCACAACGCTCCGCCCATTGCCCTGGCGCAAACGTCAAGCGGCGCCACCAGATACGAGCCAGACGACGCGAATAAGATGAGCGCCGAAATCATCAGGTGAAGCACAAGACTCGCCTCGTAGGCGCAAATCACCTTACGGTTATAGGCCGAGCGGCGCGATGCGATGAGCGGGACGTGGATCGTCTGCAGGCACGCAGCCAGGGCAAAGACAACATCGAGCGCAACGATTTGGGGAAGGATGAGCGAAATCTGCATCGTCACTCACCCGCCCTCGGCATCAAAACGATCATGCGCAGCTGGCCGGGCTCGCCCTCAAGGCGGTATGCCACGTTGCGCCCCTGCAGAGCGCTTTCGAGCTCTTGCGCAGCGGGCGTCTGCGAAAGATCTTCATCATCGTTGGAAAAAAGCGTGGCGCGCAGCTCGACACTGCATCGGTCATGGTCGCCCAAGTGATACATAAGCGCCGGATGGTCGGTGGTGTAGGCAAAAAACGCAAAGTCATACACGCAGTCGTACAGGGCGCTTACCGTACTGGCGTGCATCGGGCGCCGTATGGCGATAATCGAGGCGCAATCGATATCGATGGTGCGCAGGTCGCTTGCGACCTCGTTGGCAATGAGCTGAATGCGGTCGCGATCAAAACCGCTCTCCCCGTGCTGTGCCAACGTGAGCGACCCCTTGCGCTTGCAATAGGCGACGAGCATCTTGGCGCGCTGCAGCATGCGGTAACGCTCGTGCGAAGATGCCTCATCGGTCAACGGCGGCAGCGAGCTCAGCAGGTCGTACATCCCTTCGAGCGCGCGGGCAAGCGCCTGGTCTACGTCTTGGACCAGCAAGGTCTCGGCCTCTTGATCTGCCAAATGCGTCTTAAGGTCGTAGTCGGCGGCGAGTAGCTCGTTTTGACGCTGCAGCTCCATGCGACGATGTGCCAGTTCACGGTTAAGCTCATTGAGCTCCGACACGTCTTGGGCAAGCAGGGCCGATCCGCCCAGCAGTGGAAAGGCACGATACATTACATCGGGATCGGACGCCACGGCAAAGGCATGGGCGCGGCCGTGCTCCTGGGTCCGCAACTCCTCGCGCACGCCTACCGGCATTGGCTTTGACACCGGCGTGGCATAGACTTCCTGCAGGTCGCGCGTTAGAACTTTGAGGTCGAGCGGCAAGGTGTCGAAGATGCCGGCGATGTCGTGATACGACGGAACGACACCGCAATCGAGACAGATTTCCATCGCCACCACGCACAAGACGCAATAGACGAGCGAGAAGTTGAGCCTCCATGCCCAGGGCACGCGCAGAGCATATGAGATGGCAAAGAATGCGCCGCCCAGCAGTACGAGCGCCGCCGTGCCCGAGAATCGCTGGATGCGAAAGGACGAGGACCGGCCAACCAGGATAAAAAAGGCCACGAAGTTAAAGGCCGTCCACACGAGGACGGCGAAATATCCCCAGCCATACGTGTAGTCGTTGCTCCAGGTGTCGCTTGTACGGTCAAAGCGGAAGACCTGCTGGTGAAAATCGTTGGTGAGCACAAATCCGATAAGCAGGATGGCCACAATCCACAGCGCAGCGCAGTAGCGGCGACCCAGGCGGTGTTGCTCCAGGCCCGCAAGGCGCAGACCACACAACTGGTAGAGCAGTGGAATGAGCGTCATGGGCACGTAGTACAGGTACCACAGCACGGTGGCATAGAACGGCGTGAACGACTTGTACTTGAGAATGACTTCGATCATCCACAGGGCGCAGATGGTGGCGATGGCAACAAGACGGCGGCGCAACACATAGTCCAAACAGCGCAGATAGACCGATACGCCCCAGATCGAAAATACAATTGCGGCGACAAGCAACGGGAGAGAGCTCGAGTGGACGAGCGCATCCACGACCTCTTCGGACACCTTGCTATAGGCGGGCACGGCATTGGAAAGCTTGGAATCGGAGGCGAACAACGCCGGCAAGACTGCCAAAAGTATAAGGAACAGCGCGGTGGTGACACCGGCGATAGCAAAGACGCGATGGCGATATGCACGATGCGTTATACCAACTAGGAATCGCGGCATGGCGAACAACCTGCCGCCCCTGGGATCCGCAACCGGCGCGGTCCGGGCGGCCGCGTGGCCGATATGTCGCTCGCGGGTACCCATAGTGCCTTTAGTGTACCGACAGATGGGTCGAAAAAGCGGGCCGCATGTCCCAAAATCCGCAGACGGCAAGGCGCCCGGTGAGCACATACTCGCCGGGCGCCTTGGTTAGGAGGCTATGAGGATGAGCACGCGAAATTCACAGCGGTCAGGCCCGCCTCCCCTAAGGGCCTGAGGTGCTCAAGATTGGGAGCGACAAGCCCGACGAAGCGTACTTAGGTACGCGAGGAGGGTTGGAGCCCCAAGGTTGAGCGCCTCAGTGCCCTTAGGAAAGGTCCTCACCATTAGAAGCAATAACCTTCTTGTACCAGTCGAAGCTCTTCTTCTTGGAGCGCTTGAGGGTGCCGTTCCCGGCGTCGTCGCGATCCACATAGATAAAGCCGTAGCGCTTGGACATCTCGCCCGTGCCGGCCGAGACCAGGTCGATCGGGCCCCAGGTGGTGTAGCCCAGCAGGTCAACGCCGTCCTCGGTCACCGCGTCGCGCATCGCGGCGATATGCTGACGCAGGAAGTCGATACGGTAGTCGTCGTTGATGGAGCCATCCTCCTCGACAACATCCTTGGCGCCCAGACCGTTCTCGACCACAAACAGCGGCTTCTGATAACGGTCGTACAGGTCGTTGAGGGTGATGCGGAAGCCCAGCGGATCGATGGCCCAACCCCACTGGCTCTCCTGCAGGTAGGGATTCTTGGCGCCGGCGAAGGCATTGCCCTGGGTGCGCTCGACATCGGGGTTATCGGCACCGGCGGAGCAACGGGTGCTGTAATAGCTAAAGCTGATGAAGTCGACGGTGTTGGCGGCCAGGATCTCGCGGTCCTCATCCGTCATGCCCACATCGATGCCCAGACGCTCGAGCTTCTTGACGGCATAGGCCGGGTAGTAGCCGCGGCTCTGAACGTCGACGAAGAAATAGTTGCTCTGGTTGTCGAGCTGCGCCTGGCGTACATCGCCCGGACGGCAGCTGTAGGGGTAGTAGCTACCTGCGGCAAGCATGCAGCCGATCTTGATCTCGGGGTCGATCTCGTGGGCGATCTTGGTTGCCCACGCGCTGGCGACGAGCTCGTTGTGGGCTGCCAGGTACTCGACGGCCTCCTTGTTCTCGCCCTCCTCAAAGACCAGACCGGCACCCATAAACGGCAAGTGCAGGATCATATTGATCTCGTTGAAGGTAAGCCAGTACTTCACCAGACCCTTGTAGCGGGTAAAGATCGTGGTCGCGAGGTTCTTGTAGAAGTCGATGAGTTTGCGGTTGCGCCAGCCGCCGTACTCCTTGATGAGGTGAATCGGGCAGTCGAAGTGTGTGATGGTCACGAGCGGCTCGATACCGTGCGCCTGGCACTCGCGGAATACGTCCTCGTAGAAAGCCAAGCCGACCTCGTTGGGCTCGGTCTCGTCGCCGTTGGGGAAAATGCGGGTCCACGCCAAGCTCATGCGGAAGGTCTTAAAGCCCATCTCGGCAAAGAGGGCGATGTCCTCCTTGTAATGGTGATAGAAATCGATGCCGGTCTGCGCAGGATAGTAATAGCCGTCCTCGAAGTCGAGCATCTTGCGCTGGCCGGAAACCACCGCATAGCGCTCGGGGCCGTGCGGAGCCACGTCCACGTTGGCCAGGCCGCGGCCGTCCACGTTGTAGGCGCCCTCGCACTGGTTGGCAGCCGTCGCGCCGCCCCACAGGAAGTCATTACGGAAAGCCATGCATCAATCCTTTCGCACGCTGTTGTCATAGGCTCAGTATCCCTGCAAACAACGCGTCGCTCAACGGCAAGGGCGCAGGTCGATACTTCTTTTCGCGCGCAGATGCTCGGCGGCCGCCCCGCCTGACACTTTTTGATACCCGCCTGCCCAAGCCGCCACAAAGGGGACAGGCACCTTTGTGGTGGTTGGGGACGGTTTGTCTCGATCTGTAACAGGTAGAGACGATTTAGCCCGCTAGATGTTACAGATTGAGACAGAAGATTCTAGTCGCAGGCGATGTCGAGGTTCTTTCCGATGAGGCCTACGTAGCCGCCTTCGGCAGCCTTGGGGCTGTCAGCATGGCAGAGAACCCACTTGTCGGCCTTCCAGTAGCAGTAGCTGTCGCCGGCCGCGGGCATGTCGGCCGCAGCCTCGGGGCGCGGACCGTTGGTGCCGGCGGGCAGCGCCACCATTACCTGGAAGCCGCCGTCGTCGACCATGCAGGGCGTGTAGTGGAGCGTGGTGTTGAAAACCTCGACGACCTTGCCCGCCGGCACGCGGAACGCCTTGACCTGAGCGGTGTCGAGCTTGCCGCCCTCGATCTCCCAACGATGCGCCACCAGCAGGATAAAGTCGCGCGCGCCCAGGTTGAACTCGCTGGCACGGTGATACTCTAGGCAGTTGAGACGCGTGTTGTGGCCGTTGCACCAGCCGAGCTGGAAGGGACGGCCACCAAACATGAGAAAGCCCAGCTTATCGCCGTTCTTGACGCCCTCGAGCTCCGGCGTACTTGCTACGTACTTGCTGCCCTCGGGAATGGGCGTGGCAGAGAGCGCCTCGAGCACGGGCGACGTGAGCTCGGACGGAACGTTATCCCAAACGTTGCCATAGGACTTGAACTCGGGATCGTTGACAGAGTAGATGTGCATGTTCACTCCTGTTCGTTTATGTGACAGTATGAACATTCTAGAACAAACATGAGCGATTTTGAACGCTCGTCCCGACCACTCAACAAAAAGGCGCCCCGCATAAGCGAAGGCGCCCAATGCGCGCGTTTTGGGCGATAAAGCCCTTACGCCTGCTGATAGTGCAGGTGCTTCTCGTCGATATCGGCCAGGTCGCGGTCGAGGTAGCGGCGCGCGAGCCAGTTTGCCATGGGGAGGTTCTGGTCCAGGTAGTTGCCGCACTCCTCGGGAGCGGCACCGGGGACATCGCCCTCAAAGCCGGCGACAAACTCGAACAGCTCACGCACGAGCGGCAGAATCTCCTCGCTCGTCACCTCGCCAAACACGACGAGGTAAAAGCCCGTGCGGCAGCCCATGGGACCAAAGTAGACAATGCGGCTCGACCACTCGGCATGGTTGCGAAGGAACGTCGCGCCCAGGTGCTCGATGGTGTGGCACTCGGCCGTGTTCATGACCGGCTCCTTGTTGGGCGTGGTCAGGCGCAGGTCAAACGTGGTGACGGCAGCACCGGTCGCCGGATCGCGGTCGATGCGGCTCACATAAACGCCGGGCTCAAGCAGCAGATGATCAACGGAAAAGCTGGCGATGCGCTCCATGGCAGATCCTCTCGATAGTCAAATTGGAACAGGGCTCTTTTAGCTGGTTCGAATGGTCGCACCAATCATACCAGTCAAAAAAGCCTCGTCCAAAAAGACAACTTAGCCAAGGACACGGGCCATGCGCGTCTTGAACTCGGACAGGAAGCGCGGGGCATCCACGGTCAGTGCCACAAGCGCGCTCTTGTCCGGATCGGACAGGCGGTGCTCATCGCAAATGGTGCGGCCGCGATACTCGCCCAGCAGATCAACACGCAGATTGCAGCCGAGCGCACCCACGAGCGTGGGGTCAATCGCCACGGCGACGGCAAGCGGATCGTGCAGCGCGCAGCCACCAAGGTAGGGGGCGTTCATCTCGTACGAGCCAATATAGTGCTCCACCATGCTCGCAAATGCGCAGCCCGCCATGGTGCCCGAGCCCGTCCAGCCGGCAATGTCGCGGCGCGTAAGCACCACGCGATGCGTCACGTCCAGGCCCACCATGGTGAGCTTGCGACCCGAGCGCAGCACGGCATCGGCCGCCTCGGGATCACTTGCCATGTTGGCCTCGGCACCCGCACTCACGTTGCCGGGCACGGTCAGGGCGCCGCCCATAACCACCACGCGGCCGATAGACATCACCGCTGCCGCATCGCGCTCCAGGGCAAGCGCCAGGTTGGAGAGCGGGCCGGTCGCTACGTAGACCAGATCGGGACCATAGGTGCGCGCGGCATCGATCAGATAATCGACCGCAGCGTTACCGTCGGCAGACGTCGCCCCCACCGGCTCGTAGGGCGACGCCGGCACGCTCGCGCCGCCGATGCCGTTCTTGCCGTGAATGAGCGTGGTGGACGCCGGCGGCGTATAGGGCTCAGTCGCCTGCAGAGGACGGTCGGCACCCAGGTACACCGGCACCTCGGGACGACCCAACAGGTCAAGCACCGCCAAGCAGTTATGCGCCGACTGGTCGACGCGCACGTTGCCAAAGCACGTGGTAATGCCCACGAGCTCCACCTCGGGGCTCGCGATGGCATAGGCAAGCGCCATCGCATCGTCCACGCCCATATCCAGATCAAGGATCAGCTTCTTAATTGCCATTGTTCTACTCCGCTTCTCCGTCTTGTACCAAATCGTCTAAATCAAACACGCGCTCAACTTCGGCACGCGTGGGAATCGACTGCTGTGCGCCCAGGCGCGACACCGTCACCGCCGCGGCGCGTGCGCCCACCGCCATGCACTCAAAGAGCGGCAGGCCCTCCAGACGAGCTGCAGCAAGCGCACCGATAAACGTATCGCCCGCGGCCGTCGTATCGACCACCGCGCTCGACAGCGCCGGCATGCGCAGCGGCTCGCCGTCATCGCCAAGCGTAACCGACCCGGCGCCGCCCAACGTGATGACCGCAGCTCCGGCACCCTTGGCGAGCAGGGCATTGAGCGCCGCGACGCAGTTCGCATCATCCGCGGGCAAAATGCCCGTCAGCACCTGGCACTCAGTCTCGTTGGGGCAGACCAGGTCGACTGCAGACCAGACCTCCGCAGGCAACTCGCAGGCAGGCGCTGGATTAAAGACCGTATAGAACCCGAGCTCGTGAGCGCAAACAAGCGCCTCGGCAGTCGCCGCAAGGTCACATTCGCCCTGGGCGATAAAGACGCTTCCGGCAGCCGGGGCAATATCGCTGGCGTCGCCGTCGAGCTCATCGGGCACCAGACGTCTCAGCGCGCAGGCAACGTCCCCGCCCGCAAGCGCATGGTTGGCGCCCGGTGACAGCACGATACGGTTGTCACCCTCGCAGCGAATGATGGTCGCCGTTCCCGTCTCCACATCATCACGACGCACCACAAAGTCACAGTCCACGCCAGCATCTTGGAGCCCCGCCACGAGCGACGTGCCAAACGCATCGCGCCCGACTGCGCCGATCATGCACGTGCGCGCGCCCATGCGTGCAGCTGCCACGGCCTGGTTGGCGCCCTTACCGCCGGCATTGCTGATAAATCCGCTGCCGCCGACGGTCTCGCCCGCACGCGGCATGCGCTCGCACGCCACCGAAAGGTCCATGTTCATGCTGCCGAACACCGCAACGATGCCGCAATCTGCCATGGAAACCTCCTCGTCCGCGAGCTCTGCACCCGCTGTTGGCCGTCAATCGTGCGCTCTCGCGCCTCTATAACTTTAGTTCACTTTGATGTGAACGCGCGCTTGAGCTTGCACCGGCAGCAAGCATTCACAGGAGCAGGCGGCTACAATGAAGGCGTGCTGATTATTCTCGTCATTGGATGAAGTTTTATGGAACAATTCCCGCGATCGAGCTCGCGCAGCTCACGCCACGCGAGCGATCAACGAGCGCCGCACGAACGTTCGCGCGCTAACCGACAAGCCACCGAGCCGCGCCGCGCCGCAGACTCTCATCGCGTGGCCGCCAACAAGGGTGACCGCACCAACAGCGCCGCAAAAGAACAGGCGCCCACGCGCCCCAAATCTCGCTATATCCCCGCCCTCGACGGCCTGCGCACGCTTGCCGTCGTCGCAGTGGTGCTCTATCACCTCAACCTCACGTGGGCTCAGGGCGGCCTGCTCGGCGTCACGATCTTCTTTGTGCTTTCGGGCTATCTGATCACGCGCTTGCTGCTCAACGAAGTCGCTAAGACCGGCCGCATCGACCTCAAGAGCTTCTGGATTCGCCGCATCCGTCGCCTGGTCCCCGCCGTGGTAACGGTAGTGTTCGTGACCTGCGCGCTGTGCACCATCTTTAACCACGTGATGCTCACCAAGATGCGCCCCGACATCCTGCCGTCGCTGTTGTTCTTCAACAACTGGTGGCAGATTGCCCAAAACGTCTCGTACTTCAATGCTCTGGGCGACCCCTCGCCGCTCACGCACTTTTGGTCGCTTGCCATCGAGGAACAGTTCTACCTGATTTGGCCGCCACTGCTGTTTGCCATGGTATCCATGCATGTGAGCAAGCCCAACACGCGCCGCGTGGTTCTGGGCCTTGCCGCGGCATCCGCCCTCGCCATGATGGTGCTTTACAACCCTGCCGCCGACCCCAGCCGCGTGTACTACGGCACCGACACCCGCGTGTTCTCGCTGCTGCTGGGTGCCTGGATGGCCTTTATCCCCGATCGCGACCTGGCGCCGGTGCGTCTCGCTCATCGTTTGGGACTCAATCGCCTGGCTGGCGCCGCCAAGCATGGCAAGAACGCCGAGGACAAGCCTGGCAAGAAGGTCGACGAATCAGCCGATACCGCCCCGGCACAGCCGAGTGCCCTCGTGCGCTTTTGGTCCTCGCCCACATCCATCGATGTGTTGGGCGTCGTGGGTCTGGTTGGCCTTGCCGCCATGGTCGCGCTCACCAACGGCTACACCGCGTTCCAGTATCGCGGCGGCACGCTATTATGCTCCATCCTCACGCTCATGGTCATCGCGGCCTGCGTGCAGCCCCAGGGAATGGTTGCCCGCGCGCTGTCCGCCGAGCCGCTCGTGTGGGTTGGCAAGCGCTCGTACAGTATCTATCTGTGGCACTATCCGCTGCTGCTGCTTATGAACCCGGTCGCCAACATCAGCGATACGCCCTGGTGGCAGTACATCTTGCAGGTACTTGTGGTGGTCGCCGTAGCCGAGTGCTCCTATCGCTTTATCGAAACGCCGTTTAGGAAGGGCGCCTTTGGGCGCACTGTTTCCGAATTCCGCGACGGAACCACCACGCCCGCCGGCTGGGTGCGCGCGCATATTCCCGTGTGCGCCACTTGCTGCGTCGTGCTCGTTGTGGCGCTGGGCGGCCTGGTCTTTGTGCCCGACACATCCGCGCTGAGCGGCGAGGGCGCCGAAATCCTAAACAAGGAAGCCAAAAACACCGCGCCCACCGACCAGCAGGCGGCCGACGACACCGACAAGGACAACGACGGCTTCCCCGATGGCTCCTACGACCTGTTGATGATCGGTGACTCCGTGTCGCTGCGCGCCGTTGATTCCTTTGACGGTGTGTTCCCGCACAGTCATATCGATGCCGAAAAGGGCCGCCAGTTTGATGCGGGCCGCGCGACATTTGAGGGCTATATCCAGCAGAACCTTGCCGGCAAGATCGTGGTCTTTGCCCTGGGCACCAACGGTTTGGTAACGGACGCCCAGGTCGATGCGATCATGGCCGACGCCGGCGAGCAGCGTATTGTCGTATTTGTAAACACGCGTAGCCCGCAGCCGTGGGTCGGGTCCACGAATCAGGCCATCGCCAACGCCGCCGCGCGCTACAAAAACGTTCGCGTTATCGACTGGTACGGATATAGTGCCAACCGCAATGATCTGTTCGACGGCGATGGCACGCACCTCTCGAACGCGGGTGTGACCGAGTACCTTAAGCTCATCCACGATGCCGTCAAGAAGGACCTGCCCGTGCATCCCGAGGATCACGTTAACGATCCGCAGCCGGCGGCTGTCAAATCCGCTGCCGATGCACTCGTCAGCGCCCTCGCCTACAAACCGCACAAGCTAGGCACCGACAAGTAACGCGCAGCCAAATCTGCTTCCACCCGCAGCAAACAACCCAAAATCGCTCTTTTCGAGCCGACTCCGAGAGGCCGTGGGCAAAAAACAGGCCGCAGCCCATGGCGGCGACCTGTTTAGAGTCCAAAAGAAGCGCTACGCGCTGTAGCCCATCGCTTGCAGAACAAACATGACGACCGTCAGCACCGTAATCACACCGATAGTCGCCCAGGTGAGCACATTCCACACGCGGCCGTTGCGGTTGGCGCCCATAATGTGTCGATCAGCGGCAATAAGCACCTGAAACACCAGGACCACAGGCAAAAGCACGCCGTTGATGACCTGCGAGGTCATCATAATCTGGAACAGGTCGACGCCGGGCATGAGCACCAGCACGGCAGAGATGCCAATGATAGCCGTAATAATGCCGCGATAGACCGGGGCCTCGTCCCAGCTGCGATCGGCACCGCGCTCCCAGCCAAATGCCTCGCAGATAGCGCTGGACGTAACGCCCGGAAGCACGCAGGCGGCCAAGAAGCTCGCCGCGACCAGGCCCGAGGCAAACAGCACCGTGGACCACTGGCCCGCGATGGGCTCCAACGCGCGGGCGGCGTCGGCAGCATCGCTGATCTGAATGCCCGCAGGGAACAACACCGTACCGGTCGTTATGATAATAAAGCCGGCAATGACATCGGCGGCAATCGAGCCGCTCACGGTGTCGATACGCTGCAGCACGATATCGTCCTCACCCGCATTCTTATCGACCACGTTGTTCTGCGCCAAGAAGATCATCCACGGCGCGATGGTGGTGCCGATCGTTGCGACCACAAGCGACACGTAACTGGGGTCGTTTTGGATGTTGGGCACAACCAGGTCGACCGCCACCTCGCCCCAGCTGGGACCAGCCATAAATGCAGCGACGATGTAGGTCACAAACACGCAGCTCACCAGCAGCAGAATCTTCTCGATGCGCTGGAAGCTGCCCGACATGGTAAGCATCCAAACCAGCAGCGCCACCAGCGGCACCGAGATGCTCGCCGGCACGCCAAAGAGGGCAAGGCCGCTCGCGATACCCGCAAACTCCGAGATGGTCACGGCCGTGTTGGCGATCAGCAGCGCCGCCATGGCCAGCACGCTCCTGCGCACGCCAAAGCGCTCGCGAATGAGCGACGCCAGGCCCTTGCCTGTGACGCAGCCACAACGCGCCGCAGTCTCCTGCGTCACGATAAGCAGCACGGTCATGACGGGAAGCATCCACAGCATCTTGTAGCCATAGCTGGCACCGGCGCTGGAATACGTGGCGATGCCGCCGGCGTCATTGCCCGAAAGCGCCGCCAGAAGGCCAGGGCCCATGGCGCCAAAGATGGCCGCGATGGTCAACTTTTGCTTGGTGCTCGCCTTTTGCTTCGTGTTTTGCACGCGACCACCTACCCCATGACCGACATGGTGAGCAGCACCGCGGCGATGCAGTACGCCACGCATGAAATCATGACGGCAATGACGTTCATGGCGGTACCCGACGTATTGAGGTCGTGCTCGTCACGCCAGAACAGCACCATCAGGTAAATCACGGCGCTCATGTTGCCAATCAGGCAAACGATGGCCGCAATGTTAAAGCAGCCGGTAAAGAGCTGCTCTTCAAACATGGACGCGTCGGGGAATGCGGCGGTGCGCACCAGCTGGGCGCACAGGTAGGTCACGAGCGACAGGATCAGGCCCATGCCCGTGCTCTGGAAGAAGAACCCCAGATACGGCTTGGGCTCATCGTCATGGCCGTCGTACTCCAGGAAGTAGTTCTTGACGAACGACACCATACGCGAGGCAGCCAGCAGCACGAGCGGCATGGCGCACATGGGGAACACCACCAGATGCGCAGAGCCCAGCGCCGTCCCCAGCACTGTTGCCATGATGCATGAGGCAATGCCCCACACGACAACCCAGTACTGGCGATGCACAAACCAGCTGAGCACATTCGTCGAGTCGTCGGACGCGCTATCGCCCGAACCGACGCCTGCGATCTGCAGGTCCTCCTGGTGCTCCTCGGCGATAACGTCCATGGCGTCGTCAAAGGTCACGATACCCAAAATATGACGGTTCTCGTCGCAAACGGGGATGGCGACCAAGTCGTACTTGGTCATCTCGTCCGTTACGTCTTCCTGGTCATCGTCGGGCGACACATAAACCAGGTCGCGATAGGCCAGCTGGCCCAGCGTGGCATCGCGGTCGGCCACGATGAGCGTGCGCAGCGAAAGGACGCCGGTGAGCATGCCGCTCGGGTCCTCGGTATAGACGTAGTAGACGCTCTCGAAGTCCTCGTCGAGCTTGCGAATCGCCTCGATGGCGTCACCGACCGTCGCCGTGGCGGGCAGGGAGACAAACTCCGAGGTCATGATACGGCCGGCGGTGTTGTCCTCATAGCCCAGCAGGTTACGAATCGCCTTCTCCTCCTGAACGCCCATCAGGCGCAGAAGCTTCTCGGCCTTCTCGTAATCGAGCTCGTCGATCAGGTCGGCGGCGTCGTCCGGGTCCATCATGGCCAGCATCGACGATGCGTCCGTATCGGACAGGCCCTCGAGCATCTCGGTCATAAGCTCGTCGTCATCGAACTCCGAGATGGCTTCGGCGGCCTGGGCGGTGTCGAGCTGCGCGAACACCTGTGCACGCAGGCGCGGGTCGAGCTGCTCGATAATGTCGGCAATGTCGGCAGGGTGCAGCTCGCCGAGCGTCTTATGCGACACCGACAGCTGAATGTTTTTAGTCGAACGGTCGAGCAGGTCCATGTAGGACCAGGCGATGATGTCCTCGCCGAGCGGTTTGCCCAGGTGCTTCATAAAGCTCTCGACGACATGCTCGAGGGCGGGGCTGATCGCGCGCAGCAGACCACGGGCGCCAACTTCGGCACCCAGCAGACGCAGCTGATTTTCGCCCGACATGGAAAACTTGATGTCGTTGACGCGCACGACCTTCATGCCCTGCGTGTCGACAATCTGCTTGTTAAGCACGTCACGGGCAAGCAAGAGTTCGGTCGGCTGCAGGTACGAAAAACGGATTTCGGTGGCCGGCGACTTAAGGTGTACGCCCGTCTCGTCGATACGGTCGACCCATTTGCGCCAGCTGATCATAAACGGCGTCTTGCCGGGTCCGCGGAACGCGAGCGACGTTACGTGCGGAAAAACTTCGCCGGTAGCAATGCCAAAATCGTTCACAACGCCGAGCTTTTCGCCATCGACGTCCAAGACCGGCAGTTTGAGCATCTCACTCAGATAATTCACTGGTGCTCCCCATCATTATCCCTTCGAACTGCGGCCATGCCGGCACGCCGTCCGTGGACTTTTAGATATGTATACGCATGCGCGGGCGGCACGCCGCTCGGCGCTCACACCCCGTACATGCGCAAGAAGCACCTGCATGGGGTCATCGACTGTATGGTCGAGGTTTGGATTTCACCTGCAGCCTTTCTCTTGACCCTTGTTATCCGCAGTAACTATAGCATCAGCATCGCGCCGTGGCGTCAAATTTATGCTCCAAACATCGCAGGCATATCAAACGCTGACGTATCCGTGACATAGTCATTGGAGACGTTCTTACATGACTAGTCTGTGGTGTCGTCATCTTCGGCGAGCTGGGGGAACACGGCGTTTTTGGGCATGGTGACCTTCGTCAGCGAGGTGAGCTTTTTGCTCAGCGATGTATCCGTCTTGACCAGATCGCTCAATGTCACGATTTTGTAGCCGTCGGCAATAAGCCCGTCGATAATCTGCGGCAGCGCCTCGAGCGTCTGCTCGGCGCATTCATCGTTATCGGTCAGCAACACAATGTTGCCCGGCGTCACCGAATCGAGCACCGTCGAGACCTGCTCGTCGGCACCGTTGAGCAGCCAGTCGCCCGAATCGATATTCCACGAGACCACGGCAGACACCAGGTCCATCGCATCAATCCAGTTTTGCTCGTCAAAGGCTGCGTAGGGAGCACGCAAAAGCATCGTCGACGTTCCGGTCGCGGACTTGATCGCCTCGGTGCCCTTCGAAACCTGTTCGCGCACCGCATCTCGATCCTTGCCCTTGAGCGATTCGTCGCTGTAACTGTTGGAGCCGACCTCGCAGCCGGCATCGACAATCGCCTTGGCCGTGGCGGGCGAGGCCTCGGCCGCATCGCCCGACAGGAAGAACGTCGCGGTGACGCCCTTTTCCTTGAGCACCTGCAAGATCTGCTTGGTCGCTCCGCTCGGGCCCTCATCAAACGTCAGCGCCACGTACTTTTCGTTGCCCTTGGGCGCCACGCTCGCGCACTCGACCACGCAATCGGTGGCGGGCACGACCTCGCCGCGGTCCTGCGTCTTGCCCGACTGCTCGCCGACCCACACCTCAGAGCGACCCTGGATACCCCACGTCTTAACGTACTCGATGGCACCCGTGCCCTCGACCTTGAGCTTGGGCTCGATAACCGTCGCCTGGACCTCATGCTTCTCATACGTGTCGCGGCCGTCTTTGACCGTCACCTTCTCGCCGCCCGTAAGCTCGCGGCTTTTCCACTTGCCCTGTTTTATGCGCTTGCCGTCCACTTTTACCGACAGCTTTTCGCCGCCATGGCGAGTAAGCACGCTGTCGTCAACGGCCAGCAAGTCCCCGGCGTCGTAGGTATCGGTCAGCTCCTGGTCGTCGATGAGATTTTGCAGCGTAGAGCCGACGCGCACCGCAGTCTCCTGGCCGTTGAGGACGACATCCACGCTGCGGTTGACGTAGCCCACGACAGCAGCGATGAACAGCACGAGCGCGCAACCCACGGCGATGAGCGCATAGGGCAGGCGAGACGGACGGCGGGGCGTGCGGCCGTTGCCGATGCGAGCGCTGCGGTCGCTAAAGCCGCGGCTATGGTTGAGATACATTGCGCCGGGCTTACGGTGACGCTTGCGCTGACCGCTGGGCAGCTGCCCCAGATCGCGGCGCGCCGTCGGACGCGAGCCCGAGCGTCCGTGTGAATATGATCCGTTTTGGCGCATGTGCCCTCCCCCATAAACGCAGCAAGCCGGAGCAACAGGTCTCCGGCTTGCCTCCCATCATTTGGTACGTCGCTATTTGCTAGCTTTCGACGAGCCACCGCTCGCCTTTTGATATTCGTCCTTAAAGGCCTTGAACATACCGCGCGTCTTGCCGAGCTGCTTGCCCAGCGCGCGACTGCCCTTGTCCACGGCGACCGAACCCTTGTCATCGAGCACCTTGGCGCCCTTCTTGACCTTATCGCCCACCATGACGCTTGCCTCGGCAGCCTTTGCAGCGGCGCCGCCCGAATACCCGAGCGACTTGACCTCGTCCGAAACGATCATCGCGCCGTCCGCATAGCCGCGCAGCATCGTCGGCGGCATCTGCGTGTCGCCCACCAGCACACTCGAGGCAGTGCCGGCGGTCACGTAGAACGTCTGCACGATGCCCGAACGCGGCTTGAACTCCACATCCGAGCAATAGCCCACGACATCGCCCGACTCCGTGCGCACGTCCATGCCAACCCAGATAATGCAATCGTCCAGGTTGATGTCGAGGCGCTTGGCCGCAGCGGCATCGTAGGTGCCCTTGACGTCGTCAACCGCGATGGCGCCCTCGTAGACACCAATGGCATCGAGCGCCACAAACCGGTCGGGGCGCTCGATCATGCCCGCGATATCGGACTGGCGAACCATAAAGCCCACCACACGCGTACCGCCCGGGGTAAAGACCGGAAAGTGAATCTTGCCGAGCTTTTTAGGGCTGCGCGGCGTGCCGTCCTTTTTGGTGCGCTTATCCTCGGTAGGCTTGCGATAGATCTTGGCGCCGACAAAATCCCCGGCGCGCATTATGCCTCGGTCGAAGGCTCCGCGGCCTCAGCGTCGGCCTCGACGGCGTTCTCGACCACGACATCGGCGGCGGGCGTCACGTTACCGCCCGAGATGGCGTCGTTGAGCTGCTCACGCAGCTGGTCCATGCGCTCGCGGGCAAGGTCAACCTTGGCACGCAGGTCATCGGTCTTGGCGTCGACCATCGGGCCAAAATCGTTGACCGCAGCGCGGGCCTCCTCGGCACCGTGCTCGTAGGTGTCGCGCATGTTATCCCAGGCGTCGTTGGCGATATCGGCAGCCATGGCGCGGGTCTCGGCGCCCGAGCGCGGAGCCAGGGCAACGCCGATGATGGCGCCGGCGGCGGCACCGAAGAGCGCACCCGAGATAAAGTTGAAAGTCTTACCCATGTTCATTCCTCTCCTGCGGGCACCTCGGCGCCCACCGTTTGAATGCTGTCCATTATACCCGCAGCACAGCGCTTGCCGTCTTGCTCATCTGCGTACGGTAAAGGCGCAGGTACATGATGGTGATAAGCGGGTGAGCCTACTCCTGCGGCATGGCAGGCATGGCCACTGTAGCGCCCGGGTCCTCGCCGGCGCCGTCAACGAGCGGCAGCGCTCCCTCGCGCGCGGGGGCAACCGGAGCCGTCGCCGCACCACCGTAGACAGCAGCGGGGGCCTCATGGCTCTCGGCGGTCGCGCCCTCGGTATCGATTACCTCCTGCGGCTCGTCGTCAAAGCTCGGGACGCCCTGGGGCTCCGCGGGCTCGGGCTCGGAGGCAGCCTCGGCAGGGGCATCGTTGACAGACTCGGCGGCAGCCTCGGCAGGTGCCTCGCCCTCGGTCACGTCCCCGGCCACGCCCTCGGCGTTCGCGGCGGCGACGGCCTCGTGCGGGTCCTTGCCCTCGGCCTCGGCACGCATGCCCAGCACCAGGTTGCGCAAACCCGCGACCGTACCGTCCACATCGGGAGCGGGCTGGTCGGCATGCAGATAGGCCCAATCCATCATAAAGGTCGCCGAAGACAGCGCGCCGATGGCCAGCGCATCGTCGGGACACGAAAGCTCGACCTCAAAGACGCGCTCGTCGTGCTCACTCACGCGAGTGCGGCCGCACGAAATGCTACCGGCAAGCCCGGTCTCGTTCATGAGCTCGACCGTTACGTGCTCCAGCAGATGGCAAAGCTCGGTCTGGCCCATGCAGTCCTGGAATTCGCGACCGGAATCGCCCAGGCACAGGTGCTTGGCAATCGCGGGCACCAGATAATACACGCGCGCCGTGGCCTCGATATCCTCCGAGGTCATGAGCGGCATGCCGGGGTTCACCAGCACATGCGCGCAGATCTTGTCCTCGCTGACGGTGACCTTAAGGATGTTGAACAGGCCTGCCATAACTCTCCCCTACTCTTCCTTGCCCTACTCGTCGCCGTCGTGCGGGTCCGCAGAACCCGCGTCCGACGCCGCCGGCTCATCGGCCGAGGGCTCGGAATCCTTCTTATCGGTTTCGGCCGGAGCGATCACGCGAATGAGCGAGATGCGCTGGCCACGCATCGACTGCACCTTAAACTTGTACCCCGCAACCTCAAACACCTCTCCGATGTCGGGCACCGAGTCGCAAAGCTCCAAAATCCAGCCGGCGATGGTCTCATAATCATCGCTTTCCTCGAGCGGCCAACCAAGCTCAATCGCGTCATCGCACGAAAAACGCCCATCGACAAGCCACTCGCGGCGCGAAAGGCGCGTGAGGTACTTGTTGTCGGGATCGAACTCGTCCTCGATCTCGCCCACGATCTCCTCGACGATGTCCTCGATGGTGATGATGCCGGCCGTGCCGCCGTACTCGTCCACGACCACCACGATCTGGTCGTGCGAGGTCTGCATCTCGGACAGCAGCGGCAGGATGTCCTTGGTGTCGGGCACAAAGGTGGCGTCGCGCAAAAAGTCGGCGATGGGCTGGTCGCCCTTGCCGTCGAGCGAAGGCTGGATCAGGTCCTTGATGTGCGCGATGCCGGCGACGTTGTCGGGATCCTCGTGATAGACGGGGATGCGGCTAAAGCCGGTCTGGCGCATGGCGGACAGCACGTCAGCGACCGTCTCGTCGTCCTCGCACATGGTGGTGTCCACGCGCGGCACCATAACCTCGCGGGCAACGGTGTCGCCCAGGTCGAAGATCTCGTGGATCATGCGCTTTTCCTCGTCGAGCAGATCATCCTGCTCCGAGACCATGTACTTGATCTCTTCCTCCGAGACGTTCTGGCGGTCATCGGCGCTCTTGATGCGCAGGATGCGGGCCAGGCCGTCGGAGCAGGCACCGGTCAGCCACACGAGCGGGCGGGCAATCTTTTGGAACACGGAGAGCGGTCCCACGACCTGCTTGGATACGCCTTCGGCGTTAGCCAGGCCGATGCGCTTGGGCACAAGCTCGCCAACCACGATGGACACGAAGGCGACGGCGACGGTGATGATGACCGGCGCCAGGCCGCGCGCGATGGCGGAAAGCGGCGCGATGCCAAAGCTCATGAGCCACGTGGCAAGCGGGTCGGACAGGCTCGTCGAGGCGACGGCGGACGAGGCAAAGCCCACGAGCGTGATGGCGACCTGGATGGTAGCCAACAGCTGGTCGGAATCGGCGGCCAGCTTAATGGCGCGCTCGGCGCGCTTGTCGCCTTCCTCGGCATCGTGCTCCAACACGGCGCGCTTAGCCGTGGTGAGCGCCATCTCGGACATGGAGAAGTAGCCGTTGATGAGGGTCAAAACGAGGGTGGTGATAAGGGAGATGGTTATGTCCATCGGGAGTTTCTCGAACCTCCAAGATTCGGGACGTTAGGGTAAAACGTTGATGGCGGATAGGGCAATTGCGCTGGTGACCGAGCGGGGGCACGGGCGCTGGCGTGGTCGCTAGATTACGAAGAGGATCACCGCCATGAACTGGAAGATGCTGCCGGCGAGCACCCACAGGTGAAACACGCTGTGCAGATAGCGCACGTTTTTGGCGATATAGAACGGCACGCCCGCGGTGTAGCACACGCCGCCGACGGCGAGCAGGGCAAGTGCCACGGGGTTGAGCAGCGCCACAAGTTCGGGCAGCTTAAAGACAACGAGCCAGCCCATCAGCAGGTAGACCAGGCCACTTACCCAGTGCGGTTGACGCTCGCGCATAAAGCACTCGAGGGCGATGCCGATAATGGCGATGGCCCATACGGCAAAGAACAGCGCAGGGCCGCCGTCATTTGCGAGTGTGATGAGGCAAAACGGCGTATAGCTGCCGGCTATGAGCAGGTAGATGCAGCTGTGGTCGATAATGCGGAACACGCGCTTGGCGCGCGCGGGTTGAATCGCGTGGTAGAGCGTGGAGGCAAGGTATTCGAGGATAATGCTGACACCATAGACAATCGCCGCGGCCATGTGGGCCGGGCCTCCGCCGCGCAGGGCGGCGAATACGATCAGGAGCACCAGACCCGCGATACCCAGCAGGCAGCCGACACCATGGGTGACGGAGTTCATGATCTCCTCGCCCACCGTGTAGTGTGGAACGGCCGCGGTCTTGGGTCGCGGCTTAGAACTGTCGCTCGAATCGGACATGCCGGTTACATCCTCCAACGTAAAGAGTTCTCAACACTATATCAAAGCGTCTAGGTACGTGCGAAATTTGCACCATACGTGACCCTTTGTTTACCCATTCTTTGCCTGTTGACGCATCAACGGCGAACGTCCATAATGCGCTTGCATTAAATGTTGACGTATTAACATCTTATAGGAGAATACCGCATGGCTCAAAACGCACGTTCCCATCGAAAGCTCAAGATGGCCGGCATCGTTGCACTGGTGGTTGTCGTTGTGCTGCTCGGATTTGCCGGCAACTTCCTGTTTGACTTCGCGCTGAATCCCCGCGCGCCGTACACCATGAAGATGATGCAGGATAGCAAGAACGACAAAGACGGTGAGCAGCCGGATGCCGAGGCCACCGAGGCACGGGCATGGTTTAAAGAAAACCGCAAGAGCAGCAGCCTTACCGCAGATGACGGAACCGAGCTCGCCGCTTGGTATTTTGCCGCCTCGGAGAACACCCACGATTACGCCGTCTGCCTGCATGGATATACCAACGAGCCCATCGGCATGGCCCGATACGCCAAGCGCTTCCACGACCGCGGCATGAACGTGCTCGCGCCTGCCGCCCGCGCCCACGAGCGCTCCGGCGGCGACTATATCGGCATGGGCTGGCCCGAGCGGCTCGATGTCGTTGCATGGATTGGGCGGATCGTTCAGGCTGACCCCGAGGCGCGCATCCTGGTCTTTGGCGAGTCGATGGGTGCAGCAACTGCCATGAACGTCGCGGGGGAATCTCTGCCCGCAAACGTAAAATGCATTATCGAGGACTGTGGTTATACGAGTGTTTGGGACGAGTTTTCTCTGCAGCTCAAGGACGTGTTCGGCCTGCCCAGCTTTCCCTTGCTCGATGTAGCAAACTTGGTGTGTAACGTGCGCGCGGGCTACGACTTTCATACGGCGAGCAGTGTGGAGCAACTCAAACACGCGACGGTTCCCATGCTGTTTATCCACGGCGACCAGGACACCTTTGTGCCGTACAGCATGCTCGACCAAAACTACGACGCGTGCGCCAGCAAGGTCAAGCAAAAGCTCACCATCCATGGCGCCACCCACGCCAAGAGTGCGCAAGTTGACCCCGAGCTCTACTGGAACACAGTCAACGACTTCCTCGACGAGTATTTTTAGGCGAATAGCAACGTCTGAGGCTTTATCTGACCCCCTATTTTCGGAAGTATGCGGCAAAATCTGGAACTGCCGACCAGACCGCAGTTTTACCAACAATTTATCAGGGGTTTTGTTGCCAAAAAATGTCGTGTGCTCGGCGGTCTCGAAATTTGCCGCATACTTCCGGAAAGCCGCCCGCGAGCGCTGTGCTCACGGGCGGCTTTTGCTCTACTTGCGCCAGAAAAGCGCTTGATTTGTCCAATAACTAGGCGCTACTTGACCTCGATGAGCTCGTACTTGCTCGTGCCCAGGCCGATCTTCTCGGCGTGTGCGATACAGGTGCGCCAGTCGGTGTCGGGATGCGTGATGCAGAAGGGGTCCTTGGCCTGCTCGCCCTCCAGATGCTCGTGGTTGTGCTCCATCTTGGCCGCACTATCGGTGAGCTCGGTGTTGGGCAGCAGCTCGGATGCCATGACGGCATCGGCACAGGCTTGGTCGATGGCGACCGGGTCGAAGCTCGCAAACATGCCGATATCGTTGACGATAGGCGTGTCGTTTTCGGGATGGCAATCGCAGTTGGGGCTAATGTCCATGGCGAGCGAGATGTGGAAGCTCGGGCGGCCGTCGACGACGGCCTTGGTGTACTCGGCGATCTTGCAGTTGAGCACGTCGGCCGCAGCGTCATGGCCGGGCTTGATGGCGTCCTGGTTGCACACGCCGATGCAGCGGCCGCAACCCACGCAGCGATCGTGGTCGATGGCGGCCACGTGGACCGTGCGGGTGTTACCGTTGGCAAGCTCGCGCTCGCGGGTGTCGTCAAACGAGATAGCGTTGTGCGCACAGACCTTTTCGCAGGCACGGCAGCCAACACAGTGCTCGGTCGCGACGTTCGGCTTGCCGGCGGCATGCTGCTCCATCTTGCCGGCGCGGCTGCCGCCGCCCATGCCCAGGTTCTTCATGGCGCCGCCAAAGCCGGCCTGCTCATGGCCCTTAAAGTGGGTGAGGCTGATCACGATATCGGCATCCATGAGTGCCCGACCGATCTTGGCCTCGCGCACGTACTCGCCGCCCTCGACCGGGACGAGCGCCTCGTCGGTACCCTTGAGGCCGTCGGCGATGATGATCTGGCAACCCGTGGCATACGGGGTAAAGCCGTTCTGATAGGCGGTGTCGATGTGCTCGAGCGCGTTTTTGCGGCTACCCACATAGAGCGTGTTGCAGTCGGTGAGGAAGGGCTTGCCACCCAGCTCCTTCACGACATCCGCGACGGCGCGGGCGTAGTTGGGGCGCAGAAAGCTCAGATTGCCCAGCTCGCCAAAGTGAATCTTGATGGCGACAAACTTGTTCTCAAAGTCGATCTGCTCAATACCGGCACGGCGAATGAGGCGCTTGAGCTTGTCGAGCTGGCTCTCGCGAGCATGCGTGCGCAGGTTGGTGAAGTACACCTTAGCGGGTGCTGCGGGTGCAGTTGCGGTCATAGATATATCCCCTCTGTCTATATGGCGTTACAGACATAGAGGATGGTACCAGTTAAAGCAGAGTTAAAGTCAAGTACGGCACCTAGTCATTGGGGACGTCCCTAACGACTACTCTTGGACTTTGAGGGCCTCGGCCAGGCTGACGCGCTTGATGGAGCGCGTGTGTAGCAGCGCCACGACCAGGTAGGTCGCAAAGCCAATGCCGACGCATGCAGCCATGGACCAAGCGGGCACGTAGATCTCGATATTGCCGTTGTAGGCGAGCAGCATCGAGCGGAAGATGGCCGTGAGCGAGCCAATAATGACCGGCAGGCTCAGCACGAGCGACGCCGCCACGCACAGTGTGATCGAGCGGATGTACAGATGCGAGATCTCGCTATCGCGATAGCCAAAGACTTTCATGTAGCTGATCGACCGGGCGCTGTGGTCGATCACAGCCTTGGTCAGCAGGTACATAAACAGCAGGAAAATAAACACCGCGAGCCCGACCATCATTCCGATCATTTTGCTCATCATGCTGATAAACTGGTCGCCCACGGCGCGCATGTCGTCGGGCGTGGTGTCGCCGGCAAAGTA
Source organism: uncultured Collinsella sp. (assembly GCA_902475615.1). GTDB lineage: Bacteria > Actinomycetota > Coriobacteriia > Coriobacteriales > Coriobacteriaceae > Collinsella. The sequence continues at coordinate 155,593 of CABSAD010000004.1, read as the reverse complement.
ACGAGCATCGAGGTCGAGCTTCTCGTCGCTCACATAGCCGTTAAAGTAGGCGTCGTCGTTGCCGAACAGCTCATTAAAGTCGTCGATACTCATATAGATATTCATGTCCGACTTGGAGCCCCAGGCACAGTCCTTGCCCGCGTACTCAAGGGAATAATGCTCGCCCTCGTACTTGTCGCCGAGCGTGACCTTCTGACCCTCGCTCCAGCCAAACTTGTCGAGCAAGCCACCGCCAAAGACGACGCGCCCATCGCCGACGTTGAGGTCTTTCCAATAGCGCGAATCGGATGAAATGCCGTAGACGGAAATCGTCTCCTCGCCATTACCATCGCCGCGGTCGTATTGCAGCTGGTAAACGGCATATTTCTCGGCCTGCTCGATTGCGTCCGCGCCGTTGTCGGTCGTATTGACCGGGTGGATGTCGTCGTTGTCGGTGTCGATCTTAGGGGCCTTGTCGATCAGGTCGATAGCCTCGTCGCGGCTGCAGCCGAGGGCATCGGCAAGGTCATCGAGACGCGCATAAAGCGCATCCTTCTTGTCCTGGACCTTGGCAAGCGCATCCTGCGCCGCGGCCAGGCTCTCGGCAGACGGAGCACTCGCCGCAGTATCGGCTGCCGCCTGCGCCGCATCGGCCGCGTCTTCAAGCTCGTCATCGGCATCCTGAGCGGCGGAAAGCAGCGCGCCGTCAACCGACTGCAAGCGCTCGAGTGCCGACCACTGCTCGCGCTCCTCGGCGGTGCCCTCGAGCTCCAGCGGAGCCTTGAGCGTGTACTGGTGCTCGGCGACCAGGCTTGTCTCGAGGTTGTCCGCATAGTGCGTCATCGTGGGCAGAATCGCCAGGCCAAAGAGCAGCAGTAGCGACGCAAATGCAATGCCCACGAAAAGCGTGGCGAAGTTGCCCAGGTTGCGCAGGAAGATGCGCAGGCGGAAGCGGGAAACAAAGCCCATGCGCTCCGGCAGCTGCAGGCCACGCTTGGTGCCCGATTTGCCACTCGCCTCGTGACGAAGGAACTGCAACGGGGTCTTGCCCATTTTGCGAAGCAGACCCACCAGCGTGATGAGGATGAGCGCGGCGGCGGGAACCACGGCGCACTTTACAAAGATCTCCCAGCTCCAGTACACCCGGAAGGGCGGCAGGCTGTACGAACCGTAATAGAGGCTGCGCATGGGCTCGGTAAAGAACACAATGCCGAGCGCAGTGCCCAAAAGCGCCGCGACCACGCCCACGATAGCGGGAAGCGCAAGGTAGTGCAGCACGATCTCGCGTCGACGATAGCCGCTGGCGAGCAGCGTGCCGATGATGGCGCTCTCCCCCTCGATGGTGGCGTCGGTAAGGACCACAAAGACGAACGCCATGATCACGATGATGATGTCGAGCAGCGTCATCCACATCATGGAGTCGCCGTCCACGTCGTCGCGCGCATAGCCAATGTCCTGGTTGGAATCGGCGTCGGTCAGATCGTCCACGCGCGCATCGGCATCGGTGAGCGCTTCCACCATATCCTGCTCGGCATCGGTGCGGTCCGCGGTGGGGAGGTCGCGATCGGTAAAGGTAAAGGAGTACGTGTAGGCAGGTGCACCGCCGGCGTCCTCAAGCGCGGCAAAGCCGGCATCGGTGACCTCGGCAACACCGTAGGTGACGGTATTGATCGTAAAGTCGGAGTTGTTGAGGAACAGCGCCTGGCTATCGGGCTGGGTCATGATGCCGCAGATGGTGTAGGTGCGGCCCTCGAGCTCGACCCTATCGCCCACGGACAGGTTGTTATTGGTGGCAAAGACACGGTCGATGGCCACCTCATCGTCCGCCTTGGGCTCCTTGCCCTCACAGTAGGACGCGATATCGACCTTGGTGCGGTGCGCATAGGTGCGCAGCGTGCGCTTGGTGCCGTCGTCGCCGGCGGTCTTTTTGATGTTGGCGTCGATGGAGAAATTCTTGTAGAGCGTGACGCCGCCGACGTCGCCGGCTGCGTCCTCGGCTGCCTTGAGTTGATTGTCGGTAGCCTCGAAGGAGGTGGTCACGCGGCCGTCCTCAATCGTGTACGCATCGCGCATGTCGTCGATAAGGCAGCCGATGGAATGCGCCGCGAGCAAAAAGCCCGAGGTAAGGGCGATGCTTCCGCACATAAGCAAAAAGATGCCCAGGTACTTGCCGATATTGCGACGCAGCTCGCGCGGGAGACGTTTTGCGATAGGTGTCATGGCGCCGCCTACCAATCGAGCTCGGCGGCCGCGACGGGCGACTCGTTGAGCTCATCCTCGACGATGCGCCCGTCGCGCAGGCGCAGCACGCGATTGGCCATGCGCGCGATGGCGGCATTGTGGGTGACAATGATGATGGTGCAGCCGTAGGTGCGGTTTACATCCTCCATGAGCTGCAAGATTTCCTTGGACGTCTTGTAGTCGAGCGCGCCCGTGGGCTCGTCGCACAGCAGCAGGCCCGGGTTTTTGACGAGTGCGCGGCCGATGGCGCAGCGCTGCTGCTGGCCACCCGAAACCTGGCGTGGGAACTTGTTGCGATGCTCGTAGAGGCCCAGCGAACGTAGCAGGTCGTCAATGTTGAGCGGCTTTTTGGACAGGTGTGCCGTGACCTCGATGTTTTCCCTGATGGTGAGATCGGGCACCAGGTTGTAAAACTGGAAGACAAAGCCCAGCTCACGGCGGCGATACTCGCCCAGGTCGGTAGGATTAAGCACCGTGAGGTCGCAGCCGTCCACCATGATGGAGCCGCCGTCGGCATCCTCCAGGCCGCCAATCAGGTTAAGAAACGTGGACTTGCCCGAACCCGAAGGCCCCAGCATGACGCAGATCTCGCCGCGGTTGATAGACGTGTTGATGCCGTCGAGTACCGTCAGGCGCGCATCTCCATCGCCGTAGTGCTTCTTGAGCCCCTTGACCTGGACGTAGGCTTGCTTCGCTGCCATGCTATCCCCCATTGTTAGCCTTGTACTACTTTATGAGCGTAATAGTAAACCTTGGCGAACTATTTTGGAGCGAGACCTGGAATTTATTTCAGACTAGTCATTGGGGACGCTCTTAAATGACTAGGTGGCTAGGCGCGGGATTTGGCGCGTGCGAGGGCCAAGCCTGCGGCGGCGATGGCTACGGCAAAGAGTGCCGTGACACCCAGATCGCAGGCGATGTCGCCCAGCACGGTGAGCGTCAGGTCCGCGGCGAGCGCCTTGCTGATCGCGTCGTTCACCCAAAACGTCGGCACAAAATGCGCCACGGTCTGCACGGCCGAACCCATGAGCGACAGCGGCATCCAGGCGCCGCCCAAAAACGTCATGAGCATGCCGAGCAGGTTGCCCACACCGTTGAGCAGCTCCTCGCGCGCACCCAGGCTCGACAACGCAAAGCCAACGGCCAGCGGCGTGCATGCCAGGGCAAACGTCGCCGCCAGCGCCAGGCACACGCGCCCCACGCCGACCTCGGCAACCGCGCCGGCAAAGCCCACAACGCCCATCATGCTCGACACAAACCAGATGCAGACGGTAAGCACGGCGGCGGCCGCAAACACGGCAAGCGAACGCTGGTGCTTGGAGATTGGGCCGGCATCCATACGACGCACGCGCTCGGGCTCGTTCATGCCCGAGAACACCAGCCCCACCGACACGATGACCGACGAGATAATCGCGTACGCACCAAAGTTAAAGTACGACTCGAGCGTGGCTGCGGCAGTCGAGTCGACCTTGACCTGCTCGATCTCGACCTCGGCACGCTCGGCAGCGGCATGTTCGGCAGCCTTGGCAACGTCACCGTTGGAGGAAGTGGGCTCAAGCGCCGCCGCAGCGCCCGCGAGTGAGATCCAGCGCGAGGCCTCGGCAGACGAAAGCGCCGCCGCCATGGTTCCGGCACCGTAGGTCACATCGAGCTTGGGCAGGGACTCCCCCGCGCGGGCGGCTGCAACGAGGTCGTCCTCAAACCCCTCCGGGATAAAGAACACGCAGTCGGCACTGCCCTTGGCGCTGTTGCTCTTGGAGAGCGCGTCCGCAAGGTCGTAGGTGTCGTCGTCGACGCCCGTGACCAGCTCAAAGCGCGAACCCAGATGCTTGGTAAGCGCACGCGAAAGATCGCTGTCGTCGCGATCGACCACGATCACGTTGGCATCGTAGGGCTTGTACTCGGTGAGCTGCGACGAGTTCCAGCTCACCGATGCCGCGATAAACACACCCATGAGCGAGATGAACACCGTATAGATAAGCAGATAGAGCGGGTGCGCCAGCGCCATGCGAAGCGCAGTCTTAAAGGTGCTCATAGCGGCTCCTTCCAAAGATCAGCGTGGCGGCGGCGACAAACACCAGGGCCATCAGGACGAGTGCGCCCACGCGAACGGCAAAGGGGCCCAGGTCCTCAAAGAAATACAGGCGATTGAACATGTCGCAGATGAGCTTGACGGGGTTGAGCCAGCACTCGGCCGGGCAGGCGCGGGCGACGTCGTCGGCAAGCGCCATCGCCGGCTCGCCGTAGAGGCCGGCGAACAGGGCGCACGTGGTGGCAAAGCCCGTGAGGATGCCCGACTTGGACGCCTTGCCGCCCTTAACGGGAAGCGTGCCCACAAAGAGTCCCAAGCCCGTGGCGGCAAGCGCGGAAGCGGCGCCGCCCACCAAACACAGTCCCTCGCGCCCGCCAAAGTCGATGCCCACGACTAGGCGCACGTAGCCAATCGCAATCGCCATCGAGGCAAAGGAGACCAGCCACGAGCCCACAAAGATACCGGCCAGTGACGCCGTCTTGGAAAGACCACCCACGCAGCGACGTGCGCCAAGACCAGACAGATTGGGCTGCAAATCGACGACGCTCAAGGCGGCAAACTCGGCAGACATCATCGCCGCCAGACCAAAGAGCGCGTAATAGTAGATGACCGTGCCATCGGGCGTGGTGCGTGTCAGGCTCACGCGACGGGTGCCGCCCTCGAGCGACAGGGCGCGCGCAACCGCCTCCGGGTCGGCAAGCGCCGCCGGGTTGTCCTGGGCAATCTGGGACATGAGCTCGGCGTTTTGCGTATACGAGCTTGCCACCGTCTCCAAAATGCTGCGGTCGGTGAGCACCGATGAGGCACGCGAGCTGTCGTAACTCGATAGCAGCGTGAGCTTGGGCGTGCCCGCGTCGTCGACCGTATAGATGCCCGCGACCTCGCCGGCCTTAAGTGCACGGCTCGCGTCGGCTGCGTCGTCGCACTCGTAGATCTCGAGCAGCTGATCGTCGCCTTCCTTGGCAAGCGACGTCGCCACGTTCTTAAAGGTCGAGGCATCCCAGGCCTCGTCCGCCACGGCGGCAACCGGCACCGGATCGACCTTGCCGTCGGAGCTGAGATTCGCAAACATAAACATGAACATCGTGGAAAGCGCGATGGGAAAGAGAGCGCCCCAGACCCACGTGCTCGGCCGACGCAGCAGCGTCTTGACCGTGATAATAATGGTGTTGAACATGGCTGCCCCCTAGTCGCGCAGCTCGCGGCCGGTGATCTCGAGGAACACGTCGTTGAGGGTCGGCGGCTCGCTCCACACGCGGCCGAGCGCCACGTCGGCGGCGCGCAGCGTGTCGAGGATGTCGACCAGGTTATGCGGGCTCGCTTCGCAGGTGCAGACGAGCTCGCCGCCGGACAGCTCGACTGAAAGCACGTGCTCGAGGGCGCGCAGCCGCTCGACCGTGGCCGACTCGACGGCGCCGACCTCGACCGTCACGCGCTCGCCCATCTGAATCATGCGCTTGAGCTCGTCGTTGGTGCCCTGCGCCAGCACGCGGCCGCCGTCCATGATCATGATGCGGCTGCAAATCTGCTCGACTTCCTCCATGTAATGGCTGGTATACACCACCGTGGCGCCCTCGTCGCGCAGGCGGCAGATGCCCTCCAGGATGGCGTTGCGGCTCTGCGGGTCGACCGCCACCGTGGGCTCGTCAAAAAAGATGAGCTCGGGTTTGTGCGCGATGCCGCAGGCAATGTTGAGGCGACGCGCCAGGCCACCCGAGAGCTTGCCGGGGCGAAACTTGGTAAAGTCGCCCAGCCCGACAAAGTCAATCGCCTCGTCCACCAGCGCGCGGCGGCGCTTGCGGTCGTTAACATAGAGGCTGCAGAAATAGTCGATGTTCTCGCGCACCGTGAGCTCGTCGAACACCGCCACCTGCTGCGGCACCACGCCGATGCGGCGCTTGAGGTCGTAGCGGGCGGGCGTCATGGGTTCGCCGAACAGCTCGATGGTGCCTTTGTCGTAGGCAAGCAGCTGCAGAATACAGTTGATGGACGTGGTCTTGCCCGAGCCGTTGGGGCCCAGCAAGCCAAAGATCTCGCCGGGGGCGATGCTCAGGTTAAAGTGGTCGAGCGCGATAAGATCGTCGTAGCGCTTGACGAGGTTTTCGACGTGGACGATGTCTGTCATGAGGCGGCCCTTCTGTTGATTGCGGCCCGGTACGATTGCATCATCGCAGGAGCCGCCGGCGCGCACCAGTGAGCTTTGTCACGAGTGCGGGGGGGGGTGGAGGCGAAACCCCCGCTCGCGCGAGCGATCGACGCCGATTTGCCGCGCGGGAGGAATGTCACGGTTGCGCAGGCGGCCCCTCCACCACGCGCAGCTTCGCGTACAATACCCGTATGAACAGGCTTTTCGACAAATCGATCGTGCTGGCGTGCTGTATTGCGGCCGCCATGGGCCTTGCTGTGGACGCTTGCCTGGTCGCGGCGTTTTGCCTTGGCGTTATTGTCACCTCGCTGGCCGAGGTCGCACAGGGAGAACGCACGCGCCGTGTAAGCGAGACCGCGAGCTGCGCTTACATCATCGCGGCTGTCTTCGTGCCGCCGTTTATGCCGTTTGCGCCTCTCGCCCTCTATGACATCGCGCGGCACGTGCGCCGTGAGCACGCATGGGTCGCGCTGGGCATTGGCTCCGCTTTTGCCCTTGCGCTCGTCGCGGACCTTCGCACCAACGCGCTCACCTCCCGAACGCTTCTGCTGACCGCTATCCTTTCGGTTGCCGCCACCTTGTTGTCACTGCGCACAGCCCAGCTGGAGCGTGAGCAAGAGCGCATGCGCCGTACCCGCGACGAGCTGCAGGAACGAGCCCTCGCGCTCGAAGCGCGCAACCGCGATCTTGCCGACCGCCAGGACTACGAAGTCGAGCTCGCGACACTCGCCGAACGCGCCCGTATCGCGCGCGAGATCCACGATAACGTCGGACACCAGCTCACGCGCGCCTCACTGCAGACCGAGGCCCTGCGCGTCGTGCACGCCGACGAGCCCAGGGTTGCCGCCGATTTCGCCGACGTCAAACACACGGTTGACGAGGCACTCCAGCTTGTGCGCACCAGCGTCCATGCGCTCAACGACAACGCCATCGACCTTTCCGTACAGCTCGAACGCATTGTCGAAGGCGCGCGCTCGGACGGCGGTCCGCAGATTGAGCTTGAAGTTATGGCCGAGCATGCACCCGCAAACGTCGCCAACTGCTTTGCGGCGGTCCTGCGCGAGGCGCTCTCCAACACCATGCGCCACGCTTGCGCCCATGCTGTCACTGTACGATGCATGGAGCATCCGTCGTTTTACCAGCTCATCGTTACCGACGATGGCACGGGCGGGGTCCAAGCAAGCAGCCGCGGCGCCGCGGAGGGCATGGGGCTCGCCTCCATGCGCGAGCGCATCGAGGCGCTTGGCGGCACCTTCACCGCCGGCCCGCGTGCCAGCGCCGGCGGCTGGCGCGTGTTTGCCACCGTTCCCAAACAGCAAGGAGATGAGAGCCGATGAGGCTCATCGTTGTCGACGACGACCGCTTGGTGGTCGATTCGCTCAAGATTATCCTGGGCGCCCAGCCGCAGATCGAAGTGGTGGGCACCGGTGCCAACGGCAACGATGCGGTTTCGCTCTATGCCGAACACGCGCCCGATATCGCACTGCTCGACATTCAGATGCCGGGGCGTGACGGACTTTCGGCGGCACGCGAGATCCTTGAGCGCGACCCTTCGGCGCGCGTGGTGTTTCTGACGACATTCTCGGATGACGAGTACATTGTGTCGGCGCTCAAACTGGGCGCCCGCGGCTACCTGATCAAGACCGATGTCGCCGCCATTCCTCCGGCATTGACGCAAGTCATGGACGGCAAACGCGTACTCGAGGGCAAGGCAATCGAGGATGTCGACTTTGATGGGGTGGACGTCGAGGCCGGCGCAACCCGCCGGCCCGCGGCCTTTGTCAGCCTGACTGACCGCGAGTTCGAAGTCGCCGAGCTCATCGCCCGCGGCCTCGACAACAAGGAGATTGCTGCCACCGCCTATATGGGCGAAGGCACCGTACGCAACCACATCAGCTCAATCCTTGCCAAAATGGGCCTGCGCAACCGCACACAGATCGCCATCGCCTACCTGCGAGGGTAATTTCCCAACGGCCGACCGCCCCGGCATAGCAAAATGGCTGCTACCGATTTAATGCCATTTCAAAACTATGTCGGTTTACTACGACGAATCGCCCGCCTTCGACCACGGTAAATTGCGCGTTTGCAAAACCGCAGGTAGAACGCTTGCAGTATTTAGAAAAATGCAGTCATGGTCGGGAATGTCGAATTCTTCGTAGTAAACCGACATAGTTTTGTTCGTGGCGGCCCAACCGCGCGTTTAAGCGCGGGGCCGGCGGGGCATTTTTGCCCCACCGGCCCCTATTCCAGCTCTATTCCAGCGCTACTCCGACTTAGTTTCTACCGTGGGAGTCTTGTTCGCTGCGACTGGGGTGCGGGCGGTGTCCATAGTCAGGCAGTGTTTGGGACAGCTTTCGATACACTCGCCGCATACCACGCAGGCATACGGATCGATCGACCAGGTACCGCCCTTGCGATCGACCGCAAGCGCGCCCGCCGGGCAGCGACGCGCGCACATGCCGCAGCAAATGCACACGTCCATGTCGTTAACGATGTGCCCGCGCAGGCGCTCGGGCGCCACGAGATTCTCCTGCGGATAGCACACCGTGACCGGCTGCTTGACCATAGAGCCCAAGGCCGTCTTGGCAAATGTCAGTAAACTCATGCCGCGCCTACCTTTCCGTGCAGCTAATGCAGGGGTCGATGGTCAGGATAATCATAGGAACGTTGGCAAGGAGCACGCCCTGCAGCGCATGTGTCAGACCCGCCAGGTTTTGCGACGTCGGCGTTCGCACGCGAAAACGGTCCAGATTCTTGGTGCCGTTACCGCGCACATAGTAGTACGCCTCGCCGCGCGGCTGCTCAATCACAACCTCGCCGCGCGCGCCGTCGGCCGGCGTGAGCTTGGTGCGCCCGCCGATACCGTCGTGCGGGATCTTGCCCACAAGCTCCTTGATGATGTCCATGGCCTGCGTGACCTCGGCACAACGCACCTGGCAGCGGGCATAGCAGTCGCCGTCGGTGGCAACGATGGGCTCAAATGCAGCCAAGTCCGCATAGGCACCGTCGCCAAACATGCGTACGTCGTAGTCCACGCCCGAGGCGCGCCCAAACGGGCCGACCATCGAAAGCTCCAGCGCATCCTTCTTGCTGATCACGCCCACGCCATGCAAGCGCTCGCCGCAGCTATTGTCGTCCAAAAACGTATGCACCAGGGCCTCGTAGTCGGGACGCATGGCATCGAGCGTCTGGACAATACCCGCCAGCTCGAAGTCCTCAATGTCGTGCTTAAGGCCGCCGATCTCGTTGATCGACAGAATCACGCGACCACCGCACGTGCTCTCGAAAATCTTGAGAATCTGCTCGCGCAGGGTCCACGACCGATAGAACAGCGCCTCGAAGCCAAAGGCATCGGCGAGCAGGCCCAGCCACAGCAGATGCGAGTGGATGCGCGAAAGCTCGTGCAAAATGGTGCGGATATACTGCGCGCGGCCGGGCACCTCGATGTCGAGCATGCGCTCGCAGGCGCTGGCATAGCCATAGCTGTGGCCCACGGCGCAGATGCCGCAGATGCGCTCGGCGATGTAGCCAAACTGGTGCATGTCGCGCTTTTCGGTGAGCTTCTCGAGTCCGCGGTGCACAAAACCGATCTGCGGAATCGCCTCGATGACGCGGTCGTCCTCGATCACCAGGTCCAGATGAAGCGGCTCGGGCAGCACCGGGTGTTGCGGGCCAAACGGAATAACGGAGCGATGTGCCATGGACCTTACGCCTCCTTTTTCTGCTTGTCGCGGGCGGCCTTGGCGGCAAGCGCCGCGCGGACCTTGGCCGCTTTCTCGGGATCCATGGCGGCGAGCTTTGCCTCCATCTCGGCAGCCTTGAGCGCGGCCTTGGCAGCGGCATCGTCATGCTGAGCATCGGAGCCGGTAGCCGCAGCGGGCTGGGCGGCAACAGCGTTCGCAGCATCGCCGGCACCCGCGGCGCCCTCCCCCGCAGCAGCAGCGGCAGCGGCCTTCTCGGCCGCAGCCTTGCGCGCCTTGGCCTCTGCGGCGGCACGGACCTTCATGGCCTTCTCGCGCGCGGCCTTCACCTCGGGCGTGATAACGCTCATGGGCTCGGCCGTTGAGACCTGGTAGAAAAAGCCCTTAAAGTCGATCTGCATGTCGGTGATGGCAAGCCCAAACAGATCGTGTGCCTCGTTCTCAAACGGGAACACCGCCGGATAGTACGAGCTGATGGACGGAATCTCCTGGTACTGGTCGATGCCTTCGACCACCAGGTTCTCGATCGCATAGCTACCATCCTGAGCGATCTGCTCCTGTGCAGCACGAACGTTGATAAACGTATAGACCAGGCGATACGTGCCGTCGTCGACGTTGCGCTCGGCGTGCATTTGCACAAAGCGCGCGCCGACGCCCTTGAGCGCCTGGACATGCGACAGGAGCTCGTCGATCCCGACGGTGGTATAGATAGCCTTCTGCATTACTCAGCCTCCTTTGCAGCGGCGGGCGCGGCGGGCTTCCCGGCAGGCGCGCCACCGGCACCGTCAGCCCCGGCCCCCGCGGCCACAAACCCGTCCTCGCCCAACTCAACGCCACCGTCCCAGGTAGCGGCGCCGCCCACGGTGAGCGGGTCGCCGCCGGCGCGCATCACGGCCTCCTTCTGGTCCAGGATGCCGCACGCCTCAACGATGGCGTCGATCACCGTCTCGGGGCGAATGGCGCACCCGGGCGCGTATACGTCCACAGGAATCGCGCGGTCCACGCCGCCGATCACGTTGTAGGCATCGCGGAACACGCCGCCCGAACACGCGCAGATACCGCAGGCCACCACGCACTTGGGCTCGAGCATCTGGTTGTAGATCTGGCGCACGACGGGCAGGTTCTGGGCATTGACCGACCCCGTCACCAAAAAGATATCCGCATGCTTGGGGTTGCCGGTGTTGACCACGCCAAAGCGCTCCGCATCGAACAGCGGCGTGAGCGAGGCCAGCACCTCGATATCGCATCCGTTGCAGCTCGAGCCGTCGTAATGAATAACCCACGGCGAGCGCGACATTTTATGATCCATGGATGCCGCCTCCTAAATAAACACGTCGACGAGGATGGGCATAAGGTTGAGCAGGCCAAACACCAGCGCCACGCCCCATCCGAGCCTAAAGCAGCTGCGCCAGGTGCTGCGTGCGAAGGTGTTGTCGATCAGCACCTCGACAAAGTACGTCGCGGCCATCACGACCAGGGCGACCAGCCAGCTCACCGGGTTGTCCCAAACAAAGAACATGCCCACCCACATCAAAAACAGCACGGTCTCGCACCAGTGCATAAGGGTCATCTTGGCCAGCGTGCCGCCGCTCATCTCGGTGGCGACGCCCTGGACAATCTCCTGATGCGCGTGATGCGAATACGAAAGATCGAACGGCGACTTGCGCAGCTTGATGGTAAGCACCGCGAGCAGCGCAAGGAAAATGGGCGCGCTGTACACGATGATGGGGGCCGACTGCCCCGTCACGGCGATGGAATCGAAGCTGTCGGTGGCAAGGTACAGGCCCACGCTCATCAGCAGAACGGCGGGCTCGTAACTCATGACCTGCAGCAACTCGCGATCGGCGCCGACCTGGGCAAACGGGCTTTGCGTCGAGGCGGACGCCAACACCACGAAGATCGCGGCGAGCGTCACCATAAAGGCGCACAGCAACGTGTTGGAGCCCGACACAAAGATGCCGCCGCCCACCACGGTAAAGATGAGCGCGCACGCCATGTAGGTATCGTCCATGGTGTTTACGCTGGCAGGGGCCTTGCGCAGGAGCTTGGCAACGTCGTAGAAGGGCTGCAGCAGGCGCGGGCCCACGCGGCCCTGCATGCGGGCGGACAGCTTGCGGTCGATGCCGTCGATCAGGCCGCCCACAAGCGGCGCCAGCAAGGCAAACACCACGGTACCTATAAAGATGCCCACGACACCCGAGCCTTCAAAATACTTGCCGCGCAGCACCGAGGGCGCACTCATGGCAAGCCGCTCGGGCCCAATCCACGCGCAACACAGCAGCGCAAACAAGATAATGCTGCAGCACACAACGCTACCCGCGGGGCCAATACGCTTCTCGCCAAGGGCGTCCTCCGAGTACCAATTGCGCTTTTCGGCCTTTACCTCGCGACCCATCGAACCGCGGAAATGGCGATATTTGTCGGTTCCCACGCCCGAAAGATATACGTTTACGTGCGGTTTGTCGCTCACGCGGAACGACGTCAGCAGCACCACGGCGATAAAAGCCACGATAGCCACCATCAGATACATGGCATCCTTGCCGATAACGTACGGCACGCGGCCAAACACCATGGCCAAGTAAGGCGACACCAGACCGCTCGAGATAACCGGGAACGCCACGCAGCACAGAATCAGCAGCGCGGCGATGGTGTTGAGCGCCATCCATTCGGTCTTATGGACATTGACCTCAACGTTTTGAGCCGTGGGGTCGACGCCCGAAAGCTTGGCAAGCCACTTGCCCCAGAAGTAGAACGTCGCGGCCGAGCCAAAAGCCAGCACCATGATCATGAGCACGTTGCCGGTCTGGGCAAACGCCACCAGGGCGCCCCACTTGGACACGAGCATGCCAAACGGCGCCACAAACATGCCCATGATGCCCAGCATCATCAGGCGCGTCAGGTGCGGCATGCGGCTGAACATACCGTCCATGTCCTCGATATTGCGGCTGCCGATATGATGCTCGGCGGTGCCCACGCACAGGAACAGCAGCGATTTGGCCACCGTGTGGAACAGGATCAGGAAGATGGCGGCCCACACGGCCTCGGGCGCGCCGACACCCAGGCAGGCACTGATGAGGCCCAAGTTGGAAATGGTGGAGTACGCGAGCACACGTTTGGCGTTGCTCTGCGAGATGGCCATGAGGGCAGCGAGCAAAAACGTGATGGCACCCACACTCGTGACCATAAAGCCGGTCACGGGATAGATGGCATAGAGCGGGCTCAGCTTGACCATTAGGAACACGCCGGCTTTGACCATGGTTGACGAGTGCAGCAGGGCGCTCGTGGGCGTGGGGGCAACCATGGCGCCGAGCAGCCAAGTGTGGAACGGCATCTGTGCGGCCTTGGTGAGTGCGGCGAGCGACAGCAGAACGACCGGCATCACCAGCAGCGCGGACTGCGCGGTTCCGGCGCCGGAAAGCTCGATCATGCCCGAGATGGTCAGCGGCATGCCGTTAACGTGCAGGTACATGAGGCCGGCCAAAAACGCAATGCCGCCCAGCATGTTGAGGATGATCTGGGTGAAGGCGTTCTTGATGGCCTCGGGCGTGCGCGTGTAGCCAATCATAAGGAACGAACACACGGTGGTGATTTCCCAGCCGCAGAACAGCCACTCAAGGTTGTCGCTCGTCACGATGACGAACATGGCCGAGAGGAACAGGAACATGAGCGCCAGGAACTGCGGGCGTCGGTCGGGCGCGGTCTGCCCGCGTAGCGCGGCCTCGTGCTCGTCATGGGCCTGGAAGTCCTTCATGTAGCCCAGGGCATACACGCAGATGAGGCTGCCGACGATGCCGACGGCGAGGACCATGATCACGCTCATGTAGTCCAGGTAGAGCGGCGTCGCCGTGACGGCTTCGGCCGCAGGCAGCGTCATGGCAGCAAAGGCAAGCGAGCCCACCAGCTGGACTATGCCAAGCACCGTGGTGAGCGCGTTCCTATATTTGAACGCGTTGTACAGGATGACGGCGCACAGAATGACATCGATGACAGAGCTGATGATCGAGAGCACATGCGAGGTGCCGGGGGCAACCTCAAAGCTCTGCGGACCCGTGCCAAAAAAGATGACGGCGACTACAACTGTCACCGCCATAATAATGCCGGAACCTATGAGCCCCACCGCATCGCGGGCGCGGTCACCGCGCGCGAGCAGCATGCCCAGCGCCGGTACCAGCGGAAACAGGGTAAGGAAATACAGTAGCGTCATACCATCACTCCCCCATGCAAAAACGCTGCAATTGTTTAACGTTATAGCTCAATTGAGGAGCAGCGGCGGCAGGTTTTCGGTCAACTGGGGAGTTTTAGGCGTACAGGGTAAGGGCACGGCCGCTTTGGAGCAGAGGGGCAGCAAGAAAAATGCGCCCCTGTGGGCGCACCATCCCGTTCGCTATTCCGCCTTTTTAACGCGCGGCTTGCGACCGCGCGGCTTATCGACCAGTGCGGACTCACCGCTCTCGCGATACTGGCGGCACCAGGCCTTAACCGAAGACTCGCTGGGAATCCCATGCTTGATCATGGCCTCGCGAACCGTCAGGCCGTTTTCCAGACGGTCCTTAACCACGGCGAGCTTTACGTCGTACGAATAGGTATGATGACGAGCGCCCGCATTGAGCACGGCGTTGGCACCGCCCACGGCATATGCGCGGGCCCACTGACGAGCCGTGGCCTGGGGAATGCCAAGCTTTGCGGCGAGGGCGCGGTGACCGACCCCCTCTTGGAGGATCTCGACGGCGCGTTGCCTAACCTCGGGCGCATGCGCGCGAGTCCTTGTTGCTTCTGACATGCCTGCCACTTCTTAGCCTTAACCGTTAATCTGCTTTCTTACGTGCTTGTTAGATAGTAGCATTTTGCTGTTCCCGCGTAACAGTTAATTGAAAATCGCAACAGCGGCATCTGGTCATTTGCCATTCATTTGCGACAGTTCTTTAGGCTTTATTTACGCAGCTAGTTGGCTCACGGCTCATTGACGGTGTTTTACCAACCAGATTGGTATCTTTTTGTTTGGCTGGTATGGTTTGTGCAATTATTAACCCCTCTTCAGCCCGCACCTAACATGTCAACTTTCCATTTGCTTTCCAGCTTTCCAGCTAACTTTCCAGCTTTCCACCTTAGGTGGAAAGTTAAGTGGAAAGCTGGAAAGCTGGTGAGTAGCTTAGAAGCCGAGAAGCCCTGGGCAGGAAAAGGGGCGGCAACCGGGTGATTGCCGCCCCTCGCGTGGCTAGTTGGTTTTCGTCTCGTGGGGAATGCCCTTGGTGTTGATGCGCGCCAGCGTGTACGTCACGTAATCAGAGTTCGCATAGCCGGCGAGGTTGCTGACGTTAACCGGCGTGTCGTTGACACCGCCACCGAACATATGGGCCGTAAGCACCAAGCGGTAGTTGGCATAAGTTTGGTCCTTGCCCTCAACATCCGCGTTCACCTTAACACGGAAGGCATGCTTAAAGGCAAGGCTGTTGCCGTCGCGCGTGGCGAACGCGCCGCCAGTCCCCTTGCTATCAGTAAATACGTAATTCTTGCCATCGGCGCTCAAAGAGCCGTTAGCCAACTTGTCGCTACCGAGCACCGTAATGTAGCTTGAGATGTTGTCGACCGCATCATAACGATCATCATCTTGGCGGCGCTTCTGCAAGCTCAGCGTGTACGTCACCGTGCTGGCATTGGAGATCATGGCCTCGGCACCCGCGAGCTTGGACAAATCATACGTTCCCACCAGAGCGATTTCGCCGTCGGCGGACTTGAGGTCATCGATGTTGATGCCCAGCTGCGACTTCTTTGAAGCCTCGAGCGCAATAGTCGAGGAGCCCACGTCCATGCGATAGTATCCAGCTATGCCGTCGATGTATGCCGAGTTACTACTGGTGCTGAGCGTTTCGGCATGCGTAGAGAGGTGCGCACGGTAGTTGGGCTTTGTGTACTTATCTGTGCCGCCATTCTGCGAAGCGATAATACCAGCCTGGCACGCAGGCTCCGTCATGGCGAGATTCGCCTTCATGGTGATGGTGAACTGGCTGTTATGGTTCTTAGCGATCTCGCGAATGCCGGAAAGGTCGATGGCCTTGCCACTGGCATCGGCAAGCACAAGCGACATGTCGCCACCCGTTGCAGACCAGTCTTTGGCAGCAATAGCCGGCGTTGGCGACGTGCCGGCATCAATCCACTTAGAACCATTCCACGTGTAGTACTTGCCCCCCACTGTCACGTAGAACGAATACGTACCCTGGGTTCCGGTCGGGTAGCCATGCGCGCCCGCGGCGCTGCCGTTCACGTAGTTCACAAGCGAGGAATCCAGCTGGTAGTACAGCGCATCGGAGCTCGTGTATTGCTGGTTCGGGTCGAACTTCACGGTGTCGCCTACCTTCATGGTAAGCGGATAGGTGACATCGTTAAGCTCCATCTGTTTGATGCCGTTCTTGTTGTTATCGATGAGGCCGTGCGTGTAGTTTGATGCCACGCTGTAGGTCGAGGCCGTATTCTGGTGCCCATCCTCGGCAGCCTTGCCGTCGGCTGCTTTCTTGCCTCGCAGCAGGTAGTTGATGTGCTCGTTGAGGCTCGTGTCCACCGTAGTTGCGGTGTAGCCGTTGACACCCGCAGAGCCCGCCGGCGTGCGCACCACCAAGTAGAAGTTCTCACTCTTGGGCTCTTCCTTGGCAACGGAGAGGGTGTAGAACGTGCCCATCGTGTCGGAAGATGTACGCGCGCGGTAGTACGCGCCATCAACCTTGGCGCCAGCCGTCTTCGCGAGCTCGACCTGGCTCTTGTTCGCAACCTCGTCATCGGTGAGCTTGACCCAAGCGCCGTTTTCCTTATCCTCCTTGGCCTTCACGCCCACGGTTTCACTCAGCCATGGCTCGACGTAGGCATTCTTGCTGGCGTCCACAAACTCGGTGAGCTTGACTGACGCCGCTCCGCCCGCGCCCACCGTGTAGTGACATTCACGGTTGTTGTTGGCCATGTCCACGAGCGTAAGCTGCGTGCCCTCGGGCAGCGTGGCGCCGAAGGTGATGCTCTTGTTGAGCGGGCCCATGGAGCCGCCGGCTTCGAGCAGCGTGTTCCAGCCGTATTCGACCGCCTCGCCCCGAGCGCTGCCATAGGTCCAGGTAAGGTAGCCGGTCATGGTGTCGCCGCTGCTCACAAGCACGTGCTTGTCGTATTGAGCCTCAAAGTCGGAAGCCTTAAAGTTCGCGCCCTCGGAATAGGTAGCGGTGAAGTCGATCTCGAGCATGCGCTTAACGATGATGGGCACCTGAACGCGGTAGCTCTGGCCGGCCTCGCTAAAAGTGACCGTGAGCAGCGTGAAGCGGTCCCGCTCGTTGTCCCAGTCGGTACTCGCGCGGAAAACCATGGAGCTCGTGCCGTTGTTGAGCACCTTGAGCGTGGGCGTTTGCGAGGCGTTTGCGTCCTTGACGAAGGCGCCGTTATCGGCAAGCGAGAAGACCTCGGCGGTGGCGGTCACGTGCTTGGCGCTGCCGTTGAGGCGGCGGGCATCGGAAAAGCCGCCGTTAGTCACGATGTTCAGATACTTCTCGACCGTCGTCGTGTCGTTGCCGGGAATCATGAGTACAGGGAAGTCGGTTGCGGCCTTCTTGCCCGAGGTAACGTTGTTGGTGTTGAAAGTACTCTTTGAACTGTCCGCGTTATAGGTTTTCGTGTTCTGGTACGTGCCGTCATCATTGATGCCACAGATGTTGGTGTAGGTGTAGCGGCCGGGAACGGGTTCGCCCGCTTGGCTTTGGATGGTCGTCGCGGTGTCAATGGCGGCACCGTCGCCAAACAGATAGCGACCAGTGGTGTCGTCGTTGGAGGCACGCACCGCCAGCGTGCTCACGGGGCTCGTGGTCACGTACGGGCTTGCTGCCGTAGTAGCGGTGCCGTCCGCGCCGTAGAGCGTGGTGCCCTTGCCGGGTACGTCGAGCCTGTCGTTGTAGTCTCCGAACGCGATGTAGGTTTTCTTGTTAACGGCGGCCGTATTGGTCGTGTAAACCATCGGCGGCAGGTCGCTCGTGGTCTTGCCCTTGCCGGGCTTTACGTCCACGCCCGCTGCGGAAAGGCTATAGCCGCCTGTGTCGACCTCGCCCAAGAGCACACCCTGCTTAGCGTCAGATTTATAGATATTGCTGTCCATGAGCACGTTTACCAGATGAAACTGGCCACGGCCGTCGCCCGCGATGCCACCGTTGGATGTTCCGCCAAACGTGGTGTTGGAAACCTTTGTATTGGTGACGTTGATGACATCGGACCCGCTGTTAATCGCGCCAAGTAGACCGCCGCTCCAGCTGCCATTGATCGCAGCGTTCTCAATTGCGATGTTGTTGCAGGTTATGTTCACATTGCTGAAGTAGTAGCCAATAAGCCCGCCCGAGCATTGGTCGGTACCGGCGATGTTAACGTTCTTGACGTTGCAGTCCTCGAACCAGTACGTGTTAGGGCTGCCGCTGCTCGTGACCTCGCCAATCAGTCCGCCCGCATTGCGGATTTTGAAGTTCTTTCCGGTACCATCGCCGATGACGGCGTTCTTGGTGCCGGTCCCGGCATCAATGCGCACGTTGCTCATAGAAATAACGCCGCCATCGACGCGCCCGACCACGCCGCCGGCACCCATATACCTATCGGTATTCTCCCCGGTGGCAAGCACATTCACCCCAGAAATGACTGCCGTGCTCGACGGGACCGCTGTTGTGGCACCGATGTTGGTGTTGACCGAGATATGACTTGATTTGGCAAAGCCGATCACACCGCCCACGTAGGGCGTTGTCCCCGTGGCGGTTATGGTCGAGCTTTCGCCAACAGCCTTCTCGCTCATCCCTTTGGCCGCGGTTGTCCACACGCCGCTTGACGAGGCGACCGTACCCACGTAGCCGCCGACGTACTTCTCCCCCGTAACGCTAAGACCGGTGTACGAGCAGTCGTAGAGATACATGGGTGCCCACGTGGAGCTGAATTTGACCATATAGGTCACGTCACTGTCCGTACTTCTGCTGGCGCGGCCCGAGCTGCCAAGAAGCCCTCCTACGCTCTTAGCGCCCGACACGGTGCAGTTCTTCATCTGCACGTTGCGGTAGACGCCGCACGTCCAGACGTCGTAGTTGGCCGTTGCGCCCGCCAAAAGACCAGTGCCGATAAGGTCGTTCGTCGCCTGTCCCGGTTTGGCTTCGCCGTTGGTGTCGATATAGGTGAGCGCTACGTTGCAGTTGCTAAAGGTGAGGTCTTTGACCTGCGCGCGGTCGTTCGCGGTAACGCTCTGCCCCACATTAGTGGAGGTGAACATCACGGTGCTGAATAGGCCGCCCACGCCCGAGACCTTATAGTCGTCATCGGCATATTCGACGACGCCGTAGGCGGCGTCTTTGGTACCCACCGTAACGGTGGCCCCGTTGCCGTCGATCGTGGCCACGTGCGGCGTGATGCGGTCGCGATCGGTGGCCGTCTCGTTCGAGTTGCAAGCATTGGAATAGTAACGGCCGCTGAGGCCCACGTATCCCGTGCCGTAATCGGTCATATCGTAAATGGTATTTTCCTTGAAATCCAAGCTCATGCCGATCGATTTCGATGCGCACACGTAGCCCGTTTGGTAGTTGGCAGCGTAGGACGCCACCAGGTAGGGCGAATTTACATCGTCATCATGGTCGAGCGGACCGTGCCACCCCTGCTTGCCGGGGGCCTTCTGGTCGTCGTTTTTGGCGATTTCGAAATCGCCGGCAGCACTCTCAGGCTTGCCCGCATTTGCGTAGTTAGCATTCCGCACCTTGCCATATTCCTTGTTGCCAAACAGGTAGCCGCATATCGCCGGGTCTTGCGAATCGCTGCCCCAGTAAGCCTTGGAACCGCGGAACACGCCATTATTGGAGTAGTTGGTATGTGACGCGCCAGCACCCGCACCCGAGCTGATGATGGCCGAGAGCACCAAAAGGCCCTGGGCGTTTTCCACCATGGTCACAGGAGCCTCGGCGTTAGTGCCGAGGTACTTGTTGTCGGTGCCCGTGGTGGTGACACAGGGGGTTCCCTTGTCTTTGAGCTCGTTAATCTTGTAGTTAGCATCGCCGTTTTTTACGGCACAGCCCTCGCTAAAGGCATAGCCATCAATCACACGACCAACGTAGGGGTTGTCATACAGTTGGGAGTTGGCACCGCCTTTCGCAACGGGCTTGAACTTTTCCTTTGTGCCGCCACGCCATGAATCGCCCGTATGGCGGAAAATCACGCCGCCACCCGCAATAGCGCCAACGTAGCCGCCAATGGGAACAAGATGCGATCTGCTGACATCGGGGTTGCTGACATCGGGGTTGCTGACAACGGTAAAGCCGTACGCTGTCGAACCGTTATTTGGATTGTTTACGGCCACGCCATCAATAATGTTATCGCCGCCAAGAATGCAGCCGATAACGCCACCGAAAAACGCTGTCGGAACGCCGTCCGCATCCTTATCAGAATAAGTAATAGTCGCCTGCGCATTCACATAGTTGATGTTGAGATTGCGCACCACGCTGCCATAGCTATAGGGAATGAGGCCGCGAAGCTCGCCCTTGTTATTTTCAATCTCAATTGCCGCGGTTGACTTGCCTAGGTCGCCAACAATTACGCCACGGAACGGATTGGCCTTGTTGCCAAATCCGCCAAACGAGGCCGCATCGACGGTAATCTTATTGCCCTCAGGAGGCTCAATGCTGTAATACGCACTCTGCACATAGCGGTGCATGGTTTCGTCGCTCAACGTCTGCGAGGGATCGGTCGTTGCATCGCCGTTCTTCTTCTCCCATTTGTTATCAGCACCGTTCGCCTGCTTATAGACGTACACGACCTCGTTGTCGGTCCTCGCGCTGTCGATCTTCGTTTTGTTACGCCGCTCGCACAGTCTGGACTGATCGGCGGCAATAGTGACTTCCCAGCCATCCAACGCCACGCTGTTGTTGATGTAGTTAGCGATGGCGTTCATTTCTGTCGCGTCCGTAACGGCATACGGATCGCCATACGTACCGCATCCCGTCATCAGGTTAGGGATGCGCTGGTTAACCTTGATTTCGTGATACTGGACGCCATCCTCGGTGGCTTTTCCCTTGTAAACATAAGGAAGATAGTCACCAAACCGAGGATTCTTGGCATCTGCCGGCTTTTTATCAACCGTCACCAAGCCATTAGGGGTGGCATAGGTTTCTTTGTCGTAATACCAAAGCTGCTTGCCAGAGTATTCCTTGTCCTTGGCATCGATTTCGCTTCCATATGTCACCTTGCCCGCATCGGCATCGGCCTTAGTAAAGGTATAGTCCGCAGAGCCCGTGCTCGTGCTTCCGTAGCCAAAACTCTCCAGCAGGCTCGCATGGGTGAAGATCGTATCGTTATTTTTGCTGGGCAAGCTGATTTGCTCAAACTTCGCCGTCACCTGATCGGAATTTTTTCCCACGCCGAGTCTGCCGAAGAGCGAGGTTGCCGCCGTGGCCCCATTCGCGTAGCTACGGGTTGAAATGTTCTTAGCGCTCAGGTTCACGCATGTCTGCATCTCGTTGATAAGCAGAGGAGCGTAACTGGTATTGTCATTCACACCGTCGACCGTCAAGCCGTCGAGTGTCAGATCATCTATCTCGAGCTGCGCCACATTAGTCTCATTGATGGGTCCATAGATACAGCGGCACACAAGTGCGCCGGACGAACTTCCCTCATCGTTCACAACAGAGCCCACGGTGCCTGCAAACGTGACATTTTTAACCTTGAGGCTGCCCGTATGGGTTCCGATGAGAGCGCAGTGCATATTTTCGTGCTGCGTGGCTTCGCTATTCTTTTTGTTACCTTTTTGCTCAGCTTTAATGTCGGAATAATGGAACGTAATCGTTGCATTATTCACAGTAACCGTTGAGCCCTTCGCGGGGTCAGTAGGATAGAAACTGTATCCATCTAAATTGATTTCCACGCCCGCGCTGTCGCTCGTGCCAATATTGTTTCCTTTGAAAATTTCCTGATTCCCCGGGATGATATAGGTCTGAATTGCAGGGGGCGCATACAAATACGCGCACCAAAGCAGTAGGTACTCTGCGGAGTCCATCCAACTGCTTGCGCTGCTATTTTTTTCGTTGTTGCCTACCTCCGCATATGCTTTGTCAAGATTGTAGTAATACCTCGTCCAGGCATTCGTTTTGTGGTTACTGCCGAAAGCCGACCGATTCTGATAGCTGTTGTCACTTCCCGGCTCTCCACTCATGTTGAGCTTGCCGCCATTGGCACCGTCATTGGTATGCAGCGAAACGACAACGTTCCATTCGCCATCAATAAGCTTGCTGCCGGCTTCGTTGCCATAGGCAGGCTTAGTGCCATTGCCAACCCATTCATCAAACGAAGTAGCACTGTCGTTACTTTGGATTGCCGTGTTGTTGATTTTCACGCCATTGCCCGCAGCAGCATTGACCTTATATGCAGTATCCCAACTTGCCCTGTTCTCCAAGTACAAGCCGCTATAAGTTTCTACTCCATATGTTGAGGAATTCTCCGTCCTGCCACCTCGGCCGATGAGCAGGCCAAGCACCGTTGCCTTATCGGCATTAATGGTTGCGTTCGAAAGATCGATGGCGTAGTCGTTGATGATCCAGTGGCCACTGGCGGCGTATACGAGACCGCCGACCTCGGTAGAGCTATTTGCGGTCACGGTCGTGTTGTTGGAAGTTTTGAGGGCGTAGGTGCTGCCGCTGGTCTTCGCAGCAGCATCGCCAATGGTGACGATGGCGTTGCCCCAGCTGTAGCCCAGAAGACCACCGGCGCCGTTGAGCTTGTCGCCGTTCTTGCCCACGGTCATAGCGAATTCACTAAAGCTAAGACCTGTAATGGTAACGTACTTCTCGTTCGATCCCTGCACAATGCGGCCAATAAGGCCGCCGACCTGTGCAATCTTGCCGTCGGCGCAATCGCCAGTTTTGATTTTGCCGCCGACTTCGAGGCGCGTAACATTGAATGTCGAGGTATAGTCGCCCACATTGCCGATGGCGCCGCCAATGCGCATATTGCCGTTAAGCGTTTGAGCTTTAGTGATGGTCGCCTGGGCCTTGCTGTTGCCCTCAAACGCAACCGTAGAAGCCGCCGACACGCTGCCCGCAATACCACCAATGTTCACTTCGTTGCTGGACGTATCATCACACGCGATATTCGTTTTGCACGTTACGCCAGACAATGACAGGTTGCCGACGATGGTACCCGCAAGCGACCCGGCATCGATAGCCGAACCGTTATCGAACTTCATGGAGCCAGCGATTGTGACGTTGGAGATGGTTGCGCCGTTGACGGCCGCGAACAAGCCCAAGCGACCGTGGCGGTAGATTTTGCCGTTGCCGTCGCTCGTGTCATTGCCGTCGAGCACAGCTTCACCACGCTTGCCGTACGGCTCGCCGGCGGCAAGGTTAATTGTGCCGCCACCGTTCAACGTTCCCGAGAAAACTTGCGAGCCGTCTGCACGATCCTGCGTGAAACCCGTCAGGCCCGTGCCCTTGAGATCAATAGTGCCGTTCACCGTAATGGTCGAGGACTGCAAGCCGTTAAGGTTGTTTTCAGTAACGCCTTCGACCATTGAGTAGTAGCCGTTGGTTTGCCAGGTAATCGCAAGCTTGGCGAAATCGTCGATACTTGCCAGCGCAAATGCATCGCCAGTTTTTACGAGCTTAGGGCTAAAGTTCCACTGGTGCGCTTCGTTGATGGAGATGAGGTTCTCGCTCAACGGGTTGCCCAAGCGAATGACTTGGCCGCAGCTGTACACGTCATCGATCTTGACGGGCGTAGAGGGGCGCTTGTATTGCCATTTCATGGTATCGCCTGCGGCGGTGCCGCTATCGCTTCCGCTACCGGCGGCAAAAATCAGCGAGTTGAAGTTCTCATAAATCAGTTGCGCGGTGTGATCATTTTCCACGAAGGTGGCATCCGATAGGTCGGTGATACCGCTGAACTTGACGATGCCGAGCCACGACGACCCAACGACTCCGGCAAAGCCGCCGTTTGTGCCGCCGATGGTAGCGCCGCTGGCGGTTTTGACCTTCAGGCCACGCACTTCTAGAACGTTGTTTGTGTCCACGACGCCCACGGCGCCGCCGTATTTGCCATTTGCACTGGCGTAGCCCGAGGTTGAGCATGTCACTGTTGCATCACTGATGACCACGGCGGACACGTTAGCACTCCCGCCGCCTTCGCCAAGGTAGCCTACTAGGCCGCCTGCGTAGGTGAGTTTGCCGTTGGAGCCCACGCCGAACGACACCGCAGTATCACCCTGCACCGTAAAGGCATGCAGCGCGTCGCCGTTCTTCTTCCCCCACAGCTTACCCACCAAGCCGCCGTAGTTGCCGTGCTTGTTGTCATCCTTGCCGTTTAGTAGCGTGCTTGTATACGAACCGCCATTGACAGCCACGTCGCCGTTCGATATGTCGAGTACGCCGAACAGTCCGCCGGCGGAAGGGGCAGCGCTCGTGTTGGACACACTGAGCGCCACGCCCTCGCCACAGTCGAAGATGCCGCTGTTGATGGTGAATGCGTCGGCAAACGAGGCGTCGCCGATAAGGCCGCCTGCATACGTCCCGGCAGATGACGATCCAACCGCATGCGCGGGCTTGATGGCAATGGCCTTGCCCGAGGCGTCTTTTCCGCTGTTATCCTTGCCCACGGTGAGCGTGAACTTAGTCGCCTTACCGATAAGACCGCCCGCCGCGTTTTTACCTGCGACGCTCAGCGCCGAGACATCGATGCCAGTTGGTAGGGCGACGGTAGCACCCTCCCGCGCCTCACCGATAAGACCTCCCGCGTTGGCGCCATCGGCTGTCGCGTTGATAGTGGGGGTGCCGTTGAGTTTATCCGGCAGGGTAAGGCCCGCAAGCGTAAACGATGCTCTTTCGTCAAGGGTGTTCACAAGCAAGCCCATGTTGCCTGCGCTCGATTGCATATCGACTGCCAGGGGGCTGTTCGCGCTTGTTGTATAGGTGGCGTTAAGCGTGAGCGCGCCCGTGACCTCGCCCACAAGCGGCGAGGTTAGCTTGCAGATGTCCTTTTCGGCATCGCTTTTGGGCGTGCCCGCGGTAACGGTGGCAGCAAGCGTCTTGTCCGCGCCCGTGACCTTTGCGGCCACGATGGGCTGGGCATCGGTACCCTTCCAGGTGAGCTTTACGGTGCTGTTGGCGTCGCTGAGCTCGATGTTGTTGAAGAGCGTCTTGTTGACGGTCAGGGTCCTGTCGCCGAGGTTGAGCGCGCCTTTGAAAGGGTAGGCATCGCTGCCGAAGCCCTGGAACGTGAGGCTACCCAGGCCGTCCACGATCTCCGCGCCGCATACGTCGAAGTCGATGCCGGTCGAGCCACCTTTGGAGATGTTCGCGTTCTGGTAGATGGCGGGATCGGTGTTGGAGATGGCGATAAGGTCGGCATTTGACTCAAAGATAATGGCCGTGACGGCGCCCGAGCCGTCGGTGATGACATCGCCGTCACCCAACTTGCGCCTGAGAACCTCGACAGTAGTGATTGGGTAGGTGGTGTTTGCCTGGGCAGCGGCATCCGCGTCCGCGTCATCCACTTGTTCTTCGTCAGCAGCGCCCTCATCGGCAGCCGCATCGTCTTGGGACGCGTCGCCCTCCGCTGGAGCATCGCCGCTGGTGGTTCCATCGGTCGTGGAGTCCTGCGACTCGCCAGCGTTGGTAGAACCGTCGCCGCCCTCGGTGGCTCCCGCATCGGCGCCCGGAGTCGTTGCGGCATCATCAGATGCAGCCTGATCGGCATCTTGCAGCGCGGTGGCCACAGCATCCTGTACGGAGCGCGCCGTGTTGCCCGCGGCGCGCGCGGCGGAGACGGACGCCTCCACAACGGCGTCGAGCTCTTGCGCGAACACCTCTGTGGAGGGCGCGAACGCCTGGAAAATCATGATCGCAGTCAGGCATGCGGTTGTTATGCGCTTTGCCGTTCTCATCTGGTCCTACCTCGTTCTATCTCATGCCCCGTGCGGGGTCTCAAAATCACCGATTGCGGTTGGCCTACGCAGATCCGCACGTAACGCCGATGTCATCACCCCAGTTGCCGGGTGCGGTATCTGTCGCGCGGTAAAAAGTAATAATCTCCGACCCGGGTTCCATAGTGAACGTGACCACCCTTTTATTTTTATTAACGGTCGCGTCGGAATGATTTGTCTCAAAAAACGGGTCAAGCTCAACCTTGTCGCCCCATGTAAGCTTGATTTTTGTTGGCGTGCCCGTAACGGTCACGCGATAGTTGTAAGCGTCGAAAGCGTTGATATCCGAGTTCTTATCGACCCACTCGCCCGAAACGCCCGAAGCCGTTACCTCTGCACGCTCGGAAGGCGCAATCTTGGCGGCGAGCCATTTAAGGTTGGTGCCGGGGCTATTGGGGTCGACCTGGGCCTTAACGGTGAAGGATGCTTTGTTGAGGTCCGCCTTGGAAAACGTAACCTTATAGGTATACATGGTTGCCTTGTTGGCGGGGAAGGAAAGGCCGACCGTGCCGTTCGCCGTCAGCGCAGGCTCACCGCTTATGCTCCAAGCTTTCGTCGTACCCGTCGCCGTCACGCTCAACGTCGCGTTAACGTCCTTGTCGTTGACCTTGTTCTTGTCGCCCAGCAGATGGTTGTAAATGCGAAAGGTAAAGGAGCAGTTTTCCCCACTCGTGTCGGCGATGACGCTTCGGACGGCAATACCCTCGTCATTCAGCGTCTCATTCGTGTAACCCGTGAGCATGTCCGAGGCAAACAGCGCCTGCGACGTGCCCGAGACGGCGACCGACTTAAGAAAGTCACCCGCCAAAAAGGCCGTGTAAGTAAGGTAGGTACCTGCCACAATCGCGACGGCGCATAGCAGCACCGCAACCGCCCATAGGCGCTTGCGCACTTTGGAATTAGGGGCAGCAGACTCCGCCAAGGCAGACTTCGCCGCATGATCATCAACCTGTGCAAAGTGCTTGCCGGCAGGCCTTGCGATTTCATTTTGTGCGTTCTTGTCTTTCCTCATCTGGCGCCCCTCCCTTCCTGCTATTAGTTGCCGCTCGTGCCGCGAGCGATTAGGTAGACCATGTCGGTCTCTTTGACGTTTGAGACCTTGGCACCACCCACGGTTACGCCATCCGCGTTCCACGTGCACTCAACAATAAAGTTGGTGGCATCGTTGGCTTTCGTGCCATTCCAACCGTCTAGATCGTCTTTTTGGAACACGTGATACCGATACAGCGAACGGGCGTTTTTCTGGACATTCACGTACGAGCCGTACGTCGGGTCGTTTGCCTCAAGCTCTTTAGCCAACGCACTTGTCCCGTCCGCGGAGTTGATAAAATCGAACTCAATCGGGGTGCTGCTCTTCTTGCTCCATGAGTAGGTGCGGTTGAGCCCGTCGAGGCCGACCACATCTCCCTTCGTTGCCGACGATTCGTTGACCGTCACGTGGTACACATTGATTGTCAGCCCCGTGATATTCGTGGTATTTGCCACCTGCAGCTCAAACGCTTGACCGCCGGCAGCGGGATCGCCATTGTCGCTCCGCACACAAAACGCGCGACGAACGGTCACGGTACCGTTGGAGTTTTTCACATCACCGCGCGACTCGTCATACGAAATCTCGATGGGCTCGATGCTCGTCTGGTTGGGACCCATGATCTTAAGCTGTGCGGGCGTTTGGATCTTGCCCACCGTGGACAGACTTTTGCTGCCCACAAACCACGAGAGCGACAAGCCGATGATAAGAACGATTGCCGCCAAGAGCACCAAGACCGCAAGGGCCTGTGCGCGGTGGTTTTCTATCCAATTGCGGGCATCGCCGAGGCGCGTTTGCATGGTACTCATGAGCTCACGCCCTCCTGAGCGCTAATTCTAAGTTGAATGTATTCGACCTTATTGCCGATCTGCTCGTCGGCATTGTTGTACAGCGCCGAGCAGATGGCGGTGTCGCTGAAGGACATGTCAGCCGAAACCGCGGGGGCGTTGGCAGCACTTGTGCCGTTTGCCGCGCCATAGAAGTAGTTCGCTTTATGCGCGTTCATATCTGCCTGCAGAGCGCCGTAGTCAGACTTTGCGTCGCCCGCCGCCGCAAACAGATTCTTGTAGTAATTCGTGTTGCCGGTAAGGATGAAGTTTTGGAAGTACTCCGGCCACACCCAGTACAGATTGATGGTGACGGGCTTGTTCGTTGGCTTGGTCACATCGCCTTTCTCGCAAAATTCGCTCTTGTAAATCTCGATCTTGCTATCAACCACGCGGCCCGAGTAATAGCCGTTCTCGCAGCTCGTAAAGAACAGCAAGTGGCCTTTGATCAAGCCAAGGAGCGCCTCCGCCTCGGGCGCCAGCGTTCCTCCGTCCCCAACAACGCCAACAATGTTCGTGACCTTAAGCAAACGCGACAGATTGATCGTGACCCTGTCAAGGTCACTCACCAGCGGCTTCACCGTAAATGCAATCTTGCCGCGAGCACCCGGGTACAGAGAGCCCGCGGTCTCGTTGTTCAGGTTGGAGCCGAGCGTTACCGTCATGGCGTCGGTCGTATCCAGGCCATCGATGGCATCCTTTTCCTCGGGCGTGCGCTCGGAGCGCTCGTAATAGCCCACGTGTGCGCCGGACTCACCCTCGCCCGCGGCGGTCAGCGTGTACCTATCCGCCTTCGCCCCGATCGTACTCCCCGTGGCGCTCACTCGGTTATTCGCGGCAAACCAGGCCAGGCATGCAAAGATGGCAACGATGGCAGCCAGTACAAACAGACCGCTCACCAGGAAATCCTTCCAGAAATCCTTGAGGGTCCGCACGTGCTCGTCGGCAGCTTGGCGGTACTCGGCCGCCGTCTTGTGCTGCTGGAGCTCGCTATGTCGGTCCATGCCACTCATCGCTTACGTTTGCCCTGCTTGCGGGCGTGCCATCCTTTCCGCTCGGTCGCGTTTATCCGTTGTTCGCAGGTAGAGAATTCAGGCAGAATACAACACCATACGATAAGGTAAAAGAATAGCATTGACCTGCGGTTCGCTCCACAACGCGAGCCTTAATGATGTCTTAAAAGTCAAACCCTTGGTGCAAGGGGGCAGGTTACTTCGCACCAACATGGTGCAAACAAACCTGGCCCCCTTGCACCAATCCGTGGCACCGGGCAGCGGACACACGGCGTGCCGCCCCTTAACACCCCAACGCGCGAACGGGTATCACGTAGATACCGTCCTCGACCTCGCGGGCGTACTCACCCACCCCCACAATCACGGCCATAAACTCCGGTTCGCGTGTGCGTGAACGAGGATTTCCACAGACCTTCTTGCGAACGCGCTTGAGGCTCTCGACGCCGGCGCTCGCTTTATCTTCACTCACCTTAATCTCAAAGGCGGCCCACCGTCCATCGGCTAACTGCACGATAGCATCGCACTCAAGGCCCGAATCGTCGCGATAATAGCGCACGGGCGTGCTATCCAGCAGGTCGAGCGAACGTGCGTAGACCGAAAGGTCGCGTATGACCAAATTCTCAAACACCAGACCAAATGTCTGCCAGTCGGCAAGCAGCGCCCGCGAGGACATACCTAGCAAGGCGCAAGCAAGGCTCGAATCTGCCAGATAGCGCTTGGGCTTGACGGTAAAGCGCCGTTTGTCGCGCGCGGCGGGAACCCAACCGGGGACCTCCTCGAGAATGAACATGCCTTTGAGGGCATCTAGGTACCTGCGCACCTTGGCCTCATCGGCAAACGCTGCGGGTTCCTCCTCGGCACCGAACATATCCATAAGAATCGTTTTATACGTGGTTGCCTGTCCCAGATTGCGCGCGATCGATGCGGAGACTCGACGAGCAATATCGGGGTCGAGACCGACCGCCGGGAAGCTGCTCGAAAACGTGGTGTTGAGATATTCGCGGGCGATGAGCTGGGCGTCAGCCGAAACCATATCGATCGCCTCGGGCCAGCCGCCGCGGCAAGCGGCTTCGACAAGCCCCGGCGTATCGCCATTGCACCGGCAGGGCTCAAAACGATGCTCAAACAAGCCCGCCAGGCTCACCTTGCCGTTGGACTCACCTGTCTCGGCAAGCGTCATGGGGTGCATGCGGACGCGGCCGATGCGGCCGGCTCCACTATGCGCGGGCGCCTCCGCCTTTGAGCCAAACGCAGGCGTGGCGGAACCCGTGAGGATATAGGCGCCGCGCGTACCCCGGGTGCGGTCGACCTCGTGTCTAACGTAGTCCCAAATCTGGGGAACGCGCTGCCACTCATCGATAATATGCGGACGGTCTCCCAGCAACATCATCGCCGGGTCGGCACGCGCGAGGTCGAGATTCTCGTCGACATACGAGGCGGACGCCCCGTGCTCGAGCGCGGCCCACGTCTTGCCGCACCACTTGGTGCCCGCAATCTCGACCGCGCCAAAGACACGAAGGTAGCGCTCGATTTGCGCATCCACGATACGTGGGATGTATCCGTCCCGATGTAGCCTCTCGCCTGCCATGAGCCACCCCCGCAGATTTCCAGTTCCTGCTTTCTGATTCTTCTATTCCACTGTAGCAAATTCGGATTTTCGGGTGGTTGCGATTCGGATTTTCGTGTTCATATAATTCGGATTTTCTGAATCCGCTGGTCAGGGGCACCTCTTATCGACAAAAAGGCGGGGGGCACCGATACGGCACTCCCCGCCCACTCAATACGCGATAGCTTTCTCGACTACAGCTCGTTGGCCGCGTGATATGCCGTGCGGATGGCGCTGGCAATGTCGGCGGTGCGCTCGCCCGAGCAGTCGCCCACGCAGGTCACGGGCACCGTCACGCCGTCCAGGTCAAACGCGTTGGCCTTGGAGCCCACGGCCATCACCACATAATCGCAGGCGATCTTCACCGGCTCCTCGGCGCCGTCCTCGGTGGTGCGAATGGCCTCCACGCCCTCGTCGGTAATGGCGGTCAGGCGGGTCTTCACGTGCTGCTCCACGTTGTGCTCGGCAAAGTCGCTCATGATCAGCGGCAGAATGGTCTCGGACTCGCCCGCGGCAATCTTGTCGAGCATCTCCACGATCGCCACCTCGCAGCCGTGCTGCAGCAGGTACTCGGCAGTCTCGGTGCCCACCAGGCCGCCGCCAATGACGGCGACGCGGCCCGTAAGCTCCACCTTGCCGGCCAGCACGTCCCAGCTCGAGACGACCTTGTCCGAATCGGCACCCGGAACGGGAATGACCACGTCGTGCGCGCCCACGGCCACAATCGCGGCGTCGGCGGCGTTGAGGTCCTCGGCGGTAGCGGCATGGTTGAGCTCGACCTTCACGCCCAGGCCAGGCAGAATCTTCTCGTAGTACTCGACCGAGCGCATGATCTCGTCCTTGCGCGGGGGTGCTGCCGCCAGCACAATCTGGCCGCCTAGATGATCGCTCGCCTCGTAAACGGTCACATCGTAGCCGCGCTTGGCCGCCACGCGTGCGGCCTCCAGGCCGGCGATACCGCCGCCCACCACGGCGATCTTCTTGTCGCCCTCGCCCGGCTTAATGGCGATGGTCGCCTCGTCGCCGTTCTCGGCATTGAGCACGCACGAGATGTACTTGCGGTTTTGAATCGCATCGACGCAGCCCTTGTTGCAGTTGAGGCACTCGCGGATGGGCTCGCCCGTGGCGGCCTTCAGCGCAATGTCGGGGTCGCACATGAGCGAACGGCCATAGGCGATGATGTCGGCCGCGCCGTCTTCCAGAATCTTCTCGCCGGCCTCGACCGAGACAACACGGCCCACGGTTGCCACCGGCACGGAGACCAGGGCCTTGACGCGCTCGGCGACGGGCAGCGTCCAGTTGTAGGGCATGGCGCCCATGGGCGGAATGGTGTCGCCCATGTTGCCGGTGTGGTTGGCCTGTGCGACCTGGATCATGTCGATGCCCGCGCCCTCGAGCAGCTTGGCAAACCCGCAGGCCTCGTCGGGCTGCAGGCCACCCTTGCCGCGCGGCGTGCCGTCGGGGTTCTCCATGATCACGGGGAGCTTGTACTCCACCATCAGCTGCGGCGCGGCCTCCTTAATGGCAGCGACGACCTCCAGCGCATAGCGGACGCGGTTCTCGAACGAGCCACCGTACTCGTCGGTGCGCTGGTTGAGGATGGCCGAGCACAGCGAACCCACCAGGCGGTCGCCGTGGACCTCGATGGCGTCGATGCCGGCCTGCTGCGCGCGAGCGGCCGAGGCGGCGATGGCCTCCTTGATCTGGGTGAGCTGCTCTACGCTCGCCTCGTTCACAAAGTGCTGCATGTCGTGGTGCAGCTTGGCGTATGCCTGATTGCGGATCTCGTTGGACTCGGCCATCTTGGCGGCAAAGGTCTCCTCGTCGCCGACGGCCTTGGCCTCCTGCGCGGCCTTGGCAGCGACCATGGAGCCCATGACCATGCGGCCAACACCGGGCACATCGTACTCGGGGTGGAACAGCTGCAGCGCAACCTTGGCGCCGTGCTTGTGGACGGCGTCGGCCAGGGCTTTAAACGTGGGGGTCTGGGCGTCGGTCGCCAGCTTGGGCGTGGGGCTTGCGGTCATGACGGGAGCGACGTCGCCGATGACGATGTAGCTCACGCCGCCACGGGCCAAGCGCTCGTAAAAAGCCAGGCTGCGCTCGCCAATGGAACCGTCGCGCTCCTCGTAGCCGGTGGTCAGCGGCGGGAACATAATGCGGTTTTTGAGCTCAAGGGGGCCAACCGTAATGGGCTGGAGCAGCTTGGATGCAGGTGCGGTCATGGATATTCCTCTCTTGTAGGCGCGGCGGCGATGATGCCGCGTAGTTGTCTAGAGGATATGGCATGGAGGTACAGCGGCACAACGGAAATCGGCGAATATCAGGTGGCGGCAGGTGGATGGGGCGGGGCGGCCCGTCGGTTTGTCTCGATCTGTAACAGTTACTCAGCAAAAACTGTCCCTCGTGTTACAGATTTAGATAAACCATCCCGCCCCGCCAGAGAATCTTGATCCGTAACGGTTAGCCGTCCGAATCGGATCCATCTGTTACAGATCAAGACAAACCAAACCGGGCTGCCAGAAAATCTATATCTGTAACAGTTACTCGGCAAAAACTGTCCCCCGTGTTACGGATTTAGATAAACGGAAACCGGCACGCTGGCCTGTCTCAATCTGTAACATCTAGCCGCCCAGATCGGGTCCATCTGTTAGAGATTAAGATTTTGTTTGAGAGGCTGAGAGCAGAACCCGAGCGGAAAAGCAAACGGGTCAATGACATCGCCCCGCCGTCATATCGGAGGCCACGCCCGGCAACCCGAGCGTGGGGCGGCCCCGCCATTCCGGACATTTCAGCCCCTTTCCGGACATTGTCCGCGAATGTCCGGAAACGGGATCGTCATGTCCGAGATGGGATTTGGCCAACGGCAGTTCCCTAGTAAAGCCCCAGCTCCCCAGTAGAGCTCCCCGGTTCGCGCCACGACGGCGCACGCCAACATTACTTACCCGCGAGGAAGTGACAAAGGGGCAGCCCTTTGGGCCATCGAAGCCGCCGCGGCCAAGGTGCGGCATTACTGCGACAGAGGTGCGACATTACTGCGACAAAGGTGCGACATAGAGCGACCGCCCTATCTTATCGTGTAGAACCGTTTTGAATCGTTGGGGGAGAAGCCGTGTCATTCGAGCAGCCCGTCTTCCTCGATCAGCTTGCCAAGCACTCGGCTTACCGTACGGCGCGTATTCGGTCTCGAGACATCGAAGAGTTCCCAAGCGAGCAAGATCATTCGAGACGCCGTGGGCGCAAAGCCCCTCGATGCCGATACGGCACCGCGCCACATGCGCTACTCCCCATACTGGGCCTAAGGTAAGGGGTAGCCCAACTTTCCGTAACTTTCCAAAAGAGGACAAGCAGCTCTCTATTACTGATGGACAGGGCTTCGGGCTGCGGATACGCATCCCCTCAAGACCGCCCTAACTTTCCTTAACTTCCCATCCGTCAACGCGGCCGGTCCGATGACATCGCCCCGCCGTCATACCGAGGGCCACACCGCGGCAACCCGAGCGTAGGACAGCCTCGCCATTCCGGACATTTCAGCCCCTTTCCGGACATTTTTAGCCCGTTTCCGGACATTGTCCGCGAATGTCCGGAAAAGGACCGTCATGTCCGAGATGAGATTTGGTCAGTGGCAGCTCCCTAGTTCACGCCTTACTGACGCACACCAAATAAGCCGCCCGCGGGAAAGCGACAGAAGAACAGTCCCTCGGGCCATTAACGCCGCTGCGACAGAGGTGCGACATTACTGCGACAGAGGTGCGACATTACTGCGACAGAGGTGCGACATTACTGCGACAGAGGTGCGACATAGAGCGATCACCCTATCTTATCGTGTAGAACTGTTTTGGGTCGTTGGGAGAGGAGCCATGCCATTCGAGCAGCCCATCCTCCTCGATTAGCTTGCCAAGCACTCGGCTTGCTGTGCGGCGATTTCTCCCGATGTACGTCGCAAGTTCCCTTGCTGTTACCCTTCCGTTTGCGAAGGCCAACCTGACGGCGGCGAGCTCATACTCTCCCAACGAGGCGATTACCTCGGGCGACACTTTGTCCTCAAGAGCCTCGCTTCTCCTAACGGTTCTGGCAACGATATTGTTCTCAAGCGTTAGCTGGACCCTCGCCCCATCAGGCTCCGTGTAGACCGGGTCGTTGAGTAGGAAGTTTTGCATCTCGGTATAAATGCGCTTGACACCCTCATTTAGCTCTCGGACCCAACCGAACTCGACCAGCGTGCGTGCGATGCGTGGGTTGCGCGAGTAACGAGTGGTCCTCATGTTGTCGAGCGTCACGATATTGGGAAGCGCACCCGGGCTGACAATTTCCAAACGGTCGTCGAACATCGAGACCCGAATATAGTCGCCGCGGAACGAGTAGTCGCGATGCGTCACCGCGTTGACCAGACCCTCGAACCAAGCGAACTCAGGATACTCGGGAACGGTCTGGAATTTCCCGTCGGCCCCCAGGAACTGGAATTCGCGGAGCATGCTCGAAATGAGTTCGTAGGCGTCTTGGATAACCTTGGGCAGCGGCCCACAGAAGCTTCGTTCTTTCGTGATGTTGAGACGCTCACCCGTCTCCATCTTGACGCCGTCATAGCGCAGGACACGGACTCGGGCCTGCGGCATTATTGCGGACGGATCCCGCGCGAATAGCAGGGCTCCGGCAACAGTCAGCTTTCCGTCACGCATGAAACGGCGACTTCTAAGAACCTGGTCGTCGGAAACTTCGGTTCCAAGAATCTTTTTGTAGCGATCAAGCACCTCGTGGTCCACGTCATCTAGGGAGGAATCCTCGATAAGCTCGTCCTCGAAGATTCTCTGCCCCTTGTCGTACTCGAGGGCGTAGACCTGTTCACGGCTGAGCTTCACACTCTTGTCGTCCTGCCGCAAGAACACCTCGCCGTCACTCATGCGAGCAACAGAGTGATTGGTCGAGGCATCGACGTCCAAAACGAGAATGAAATCGTCCTCGCCCGAGGAATTGACCACGGGGATTCGGTCTTTATGGACAATAGGGGTCGGCGTGCAGGTCGTAAGTGCAGCGCGCTCAAAATTCTCAATGTCGCGCGCGCCATTACGCTTGAAGCCCGTTACCTCACCGTTATCCTCGATACCGATAACAAGCTTGCCTCCCGCCGAGTTGGCGAATGCGCTGATATGCTTCGCGATCTCCTTGTCATCCTTGCGGGCGCTCTTTCGATCGAAGTATTGATTCTCCCCGAGGGTAGAAAATAGATTCACATCGTTTGTCGCGATAGGTTGTTGCATTGTCGCCTCCTTATATGGCTCCATAAAGAAGTGTAAGCCAAAGGCATCATAAGACGGACTATGTCTAGCGGCTCCTTTACAGTCTATTCAGACGTCACCATTTTAGTTAAGGATCGTCACAACTCCTGCTAATTGGAGTCTATCGGTCGACAAGACAAACCATCCGGTCCGTGATTATCGATGGCCCATCCGCTTCATATAACAAAAAGAGTCAAGATCCCTTCAAAGGAAAAGCGGCAATCAAAACGCACTGGCAATTACTGCCTGGGCGTTTTTAGAGCCCAATCTCCGCGATTACCTTTTTTCATCTCGAGGGCCCATCCGAGCTGCTCCTCGATATACCGGGGCCATGCGTCCTGGTGGCCCTTGATGGGGTGGCCCGCCTTGTAGAAGCGCAGCCCCGAGGCCTTTTTCGCATCGAAGGGCGCCGCCGTCAGTCCGAGGCAATCCTCGAAGATCCCGCTGTTGGCGATGGCGCGGCGCCCGATCTCCTTGTCGTCGTCCACGTAAAGTTCGATGCCCGTGCGACCCTTAAGCGTATCGATGAGCAGAGCGAGATGGTCGTGGTTGGTGTCCTCGAGCTGATTCACGATAATCACCTTGCGGCCCGTACCGGACTCCTGCGCGTAGATGTCCACGTTGAACGATCCGACCGAGGACTCCGTCTCTATGAGCTCGAGCTCGATTCCGACCGCCATCCCGAGGGCTGCGAGGTTCTGTTCCTCGGCCAGCCACTTGCCGAGGTCGTACTCGTCCATGGCCTCGCGCTTCGTCATGCCCCCGTCCACGACCGCCCTGACGGCGGCCGCCTTCGTCTCGAACGAGCAGGCGGCGTGCCTCTTTCCCATCATGGCTAGGACCTCGATGCCAGCGGATCCGTAGACGTCTAGCCATTTTCTCAAGGCTTCCTCCGGTATCCCGAGCAGAGCCGCAATCGATGCGCGGGCTTGCCCCCGTCGCACAGCTCGGCTGCGCGCAGCGTCAGAGCGACGTCGCACAAAGCATTTCCATCCATAAGAAAACCTCCCATTTCCTGTGTCCAGGAAATGGGAGGCAGTTCAGTGAACCAACGGGGCCCGTCTTTGTGGCTGTCGCGCAGCCTATGTTCCAATGCGGTTTGCTATGCCGCTAGAAGCGTTTCATCTTGGCCGTTTGCGGCGGGGTCGTCGGAGCCTTCGGGATCGTCGGAGCCTTCGGGATTGTCCGAGCTCTCGGGGCTATCGGAGCCCTCGGGGCTGTCGGGGCCTTCGGGACTGTCGGAGCCTTCGGGGCTGTCGTTTTCGCTGACGGTGTCCTGAACGCCGCCGGCGTCGGATTTGTTGTCTCGGCCAGCTGCCGAGGTCTCTGACGCACCTGCTTCGTCGTCATCCTTGCCAGCAGAATGGCCCTGCGGCACGTACCCCTCCCTCGTGTAGTACGTTGCGGCGACCCCGGGGGGCACGTCCGTGAGCGCGCAGGCGGTCCTGTCTGCCCCGTAGAGGGGGTCGGGGAGTCCGGTGTTCACTAGGCTCTTCGTCCACCGGAGTCCAATTGTTATGGACTGGAGCGAAGGGCACTTTTCGAACATACGCGACACAGACTGGACGTTCGAGGTGTTCCAGCACGAGACGTCAATAGACGCAAGCGTGGTGCATCCAGAGAACATCCACCCCATGTCAGTAACGCTTGAGGTGTCCCAGCCCGAGACGCCGATTGAGGTGAGCGAGGAACAGCCGAGGAACGTAGATTGCATGCTTTCGACCTTCGAGGTGTTCCATTGCGAGACGTCAATAGACGCAAGCGAGGCGCATCCAGAGAACATCCCCAGCATGTCCGTGATGCTCGAAGTGTTCCAGTTCGAGACGTTGAGTGTGGCGAGGGAGGAGCAGCCGGAGAACATCCACCTTGCCGATCCGACCTTTGACATCTTCCAGTTCGAGACGTTGATTTCGGCGAGGGAGGAGCAGCCTTGGAACATAGAAACCATGCTTGCGACCTTCGAGGTGTCCCAGTTCGAGACGTCGAGTGTGGCGAGGGAGGAGCAGCCTTGGAACATGCCAATCATATACGTGACGCTTGAGGTGTTCCACTTGGAGACACCGAGCGTTGGGAGCTTATTGCAGTCCCGGAACATGCCGGTCATGGTCGTGACCTTAGAGACGTCCCAGTTCAAGACGTCGAGTTTGGCGAGGGAGAGGCAGCCGAAGAACATATCTTCCGTGGTCGTGACCTTAGAGACGTTCCAGTTCAAGACGTCGAGCTTCGGGAGGGCCCGGCAGTTGATGAACATGCGGTGCATGTCCGTGACGTTCGAGACGTTCCATTTCGAAACGTCGAGGGTGACGAGACTTCCGTCGTAGGCGAACATTTCGTACATGTCCGTGACGTTCGAGACGTTCCATTTTTCTGAGGTTTCGAGCTTCGAGAGGGAGGAACATTGCGAGAACATGCCGCGCATGCACGTTACCTTTGAGGTGTCCCAGCTCTTGGCATCGATGTTGGAGAGGGAGTGGCAGCCATAGAACATCTCTTTCGAGTTGGTGACGTTCGAGACGTTCCAGTTCGAGACGTCGAGGGTGACGAGTCTTGCACATTGGAAGAACATCCCGTCTGTGGACGTAACGTTCGAGACGTTCCAATTTGAGACGTCGAGCGAGGTGAGCTTGTCGCAGCCCTCGAATGTGCTGCCCATGTTCGTGGCGCTCGAGGTGTTCCAGCCAGAGACGTCGAGCGACAGGAGGCTCCGGCACCCGTAGAACGTCTGCCACATTGTCGTGACCTTTGAGGTGTCCCATCCTGAGAGGTCGAGGGATGACAGTCTGCCACAATCATAGAACATCTCACTCATGTTCGTGAGCCCAGAGGTGTCGAGCCTGGAGAGGTCGACGCTCTTGAGGCGATAGCATTGGTAGAACCATTTCGATGTCGTTCTGGGCTGAATGTCCTTGTCGAAGACGGTCACGCTCGTAAGGTATCCGCCTTTGTCTCCCCCGAAGAGTTCCGCCTTGTCCTCGATGCCCGTTTCCACCTCGGTGACCTTCTTGCCCTCGAAGGTGTCGCCCTCAGATGGCACATCGAACCTCTTGTAGAGGCCGGCGGTGTTATCCTCATACCACACGGCGAAGGCCGGCTTCTGCCCGACGAAGGTGAAGCTGACACTGGCGAGCTTGAACTCACCCTTGGTCGCTTCCTCGAGCGTGGAGGCGTTGGTGGCCGCGTCGAGCTGGCCCACGGACCAGTCGACGGAGACGCTGGCGCCCGGGTCGAGCTTGTCGCCGGTCTTGTTCTGCGTAAACGGGACCTCCTTCTTGTAGGAGTAGGAGAACCACGGGGACTTGGCGCTGCCCGCGACAGACGAGCTGGCGGAGAGGGAGATCGCCTTGTCGTTCGGGGTGACGGAGACCGCGCCCAGGGAGACCTTCACGGAACTCTCCTCGTTC
Organism: uncultured Collinsella sp.; assembly: GCA_902475615.1. GTDB lineage: Bacteria > Actinomycetota > Coriobacteriia > Coriobacteriales > Coriobacteriaceae > Collinsella. Next base: position 116,401 of record CABSAD010000004.1, on the reverse strand, counting down.
TTTATCTCCCAGTTCGACGGCGCGATGACGGTGCCGTCGTGCTTGACGAAGCAGGGGACGGCCTCGGGGACGGAGACGCTGATCTGAGCTTCGTCCGCGAGGGCGGGGGAGGGCGCGGCGGTAAGTGCGGCCACGAGCGAGAGGGCGCCGAGGAAGGCGCCGAGAATCTTACCTCTTGTCCTCATCGGCGCCCTCCCCCCTCGTGCGCGAAGTTGCGGCCAGCCCCGCCGCGCACGCGGCGGCGCCGGTCGCCAGGAACGGGATCCACGCGGACGGATCGCCCGTCTGCGGCATGTTGCCGCCCGTTCGGTTGCCCTTGGCCTGTGCGCCGTCGCCCTCCTTTTGGCCCCAGCCGGGGCCGGCGACGATGGTGACTTCGGTCGTGCCCGTGTCGGACGCCTGCGCGAGCGCGGGCGCCGGGCAGAGCACGAGGCCCCCCGCAAGCGTCAGCGCGGCGGCTGCCGCCGCCCCTCTTCTGGCGTCCATCGGTTGCCTCCTACTGAGCGTTGCCAGCGGCGAGCGTCCAGGTGATGGTCGCGGCCTTCTGGGGCTTGGAGAGGTCCTTGGTCACGTGCGAGACCTTGCCCGTGGAGGTGATGGCGACGGAGTCCTTGCCGGAGCCGGCGTAGCCCATGTTCCAGTCCTTGTTGGCAGAGAGGTCGGCGGGCGTGGCGGCGGAGACATCGTTGAGCTCGAAGGACAGCGAGTCATTGCTCCCGGACTTCGAGGCGTCGGCGACGAGGTTCCAGCCCGTGTCCCCGGTGGAGGTCGACATGCCGGTCACGTGGATGGGGAAGACGGACTTGTTGACGATCTTGATCGCATCTTTGGAGGGGCCGACGAGGGTGCCGTCGGCCTTAGCGGCGAACGGGATTTTCGTGGGGACATCGAAGGCGAGCTGGTCTTCTTGGCCGCCCTTGTCAACCTGGATGGTGACATCGGTCGTTCCGGTGTTGCCGAGGGGGGCGGCGAGGGCCGCGGCGGGCGCGAGGGCGGTCGTGGCGAGCGCGAGGCCGCATACTACGGCGATGGTGCGGTTCTTGATGGACATGGTTCTTCCTTCCTGTTGGCTTCCTGCCTTTGCTATGGAACGCGGGCGCATGCCCGCGGGCTCCCGGATGGAGTACTAGGCCGCGGTGGCGGTGGCTGGGCAGAGCGTGGGCGCTAGCTTGCGGATTCCGTTGTGGCGAGCTCCCCGGCCATCCGCTCGATAGGCGCTATTCGACGATCTCCACCGTCACGGACTGCGGATTGCCGGTGGCCTTGCCCGTCTCGGTGTCCGCCGCGCTCACGGTGACGGTCGCCTCGCCGGCGTGGGCGTCCTCGGCGTCGACCCATTCGACGGTCTTGCCCGGGTCCACGACGCCCGACTTATAGAGGACCTTGCCGTCCTGCTCGAGGGTGAAGAGCTGGCCGAAGCGCGAGTCCTGCGCGTTTACCACGTTCACGCGGACGCGGCCGTTTTGCAGCTGCGGCTTGGCGGCCACGGAGATGGTCATGCGGCTCGCCTCGACCTGGCGGTCGAGCTCGGCCCGGATCTCGTCGTCGGACATGCCATCGAAGGAGGTGACGGTGGCGCCGGCGTCCGCCTTGGGCGCGAGAAAGTGCCAGGCCGCCACTGCACCGATACCGACGAGGCAAATCGCCAGCAGAATCGTTAGCGCGATGCGAGCCGCTTTGCGCCCGCCACCCTTCCTGGACTCTGCGTGCTTGCTCACGGCTTCCCCCTTATGCAAAGGTGTCCGCATTTCTCTGATGCGGGCATTTTAAAACGATAAATAATACATATATCAGGGACCCCGGACGTTTTTCCGGACCATGCCCCGGCGCTATGCCGCATGGCCCCTCTCCTCGCGATACTCCCTAATGTTCTTCCATCCTAGGTCCTTCTTGAGCTTGCCCCCCCCCCGCACCACTCGATATATTCGCCGAGCGGCCGGGAAAACTCCTCGAACGGCACGCCGGTCCAGTCCCCGCCCTCGAGGAAGTCGCACTTGAGCGTGCCGAAGAACCCCTCGGCGCGCGCGTTGTCGGGGCTCCGGGCCCTCCTCGACATCGAGCGCCTGACCCCGGGTCCGCACGCCTCGCGCCGCTCGCGCCCCATGTAGACGGCCCCGCCGTCGGTGTGCACCGTGAGCGGCCGGTCCTCGGTCGGCCCGACTATCCCCACGAGGTCCCCGAGCATGCCGACCATCAGGTCGGAGTCGGCGTGGACCGAGGCCCTCCAGCAGATCGGCCACCCGTCGAAGCAGCCGATCGCCGGCGACAGGTGCGCCCTGTACCCGTCGAGTCTGAACTAAAGCGCAGAGAGTGTGGAGGAGTGACGAACGGTCCTACTGAACTCATCGCCAATCGGCGCCAACCGGTGTGGAGCTGGTTCAGGCAGGCGCCCTGTTCAAAATAGGCTGTTTAAAATTGATTTCGACCAAAATTCGACCAAGATTGAAAGTCAAAAAAGAAAACAGCCCAGAGGAACAATGCCTCTGAGCTGCTAAAAGTCTTGGTCGCGGGGGCAGGATTTGAACCTACGACCTCCGGGTTATGAGCCCGGCGAGCTACCAGACTGCTCCACCCCGCAATGTCTGGGCGCCTCATGTGCGCAAGAAAGAATATTACGTGGGAGTTCGGTAAACGGCAAGGAAAATCTCGTAGAGCATAATTCCTTCATATTTAAAACCCCTCAGTCCGCATCACCGTAAACGAATCGCAGCCGAGCGCCGTCGACGGCACGTATACAATGGTGCGCGTCCTTTTATGCCAACACTGGGAGTAGACATGCTGCTCGCTATCGATATGGGAAACACGCAGACGGCCATGGGTCTGTTTGACGGAGACGAGCTGGTGCAGTCGTGGCGCATGCCCACCGATCGCTCCTATACCGCCGACGAGATCCATGTGCGCCTGATGGGTTTCTTTAAGATGTACGACCTTTCGCTCGATGCGGTCGACGCGATCGCCTTTGCCGGCGTGGTGCCGCAGCTCTCGCGCGAATGGCACGCCGTAGCCGACCGCATTGCCGCGGACGCCATCGTCATCGGGCCGCAGACGGCCGCGGTGACCAAGCTGCGCGCGGCGCGCCCCCAGGCCGTAGGTGCCGACCGCGTCGCCAACGCCGTTGCGGCAGAGACCTTCTACGGTGCACCGGCAATCGTGGTGGACTTTGGCACCGCAACCAATATCGACGTCATCGATGAGGACGGCTATTACATTGGCGGAGCGATCGCGCCGGGCATCCGCATCTCCATGGACGCGCTTGCCGCCCGCGCCGCCAAGCTCGCCAGCGTGCCGCTCGAGGCGCCCGAGCACGCCATCGGCCGCGACACCGAGGAATGCATCAAGGTCGGCGCCGTGGTGGGCGCCGCCGCCATGGCCGAGGGCCTGGTTGCGCGCATGAAGCGCGAGCTGGGCCGTGAGGACGCCACCGTTATCGCCACGGGCGGTCTCGCCGGCATCGTCGCCGATTCGACCGATGCCTTCGACGTGGTCGACGGACAGCTCACCATCAAGGGCATCTGCGAAATCTACCGCCGCATGCAGGAGCTGGGGTAAGGCGGGGCTTAAGTCGAGCACGCCCGATGTCACAGCCCCCCCCGCAAACGTTCGCCAAGCCTATTCCTCAAAACTGAAAAATTTTCAGTTTTGAGGAATAGGATCGACGCGGCTATTCTCTCGGGTCACGCAGAAGCCCTCCCCGGTGCAAGCCGAGAAGGGCTTCTGTTGTCATCGTTATCTTTGAGCGCTGGCGCCTCGCGTTACAGCCCGCGAATCCGTACGGCCTCGGGCGGAAACTCCTGCTCGCCGGCATCGGTCTTGATAGTCGCGCGGCCCCAGATGTCCAGGCCCGCAAACACGCCCACCGCGAGTGGCAGGCCGTTGGGCGACACCGCCGCAACTTGGCGTCCCAGCAGCGGCACCATGTCGAAGTACTCGCCCAGCACGGGGGCCAGCGGACCAGCAGCGCCCTGCGGCGTGTTGGCAACAACCGCCCAGGCGTCCACGCGGGCCAGCACGGCGGCGGACAGCGCCTCGACCAGCGCTTCGTCGGCCACATCTACACCGAGTTCGCTCAACGCCGAACGCTCAATATCCACCGTCACGGCACCGAACATGCCCGCGGCACCGGCGCCGCCGTTGACGGCGACACGCGCGAACGACGTCTCAAACGCGGGCGCGCCGCACACAATGTCGCTCGGCCATTGAATGCCCACCTTGCCGGCAAGGCCCAGCCCCGGTGCCGCAGCCGTGCCCACGAGCGCGTCCATCATGCCCATCGCCGCCACAAACGGCAGGCCGTGGAAGGCATGCATGTTCACGTCCGGGCGCACGACCAGCGAAAACGTCAACGACGCCTCGCCCGCGCTCCAAGCGCACCAGCCCGCGGACGCACCCTCGCGGCCCGCATCGCGCGCGGCGTCAAGCTCGGTACCGGCGGCTACAGCATTCATCTCAATCATCTACATGCGCCCCAATTCGCCCACGATGTGGCCCACGCGGTCCTCGGGCTCCTTGACCTCGACGCCGTTGTAGCGGAAGAACCGCGCCGGGTCGTGCATCAGGTCCTCGAGCGGCACCAGCACAAAGTCGCGCTCGCCAATGAGCGGATGCGGCAGGCGCAGCTTTTTGCCGCCGTGGGTCTCGCCGTCCATCCACAGCAGGTCCAGGTCGATGGTGCGCGGACCGTTGACCTTGGCTTTCTTGGAGCGGTCGCGCCCCAGCTCGGCCTCGATCTTCATAAGCTCATCGAGCAGCACCAACGGCGCCAGCTCGGTCTTGATCTCGATGACGGCGTTGGCAAATGCGTCCTGGCGCGTCTCGTAGGCCGGCTCGCTCTCGTAGATGCGCGAGCAGTTGGACACGCAGGTGAGCGGGATCTCGGCGATCATGTCGCGTGCGGCGCGGATGTTATCGCAACGATGCCCCAGATTGGAGCCCACAGCCACAAACGCACGGCGCGGCTGCGGCTTGGCGACAGCCCAGTAACCATTCAGGAACTGCGCAAAGCCCGCGACGTCGTGCACGCGCACGATGTTGGCGCCGGCCTGGATGGCGCCCAGGCACACGCCAAACGTGGCGGCATCGCGCGCGGCGGCATCGGTCACGCCCGAGACAGCACCCACAAAGCGTTTGCGCGACACGGCGCACATGAGCGGATAGCCCAGCGACGCCATCTTGGCGGTCTCGCGCTGGATGACGATGTCCTCGTTGGCCGTCTTGCCAAAGCCCGGACCGGGATCTATGCAGATGCGGTCGCGCGACACGCCGGCATGGATGAGCGTGCGAGCCTGGTCGGACAGAAAGCCCATGACACGGCGCATGATGGGTGCCGAATCGGGCAGGGTAAAGCGGCGGAGCTGAGAGGTGGGCACGTAGGCCTCCTCGCGGCGGGCGCTGCGGCGCATCATGGCTGCCAGGTGGTCATTCGGCTCCGGCGCGGGCTCAGGGGTCGCGGCGGCCTCGGAGACAGGGGCAGCCTGCTCGGCGGCCGGTGCCTCCTGCTTCTGCTCGTCCGTGGACTCGGGCACGGGTTCCGGATCTCCAAACGGTAACGAGGGCTGCACCACGCCTCCCGGCAGTTTAGCCTCCGTCTTGGGCTCGCCCAGCAACTTGCCGCGACGGCGGCGGGCAGGCTTCTCGGCCTCGCGCGCAGCCTCGGCGGCCGCTTCGCGCGCCTTCTCGGCAACAAACGCCGCGGCCGAGGTATCGAGCTGCACCGTCGCATGCGTGCGGGTGGGCGCCGCGACCTCGCCGGCGTGCATCACGATGACGCCGCAGGTGCTCGTCGCGACAAATTCGACCATCTTGGGGTCGGTGAAGCCCGTCACGTCGTTGACGATCGAGGCGCCGCAGCGCACGGCCGCCTTGGCGACCGCCACGTGGCGCGTGTCGATCGAGACGATGGCGCCCTCTTTGGCCAGCGCGCGCACCACGGGCAGCACGCGGCGAGCCTCCTCGTCGGGGTTGACCGGGGTAAAGCCGGGGCGCGTGGACTCGCCGCCCACGTCGATGATGTCGGCGCCGGCGTCGAGCATCGCCAGGCCATACTCGATGGCGGCATCCGGGTTGAAGTGCTCCCCGCCGTCGCTAAACGAATCGGGCGTCACGTTGAGGACGCCCATGATGCGCGGACGGTCAAAGCTGAGCTCGTACTTTCCGCACCGCCATGTCTTGCTATCGTTCGCCATGAACATCCTCCTAAAATGCCCGCGCCGCCGCGCTCGGACGCAGGCGGCGGGGTCGCTTTGCAATCAGTCTTTCTATTGTATCCGCGCACACGGGCTAGAACGCAAACGCGGCCGCGATGTCGCAAGAAATCAGCAGGTCGGCATTTGCATCCTGATCGGTGGGAGCAAGATTGCAAATGGCCAGCGTATCGCCGGTAAAGTAGCGCGTAAGGCCCGCCGCCGGATACACTACGAGCGAGGTCCCGCCCACGACGAGGGCATCAGCCGCGGCGATGGCGGCAACGGCACCAGTCAGCACGCGCTCATCGAGCGGCTCCTCGTAGAGCACCACATCGGGCTTAATGCGCCCGCCGCACGCAGGACACACGGGCACGCCCGCGGCGTCCTCGTGCTCGCGCGAGCAAATCCACTCGGCGCTATAGACCGCGCCGCACGACTGGCAAATGTTTCGATGGACCGATCCGTGCAGCTCGAACACACGCTGCGAGCCGGCCACCTGATGCAGGCCGTCGATATTTTGCGTCACCACGGCGTCGAGCTTGCCGGCGCGCTCCAGCTCGGCCAGCTTAGCGTGGCAGCGGTTGGGCTTGGCGTTAAGGGAGATCATCTTGGTCCGGTAGAAGTCGAAGAACTCGGCCGGATGCTCCTCGTAAAAGCTATGCGAGAGCATAGTCTCGGGCGGGTAGGCAAACTGCTGGTGATACAGGCCGTCCACGCTGCGGAAATCGGGGATGCCGCTCGCCGTGGAAACACCCGCGCCGCCAAAGAAGACCACGCGCTTGTGGGTGCCGAACAGCTCCGCCAGCGCGGCGGAGGCCTGCTTGGGGTCCGATATTGCCTGCGTCATATATGTCCTCCGTCCGTGTCTCCGGGACGGCGGCGTTCGCACTATCACTCGCGGACTCCGCCCCGCCCCTGTTGCGCTAATCTTAAGCCTGCCAACCCCGTCGAAAGGACACCATGCCTCAGACTTACACTTTCGCCTCGTGGAACGTCAACGGCCTGCGCGCCGTGCTCAAAAAGGACCCGAGCTTTATCCAAATCGCGCAAGAACTCGATGTCGATATCTTGGCGCTGCAGGAGACCAAGCTGCAGGAGGGCCAGGTCGATATTGACCTGGCCGGCTATCACCAAACCTGGAGCTACGCCGAGCGTAAAGGCTATTCGGGCACTGCGGTCTTTAGCCGCCAGGAACCGCTGCGCGTGCTGCACGCCGACGCACTGCTGCCCTACGCTGGCGAGGGCGAGGCGGCCGAGCTCGTCGCCCAAGCCACAACCGAGGGCCGCGTCTGCGCGCTCGAGTTCGACAAGTTTTGGTTTGTGGATGTCTACACGCCCAACGCCCAAAATGAGCTCGCGCGCATCGACGTGCGCATGGCCTGGGACGATGCCTATCGCGGCTTTTTGAGCGCGCTTGAGCGCGAGACCGGCAAGCCCGTTGTGACCTGCGGCGACTTTAACGTGGCGCACGAGGAGATCGACCTTAAGAACCCCAAGTCCAACCGCGGCAACGCCGGCTTTTCGGACGAGGAGCGCGGCAAGTTTACCGAGCTGCTCAACGCCGGCTTTACTGACACCTGGCGCGCAGCAAATCCCGACGTCGAGGGCGTCTACAGCTGGTGGAGCTACCGCTTTAATGCCCGCAAGAACAACGCAGGCTGGCGCATCGATTATTTCCTGGTAAGTGATTCAATCGCCACCGACGTTCGCGACACCGGTATCCGTGGCGACATCTTTGGCAGCGACCACTGTCCCGTCACCCTCACGCTAGAGCTCTAACCCCAGCTGATCCCCTGGGGACGGAGGAAAAGGGATCATCTGACCTCGTCCCCCTATAAGTTGCGGTGGAATAGTTCCTGCTTCGGCCCCAAACAGCCAAAAACGAGAACTATTCCACCGCAAGTTCGTAAGGGAACGCAACCAGCCCTACAGTCCGTACTTCACGACGACGCGGTTGATCCGTCGACACCAGGGCCTGTACAGGGCGGCTAAGAACACGCAGGTCGCGAGGCCGTGTGTGATATCGAACGGCACTGCCGTGGCAAGACGCGCCACGGCGCCCGCCCACGTGAGCGGCTGCACAAAACCGATGATGTCGTAGGCGTTGATTGCCACGCCGTAGAGCAGGCCCGATGCAAAGCCGTACGCCATCAGCGCCGGCATGCGCACGGTTCCATCCGCACGGTCGAACGCGCCCGCATGCGCCAGCGCGCCGCCAACATAGCCAACCAGGCCCCAGGCATACATCTGCCATGGCGTCCACATGCCCTGTCCAAAAAAGAAGTTGCTGGTCAGCGCCGCCAGCGCACCGACCATAAAGCCGTTACGACGACCGAGCGTCGCCCCGGCGATAATGGCGATGGCACTCACGGGTTTAAAGTCGGGAATGGGGCCAAACAAGATGCGCCCCGCCGCGGCCAACGCCGCCAAAACCAGCGTTGGCATAATCTGGCGCAGGCCCGGTCGCGACGCCTCGTAGCCCGCAAAGAACAACGCAAGCACCAGCGCCACCACGACAAGCATGGCAAGCGCCGCCTGCTCAACGCCCGCCAGCAACGCCGCGGCCATTACCGCCGGCACCGCCAGCAGCAGTGGGATCTCCAGTTTTGCTAGTAGGCGCGAGACGCGATAATCCGTCATCCCATCACGCCCTGTAGAACACGTTGTCGGCAAAAAAGTCGGTCGGCGGCTCCATGCAGGCAATCTCACCGTCGAACATCATGGCAATGTCATCGGCAACCTGCTCGGCAAAATCCAGGTCGTGCGTGGCCATGATGACGGTGCCGCCAGCCTCTGCATGGTCACGCAGAGCGCGGGCAATGATGCGGCGGCTGGTCAGGTCCAAACCCTTGGTGGGCTCATCGAGCAATAGTAGTTCGGGGCCGATTAGCAGCAGTTTTGCCAATGCAAGCAGTTGACGCTGCCCGCCCGAAAGATCGTACGGGTGGCGTCCATCCAAGCCCGACAGCCCCAGGCTCGCCGCGCGCTCACGCGCCACAGCCTCGTCATATCCGCAGGTCGAAGCCCATTCCATCAGCTCGTCGCGCACCGTCTCGGCAACCAGCAACGCCTTGGGGTTCTGAGGCAGCAGCGCTGCCGATCCCGCCCCGCGCTCCATATGCCCACGCTGCAACTTGACCGTCTTGGCCAGCACCGAAAGCATTGTCGACTTGCCGCAGCCGTTACCGCCCACAACCGCATGCACCGCGCCAGCCGAAAACGCCGCATCGAGTCCACGCAGCACCCAGCCGGACGCTCGATCGTAGCGAAACCAGCTCCCTGCCAGGGTAGTAGCCGACCCAGCGTGCATTTTTGGGAGAATTCGGCATCCACCGGCGCGCGATGGCGCCCCCGAGTCGTCTTGCGGCAGTATTTGCGCCTCAAATTCACCCGATTTGTCCGATTTCAGCCCTTTTTCTGCACCCGGAGCGCCCGCGCGCGGGTCCAAAGAGCCCAGCTGGCCACTGGCGCTGCTGAAAACTCCGTTTTTTGCACGCCACGAGGCACCCCACCCTGGCACCTCGCCAGAAAACAGCTCTTCACGATGCCCCAAGGAGGCGATGTCAGCGACCTCGCATACGCGGCCGCCCTCAATCCGGTACGCGCACGTCGCGTATTCGAGCATCGGCCGCGGTTGATGCGTTGCCACGATAACCGTGCAGCCCAGTTCGCGGTTCACGCGGAACAGCGCATGCAGAAAACTCTTCTCGGCAACGGGATCCAGTTGGGACGTGGGCTCGTCAAGCAGAAGCACGCGCGGGCGCAGCGCCAGAACGGCCGCCAACGACAGCAACTGTTTGCGACCACCCGAAAGCGTGTCAGTATCGCGGTGAAGCCAATCTTCCAGCCCAAAGAAATAGCTGGTCTCAGCTACGCGACGGCGCATCTCATCACATGCTAGCCCCAAGTTTTCCAGGCCAAACGCCATCTCGTGCCACACGGTTTCGCACACGATCTGGTTCTCGGGATCCTGAAACACATAGCCCACGCGCTCCGCCGATGCCCGCACATCCATGTCGGCGACGGGCTCGCCCAGCACGCGCAGCTCGCCGGAGCGCGTACCCGCCGGCGCGATCTCGGGCTTGAGCAGCGACAGCAGCGTCGACTTACCCGATCCGGTACCGCCAACAAGCAGCGCAAATGCACCTTGGGGAACAGACCAGTCGAGCCCCTCGAGTGCCGACGCCTCAGCCCCGGGGTAGGTAAAGCTCAGACCCCGTACCTCAATCGCAGGCACATCGGAGCCGCACGCCCCGCCCGTTACCGAGCAGCTATCCAACCGAGCCATCAGCCGAACCTCTTCTCATCAATCGCGTGCAACGCGCAAGGCAGCATCAGCCAGGCAGCGTACACGACATAGCCCAGCCACGGCGCCGGCACCGAGAGCTGCGGATAAAACGAATACTGCGTCGTCGCGGTCCACGCCACCGCCACCGCGGCAGCACCAAACAGTGCGAGCCCGGCCAGCGCGGCAACATCGCCGCGCCCCAGCCGATACCGCGCATACGTCGTTCGACGCGTCGCGGCGCCCCACCCACGGGAGCGCATGGCGTCCGCGCGCTCCAGCGAATCTTCCATGCCCCAGCCCATCAACACGCTCGACGCCCGCAGGCGCGATCGCACGGGATCGGTGGGCGCGCGGCCCGGCACATCAATCGCATCCTGCACCGCCAGCACCGTACGACCGCGGCGTAAAAACTGCGGGATAAGCCTCATGCACATCGAGATCATGAGCGCAATCACCGGTGCGGCATTGCCCAGCAGCGCGAGCACCTTGTCGTATTCGAGCATCGACGCCGCGGCCTCAAACCACAGCACGCTCGCCACAAACAGCCCGCCCATGCACAGGCCGTATACCATGCTTTCCAGATACACCGCGCGCATGCCAATACGGAACAGCTCCGTCGAGCCCGAGGCGCTAAACAGCGGATTGACCAGCGCGATAATCAAAATCACCGGCAGCTGCCAGCGGAGTGCGCCCAGCGTGCGGGCAGCCCCGCGCGTCGCAAATCCATACGCCAGCCCGCCCGCAAGTGACAGCGCAATCAGCACCGGCTGCATCGAGAACATGGTGAGCCCCAGCGTCAGCACCATGTAGAGGGCCGGCACAGCCGGATGCGACATCGAGAATGCCGCGACGGGCTCGCCGCCAAACTCCTCTTGTATGTTGTCCACGGGCACCCCCGTCCCCTCGCTCAAACGACAGCTCCGCAGCACCGCCAACGCCGCACGCAAGCAGCGCAAACGCCACGCCGGCGGCACCGACATCGGCCGCCATGAGCCAATCGCTACGCGCTCAACATATGCCTGCGGTATCATATTGCGCCGTGTATCGTTTCCAAACACACGTCTCTATAACGTAACAGGAGATCACATGGACGCAACCGCAATTATCCTCGCTGCCGGCGAGGGCACCCGCATGAAGTCGAACCACTGCAAGGTTTCGCACAAGATCCTGGGCAAGCCCATGGTCCAGTGGATCGTCGACGCCACCATCAAGGCCGGCTGCAGCCGCGTCGTGGTCGTCATCGGCAGCCACGCCGACGAGATGCGCGCCCTCATCGACGGCGCCTATGCCAACAGCGCCACCAAGGTCGAGTGCGTTGAGCAGACCGAGCGCCTGGGCACCGGTCACGCCGTGAAAGTCGCGCTCGAGGCCTGCGGCATCACGCAAGGCCCCGTCGTCGTGCTCAACGGCGACCTGCCGCTCATCACCGCCGACACCGTCGCCAAGTTCGCGCAGACCGTCGCCACCGGCGAGCTCGCCTGCACCGTCATGACCATGACCCCGCCCGACCCCTTCGGCTACGGCCGCATCAAGCTGGGTGCCGACGGCCAGATCGAACGCATCATCGAGCAGAAGGACTGCACACCCGAGCAGGCCGCCACGCTGCTCGAGTGCAACGCCGGCTGCTACGCCTTCGACGGCGTGCAGCTCGCCGCGCACATTGACGAGATCGGCAACGACAACGCGCAGTCCGAGTACTATCTGCCCGACATGCTCGAGATCCTCAAGGGCCACGGCCAGGCAGTCTCCATCTTCCACTGCGATGACTACCGCGACGGCCTGGGCGTCAACAGCCGCATCCAGCTCGCGCAGCTCACCGCCATCGCGCGCGACCGCATCAACGAGCACTGGATGGCCGAGGGCGTTACCTTCATCGACCCCACGCAGGCCTGGATCGGCCCCGACGCCACCATCGGCCGCGACACCGTCGTGTGGCCGCAGACGCACCTGATCGGCCACGTCACCGTGGGCGAGGAGTGCCAGCTCGGCCCCAACAGCCGTCTCACCGACACCACCGTCGGCAGCGGCTGCATCATCGATGAGACCATCGCCATCGAGGCCGTCATCGAGAACGGCGTCGACTGCGGCCCGCGCGCCTACCTGCGCCCGGGTACCCACATGCTCGACGGCTCCAAGGCCGGCACGCACGTGGAGATCAAGAAGTCCACGATCGGCGAGGGCTCCAAGGTGCCGCACCTGTCCTACATCGGCGACACGACCATGGGCTCCGGCGTCAACGTGGGCGCCGGCTCCATCACCTGCAACTACGACGGCGTACACAAGCACAAAACCGTCATCGGCAAGGATGCCTTCATCGGTTCCGATACCATGATGGTCGCGCCCGCCCAGATTGGCGACGGCGCGCTCGTGGCCGCCGGCTCCGTCATCACTGAGCCGGTCCCGGCAGACGCACTCGGTCTGGGCCGCGCCCGTCAGGTAAATATTGAGGGCTGGGCCGTCGATTACCGCCGCCGTCTGCACGAGAACGACGAGGTATAACGTTTTACCAAGCACAAAAGGAGCTGTTCCCACGGGGACGGCTCCTTTTTCTATCGTGACCTGCGCGACCGGATGAGTGGTCGGTTCGTGTCCGTTGACGGTAAAGACGTTATCAAGGCTCGATAAGCCCCGTCACGCGGTTACAATGCAACAAGGCATCTATATGGCATTCGATGTATAAAGGAGAAGGGTAATGCCGATTAATGATCCCGAGAAGTCGGAGAATATGCGCAAGTCCATCCGCGTGTATTCCGGTTCCTCCAACCGTCCCCTCGCTCAGAAGATTGCTGAGTACCTTGGGGTCGAGCTTTCGGGCCTTACGCTAAAGCAGTTCGCCAACGGTGAGATTTACGCCCGCTACGACGAGACCGTCCGCGGCGCCGACGTCTTCCTGATTCAGTCCGTGGCCGGCGGCAACGTCAACGACATGCTCATGGAGCTGCTCATCGCCACCGACGCTGCCAAGCGCGCATCCGCCCGCTCCATCACCGCCGTTATCACCCACTACGGCTATGCCCGCCAGGACCGCAAGGCCGGCCCGCGCGAGCCCATCACCGCCCGCCTCGTCGCCAACCTGCTCGAGCGCGCCGGCGTCGACCGCATCATCACCCTCGACCTGCACCAGGGTCAGATCCAGGGCTTCTTTGATATCCCGGTTAACCATCTGTCCGCACTGCCGCTGTTTGGCCAGTACTACAACGACATGCACTTCGACACCGACAACCTGGTTGTCGTCTCCCCCGACGTGGGTCGTGCCAAGGCCGCCAAGAAGCTGTCCGACATGCTCGGCTGCGACTTGGCCATCGCCCACAAGGGCCGTCCGCGCCACAACGCCGCCGAGGTCATGGGCATCATCGGTGACATTAAGGGCAAGACTTGCGTCATCAATGACGACATGATCGACACCGCTGGCACCCTGTGCGCCAACGTCAAGGAGCTCAAGGCCATGGGCGCTGGCGACATCTACGTCTGCGCCACCCACGGCATCTTCTCCGGTCCGGCCATCGAGCGCCTGAACGACGCCCCGATCGTCGAGTGCGTCGTCACCGACGCCATCCCCGTCGAGGTCGGCGGCAAGATTAAGACTATCTCGGTCGCCGAGGAGTTCGCTCAGGCCATCTCCGCCGTTTACCACGAGGAGCCCGTCTCCACGCTCGTCGGCGGCGACTTCGCGCTGTAGTCGCATCGTCCTTGCAACCCGGCGCATCGCCGTCGGAACAGAAGAAACCCCCGCGCTCCCCCTTGCTTCGCAAAGGTCGCGCGGGGGTTTCTTCTGTTCCGACGGCTTGCTCTGCTGCGGCCGTGCTTTTGTCTGGTGGGATTTCGCTGAAACGAAGTCTCGCCTTCGGCGGGCGTGGTAGCCTTTGTCGTTGATTGAACTATTTGTGTAACGAAGGGACAAATATGGCAGCTGCACAGCCGCTTAAGATTCGCATGGTTGCCGGACTTGGCAACCCTGGCGATGAGTATGCCGAGACCCGCCACAACGCTGGCTTCAAAGCAATCGACGAGTTGGCCCGTCAGGCCGGTGTCACGTACTGGAAAAACCAGGCCGGCGCCGAGGTCGCGCTCATCAACATCAACGACCCCGAGGAAGAGGGCGGCAAGCGTCAGATTGTGCTGGTCAAGCCACAGTCGTACATGAATACCTCGGGCGGTCCCATCTCCAAGCTTTGCCGCGAGTACAAAATCAAGGCCGAGGAGCTGCTCGTGATCCACGATGAGCTCGATATTCCCGCCGGCGACGTACGCGTTAAGGTGGGCGGCGGCCATGCTGGCCACAACGGGCTGCGTTCCATCATCGACAAGATGGGCAGCCGCGACTTCAGCCGCATCCGCACCGGCATCGGCAACCCTCCCGGCAAGATGGCTGTCGCCGACTACGTGCTCAAGCAGCTGCGCGCCCGCGAGGCCGAGGACTTCCAGGATACCTGCGCCCGCGCCGCAGACGCCGCCGGCCTGGCGATCGTGCACGGCGTAATCTACGCCCGCGATCACGTCAACGGCGCCGCTTCCGCCAACGGCAAGCACTAAAGCCTACCATTTAGGGACAGGTTTATTTTGGCAGGTTTTATCTGCGGAAACACCTCAGTTGCGGCATCGCAATCAACCGCGCGCCGACATACACACATAGCGCCCCAAAGGGGGCCGGCCTCATCACAACCCGAGGCCGGCCCCCTTTGCCGTTTTACCCGATAAAACTGACCAAAATACACCTGCCCCTATTTGGTAGGCCAAAGTGGATAAACCCTGCTCCCAACCGCCGAAGATACACGTAAGCGACATGTCCATGAGGGTATAATTTGCACCGTATGTCTGCACAACGCCTGTGCGCGTACGGTTTTATTCGGGCTACCGTCCATTTCCGTGGAGGCACGGTTCGGTCGCCCTAACAAGAGAGGGGTTCTATGTATAAGATCCTGGAGAAGACGCAGTTCTCGGAGAAGGTGTTCAAGTTCCGCATCGAGGCGCCCGCAATCGCCAAGCATGCGCACGCTGGACAGTTCCTCATGGTTCGCGCCAATGAGACGGGCGAGCGTGTCCCGTTTACCCTGGCCGGCTGGAACGGTGACGAGGGCTGGGTCGAGTTCATCTTCATGGTGATCGGCAAGACCACCGAGATGCTTTCCACCTACGAGGCCGGCGAGTCGCTGCGCGACGTCGTGGGCCCGCTGGGCGTTCCCACCGAGATGGCTGAGGGCCCCTGCGCCGTCATTGGCGGCGGCGTCGGCCTGGCAATTGCCTTCCCGGTCGCCAAGCACCTGGTCGAGACCGGTCACGAGGTGCACGCCATCATGGGCGCCCGCACCAAGGACCTCCTGCTCATGGAGGATCAGTTCCGCGAGCTCCTCGACGAGGACCACATCCACATCACCACTGACGACGGTTCCTACGGCGAGCAGGGCGTTGTCACCGCTCCGCTGGAGCGTCTGCTGCAGGACAAGGCCGTGAGCCAGGTCTTCTGCGTCGGCCCCGTTCCGATGATGAAGTTCTCGACCCTCACCGCCCAGAAGTACGACACCCCCATCACCGCGTCGCTCAACCCCATCATGGTTGACGGCACCGGTATGTGCGGCTGCTGCCGCGTCGAGGTGGGCGGCGTGACCAAGTTCGCTTGCGTCGACGGCCCCGACTTCGATGCCACCCTGGTCGACTGGGATGACCTTCGTGCCCGCCAGGCCGCTTACCGTTCCGAAGAGGGCGCGTCCCTCAAGGCCTATGAGGAAAAGAGCTGCGCATGCCACTAGTTAACGGTCGTTTCGTTGCCGATATGAAGTCACCCCGCACCCCCGATAACGAGGAGCCGGCTGCCGAGCGCGCCTGCGACTTCCGCCCCGTCGACAAGGGCTTCACCGAGGAGATGGCGCTAGCCGAGGCCGAGCGCTGCCTCAACTGCAAGAAGCCGTTCTGTGTTGAGGGCTGCCCCGTCAACATCAACATCCCCCGCTTTATCGAGCAGATCCGCGCGAAGGACTTCGGCGGCGCCCTCGATACCATCCGCGAGGACTCCATGCTTCCCGCTATCTGCGGCCGCGTCTGCCCGCAGGAGAACCAGTGCGAGGGCAAGTGCATCCGTGGTAAGAAGTCCGAGCCCGTGGCCATCGGCCAGCTCGAGCGCTTCCTGGGTGACCGCCCCGAGCTCGCCTCCACGCCCAAGATGGCCCCCAAGAACGGCAAGAAGGTCGCCGTCGTCGGCTCTGGCCCGTCCGGCATCACCTGCGCCGGCGAGCTCGCCCGCAACGGCTTTGACGTCACCGTCTTTGAGGCCTTCTTTACCGGCGGCGGCGTGCTGGTCTACGGCATCCCCGAGTTCCGTCTGCCCAAGGCAGTCGTCAAGCGCGAGATTGACGGCCTGGAGGACATGGGCGTCAAGTTTGAGTACAACTCCGTCGTGGGCAACATGGCCACGGCCGAGGAGTTGTTCGAGCAGGGCTTCGACGCCATCTACGTGGCGACCGGCGCAGGCCTGCCCAAGTTCCTCAACGTCCCCGGCGAGAACCTGCCCAACGTCTTCTTCGCTAACGAGTACCTCACCCGCGTGAACCTGATGAAGGCCAACAAGTTCCCCGAGTACGACACCCCCACCAAGCACGGCAAGAACGTCGTCGTCTTTGGTGGCGGCAACGTGGCTATGGACGCCGTCCGTACCGCCAAGCGCCTGGGCGCCGAGCACGCCATTATCGCCTACCGTCGTACCGAGGACGAGATGCCCTGCCGTCGCGCCGAGCTGCACCATGCTAAGGCCGAGGGCGTCGAGGTTCTGCCGCTCGTCTCCCCGCTCGAGTTTGTCGCTGGCGAGGACGGCTCCGTGTGCGCCGTCAAGGTCCAGAAGATGGAGCTCGGCGAGCCCGACGAGTCCGGCCGCCGTCGTCCGGTGCCCATCGAGGGCGCCATCGAGGAGATCCCCTGCGACGTCGCGATCTCGGCTATCGGCACCAACGCCAACCCCTTCGCTGCCAAGATCGGCGGCAAGATGGAGCTCAACAAGTGGGGCTACATCGTCGCCGACGAGGAGACCGGCCAGACCACCGATCCCCGCATCTGGGCCGGCGGCGACATCGTCACCGGTGCCGCTACGGTCATTCTGGCGATGGGCGCCGGCAAGAAGGCCGCCGCTTCGATCACCAAGAGCCTGCTGGGCGAGTAATCACCTGCAGCGCTAGCCACCAAACGGCAAAGTCCCCGTCGAGCACACGCCCGGCGGGGACTTTTTCTATGCCGGTCGCCCAAACCACCACGATGGGGACAGGCACCTTTGTGGTGGTTTGGGGCCTGGTCGGTCGTTTTGTCTCAATCTGTAACACCTGGAGCCCGTTGAGCCTTGTAGTTGTTACAGATCGAGATCTTGCGCCAGCCGCCTCCGCTTTGTCTCAATCTGTAACAGTTAGAGACCAAATTCCCCGCTACGTGTTACAGATCGAGACATTAGATTGGCGGCCGAGCAGTTCATCTCAATCTGTAACATCTAGAGCCGTTTTGGGCAGCTTGGTGTTACAGATTGAGATCTTGCAAAAGCCGAGAATGGGCGTTGTCGCCAAAACCTAACGCTTGCGACGCTTGGTCGCGGCGATGCCGGCCGCGGCAACGGTTGCGCCGGCGATGCCCAAGGCGGCGACCGTCATCGCGGTGGAGTCACCCGTGCTGGCGAGCTCCGTGCCGCCGGACTTCTTGCCGTTCTCGCCCTTACCCTTGGACTTGTTCGTCGTCACCGTGGTCGTCGTCGAAGTCGAACCGCCCGCAGGTACCCCGGTGCCGCCAGAGCCATCCGCACCGCCGCCCTGCTCGCCGTCGCCAGGCGTCGGCTCGGGCTCTGGCTTCAGACCGGGATCGGGCGTCGGATCAGGCGCCGCCTCATCGGTCACCGTAATCGTAATGTTCAGACGCTCGGAATACTCACTGTATGACATGCCAGGGCGCTGTGCCGCAATGCGCACATACATGTTGCTATCGAGCGCAATAGGCTCGGTGTACTTTACGCGGCCTTCATCACGGCAGGGGCAGGTGTCGTTGGTGGTGTACCAAATCATCGTGCCATCCTCGGCCGAAAGCTCCAGCTTCGTTCCCTTGGGCACCGTAATGTAGTTCTCCTTGGGCGACCATGCACCAAACGTCGTCGCACCAATCGTCGCCACCGGTCGCGCCGGTCGCACTGCCTCGGCAGACACGCGAACGTCGACCTGCTTGGACAGCGCCGTGCCGTCCACCGCCGCCGTCAACGTCGTCAAACCGGGCAGAGCACCATGCAGTACAAACGTCGCCGCGCCGTCCTCGCCCGTCACGGCCTGGGTGGTATCGACAGAGCAGATAGCCGAGGACTCCAGCCCAACACTAACCCTGGCGCCCGCAAACGGCTTGCCCGCCTTATCGGTCACGTGCGCCACCAGCTCAAAGTCACTGCCATCAAGCATGGTCACAGCCTGCTCCACGTTGAGCTTGAGCTTGTCGGCACGAACGCCCACGACAAGCTCGCCACTTGCCCAGCGCGCCATGGCCGTGCCGGCGTAGTTGCGAGCACCGTCGAGCTCAAACGCCACCGCCGAGCCCGCCTCACGCGCATCGGCATAGCGAATACGCAGCACGCGAGACAGCGGCTTGCCATTGGGATCGTCCTGTTTGTCGAGCCACGTATACGTCACGTCACCCAGCCCCTGCGCATCCAGCGCGGCCAGGGCATCGTCACTCGCATCCATATACTGCGCAAACTCAACCTCGACGCAATCGGTATAGGCATGGGCCGAAGCCACCTCGGGCGCCGCCGTCGACGCCAAGCCAATGTTCACCTCAGTCTGAATCGGCGGCACGCGCAGCCAGGCCGAACGCGCCTCCTCATACCCGTCCTTGGTCACGCGCACCTGATACCAGCCGGTCGGCGTATTCCAGTTGTACGCACCGTCCGCACCCGTTGCAAGCGGATTGTCCTGCTCATACTCCTCGGCATCCCAACGCACTGCATTGGTACCGGCCGCATCGTCGGCGCTCCACAGCTCAACCGTCGCGCCTTCAACCGTATTGGACAGCAGGCCCTCGTACACCACGCCCGCAGGGTCGGGTGCAGCCTTGGCAGCCACATTGCGATAACGCGCCTCGAAGATCGACTGCATCTTCTCGTCCGAGATCAAGCCGTCCTTGTTGGCCTTGTAGACCTCGGCATCGGTCAGCTCGCCCCAGTTGACCGTAATGCGATTCTGGCATGCGCGCTCCACCTGCTCGCAGGCAACATCGTAGGCGCATTCGGCATTGGTCAGCTTAATCGCGCGCTCCGAACCTACGCTGGTCGAAGCCGCATCATAGGCAGCGCCCACCACGGTACCCGCCGAACCGGCCGTCAGCACGCCGGCGATTGTCATAATGGAACCAACTGCCACATCGGTGCTGTCGTGGCAGAGCTGGCGATACAGCAGATCCTCAAACGCGCGCGCCTTCTCCATGGCGTCACGCAGCGCGTAAATGCACTTCCAGTCGTCCTCGGTCTTCTCGGGCTTGGCAAGCAAGCGCGTATGCTGAAGCTCATAGCCCTCGCGCTCGCCCTTCACCTTCTGCATACGGACGTTCACGTTCTCCCAGTTCTTGCTGGCATCGTTCACGCCGTAAATGCCGGTAAAGATGCCGATGCCCTGGGTCGCCGCGGGAAACGCCTGGCCGGCCGCCTTCCACGCGTCGGTCTTAAAGACCTGGCCGAACATCTCGCACTCGATCTTATAGCTCTTGAGCGAACGGATCGTGCGGATGAGCTTCATATGGGCGCTCACGTCGCCGTTACGCTTCCAGGCCATGAGCCATCCGCGCACCTTGGAGTTGTTGAGGCTATGGACCACATTCCAGTTGTCGTACAGGTCGTCCAGAATGTCGCACTGCATGGCGATCGAGTTAAACAGAAGCGCCTGGTTCTTGTTGTTATTGGAGTTCTCGATAAACTCCGACTCAATATAGGCCGTCTGCTCGCCATCGGGCGCGGCGACCTTAAAGCCCTTGACGGTATCGTCGTCAGCCGCCATGTAGCTCAGCGAGCTGCCGAGCGCCTGGCCCAAATCGTTAAACCCGCTCGTCGACTGGCCGTTGTACTCGCTGGCCTTAATGCCCGCACACTTGTTGAGTGCCGCAGCGGTTGCGTCATTCCAGCTTCCGTATTGGTTGAGCTGGCCGATACCCATCGACTGGCCCACCAGGTCCTCGGCCTGCTGGGCAATAAACTCCGCTCGCGATGCATGGTCGACGAGCTCCTTGATGGCGGCCGCATCCGCAGCGTTCGCGCCCTGGGCCGCCGCGAGTTCCTGATACCAATCCTCGCTGGTGCCGTAAGCATCCTCAAAGATCATCTTGTCCACATTGACGCCATAGCTGTCGCCCTGCTGGGTCAGCAGCGCCGCCGACCCGCCGACCGCGGCCTTGAGCTCAGCCGCAAACTGCGCGGCCTCGTCGTTGCCAGCATCATCGCCCTCGCCGTCGCTGGCGGCAGGGGCACGACGAGCCTTACGGGCAGCTCCACCTTGGGCTTCGTCCTCTTTACCGTCCTCGTCCTCCTCGGCAAACGCATCGGCGACCATCTGGTCAATCGCGTCGTTAAAGGCCTCATCGACATCATTAAACGAGTTATCCATCATATACTCGTGCCACTGCTGCACAGCATTCGAGAACTCCTGCTGGCGCTCCTCGGCCGCGGCGGAATGCTTTTTGGCCGAGGCGTTGGCGTCAAAACTCAGCATGGTCATAAGCTGAGCATTGGAGATGCGGTAGGTCTGCGGCATAAAGATCTGCTCAAAGTTGCCGCAGTTCACATAGGTTGAATCATTCGCCTTGTTAAACTCGTCGAGCAGCTTAAGGTAACCCTCGTCCACATACTCCGCCGCATAGCGCACACGGGTGCCCTCGCGCGACTTTTGAGTCAGAGGAATCGTCACCGTCTTGCCATCCACGCAGTCCACGTACAGGTCGAGCGTGTCGGCGGCCTCTTCGGTTCCCACCTCGAGCGTGATATCGAACGTCCAGTAGGCGTTCTTCTTTTGTGGCAGATGATGGAAGGTCCACAGGCTCTTGCCGGTGTCCTTGCCGTCCTTGACCAAGTTTTGCGTACCGCCACGATACGTCACATCAAAGTTCCAGACCGAAGCACCCGGAACATAGCGCACATAATTGCGAGCCGTTACCTCGGCAGCAGCGGCGGCGACATCGGTCGAGCCCACGCGCGCCTCGAGCGTCACACGCTCGGCGGCAAGCGTATCCTGCGGCAGTTCGTATTCAATCTTGGCACGGCCGAGTTTATTGGTCTTGCCGGTGTACTTTGCAGCCGACGAGCCCATCCCCACGGTGAGCTGCACGCTCTTGCCCGGCGCTGCATAAACGTAGGCCACATTGCCCAGCAGGCTGTGAACGTCGGTGTTGTCGACCTCGATGCGCGATCCGCTAACCTCGAGTGTGGTGCTTCCCAGCGGCAATGTCACCTCGCCCAGCGTAATGAGCGGCGAGACGGCATAGATGCCCGCGGCCTTAGGCTTAAAGCGCACAAACACATCGGCGCCCATGCCCCTCCTCATATCGAGAACGAGGTTGTCGCCCTCCCAAGTTGTGGCAGCCCACATGGCATCGGAGCTGGCGCCGGCTTCGCGAGCGCCTGCGGACACATCCTCGACGGCATCCTTGGCCAGAGGAATCTCAATCTTGGCAGCCTGGCTGTCCTTGAGCTCGTAATGAATGCGCAGCTCGGTCTCCGCGCCAACGACCGCGGACGAATCAGCGATAACCGAGCCCGCCGTCAGCCCGCGCTCGGCACGATACGTCTCCACGTCAAACGTGGGGACGTCGAGCGTCACGTCGAGCTGTTTGCCGTCCTCAATCTTCACCTGCTTTTGCGCGATATGCTTACCCACGGTCAGCCCTAGGCGGCTAAACGTGGAATAGCTCGTCGCTTGGATGTCGTAGCTCGTCTTGTTAAAGGCGACGATGGTGTACGAACCGGCCTTAAGGCGCGGCGTCTCGGCCTTCATGATAGGCGTGGTGCCATCGTCTTCGTAACCCATCAAATAGGTGACGCCGTCGGCGACTAGCTTGCCGTCGGACGTACGGAACACCAGCACGCGGTTGGCGCCCTGGTAGTCGCCCTTGGTCGTGACCGTCGCCGTGCCCCAGGGTTTCAAGTCGATATCGACCTTGCCGGCCGAAGGCTTCACCGTCGCCGTCGCCCCACCCAGCTTGAGGCTGTCTTTGGGCTCGAGCGTTATCTCCAGATCCTGGTCTGCATCGGCAATGGCCTGCGACACCACGAGCGCTGTACCCTGGATACGGTAGTCGTTTTCCTTGTCGCCCTTGGCAGGCTTAAGCGTCTTGCCGCCGCTCTTCACCGTCAGATCGATGTTATCGAGACTATCGAGCTCAATGCGTTCGGTCTTATCCTGGCCTGCGACCGGTTCGAGATAGGCCACATTAAGTTCAATCGCGCGCGAAGCCGGAATCTTGTTAAAGTCCTCAGCCTTAATCTCTCCGATATTCCATGTGCCCGTCATCTGGTCGCCCGGGCGCGCCAGCACCATGTCATAGTAACCGCTGAGCGAAATGCGCAGGGTGGCTGCTGTCTTGGAGAGAGCGTCCGCTGTAAAGCTGCCGTCATCGCCAACCGCCAGCGGCGTGGACTGCCCCGCCTGCACGAGTGTAGCCGTCACGCTCTGGGGAAGTTTGCCCGTCACCTGGGCCGCCTCGCCCATCCACTCAAACGTGTAGGCAGGCTTCGAGGAATCGACGGAGTCCTTGCGATCGGCCACGGCATCGGCAAGCTTTTTGACCATCGAGGGGTTGCCAGCCGAATCGGTCGCATAGGCATAGATGGTCTGGCCTTCACCAAAGGGAATCGCATACGTTACGCCATCGATTGTCACGCGCTCATTATAGTCGCCCGGATAGCCCGCCTCACCAAACTGAAGATCGGGGTTCATCACGCGCAGGGCAACGGCATTATGGTTCGTCTCGTTTCCGTATCTCGTGTTCTCAAAAGCTCCCCACTCTATCATTTCCACGCTTTTGGGTAGCACAATCTCTTTGCCGGCAATCGCAGGATCAAGAGAGGCGAACGCGAGCGCCCCGATAGATTTGACACCATCGCCAATCGTCACCGACGACACATGCGAGCACCCGTCAAAGGCATAGCGCTCAATCCGCTCCACCGTGCCCGGCACGTTGATCTGCGTAAAGGTGAGTACCGTTGTGTCCGAGACATAGAACTGCGGTACGCCGCAATTGGCGAAGGCGCGATAGTCGATAGTCTTAACCGAAGGCGGCAGCGTTGCCACCACATTGTCGTCAAGTTGTTCGCAGCCCTCAAAGGCCTGCTCGGGAATCGTGGTAAAGGCCGCGTTGTTGGGCCAGGTCACCGTGTGAAGTGTCTTGCTTCCGGTAAACGCATTCCAGCCCAGTTCCTCAACCGAATCGGGCAGTGCGATTTCCTTGATGCTGCTGCCGCCCAAACCGCCCACAGAGCGGATATGCGAATCGGGGGCAAACGTAATTGATGTGAGCGCAACGTTTCCCATGCCCTTAAGACTCACGACATTTTTGCCGTCGATGGTCGAGGGCACCTCCAACGTGGTAATGCCCGCATCGCCATACTCGATAGAAATTTCGTTGGTGAGGCTATCGATCGAGAAGTAGTGCTGCGCGGGGGTCTGCTCGCCGGCCACGTAGCCATCGTCGTATTCGTCCTTTACGCCCGTGGCGCCCTTCGAGGTTGCCCAGAGTTCAAGTTCCTCGTTCCAGGTCGCCTCGGTGCCGGAAGCCTCCTCTTGCTGTTGCTGCTCGGCAAGCTCCTTGCCCTCGACCAGGTCGGTGGCGAGCGTGCCCACGGGCGTACTCTCGGTCTGTCCGGCGCCAGTCAGGCCCGCCGCCGATGCAATCTCGGAGTCCGGGGGCGTGGAGGTGTCACCGGTATCGAGCACTGTGGGATCGGCAGCGCCGGCATCGGGCGCGGGGTCGGCGGAAGCAGAGTCTGACGTTTGGGCGTCAGCCGAATCGGTGGGAGCGGCGTCGGCTGCTTGGCCGTTATCCGTCTGCACAAAAGTGCCGTCGGTGGTGAGGGTCTCGGCAAACGCGCCCGCGGGCAACGAACCCGTCACCATAGTGAGGGTCACCGCGGCAACGGTCAGGCGGCGGCAAAGCGCTCGAACAGCAGTCCACCTCATGGTCGTTCCTTTCCTGCAAACCAAAAGTCATCCAGCGTAATCGTCGTCCAAAAACAAAGCGAACGGTAGGTTCATATATACGAACCTACCGTTCTACCTGCGCAAACCGCCACAAAGGGGACAGGCACCTTTGTGGCGGTTCTGGACTTGGCCGACCAGTTTGTCTCAATCTGTAACAGTTAGAGGTCAAATTACCCGCTTGGTGTTACGGATCGAGACGTTAGGTTGGCGGCCATTCGGTTCATCTCAATCTGTAACATCTAGAGCCGTTTTGGGCAGTTTGGTGTTACAGATTGAGATTTTGCTGAGGCCGAGAACGAGAGCCGCCACCCAGCTCTAATGCTTGCGGCGCTTGGTCGCGGCGAGGCCGGCGGCGGCTACGGTTGCGCCGGCGATGCCCAGGGCGGTGACCGTCATTACGGTGGTATCTCCCGTGGTAGCCAGGACAGCATCGCCCTTCTTGGCCTGCGTGGTTTTCTCAACCGTCTTGGCCGTGGTGGTTGTCGTGACCGGTTTAGCCGCGGGCTTGGTCTCGGGCTTCACCTCGGGCTTAGGCTCAGGCTTGACCTCAGGCTGCGGCGCGGGCTTTTCGGGGTCGACCGGAGCCGGCGTGGCCTCGGGCGTAAACGTCAGATCGGTGTTGAGCCACAGAGTGAAGATACAGCCGCTCTCGGGATCAACTACACTCGCTTCGCCCATCTGGTAGCCGCACTCCTGGCCGTTGATCACCAGCTTGGTGTCGGGCGTAAAGTAGAAGCCGCGCGCGGACTTGAGGTAGATGCCGTAGCGATAGGTCACGCCAGGCTTAAAGACGTCGATGTGATTCGTGATGTTCTGATCCCAGAAATCCACGGAGTTCACTTCGCTGCCGTCGCTACCCGTCCAGAACTCACACTGAGGAAGGGAGTTGGAGCCCGTCGGAACATTCGCCGTAAAGACCGGCTTATCGCCCGCCTTGAAGGTGGTCGTGGCGCCGTTGATCTCTATAACGTCGATGGCCCGCCATTCGTCGATCGACTGCTCGCACAGCATATTGTCAGCGTTTGGCGCGAAGACGCCGTTGACGGTCTTGATGTGGTGCGTCCAATGGCCGTTGACGTACATCATGCAGTCATTGCCCACGGTATTGTCGCCCTTGAGCCTCAGCTCGACGGAATACATGTAGAACTTGCCCTCTTCGAAGTGTTCGATCCTCCTCGCGCCCGTCGGATACTTGGCGGGGTCGGAATACCAGAAGGCAACGGGCGTGAGCTCCGCGGGGTCGCTGCCATCCATCTCCTCCCAGCACTCGTAGGCGATCTCGTACTTGTCGGCGTCAGCAGCGGGAATCGTCGCGGTCGCGCGGGGCGCCTCGCCGGGCGCGTAGTTGGTCTTCACGTCGTTGACGTTCAGGTTATGGAGGGCTTCGTTTTCTGACGCAACGAGCGTAATTTCGCTATTGATGGCGTAGCGGAGGTAATAATCGTACCTGGTTTCGTTGAGGATAGTCGAGCTGCCTTCATAGTCAGTTCCGGTATACTCCAGTGCCGTGCCAATATAGAGAGCCTCATTGCGCGTGAGTCGATACGAGCCGCCTGCCGCGCCACCCGTAAAGGTCAGCGTCAGCCTCATGTGATTGCCAACGGGTTCGAAGCGAGCCGTCACGTCGGACATGGACGCATCCTGAACTTCGACCAGAATGCCCGAAGCGGCATCGGCCCTGTAGTACTTAACCTCGACGACTTCGCTCGCA
The DNA here is from genome assembly GCA_902475615.1 of uncultured Collinsella sp. Lineage (GTDB taxonomy): Bacteria > Actinomycetota > Coriobacteriia > Coriobacteriales > Coriobacteriaceae > Collinsella. The sequence continues at coordinate 90,037 of CABSAD010000004.1, read as the reverse complement.
AGCGTTTCTGGAATGCCACCCTCTACATCGAGAAAATCGTGGGTATACGGCTGGCCCTTTTTGAGTGTGACCTTGCTCGGAAGCGCGCAGTCCGTATAGTGGGGGACCACGGTCGTGTTGACCCTAACGTCGCTGCCGCCAACAACATCGGTCACACCGCAGGGCATGATGGCGTTGTTTGCCGACGAGCTGTCGGTGCCACCAAGAGAGCCATCTTGGTTGACAGCAACCGTATCGTTCACCGTTGCCGCCGGTGCGTCCTGCTGATCTTGCTGAGCTTCTGCCGTGGACGGTGCCGCCGGAGCCGCGTCAGTCATCGGCGCAGCCGGAGCCACCGGTACCGGCGCCGGAGCCGCCGTATCCTCCGCAACCGTCGGCGTCACCGGAGCCGCGGCAACCTCATCCGTCCCAACGGCGGGATCGGCGCATTCCGTCGCCAGCGCCACGCTCGGCAGCAGCAACTGACCGACCATAAGCGCACACGCGCCGGCGCAAGCTATTTTGGCACCCACACAACGCCAGGTACCGTGAACCAGCGAGCAGGTGGACTCACGTTGAGCTTGCTTGTCAAAGTGACTTGCGTTCATAACGGCCTCCTTGGTCGTAGGGATATACCACCACAAAGGTGCCTGTCCCCTTTGTGGTGGTTCTGTACCACCAAGATGTGCCAAATGACTCCGTATGCCTAGGTTCGTAGATGTGAACCTAGGCCTCTAACTGCGGTTTAATTCAATATGATTTCGCCATCGCCACACTCGTCCCGGGAACGCTACAATCGAGGACACGATTATTCGTCCACCCAAAGGACCGTCCTTGAACCTGAGCAGGTCTAAAATCAACGCGCTTCTGGCACTCGCGCTCTTCACCTTCGCCTTCCTTGCCGCCGAGTTTCGCTTCGACGTCAACGTCGGGCTGCTCGCCGGTGCCGAACGCGTTGTGCTTGCGCAGGGCTTTATCCTTGGCGCCAGCGTCATCGGCTTTATCGGATATGCACCACTGCTCGGTCTCGCCCAACGCAAAGGCCAGCCCCAGGCAGTTGTCAGCGCCGCCGTTCCCATCGCCATCCTGGGATTGACCCAGATCCAGTCCCCCACGGGTTCGCTTGCCCTCGAGATTCTGGGCTGCCTCGCATTCCTCGGACTCGGCCTGTTGGGCGCCGCTACGCACTACGCCTTTTCACTGGCGTTTCAAGACGATCCCAAGCTCGCCACCGGTGCGGGAGCAGCCTATGCCGCGGGCATCCTGATGCAGTTCGCCGTCAACCTGCTCAATTGCGGCGGTATCGCAGAGCTCATCGTCCTTGGCGCAGCGACTATCGCCATATCCGCCCTCAGCGTCGTTCCCCTAAAGGCTGCCGAGAGTCCCAATCCCACCGTCAACCCCTTTGCCGAGCCCTCACGCGCCCTCGCCAAGCAGGCATGTTGGAGCATCGCGCTCGTCATGATTCTTGCCTGCTTGTTCTCGACCCTCGACAACGTGGTCACGCTCTCCAACGCCCACGGCACCATTGCCGTGCAGACTTGGCCGCGCCTCTTTTTGGCGGCAAGCGGCCTTGCCGCCGGTCTTATCTTTGATCTTGCCGAACGTCGCTACATGGGTCTCATCATGCTCGGCGTCACGGCACTTTCCACCATCTCGATCTTGGCCGTGGAAGCCGGCGCCGATCCCAACCTAGGCCTTGTCGTCTTTTACCTGAGCTCGGGCTTTTTTGTCACGTTCTTTACCGCCACCTTTACACAGCTGGCACCGCGCATGCATGCACCCGCCCTCTGGGCCGGCATGGGGCGCGCCGCCAACAATGTATGTGCATTCACTACATCGGGCATCTCGCTTGCCCTCGTGACCTCGGGCAACGTTGCCCTCATTATGATTGGTGCGCTCGTTTTGCTCGTCGCCGCCTGCGCGGCATTCGTGGCAGCCGGCCTGTTCCGCCTACCCCAAACCGAGCAGGAGCGCGAGCGCGAGCAGCTGGCAGAAGAAGCGCTCGCCGCGCCCACCGTCGAGGAGCAGCGCCAGGCCTTCATCACCGACCACGGCCTCACCCCGCGCGAAGTCGACGTGCTCATAGCCGTGACCCAGGATGAACGCCCGCTCAAGCAGATCGCCGAGGAGCTCGGTATCTCGATGCGCATGGTGCAGCGCCACCTGAGTTCTATCTACCAAAAGACCGACACGCAAACGCGCGCCGGTCTCACCAAGGCCTTCCCCTCCGCCTAAAACAAAAACCACCACAAAGGTGCCTGTTCCCTTTGTGGTGGTTTTGGTCGGTTAGCCTTCGAGCTGGGCGACTTTGTAGCGGTAGGCAGCGGCGATAACGTCTTTGCAGCCTTCGCGGCCCAGCTTGGCGCGGTTGACGACGATGTCTTTGCCGCTCGTCATCTTCCACTTGCCGGCGCTATAGCGCTTGTAGAATGCCTCGCGCGCCTTCTGCTGCTGCTTGACCAGCTTGGCGCCCTTCTTTTTGTTAAGGCCACGCTTCTTGCGCACGATCTCGACGCGGTCCTCAAAGGGCGCGGTCACCAACACGGCAATGTGGTTGGGGTTGTTACGCAGCAGGTAATCGGACAGACGGCCTTCGATAATGCAGCTCTCGGTCTCGCCCAGGTCCAAAATCACCTGGCTCATCTTTTGGAACAACTTGTCCGAGTACGAGCGCGCATCGTAGCGGTCGGGCAGGAACGCCATGTTCTCCACGGCCAGACGTTCGTCATAGGCAGCCATCTTATCGAGCGACTCGCCCGCGCGCAGAGACGCGCGCACCAGCAGCTCGTTGTCGTACAGCGGAATCCCCAACTCGTTGGCGAGGATGCGTCCAATCTCGTGGCCCTCGGCACCAAAGTCGCGCGCGATGGTAATGACCACAGGACTCTTCTTGTTCTCCAGATCGCTCATCGCGATTCCTTTCTCTATGTGACAAAGGGACAATCCCTTTGTCACATTCTACGCTGCCACGATACGACGTTGATACGCTCGGACCAGCAGCGAGATACCAAAGTTGAGCACAAAGTACATCGCAAACACCAGGCCGTAGAGCATAAGCACCTGCGACAGATCAATCGCGTGGGCCATCACGACATTTGCCGTGTACATGAGCTCGGCCACGTTAATGCCCGAAAGATACGAGCTGTCCTTGATGACGGTCGTGCACTGGCTAAACAGCGCCGGAATGATCGTCTTAAATGTCTGCGGCAGAATGATGTAGCGCATGGTGGCAAAGAAGCCGAAGCCCTGGCTCTGCGCTGCCTCAAACTGGCCGCGCGGAATCGAGTTGAGGCCGCCGCGCACAATCTCAGCCATAACAGCGCTGGTAAACAGCGTAAAGGCGATGGTCGAAATCACAATGTCCAAACCCTGCACCGTAAAGTAGATAAACAGGATCCACAGCAGGTTCGGCGTGCAGCGGAACAGCTCGATATAGGCGCTCACCAAAATACGGAACGGGCGGGGCGCATAGCTTTTAACGAGCGCCAGCACCGTGCCAAAGATGAGCGAGAAAAAGATCGACAGCGCCGAGATCTCGATTGTCTTAACAAAGCCGCCCCAAATGTAGAGCAGGTTGGTCGCGTTGAAGATTTCCATGCGCTAGGCCTCCTCTACGTTGTCGAGCCCCAGCTCGGCCAGGCTCACGCCGCGCGGACGCTCCTTGGAGCGGCGCTCGAGCCACTGCACCAGCATGGCAAGCGGAAAGCAGATGATGAAGTACATAAGGCAGCAGACGATGTATCCCTGCAGGTAACCGTACAGACTCACAAAGTTGTCGGAACGGTACATAAGGTCGCCGCCGGCCACAAGCGCCAGCACCGACGTGTTCTTGACCAGGTTGAGCGCCTGGTTACACAGCGGCGGCAGAATGATCTTGAACGTCTGGGGCAGCACGATGTACCAGTACGCCTGCGCACGGGTGAAGCCCTGGCTCTGGGCCGCCTCCATCTGACCGCGCGGAACCGCCTCGATACCAGTACGGATGACCTCCGAAATGTAGGCCGCGTGATACAGGCCCACACCCAAGAAGCCCAGCACGAACGGCGCGATGCGCACCGGCTGGTCGGCACCGGTTATGGCCTGCAAAAACTGCGGACCGGCCATGTACATAAAGAGCACCTGCACGGGCAACGGGGTGTTTTGGTAAAACTCCACGTACACGCGGCTTATGGCGCGCAGCACGCGCGAGCGAGTGGTAGAGAACACGCCCAGCAGCGTACCCAGCACCAGCGACAGCAGCAGGCCGGCAACGACCACCTGCAGCGTCACGCCAAAGCCCTCCCAGAAGGGCCCCATGTTTTGAAATGTCGTCGACCAACGGTCGGCGTCAAATAATCCTTCGAGCATTTGATTCCTTCCTTGGACGATGCGCCTATACAAGACCCCAGGTCTTAACCTCTTGTTCGAGCCAGCCGTCGGCCAGACGATCGCAAATCACCTGATCGACCACGGCGGAAAGGTCGCAGCCCTTCTTGGTCGCCACGCCGTAGCCCTGCTCGCCAAACTTGACCTCGGGCTGCAGCAACTCAACGGTCTCGTTCATATAGCCGGCCAGCGTGGAGCGGTCCATGGCAAAGACGTCGATATTGCCGGCGTCGAGCGAACTCTTGATGATGGGGTAGCCACTAAAGGCCCTAAACTCGGGCTTGCAGCTAAAGCCGTTGTCCTTGATCATCTGCTCGATCAGGCTCTGCGTGGTGGCGCCCTGGCTCACGCCGATGACCTTGCCATCCAAATCCTCAATCGAGGTAAAGCCCGAACGCTTCTTGACCATGAGTCCCACGTAGTCGGTGCGGTACGGCGTCGAGAAATCCCAGCTCTTCTTGCGCTCGTCGGTGATGGTGTAGGTCGCCGCGACCACATCGAGCTGGCCGTTATCGATCAGCGGGCCGCGCGTCTTGGGCGTTACGTCGGTAAACTCGACAAGCTCCTGAGCGCGGGCCTCCTTATAGCTCACGCCAAAGACGGCAGCGGCGATCTGATAGCACAAATCGACTTCCATGCCTTCAAAGCGGCCCTTGGCGGTGTCGTAATAACCGTAGCCGGGAACGTCCTTCTTAACGCCGGCATTCAGATGGCCACGCGACTTGATGGCCGCAAGCTTGGACCCCTTGTCGGAGCCCTCGCCGCTGGTGGAGTTGCCGCAACCGGCAAGCGCGGTCCCCGTCAGCGCAAGCATGCCGGCGCCCGCCAGCTGCAAAAAGCGACGGCGCGACACGGCCGCCCTCGTCATATCCGTCATGTCCATCACCGCGCCTAGTGCAGAATCTTGGACAGGAACTCGCGGCAGCGCGGGTTCTCGGGGTTATCGAAGAAGTGCTCGGGCGTGCCCTCCTCCAGGATGCGGCCGTCCTCCATAAAGATGACGCGGTCGGCCACCTGGCGCGCAAAGCCCATCTCGTGCGTCACGCAGATCATGGTGATGTCCTCCTGCGCGAGCTCAATCATAACGTCCAGAACCTCCTGGACCATCTCGGGGTCGAGCGCCGAGGTCGGTTCGTCAAACAGGATGATGGGTTGCTTGGTGCACAGGGCACGGGCGATGGCGATGCGCTGCTGCTGACCGCCCGAGAGATTCTGCGGATACTCACCAGCCTTATGCGCCATGCCGACGCGCTTGAGCGCGGCGATGGCGATCTCGGTCGCCTCCTCCTTGCTCTTCTTTTGCAGCTTGATGGGCGCGAGCGTCAGGTTGCCCAGCACCGTCATGTTGGGATACAGGTTGAACTGCTGAAACACCATGGAACTATACTTGCGAGCCATCTCCAGGTGGTTCTTTTTGGTGAGCGGCGTACCGTCGATGACGACCTCGCCCGACGTGGGCTCCTCCAGATAGTCGACGCAACGGATGAGCGTCGACTTGCCCGAGCCGGAAGGCCCGATCATTACGAGCTTCTCGCCGCGCTTGACGGTGAGGTTGATATCTTTGAGCACATGCAGGTCGCCAAAGTACTTGTTGAGATGCTTGATCTCGATCATGTCTGCCATGAATGTCCCTTCCCTGCGTTTACACGAGTTGAACTATTGTACGGAAAGAACCGCGTTTCCGCAGCCCACACTACATCCCCGTAAAGAACCCGCAACCTTCCACCCACTCATTGGGGACAGGCTTAAATGAGTACCCGCTCATTGGGTACTCATTTAAGCCTGTCCCCAATGAGCGCCGAAAATAATACAACCGCCCTTGTTGAGCATAAGTCAGCGAAAACCCGTACACGCGAGCAAGGTGACGTGAAATGAAAGGGCGCAGACCTTATGGTCGCGCCCTTGAAATTGAACGTCAGATTGCCGCGTGTACGGGTTTGCAGCGTCGAGCCGTTACGCGGTTTGGTAAAACCGCGTAACAAATTACGCGAGTTTGGCGCCGACGATCTTTGCTGCTGCCGGCTTATCGAAGTTGCCGCCGGTGGCCTTGCCGAGTGCGCCCATAACCTGGCCCATCTGCTTCTTAGAGGTCGCGCCCAGCTCGGCGATAACCTGCTCGATCAGGGCCTCGAGCTCCTCGCCCGAAACCTGCGCGGGCAGCAGGCTCTCCAGAATCTTGACCTGCTCGGTCAGGTTGTCGGTACGCTCTTGGTCGGTACCGGCCTTAATGGACATCTCCAGCGTCTCGCTCGTCTGCTTAATCAGACGCTTGATCATGCTGTTGACGTCTTCCTCGGTCACATCGCGACGCTCGTTGACCTCGATATTCTTCACCTCGGCCTTAACCTGGCGAATGATAGACAGGCGAACCTTGTCCTTGGCCTTCATGGCCGCGATCATTTCTTTCTGCAGCTCTTCGTTGGTCATCTGCAAATCCTCCTCAATAGCGTGGGCGGCACCCGCACGAGCGCCGCTCCATGATTACTCAGTCGTCGACGAATCGTCGGTCGAACTCTTGGTGACGCCCTTCAGGCTGACGTTGTACGGCACGTCCTTGGGCATGGGGTTAACGGTGATGTCGGCATCCTTCTTGTACTGCTCCAGCCACTCGCTGTACGCGGTGCTTGCCGCCTGCGTCTTCACCACGTTGGAGACGTACTTCTTGATGTCCTTGGGCACCTGCTTAATGTCATCGACCTGATTATCGACATGGAAGTAGTCGGTGCACTTGATGATGTGATAACCATAGGTCGACTCGACGACGTCGCTCACATCGCCCTTGTTGAGCCCCTCGAGCGCCGCCTGGTAGCTGTCGACGAAGGTGGTGAGCTTGTCCCAGCCCACATCGCCCTTCTTGCCCTTGGAGCCGGTGTCGTCGGAATACCGCTTCACGGCGTCCTCAAAGCTCAGCTCGCCGGAGTTGATCTTGTCCAGACACTCCTGCGCCTTGGCCTGGGCGGCGGCCTTGTCTTCGTCGGAAGCGTCAGAATCGACCTTGATCAGGATATTCGACGAACGACGGGCATCGTTGTAGTTGGACAGGTTCTCGTTGATGTAATCGACAATCTCGCTGTCCTTGGGCTTGCTGGTGGGTACCACGGCATCCTTGAGCTTTTGCTGCGCCAGGCTCTCCTTGAGCGAATCCTTGTAGGTGTCCTCGGTGTAGCCGTAGGTCTTGAGAGTCTTCTTGAAAGCCTTGGCGCCGCCGGCACTCTTGCAGGCGTCCTTCCAGGCCTTCTCTACCTCCTCGTCCGACACCGTCACGCCGTTTTCCTTCTGCGCCTGCTGAAGCAGAATCTGCTGCGTGTAGGAGTCGATGAGCTGCTTGCGGTACTTCTTGGGCGTGAGGTCGTTGTCGACCAGGTACTGTGCCCAGTCCTTGTCCTTGGTGTAGCCGTAGGACGTGCGCATGCTCATGATCTGCTTGGTCACGGTGTCCTCGGTGAGGTTGGTGCCGTTGATGGTAGCAGCCACGCCGCCGGTGAGTTTATAGCCCGAGCTGGCACTTTCGGTCTGTGACATCAGGCCGGAGCACGCCATGGCCGAGACGGAAAGCAGCATCGCCAGCACGCCGATGACCACCAGGACAATCTTGACGGTCTTGGACACATAGGTCTTGCGCTGCCTCTTGCGAGAGCTGGAGGCAGCGCGAGCCTGCTGCTCGGGCGTCGGCGCGGCCTCGGGGTTCTTTTTCTTATTTGCCATGTTTGGCCTTTCGCATCACGAATCGAACAAACGCCATTGTGTCACAACGCAGCCCCCACGGCACACCTGGTGCATGGGGGACAGGTTAATCTGCACCATTTTGGTGCAAAGGGGACAAGTCTGGCAGTTGGCAGTTAGGGGCGCTCCTTTTCTGCCGGCGGTTAGGGACAGTCCCCCAGTGCCGGACTTAGAAGTGGCGACGGATGGCGTCGACCATGCCTTGGGGCGTGGTCTGGCCAAGCACATCGGCCGCAGCGTCAGCGTCCATAAAGATATTCATGAGCGCCTGAAGTGCCTCGACCTGACCGCCCGGCTCGGCAATGCCCAGGTTGATGACGATCTGCGCCGGCACCGGGGCGCCCATGCCCGCCATCGCGTTGAACGTCACAGGTGCGGCGGGCTTCACCACCGCGATATAGGGCTTGGCCACAAATCCCGGATCGGTGTGCGGAATGGCGATGTTTGCCGCCGGCATGGCGAGACCCGTGGGATAGGCGTCCTCGCGCGTGCGGACGGCGTTGAGCCAACCGGACGCAATGTAGCCGCGCGGGGCAAGCTCACCCTCGAGCCGCGCAAACACCTCATCCGGCGTCGCGCACTCCCAATCAAAAAACACCAGCTCAGGCGTAAACAGCGCTTCGTTATCCGCCATGCGCTCACCTCTCTCACCTAGTCACCTGAGACGTTCTTAAACGACTAGTCATTCAAGAACGTCCCCAATGACTAGTCGTTTAAGAACGTCCCCAATGACTAGTCGTTTAAGAACGTCCCCAATGACTACCTAAAACAAAGGATGGCCACTTGCGCCTTGGCGCCAATGACCACCCTGACTACTCGGCTAAATTGTACTGTGCGCCGCTAGCCGCGAGGCGCATCAATTGCGACCTTGCCGCTCTCCAGCACGTGAACGCGGCCGTCAGCGAGCATTTGCACGACCTCGGGATACAGCACATGCTCGATCGCGTGGATGTGCTCCTCGAGCGTGTCGACGTCCCAGCCCTCCTCAACAGCCAGCGCACGCTGGGCGATGATGGGGCCGTTGTCGTAGATCTCGTTGGCAAAGTGCACGGTCACGCCGGTCACCTTGACGCCGCGAGCAAACGCATCGTCGATCGCATGGGCACCGGTAAAGCTCGGCAGCAGCGCCGGATGCAGGTTGACCACGCGATTGGGAAACGCTGCCAGCAGCGGCGTGTGCACCATGCGCATGTAACCGGCCATCACCACGTACTCGCAGCCGCGCTCGAGCAGCTCATGCGCGATGATCTCGTCAGCCGCGATGGGGTCGGCATAGACATCCTTGGACAGCGTGAGTGTCTGGATGCCCGCGCGCTCGGCACGCTGCAGGCCCTTGGCCGAAGGACGGCTCGACACCACAAGCTCAATCGAGGCGTTGAGCTTGCCGGCGGCGATCAGGTCGATCAGCGCCTGCAGGTTGGTACCCGAACCGCTGATAAGCACGCCGATCTTAAGCGGCTCAGCCGTATCGGTACCGGTCGGACGGGTATAGGGCACAAAGCCCAGGCCCTCGGCATCAGCTATCTGCTCGTTAGCGCTCATCGGAGTACACGACCTTACCGGAGCCCTCGACGCACTCGCCCACGCGGAACGGCTTCTCGCCTAGCGCGACCAGAGCCTCGGTCACGGCAGCCTCGTCCTCGGGGGCGACGATCAGGCACAGGCCGACACCCATGTTGAAGGTCTTGCATGCCTCGTTGGGCGCGAGCTCGGCCTGACGCGACACATAGGTGATGACGGGCGGAACGTCCCAGCCCATCTCGGCGCCGGTGCGGGTGACCACGGCATCGACGTCGTCGGCGAGCGCGCGGTTGAGGTTCTCGGTAATACCGCCGCCGGTGATATGGGCAATGGCATGAACGTTGGCGCCACCGTGGAGCAGCTCAAGAATCGGCTTCACATAAATGCGCGTGGGAGCCAGCAGAGCGTCGGCCAGCGAAGCACCGCCGAGCTCCTCGAGCGGACGGCTCAGCTCCTCGGCCTTAGCGGCAGCCTCGGGCGTGCCCGGCTTGATACCGTCGACACCGATGACCTTGCGAACGAGTGAGTAGCCGTTGGAGTGCACGCCGGTGGAGGGCAGACCCAGGATCACATCGCCGGGGCGAACGTTCGCGGGGTCGAGCATCTTAGGACGGTCGACGACGCCCACAGTAAAGCCGGCGAGGTCGTAATCGGCGGGGGCCATGACGCCCGGGTGCTCGGCCATCTCGCCGCCCACAAGCGCGCAGCCCGCGAGCTTGCAGCCGTCGGCCACGCCCTTGATGATCTTTGCCATGTGCTCGGCCTCAATGTGGCCGATGGCAACGTAATCCAGGAAGAACAGCGGCTCGGCGCCCGAAGCCAAAATGTCATTGACGCACATGGCAACCAGGTCCTGGCCCACCGTCTCGTGACGGTCCATGATCTGGGCGAGCACGAGCTTGGTGCCCACGCCGTCGGTGCCGCTGATCAGGATCGGGTCTTCCATATCCTTAAGCGCGGCGGCCGAGAACAGGCCACCAAAGCCACCGATGCCGCCGATAACCTCGGGGCGGTTGGTGTCCTTGACCATCTGCTTAATAGCGTCGACGGCGCGGCCGCCCTCGGCAGTATCGACGCCGGCGTCCTCGTACGTCACATGCTTGCTGTCGCTCATCTGAGCCTTCCTCTCCACTACCGTGGCGCCGCGCGGGCGCCAAACGGTGCTCATAGTTGCGTTCATTTCGGCGCACGCCATAACAGCACGCGCCGTCATATCAACAAAACGGCAGGTAAAACCTACCAAAATAAACCTGTCCCTACATGGCAGGTTTTAGGCCTCGCCGTGCTCCTCTTCCCAGCTGCGGTCGTCGTATTTCTCGACCACGGCGTCGTCGTCAAAGTGCAGCGGCTTGTCCAGGTTGCGGGGCTTAAAGCCCTCCATGAACTTGTCGCGGCCAAAGCTCTCGGGAATCGCCACGGGATAACGGCCGGTAAAGCACGCGTCGCAGTAACCGCCCTTGGGCATGACCTTCAGCAGGCCCTCGACCGAAAGGAAGGCCAGCGAATCGGCGCCAATGTACTCGCAGATCTCGTCGACCGTCTTGTTGGCGCTGATAAGCTGCGACTGCACGTCGGTATCGATACCGTAGAAGCACGGCCAGATGACCTCGGGCGAGTTGATGCGGATATGGATCTCCTTGGCTCCGGCGTTGCGCAGCATCTTGACGAGCTGCACCATGGTGGTGCCGCGGACGATGGAGTCGTCGATGACGACCAGGCGCTTACCCTCGATGTTGTCGCGCAGCGGGTTGAGTTTCATACGCACGCCCATGGCGCGCAACTCCTGCGTAGGCTCGATAAACGTACGACCCACGTAGCGGTTCTTGATGAGGCCCTCGCCAAAGGGAATACCGCTCTCGTGCGAATACCCCTCCGCGGGCGGCAGGCCGGAGTCGGGCACGCCGATAACCAGGTCGGCCTCGACGGGCTCCTCATGTGCCAGCTGACGACCCATGTCATAACGGCAGGCGTAGACGCTCTTGCCGTTCATGATGGAGTCGGGGCGAGCGAAGTAAACCTGCTCAAAGATGCAGTTAGCAGGCTCTTCGGCGGCAGGCACGCCCTGCTCGGACACAAGGCCCTCGGCGCTGATGCGCAAAATCTCACCGGGACGGACGTCGCGGACGTACTCGGCGCCCACAATGTCGAGCGCACAAGTCTCGGAGGCGACGACCCAGCCGCCGGCGCGGGTGACACGGGTGGTGGCGTCGACCGTCGCGGCGCCGTCCTGCGACGGCAGCTTCGAAACGGATGCGGCATCGGCCTGGTCCAGGCCCTCGTCCACCAGCTTGCCCAGCACGAGCGGGCGAATGCCGTGCGGATCGCGGAATGCGTAGAGCGCCTGCTCGTTGATGAGCGTCATGGCGTAGCCGCCGCGCACGAGCTCCATGGTCTTGCGAATGCCCTCGCGCAGATGGCCTGTACGCTGGGTAAAGTAGCCGATGAGTTTGGTCGCGACCTCGGAATCCGAGTTGGAGAGGAACGGCACGCCCAGCTCGATCAGCTGGCGGCGCAGCTCGTCGGTGTTGACGAGGGTGCCGTTGTGCGCGAGCGCGATAATGACGCTATTGATGGTAGAGAGGTGCGGCTGAGAGGCTTCCCAGCTCTTGGCGCCGGCGGTGCCGTAGCGCACGTGACCCACGGCCAGCTGACCGGAGAGCGTCGACAAGTCGGCATTGGAGAACACGCGGTCGAGCAGGCCCAGGTCCTTGCGGACCATAACCGTACCGCCGTCACCAACAGCGATTCCCGCCGATTCTTGGCCACGGTGCTGCAGTGCACGCAGGCCAAAGTACGTCAGTCGAGCCACGTCGCGATCGGGCGCCCAGACACCAAAAACGCCGCATTCCTCATGCAGCTGGTCGGAATCCGGATCATACGTCGACATGGCGTTCACCTGTCCCGCGGCGCGCTCGGCCGCGAGGATGGTTTCTTGAGACATGGCATCCCCTCAGAGCCTCGTATTTTGGCGTTACCCGCCTTATTATACGCACGGCGCGACACGCTCCCCAGCGCATGAGCAGCGCTTTTTAAAAGCCCACCGAGCTAATAATCCGTTTTGCGGCCAAACATTTTATCGGTCTGTCCAGTGCAAGCACCCGCGCTCCCAGATGGCCGCCGCGTCCACCGTTGGGGATTACAAAGTTGCAATTGGGACGTTCGTCCTGTCTTATGGCTGGTCGGCGGCGTATCCTTATAACCTACAACAAAGCGAGAAAGGTTCTGTATGGATCGAAACGAACTCGACCCCAGCGTCCCCAGCGCCACGGAGGTCAAGAAGATTCCCCTCGTCATTAAGGTGTACGCCGTCCTGTGCATCCTGTCCGGCGTGGGCACGCTCCCGTCGGTCGCTGCCTTTATGTGGCGTGTCATTACCGCGCTCATCAGCGGCAACGCCGCCGAAAAGCTCGGCGACAACACGCTCGTCGCAGTCGGCCTTATCGTCGCCGGCATCATGCTCGCTGCGGCAAGTGCCGTCATCCTAATCATCTTTGGCCTGGACCTTATCAAAAACCAGCGCCGCAACGCCGCCCGCCTGTCCTACATCCTTATTGCATTCACCGTCGTCGAGCTTTTGGTCGACGTGATGCTCCAGGGCATCGGGCCCTTCCTGCTGCGTCCCGCGATCCAGCTCGGCATCCTCGTTGCACTTTCGACAACCGTCGACCCCACGCTGCGCCAGGAGCGCGAACTGCAGCGCCGCCTGCAGGAGATGCTCGACCGCGACGCCGCCGCGGAGGGCATGCTCGGCCGCGATGAAACCGGCGAGGGCTACATCAAGCTCAACTACTTCAACCTGTTCTGGGTATTCCTCGTCTGCTGCGTGCTCGGCCTGATCGCCGAGGACATCTGGCACATGACGGTCGACGACCCAGGCGTCTACCAGGACCGCGCCGGCATGCTGTTTGGTCCTTTCAGCCCCATCTATGGCTTTGGCGCCGTACTCATGACCATGGTGCTCAACCGCTTCTATAAAAAGAACCCCATCATCATTTTCCTGGTAAGCGCTGTGCTCGGCGCGAGCTTTGAGGTGTTCGTAGGCTGGTTTATGCAGACCTCATTTGGCGTGGTCTCGTGGAGCTACTCGCACATGAAGCTGTTCGGCATGCCCGACCCACTCGCCGTCCTTACGGGCGGACGCACCTGCACGGGCTTTGCCTGCCTGTGGGGCCTGGGTGGCCTTATCTGGATCAAGCTGCTGCTGCCGAGGCTGCTCAAGCTCATCAACATGATTCCGTGGAAGAGTCGCTACTCGGCTACCGTCATCTTTACCGTCATTATGCTGGTCGACGGCGTCATGACGCTGCAGTCGCTCGACTACTGGTACCAGCGCGTCAACGGCACGGAGCCGGATATTCCCGTCGCGCAGTTCTACGGCAAGTATTTCGATAACGACTACATGGAGAACCGCTTCCAGAGCATGACCATGAGCCCCAAGGATGCGACGCGCGTGTAGCGCCACGCAATGCTGAGATTTTCCAACGCACAGAAAAGACCGCTGGTAGACTGATTGAACTGCCAGCGGGCTTTTGCTGTAGATGGACTCGAATTGATCGCAAAGTCCTATGCCTCGCGCTCGACCTCGCTCACACACTCATTTTTGATGGTACCAACGAGCGCCTGCAGTGCGTCGACCACATGCGGGCGAATGTCCCCGCCAATGAGTACGAGCATGATGTCGTCGCCCACGGCAAGCTCGCCGCTCGCCAGCCACACGCGCACATAGCCGATACCCGGCATCGCGCGCGTTGCCTCGATGGCGGCCTGCACCTTTTCGGCATCGAAGCCGAACACCATGCCGCCCACCTTATGTCCAGGCGCCACACCATTTGTCTCGACCCCACGCACCTCGGACTTAGGCGTCGCACGCACCACGCCGTTGTGTGTCAGGTACATCCCGCAATCAGCCGCCGAAACATCGGCCTTGGCTTCGCGCAGCCAGGCATCAACCGAAGGCATCGATTTGCCGTTCTCAAGCATCATTTCTCCTTTTTACCGTCATCGAGTAGCTCATTTGGGACGGGGCTCTTTTAGCTACTCTCGAACCACTTATTCCTCGACCGGCGTGAGCACCATGACTGCGCGCGTATTGCTAAATGACAGCGAACGGCAGGTCACAAGTGTTACGACCTTGGTTGCCGAAGCGGCACGATCGGTGGCATCGCTCGCCACGGCAGAGGCGCCGTCGAGCATCTCGGACAGGTGATTCTTCAGTCCGTCATCGCCCTCAAAGTTGGGCGTGCGCGCCTTGGCATACGTGTCCTCGACCACCTTGGTCGCCAGCGGGCGCAACTTATACGTCGCATCGCGCGTGATGTAGTACACGTATTCCATGCTGTCGAACGTCGCCTGATCGGTCGTATCCGAAATCACGTTGAACATCGAACCGTCGTTCATATGATGACCGTAAATCGTGGTCTGCTGATCCACCATGCCCGGCGCGGTGTCGTCGCTATCCAAGAAGATGGCCCCCGAGGCATTGGCCGTACCGTCAAACAGCGTGTTGAGGTACTTGGAGTTGTTGTTGGTTTGCACCACGGGGTAGTTGATGTTGGTGCCGGGCGCGTAAATCCAACCCACAACCTCGGGATTTGTCTGAGCAAGCGCATTGAAGTCGATAATCGGCACGCCGCTGGCGTCCTTGTCACTCACATATTGCTTTTCGATTTTTTGATACGACTCGCTCGCCTGCTTGTAGCCAATCTGCGCGTTGATAAAGATGGCGGCTGCAGCAACGATCAGGCCAATGCCGATGATGATGAGCAGTATGGGAATGACGGAGCGGCGCTTTTTGCGCGGCGGTTCGGTATAGCTCGATGGCGCGGCATGCGCCGAAGAGCGAGGTGACTTCTTGGCCGTACTGTATGACGAAGGACGATATGCAGCCGGCGTATCCTGACGGCGATGCTTCGCCGGCGTCACGGGGCGCGGCGCGCGCGGCTGTTGAGGAGAGGATGTCCGACCCTGCTGCGGCGCGCGGGCTGCTCCCGACTTGGCTGAATCGGGAATCCGAGAAGCCGAAAAACGCTTTCCCTGATAGTCGGACATGGCTCTCCTTATGCTGCAAATGGACTGGCAGAGCGCTTAGGCGTCAGCCATCTCCTGCTTCATCTTCTCGATAACCTTGCGGTACTCGGGGTCGCAGGCGCCCAGGATCTGCGTGGCGTAAATGGCGGCGTTCTTGGCACCGTTGATGGCCACACAGGCAACGGGCACGCCCGAAGGCATCTGCACCATCGACAGCAGCGAGTCCATACCACCCAGATCACTCGTCTTCATAGGCACGCCGATGACCGGCAGCGGCGTAAACGCAGCCACGACACCGCCCAGGTGAGCAGCCTTGCCGGCGGCAGCGATAATCACCTTGATGCCGCGGTCGGCAGCGGTCGAGGCCCACTCATGGACCTTCGCCGGCGTGCGGTGCGCACTTGCAATCACGAGCTCATAGGGCACGCCCAGTGCCTCGAGCTCGGCGGTGCAGCCTTCCATAACGCCCAGATCGGACTTGGAGCCCATGATGATCCCGACAACCGGCTTCTGATCTGCCATAAACAAAGACCTCCTGTTGAGAGCGGTGACGCGGCGAATCCGCGACCCTTAACTGCAAATAATTCAAGTATAGCCGCCGTTGCCGATGTGTTCGACGGGAGACGGAACGCTTTGCGAGATTAAGGCCGAAGGGTCGAAGCTTTCTGCCTACATTCAAAAAGCGTGCCCACCGTCCTTGGGTGGGACGGCGGGCACGCTTGCTTAGCTGTTGCTGGGGCTACTTAGCCTTGCTGCGACGATGGAAGAAAGCGCCGATGGCGGCGATGATGGCGCCAAGACCGCCGACGGTCGCGACGGTCGTCGCCGTGCGGTCGCCGGTATCGGGGATCGCCGAACCGTTCTTCTTGCCGCCCTGGGCCTTGTCGCCTGCGGGCTTGCCCGCCTGGTTACCGCCGTTCGAGCCATTGCCGGAACCCTGGTTGCCCGAGCCGCCCTGGTTGCCGGAATCGACATCCTTGAGGCTCTCAATGGCCAGCTTGAGCTGGTCATAGGCCGCCTGGAGCTGGGTGTCGGAAGCATTCTCATCACCCAAGACGTCCTCGGCGTAGGTAATGGCATCCGCCAGGGCCTTGACAGACTCGGCCGTCTTGCCCCTGGTGTCAGTCTCCTTCGCCTGCTTGACCAGGGCCTTGAGCTGCTTCTTAGTCGGATTCTCGACCGGGGCCACCGGGGTCTTCTCGAGCGCGCCGCGGGCGCTCTCGAGCGCCCTGAGCGCCTGGTCGACCTCGTCCTGCGTGGCGTTCTCGTCGCTCAAGATGGCGCGGGCGCTCGCCAGGGCGTTCTCGAGCGCCGTCCAGGAGGCCTCGGTGTAGTCACCGGCCTTGAGGTCGCCGGCAGCAACCTCGGCATCAACCTTTTCGATCGCGGTAGCGAGATCATCCTTCGCCACCGGATCGGGGACGGCCGTACCGTAGAACTTGAGCTCCGCCACGCTGCAGTAGGCATCGACGTCGCCACCACCGGCGTGAATCACCTTGACGGTCACGTAGCGACCGCGCGCGGCGCCAAAGCTCATCTGTTTCCAGTCGCCACGGTCGGTGAGTACGTGGCCGTCGTTGTCGAAGGCAAACGTACCCATCGACACGGCGGTGCCCATCTCATAGCCGTCGGCAGTGTCGGAGACCAGTATCTCGGCCTCGAAGATATCGCCGTTAGTGCCGCCGTCCTGGCGCGGCAGGAATGTAACGTCGGTGAGATCGTAGTCGCGGCCCAGGTCGACACTCAGATACTGGGGCATACCGGTCCCATGGGCCCAGTCGCTGTGCCAAAGCGTCCGCTCGTCGCCGTCGAGAGCGTTGACGGCGTTGCTGCCCTCGTAGTCGGCCTCACTCGAGAAGCCGGCCACCTTGACGTTCTTGCGGTTCTCGGGCGTGTTGATAAGAATCTTCTCATCGACAGGGCGCATCTTGAGGCCGTCGATTGCCTTCTCGATCTTGGCTGTGGCGTCTGCGACATCCTTCTTGCTATAGCTGCCTTGGCCGCCGTCGAGGAGCTTCTGAGCCGCCTCGACCGCAGTGGTGAGAGCTGCATAGGAATCCTTAGTGTAGACGGACTCGCTGTAGCCCGCGGCCTTGGAAAGCGCTGCCACGAGCGCAGAGGTATCGACACCAGCCTTGACCTCGACCTCATAGGATGCGGTCTTGGAGGGGTCGAGTACCGAAGCCACCGTGATCTTTGCCTTGCCGGCCTTGTTGGCACGCAGGTAGTAGCTCACGCTATCGCCAGCCTGAACAGCGGAAACGCTTACCACAGAGGGGTCGGAGCTCTCGACCGTCACATAGGGATAGCCGGCGCTCTCAGGCGTGGCCTTGGCGTCGACGAGCGTAACGTCGCCTTCAAAGAACTCGGTCTGGTTCTTGCCCAGCTCGACACCCTCGATGGCCTCGACACCCTGCGTGTAGTTGAAGTTGACCTCACGCAGTGTGAGCATCTGGTCACCCGATGCCTCAAGCGGCGTGACCTCGACCTTGGTCGCCTTCTTGCCCTTGTTCTCGGCAGAGAGGCCAAAGGCGTAGCGAGCCCGGAAGGAATCGTACTCCCCGCCCGCGAACTCTTGGGTCGAGCCATCCTCGAACGTCACGACAGCCTTGATCTTCTGCACGGTTCCGTTGCCACCGTTGCGGTTAACGACCTCGACACTATCGAGTTTCGACGGCGTCTTAAATGCGAATGTCATCGTGGTGGGAAGCTTCACGTAACTCGGAAGCTTACCCTCGCTGTCCCAGTTGCCGCTCCAGTTCCATAGGAACTCAAAGCCGTTGTCGTCCTCGTTATTATCGAACAGCGCGTTATAGCTCTTCTGCTGGATAAGTTTCTCGACGTTGGTCCCGTCGTCGGTCGTGAGCTCATCGTTGGTCATCGTGATGTTGAAGGCATCCTGACCGTACTCGGCGACCGTTGGCTGAGGAACATCCGGCATCGTCACCGTGCCGTCGCTCGCAAACTCAAGTGCGTCGCATGCCGGACCGATGAGCCAAGATGTCGAGGGCAGTTCGACCTTGCCGGCGGTCTTGGCCTTGAGCTTGAAACTCGCCACCGCGCCGGTACCGTTGTAGAGCTTGCCATCGCCGCGGTTGGCAAAGGCGAGATTGATAGTCTGCGTTCTGTCCGCGAACTGGACCTTCTCGCGAGACAGGTTCTCCATGCCGGCAGTCGAGCCGTCCTGCGCGATGCTCTCGGACACAAACTCGAACTGGTCGCTCTTGAAGTTGACGAGAGCGCCCAGGGCGTTGACGTTCTTGGCGTCGGCCGCATAGACATCAACGGTGATCTCATCACCGGCCTCGACCTCGGTCTTGCTCGGAATCACCGCGAGCGAACCTGCGACCTTGCCCTTTTGTTTAGTGCCGCCGTCAAGACCCGCCATGGTGAACGAGTAATCGTAGACGTCGTAAACGCCGTTATCGTTGAGGTCGGCGAAGTGGTCGCGGATCTGCGAACCGAACGTCGAGGTATCGGGCTCGCGATTCTCGAGGCCCAGATAGTTCTTCATGTTGGAGTAGTCTCCGTCGGAGATCGTGGCCTTGTTGAGGTTGGAGCCCACGGCGAAGCCATCCGTGCCGTCGGTCTTGTAGATGGCAATCTCGGACGCGGAGAAGAAATTGCCGACCGAGGCGAGCGGTGTCATGCGCACGTAACGGGCAGCCACGGTGCCGTCAAACGCTACCGTCTTACAATCAGCGGAACGTGCCCAATCGACCTCCTGGCTCGTCCAGTGGACGCCATCGAGACTCGTCTCAACACGCATCTTGGTCACAGTGCCGTTGCCGGCGTCATCGCGCGGATAGTACTCGAGCTTATCGAGCTTGTAAGCGCGTCCATAGTCAACGGTAAGCGCCTTGCCCAGATCGTTGCCACCGGAGTGGAAACCGCCGTCGCCCGACTGGAACTCATGGTCGAAGGCGAGCTCGGCCTTATGGCTGCCGTAAAGTGAGCCCTCCCAGGTGATTTCCTCGGCGTCGGGGACGTTCCGCCACGGATCGAGTGCGGAGTTCGCCTCGAGCACATCGCTCCAGGCGGAGTAACCTTCGGCGTTGCGCGAACGAATCTGGTAGGTGTGCTTGCTATTGTAGGCGAGGTCGGTGTGCGTGAACTCGGCCGCATCACCCACGGCGAACACGGTGCCGTCGACCTTAAGGTCGTAGGAGGTAGCACCATCGACCTTTCCCCAGGTGAGCTTGATGCTCGTTGGGGTCGTGACGTCCTCGGGGGCAGCAAGGTTCGTGGGTGCGGAGAGGCTCTCGTTGAGGCGATCGGCTGTGAGCGTGGCGTCGGCGTTCACGAAACCGCCCAGCTCGAGCGTCTGCGCCGCCGCAGCAACATCGGTCTTTGCGAACTTGACGTAGGCCTTGGGGTTCGTGGTGATCTTGGTGTTGTTAAAGCTCTCACCCCGCTCGGCCTCGGTGCCGTCCACATCGCTGCCGTAGTGGTTGAGGTTAGGGGTCTCGCTGTAGAAGTAGACCGCCTGGCCGGCCTCGGGGGTCGCGGTGTCAAAGGTCTCCTTCGAGTCGACCTCAACCACGTTGAGCGTGGATCCGCCGTTCTTGGCGACGACGCTCGTGGGCTTGGCGGACACGTTGGCCACGAAGGTCGTGGTGCGGTTGGAGTCGTAGCCGTTGTAGCCACCCTGCGAGGCCTCGGCGGTAAAGGTCGCGGTGCCGCCTGCGGCCTTGGAGCTGTAGACGGTGCTCACATGCTCACCGTAGGAGATATTGTCGATCGTACCGTAGGAATCGTCCTCAGTCGTGTTGTTCTCGATGGAGGAGCCGTCGTCCTCGTACTGCGTAAAGGTGCCGTCGCCCTCGGTGGCGAAGAACTCGACGATACGCTGGCTGCGGTCGGTACCCTTGGTGTTGGTGTCGCTCACGGCCTCGGGGTTGTTGTTCTCGGCGTACATCGGCACGATAGCGTTGGCCTTCACAAACAGCGGCAGCTTCCAAAGCGGAGCCTCGTAGTTGTTGAGAACCTGGCCGCCGCGATACTGCTTACCCGAGAAGTAATCGATCCAGATGGTGGGATTCTCGTCGGTGCCGTAGTTGGGGAGGTAAATCCCATTGCGAATGTCGTTGCCGTTCTCGTCTGCCTGGGTATCCTGATACACCGGTGCCACTAGGAAGTTCTCACCGAACATATACTGGTACTGCGTCGAAGTGCTTGCGGCGTACTCGGAGTTGTCGGAAAGCAGCATGGCGCGGATCATGGGCAGGCCGGCATCGCCGTTACCCGTGTCGATGTTGGCCGCCGAGGCCGCGCTCGTGTAGATATAGGGCATGAGCTGCGCCTTGAGCTTGAGGTAGAAGCGCGAGATGCCTGTGTAGGGATCGCCGTGCGTCATGGGCGATTTACGGTAGGTGCCCCAACCGTCCATATCGAGCATAGAGGGCGTGAACGTCTTCCACTGGTAGTCACGCGCAGAGATGATGGGGTCGCCGCCAAAGATGCCATCCATGTCGGAGCCGATGTTGGGGTTGCCCGAAAGACTCTGACCGATATACGTGGGGATATGGAAGCGAATGTACTCCCAGTTACCGCCATACTGGTCGCCGGTCCAAATGCCACCAAAGCGCTGCGTGCCGGCCCAACCATCGAGCGTGATGATGTTGGGGCGCTTGTTAGCGCCGGTCGTCACCGTGTCATAAGCTGTCTTGATGCCATTAAGACCAAAGGAGTAGCCAGATCCAACCCAGGCAACGTCGGTCTTAAGGGTAGTGATGCCTCCCGTCTTGACCTCGGCGTCGAAGTCGCGAAGCAGATGCCACGGGGTCTCAGGGTTGCTGTCGGGCTCAAGGTTGGACTGGGTCCACAAGCCCGTGTTCACACCCTTGGAGTTGGCATACTCGGTGAACTTCTTAAGGTTGTCGACATTGGCACGCACAGCGTTAAGACGGTCAGCTGAGCTCGTTCCGTCGGAGTTGACGCCGCCGGTCTTGTAGTAACCGTTCTGGCCATAGCCGGCGCCGTAGCCGTCGTTCGGCAGGAACCAACCGAGCGGCATGTCGTTGTCCTCGTAGTCATCGATAACCTGCCGAGCAGAGAACTGGCGGTCGAAATCGGTCGCTTTCATGTTCTCAGTATCAACCGAAGGGCCCTCACCGTTGAGCGTCTCGGCCGCAAGTGTGCCATCGAGCTTGTAGCCCGTCGACATGCCAGACTCGTACTTAACGTCGCCCTTCTCGCTCGAGGACTTGCTGCCCTTGGTCTCCCACTTCTTTTGACCCGAGGTCGTTGACCAGCCATCACGGTTATAGGCATTAAGATGACCAAGGTAGAACCCGTACTCGGGCAGCAGTACCGGGTTACCGGTCACCTTGTAGTAGTCCTGCAGCATCTCGGTTGCCACGTTCGAAGCGCCCTCGTTGGTCGCCACGAAGTAGTAGGCATCAAACTCATTCTCGCTGTGCAAAGTCGTGACCGTCGATGAGTCCGTGGAACCGAAGTCGTAGGAACCCTCTGCAAACGTGTTTCGGAGTACGCCGTAGCCGTCACTCGTCCAATAAAACGGGTTGGGCGAGGCAACGCCGCCATCGGTCCAGTTGTTCGTGTTGGAGATGGCGATGGTCTGGTTGGTGTGCAGGAAGCGTCCGTTCTGGGTGCCGCCGCCAAAGAAGTTCTCGGACTTCTCCTTGGCGAGCGTCTGGACGGTACCCTTCTTATCAAGGTCGAGGGACGCGGACTCGGAAACCACGACACGGTCGCCTGACTTGATACTCATCTTGCCAGTCGCCTTGTCCAGGATCACGGTCGCCTTTCCGCCGGTGATCTCGATAGTGTCGCCCTTGTCGGCAACCGTCGCACTCGGCTTGCTGTAGGTGTCCGAGGTATCGGGCTGAGCCTGGATTTTAGCCGTGTGGGACTTACTGCGCGGTGTGGCGTACTCGGAAAACTCACCCTTGGGGTCGACGTTATAACGGAAAATACCGTCCTCGAGGAACGTAATACGGCCCTTGATGCCGTCAGCGAAATCGATGTCGACGACATTCGAGGCAGACTGGGACACGGTCGCTGAGTCGACGCCCTTGAGTGGCGTGGCAATCGCCTGCTGGGGATTGGCAAACACGAGCGTCGCTGCAGTGGCAACGAGGACCACGCTTCCCTTCACCCACCGTTTCGTAAAAATGGAATTCCTGCGCACCTGGTCTCCTTTCTTCCGAGATGCTGAGGTGCCGAGGACGCCCCCCCCGGCAGCATGGGAAAACGTATCAAACGGGGATGTTCGGTACATTCCGCACAATGGGGCCACCCGTTACCAAGGGGCCAACTGGTAGTAACCAGATAGCCACCTACTAGGTTATATCAATATATGGGAGCACTTGCGCAACCAAGTTCGGAAGTCCACCAGCGGCAGTAAAATGAGCGTCAACGGCAAGGTGGGCTTAATAAGCCATACCAATTGGTTCTTCAGTCAAATACCAATCTAGCAAAAAAGTACTGTTTATCTGGTATTACACAGACCATACCTTTCCCTCGGGAACTGGGCTTCGCGAAGTTTCCCGAGGGAAAGGCTCAGCCGCCACCCTGCGACCTACCGGAGATTGCTATGACGTACGTTGGCTGATTTGGTTTGGAATGAGAGGTTGACGGAGGGTGGTGGACAGTTAGTTCAGATTTGTATTTTTTGGCCGGTTCCTTACGTGCAAACGTATCGTTTTGAAGCCGTTTTAGACCCAATAACGCCCTTTTCTCATTCCTGACTGCGCATCCTTGTCGCATCAGACCGCCAAGAACGGCTCATTTGAGCTCAAATCGGCCTTTTCCACCCTCACAAAAATACAAATCTGAACTAACTGTCCAGCGGCACTCTCAGCCAGCCACAAAAAGGCCCTCCGGTGAATGCAATTCACCGGAGGGCCCCATACAAAACGTGGGCTCTGCCCACACTCCCTTTTTATTCAGCCCTAGTCATCGCGCAAAGCCCCTTCGGCAGCACACGGTGCAGCCGAGTCACCGCAGGCCGGGGCGGGAGGAGCGGAGTTTCCTCCTGAGCGACTCTGCTTGCAGCCGGAGCGAAAGGGGGAAATCTCCGCCCCTCCCGCCCCGGCCGGACAGCCCACGCTACACCGTGTGCTGCGGCAGGTCCTGCAGGGCGATGACGTCCATGCCCATGTCGTTGGCGCTGCCGTGACCCTGCTGGTCCTCGCGCACGGCCTCGATGGCGCTCACGTACGTGTTGGCCGCAGACATCGCCGTCACGCAGGTCACGCCGCGGCGCACCGCCTCGGTACGCAACAGATAGCCGTCGCCGCGCGAACCCGGGCCATACGGCGTGTTGATGATCACCGCAATCTTGCCATCGGCGATGAGGTCGCCGATGTTGGGACGCTCGCCGTCGTGCGGG
This sequence comes from uncultured Collinsella sp., assembly GCA_902475615.1. Taxonomy (GTDB): domain Bacteria; phylum Actinomycetota; class Coriobacteriia; order Coriobacteriales; family Coriobacteriaceae; genus Collinsella. The sequence continues at coordinate 66,063 of CABSAD010000004.1, read as the reverse complement.
CCGCTGATCTTCTCCACGACCTCACAAGTCACGTTGCCGCCGCGCAGCACGCGCGCCGTACCCTCGGTGGAGCAGATATCAAAGCCCAGGTAGCGCAGGATACGGGCGACCGAAAGGATATGACGCTTGTCGCGGTCGCACACGCTGATGAACACCTTGCCGCAGCTCGGATCGGGCAGCTTGTAGTCAATCGCCAGCTGCGTCTTGGCATATGCCTCGGGATAGCTCTTGGCGATACCCATGACCTCACCTGTCGACTTCATCTCGGGCCCCAGGATAACGTCGGCACCGGGGAAACGACCCCAGGGCATGACGGCTTCCTTCATGCAGAACCAGTCCAGCTGACGCTCGTCGCTCGGCAGGCCCAGGCTCGCGATGGAATCGCCCGCCATGATACGCGCCGCGCACTTGGCCAGCGGCACGCCGGTGGCCTTGGAGATAAACGGCACGGTACGGCTTGCGCGCGGGTTGGCCTCGATCACGTAGACGGTCTCGCCCTTGATGGCGTACTGTACGTTGACCAGGCCGCGCACGCCCAGCGCCATCGCGATGCGGCGCGTGGTCTCGCGGAGCTTTGCCTGCAGGCTCTCGCTAAAGCTGAACGGCGGGATGCAGGTCGCAGAGTCGCCGGAGTGAATACCGGCCTCCTCGATATGCTCCAGGATACCGCCGATGTAGACCCCCTCGCCGTCGCACAGGGCGTCGACGTCGGACTCGATCGCACCCTCCAGGAAGCGGTCCAGATATACCGGGTAGTCGGGGCTAATGCGCGCAGCCTCGGCCATGTAATCGCGCAGATGCTCGGCATCGTAGGCAATCATCATGCCGCGGCCGCCCAGCACGTAGCTCGGACGCACCAGCAGCGGGTAGCCGATGTGCGCGGCCACGGCCTCGGCCTCCTCAAACGAGGTGGCCTGGCCCGCCGGCGGATACATAATGCCCAGCTTGTCGAGCAGGGCGGCGAAGCGCTCGCGGTCCTCGGCAAAGTCGATGGCATCGGGCTTGGTACCCATGATGTTCACGCCGCTCTCCTCGAGCATGCGCGCCAGCTTAAGCGGAGTCTGGCCGCCGAGCGTCACCACGACGCCGTCGGGTCGCTCAACATCGATGACGTCCATAACGTCCTCGTAGGTGAGCGGCTCAAAGTACAGGCGGTCCGAGGTATCGTAGTCAGTCGAGACGGTCTCGGGGTTGCAGTTGACCATGATGGTCTCGAAGCCGCGGGCCGCCAGCGCGTAGCTCGCGTGCACGCAGCAGTAATCGAACTCGATACCCTGGCCAATGCGGTTGGGGCCGGCGCCCAGGATCATCGCCTTGGGCTTGTCCGCCGGCGTGGTCTCGTCGGGAGCCACGCACTTCTTGGCATCCGGGCTCGTTCGGTAGATGTTCTCGTACGTCTTGTAGTGGTACTCCGTGGCGCTCGAGAACTCCGCAGCGCAGGTATCGACCGTCTTCATGCTGGGAACCACGCCCAGACCCTTGCGATAGGCGCGCACAAAGCGCTCGTCCGAGCCGGTCAGCGCGGCAATCTCGGCGTCGCTCGTGCCGTACTGCTTGAGTAGGCGCATCGCGTCGGCGTCAATATCCTCCACACGCAGGCCGCGGATGCTCTCCTGGACCTGCACCATGTCGTTGATGCGGTTGAGGTACCACGGGTCGATGCCGCAGATGGCATGGATACGCGCGACATCCCAGCCACGGCGCAGGGCCTCGACCACAAAGAAGATGCGGTGCTCGGTCGGCGTGGCCACGGCCTGAGTGAGCTCGTCGTCGCTCAGCTTGTCGGCACCCTCCTTGCCACCGGCGCAAATGCCCTGGTGACCATCCTCCAGCGAGCGCATGGCCTTGCCGAAGGCTTCCTCAAAAGTGCGGCCAATCGCCATAATCTCGCCCACGGCCTTCATGCGCGTGGTGAGCGTGGGGTCGGTACCCTTGAACTTCTCGAAGGCAAAGCGCGGCACCTTAACGACGCAGTAGTCGATCGTGGGCTCAAAGCAGGCGGGCGTGGCCTTGGTGATGTCGTTGACGATCTCGTCGAGCGTATAACCCACAGCCAGGCGCGCGGCGGCCTTAGCGATGGGGAAACCCGTGGCCTTGGAGGCCAGCGCGGACGAACGGCTCACGCGCGGGTTCATCTCGATGACGATCAAGCGACCGGTGTTGGGGTTCACGGCAAACTGCACGTTGGAGCCACCGGTCTCGACGCCGATCTTCTCCAGAATGGCGAGCGAGGCCACGCGCATGCGCTGATACTCAAGGTCGGAGAGCGTCTGCGCCGGCGCCACGGTGATGGAGTCGCCGGTGTGTACGCCCATGGGGTCGAGGTTTTCGATGGAGCACACGATGATGCCGTTGCCGGCGTGGTCACGCATGACCTCCATCTCATACTCTTTCCAGCCCTCGATGGACTCCTCGACCAGCACCTCATGAGCAGGCGAGAGTTCCAGGCCCTGGCTCACGATAGAGACGAGCTCCTCGTGGGTATGCGCGATGCCGCCGCCGGCACCGCCGAGGGTAAAGCTCGGACGCAGCACGCAGGGATAGCCCACGCGCTCGGCGATAGCCTCGGCGTCAGCCACGCTATAGGCATAGCCCGAGCGCGCGACCTCCAGGCCAATCTCGGCCATGGCCTCGTTAAAGAGCTTGCGGTCCTCGCCGCGCTCGATGGCGGCCAGGTCGCAGCCGATCATCTCGACGCCATACCTGTCGAGCGTGCCGTCCTTTGCCAGCTCGACGGCGGCGTTCAGACCGGTCTGGCCGCCCAGCGTGGGCAGCAGCGCGTCCGGGCGCTCTTTCTTGATTACGCGCTCGATAAACTCAGCGGTGATGGGCTCGACATAGGTGCGGTCGGCAAGACCCGGGTCGGTCATGATGGTCGCCGGGTTGGAGTTGACCAGGATGACCTCAAAGCCATCCTCCTTGAGCACCTTGCAGGCCTGGGCGCCAGAGTAGTCGAACTCACAGGCCTGGCCAATAACGATGGGGCCCGAACCAATGACGAGGATGCGCTTGATGTCAGTACGTTTCGGCATGTTAGTTCTCCTCGGTCTCGGTCGCGGCGTTCTCGGGCTCAGCAAAGTTCCAGCCGGCTAGGCGGTCCTTGGCGGTATCGATGTCCAGGTAGTTCTCCTCGCCGTCCATGAGTCGCGTAAAGGCGGTAAAGAGATAGTGGGCATCGGTGGGGCCGGGCGAGGCCTCGGGGTGGTACTGGACCGAGAAGCACGGGGCGTCGAGCAGCTGGATGCCCTCGGCGGTGCCGTCGTTGAGGTTCACGTGCGTCAGGCGAATGCGGCCGAAGCGCTCGTTCATCACGACCGGCGCGATGCCGCGACGCACCCAGGCGCGCAGGTCGCCATCGGCCGCATGCTCGGTCTCGCCGCCGGAAAGCTCCGGGATCAGTTTGCCCAGGCTGGGGAACAGCAGGCCAAAGCCGTGGTTTTGCGCGGTGATCTCCACACGACGGCTCACCAGGTTCATAACCGGCTGGTTGCCGCCGCGGTGACCGAATTTAAGCTTTTCCATTTGGGCGCCGCACGCCAAGCTAATCATCTGGTGACCAAGGCAAATGCCAAAGACCGGCACCTTGCCGATCAGCTGCTGCACCTGCTCGTAGGTCTCCACCACGGCATCGGGGTCGCCGGGGCCGTTGGATAAAAAGACGCCGTCGGGATTCATGTCGAGCACCTCACTCGCGGGCGTATCCCACGGCACGACAGTAAGGTCGCAGCCGGCGCGGACGAGGCCTTCCAGAATGCCGCGCTTCACGCCGCAGTCGTAGGCGACCACGTTGTGGCGGGCAGGAGCGGCAGGGGCAAGCGCAAAGTCATGCGTAGCGGGCAGGTCGCACGCGGCAAAAGCGTGGGGCTCAGGGCAGCTCACGGTCTTGACCAGGTTCTCGCCCACCAGCGTCGGCGCTGCGGCCAGACGCTCGGCAAGCTCGGCGACGTCAAAGATTTCCGTCGAGATAATGCCCATCTTGGAACCGTTGTCGCGCAGGTGGCGCACAAGAGCGCGGGTGTCGACGCCCTCGATAGCGACGATGCCGTGGACACGCAGGTACTCCGGCACGCTGACGGCCGAGCGCCAGTTGGAAGGCGTGGCGCACATGTCGCGGACGATCATGCCGCGCATGGCGGGAGCGCTCGCGGGACGAGCGGCATCGCCGGGGAAGGCCGACTGGACGTCGGTCTCGTCGATGCCATAGTTGCCGATCTGCGGATAGGTCATGGTTACGATTTGGCCGGCATAGCTCGGATCGGTCATGACCTCAAAGTAGCCCTCAAGCGAGGTGTTGAAGCAGACCTCGCCGGTCGCGGTACCCTCGGCACCGCATGCACGGCCATAAAAAATGGTCCCATCCTCAAGGTACAGGATGCAGGGACCGCAGGTGCCCTTGCTGGTTTTGGCCAGCATGCGCTGGCAAAGCTCGCTGGGCGCGAAGGTGCGGGCAGCAGTGCCCGCAGTATGGTTGTTCGCCATAATTCTCCTTCCCGGTCTCTCCGGACCGGCTTAAAGGTTGGTAGTTAGGCCTTGCGGTATTTTAACCGCAAGTATGCGCCATGGCGTTAATTTCATCGAAATGTTTACGAAATGATAATTATGACTTTCTATGCATAATGATTTTCTGGGACCGGGAAATATCATTCTGAACGCGGGGCTTTGCCGCCAACTGCTTACATGACAGAATGATTATTTAATCCCCGTCCCAGAAAAATCATCCCGCGCGGGCGCTTGGCTCACGCGGGATGATGACATCTTATTTATCCTGCTCAAGCAGATCGGACGGTGTGCGGTCGGGCTTGCCACCGCGGAAGATCTCGCGACCGTGCAGGCGATGTTCCAAGTCGCGCTCGGCCTTTTCTTCCGTAATCTTGGTCTGGCTTACCGCCGGGTCCTCAATCAGTGACGACACCGAGTTCACCTGCTTTTGGATGCGCTCGGCAATCGTGTCGTCCATGCTCACGATACGCATCTTCCAGTCGATACTCGTGGCATTTGACGAGCTCTTGGTCCACACGAACGTCAGAATGGCGCTCTGATGGCCCTGTGCGGGAAACATGCCAAAGAAAGAGTCGTGCTGGATCTTGCTGTCCTCGTCGATATAGGCGTGCACGTTATACACCACGCGGTCGATCTTATCGTTGAGCAACGCGTTGGTCGCAAGTGCCGCAGCCTGAATCTGCCCGTTAGACAGCAGCTCGAGCTCGTTGGCAGACGACGTGTCCAACACCGTCACCTCTACCGTACCCGTGCGTTCGTCCGCCTCGTCGACGCTAAAGTCGAGCGGAAACTGCGTAAAGCCGTTACCCCACTCAAGGCCGCCCTTGAGCGCCGTCGAAACGGTATCGACCGAAACGCTCTCGGACAGATTGGCGGTATTCAGGCGGCGCATCACGCCGTAGCCAATCTGCATGCCCACGATCAACACCAGAATGCCGATAACTACGGCCATGGCGGTCTTCGTAATGGTATGGCTCACCTGCGAGCCCGAAGGGTCGTCCTCGGACAGCGGGTCGATCTGCTTTGTCTGGCTCGCGCGATCTTCGCTGCGAAGCTGCGCCAGCGCCGCCTTGTCGCCGCGCTTGGCCGCTGCCTCTTTTTCGCGCATGCGCTCGGTGCGCTTTTTGGCAAGCGTCGGATCCAAAACGCCGGATGCGTCGATCTCGGAGAATAACTCCGTCACTTCTTCCGGAGTCAAAGGGTTCTTCTCAGCCATATACTTCCTGTCATATCAATCAGTCGAGCTCGTGCGCACGCGCACCTTCGAACTGCATTCGATAGTAACGGGCATAGGTGCCGCCGCGGGCGAGAAGCTGCTCGTGCGTACCACGTTCCACAACGCGACCATGCTCGACGGTCGCAATCTCGTCGGCATGTTTAATGGTCGAGAGACGGTGGGCGATGATGATCGTGGTGCGACCGCGCGCCAGGCGCTCGAGCGACTCCTGCACCGCCTCCTCGCTCTCGTTATCCAAGGCGCTCGTCGCCTCGTCCAGGATCAGGATCTTGGGGTTCTTGAGAAACACGCGCGCAATGGCTACGCGCTGCTTTTGGCCGCCCGAAAGACGGCTGCCGCGCTCGCCCACGACCGTGTCGTAGCCCTGCGGCAGCGACTCAATGAAGGCATCGATATTGGCGCGGCGGGCGGCCTCGGCGACCTCTTCTGCCGTGGCGCCTGGCTTGCCGTAGGCGATGTTCTCGCCAATCGTACCGTCAAACAGATAGACATCCTGCTGCACCAGGCCAATGGTGCGGCGCAGGCTCTGCTGCGTCACGTCGCGCACGTCTTGGCCGTCGATGCTGACGGATCCAGCAGCCACGTCATAAAAGCGCGGCAGCAGCGAACACGTTGTGGACTTGCCACCGCCCGAGGGGCCAACCAGGGCAATGGTCTGTCCGGGCTTGATGGACAGATTCATATGGTCGATCACGGGACGAGCCTCTTCGCCTGCGCCGAGTTCAACGTCCTCGTAGCTAAAGCACACGTCGCGATATTCAACCGCGCCAGCCGTCACCTGCAGGTCCGCGGCATCCGGCTTGTCCTGGATATCCGGGGCGGTCGAAAGCACCTCGTCCATGCGCTTAAAGCCGGCGATGGCCTTCTGATACGTCTCGGCCGAATTGACGAGCGTCTCGAGCGGGGTGCAGAACAGTGAAATGTAGAGCGCGAAGGTCGCCATATCGACCGCCTGCAGCTGACCCTGGGCAACGAGCCAACCGCCCAGCAGCACCACGATCACGTACAACACGCCCGAGAGCAGGCCATACGTCGCAGTGTAGATGCCCATGGCGTGATACATATTCTCCTTGGACGAAAGATAGCGGTCGTTCGAGGCGCGGAACTTGGAGCGCTCAGCCTCCTCGTTCGCAAAACTCTTGACCACGCGCATGCCTGCCAGCGAATCCTGCAGCTGCGCATTGATACCGCTGATTTTTTTGCGATTGTCGCTAAAGACCTCGCGCATGCGCAAGTTCTGCCAAAACATGATGACCGCAAACACCGCCGTCACCACAGCCATGGCAAGCGCCAGCACCGGGGCGATGGTAAAGAGGATCACAAATGAGCCGATGATCTCGATGCCGCAGATGATGATCCACTCAGGCACGTGATGCGCTGCCTCGCAGATATCGAACAGGTCGTTGACCACGCGGCTCATCATGTCACCTGAGCTGTTGCGATCGAAGTACGCAAAGCTAAAGCGCTCGTACTGATCGAACAGGTCTTCACGCATCTTGGACTCCATGCGCGCGCCCATCACGTGGCCCCAATAGCTCACAAAGTAGCGGCAGGCGCAGCGGACGGCATACATCAGTACCAGGCCAACCGCGATCATACCGATCGCTTGCATAATAGCAGCCTGACCCTGGGTAAACAGCCCGCCGGTCAGATTGCGCAGAATGATAGGAAACGCCAGGTCGATGGCGGCAAGCACCAGGGCGCAAACAGTATCGGCAACAAAAAGCCCCATCTGGGGCTTGTAGTAAGAAAGAAACCTTTTCAGCATAATCACCTTACGCGGTTTTACCAAACCGCGTTTCGTCTCGACGCTGCAAGTGCTCCATTTGGACAATCTGGCCTTCAATCGTCGGTCGCGTATATCCATACGCTTCCCTCCTCTTTTAGGCCACCTTGTCTCAAATGGAGCACTTTCGCTGACTTACACAAACCTGCGGGATCATTCCCGCTCGTTAAAGTTCGGCCCCGCCTAGTCGGTGCGCGATGCTGTCGCAAGCCAAGGCGCCCACGACGGTCTTGGCATCTTCGATCTTGCCGTCGAGCACAGCATCGATCAGCTCGTGCAGCGGCACCAGATCCACGTTGACAAACTCGTCATCATCGGGGTTGGGTGCATCGAACTCAAGCTTGGTGGCCAGGTAGATGTGAATGATCTCGTCGCAAAAACCGCAGGACGTGACAATCGACGTCAAAAAGCGAATGCGACCAGCCCTAAAGCCCGTCTCCTCATGCAGCTCGCGCTTGGCGCAATCGAGCGGGTCCTCGCCTGGGTCGAGCTTGCCGGCGGGAACCTCGACCGTCACGCGGTCGATGGCGGTGCGGTACTGACGCACCAGTACGATCTTGCCGCTCTCGGTCAGTGCCACAACGGCCGCCGCACCCGGATGGCGAACGATATCGCGGGCGCTACGGCGACCGTTGGGCAGTTCAACTTCAAGACGGTGGACGTCGAGGATCTTGCCCTTCCAGGCGCACTCCTCCGAAAGAATCTTCTCGTGCAGCTCGGCATCGTGCGGGTCGTCGTCGCCCAGCACCAGCGCCGGCTCGTCAGCGACCTCGCCACCAGGCTCGCCCTCGGCGTGCCCATACATGCGGCTGTCCTCTTCGACGATCTGCGCGTCCACGAGCTCTTCGTTCTTCTCGTCCATCCGTCTCATCCCTCTCGGACTTTAGGCATCCCAGGCGTCGCGGCCACGCAGCGCGCGCAGGCCGATGTCATGACGCAGGGTCTTGCCCTCAAAATCAATCTTCTCGCAGGCCTCGTAGGCAAGGTTGCGGGCGTTCTCAAACGTATCGCCCAGCGCGGTCACGGCAAGCACTCGGCCGCCGTTGGTCACGAGCTGACCGTCCACCACGGCGGTGCCGGCATGGTACACGGTCACGTTCTCCATGGACTCGGCGTCGGCGATGCCGGTGATGACTTTGCCCTTCTCGTAGCTGCCGGGATAGCCCGCGCTCGTCAGAACAACAGCCACGGCCCACTCGTCACGCCAGTCGAGCTCAATCTGATCAAGCTCGCAGTTGGCGCAGGCGAGCATAACCTCGACCAGGTCGTTCTTGAGGCGCGGCAGCACGACCTGCGTCTCGGGGTCGCCAAAGCGGGCGTTGAACTCCAGCACCTTGGGGCCGGCGGGGGTGAGCATAAAGCCGCCGTACAGGCAGCCGCGGTAGTCGATGCCCTCGGCAGCAAGCTCGGCCACGGTCTGCTCCATGACCTCCACCATGGTGGCGTGCTCCTCGTCGGTCACGATGGGCACCGGGCTGTAAACGCCCATGCCGCCGGTGTTGGGGCCAAGGTCGCCCTCGAGCGCACGCTTGTGGTCCTGCGAGGTTGCCATGGGGCGCACGGTCTTGCCGTCGGTAAAGGCCAGCAGCGAGCACTCGGGGCCGGTCAGCATCTCCTCGATGACCACGGTATTGCCGGCATCGCCAAAGGTGCCGCCAAAACACTCACGCACGGCCTCCTCGGCCTGCGCAAGCTCAGTCGCCACGATAACGCCCTTGCCTGCGGCCAGGCCGTCTGCCTTCACGACCAGCGGGGCGCCCTGCTCGCGCACGTAGTCAAGAGCCGAAGCCTCGTCAGTAAACGAGCCGTAGGCGGCCGTCGGAATGCCGGCACGCTCCATGAGTTGCTTGGAGAATAGCTTGGAGCCCTCCATCTGAGCGCCCTCGGCACCCGGGCCAAAGCAGGGAATGCCCGCCGCGCGCACGGCATCGGCAACGCCCGCCACGAGCGGAGCCTCGGGGCCAATCACCACGAGTCCGCATCCGTGGCTCTGGGCAAACGCAGCCACGGCCGCAGGATCGCAATCGTCGAGAACCACGTTCTCGCCGCAGCTCGCGGTGCCGCCGTTACCCGGCGCAATGTAGAGCTTGCCGGCGCGCGGTGATGCTGCGAGCTTTGCTGCCAGAGCATGCTCGCGGCCGCCGCTGCCCAACAACAGGATGTCGATGGTTTGAGTGTCCGCCTTCAAGGGTGCCTCCTCTATGGATGAACGGCCCGCCAACCATGCGGACCCATTACAAAGCAAATATACCCCTCGGCCGCCCGCCTGGGCTGCAAAGGGGTATATCGCAATAACCGAATAGTGCCGATTACTTCCAGAATCGGTTGATGATCTGCTCGCGACCGGCGCCGACGCCAATGAACGTCACGCGGGTGTGTGCCAGATCCTCGATAAATGCCACGTAGTCCTGAGCCTCCTGCGGCAGCTCCTCAAAGCTGCGGCAGCCGGTGATATCGCACTTCCAGCCCGGGAGCTCCTCGTAGATGGGCTTGGCATGCTCGAAGCGCACCTGGTGCTCGGGCACACTCGTGTAACGCTCGCCGTCAACGTCGTAGGCAACGCACACCTTGATGGTGTCGAAAGCCGAAAGCACGTCGAGCTTGGTCATGGCGATATCGGTGAGGCCGTTGACGCGCGAGGCGTAGTTGGCGATGGGGCCGTCGAACCAGCCGCAGCGACGACGGCGACCGGTGGTCACGCCGTACTCATAGCCTTCCTCGGTCAGCGTATGGCCGGCCTCGGACTCATAGGAAAGCTCGGTGGGCATGGGGCCCGAACCGACGCGGGTGATATAGGCCTTCATGACGCCCAGCACGCGGTCGACATTCTTCATACCGACGCCGGAGCCGGTGATGGCGCCGCCGGCGGTGCAGTTGGAAGACGTCACGTACGGATAGGTGCCGTGGTCGATGTCGAGTAGCGTCGCCTGGGCGCCCTCGAACAGCAAATCCTTGCCCTCGTCGATCATGTTGTTGAGCAGCAGGCTCGTCTCGGTGATGTAGGGGCGCAGGCGCTCGGCCATGGGCAGGTACTCGTCGCAGATCTGGTCCACGGTGTAGGTGGGCAGGTGGTAGATGAGCTCGAGCTCGGGATTCACGCGGGCAAGAGCGGTCTCCAGCTTGTCGCGGAACAGCGCCTCGTCCAGCATGTCCTGCATGCGCAGGCCGATGCGGGCCATCTTGTCCTGGTAGCACGGACCGATGCCGCGCTTGGTGGTACCGATGTTCTTCTTGCCGAGCTTCTGCTCAAAAGCACCATCCAGATCGATGTGGTACGGCATGATGATGTGCGCGTTGCCACTGATCTTGAGGTTCTTGGTGGTGATGCCGTCGGCCTCGAACATGTCAATCTCCTCAAGGACAACCTTGGGGTTGACGACGCAGCCGTTACCGATCACCGACACATGGTCGGAATACATGATGCCGGATGGCACCTGGTGCAGGCCGTACTTCTTGCCGTTGACGACGATGGTGTGGCCGGCGTTATTACCGCCCGAATAGCGCACGACGGCATCGAAGTCGCCGGCGACCAGGTCGCAGATCTTACCTTTGCCCTCATCGCCCCACTGGGCACCGACCAAAACGGTTGACGGCATGTTTACTCCTTACATTCATGGACTGTCTACGCGCCACGCTGGCACGCAGAAGCACAAAACATTCCCAGTATACCCGTGCAACGGGCACCTGTCCTACTCCTCGGTATGCGCCCCATCAAGCTCATAGAACTTGGTGGATGCCGGCAGGAACATCAGGTCGACGTCACCGATCGGGCCCGAACGGTTCTTGGCCACGACGATACGCGTAACGCCCTCGTCGGGTCGATCGTCACGCGAGGCCTCGGCCTCATCGGCGGAGCGGTCCAAGAACATGACGATGTCGGCGTCCTGCTCGATGGAGCCCGATTCGCGCAGGTCGGAAAGCTGCGGGCGTTTGCCGGTACGGGACTCGACCTGACGCGACAGCTGCGACAGTGCAATGAGCGGGATCTTAAGCTCCTTGGCCATAATCTTTAAACCGCGCGACATCTCGGAGACCTCGACGGTACGGCTCTCGGAGCGACGCCCCGGCGGAGGACTCACCAGCTGCAGGTAGTCCAGGATAATGATGGCCTTCTCCTTGTTGTGGAGCATGCGGCGGCTCTTGGCGCGGATCTCGGTCACCGTGGTGCCGGGCGTATCGTCAATCAGAATGTCGAGCTTAGACAAGGTCTGCGTGGCCTCGTTGATATTGGCCCACTGCTCGGGGCTAATGCGGCCCGTACGGAAGTCGCTGATTGAAATCATGGCGTAGGCGCAAATCAGGCGCTGGGCAATTTCCTTGCCCGACATCTCCAGCGAAAAAAAGCCGACGGTATAGCCCGCAGCGGCGGCATTCAGCGCCAGGTTCAGAGCGAACGACGTCTTACCCACGGCGGGGCGGGCGCCGATAATGATGAGCTGGCCCTCGCGGAAACCCATAAGCATGCGGTCGAGCGACGGGAAGCCGGTGGGCACGCCCGCGGCCTGTCCACCGGCCTTACACACTTCCTCGGCCTCGTTATAGGCCTCGACCATAAACTCGGTCAGTGTCTTATAGCTCGACTTGACCTCGCGCGCCGTAACCTTGAGCAGCTTGCTCTCGGCCAGCTCCACGACCTCTTTGGTGTCGGTAGGGGCGTTATAGGCCAGGGCGTTGATCTCGTTGGTGGCACCGATCAGCTCGCGCAGCATCGAGTCGCGACGGACGATGGCGGCATGGTGCTGCCAGTTCACGAGCGACAGGGTCTGACCCATCAGCTCCAAAATGTAGGCCTCACCGCCCACGGCATCAAGCTTGTTGATGCTGCGCAGGTAATCGATCAGCGAGATAGAGTCGATGGGAATGCGGCTGTTGTACATATCGACCATCGCGGTGTAGATGGTCTTATGAATGGGCCGGTAGAAGTCATCAGGCTGCAGCTCGACCTGGGCCTCCTCGACCACCTCGGGCGACAGCAGCATGGCGGCCAGTACATTGGCCTCTGCATCTTGGTTTTGAGGGAGACCCAACTTGGAGCCACGGTCCTCGACCGTCAGCCCCATCTCCCTTTCGTCATATGCCATGAGCATCCTCATTCATATCGCTTGCGAGCATCCATAGTATCAGCCACGGTCCCAAAACGGGCCGCGCCCCGGCAATCATCACCGAACGAAACGGATGAACGGTCCCGTATATAGGACTTTGACGCAACGTTCACCATGACACTCACTCAGCGCAAAAAACAAAAGGGCGCCCTGGTCTCCCAGAGCGCCCTTCTTAGAACAAGATTGTTGCGTTGCAGCAAATGCTACTCGGCAGCAGCCTCAGTCTCGACCTCGGCGGTCTCGGCCTCGGCGACCTCAGCGGTCTCCTCAGCCTCAGCCTCGGCAGCGAGCTCCTCGGCGGTAACGCCAACGAGAACGACGACCTCGGCCTTGATCTCGCGGTACAGCGAGATGGCAACGGTGTGGGCACCGGCAACCTTGATGGGCTTACCGAGCTCGACGCGCTTGCGGTCGATGTCCATACCGAGCTGAGCCTTGATGGCGTCAGCGATCATAGCGGCGGTAACGGAGCCAAAGAGGATGCCCTCGTCGCCGACCTTGACGTCAACGGTGACCGTCTTGCCCTCGAAGGCAGCCTTGGTCTCGTTGGCGGTGGCCAGACGGACGGCCTCGCGCTTGGCGATGTTGTTGCGACGCTCGTCAAGCTGCTTGAGGTTGCCCTTGGTGGCGGCAACAGCGAGCTTCTTGGGGAACAGGAAGTTCTCAGCGTAACCCTGAGCGACCTCTACGACGTCACCCTCGCCGCCCTTGCCCTTGATCTCATCGAGAAGAATAACCTTCATGATGCGTCTCCCTTCTTAGCCGCGGTCGCGGTTGCCACGAGAGGAAACCACGGGGACGGTGTACGGCAGGAGAGCCATCTCGCGGGCGCGCTTGATGGCGTTGGCGATGTCATGCTGATGCTGCGTGCAAGCGCCAGTGACGCGACGAGGCTTGATCTTGCCACGGTCGGTCATGTACTTACGGAGAAGCTGAGTGTCCTTATAGTCGATGAACTCAGTGTTCTCCTTGCAGAACTGGCAGTACTTACGACGCGGCTGACGTGCAGAAAAATCATTAGCCATGTCAAAATACCTTTCGTTTGGCAACTTCGGCGAACCGAAGCCGCCTCTCACTCAAAAATAGGTGAACAGCCCTTAAAACGGGATGTCCTCATCGTAGACGTCGACCGCGGGCGGCGTAGCCACCGGTGCGGCAGGACGTGCTGCGGGCGCGGGAGCTGCGGGGGCGTAACCGCCCTGATCGTAACCACCCTGGCCACCACGGGAGCTCATAAACTCGATCTCATCGACGATGACCTCAAGCTTGCTCCGGCGCTGGCCGTCGCGCTCCCAAGAGCTGTAGCGCAGCTTGCCCTCGATCGCGACCTTGTTTCCCTTTGCCAGGAAACGGCTCACGGCCTCGGCGCGCGTGCCGAACATGGTGCAGTCGACAAAGTTGGGATAGTCCTCCCACTCGCCAGTCTGCGGGTTACGGCGACGATCGTTCACGGCGACGCCAAAGGACAGAACCTGGGTTCCGCCGGCAGTGGCGCGCAGCTCGGGATCACGCGTGAGGTTACCGGTGATGTTCACTCGATTGATGCTCATAACTCACTACTTCCTCTTGGGGCACAAGCCCAGTCCAAAACGACAGTCTTACTCCTGGTCGTCGCGACGGACGATCATGTGGCGGACCACAGCGTCGGTGATGCGCAGGACGCGATCAAGCTCGGCGATCTGGGTAGGATCTGCGTGGAAGTTGATGAGGGTGTAGTCACCATCGGTGAGGTCGTTGATCTCGTAGGCGAGCTTGCGCTTGCCCCACTCGTCAACGGAGTCGACCTTGCCAGCGCCCTCAGCGATCGTGGTATCGATACGCTTCATAACAGCGAGACGAGTCTCGGGGTCGAGCGACGGGTCAACAAAGAACAGCAGTTCATAAGCCTTCATATTGTCACCTCCTCTGGGCAAATGTGGCTTCAGGTCGTGAAGGTGCGCCTGAAGCAGGAAAAGACTTGGTAATAATATCTTTCAATCTCCCAGGCTGCAAGAATATGCAGCTACAACCTCATGACCTCCACATATGTCCATACTCACACGGCACTTCATGCGTCTTCCAACCAAATGCTGACCAAATGCTTGACGAATCTGTGGACAAGATACGGCGCTGCGGGGACAAACCAAATCAAACCGCAGGTCGGCAATTGCAAGGCTGTGGTCGCGAAATGCATACCAGTGGTTCACAACACCGTTCAAAGATTTTTAAAATTGCTGCCACGTCGTTTATAAATACTCATTTTGAACAATTTGCTGTATGCAGCCATGCTGGTCAGAGCCCGTTTTTGGCCTCCTAGATCCCGTCACGAAGCCAAGCGTTTCAAAAAATGCCAACTTTTCTGTTTGCACTTTGCGATTCCTCGTGTATACTGACTTTCGCATTTAACGGAGAGTTGTCCGAGTGGCCGAAGGAGCACGATTGGAAATCGTGTAGGCGTCAAAAGCGTCTCCAGGGTTCAAATCCCTGACTCTCCGCCAGTTAATTCCAAAGCAGGCCTTCGAGCCTGCTTTGTTTTTACCCCACGCGGAGGGGTGGCAGAGTGGTTGAATGCGGCGGTCTCGAAAACCGTTTGGCCTGTATAAGGTCACGAGGGTTCGAATCCCTCCTCCTCCGCCATTTTGGTTGAGAAAGCTCCCAATATTGGGGGCTTTTTTGTTATCGAAATACGTCTCGATCCCACGCTTCCCCAAACATGTACGTCACCCTCCAAAACCGACATTTTTCGACATCTTTGAAGGCTGACGTACACGTTTGGATTGAGCTCGCGGGAGTGGCACTATTCGGAAGGTGCCTCTTCGTCTCGCATGCCTTTCCAGTTGCGGATAAGCGCCTTGCGTAGTTCGTTTTGCTCTCGCTGGTACCCGGTGTCGGTACAGCGAGGCATGCCGAGTGCTTCGCGAATGTTGTTCATGGCGCGGTGAAAGGCGAGCTGGCTACCGAACTGAGCCGAAGTGAGCGTAACGATTCGATATCCCATTTGGGAGAGAACGGCCTCTCGCTCCGCATCTGCCCCCTTGCGCTCGAACTCATCGTGAAAGCCGCCCTTATATTCGATACCGAGCTCCCTGCGCTTGTAGGTAACGAGCGCATCGATTTTGAGTGTTCGAGCTTTGGCGCAATGCCAGAGACGTTGAGAGATCTCGAGCGGTTTGTTGAGTTCGATACCTCGGATGCCAACGCCGCCTTCGCTTGTTGGGAGCGAGAGGGCGATTGCCGAAGCGGTCTCCATAGGCGAGGCCGAGCGATTGTAGATGTGCCTGAGCGCGAGCCGTGCACGTGTGGCACCGGGTTTGCCGGGGTGCCGATCGAGCAGTTCGGTTATTTCATCCTTGGAGGTGGTGGCTGGTTGCTCGGTATAAGGGTCGGCGGGATTGAGCCCCATGCGATAATCGCCGCAAACTTCATAGCCATATTCGAGGTATTCGATCCTATCCATCCACTCGGCAGCGAGCACGAAGGTGAAGGCTTCGTCGGTGATGAAGATTCCGGGCGTCAACTCGTCAACATGCTCGTAGGGAAGATTTTGTCCAAGAATGTGGCAAATGACGCCTTTGGTGCGAATTCGCTCGAATTCGAATACAACCGAGATATCGATAGTTTTGAGCATATCGGACGGAATGCCGCAGTCGGTAAGGGCCTGTCGTATGCGCGCAACGCGTTGCTGGGTGGAGATGCCTCGTACGCCTATCTGGTAGTCGTGCCGCGCAAGAGACTGAACCAAATTCTGGGGCGCATGATGGACAAGCCATGCGGTTTTATGCGAAATGAGAACAGGAGTATCCATTGAGGGCCTCTCGCTCTGAGCCGGTATCCAACTCTTATGTCCGTTGAAGTGGGGGAATATACCGGATGTGAGTAAATTAACTCACTCATGCTGTGAGCTCAATCCAAACATGTACGTCAGCCTCCGAAGATGTCAAAAAATGTCGTTTTTGGAGGGTGACGTACATGTTTTGGATCCCTCGCATTCCAGCAACGCCACGCCCGCGCCCAGTCCCGACCGTTTGCCGAGCAATAGGGTCGCAATCGGCGCCGAACATGTACTATGTACGGGCACTGTCCAAACCCGTAACTCAAAGGACCCCATCTTGCCCGTCGTCGCCGCTATAACCGTTACCTCACATGCCTCGGATGCCATGGTCGCTATCCCATTTTGGCTCGAGATGTTCGCCGTTGTCGCTGCATCGATCTCGGGTGTGCTGGTTGCGCGCGAACACAAGCTCGACCTGGTGGGCGCGGTCGCGCTCGCGGTGGTCTGCGGTCTGGGCGGCGGTCTTTTGCGCGATATGACACTCCAGGTCGGCAACGTCTACATCCTCAACCAGCCGATGGCACTCCCGCTTTCCATTGCCACGGCGGCCATCATCTACATCTTCCCGGCAATCGTCGATAAACCCGAGAAACTCATCCCATTGCTCGACATCATCTCGGTCGGCATCTACGCCGCCACCGGAGCGGACAAAGCACTGGTTTATGGCTTTGCGCCGGCCGTATGCATCATGATGGGCTTTTTCACCGCGGTGGGTGGCGGCATGTTGCGCGACGGCTTTATGGGCGTGGTTCCGGGCATTTTCCAACGTACTAACTTTTATGCCATCGCCGCCATCGCCGGATCGACAAGCTATGTGTGTCTCGTTATGAGCGGCATCATGAGCAATGTCGCCGCGCTGGTCGTATGCGTCGCGGTGACCATGGGCCTGCGCTGGCTCTCGCTGCGCTTTGACATCAAAAGTCCCACCGAGGAAGACATCGCGCGCTTCTTGCATCGCAAAAAGTAGACAGCGCGGCACGACCCTTCGAAATGCAACCGAGAGGTTCTTTTAGAGCGCGCGCACGTTGGGTACCCTGTTAGATATATGCCGAGTATCTAACGAAGGATTCACTATGCCTTGCAACCTAGCACCGTCGACCAAGCGCCGCAAAGCGCTGGGCCACATCGCCCTTCTATTCGCACTGATTGCGCTTGCGCTGACCGCGCTTCCCAAGACGTCGTTCGCCGGCACAGACACCGCGGGCAACGTGCTCGCAACCGAAGTTGACTCAAATCCGTCTGGCGTCGAAGGCGACCTGTACTGGGCCGGCCAAAGCCTTAACCTAGACGACGCCTCCATCGGCCGCGATATTATCGCGGCGGGCGAGAGCTTGTCGATTCGCGACTGCACCGTAGGCGGAGCCGTTCGCCTGGTGGCGCGCACCATCGATATCTCCAAAACCGCAATCGATGGCAGCGCGACGATAGCCGGTCAGCATGTCGTGCTCAACACTGGTAGCACCGCCAACTGTTTTTACGCGATGGGCGAGACAGTTGCCCTGCGCGGCTCCGCCAAGTCGGCAGCACTCGCGGGCAGTACGGTAACCATCGACGGCACCGTCAAGGGCGATGTCGAGGTTTGGGCCGACAAGCTCATCTTGGGTAAAAACGCCCGCATTACCGGCACCGTGAACGCGCATGTTTCCGAGGACCCCGAGCGCGCCGCAGGAGCCGAGGTCGGCGCGCTCAAGATCGACCGCACCGAGAACGAAGATACTTCCACCCTTAACGATGTCATCGGCGGCATCGTGGCCGCTGCCCTGTCGACCTGCTTTATCGCCCTGTTGCTCGAGCTCGTCTTTCCGCGTGCGACCGCCAGTGCCGCCGGCATGCTCCGCCAGCGCCCCGCGCCCCTGTGGGTGAGCGGTCTTCTGGGCACGGTAGCCATTGTCCCTGCCGTATTGTTGCTGATTATCTCTATCGCCGGCCTGTCGCTTGCCGGAGCCCTCATGTGCGCCGTGATCGGCGCCGCGCTGGTCTCCACCGCTTTTGCGGGCTGCGCAATCGCCCGCATGGTCGGACACAATCAGAACCGCTACGCCATGGCAGCTGTCGGCGGTGTGGCCGCAGGTGCCCTCACGGGACTTCCCCTCATCGGCGACTTCGTCAGCGGCGTGGCCTTTGTCTTTATGCTCGGCTACGTTATCCAGACCATCTGGCGCAACGCCCACCTCAAGCCCCAACAAGCCTCCAACACGCCAGGACTCCCCACCGCCTAGCCGCAACCACCACAAAAAGGGCCAGGCACCTTTGTGGTGGTGCAAAGCAACCTGGCCCCATTGCACCAAAAAGGGCGCCGACCATTGCGGTCGACGCCCTTTCTTATTGGCGGTTATAAGCCCCAGCGCTTATTTGTTGACCTGACCGGCGCGGACGGCGGCCTTCTTACGGTCGGTGGCGTTGAGCAGACGCTTGCGCAGGCGGATATTCTTGGGAGTAATCTCGACCAGCTCGTCGTCGGCGATGTACTCCAGCGCCTCTTCCAGAGAGAAGGTGCGAGGCGGCACCAACTGCACGGAGATGTCGGAGGTCGAGGAACGCTGGTTGCCCAAGTTCTTGGTACGGGCGATGTTGACGACCATGTCGCCGGCCTTGCTGCGCTCGCCCACAATCATGCCCTCGTAGCACTCGGTGCCCGGCTCAACGAACAGCTGGCCGCGCTCCTGCAGCGTACCCAGAGCGTAGGCAACGGCCTTCTCGGTGGTCATGGAGATCATGGCGCCGTTCTGGCGGTTGCCGATCTCGCCGGCGTAGGGGCCGTACTCCAGGAAGGTGTGGTAGAACACGCCCTCGCCGTGAGTGACGTTCATGATGCGGTTCTTAAGACCCATGATGCCGCGGGTCGGGATCTTAAACTCAAGGTGCGTCACGATGCCCGAGGTATCCATGCTCGTCATGATGCCACCGGAGGTACCGAAGACCTCGACGACCTTGCCCGAGTACTCGTCCGGGCACTCGACGACGGCCTGCTCGACGGGCTCCAGCTTGTTACCGTTCTCGTCCTTCTTAAACAGAACGCGGGGACGACCGACCTGGAACTCGAAGCCCTCGCGGCGCATGGACTCCATCAGGACGGACAGGTGCAGAATGCCGCGGCCAGAGACCTCGACGCCGCTCTTGTCCTCGAGCTCCTCGATCTTCATGGTCACGTTGTTCTCGGCCTCGTTGAACAGACGCTCCTTGAGCTGACGGGCACCCACGATGTCGCCGTCGCGGCCGACGAGCGGGGAGGTCGAAGCCTCAAAGACGATGGACAGGGTCGGCGGATCGATCTCGATGGGCTCGAGCTCGACGGGGTTCTCGGGGTCGGTGTAGACATCGCCGATATCGGTGCGGTCAATGCCCACGACAGCGGCGATATCGCCGGCGCCGACTTCCTGGCACTCGGTGCGGCCCAGATAGTCGAAGGTAAAGAGCTGCTTGACGGTAGCGGTGGCGCTGGAGCCGTCGTTCTTCACAACCAGGATCTGATCGCCCTGGTGAATGGTGCCGGAGTACACGCGACCGATACCGATGCGGCCGACAAAGTTGGAGTGGTCGATGGTCACGCACTGCATGGCCAGCGGGGCGTTCTCGTCAACCTCGGGCGCGGGCATGTCGTCGATAATCATGTCGAGCAGCGGATACATGTCCATGTTGCCGTCGTTGGGGTCAAGGCGGGCAAAGCCGTTCATGGCGCTGGCGTAGACCACGTGCTCCATGGCGAACTCAAGCTGGTCGTCGGTAGCGCCCAGGTCGGCCATAAGGTCCAGGCAGTCGTTGTAGGCCTTCTCGGGGTTGGCGCCCGGACGATCGATCTTGTTGATGACGATCATGATCTTGAGGCCGGTGTCGATAGCGTGACGCAGCACGAAGCGGGTCTGGGGCATGGGGCCCTCAAAGGCATCGACCAGCAGCAGGGCGCCATCGGCCATACGCAGCACGCGCTCGACCTCGCCGCCAAAGTCGGCGTGGCCCGGGGTGTCGATGACGTTGATCTTGACGTCCTTGTACTCGATAGAGATGTTCTTGGCGAGAATCGTAATGCCGCGCTCGCGCTCCTGGTCGTTAGAGTCCAGGACGCGGTCCTCGACCTGCTGGTTGGCACGGAAGGCGTCCGTGGCACGCAGGAGCTTATCGACCATCGTCGTCTTGCCGTGGTCGACGTGGGCGATGATGGCGATGTTCCTCAGATTGTCTACGCGCATGTAGTTCCCCTATCTTCTATCCATATACAAACGGCACGCGTATGCGACCCGCCCAGCAACACAACGCTCAGCGGGAATATTGAGCCTTTTACCGAAAACTCGTTTATTTTAGCGATTTTAGATGAGAGGGGTTTCCTCACCTGCAGGTTCAGGGTCGCTCCACATAAAACCATCGCCGGCACCCATACCCTCATACAGCACATATGCCGAAAAACCGCTCTCGAGCGTGGTCTCAAAGAAGCTCACGAGCAGAGCGTCATGGTAGCCGCCGTCAATCTCGACACAGCCGGTATAGCCGATGGCATAGCGGGCGATACGGCCCAGACCCTCGTCCTTAAGGCCCATCTTGTGCTCGGAGATAAAGTTGGTGGCGGCCTCGAGGCACGCCTCTTCGCCGTCCTCGTCGAGCGCCGCCAGATAGCGGTTGGAAGCAGCGTCCTCGATCGCCACAACTACGCCCGGATTCTCGCCGGCGGCAAGGTCGTCCAAGAACGCACCAATCAGGTCACACACCATGGCGTCGAGCTCGGCGGAGACGTTACCGGCGTCCTGCATATCCTGTGCCATCTCTAGACCTTCCCATCGAATCCGGCGTCGTTACAGTTCTTGTGCCTCGGCAGCAATCTTGGCGGCAGCGTCGCGGGCGCGCACCATATCCATCGCACGCTTGTCGAGTACCTTGATCTGGTTGGTCAGCATTACTGCATCGACCACACCCCAGATTACCAAGCCTGTTGAAATCGAAAACCCAAGCGCACCAACTGTACCACGAAGACGAGAACAGATTACTGCGACAAGGGCGGAGATGATAACCATCTTGATATAGGAGCCGCGACGTTCGCGAAGCGTGCGGGCCTGCGTCACATAGGCGATGCGAGCTGCCTCGGATGCCTCCGAGCGCATTTGGGCTTCACGCGAGATGGCGGCCGCTTCAGCCGATACACGGGTACCCATCAGCGACCTCTCCGCTCGCGTGCCAGACATTTAGAAATCATCGGGGGAGAGCGTATGGACGAACTCGTCGAACTTCTCGAACTCCTGCTCGTCGTCGACTTCCTCGGCGTGCGGTGAGACGGTACCCAGGCGATTCATGATGTCGTCTTCAACGAACATGGGGGCATTACTGCGTACGGCAAGGGCGATAGCGTCGCTCGGACGTGCATCGATCCTATGCTCGCTGCCATCGGCCAACACGACAACTGTCGCATAGAACACCGGCGGCTCGGCACGAACGATCTCGACGCGCTCGAGCTTGGCACCCAGGGCATCGACAGTGTCAAGCAGCAGGTCATGCGTTATCGGGCGCTCGGCGCGACCGCTATCGATGCCGCGGCTAATGGCCGCGGCCTCAAACGAACCGGTCTGAATGGAAAGCGAACGCAAGGGTGCTGTCGAATCCGACTTGCCGCAGCGCTCACGAAGCACGATAAGCGATGGCACGGGACCGGCGGCCATGACGATGGTCTCTATGTCGACACGAACCATGGAACACCTCCGGTACGTAGCGGTTAACACACGGCAGGGTCGCCGCATTGAATAGCTATACTACCCAATCTTTCGCCCAGCACACAAAATCAAAGCAGTTAATTTGGGACGGGGCTATTTTGACTACTTTTGTTGGATAAGAAAAAAGCCCCGAGGCAATACCCCAGGGCTCTTAACGTTTTGATGGTGGACCTGACAAGATTCGAACTTGTGACCTCCCGGTTATCAGCCGGACGCTCTAACCAACTGAGCTACAGGTCCATCATGGTGGAGGTTAGGGGGATCGAACCCCTGACCTCAGGCTTGCAAAGCCCGCGCTCTCCCAGCTGAGCTAAACCCCCACGGAGAAAGTAATAAACACCCCAGCGGCGACTCGGCTCTCGCTGGGGTGTTTATTGCGAAAGAAAGTGGTGGACCTGACAAGATTCGAACTTGTGACCTCCCGGTTATCAGCCGGACGCTCTAACCAACTGAGCTACAGGTCCATCGCGCAAGGGATATATTAGACGAGTCGTTACGCGCGCGTCAACAACTTTTTTGAAAAACTTTGGTGGGGTGTCGGCCCCGGCTGCCCGGCGGCATGCGAAGTCGCCTGCTCGGACAGTCCTGCTCGCACGGAGAGCACATTAAGTGCTCTCCGGCTCGTGCGGAACTCGCGATCGACTTCGCATGCCGCCGGGCAGCCGGGGCCGACGTGAGGTTCAAAGATTTTCAAAAAAGCGGTCGGCGCGCAGTGCGCCGACCGCCGATATATGGGGTCTGATGATTTTTACCAGCTAGGGTCTCTTACTCGTCGAGGAGATCTTCTGGCATGTCGTTGCCGTCGCCTAGGTCGACTGGGGCCTCTTCGGCGTCGGCCGCGGCCTCGGCACCTTCGCCCTCGGGCTTCTCTTTGGCGGCCGTCATGCGCGCTACGGCGCAGATGCGGTCGTTGTCGTCGACGGTCATCATCTTGACGCCCTGAGTGGCGCGACCGGTTTGGCTGATCTCGTCGGTCTTGACGCGAATGACCGTCGCGCCTTCCGTCACGATGAACAGCTCATGCTGCGGGCCCACCGTCTTCATGGCCGCGAGGTTACCCTTGCGCTCGGTCATCTGGATGGTATAGACACCCTGACCGCCGCGGTTCTGCTCCGGGTAATCCGAGACCGGTGTGCGTTTGCCGTAGCCGCGCTCGGTAATGACGAACAGGTCGCCGTTACCGTTGGTAATCTCCATACCAAGAACGCTCACGCCTTCCTTCATGCTAATGCCACGGACGCCGCTGGTATCGCGACCGGTGGCGCGCACCTGGTCCTCGGGGAACATAATCGCCTTGCCCGCGGTGGTTGCCATGATGATCTTGTCACCCTCGCGCACGCGACGTACAGTGAGCAGCGCGTCGTCGTCCCTCAGGTTGATGGCGATTAGGCCGTCGCGGCGGCTGCGGTCGTAGGCGCTCATCACGGTCTTCTTGACCATGCCGCTCTTGGTGGCAAACATCAGGTACTCGTCGGCGGGGAACTCGCGGCAGCTGATGACGCTCGCGATCTTCTCGCCCTCCTCGAAAGGCAGCAGGTTGACGATCGCGGTGCCGCGCGCCTGGCGCGTGCCAACCGGCAGCTCGTGTACCTTCAGGCGATAGACCTTGCCCTTGCTCGAGAAGAACAGCACGTACTCGTGCGTGGATGCGATAAACATCTCGTCGATAACGTCGTCCTCTTTGAGGTTGACGCCTGACACGCCCTTGCCGCCGCGCTTTTGGGCGCGATAGGCAGCCACCGGGATGCGCTTGACGTAGCCGGTGTGGGTGATGGTCACGACCATGTCCTCGTCGGCAATCAGATCTTCGACGTCCAGATCCTTCTCGACATGGCTGATCTCGGTGCGGCGCTTGTCGCCGAACTTCTTGGAAATCTCGCGCATCTCCTCCTTGATGACACCCAGGATTTTCTCCTCGTGCGCCAAGAGGTCCTCGTAGTAGGCGATGGCGCGGCGCAAGCCGTCCAGCTCTTCCTGAATCTTGTCGCGCTCCAGGCCGGTCAGGCGGCGCAGCTTCATCTCGAGGATGGCCGTGGTCTGCTCGGGCGTAAAGCCAAAGCGCTCGATCAGGCGACTGCTGGCCTCGGAATCGGTCTGCGAGGAGCGGATGATGCTGATGACCTCGTCGATATGGTCGAGAGCCATCAGGTAGCCCTCGAGGATATGGGCACGCGCCTGGGCCTTCTTGAGGTCAAAGCGGGTGCGGCGGGTGACGACGTCGACCTGGTGGTCGATGTAGTGCTGCAGCATCTCGCGCAGGCTCAGGCATTTGGGAACGCCGTTGACAAGCGCCAGGTTGTTGGCACCAAAGGTCGTCTGCAGCGAGGTGTACTTGTACAGGTTGTTGAGCACGACCTGCGGGATAACGCCCTTCTTGAGTTCGATGACCAGACGGATACCCTTCTGGTTGGACTCATCGCGCATATCCGAGATACCCTCGATGCGCTTGTCGTTGACGAGCTGGGCGATCTTCTCCTGCAGGGTGCCCTTGTTGACCATGTAGGGAATCTCGGTAAAGACCAGGCGGCTGCGGCCGGTCTTGGTGGACTCCACATGAGCCTTTGCGCGCACGGTGATGGAGCCGCGTCCGGTCTCGTAGCTCTGCTTAATGCCGGCACTGCCCATGATGATGGCACCGGTGGGGAAGTCCGGACCGGGCATGATCTGCATAAGCTCGTCGACGGTGGCGTCGGGATTGTCGATCAGGTAGCACGTGGCTTCGATCGCCTCGGTGAGGTTGTGCGGGGCGATGTTGGTGGCCATGCCGACGGCGATGCCCTGGCTGCCGTTGACCAGCAGGTTGGGGAAACGCGCGGGCAGCGCCTGGGGCTCGGCGAGCGATTCGTCGTAGTTGGGCTGCCAGTCGACGGTGTCCTTCTGCAGGTCACGCAGGAGCTCCATGGCGGGCTTTGCCAGGCGGCTCTCGGTGTAACGCATGGCGGCGGCGCCGTCGCCGTCGATGTTGCCGAAGTTGCCGTGACCGTCGATGAGCGGCGTGCGCATGGAGAACCACTGTGCCAGGCGGACCATAGCCTCATAGACCGCGAAGTCGCCGTGCGGATGGTACTTACCGATAACTTCGCCGACCGTCCAGGCCGACTTCTTGTGCGGACGGTTGGGGTAGATGCCGCTCTCGTTCATTGCGTACAGGATGCGACGGTGCACCGGCTTTAAGCCGTCGCGCACGTCCGGCAGGGCGCGGGCGGTGATGACCGACATCGAGTACTCGATGAACGACTGCTTCATCTCACGGCCAAACTCCGAAATCTGGAGCTGGCCGCCGTTGATGTCCTCGCCGGCCGAGGCGCCACGGTCGACTTCGCCAAAGCTCTCCTCGAGCTCGGCGTCGTCATCCTCTTCCTCATCATCATCGGCATCGGGGTTATAGGCGTCCGGATCGCCGTCCTCACCCTGCTCAGCACGGGCAAGCAGGCGCTTCAGATCATCGGGCATGCCGGCATCGCCGGCCTCGTCCATACCCTCGTTATTGTTGATATCGTCTGCCACGTTACCTCCTCATGGTTTGCGTGGTTCAAATCAGATAGTCCCCGTCCCCGTCGCTAGGACGGAGACGGCTTTTCCAGGTGCCGCAGATTCGCTCGAAAGAGGAGGGAAGCGTACTTGGGTACGCGACCGACGATTGAGGGCGAAGGTGCGGTGGCTGGGAAAGCCGAACAGGTTAGGCATCTAAGAATCGTGCATCATGGGCGTGCTTCTCGATGTACTCGCGGCGGTAGCCGACCTCGGAACCCATCAGTTCGCGCACGGCGCGGTCTGCCACCACGGCGTCCTCGATCGACACGCGCTGCAGGATACGGGTCTTGGGGTCCATCGTCGTCGAGGCAAGCTGCTTGGGGTCCATCTCGCCCAGGCCCTTGTAGCGCTGAACGGTATAGCCCTTGCGCTTCTTGGTGATCTTGCCGTCCTTGGCCTTGCCGTCCTCGTCGTTGTCGTCGGGGTTCAGGCCCAGGCTCTGAATGGTATCTCGCAGAATCTCGTCTTCGGGCTGGCGGCCGTTGGGATACACGTAATGGATCTTATTGCGTACCTTAATGCCAAAGATGGGCGGGCAGGCAACATAGACATAGCCGGCATCGATCAGCGGGCGCATGTACTTGTAGAAGAACGTCAGCAGCAGGATGCGGATATGCGCACCGTCAACGTCTGCATCGGTCATGATGATGATCTTGTGGTAGCGCGCCTTGCTGATATCGAAGTCGCCACCGTCGCCGGCGCTCGTCGTGACGCCGCAGCCGATCGCGGTGATCAGGGATTGGATGGTGTCGCTCGAGAACGCGCGGTGGTCACCCACGCGCTCGACGTTCAAAATCTTGCCGCGCAGGGGCAGAATCGCCTGGATGTCTCGGCGACGGCCGTCCTTGGCCGAACCGCCTGCCGAGTCGCCCTCTACGATAAAGAGCTCGGTCAGCTCGGCATCGCGCACCGAGCAGTCGGCGAGCTTGCCGGGCAGCGACGCCGTCTCGAGCAGGCTCTTGCGGCGGGTCGCCTCGCGCGCCTTGCGGGCGGCGTTGCGGGCCTTGCATGCCTGCTGGGCCTTCTTGACGATCTCGCGGGCGGGCTTGGGGTGCTCCTCCAGATAATCGGTCAGTCCATCGGTCACGATCTTGAGCGTGAGCGCGCGCATGTAGGAGCTGCCAAGCTTGGCCTTGGTCTGACCCTCAAACTGCGGATCGGGCAGCTTGACCGAGATGACGGCCGAAAGGCCCTCGCGCACGTCGTCACCGCTCAGGTTGGCGTCCTTCTCCTTGAGCAGGTTCTGCTTGCGGGCGTAATCGTTAATCACGCGAGTGAGGGCGGTGCGGAAGCCCTCGAGATGCATGCCGCCCTCGGGGGTGTAGATGTCGTTGGCAAACGACATGACGTTCTCGCCATAGCCGGCATTCCACTGCAGGGACACCTCGACCTCGCCCATCTTGGTCACGGGCGCATCCGGATCCGATTTACCCTCGATATAGATGGGCTCCTTAAAGGCCTCGGGGACGTCTTTGCCGTCGTTGAGGAACTTAACGAAGTCGATAATGCCGCCCTCGTAGCAGAACTCCTCCACGTGGGGAGTCGCCTCGCGCTCGTCGGTCAGCACAATCTTTAGATTCTTATTGAGGAACGCCGTCTCTTGCAGACGGTTGTGCAGCGTATCGAAATCGTAGACACAGGTCTCGAAGATCTCGTCGTCGGGCCAGAAGTTGACGGTGGTACCCGTCGAATCCGAGGTGCCCACGATCTCCATCTTCTTGACGGTCTTGCCGCGCGAGAACTCCATCTCGTAGACGCTGCCATCACGGCGCACCTGCACGACCACGCGCTTGGACAGCGCGTTGACGACGGAGATGCCCACGCCATGTAGGCCGCCCGAGACCTTGTAGGCCGAGTTATCGAACTTACCGCCGGCGTGCAAGATCGTCATAACGACCTCGAGCGTCGGGATCTTCTTGATGGGATGCTCGTCGACGGGGATGCCTCGCCCGTTGTCGACGACCGTGATGGAGTTGTCGGCGTGGACCGTCACCTGAATCTCGGTGCAGAAACCGGCCATGGCCTCGTCAACGGAGTTGTCAACGATCTCCCACACCAGGTGATGCAGGCCGCTGGCGCTCGTCGAGCCGATGTACATGCCCGGGCGCTTACGAACGGCCTCGAGACCTTCGAGAATCTTAATCTCGCCGCCATCGTAATCGTTTTCGTTTGCCACACGTCCTCCTTCAGCTAAGAAAATGTGTACAGCCTTACTAGTTTATCGTAAAAAAATACCCTCGGGAACGAGGGTATTTGGCTCTACAAGGCCACCAGATGCGATTTAAGGCTCTTTTTTGCTTTGCACGCCCTTGGCCCACTCGGCACTGGCTCTCATGGCATTCTCGAGGGCCTCGCGCAGTTTTTGATCTTCGATGGGCGCCACTTGGCGCTCGATCTCGCCGCGTTCGGCTTCGCTTAGATCGGCGTGCGGAGCCGGCGGGCGCTCGGTCACGGCCGGGCGCAGGCGCTCCTTGGCAGCCGGCGGCGTGTGACCGGGCGCGGTCGTTTTGAACACCAGGCCGTCCACATGCGCCCCGGCCCGCTCCATGCGTGCCCGGATGATCTCGCGCAGCAGCGTCATCTCCTGCGTCCACGAGGGCGAATCGAGATACACCAGCAGCTCATTGGACTCGGGCAGGTAGCGCAGGCCCGTCACGTGGCGTCCCTCGCGCGTGCCCGAGCACACCGCATTCCAGGCACGATAGACCGCGCGCGACTCCTCGGCAGCCTCCATTTGCGCGCGGCGCTCAGGTGTCGCGGCCGCCAGGATGCGCTGACGCTCGGCATCCAAAAAGCCGCCAAAGGCAACCGTTTCGTTCTCGCGCTCGTAATTAGCACGTCTCACCCATGCTCACCACCTTGGCTCGATCAAGCAGGTCATCGGTAAAATACCCCAGATTGGTGGTGGTTATGACCGTCTGGATGTCATCACCGATCAGCTGCAGAAAAGCGCCTCGGCGCCCGGCATCGAGCTCGCTCATCACGTCGTCCAAAAGCAGCAGTGGCGCGGTGCCCAGGATATCGCGCGCCACGGCCACTTCTGCCACCTTCCAGGCAAGCACCAGCGTTCGCTGCTGCCCTTGGCTGGCAAACGAACGGGCAGATCGACCCGCAACGGTAAACTCAATCTCGTCGCGATGCGGACCCACAAGCGTCACGCCGCGGCGCATCTCCTCATCGGCACGCTCATCGAGGGCCGCGAGCATATGCTCGTACGCCCAGCCCTTAAGTTCCTCGCGCCCCTCGGTTTGAGGCAAATCCCCCAGTGTGGACACATAGGACACGCCTGCGTCCTCACCGGACGCCACCTGCCCATACGCGGCGCGCACATGGCCCGCCAGTCGGTCGAGCAGGGCCAAACGATGCACGAGCAGGGCGGACCCGGCGCGAGCGATGGAGTCATTCCATGCGCCGAGCATCTCGCGGCAGCACCAGGACTCCTTGAGCAGGGCGTTGCGCTGCGTCACGCAACGCCCGTAGGTGCTCGCCAGGTCGGCGTAACGGGCGCTCAGTTGCACGCCAAAGTCGTCGAGGGCGGCCCGACGCACGCTGGCACCGCGTTTGACCATATCCAGATGATCGGGGCAAAAAAGCACGCTCGGCAAAACCCCGCGCACGCCGGCGGCCGAACATCTCTTGCCGTTACGGCTAAACGAGCGTTTGCCGTCCTCAACGCCCAGCCCCATATCGAGCACGCGGCCATCGCCCTCGAGTCTCAACTCGAGCCTGCACGAGCCCGTGCCGTCGTGCACGAGCTCGGTAGCGGTGGGATGCCTAAACGAGGCGCCGCTCGTCAAAAGCTGCAGCGCCTCTATAAGGTTGGTCTTTCCCGCCGCGTTGGGTCCCGCAAGCACCGTCACGCCTTCGTCCAGGTCAAGACGGTAGCTATCGAAACTGCGGTAGCGCGCGACGGAAAGGTTGCGGGCAAACATGGTCATGGCGCAGCGCTAGATGCGAACCGGCATGACCAGGTACAGATAGTTGATCTTGTCGTAGGACTTAAAGATACCCGCCTGCGAGTAGCTCTTGAGCTCCAGCGTGATCTCCTTCTCCTTGGATAGGGCATTGAGGCAGCCAAAGATGTAGTGGTAGTTAAAGGCGATGGTGCCCGACTCGCCCTCGGCCTCGACATCGATTGTCTCCTGCGCCAGATCCTGGTCATTGGAGATGGAGGACAGGCCCATCTGACCGTTCTCGACATCAATCTCGAACTTGACGGCGGGGTTCGCGCTCGCGATGACCGCCACGCGCTTGAGGGCGGCATTAAAAGCCGCCACGTCGATTTTGACGCTCGTAACGCACGAATCGGGGATGAGCTGCTTGTAGTTGGGGTACACGCCCTCGATACGGCGCGACACATAGGTGGTGTTGCCGGCCTCAAAGACAACCTGGGTGTCGGTGGCACCGATCATGATGGTCGCCTGGCTGGCCATGATGCTCAGGGCGTCGTTGAACGCGTCGGCCGGAACGTTGAGTTCAAAGGAGCCCTCGAGCGTCGAGGTCTCGACCTGGGTGTCGCATACGGCCAGACGGAAGGAGTCGGTTGCCACCAGGCGCACGGTGTTGTTCTCGACCTTCATGTGTACGCCTCCCAGGATGGGGCGGGCCTTATCGGTCGAAGTGACGCGCCATACGCGGCCGACCATCTCGGACAGGATGTCGGTCGGGAGCTCCACCGCGCTCTCGATGGCATAGGCAGGGAACTCGGGAAAATCGTTGGCGTCGAGTGTGTTGAGGCGGAAGGAACTCTTCTCGCATCCAATCAGCACCTGGCGCTCCGAGAGCTCAAAGGTAACCGGAGCGTCGGGAAGGGTCTTCGTAATGTTCGAGAGCATCTTGCAAGGAATCACCATCTCGCCCTCTTCTTCGACATGCGCGGCAATGCGATGACGAATCGAGATGGTGTAGTTAGAAGTTTGGAATTCCAAGATGCCGTCCTGCGCCTTAACGAGCACGCCCGACAGGATGGGAAGGGTAGATGCCGAAGCGACGCCTTTCATAACGACGCCGATGGCTTGCGTGAGCGAGCTTTGGCTGACGGTGAACTTCATCCTTTAATACCTTTCTATAGATATAAATATCTTAATAATAGTAATAGCACTGACGAAACTGTTGATTACTCCCAAAAGCGCTGGTCAACCCCAAAAAGAGAATCGACAGCATCCTGTGCGCAACCGACCGTGTTTTCCACGTTCAAAACCTGCGGAAAACTTTTCGTCGCCTTGGGGTGAGTTTTAGACACGTTATGCCCGGCGTTTCGACAAGTTTTCAACAGGTGTCTCTATTTCCCTACGAACGCAGTGTAATTTTATCTCGTAGCGATTTGAGATCCTCGGTTACGGTACGGTCTTCCTGAATCATCTTCTGAACCTTTTTATAGCTCGTGCTGACGGTTGAATGGTTGCGGTTGCCAAACTCCGCGCCCACCGCCGTAGTCGTCATCTCACACATCTCGATGGCCAGATAGATGGCGATGTGGCGGGCTTTGGCAATGTTGGCGTTGCGGCGCGGGCCGATGAGCTCCTCGTGCGTCACGCCGTATTGCTCCTCGATGACAGACTGGACCGTCTGCACGTTGATCTTCTTGGCCGACGTGTCGAAGTACTGGCTTGCGATGGCGTCGATGTCGTCGAAACTGAGCTCGCTGCCCTCGCGTTCGCGGTCTCCTGCCTCGCCGGCGCAGCGTTCGCAGAAGCTCTCGAGTTCGCGGATGTTGGTTCCCGAGACTTCTGCCATGTGCTTAAAGTGCTCGTCGGTCAGATGCCCACCATCGCCGCCATAGGCCGCCAGCAGCGAGTCGTCACCCGCCTCGGGTGCGGCGGCTATCGTGTTCTCGTAGTAGCGCTGCAAGATCTTGTATTTCATCTCGTAGCTGGGCTCCGCCACCAAACAGAGCATACCGGCATTAAAACGGCTGGTAAGGCGCTCGTCCATGCTCAGGTCTTTGGGGGCACGGTCGGCTGCGATGACGACTTTTTTGTTGTTGCGGATAAACTCGTCCATGAGCTGGAAGAAGTAGTCCACGCTCGCGCGCTTGCCGATGATGTTTTGAATGTCGTCGATGATGAGCACGTCCACGTCGTGGTATGCCTGCATGATGGGGGCGTTGCTCTTCTTTTGGCGGTCGAACTCCGTCATCAGGTCATCGAGGTACGCCTGTGAGTTGGCGTACTTTACCTTGATCTCGGGCGACTTTTCGGCGAGCTCGTTTTTGATGGCGAGCAGCAGATGGGTCTTGCCCAGCCCCGATTTGCCATAGATGAACAGGGATGTGCATGTGCCGCGTTCGTCCGCGAGCGCGGCAAACTTGAGGGCTGAGCGATAGGCATGGCTGTTTTCTGGGCCGTAGACAAAGTTTTCGAAGGTGAATTTCGAGTTGGCCGCGAGCGGCGCGCCGTCGGTGTTCTGCTCGATCGGTGCCGCAGCTGCGGGGACGCTCATGGGCGATGTGGAGGCTGGTTTTGCACTCTTTGCAGGCGCCTCGCCTTTCATCTGGTTCATCATGCGGCGGAAATCGTCGGCCGAAAGCGTGTTTTTGATTGCGATGCCCGAATCCTCGCCCGGTGTTGCGTCGTGCGCGATAGGCATGTGCGTGGCAGCGGACATGGGGACCGCCGGCGTCGAGACGGTGGGCATGGTTTCACGGGAAACATCGCCGATTTGATGCTCGGGAGCCGACACTGTGGTGGTAGCTGGCGCCGCCGGGGGAACGACGGGTGCCGCGGGTGCGGCGTTATCTGCCGCGGAGCCCTGTGGTGCCACGATGTTGAGCGCAATCGGTGCAAAGGCGATCTCTTCCAGGTACGCCTCGATGGTCGGCTGATGCTTTTTGAGCTGAGCGATGGCAAATCGTGAGGGGGCCTCAATCGTCAAGGTGTCCTCGGTCAGGCTCACAGCACGCGATTGCCCCAGCATGTTGATGAGGCGCGCATCTTGGCCGTCGCGCTGACAAAAGGCGATGGCATCCCCCAGGATGATGCTTGCTTCCTCGTCCACTGTCTCTCCCGTTCCTTAAGCTTGGGCCCGCACGCGAGCGCTTCCGATTTCGGTCAGATGGTATTTCTGCCCATGTTTGACTATCAAGCCCGTCTGCGCCAAATCGTTGAGCGTGCGCGACCAGGTGGGTGCAGAGTTTCCAAACGCCCGCGCCAAGTCCGTCGCGCCGCACTCTTGATGTTGGGCCAGATACCCTAATGCAGCGTTGCCGCGTTCGCTTATAAACACGTCCGACTGCGGTTGTGCGTATTGATTCGCCGCATTAGGATACATCATTTGAGCTGCTGGTTGTTGAGAACTCTGCATGGGCGGCATCTGCTGTTGAAAACTTTGCGGCCACTGTTGGTAAGGCTGCGGCGGCATCTGCTGAGTCCAGGGGTTGAGGTTTCCCTGCGGCATCTGCTGATACGGCTGCTGGTACGGCTGAGGATACTGCTGTGGATACGGCTGGGCATATCCCTGCTGCGGCATATATTGGGGAGGATACCCTTGTGGGTACGGTTGGTAGCCCATTTGCGCGACGTTTGGCATGGCCGCCGTCTGCTGCACGGCGCCTGTGTCCGGATCTGCCGAGCCTATCCCCTCCGGCATGTTTTGCACTGGGTTGCCCAGCGGTGTCTGGGGGTCTTGCATGGGAAAACTTCCAGGCTGCTGCATCTGCTGCGCCACGGGCTGCTGTGCAAACGTGCTGGATAGGGGATACGCCGGCTGCTCCGTCTCGGGGCGCACGGCGGCCCCTCGCCCTCCGGCGCGCTCGATTTCCTGTACGCGCTTGGGATTCAGGCTTACCGTGACCACGGTGCCGTTGCCCATGTTGTCCTCGATGGATACAGCGCCGCCGGCGTTTTCCAGGTACTCCTGCACCATGGGAAACCCGGCTCCGGTTCCGCGGATGTATCGTTTCATGTTGCTGTTTGCGCTGGTAACGCCAAAGTCGAACGCGCGCTCCTTGTCGTCGATCCCCGGTCCCTGGTCTGCGAATCGGATGGTGTCGCCGCCGTCTAGGATCGAGATGATGGGCTCTGCAAAGTGGGCGTGGATAAAGTTTTCGACAATCTCGCGGATAACCATGAGCGAGATGTGCCCGCCCTGTTCTTTCATGCACTGGTAGACGGTGTTGGTTGTCTCTTCCAGATAGGTGCGCACGTCCTTCGGTTCGATGACGATGACGCGCGGCGTCGACAGCATGTCGTCATAGACCGCGATGCGTGCGGCATACATGGCAGCCTGCGTTTTCGCAGCGGCCTGCTCTTCCTCGCCACGCTTTTCGCGCACGCCGGTGATGTGCTCGTTGTCGGGTGCCGGGTCTCCGGAATCGACCATGGTGTAAAAGTCGTCAGACATGCCGCTCGCAATCTTTCAAAAGGTTTCGAACAAATAGTAGCTCACCGTGCAATGTTTCTCATCTTTCGACAACTTTTCAAAACCTGTTGAAAACTTTGGAAAACAGGCGAAAAGTTCTCAACATTGCCAACATGACCTGTCGAAAACTCGATGAAATATCGTGAAAAGTTGTAATGCGGCGCAAATTTCGGTTGAGCTTATGGGGGAACCGTGTGAACTGCGCGACCTTTTACCTTTGATTTCTTGACATTTGAACATTGATTTCCCTACAATCTTCAAGCTCACGTGTCTATATCTGCGTCCGCGCTCCCGCGGACACTCGAAATGCAGCAGGAGGAACTTAAGATGAAGCGTACGTATCAGCCTAATAAGCGTAAGCGTGCCAAGACCCATGGCTTCCGTGCCCGTATGGCCACCAAGGGTGGTCGTGCCGTGCTCGCCCGTCGCCGCGCCAAGGGCCGCAAGCGTCTCACTGTCTAGCAGCGATACACACATCTCGCATGAAGACTATTAAGTCTCGGCAAGATTTCGAGCATGTGTTCAGTCAGGGGCGTCGTTTCAATCACCCTCTGATTCGAATGACCATATGTGAATCGGTTGGCGAAGGCGACTCCGGAAGGGTCGCCTTCGTTGGTGCTAAACGGCTCGGTTGCGCAGTCGTGCGCAACCGTTCTAAGCGTGTGATGCGCGAGGCCGCCCGCAGCTGCGGATTTCCCGTTGCGGGTTATGACATCATCTTGTTCGCTACTCCCAAGACGAGGATCTCTTCGCCTCAGGAGATGGACAAGGCATTGCGTTCGCTTATGAAACGCGCCGGCGTTGCCGGGGAGGAGCGATGAGCAATCACGTTTTGCGACGTGTTGCCATCGCTCCTATTCGCATATATCAACAGGTTATTTCGCCCTTATTGCCTGACGCCTGCATTTATTACCCAACGTGCTCGCAATATGCCGTTCAGGCGATTGAGAAGTACGGTGTTTTGAGAGGCTGCTGGCTTGCCGTGAGGCGCATCGCTCGCTGCAATCCCCTGCACGTCGGCGGTTATGACCCTGTGCCCTAGCGGGCACTCGCTATCGGAGGAAAACTTACATGTGGGATTGGATCGTTAACATCCTTTTCGAGCTGCTCAAGCTCATCCAGACCTTTGCGGTCGACTGGGGCCTGTCCATCATCATCCTGGTGGTCATCATCCGTCTGCTGCTGACGCCGCTTAT
This sequence comes from uncultured Collinsella sp., assembly GCA_902475615.1. Taxonomy (GTDB): domain Bacteria; phylum Actinomycetota; class Coriobacteriia; order Coriobacteriales; family Coriobacteriaceae; genus Collinsella. The sequence continues at coordinate 30,846 of CABSAD010000004.1, read as the reverse complement.
GCTCAAGTCGACCAAGTCGACGGCTCGCATGCAGGTGCTGCAGCCTAAGATGCTCGAGATCCAGGAGCGCTATGCCGACGATCCCCAGCGTCAGGCCGAGGAGATGCAGAAGTTCTACAGCGAGAACAAGTTCAACCCCATGGCTGGTTGTCTGCCGCTGTTAATCCAGATGCCTGTCCTGTTCGCCCTGTTTACGCTGCTGCGTAACCTGCCGAACTACTTTAGCGACGGCACGTTCTCGTTCTTCAATATCCTGCCTGACCTTACCACCACTCCGAGCGCTTCCTTTGCCGATGGCTTTATGGTTGCGCTGCCTGCGCTGGTTTGCCTGATTCTGTTCGCTGTCTTGACCCTGATTCCGCAGCTGTATATGTCACGCAATCAGACTGGTCAGCAGGCCCAGAGCATGCGCATGATGGCCGTTGTCATGACCGTCATGATGCTTTGGATGGGTTGGAGCCTGCCCGTCGGCGTTCTGCTGTACTACGACGTGTCTTCCGCTTGGCAGGTTGTCCAGCAGATCTTCGTGACGCAGAAGGTTATCGATAAGGCCAAGGCCGATGAGGAAGAGCGTCTTAAGAACGCTCCGCTGCAGGTCGAGGTTACTCGTCGCGAGAAGAAGCCGCGCCCGCACAAGAAGAAGTAGTGGGATAGTATTCTTATTTAGGTACCTAACTTTTGGAGTTCGTTATGTCTGAAGAGATCGTCGAGGATATGCTTGAGGAGGTTGCCCCGCGGGTCGCGGGCGATTATCCCGAGATTGCGCAGCGTTACAAGGCTGGTGAAGAGCTGACCGATGAGGAGCTCGACACCATTGCCGATGTGGCTATTTCCATTCTGCGTTCCATCCTTTCGCACTTCGATGCGGCGAACTCACCCATCGATGAGTATGAGGGTGACGAGGGCGAGTTGATCCTGGACGTAACTGCTCCTGATCTTGCTGTTCTCATTGGCCGTCATGGACGTACCCTCGATGCTCTTCAAGTTATGTTCTCCCTGTTGGTGAGTCGCAAGCTTGGCTTTAGGTATCCGGTCGTCGTCGACGTCGAAGGTTATAAGAGCCGTCGACAGGACAAGGTTGCTTCTATGGCCCAGTCCGCTGCCGAGCGCGCTATTCGCACTCATAAAAGTGTTTCCTTGCCGCCCATGAATGCCTACGAACGTCGACTGGTTCATATTGCCCTTCGTGGTAACGATGCTGTCGACACGCATTCTGAGGGCTCTGACCCCGATCGCCATGTTGTGATTGTTGCTCGATAATCTTCTCGAGTCTATGCTAAGGGGACGTGGTTTCCACGTCCCCTTTTTTTGTCAAAAGTTCTCGATACACTGATTTTTGTCAGAAAGGAGTCGTCTTGTTTGTGTTATCTGATGAGCAGGCACGCCAAATGCTGGGCCGTCTAATTTCGTATTGTAAAGACTATTCTTTGAAGGTCTCCGACGATAGCCTTCGTGTCTGTGTCAAACATCTTGATCTTGTTCTGGAGGCAAATAAGAGTACTAATCTAACGCGCATCTTAAATGTTGATGATGCTGCCGTCCTTCATATTCTGGATTCACTTGTTTTACTGCCCTATATTAATAAGGCTCCTGAAGGCGCTTTGCTTGATATGGGTACCGGCGCTGGATTCCCTGGTATTCCATTGACTGTTGCAAGTGGACGAAAGGCTACCTATATCGATTCCGTTGGCAAGAAAGTTGATGCAGTTAATTCCTTTGTTAAGAAGCTTGGTCTTAAGCATGCTCATGCCGTTCACGATCGTCTTGAAGAATATGCTCGATCCCATAAGAAACAATTTGCTGTTGTTACCGCCCGCGCACTTGCACCATTACCGGTTCTCGTTGAGTATGCTTCTCCTTTTCTAAAGGACGGTGGCCTCTTTGTCATTACAAAGGGGAATCCATCTGATGAAGAGCTTCAATCTGGACTTGCCGCTGCAAAGATTTGCGGCTTTAGCACGCTTATGACGGATGATCTTGATTTGCCGGATAGTCTGGGTCACCGTGAATTTATAATCCTTAAAAAGACTCGTCAGGCATCTGTTTCCCTTCCGCGTGCTAATGGCATGGCAAAAAAGAATCCGCTTGCCTAGATGTTTCACGTGAAACATAATGGATAGTGTCGATTGCAATGTTTCACGTGAAACATTGCAATCGGTGTCGAATCGGATTGTTTCACGTGAAACATCCTCCATTTAACTGCTTTAAATACACCAGGAGGGACCGTGGGATTTCGCGACGTTAAGCGTTCTAAGAGCGCAAAAGACACGCGTATCATCGCTATCATCAACCAAAAAGGCGGCGTAGGTAAGTCCACCACAGCTGTAAATCTTGCAGCGGCGTTGGGTGAACTGGGCCGAAAGACGTTAATTGTCGATTTTGACCCGCAGGGTAATAGTACGAGTGGTTTTGGAATCGAAAAAGAAGAGCTCAATCACTGTATCTATGATGCATTGCTGAACGATGTTCCGGCGGAATCGCTCGTTCTTGATACGAACTGCAGTAAGGTGTTTGTAATTCCGGCTACTATCCAGCTCGCAGGTGCGGAAATCGAACTTGTCAGTGCGATCGCCCGTGAAACTCGCTTAAAAGATCTACTTGAGCCTGTTCAGGATGAGTTTGATTTTATATTTATTGACTGTCCGCCATCGCTTGGTTTGCTAACCATTAATGCGTTAACAGCTGCGGATAGTGTTTTGATTCCTATTCAGTGCGAATATTACGCACTCGAAGGTGTCACAAAGCTGCTTGAATCGATGAAGATGGTTAAAACACGACTTAATAAGAGCCTTGATACTTATGGCGTGCTTATGACTATGTACGATTCGCGCACATCGCTTTCGAACCAGGTTGTCGAAGAGGTTCAATCATATTTTGGCGACAAGGCATTCAAGACCTTGATTCCACGTACAGTTAAAATTTCAGAAGCGCCCTCGTTCGGTGAGCCTGTAATTACCTATGCGCCGCAGAATAAGGGCGCAAAGGCGTATATGAACCTTGCTAAAGAGGTGATTAAGCGTGCCTAGTCCTAAGAAGCGCAGCGGCTTGGGTCGTGGACTCAATGCACTGGTTTCGGAAGCTGAATATGAGACTGGCGGATCTGCATCGTCAGCATCAAATGCCGCTTCGGAAACTAAACTTCCAATCGAAGACATCGTTCCGAACCCAAATCAGCCACGAATTCACTTCAACGAGACCGAGCTTCGAGAGTTGAGTGAGTCAATTCAGGAGCATGGCGTTCTTCAGCCGCTTCTTGTGCGCAAGCACGGTAATGGCTATGAGATTATCGCGGGTGAGCGCCGTTATCAGGCTTCGAAACTTGCGGGTCTTGAGGAGCTCCCTGTCATCATTAAAGATGTTGATGATGAGCAGATGCTTGCACTCGCGCTGATTGAAAACCTTCAGCGCTCTGACCTTAACCCCGTCGAAGAGGCAAAGGGATATCGACAGCTCATCGATGCGAGCGGTATGACTCAAGAAGCCTTGTCAAAGGCTGTCAGCAAGTCTCGTTCCGCAATCACGAATTCGTTGCGCTTGCTTGATCTTCCAGAGGTAGTTCAGCATATGATCTTTGAAGGCAAGCTAACTGCTGGTCATGCTCGTGCAATTCTTGCTGTTCCGTATGAAGATGCGCGCATTAATCTTGCTGAGAAGGTTGTTGCAGAGGGATTGTCTGTCCGTGCGACAGAAAATCTTGCCCCACTGTTTTCTGCCGGAGAGACGCCTAAAACACCTCGCCCTGCAACGCCTCAGTCTTTTAAGAAGGCTGCACGCGTTCTGCGTCAAGTGTTTAACACGAACGTTCGCGTCAAGAGCTCGCGCGGCAAGAATAAAATCGAGATCGAGTTTAAGGATGAGGAAGAGCTGTCTCGCATTCTTGGCGAGATGATTCAATTTGACCAGGGAGATCAGGATGAAGAATAAAGTTCTGACTGCTCTTGCTTTGGCTGCAACTGTAGCGGTTGGTGCGTTTGCGGGATTTAAGATCGCAACAGACGATGAATTGCGTGGTCGTCTGCTTCGCGGAGCGCAAGATATCGTCGATACGTCCAAAAAGAAAATGGATGTTATGACTGAGGATGTCGCTATGCGTACAGCTCAGGTAACTAAGAATCCCAAGATTAATCAAGATTGGGTTAACCATCAATGGGAAAATGTAGGCTTTTAGGTACCTAACAATTACTAGCCTTTATTGAAGGGGTCCTTCTCTGAACGCCAGAACGGGGACCCCTTATTTCTTGCGAAAAAGTGTTGAACAACTGCGCCATACAGATTAATGATAGATATGAAACGGCCCCGGTTGCAATTAAGCAACCGGGGCTGTTCGATGTTTCACATGAAACGTTTAGGTTGGTCTCCCCTACGCGTTCTTCTGAACCTTGAAGCGCTGCTTGAGTTGGCCGCAAGCAGCGTCGATATCGTTGCCGCGAGAGTTACGGATCGTGGTCTCAATGCCACGGGACTCAAGACGACGCTGAAGGTCTTCAACCTTATGAATCGGTGACGGTTTGAGAGGACTGCCCTCGATATCGTTGAGCTGGATCAGGTTGACGTGGCACAGCGTGCCCTCGCAGAAGTCGCAGAGCGCCTGCATCTCGGGATTCGTATCGTTGACGCCTTCGATCATTGCATACTCATAGGTCGGGCGGCGACCCGTCTTCTCGGTGTAGAGCTGAAGCGCCTCGTGAAGGCGTAGCAGCGTGTACTTCTTAACACCGGGCATGAGCTTATTGCGCGTCGACTGGATGGCGGAATGCAGGGAAACAGCAAGCGTGAACTGCTCGGGGATGTCGGCAAATTTGCGAATACCGGGAATAACGCCGCTGGTAGAGACGGTGAGGTGACGGGCTCCAATACCGATACCGTCGGGATCGTTAAGGATGCGCAGCGCCTTGAGAACCTCGTCAAAGTTGGCGAAAGGCTCGCCCTGGCCCATGAAAACTACGCTTGTCGCGCGCTCGCCAAAGTCGTTGGAAACGTGGAGTACCTGGTCAACGATCTCCTGAGCGGTCAGCGAGCGCTTGAGGCCGTTCAGACCGGTAGCGCAAAAGGCGCAGCCCATGCCACAGCCTGCCTGAGTGGAAACGCAGACGGAAAGCTTGTTACGACGGGGCATACCGACAGTCTCAACGGAAATGCCATCGTGGTACTCGAGCAGATACTTGCGAGAGCCATCTTTGGAAACCTGCTTGGTGAGTTCAGTCGGCGTGTCAAAGGCAAAAGCCTCCTTCAGCTGCTCGCGGAAGGCTTTGGGAAGGTTGGTCATGTCATCAAACGAACAAACGTTCTTCTCAAAAACCCATTCGATGAGCTGCTTTGCGCGAAAAGCGGGTTGGCCGAGTTCGGCGACAAGTTCGCGAATATCGTTTTGGCTCAAGTCGCGAATGTCTTGAGATTTAGTCCTGGGATTCATGGAAGCCTTTCGATTTTGGGGAAACGTAGAGGGTATCGCTACAATATGGTATCAGCTGCAGGAATTATAGAGGAGGAGTCTGCCCATGCCGGGTAAAAGCCTAGAGAACATGCACGTAGCGGTCTTGGCGGGCGGTCATTCCGCTGAGCGCGAGATCTCGCTCAATTCGGGAAAGAATGTCGTGGTGGCACTGAAGGAGGCCGGCTACACCTCGGTTGAGCTGCTCGACGCCGCCGCCGATGACTTTATGGTGACTATGGCGACCGGTGGCTTCGACGTGGCGTTTATCGCCATGCACGGCGCCGGCGGCGAGGATGGCGCCATGCAGGGGGCCATGGAGACGCTGGGTATTCCCTACACGGCGTCGGGCGTGCTCGCCAGCGCATGTGGCGCCGATAAAGAGGTTTCAAAGCTTCTGTATGCCAGGGCGGGCATCCCCATTGCCCCAGGCCTGGCGCTTGAGGCGGGCGACGAGGTCGATATCGATCGTATCGTCGAGATTTGTGGCGAGCGTTGCTTTGTAAAGCCCGCCGTCAACGGCTCCAGCTACGGCATCTCGCTCGTTCACGAGCCCTCAGAGCTGCCGGCGGCAATCGCCAAGGCTTTTGAGTACGGCGATAAAGTGCTGGTCGAAAAGTGCATCGAGGGAACCGAGATCACCGTGGGCGTGTACGGCGAGGACGACGTGCGCGCGCTGCCGATTGTGGAGATTCGCAAGCCTGAGGACTGCGAGTTCTACGACCTGGATGTAAAGTACGTCGACCCCACGGATATCCACCGTATCCCGGCGCAGATTTCGCCCGAAAACTATGCACGTGCCCAGGAACTTGCCTGCGCGGCCCACAGGGCCCTCGGCTGTCTGGGCATTTCGCGCAGCGATTTTATCGTGAGCGAGGACGGCCCTGTCATTCTCGAGACCAACACCATTCCCGGCATGACCGATACGTCACTGTATCCCGATGAGATTCGCCATACCGACGACATGACGTTCCCGCAAGTGTGCGACAGCCTGATCCGTATGGGTCTCCGTCGAGCGGGCGTTGCATGCTAATTGAGGACGCCGTATCTCCTGGAACGCCGCAGTTTGTCATCGATTCTTACGCCACGCTCGCCGAGCGCGCTAAGACGCAGTCGTTTGGCCTCATCGAGGAGGACGTAATCGTCCTCGATACCGAGACCACGGGTCTTTCGGTGCAAGACAACGAGTTAATTGAGATTTCCGCGGCCCGCCTTTCGGGCCGCGAGATCATTGACCGCTTTGATACGTTCGTGCATCCCAAGCAGCTAATTCCTGCAGAGATTACCGAGCTCACGAGCATTACGAACGCCGATGTGGCAGATGCTCCGTCGGCCGTCGAGGCCGTCGCGGCACTCGCCGACTTTGTGGGCGGCTGTCCTGTTGTCGCGCATAACGCCACGTTTGACCGGTCGTTTATCGAATCGGTCAAGGGCGGCGTCAACGTGAGTGATATCTGGATCGATTCGCTGGCGCTGTCGCGCATTGCGCTTCCGCGCCTGACATCGCACAAATTGTCCTTTATGGCCGACTTGTTTGGGTGCGATTCGGTATCGCACCGTGCGAACGCCGACGTTGATGCCCTGTGCGGTGTGTGGCGCGTGCTGTTGGTCGCACTTACCGACCTGCCTTTGGGTCTTATGGCGCGCTTGGCGGACATGCACGCGGACGTGCCTTGGTCATATCGCCCCATTTTTTCTTTTTTGGCTGGACAGAACCCGGGTTCGATATTTTCGCTCAGCGCCGCTCGTGCCGATGTGCTCAAGGCCGATCGCGCAGACGATCGCGTTGATGCGGACGAGCTGCCGGTCCTTAAGATGCCGAGTCGTGAAGAGATCGAGGCAGATTACGCCCCCGGCGGCCTGGTCAATCGCATGTACCCCACCTATGAGCCGCGCGACGAGCAGATCGCGATGGCGGTTGAGGTTCGCGATGCGCTGGTCACGGGCACCCATCGCGTGATCGAGGCGGGCACGGGCGTCGGTAAGTCGATGGCCTATCTCGTGCCCTTCGCCGAGGCCGCCCGCCGAAACAACATTACCGTCGGCATTGCGACCAAATCGAATAATCTTGCCGACCAGCTTATGTACCATGAGCTGCCAAAGCTCGCCGAACAGCTGGACGGGGGCCTGTCGTTTTGTGCACTCAAGGGCTATGACCACTATCCGTGTCTGCGCAAGCTCGAGCGCATGAGCCGTGGTCAGGTTGAGATCACCACCAAGCGCGATCCCGCTGACACGCTCACGGCGGTTGCGGTGATCGTGGCATATGTGTGCCAATCTGCCGATGGCGACCTCGATTCACTCGGCATTCGCTGGCGCAGCGTCAACCGTCCCGACTTTACGACGGCTTCGCGCGAGTGTGCTCGTCGTCTGTGTCCGTTCTTCCCCGACAAATGCCTGGTTCACGGGGCGCGCCGCCGAGCGGCACATGCCGACGTGGTGGTCACTAACCATTCCCTGCTGTTCCGCAACGTGGCCGCCGAGGGGAGGATTTTGCCTCCGATTCGTCACTGGGTGGTCGACGAGGCCCATTCCATCGAGCGCGAGGCTCGTCGCCAATGGGCGCGCGTGGTTTCGGCCGATGAGTCGCGCGTGCTGTTTGAGCGCTTGGGTGGGTCGAGTGCCGGCGCGCTGAGCCAGGTTTCCCGTGATTTGGCCACTTCCGAGGGCTCCACGCTCTACCTGGGACTCACTGCCAAAGCGACGTCGACGGTTGCCCGCGCGAGCATGGCGATTGCCGATGTGTTCGATGGTGTGCGCGAGCTTGGCCGCCGTGCCCGCGGGGGCTATGACAACGCGAATCTGTGGATTGGCCCCGAGCTGCGCGAGTCGGATGACTGGCACGATTTTTTGCAGTCGGCCCATACCGCAATTGATGCGCTGGGCCAGGCGGATAAAAGCGTAGACGCGCTGGTGCAGGCCGTCGCCGCCGATAAGCCCGAGGTCGTCGTCGACCTGGGCGATATTTCGCGCCGCCTGCACGAGTTGGTCGAGAATCTCAAGCTCATCATTGAGGGTACGGATGAGCACTATGTGTACTCACTGCAGGTGAACCGTCGGCTGCGAGCGGGCGGGGAGTCTATGACCGCCGAGCGCATCGATATCGGCGAGGCCTTGGCGAACGAGTGGCTGCCCGAGGTGCACACGGCCATCTTCGCTTCGGCGACCATGACGGTGTCCAAGAGCTTTGAGCATTTCAACCATGCTGTCGGCCTCGATCGCATCGGTGCGTCGACATCCTCATCGCTGCACCTGGATTCGAGCTATGACTTTGACTCGAATATGGCCGTGGTCGTGGCGGGGGACATTCCTGATCCGCGCGATCGCGAGCACTATTTGTCAGCGCTCGAGCGTGTGCTGGTCGATGCCCATCTCGCCATGGGTGGATCGGTGCTCACGCTCTTCACTAACAGGCGCGATATGGAGGACCTGTATGCCCGCGTCGAGCCCAAATTGGCGCGAGCGGGCCTGGAGCTCAATTGCCAGCAGCGCAACTCGTCCCCGCGTCGCCTGCGCGATCGGTTTATCAACGAGCCGACCTCATCGCTCTTTGCGCTTAAGGCCTTTTGGGAGGGCTTTGACGCCAGCGGCGAGACGCTGCGCTGCGTCATTATCCCCAAGCTGCCGTTTTCAAGCCCCACGGATCCTCTTTCGTGCGAGCGCAACCTGCGCGAAGACCGCGCCTGGGCGCGCTACTCGCTGCCCGAGGCGGTGCTCGAAGTCAAGCAAGCCGCCGGCCGTCTCATCCGCTCGTCGACTGATTGCGGCGTGCTCATCTTGGCAGATCCGCGCTTGGTGACAAAGGGCTACGGCAAGAAGTTCTTGACGTCGCTGCCCACGACTTCCTACCAGCGTATCGAGTCGGCACAGATCGGTCATTATTTGCAGCTGTGGCGTGCACGCCACGAGCGACGCCGTTAAAGCAGGCAGGTCAGGCTTTTCGCCATATCGCATAGACGCTTTGCCGAGGCGGAGTCATCCAGTATGCGGATAGCTCCGCCCGCTGCGATTACCTGGCAGAACAGCCAGTGCTCTGACCCATAACGCACGGTCACCGTTGCCATGTCTGCCCCGTTTGGCTCAATCGACATGATGCCGGCCCAGTCTAGGCGCTCTGCCATGTCGAGCGGCATGAGGAGTTTTGCGCTCTGCTCCGCTTTGGAAAGGGATTCGTGGAGGGATGCGGACGCGGGCGCGTGGCGCTCCACAGAATCGTCGGTAAGGGTAAGGCCTTCGATTTTGTCCATGCGGTAGGAGCGCTGCTCATCGACTTCGACATCCCAGGCAATCAGATATGTTTGGTCGCCATGCGTCGCGATGCGCAGTGGGTCGATGAGACGCTCACGCGGTCGTGTGTCGTCCATCGAACGGTAGATGATGCGGCATCGAACGCCGTCTTGAATCGCGCAGTTCAGCTGTTGCCAGTGTGATCCTCGGGCAACGGTATCGACGACGCGCTGGTTGTAGCCGAGTTTCTCGGGTAGGAGGGCGTGTCGGATACGCTCTGCTGCCCGAGAGTCGATTCCCATCGATTCGAGTTCGTGGTTGAGCACGGCACCTTCGGCGGCACTTAGGCGCAAGGGCAGCACACGCCCCGCATCGCCTGTCAGGATGATGCACTCGCCGTGGCGCTCGCAGATGATGCGTGCGCCCGACTCACGGTCAGCGAGGGTCGAGACGATATCGATAATTTCGTCGAGCGCCGCACCCGTGATATCAAAACGGCTGCAGATATCCCCTCGTGTCATACCGGTCTCACCGGCAGCGTAGAGGGCCTCCATGATGTCAATCGCACGCGAGAGCCTTTGCTCGCTGGTGAGTTTACGCACGGGCATGCTCGTGCACCGTCCTTTCGATGAGGTGGTTCCACGCCAGTTTAAGTGCATCGGGGGCAACGGGTCTCATGCCGTCCATGGCGTGCTCCATACAAAACGAGGCAGCGGCATTAAGGTCGCGCACGCCGACGGTCCAGGTCCAACCCTCTTCGGTGTGCGTGAGCTCCCCGCGACCGCGCGTTAGGCCGCTGACCATGTCGGCCTGGGCTTGCGGGGCAAACGAAAAGGTCGCCATAACGGGCTTGCAATCGGCAAAATCAAACTCGAAGAACAGGCGATCGTTCAGGTTAAAGTCGGCGGGGATGGAGTAGGCCTTCGAGGGGCGCCATGCGCGAACGATACGGTCGCAGCGAAACGTCCTGATTTCATCGGTGGCGTTGTCGAGTCCGCAAAAATACGCCACACCCTCGTGCTCAAACATGCCGTATACGCAGACGGTGCGCTCTTTTTGCTCCCCGTGCCCGTTTTGATACAAAAAGCGCAGTGCGCAGCGTTCGGCGAAAGCGCTCCACACCGCATCGACGGCGGGTAAGCGACGGGCGGGAGGCTCTTCTGCGGTCGATGCGCCGGTGAGGTAGGCGATCTTGGAGCGTATGTCTGCAAGCGGCGTGGCAAACGCGGCCGAACCGGTCGCAAGGGTCTGGTCGATAGCGTCGAGCAAGATGTCCGCGTCGTCTGCGGTGATGAGGCCACCGGCCGCAAACGTGTGCTCGCGATCGATGGTCCACGCGCTTTCTTCGGTTTCTTGGGCGCCTGCTGCGCGAACTTCCTTGATCGTGATTCCGCGTTCGAGGAGTTTTTCGCGATCGCGACGAAACTTGCGCTTGTCCGAGTCGATATTGCCCGACCCATAGCCAAGATCGGAATCCAGGACAATTTGCTCTGTGGTCAGTGGCTCGGGAGAGCTGTTGAGGACAAAGAACAGATTGAGGATGCGCTGGGCGGTCTTGTCGAAACCGGGTTCCGGCGCCCCATTTTTATTCGTTACGGTTGTATCGCTTGCCGTCATAGAATCCTCGCATGGGAAGGTGTTTGATGCCATGATTTTAGTCCGATATGGAGATTAGGCTATATCCTTGTCCGCTTGGGGCGTTAAGATGCCCAGAATTCGGCCGTTTGCGCCCGCTCGGGGTATACTTTCGACTATATACGGTTCTAATGTGCATACATTGGGCCTATTTGTCGGATTATGGATGTGGAGCGCATATGGCGAACACCCAGAACTATATTAACCACCTGTTGCAGAACACTGGCATCACGCCGGCGTGCAGCGAAGAAGAGCGCTTGGCTGCCGAAGATATCGCTCAAATTTTCCGCAACCACGGCTTTGATCCCGAGGTGCAGGAGTTTAATGCTCCCGCGCCGAGCAGGATGGCGTTTGCCGTTACGGGCATTCTGGCATTCGCCGGTGCCCTGCTTATGGGCATCGGTGGCGGTATCGGCTTAGTCGGCACCCTGTTGGCCATTGTCGGAGCCGTGCTCTATGTGCTCGAGCGAACCGGGCGCCCCGTGATCTCGCGCCTGGGCAAGACGGGCGTGAGCCAAAATGTCATCGCCTATCACAAGGCCTCTGGCCCGCTTGCCTCTCCGCGCAATCGCCCGGTTGTCGTCGTCGCGCACTATGACTCCCCGCGCGCCGAACTGCTCGCTCGCGAGCCCTATGCGCCGTACCGAGCACTGATCGCCAAATTGCTCCCGATTGCCACGATTGCTCCCGCGGCTATTGCCATCCTGCGCATCTTGCCGCTTCCCGGCGCGTTGAAGGTCCTGCTGTGGATTGTCGCGATCCTTGCCTCCCTCGTGGCGCTCGCCAATGCCGCCAATATCATTTCCAATCGTTTTGTCCTTCCCTACACGTCCGGCTCGGTTTGCAACAAGTCCTCTGTTGCCGCCATGCTGGGTGTCATGGATAACGTCGCCCCCTATCAGGGTGAGAACGAGTTCCCTGACGATATTCCGTTTGACACGTATTTTGGCGAGCAGAAGCGTCGCGCCGAGGAGATGGCGCGCGCGGCAGCCGAGTACGCCGCGGCCCAGCAGCAAAACGATTACGGCAATACCATCGAGTACGAAGAGCCTGCCTATACCGAGGATGAGTATGGCCAGCCGGTCGCTCCCGAGGGTGAGCAGGGCGAGGCTTTTGATGAGCAAATCGATGGATTCGAAGGTGCTTCTGCCGACGAGACCCTGATTGGCGTCATTGCACCCGAGTCCCAGGTCCAAGATATTCCGGCCGAGGAGCCCGTTGCAGACGAGTCCGCTGCCGAGTCGGCAGAGGAGCCTACCGCGGCCGAGCAGGCCGAGCCCGAGCCCAAGCTTTATCGCAATGCCGCCGGCAACATCCGGTTTGGCTCGGATGCCATCCGTGCCCTGGGAATGCTTCCCGAGTCCTGTACGCTCGATTACGAAGAGGGCGAGGAGCCGACGTTCGAGCCCGCGCCCCAGCCCGATCCGGTCGTGGCTGCACAGCCCGATGAGGCCAATGCCGTCGAGACGGAAGCCGATGCGGAGACTGTTATCGATCCCGCAGCCGGTCTGGACGTCATGGCGCCTGCCCCGGCGCCCGAGGAGCTCGATAATACCGAGGACGACTACGATGCGTATCCGCAGCGTGTGTCCTACGAGAGCGACACCGATTTTTCTGCCGAGCTTCCGGTGACGACGCCCCATGCCGATATCGCTTCCGCGTTTTCTTCGATCGGTGCCAGCGCCTCCCATTTCTTTAAGGGGGCATTCGAAAAGGGCAAGAAACTCGTTGACGACTTTGAGGAAAAGCGCGTCGCTGCCCGCGAGGCAGCCGAGCGCGAGGCTGCAGCCCAGCAACAGGCGGCCGAGGCCGAGCGCGAGCGCGCGGCACAGGAATTTGAGCAAAACGACGCCGAGCAGCCGGTATCTGTTGATGTTGCCGACGCCACGACGTCTTTCGAGGCGCCGCAGCCTTCGCCTGCGGATGTTGCCGGGGAGACGGCGACTTTCGAAACCCAACAGCCGGTCGACAGCACTGTGTCGTTTGATGCCACGATGACGTTTGAGAAGCAGGGCACCGCTATCGTCGAGCCCCTTTCCGCTCCTGTCGAGGACGAGCCCGCTGCGCCCGATACGGTCGAGGATCAATCTGTGGCGGAACAGGTCGCTGCGGACAGCTCCGAGCAAGAGCCTGAGCCCGTGGCCCCCGAAGCTCCGCAGGCGGATGAGTCGAGGCCCTACTCTACGCAGATCTTCACCATGCCCGCGCCGAGTGATCCCGGCGCCACGGTTGCCAATGCTGCTCCGTCGCAGGCCGAGACGGTCGATGCTCTGATGGCTCAAATCTCGTCTCAGGCGTCGCCGCGCCCGAACATGAACGTTCCCGACCCGGCATCCGCGCCGGCTCCCATGCCCTCTGCGTCTCCGCTGGCCTCGGTCCCCGATCCCTCGATGCCTTCGATGCAGCAGGCCAATGTCGCCTCGCGCACCTCGCTGTTCGACCTTCCCGACCCTTCGGCTCAGGTTAACGATCCCTTCGCGACGGCACAGGGGCCCGAGCCCACATCGGCTCCGGTTGTTCCCCCCATGCCGGTCAGCTCGGATGTTCAGCCGCTTGAGACTATCTCGGCTCCTGCCGCTCCGGCCGCCAAGCCGCAAAAGCGCGGCTTGGGCGGTCTGTTCGGTCGCAAAAAGAAAAACGAGCAGGACAGCATGAGCGATTGGCTTGGTGTCGAGGATGATTACGACGCCAAGAAGTCTGGTCGCGGTATCGGCTCGTGGGATAACTTCGAGGATGACGACGACGGCTGGAAGGGCGGTGCCACGTCTTCCGATGGAGCTTCCGCCGAGGATATGCTCGCTGCCGTTGCCTCCATGGGCGATGACGAGCTGCTTGGCCACGACATCTGGTTTGTGGCTACAGGCGCTTCCGATTGCGACGGCGCCGGCATGAAGGCGTTCCTGGCCGCGCATCGCGACAAGCTCCGCGGCGTGTTCTTTATCAACCTTGAGTCCATTGGTGCCGGTAGGCTTTCGGTCGTGACGGTCGAGGGCGAGCAGCAGCTGCTCAAGGGTGACCGACGCATCATGAACTTGGTCAACAAGGTGTGCAAGTCGTTCCATGTCGATTGCGGTGCATTTGAGATGCCCTATGCCAAGACCGATGCCTATGCTGCTCTCGAGGCAAGCCGACGCGCCCTTACCATTGCCGGCGTCGACGGCCCACGTTTGGCATGCGCTCACACTGAGGACGATCTGCCGTACAACGTCAATCCGACAAATATCGCTACGGTGTCCGAGGTCGTGACCGAGGTCATTCGTCGTTCGTAGGTTGACCTATAAGGAGTCTGCGTGTTTTCGTACATCAAGCGCCACTGGCCCGTCTATCTCATCTTGGCCCTGATCGCCATTGTCCTTGGTTTCGGGGCCGCGTATATCGTGGGCGTTAAAGGCTCAACGCCTGAGTCCACGATTAGCGAAGAAGTGGAGCACGAGCAGAGTTTGGGAGCCGATGGCATCTCCGAGTCCGATCAAGCGCTCATCGACGGTGGGTCTGCATCTGGGGAATAGCCATTTCGCCACGAACGAATAAGAGGCGAGCCGGGAGACGGGCTCGCCTCTTTTTTATTGCGTCAGCGACGTTTTGACGCCAGCTTTAGATGGGCAAACCAGATTGCCGCGGCGCCGGAGGTCACGAAGGCGGCGAGGCAGGCGGCAATGGGAAGGGAGCCCGTTGCCGGTAAATCTTGCGGCATGGCGCATCGCTGGATGACGCGATCCTCGTCATGTGATTCAAGGTTGCTACCGCCGCCATTGCGACAGAGGTCAACGCGAGCGCTGTTGGCGAGTGCGGTCTGAGGCGTGTAAGACGACGCGGCCTGCATATGGATGACGGCACCGTGAATATCCGAGTCAAGGACGGCGCTCACATCATCAAGGTCGTCATGCTCGTCTTTGAGGTCCTCGCGGGTCCAAGATTCTGCAGCGCCTCTTGTCGTGAAGTCGGCCGATACGGCCCCGTACTCAAGACGAATGCCCGTGACGGCGGTATCGTCCAAAAGAGCGAGCTCTTTTGCCTCGAGGGTGACCGACTCCGTTGTTGGGATATCGGCTTTCCAAAGATGCCAATCGCCGTAATCGACCATGCGCAAATCGTCACCTAGGAGCTTTTTGACCTCGTCCGTTTCGAGCCAGGGGTTGTCATGCCCGTCGCTGAGCGTTGCATTGGTCTGTTCGCCCGTATCGATACTTCCCACTGGAGACGTTCGATACCACACGTTGCAAAGACCGTCGATGTCCCCGGTCGCGACAGGGGTTTCGATGGCGATGAGTTTGGCAGTGCCTTCCTTGGCGCATTCGAGATCGTCAGTGATGGTGAATTCATCAACCCAGGTATTCGACTCATTTTTAGCATCGAGCGTATAAGAGAAGGAGCCGTCCGCATCGGATTGTGCCACGGCTCGGTTTTTGCCATCGCCGTTGGCGACGAGACCCTTACCGATAGGGCGGGCGATCTCTTGCCGCTTGTCGACTCTGCCCTCGATCTCGATGGGTGCGTCCTTCATGGTTACCGTCTGCACTTCTCCTGTGGCCTTAATTTCAAACGTCATGTCTTCGGCAAGGTCGTAAGTGCGCGGGGGCATCACTTCGCACAGGGTGTAGGTGCCGGGCAAAAGATGCTCGATGCGATGCGGTTTGTCAGAGGAGGTCCAAGCGTCAATTTCGGTTCCGTCGGCACCGTGGAGGGAGAGCCGGGCGCCTTCCACTTCTTGTTTGCCGGTCAAATCTACTTTGGAGATGTCGATTTTGGTGTAGTCGTTAGAAACATCGAGGTGCGCATTGATCACGGGTGTTTCCTGACCGGCATACGACAGCTCGACGGTGTGGACGCTTTGGTCGAGCAGGTAACCTTCGGGTGCCTGCACCTCGATTACCTCATAGGTGGCGGTTCCGCACCCCAGTGAAAGATGAGTCGCGCACGCAAATCCCCGCTCGTCGGTCGTGATGGATGTGACGGTTTCGCCGTCCAGGGCAGCAATGCTGCCGTCGGGGCGCACGATATCGCCCGCGGCACGGATATCAAAAACAGCACCGGCAAGGGCGCGCCCACCTACGGCATCGTTCTTGACGATCTCGATGCTTCCTGTTGCCGCGTCGTCGTAAAACGAGGCGACCGCGACGGGCGTTAAGTTCATGTCGGCGGGAATCGTTATCTCCAGATCTTCACCAACAAGATACGGTTCCTTGGCGGAAGTCTCTCGTATGTAATACGTGCCCGGGTTAAGCGATTCGGGTAGGGTGACGGTGCCGGTTTCATCGGTCGTAAAGGTATTCATAACGGTATGGGCGGGATGCCAGGATGTTTGCGAGATGGGCTCACGGTCGCCGTTGAGCAGCTGAAAGGTGAACCCAGCGCGTGGTACGGCGTTGCCGGTCTGAGCATCGCGCTTCACGATTTGAAGATGTGTCGACAGGGCGTGGTTGTCTACGATGTACTGAAGCTCTGCGCCGTCCGTGATCTGCTCTGCTGTGATAGTCCATTCCCCTGCCTGCTTAAAGCCGTCGGGCACAGTGTCGACAACCTCACGAATGGTGTAGCCGGCACGGTCATACGGTATGGTTCCGCTGACGCCATCGGGGCGCTCTCCTGCGCCAAACCATGCTCCGGCCTGGTCTTTGGTCGATGCGAAGCCGTAGATATTGGTGGTCAGCGTTCCAACAACCTGCTGCGAAGTGTTGCTTGCCACTTCAAAGACCACGCCTTCCGCCGGCTGCTCTACACCAGATTCGTCACTATTACCGCAGTCCTTGAACTTTGAAATCTCGAGGTCAAAAGCGATGGGGATGTTGGGGATGCGACGCTCGAGTTCAACGACGCCCGCGTCTCCGAGCTGGTCGGCACCGATGGTATAGCTCCAGGTTTCATTGGAGGGCAGATAACCCTCGGGAGCTCTCGACTCATAGATGCTAAAGGTGCCCAGGGGGATGTCGGTAAGTGTTGCCCGGCCGTCCTCATCCGTCGTGAGGGTGTGCGTCCAGCCCGGGGTAGACTGTGAGACGCAGGTGAACTCAGCGCCGGCAAGTGACGCGCTGACTTGAGGGCCTGCCCCTGTCGCGGCATCGACCTTTGCGATGCGCAGGGTAATGGTACCGGGCTGCTCATCGATGACGACATTCCCGCCGTCATTGCCGGTGGAAAAGGCGATGTGGTCACTCCTGGGGATATAACCCGCCGGAGCTTTGGTTTCGACCAGGTAATATGCCGCGTTGGGCAAAAGTGTCGCCTGCGCGCGACCACTGCTGTCCATCTGGATGCTGCCGACACGCTTGTCGCCGACGCTCTCATAGATGTCGAACCTCGCTCCGTCGAGCCTGTAGGTATCGTTTTCGCTCGTGATGGCGGCGTTGGCTGACTGTTTTTGGAAGGATGCGGAGACGGCCGGGAGCACGTAGAGCATGTCTTGACGTTTACTGCCGCCCGACACAGCTCCCAAATAGCGCCGCGCGCGATGCGGTGCGGCTTTAATGCTTCCCGACTTGGCGCCGTCGTGGAGCCAGCGCGCTGCGGCAACGACCTCATTGTCGCCGGAAAAATTTCCCCTCTCTGTGACGCCCCGGGCGGTTGTATATGAGAATGATCCGTCGGTATGGGTGGTGCCGTTGAGCATCCAGACGGCAAGTTGGGTTGCGGCACGTGCTCGATCGGGGGATAGGTTATGCCCACCAAAGGATGTGGCGGTGGGGTAGCCATGACAGATGATGGCCGCGAATTCGTCTTCGAGCCATACCCAGCCCTGATTGTAGGTGAGCCAGGGTCCGCCCGGTGTGCTAGGGCCAAAGCGCTCCTGGTTCATGCAGTAGGCAATCGAAGAATCCTGTGCCTCGTATTTGCCAACTTCAAAAGGACCGCATTCATTGCTGATAGTGCGGAATCCGAGCGATTCATAACCGTCGACGGCGAGCGCGGCATCCGGTGTCATGCAGCCTAAAAGTAAAAAGAGGACTAGGAGCAGCGATCCTGCTGTGATTGCGCTGTGGACAGAGTGCGTGGGTGCGTTGGACATGGCTGCTCCTTATCCCTCGTGCGCCGCACGGGGAGGCCGCGGCGCTTGGGATGAGGCTACCCCCGAGGTTCATGCGGGTAAGTACCGGAGCCTGACCAAAAGCTTGCCCGATATCTGACAAATGGCGCCTACGAAAGACAATGGAATAAATCTGCAGGTAGACAATGGTAAATAAAAGAGCCTACAGGTCCTCATCTACACAATTGGCCTATTTTTAGGAGGATTCTCCATAGCTAAAACAAGTATCGTCACCCTTGTATCGAACAAGACAACCGCGTTATACTATCCCCCACATATGCGGGCATCGCCAAGTGGTAAGGCATCAGCTTCCCAAGCTGACACTCGCGGGTTCGAGTCCCGTTGCCCGCTCCAGTTAAAAGCACAAGCACGGCACCATTACGGTGCCGTGCTTTTTTCAATAAAGTGCCGGGACTCGAACCCGCCAGGGTGTGAGCGTAAAGCAAACGCGAAGCGTTTGTAGCGAGCAGGCGAAGGCGCCGGCAGGCGCCTAAAGCCGGTGCGTATTTGCGAAGCAAATACGCGGACGTCCCGTTGCCCGCTCCACCGGGCACGGGAGACGTGGGGACGGCCAATTCAACAAAGTTTCCCCCGCGGCTTCGTGAGGCCGAGGGGCTCGCCTGAAGCCGGCGCGTATTTGCTTCGCAAATACGCGGACGTCCTCATGACCGCTCCATCTGCAACATGTTAGGTTGATGCCCGTTGCTCATACGGGCGCCTGCGCACGGTACAATAGTCGAGTTACGACCAACGTGCCAATAACCAAAAAGGAGCCGCTATGATCGATCGCTATACCCGCCCGGAGATGGGACACATCTTCTCCCTCGAGAACAAGTACGCCATTTGGCAGGAGATCGAGGTCTTGGCCTGTGAGGCCCAGGCGGAGCTCGGCAAGATCGGTATTTCCAAAGACGAGGCCCAATGGATCCGCGACCATGCCAACTTTGAGAAGGCAAAGGTCGACGAGATCGAGGAAGTCACGCGCCACGATGTCATCGCCTTCCTGACCAACATGAAGGAATATATCGATGCCGACGTTCCCGAGGGCGAGCCCAAGCCTAGCCGCTGGGTTCACTATGGTATGACCAGCTCCGACCTGGGTGATACGGCTCTGTGCTATCAGCTTACTCAGGCCTGTGACCTGATTATCGAGGACGTCAAGAAGCTCGGCGTGATCTGCAAGCGCCGCGCTTTCGAAGAGCGCAATACGCTCTGCGCCGGCCGTACTCACGGCATCCATGCCGAGCCGATGACCTTCGGTATGAAGTTTGGCTCTTGGGCCTGGGAGCTCAAGCGCGATCTCGATCGTCTTGAGGACGCTCGCAAGAACGTTGCCTTCGGTGCCATCTCCGGTGCCGTCGGCACCTACAGCTCCATCGAGCCGTTCGTCGAGGAGTACGTCTGCGAGCACTTGGGCCTGGTTCACGATCCGCTGTCCACGCAGGTCATCAGCCGCGATCACCACGCCTATCTTGCCGGCGTGCTTGCCACTACAGCGGCCACCTGCGAGCGCATCGCGACCGAGGTCCGCAACCTGCAGAAGACCGATACGCTCGAGGCCGAAGAGCCCTTCCGCAAGGGACAAAAGGGCAGCTCCGCTATGCCGCACAAGCGCAACCCCATCACCATGGAGAAGGTTTGCGGCCTGTCGCGCGTCGTGAAGGCCAACGCGCAGGTTGCCTTCGACAACGTCGCCCTGTGGCACGAGCGTGACATTTCACACTCCTCCGCCGAGCGTGTCGCCCAGGCTGATAGCTTCATTGCGCTCGACCACATGTTCCAGTGCCTCATCCGCGTTATCGACGGCCTGCAGCTGTATCCCGCCCGCATGATGGCCAACCTCAACAAGACCCGCGGCCTCATCTTCTCCTCCAAGGTGCTGCTCGCCCTCGTCGACACGGGCATCACCCGCGAGGACGCCTACGCTATCGTGCAGGAAAACGCCATGGCCACCTGGCACGAAGTGCAGGATTGTGTTTCCGGTCCCACCTTTAAGGAGCGTCTCGAGGCCGATCCGCGCTGCACCGTCAGCCAGGAGAAGCTCGACGAGATCTTTGATCCGTGGGACTTCCTCACCCGCATCGACACGGTCTTCGATCGCCTGGAGCAGGTGAGCTTCGAGTAGGGTTAACCTAATTCGGCTGTTTGCGGATGCATTCCAACCTTTGGCGCCTTGCCCATCTTGGGTGAGGCGCTTTTTTATCGCCGCATCAGCCCCGGGTATACAATGAAATCCGACTGCTGTTTCGATGAAGGGAGGCTTGTGCCCGGACGTATCAAGCGAGCCGCCATCGTCTCGTTTGCGCTCATGCTCCTTGTTGCCGCCTGTGTGGCCGCCCTGACGTATACCGTTCGAAGCAGTTCTTCCTCCTCGAATGAAGCCGACAAAGATCTCCCGGTACTCAAAATCGGCGTTACGGATAACGACCCCTATGTGTATGTCGATACCACGGGCGATTACGCCGGTATCGATATCGACATCGCCCGCGAGGCGTGTGAGCGTGCGGGGCTCAAGCCACAGTTTGTCGATATTGACTGGAACGATCGCGACCGGCTGCTCGAAAACGGTGATATCGATTGCCTGTGGTGTGATTATTCTCCCTGTTATCGCGATGATAAGTATTACTGGACCGAGCCGTATCTAACCGTGACGGTCTCGGTTGCCGCCAAGAAAACGAGTGGCATCAAGTCCTTGGCGCATCTCGATGGAAGCAAGACCATCGCGGTAATTGCGGGCTCGGTGAGTGAACGCCGATTGCTCGCAGGGGATCTGGAAATCTCGCCGAACGTGCAAATCAAATCGTATGGTTCTGCCGAACTCTGCAAAGCCGCCCTCGCCAAAGGGTATGTCGACTGTTGGATGGCGGACGTTCAGCCGCTTGACCGACTTGTCGCCCGGTATCCCGGCCTTTACCGCGTGTTCGCTGACAACGTTATGACGGTTGATCTGGGCGTCGCGTTTGATGACGGCTATGAAGGACCGATCGTAAAGGATCTCAATACCGCATTGTTTGCCATGGACCGAGATGGCACGATTGACCGTATTGTGGGCAATTACAAGACAGGAGCGACGACGGGCGGGCAAGGAGCAAATCCATGACAAATGATGAGCACCGCTTGCGTCGAAAGACTCTGACCGTCATAGCTGTCGGCGTTATTGTCAGCGCTGTCTTGTTAGGCCTGTTGTATACGGTTGGAACCCATCGCTGCCTCGAAAAAACGCTTGGGTTTGGCCAAGAAACCATGGCGTTTTTGGAAAACGCTTGCGAAAAATATGACCGCTACGAACAGGGGAGAAAAACCGAAGAGACGCACGATTTGCTCGCCGCGATCGAATCGTTTGCGACGTTCCTGTCCTCTGATCGCGTTGAGGTTAACGACGATCTTATCGAGCAATTTGTCCATGCCGAGAACCTTTCGGGGCTGATGGTCATGGACTCCGATGGCCATATGGCTGCCCACTACGACATCGATGGTCGCGATCCGCTCATGTTGTGGCGAGAGGAGCTGGCCTGTGCGCCGGTCGCATCGATGTATCAAGGTTCCAAAGTGACCTACTCAACTGTCGTCGAGCGCCGTGGTGTCGTTTTTGCCGTCTGCGCTATCCCGTATGGCGACGGCGTTGCCTTGCCATACCGCTCATTTGTTTCCGATCCAGCGGACGACTATTCATATGCCATAGCCGACGTGCTTTCGAACAGCACCTTCCACCAGGGCCCCACGGTGCTTGTTATGGAGGATGCGGAGATTGTCTCATCCAACAGCGCCGATGCTGACGTGTCGCTCGCCCGATTCCTCACCAGCGCAGGGGTTGAGTGGAAAGACGATGGCCTAACGCGCATCGAATATCGAGGAGACAAATGGTACGCGGTGCGTGCGGCATACAAGGACTACCGCCTGTTTGCGCTGTATCCCAAATCTGAGGTCATGTCTGGCAGGATCACATTTGTCGCCGCTGGCGTCTTGGTGTGCCTTGCGTTTTGGGTCGTGGTACTGTTGGCTCGAAATATCGTTGATCGCCGCAATTTGGTCGAAAAGGATAAACAGCTCGGCATTATCAATGCCATAAGCGCCATCTACGATTCGACCTTCTTTTTGCATCTCGACACCCTCGAGATCGAGGGAATCAATATGTCGCCGACGATAGCGAAGATATTTGCCGAGCACAGCGAGGCATATGACTTTATGGACACGGTCTGCCGGGATGTCGTGAGCCCCGAAAGCCGCGAAGCGGTTGTGGGACTCGTAGATATAAGTACGCTTCGCGAACGTATGGAGGGCGTACCGTACTTGGCTGCCGAGGTGCGAGATTGTCGAGGCGCTTGGTACTCGCTACAGGTTGTCCCCCAGCATCGCGATGAGCAAGGCCGGCTGGAGTCGGTCGTCGTGGCGACGCACAACATATCGATGGTCAAACATGCCGAGGAGCTGACATACCAAGACAAACTGACGGGGCTTCGCAACCGCAACTACCTTGAATCGCGCGGAGATAGCCTGGTAAACGAGGGCTTGCCCGTGAGCGTGATTATGTTGGACTGCAATTATCTCAAGCGGACCAACGATATCTACGGTCACGAGATGGGGGATGAACTGCTGCGACGGACGGCGTCCGTGCTGCGGCGGGTGGCTGGTGCGGATTACCTGCCGATGCGCGTTGGCGGCGACGAGTTTTTGCTGGTTTGCCCCCATACTGACAACGAGTCTGCGCTCGGGCTGGAACAGGATCTTCGTCTCGGTCTTGCCGCGGTAAGCGATGAGGCACTGACGGTCAGCGCATCGATTGGCGTGGCGACCGTCGAGACGGCTGGAAATACGCTGGCCGATGTATATCGTGTCGCCGACCACAATATGTATCGGGAGAAGCGCACAGTCCACGCACGGGGTACGGGCTGCTAATCTTGCCCCCACTAATCTACGCATCGTAGGATGTTGAATCGGTGCTTACGATAATAAGTCGGGCCAGGCGGGGATAATAGACGTCTGAAATTTCTTTCTGAGAGGGGATCTCAATGATTAGTTTTGACTACAAGCCTCAGGGTGTATGCTCTCGCAATATCCACCTCAATCTTTCCGATGACGGCAGCAAAGTGCTGGGCGTCGAGTTTACCGGCGGCTGCGACGGCAATCTCAAGGCTATCTCCAAGCTGGTTGAGGGTGCTCCTGCCGATCGCGTAATCGAGGTTCTCGCCGGTAATACCTGCGGTATGAAAAAGACCTCCTGCGCCGACCAGCTTACCCGCGCTATCGAGGCCGCTCGCGCCGAGATCGCCTAATGGGTATCGCCGACCACATCAAGAACGGAATATCGCGCCGCGGCTTTGTGCTCGGTGGAGCTGCCGCGGGCGCTGCCACGGTACTTGCCGGATGCTCGAAAAAAACGGGCACCAGCGACGATGCCGCCGGCGAGCCGCAGGTTATCAAAGATGACTCAAAAATCGTCTCGATTACGGATGAGTACGAGGCTGTCGAAATCGACCTCGAGCCTGCAGCTTCATGGACATTGCCTTTGGGTACGCTGCTGTATTACTGCGACGGTGATTACGCCGCGGCGATGATGGCGCCCGCATCGGCGCGGCATGCCAATACGCTCGGCATGCTCAACCTGGGCGACGGCTCACTCACGACGCTCGTCGAGGATCCCGTGGAAGGTGCGGGGTATTCGTTTTACGATGTCCGCGCCGGCGATGGCGTATTTGCTTGGGTCGAGATGAACTTTGCGAATGCATCATGGAAACTCTATGCGCAAAATACGGCAGGTGCGTCGCTTGTCGGCGATGTGGTCGAGCTCGACCGAGGCGGCAAGGACTACGACCCGCCGCTGTTTACGGCGTTCGAATCGTCCGTCATTTGGTACAAGATGCCTGCTGCAGGCGGCAATAAGACGAGTCACGACTCGTATTGCTACCGCCGCGCGCTCGACGAGGCAAAGGCCGAGGCCATTTGGAAGTCAACGGGCCGCTTTGCATCCGCCCCGCGTGTGAGTGACGGCATCTTGACCATTTCCCCGCGTGTGCGCAACGACGAGGGCGTCTACTACGGCATGACGGCGATCGACCTGACGGACGGCAACAATACCAAGAGGGCTCAGCTGGTCCTTCCCTCATCGGTGTCTCCCTTCGAGGCCGTATATATGGGCGACACGTTTGTGTTCTCCATCGAGGCCACCTATAGCGGCGTGGGGAGCCTAGGCAACATGGGCACCTATATCGGTAACGAGAATGGGACGTTCCTATTCCTGTCGCGCGAGCCGCTTGCGTGTGCTGCCGGCAGAAAAGGCAAATATCTGGTTAAGGTTCAGGCATCGCATTTTCTGATCGATACCTCCGCCAAAACCTATGGTTCGCTGCTGTCGCCCGACCGCGCTCTCGAATATGGCGATTATCCAGCTACGGCGGGTAAATCGAATACGTTTTTAACCTATGCCACGGTGCGTAATAGCCAAGGAATTCCCGAGACGGTTACCGCCCGCCTGTTCTCTCTTTAGCGCCGAGGGGTTAAAAGGGCGCCAACGGGGGAATAAACGCGTTGTAATTGTGAGTGCCGCCCGCCGAGCCGCCGCACTGTAGCGGTGCTCGGCGGGCATAGGTGCGTTAAAATGGGCTTGTTCTTAGCTAATTGAGACAGGGGGGGCCGTGTTATGGCTTCAGATGCAAAAAAGATTCTGCTGGTCGAGGACGAGAAGGCAATCCGTGACGCTGTCGCTGCCTATCTCGAGCGCGAGGGCTACTGGGTTGTTGGCGTCGGGGACGGCCAGTCTGCGATCGAGGAGTTCGAGAAGCACCAGTTCGACCTGGTTGTGCTCGACCTTATGCTCCCCAAGATTCCCGGCGAGCGCGTTTGCCGCACCATTCGCGACACCTCGGATGTCCCCATCATTATGCTGACGGCCAAGGGCGAGATCGAGGATCGCATCATCGGCCTTGAGCTTGGTGCCGACGACTACCTGATTAAGCCGTTCTCGCCGCGTGAGCTCGTCGCCCGCGTCCGCGCCCTGTTCCGTCGTGCTCACCAGGCAGACGAGCCCGCCGTTGAGGTGCTCGACTTTGGCGATCTGGTCATCGATATCTCGGGCCACAAGATCTTGGTCGAGGACAAGGAAGTAGACCTGACTGCTTCCGAGTTTAAGCTGCTCACCACGCTTGCTCGCCATCCCGGTCGCGTCTATAACCGTATGGAGCTGGTCGAGAAGGTGCTCGGCTATGACTTTGAGGGCTACGAGCGCACCATCGACAGTCACGTCAAGAACCTTCGCGCCAAGCTGGGCGACGACCCCAAGAAGCCTAAGTGGCTCTACACCGTTCACGGCGTCGGTTATCGCTTCGAGGCTCCGGCCAAGACCGATAAGTCGGACGAGAAATAGGGAAATCACATATGACACCTGCGCGCTTTGAAATTGGGCAAAAGCATAAGCAGGAGAACGAGGCGGGTTCCAAGGCAAGTTGGAACACGCCTCGTTCCGATTCACGGCCAGCGATGAGCTATCCCTCGCGCATGGCCTTGGCTTTTGCCCTGACGTCGCTCATGACGGTATTGGTGCTGGTGGGCGTTGTCTCCGTTGTGTGGGGTACCGTCTTTTCGGATTACACGCGCTCCAATATCGTCGAGATTGCCAATTCTGCCGCCGAAAAGCTTGCGACGTCGTACGAGGAAAACGGCAACTGGACTGCGGGCGAGCTACGCACGGTCGCGACATCGAGCTTGGTGTCCGACGACCTGAGTATGCAGGTTGTCAACAAAAAGGGCGTTGTCGTCTATGACGACTCATGGCCTTCGGCAAGTGCGACCGCCGATGTGCGCGAGAGCGAATCGGCGTCGAGCAGCTCGAGCGGTAAAAAGGCCTCGCATAGCCCGGTCTCGTCGGCGCCCACCGACTCCGATAGCGTTGCCAACGTCGAAATCATAACGTCTTCTGGCGAGCATGTCGGACAGGTGAAGCTATGGGCTATCGGCTCCGATGCCCTGCTCACCAAGGCGGATTCTGCGTTTAGGGAAAAGACTTTTAACGCCATGGCCCTTGCCGCGGTTGTTGCGGTCTGCATCTCAGTTGTTATCGGATCGTTCGTGTCGCGCATGCTTACCAGACCGATTCATCGCATAACCAGCACAGCCAAGCAAATTCGCGACGGCGATTTGTCCGCTCGTACCGGTTTGCGCGGCGACGATGAAATCGATCAGTTGGGTGAGACCTTTGACGAGATGGCCACCTCGCTCGAGAAAGATATGAAGCACGAAAAGCGCCTGACCTCGGATGTCGCACACGAGCTTCGCACGCCGCTCATGGCCATGCTTGCAACGGTCGAGGCCATGCAGGACGGCGTGTATCCCACCGACGATGAGCATCTGGAGACGGTCGCTTCCGAGACGCGCCGCCTGGCTCGTTTGGTGCAGCAGATGCTCGACCTATCGCGTATGGAAAACAGCACGGCGCCGCTCAATCTCGAACCGGTGGACATGGTTCCCTTTGTGCGGTCTATCGTCAACGCTCAGGAGCGCCTATTTGTTGACCGCGATCTGCGCTTGCGCTTTGCTGACGAGACCCAAGGTCACGACGATGTCGTCGAGGCCGATCCCGACATGATCACGCAGTGCGTCATCAACCTCATGAGCAACGCCATGCGCTACACCCCCGAGGGCGGTTGGGTCGTGGTGTCGGTGCTCAGTGACCGCAAGCATGTCAGTATTGCCGTTTCGGATACCGGTATCGGTATTGCCAAGGACGACCTGTCGCGCATCTTCGGGCGATTTTGGCGCGCAGATGCCAGCCGCGCCCGCGAAGCCGGCGGCCTGGGCGTTGGCCTCGCCGTGACCAAGCAAATCGTCGAGCGTCACCATGGCTACATATCCGTGGAGTCGGAGCTTGGAAAGGGCACGACTTTTACGATTCATCTGCCTCGCGAGCACACGGCGGACGCGGCATCTACTACAATGGAGCACTAGCTTTTCGCTATTCGGTGAAGGAGGGGCCGCGTTCCTGCCGCTCCGAGTTTGCGAAAACATGCGGGAAAGAACCCGCATTTCTGTCGTATTTAGGTAAGGAGTGACTCACGTGACAACGATGGAGCGTCGTCCGGATTCCCGTGGCAAGGTTCGTGATATCTACGATGCCGGCGAAAACCTGCTGATGGTCGCCACCGATCGCATTTCTGCGTTCGACTTTATTCTCCCCGACGAGATTCCGTTTAAGGGAGAGGTGCTCAACCGCATCTCGGCATTCTGGTTCGACAAGTTTGCCGATATCGTCCCCAACCACCTCGTCTCCATCGATCCGGCGGATTTCCCCGAGGAGTTTGCCGAGTATCGTGACTACCTCGCAGGCCGCGCCATGCTGGTCAAGAAGGCCCAGACGATTCCTATCGAGTGCATCGTCCGCGGTTATCTGACCGGTTCGGGCAAGAAGACCTATGACGAGAACGGCACCGTCTGCGGCATCCAGCTGCCCGATGGTCTGACCGAGGCCTCCAAGCTTCCCGAGCCGCTGTTCACGCCGTCCACGAAGGCCGAGATCGGTGATCACGACGAGAATATCTCGTTTGAGCGTTGCTGCGAGATCGTTGGCGAGGACATCGCCACGCAGATTCGCGATCTGTCTCTCAAGATCTACAAGGCTGCTGCCGAGTATGCAGCGACCCGTGGCATCATCATTGCCGACACCAAGTTTGAGTTTGGTGTTATCGATGGCAAGGTCACGCTGATCGACGAGTGCCTCACGCCCGACTCCAGCCGTTTCTGGCCCGCCGCCAGCTACGAGGAGGGCAAGATCCAGCCTAGCTACGACAAGCAATTCGTCCGCAATTGGCTCAAGGCCAACTGGGATATGACGGGGGAGACCCCGCACCTGCCCGCCGAGGTCATCGATGGCACGTCCGAGCGCTATCGCGAGGCCTTCCAGATCATCACGGGCTCCCAGTTCACAAGCATGAAGGAGAACGCATAAGTGAGTACCCGTAGCGCCACGAACAAGCGCACGCAATCCCACGAAGTTACCGGGGTTGCGCGCAAGTCCGCCGCATCTGCTAAACCCGCCCGCCAAGCAGCGAGCTCCGTTCGCGTCGTGCCGGCTTCGTCTAAAGCTCGCCGCAAAGAGCTCGAGAAGGGTGAAAACCTGGAAGGCCTTTCCAAGGAGGAGAAGCGCGCCCGCAAGGCCAAGCAGCGTGCTCGCGAGGATCGTATCTATACGGTGTCGAATATTCTTCTCAAGCAGGATGAGGACTACACCAAGCGCCGTCGTATCTGGTGGGCCGTGCTCGCCATCGGCATGGTACTCGTCGTGGCAATTTGGGCTTCGCTCTACTTCGCTCCCGGCGGCACGGTGTCCAGTCCTGTTCAGATGGTCGGCATCGTTTTGTCCTATGTCATCATCCTGGGTGACTTTATCTACGACTTCGTTCGTATTCGTCCCTTGCGCAACATGTACCGCGCGCAGGCCGAGGGCATGTCCGAGAACAAGCTCAACGCTCTTATCGAGCGCTCGGCTGCCGAGGAGGACAAGAAGGACTCCAAGAAGAAGTAGCGTTTGTATCCATACATATCGCTAAGATATAAGGCGCGTCGTTTTTGCGGCGCGCCTTTTTACTGTTCTATAGATAGATGGAGTGGCACATGATTCGAGCTGCCCTAACGGTCGAGGAAGCTCTTGAGGGCATGAAGACCCTTGAGCCCAAGATTAAAAATTATGCGCGTCTCGTTGTCCGCAAGGGTGTAAACGTTAAGCCCGGCCAGGAGGTCGTCGTTCAGTCTCCCGTCGAGTGCGCATCATTTGCGCGCGTGGTGGTTGCGGAGGCTTATGACGCCGGTGCCGGTCACGTGACGGTCATCTGGGCCGACGACGCCGTGACGAGGCTTGCGTACGAGCATGTCGAGAAAAGCTATTTTGGGCAGACGCCCGAGTGGAAGCGCATACAGCTGGATTCTCTGGCCCAGGACGGTGCCTGCTTTATCTTTATCGAGGGTGCTGACCCCGCCGCTCTCAAGGTCATCGATCCTGCCAAGCCCGCTGCCGCTTCCAAGGCGAGGAACACGCAGTGCAAGATTTTCCGCCGCGGACTGGATTACAACATCAACCCGTGGTGCATTGCCGGAGCGCCGGTCGTGGCTTGGGCGCGCGAGGTGTTCCCGGGAGACGCCGATGAGGTTGCAATCTATAAACTATGGATTGCGATTCTGCATACCGCCCGTGCTGACGGCCAAGATCCGGAGAGTGACTGGGAGCTTCACGATGCGGCGTTTGAAAAGAACCTGCGCTTTCTGAACGAAAATCGTTTCGACTGCCTGCGCTATACCGCTTCGAATGGAACCGACCTGGTAATTGGTATGACGAAGGGGCATGAGTGGGCCGGCGGTAAGGGCGAGACCCCCGACGGTCACCCCTTCTTCCCCAACATCCCCACCGAGGAGGTCTTCACCTCGCCCGATCGTATGCGTGCTGACGGAATCGTCTATTCCGCAATGCCGCTTATCCATCACGGTAACAAGGTCGACGATTTTTGGATCAAGTTCGAGAACGGTCGTGTGGTGGATTACGACGCCCGTGTGGGAAAGGCGACACTCGCAAGTATCATCGATACTGACGAGGGCGCTGCTCATCTGGGAGAGGTTGCGCTCATTTCCAAGAACACGCCGATTCGCGAAAGCGGCATCCTGTTCTATGACACGCTCTATGACGAGAATGCCAGCTGCCATCTTGCACTGGGAGTCGGCTTCCCCGAGTGCATTGAGGGTGGATATGATATGTCCAAAGAGGAGCTCATTGAGCATGGCGTCAACGTTTCGAGCACGCACGTCGACTTTATGATCGGTACGGACGACATCGATATTGTGGGCATTACGCCCGATGGACGCGAAGTTGTGATTTTCCAGAACGGCCAATGGAGTTGGGAATAGTCCCAGACCGTGGTACAATGCCACCCGCGGGCCGTTAGCTCAGCTGGCAGAGCAGGGGACTTTTAATCCCAAGGTCCAGGGTTCGAACCCCTGACGGCCCACCCAAAGATTGTTGAGGCGGTCAACTTCGGTTGGCCGTCTTTTTTGTCGCCCCTTCATGGGTTCGAACCCGAAAGGGCGCGGAGCTGAGGAAACGCGCGAGCGTTTGCCAGCGCAGCGCGCAAGGCGCGAAAGCGCCGCAGCGGTCGCCCGCGCAGCGGGCCCGAACCCCTGACGGCCCACCATAGAATAGAAAAGCGACTGGCGGATGCCGGTCGCTTTTTTGTTGTCGCGACGCGGGTTCGAACCAGATCTTCTCTATATATAAGGACGCCTGGCGGCCAAAACCAGCCTTTTACCGACAGGAAACCAAAACCTAATGTCTTTAGAGTAAAGTAGCCCAGCAGAGATGGCCGACGCCTCAACACCTATAAACCAGCTGGTCATCGCCAATACCAGAAGCCGATGCTTCAGACATGACTTCAGTGGAACAACTGAAGGATCGATTCATTTGTGAACAAAATATGGAGTGCCAGATTCCCGCCCCCGGGGCCCCTCCGGTCTGGCAATATATCTCCTTGCCGCGCGGCCCGGTGGGACCGGATGGACCGCA
>CABSAD010000003.1:0-311936 GCA_902475615.1 uncultured Collinsella sp. | reverse complement strand
CGACACGCATAAAAAGCCTCCCATTTCTCATGTCCAAGAAATGGGAGGCAGTTCACCGCGTGGTGGCTGGGGGCCTCTTATCGCTCCGAGAAAGCTCGCTAGTCGCGCTTGAAGAGATCGCGCGTGTACACCTTATCCGCCACGTCCGCGAGCTCGTCGCTCCAGCGGTTGGCCACGATGATGGAGCACTCACGCTTGAAGGTCTCAAGGTCATGGGTGACCTCGCTGCCGAAGAAGTCCTCAGCGTCCAACGTGGGCTCGTAGACCACCACGGGCACGCCCTTGGCCTTCACGCGCTTCATGATGCCCTGGATGGAGGTCCCGCGGAAGTTGTCGGAGTTCGATTTCATCGTCAGGCAGTAGACGCCCACGACCGGCTTCGGCTTGCCAGTGAAAACGCAGTCCCAGATCATCTGCAGCACCTCGTCGGCCACGAAGTCCTTGCGGGTGCGGCTGGTGAGTATTTGCCCGCGCGAGCACCGCTAAATATTGCGAATCAGCACCGCGGCTATCGCGGATGAGCACCGCCGGTGTCACCTCGGGCGCCGGCGGTGTCCCATCTCAGGCTACCGACCCTTTCCCGCCATTGCCTGCCGCATGTTCATGTCGCCCATCTCGACCCAGGCGGCATTGTGGACGATGCGGTCCATGATCGCGTCCGCGTGCACGCCGCCGCCGAGCCTCGGGTGCCAGTCCTTCTTTCTGAACTGCGTGCACAGGACGGTCGATGCCCTCCCGTAGCGCAGTTCGAAAAGCTCCAACAGCATCCCCCTGAACAGCTCGTCCGGCCTCTCGAGCAGCCACTCGTCGATTACGAGCAGGCCGAACGCCCCGTACTTCCGCAGCAGCTTCCGCTCGCCGCCGGGCCGGTCGCGGCTCTCGCGCCAGAGGTCCTCGAGGTCGGGTTGCCTTATGTAGCAGGTCCTGATCCTCTTGGCGCAGGCCGCCTTGGCGAGCGCACACGAGAGGTGGGTCTTGCCGGTGCTTCCTCGGGGCCCCGAGGTCGGCCTCGAGAACGCCGATCACCCATTCCTCGTTGCCCTCGAGCGCGGGCCTGCCCCTCCTCTGGGGCATCGGCGCGGCGGGCGACATTTCCTCCATGTCAGCGTACTTCGCCACGGTGTTCCGGCTCACGTGGAGCACTCGGGCGATTTCGGACCTCGAGCGCCCGGCGGCATCCATCGACCGTATATCATTCACTGTGTCCAGGGGCACGGTCATCTCCTCCATCCTTCCCGGGCGGGCTCGCCAAAGTAACCGCCCAGGGAAAACATACGGCGAGGGCCGCGCCCCCGGTCCCCGGGGCGCGGCCCTCTTGCTTAAACTGCTCAATTTTTCGTGCTCACGGTGCTCATTTCCCAGTGATCACTCGGACCACTTCTTAGTGAACATCAACAGGCGTAACGGGGATGCGCGAGGAGGCGTTTAATGGCGGTGCCGAACGGCAATATTCGGTCGGGTGGACGGCGGTGCTGATTCGCAATATAGGTGGTGTCGAAAGGGCCTAGGACTCATTGTCGTTCAAAAATGAATAGGCAAATACGAACCTACTTCAAAAAACGGCTGCTCTATTGAAAAGGAATAATGGAGCGGTCTTCAGATTCAAAACTAAGAGCTAGTCTTGCACCCTTAAGGTAAAAAAGACATCCGCGAAAGTATTCGCAAACAGAAAGTCCCCCTTATTAATAGCTTTAACTCGAGGATCGTTTAATTTACCGATATATATTAATGCACATACTCCCTCTACAAAATCCCTACGGATCTTCTCTGAAATTTGAGGTTCGCCCGACGGGGATTCATTAATTTCAATAATTGAAGAATCTAACTGTTTTAAAAAACACTCACTATGGCATGCTAAATCGTAAACAGTAGAGAAAGATCGACCACATCTAACCTCATACCATTGCTCGGGTTCATAATAAGAAAGCACTATCAAAACTGGAAGAAGCGCGAATTTCGGAAAGACTACAGCATTTTTATAGGAATAAGAGGGCGATAAATATATAAATTCAAAAATCGATCTAATTTGATCGAACAACCTGTTTAAAGCTCGACAAGAAGCGTTTTTATAGTCAAGTAGTTCTCCAGTTATATCAATAAAAGGGTGACCCCTATTAACCCTTAACCCCTTAAACTCTAAGTAATCCAAAGGCATAATGCGTTGAAGCTCTATACGCTTATCATAGAAACGTTCTAGATAGGCCCTGCCAGCAAAATGAGAACCATAGACCCCTTCAAGTGAGCGGGAAAGCTGGACAATATCCGTGGAATAAACAACGATTACATTTGGAAGTTGAAAAATGGCTTTTGTCTGCTCTAAAAAACGAATAGCAAATTCAGGCCTACAGCGATCTAAATCGTCGATAAATAGAATGGCAAATCTTGCAACTCTCGGAATTAAACTCGATATAAGCCGATTTAACTTCTGCCGTAGCTCAGTCCGTGCCCTATAATCTTCTAGAAAATCCTTTTCATCGAAACAGTTGGATAGATTTTTAATATCAATATCAATATTGTGAATTGCAAGAAAACAGTTGATGATTTCTGAAATTAGCAGCGGAATATTTAATGATGTGTCTACGCAACTCTCGTCAATAGATTCGGAAAAGGAAGCCAGGAGAGGAAGAATCGGATCTTCAAAATGATCGTGCTCCCATGCATTAAAATACAAAGGAACAAAATGGCAAATATCGTCATCTTTCAATATCTCATTGAATTGAGAACCCAATTCAATGCAATTAGCACCAAAAGCCGGATTGAGACTTTTAAGAATCCATTCAATTTGTTTTACGAAAAAAGTCTTACCCGTTCCCCAAGGTGAATCCACTATAAAAGTATAAGGTGGTTTAACCATGAGCAACATTTTTAGGAAAATGGCAATATCTTCCTTTCTGCTTAGCGAATTTCTATCGAAAGCAGACTGAATCGCAAATGAAGTCGGCTCTTCATCCACGCGGCTAATAATAGGTCGCCTTATAGAAGCCATATGATGACTAACCCCTCTTAAACAGATCCCTCGTCTAGACCTTGACCGCCACATCCTCGAACTCGTCGCTCCAGCACTAAGCTCGAGGATGTCAGAGCCCACTTTAAAGGCTTATATATCGTGCGTGACCTTGGACCGTCGCATCAGCGGCTGGCAATTGGGTTAACGGACGACGATGCACATAAAAAAATTGACACTATTTCCTATTTGCAGGCGTCAACAGCACTAAAGCGTCAATATAAATATGGAGCCATAAGAAGATAGAAGTCATCAAAATCTCCTTTAGCTCTAATATAGCAATTGATACAACACGATCTCCAGGAAAGGGCAGAACCATCATTAGCGGATTGAACGTATGAATTATATTCATCGCAAATCATAAAAATCGTTTGTTGACGAACGGTCATAATCTCAATGTCGCGGTTAACAATATCCTTCCTTAACTTCTCAAATGAGCGAAGATAGTCCTTAACACTTGCATTAACCCATAATTCGGGACATGTAAATGCGGAAATAAAATATACGATAACATTTCCTACACTTCGAATGAGAGGGTCAGGAGCACCAAAAACCTTATATAGAAGTGCTAAAGTATCCTTCACTTTTTTCTCAATATAGTCAGTTCTATGTGAAGTCAATTCATTATTCTTTGATCTTTCATATAGACGATCGAGTCTATTCTTTTTAATGTCGGAAATTTTACCTAACTCATCAGATTGATCAGCAATAGAAAAAAATTTAGCAACAAGCTCATCATTCTTGTAACGAGCTCGAGGAACAAGGCATTTTTTGATGAATTCATCTCTGTCAGAGATATTCTTAACACGAGTTCTCAAATAACAATGACACGCATTTCGTTTCTCTTGAGCATTTAGCGGTTCGCCGCCATTAAGTCTAATAAAAAATTCATCAACAAAATCTTCTTTTTGATGATCGAGAACAACAATGTCAAAACTATAATGCAATAACCTATAAACAACTTCTGGACTCTTTGAAACAAGCTGTGAATAATATAGGCCGCCAGAGCCCGCTGAGTTCTCGTCATCAATCAAATGAAAAGTATCTGCTAGTGGGTATTTATCGTTTAAAAACTCCTCAATAGATTCAATACGCTGTTTACCATCGATTACTTCATATCGTATTAACCTATCTTCGCCGTCAATCTTTTCAGAATATTCAACTTTATTTAAATATATCTTGGGAACATCGAATCCGTTAATTAGAGAATCAATAAACAGTTGCTTACGCTCTTTGGACCAGACGCCGCTTTCGCGTTGATAGATGGGATCTAAATCCAAAAAGGGATATAAAGCATGAATATATTCAACCTGAGAAGTTGAACTATCGGCTTTTTCAAATCTAGCCATCACACTCATAGCCTAACGTTTCCGGAATGATTACGCCTAATATAAGCACCAAGGTGGTCTAAGTCGGGATATGAAGAAGACTCATTAATGCATACAAATTCCAATTCCCTTTTAATTTCAGATTTAGCATCTTTAGGAACGATGAATTCCTGACAAGTTCCGGAACCGAACACCTCAACAGAGCTCTCAACATCCGGCTTTGGGTGGAGGGTAAACACGCCGCTTTGCGCAACAATTCTAGAGAAACCATTAGCGGCAACGACCGCAACAGGAATCGCGCCACTATTTGAACTTCTGTCAGGACGATAAGATGTTAGAACATCATTTTCTTCCCTAAGAACTATAGGACTGGAAAATTGAGGACCAACAGCATTTCGATTTAAATCCTTGGGTTTAAGCACAAACAACTTGGCATCAACGTCAGCAGATGAAACACCAGACACCGCGAAGAATAATGCCTGCAAAGGATTTTCAGACCAATCCAATAAACGAGTTGGAAGGCCATGATGTTGGGCTAAAACCAACCAATCCCAGTAATCTTCGGGATGAACATCAGAACGCGACAGAGCCGAGTGTTTAAACTCATCAAGCATCTGCCTCTCTGATCTTTCAAAATCGAGAGAGCGGAACACGCCTGGATTAAGATCAAAGGCAGCATTGGGTTGCCCCCTAAACCAGCAATCAAAGCCGATCTCAGCCTTCAAAGAGACGAGATCGGAGATTGAGCGAATCTCTCTAGATTTATCGGTATTAGGCAAAGAAGACATATACCACCGCTACGGATTTAGAAGGCTATCCATTAACAATGAAACTAAAGGCTCTTCCTCCACACCATCTTGTCCACGATGCCGGTGTAGCTCTGGATGATCTTTACCACCTTGGTGGACACGGTCTCGTCGGCGTAGTCGGGAACGGGGGCCTCGGGAAGCGACCCCTCCGCGTCGAGCTCGACGGCGGTGTGGACGGCCTGCAGCAGGCCGCGCTCGCTGATGCCGGCGAGCGTGAAGCAGGCCTTGTCCAGCGCCTCGGGGCGCTCGGTGGAGGTGCGGATGCACACCGCCGGGAACGGGTGCCCGATGCTCGCGAAGAAGCTCGACTCCTCGGGCAGGGTGCCGGAGTCGGACACCACGGCGAAGGCGTTCATCTGAAGGCAGTTGTAGTCGTGGAAGCCCATGGGCTCGTGCATGCGAACGCGCGGGTCCAGCTTGAAGCCTGTGGTCTCCAGGCGCTTGCGGGAGCGCGGGTGGCAGGAGTACAGGATGGGCATGTCGTATCTCTCGGCCAGCGCGTTGATGGCGGTGAACAGGCTCGTGAAGTTGGCCTCGGTGTCGATGTTCTCCTCGCGGTGGGCGGAGAGCAGCATGTAGCGCTTGGGCTCCAGGCCGAGCTCGGAGAGGACGTCCGAGGCCTCGATCTTGCCCAGGTTGGCGCGCAGCACCTCCGCCATGGGAGATCCGGTGACGTAGGTGCGCTCCGGGGCGCAGCCGGTGTCCTTGAGGTAGCGGCGGGCGTGCTCGGAGTATGCCAGGTTGACGTCGGAGATCACGTCGACGATGCGGCGGTTGGTCTCCTCAGGCAGGCACTCGTCCTTGCAGCGGTTGCCCGCCTCCATGTGGAAGATGGGGATGTGCAGGCGCTTTGCCGCGATGGCGGACAGGCAGCTGTTGGTGTCGCCCAGGATGAGCAGCGCGTCGGGCTGGACCTGGACCATCAGCTTGTAGCTCGAGGCGATGATGTTGCCCACGGTCTCGCCCAGGTCGGCGCCCACGGCGTCCAGGTAGACATCGGGGTCGGCGAGCTCCAGGTCGCGGAAGAAGATGCCGTTCAAGGTGTAGTCGTAGTTCTGCCCAGTGTGCGCCAACAGGCAGTCGAAGTGGCGGCGGCACTTCTTGATGACCTCGGACAGGCGGATGACCTCGGGGCGTGTGCCCACGATGATCAGCAGCTTCAGACGGCCGTCGTTAGAAAAATTAACTTTAGAATTATCGTTACTCAACATGAGAGCCCCATTCTTTACAATTTGTTATAGCTGATATTTAACGCAAATTCATGCTTTTGCGGTTTTTTTGATATCTTGCGATTACGGATAAGCGGTAGATAAATACCGACACCTCGGCAGTACTTGTCGCGAGGCACATTGTATAAACATTAAAATTATCAGTTACGACAAGAATGATAAGTCCAAGCAGCTGGACGCAGAGACCAATAAAATTTGAAAAATTTGCTCTTGATGAAAGACCTAGGGGGACAAGCACAGGAAAACAAATAACGTACGACGGGAATATCACCATTATTGCTGGAAGTAGACAACGCACTATCATGCCGGCTTCTACATAGCTTGGTCCAAAAACAAATTTGCAAATTTGATTTGCATAGATATAAAGCGCTGCAGCCCCTACAACAATAAAAGGAGCTGTAGTGAGCAATATTTTCTTAACAAGTCTGAAATCTTTGTTTTTAACCATATACGGATATAAGCTATCTGCAATAGGGGAAACGATTGACTTAGAAACGGACAAGAATTTTTCTGAAGCAGAATAGAATCCAACAATAGGCAAGCCTGCGTAGAACATATTGAGAACAATTGGATTTGCTGTTGAGTATACCGTGGAAGAAATACGTGAAAAGAAAAACGGTAAAGAGTCCTTCGCAAGTAACTTCACCTCGACAACCGTAGGGCGGTGAAGATGTATGCCAAAGACTCTACGATCATACCTAAGACATACCGCTAACGCCGAAACATTTCCAACTAACAGACAGATCGGAAGCGCTAAAACGTCACTATCTGAATGGAGAAATATAAATGTGCACGCAGTTGCAAAAGCTCGTATCGCTACAGTCCTGAAGGTTATGACTTTCATGCGCTCAAGCCCCCGGTATAAATAATCCGGTAGCATCGCAGCAGCGACATAAGCTAAATAATAGAGTGCGTAGAGTAGAAAGTATCGGCTATGGTATGGAGACGAGCAGCATGCTACTGCCAAACAACATCCACAGATAATAGCTGAAATGCCTTTTAGTGCGAACACATTGCCATAAAGATGTGAAAGAAATTCAGTATCTTCAGCATGCTGTGCAACTTTTGATGTTGCAGATAAAAGAATTCCAAAATCAAGCACAAGCGACATAAACGTCATTACAGAAATGGCGACGCCAACGACACCATAAGTTTCCGGTGTAAGCACGCGTGTTTGATATGGAATTGTGATCAGAGCGAGAACTTGAGATGAAAACGTTAAAATATATAGAAATAACGTATTTTTAAGAAGTTGCTTCTTGGAATTATCGATCATGGACCATTGCTTTCAATTTAATGAGACGTCCACGTACTTCATTGGGAACTAAATACTTAACGACTCTTTTGAGTTTCTTTTTAATTGTACGAGAAGGTGTGACATCGGCAGCAACTGACGCGATGCCCGTCTCATGTATCCGCCTGTATACGTTATCTCTCAAAACAGGTCGAACTACTGGATGTGAAAGCTGAGCATTCAATCGAATTTCCCGTTGATAATCAATAGGAACAAAGGTAAACAGGCTCTCTACCTCTGACCAGAAATTTCTAGCCTTCTCAGTGTTTAAGGAAATTGAAGAGAGCTGAACCCAAGGATAGAACTGTGGGTAGCAATTCGATGACGCGCAGTCGCCAATGGTCACATCACCAACGCGTTCAGAACTGGCGTATTTACACGTATAGCAGCTTTCCCTATTTGCTGACCCCGTAACAAACAGCGCCATATACGGATCGTCAAATTCATCTCGTCCTTTATATCGCAAACCGGGCGCAGTAATATCAACTGAGAAAGTCGTCCTCGCAGAGACGTCTTTCCTTCTGAATGTAATGCTTTGCGCTGGTTTTCCACCAGTAATTGACTCGACATGCTCTTCCCATACCCTCGGAGAAGGTACTCCATGACAAATCAAATCCATCGTAATCAGATTGTCATATGCTTTTCTCAAATATGAAATCAAGCCAGCAACCTGACAAGGACATCCTGAGAATAAGACCCTTCTACCAGATTTAAGACATTTTTCAATTTGACAATATATTCCCTGACAATCACTTTGAACGTACTTTGATTTCTGAAGAATCGAAATTTCATTTGAGTTAGTTATAAGTCGATGATAAACGTGCCCAGTTGGATCAACCGCTGCCCCGACTACGATTCCTCCATGATCGACAACATAGCGTGCGCACGTGGAAAATACACCGCCCGAACTGCTCTCATTTCGCAGCTGATGGTCATTGGAAAATGCTGCATACATATTTGAAATTGGGCGAAACGTGCAGCGGTTAACAGCAGGGCATACTCTGAGGCATTTACCACAAGCAAGACACGATGCACCGTTTATCGAGGGATAAACAAAGCCTTCCGCATCTGGGACCATAGATATCGAATCGACAGGACACGCATCGGAACATGCAGCGCAGCCAGTGCATGCTCTGCCTACGCATGAAATATCCTGATTACTAGTCATTTAAGGCACCCTTAATCCACGCCATGCATCGAGAGCGCTCCTCGCAAAGGGCTGATTCAGCATAGCTATAGTCTAAATCGATACTAGGAAGCTCGCATGCACTTTCAGCCAGCATGCGGTTATCCATTCCAACTAAATTAAGCAAATCAACAATTCGGGCACGATTTCCTCGAATGGGTTCCATGGCGACGAACGGCTTACCCATATTCACTGAAAAGGCCGTTCCGTGAAATGAATCAGTAATAACATATTGTGCGTGATCAATAAGCCAAACAAATTCCTCTGGGGTCATACCCAATAGGAGCCTATCGAAAACCTTGTCCTTAAAGGTATTGTTGCTAATTCGCCAAAGAGGCAGTCCCGAATCTATTGAGAAACGCTTCCAAAGTTCCATTTCTTTATCGGTTCTGCTCGCGAGATTGAAAACCAGAATGTATCGTTCATTCCCTTTAAATCCTTCGGGCTTTTGGGAAAAAGCACGCCAATATTCACGATCAAGAAGTAAAGTTGGATCGAGACACCTAAATACTGGCTTATCCGTCAACGGCGCGATTTGCTCTACTGCATGAGCTTCTCGCACGCTTATCGCATCGAATTTATTAAGGTACTCTCGAATTTCTTGTTGCTCTATCTCGTTATAGGTATGACTACCGAGGCTCGAAGCAAGTGAAAGACGGCGAGTTGCTTTGCCAAATTGAAGAAAAAAAGCAGGCTCAATGCCACCGGTGATAAAAGGATTCCAAACCTGATCGCTGCCGACGATTAGAGCATCAGCTTCAATATCAGCCATTTGAGCGCACGAAGTATACACCCGTTCCGTTCGAGGGAGCCTCGAATGGAATTTTTCAAAAGCACGCGCATGCAGCTTAGCACGCTGGAAAATGATATTTTTGGCCGCTGCTATAAAGCCAGCTTTAAAGTCACCCCCCTTTATGAGCTGGAAAGGGGTCTCATTTCCTTTTCGCTCATGAGGATTAATGAAATTGAGAATCTCCGCCCTGCAACCAACATTCTTAAGTGCTTCTAGAGTTGCAAATGCTTGCAAACATGCACCATAGCTCCACGTCATGTGAAATGTCAGCAGATAGTTGTTATTCGACATCAGATATCCTTTCTAGGGATTAATTCGTGCGAACAGATTGAATAAAGAAGAACAAATGCGTAGACAAGATGTTGATAAGGAAAAAATCCATTTAATAGCAAAGGAAATAAAACGAAAACGGAGAGGAGTGCGGCTGAACCCTTATTTAAAGAAGCGAGCAACGAATGAAATAAAGTACATAGGCATGCAAGATACAGGCATAGACCAGTAAGGCCAAATCCATACAGCAACATTATCAAGTCGTCATGAGCCCAAATATAAAGATCGAGCGCACGTTTATTGAGTTCATAGATTGTCGAAAAAGCGTTTCCAAAGGCTATGCCCAATGGACCAGAATTAGCCCATGCATGGATATCCGTAAGCCAAATTTCGTTTCTACCATTAGTAATTGCGGATAGCAGCGAGTCTGCGTATATATTTCCGCTGGCAAACTCAAATTTATTAGCCATTCCAGACTTCAGAAATACGGCCTCTCCAAAAATTAAAACAAGGAGTAGCAAGGCAGCTTTAGTCCATTTGTAAGCGAATAGATTTTGAATGAGTAGCAGCAAACAAATTAGAACTGGCACAAGAAACGTTCGGGCGCCAGTCTCCAGCGTCGCATATATGATGACAAGCGAGCATCCGCAATATACAACCTTAGATCCATTAGTCCGAACGAGAAAAATAATAAGGACAAGCAAAAGAGTACATATAGACGCAAGAGTGTGTTCTGTATTGCATAGCCCCTTAAAGTAGGGGGCTTCTCCCCATGCGACAACATAACCAGTGCCAGTTGCAAGTAGTAAAAGAAGAAAAATGGATGAAAAGATTACGACAACAGATATATAAGTTCGATATTGGAGCAATGCCTCGAAAATAGATGTTCGAAACCTAGGCGAACATATAAGGGAGATCATCAACATTGTGCTTGCGAGATACACCAAGTCGTTTAGCTCCTGAGAAGCGCTTATCATAACAAGAGTTGAATGGAGTGACAGAAGAACAAAGCAGAGCAGGCCTAAATAGGACAGATGTGATCTGCGAGTTGAAACCCATTCAAATATAAGTAGAGCTACAAGAGCGAATCCAAGAATCTTATTAATAGGAATAGAGCCAAGAGCACCCTGAAGTAAAGTAGTCACAATATACGTTGCAATAATCAATACAATTGGTCTAGCCGCCATTCCTGTTTCGGAGACGATATTTTGATCGGCAGCATATAGGGCCTTTGCCATTGAAATCAAGCTATCAACTCCCTATATAGAGCGAATAGTGTTTGAAGATACGCCTGAAATGAGTAGCATTCACGCACCTTGTTATATATACGGCTTCCCGCAACCGATATCGCTTCTGGATTTGACAGCACATTCACGAGCGTGTTCGCAAGCATTTGAGTGTCCTGGGCATTTACTAGCCAACCTGAGTCTCCATTATCGATAATCTCGGAGATTGACCCGACTGACGATGCGATAGAAGGAATCCCATAAGCTGAAGCCTCAAGAAGCGAAAATGGCATAGCCTCATGATGAGAAGGCAGTACGTTTAGAAGATATTTCGAAAAGAACTTACGATTGGGCTCTACGATGCCGCGATATTTAACACGATGAGAAAGATTTCGTTTTTCAATTTCAACTTGAACCTTGATGTGATCCCTACCGCACAGCTCGAAAATTAGTTCTGGGTCAAGCTTGCCATCGATTAGAACGAGCGCATCCAATAAATCCAAGACGCCCTTGCCCTTAGAGATATTTCCCAGAAATAAAACTC
Source organism: uncultured Collinsella sp. (assembly GCA_902475615.1). Taxonomy (GTDB): domain Bacteria; phylum Actinomycetota; class Coriobacteriia; order Coriobacteriales; family Coriobacteriaceae; genus Collinsella. The sequence goes on along the minus strand of CABSAD010000003.1, from coordinate 300,253 downwards.
TAGTGCGGCCCGGCGTGTATAAATTCTCATCTGGACAAGAAACGGCATTGGGAAGAATTAATACACGCTCACTTGGATAATCCAATTTTTGGAACAAGGGGTTCAGATATGTTCCTAGGGAAATGATGCGATCTGATTTTAATAGCGACCAATCTATCAGCTTTTTCATATGACTTGAGGACCGAGATCTAATCTTTGCCAAGTCACAATGAATGTGAAGTACGACAGACTGTCGATATCTTTTAGCTAGGAATATGATAACGCACGACCTGATCACGCTCGCATTATCAGCCATGTGTATATGAACAATGCCTTCGCCGGTTGAAAAGCGTTTTCGGGCCTTTAAGAGCGCGCTTACAAAACAACGGATCTTTTGAAGGGCATTTCCCTGATTGGTAGTTATTAAATAGCAAAAATCAACTTGCTCGCATCTATCTAGCTCAAAAGAAAGCATGCGCGTTAGCGTACTAATGCCTCCTAAACAGCTCGGATCAACACCAAACATACTTAAGGTGCCAAGCTCCGTCTTATTCCTAGTCATCAAATCGTCTCCCGATTAGACGTGCGGGAACCCCCCCCCAAATGCTATTTTCTTCATAAGGGCTACGAACGACAAGCGCACCAGCAGCAATTACTGTTCCATCGGGAATATGCACACCTTTTAAAATCGTAACGTTTGCCCCAATCCAAACATCGTTACCAACAACAATGTCTTGGTCATTACTGGGTAATTTTTCAGTTGGCCTTACAGCTCGCATAGGCTTGTCTTTAACATCAGTGCGATGATCACCAGAGATTAGAGTTATATTTGGGCCAAACATAACATCGTTACCGATAATTACTTCTGCGCCCGTTGTCCAAATTCTTGTATCGGGCCCAAATGACACATCATTACCGACTGAAATGTTCTCCAAGCCTTGCAAATCGCAACGCTTTCCAAGCGAGAAGCCCTTTCCGCACCGTGCAAAAGACCGTTTAACGAGGGGCTGAACTATAGCTTTACGAGGAAGCGCTTTCACACTGCGGCCAAAACATAGAAGGGACCGCGAAAAAGAGCCCATGCGGCTAGACCTCCTCGTAGTAGGTATCGGGGTTCTCGGGGTCGAAGGGCTCGTTTGCCCACATGACCGTCACGAGGTCCTCGGTGTCGGACAGGTTGGTGATGGAGTGCGTGTAGCCGGGGATCATCTCCACGGCGCGCATGTCGGAACCCGAGACCACGTACTCGTCGACGGGGAACGGGTTTCCCCCGGCGTCCTCCCCCACCTTCCTCAGCTTGATGCTCGCGGTGCCGGAGACCACCAGGAACCTCTCCCACTTGCTCATGTGCCAGTGGTTGCCCTTGGTGATGCCGGGCCTGGACACGTTGATCGAGACCTGTCCGCGATCGGGCGTGCGCAGGAACTCGGTGAACGAGCCGCGCGCGTCGACGTTGGGCCTGAGGCCGTAGGAGAAGTTGCCCGGCTCGTAGTAGGACAGGAACGTGCTCCAGAGCTTCTTGGAGAAGGAGCCCTCCGAAAGGTCGGGCACCGAGAGCGTCTCGCGGCTGTCGCGGAAGCTGTCCAGCAGGCAGACGATCTCGCCCAGAGACTTCACGTCGGTGTCGGGGACGTAGCAGAACTCGTCACCCTCTACCCTCTCGAGCCCCTGGTAGCCGCAGCGGTGCTCCCGCCCCAGAAGCGCACCCAGCATCTCGTTGATGAGGTCGTCGATGTAGAGGAGCTCCAGCTCCACGCTTGGGTCGTTCACGGTGTAGGGGCGTCCGTTCGCGATGGCGTCGCAGAAGGTGGCCACGGCGGAGTTGTATCGGGGGCGGCACCACTTGCCGTAGAGGTTGGGGAAGCGGTAGATGAGCACCGGCGCGCCGGTCCTCTCGGAGTACTCGCGGAAGAGGCCCTCCCCCGCGAGCTTCGACTCGCCGTAGACCGAACCCTCGAAGCGGCCGGACAGGCTCGCCTGCGCGGAGCTGGAGAGCATGACGGGGCACGTGTTCCCGTGGCGCTCGAGCGTGTCCAGCAGCGTCGAGGCGAACCCGAAGTTGCCCTCCATGAACTCGGACTGGTCCTTTGGGCGGTTGACGCCGGCCAGGTTGAAGACGAAGTCGGCGCGGGAGCAGTAGTCCTCCAGCTCGGCGGGCATCGAGTCGAGGTCGTACTCCATGACCTCGAGGGGAAGGAGTGCCTGGTATTTGGCGCGGCGGTCCTTGCCGTCCCTTATGTTCTTGAGGGCGCAGCAGAGGTTCCTGCCCACGAAGCCCCTGGCGCCGGTGACGAGGACGCGCACCCTACTGCACCGCCTCGTGCTCGCGGCCCTCGAGCGCCAGCTGCACGTACTCGGCGGTCTTGATCTTGGCGATGGTGCCCTCCACGTCGAGCCTCTCGGTGTTGTGGGAGGTGTAGGACTCGTCGGCCTGGGTCTCCACCTCGCCGTCGACGACGAACTTGTCGTAGTTCAGGTCGCGCGAGTCGCAGGCGACGCGGTAGTAGCCGCCCATGTCCTCGGCCCTCAGGCGCTCCTCGCGGGTCATGAGGGTCTCGTAGAGCTTCTCGCCGTGGCGGGTGCCGATCACCTGGGTGCCCACGCGGCCGAAGACCTCCTGCACGGCCTCGGCGAGGTCGCCGATCGTGGAGGCGGGCGCCTTCTGGATGAACAGGTCGCCGGGGTTGGCGTGCTCGAAGGCGAACTGCACCAGGTCCACGGCCTCGTCGAGGTTCATGAGGAAGCGGGTCATGTTGGGGTCGGTGACCGTCAGCGGCTCCCCCTTTCGGATGCGGTCGATGAACAGAGGGATGACGCTGCCGCGCGAGCACATGACGTTGCCGTAGCGGGTGCAGCAGATGGTGGTGCGGCCGGCGCCGTTGCGGGCGTTGGCGTAGATGATGGACTCCATCATGGCCTTGGACTTGCCCATGGCGTTGATGGGGTATGCGGCCTTGTCGGTGGACAGGCACACGACGCGGTCCACGCCCTCCTCGATGGCGGCGTGCAGGACGTTGTCCGTGCCGATGACGTTGGTGCGCACGGCCTCCATGGGGAAGAACTCGCAGGAGGGCACCTGCTTGAGGGCAGCGGCGTGGAAGATGTAGTCCACGCCGTGCATGGCGTCGCGCACGCTCTGGGCGTTGCGGACGTCGCCGATGAAGAAACGCACCTTGGAGGCGAGCTCGGGCGACCTCTCCTGCAGGCGGTGGCGCATGTCGTCCTGCTTCTTCTCGTCGCGCGAGAAGATGCGGATCTCGGCCAGGTCGGTGTTCATGAAGTGCTTGAGCACGGTGTTGCCGAACGAGCCGGTGCCGCCCGTGATCATGAGGGTCTTGTCTTTGAATGCGGTCGTGGATTTCATCTACTTGCCTTCCTTGCGTTTTGCGCCCGTGAACTGGTAAAAGAGAAACTTAGTGTTAGTAATGAGGTATCGCTTGAAAAGCCGTTTCGGCTCTTGGATAAGTCTGTATAGCCACTCGAGGCTCAAGTTCTGCATCCAGATCGGTGCCTCCGGCACCACTCCGGCGAGGACATTGAAGGCTCCCCCGACACCGATCATTATTGGCTGGGGACCGCCTTTAAGCTCATGCATGAGGACTTCCTGGCGAGGAGCACCCAGTGCAATCCATGCAAAGTCTGCACCCGAATCAGCGATACGTCGCGAAAGGTCTCGCTTCTCGCTGTCGGAGAGCGGTCGGAAGACCGAAGGCTCCATGCCAGCGATTTCTAGGCCCGGATATTCCTTTTGAAGTGAATTCTTGAGAGCGTCGAGATTCTTCTGCTCGTTACCGTAGAAGTAATGGCTCCATCCATGCTGCACAGAAATGTTGAATATTTCTCGCATCAGATCGGGTCCAGTTACACGCCCCATTGACTCGATTGTTTTGCTTCCAACAACAGATAAAGGCTTGCCGTCGGGAACGGACATGACGGATTCAGCTTGGCAGGCCCAATAGGAGGGGTCGTCATGAGCCATAACCGACGTGTGAGCATTGGATACGCAAATATACTCGCCATGTAGCTCATCTATATGGCGAGTGAGAAACTCGACGCACTCAGACATATTGGTTCCCGTGATCGGAACATCGATTACGGGAACACGCTTGAGCTCAACGAATTTTGAATAGTCCCGGAGCATTAGCACGCACCCTTACCGGTGATGACCTCGATCACCGTGAGAGCGACGATCTTGAGGTCCGTAACGGGACCGCGCTTGGCGATGTACTCCAGGTCGCGCCGAACCATCCCATCGAAACCCGTTGAGTTGCGCTCCGTCACCTGCCACCAGCCGGTGATCCCAGGCGTAACGGCCAGGCGCTGCAGGTCGTACTCGGTGTACTCGGCGACCTCGTTGGGCAGCGGCGGGCGCGGGCCCACGACGGACATCTGGCCCAGGAACACGTTGAGGAACTGCGGGAACTCGTCGATGGAGTGCTTGCGGATGAACCTGCCGATCTTGGTGACGCGGGGATCGTCCCTCATCTTGAACATGGCGCCGGCGATCTCGTTTTGCCCCTTGAGCTCGGCGAGACGCTCGTCGGCGTCTTTGTACATGCTGCGGAACTTCCACATGCGGAAGGTGGACAGGCTGCCGTCGCGGTGGGTCTGGCCCACGCGGATCTGGCTGTAGAACGGGTTGCCCTCGCTCTCCAGGCGGATGGCGGCGGCGAGCACAAGGCTCGGTATCGCGATGACGGCCAGCACGCAGCCGCTGAACACGATGTCGAAGGCGCGCTTGACGGTGCGGTAGGCCAGGCGCGTGCAGTCCCAGTCCTTCACGGCCTGCATGGCCTTGTAGCGCATGCTCGCGCCGTCGCCGCTCATTGCCTGGGCAACAAGCGCGGCCCCCGCCGGCGCTCCTGTAGAATATTCAGTTTTATCTGACACTATTTCCTTCAAACCTACGTCCCCATCCCCGGGGATCCTCCCTGTCCCGTTAAACAGTTGCCCGTAATTAGGCGATCGCTTTTTTAAGGTTTCGCATTACGCGCTGCTCGGCTGAAAGCACCGCGAGGCCAACGCGAGTGGTTACGCGCCGGCCGCAAAGGTCGAGCTCCAAATAAGCAGTGCTCTTGCGTCTGTTAATGGTTTTGATAAGGCCTTCGTGGCCCAGCAGCGGACCTGCCGTCACTACGACCTGATCACCGTCTTTTAGGGCCTCGCTCATGGGCACTACGCGGTCTCCCGCATGCGTAAAGCTGCCAATAAGCTGAACCTCTTCTTTTGCCAGCGGCACAAACTGACCGTCCTGGGAAAGCACCCGGGCAAAGTCGTCCATGCGCAGCAAGTACTGTTGCACGGTGCGGGGATCTGCCGTATCGCAGATAAGATAACCGGGAAAGAGCGGCTTGGTCGTATTGACCCATTCGCCGTGTACCTTGATCTCGGTTTGATATTGGGGATAAAAGAGCTCCTGCATGGTGCAAGCTGGCACCATGCGCTCGATGCGCTCGCGCATTATGTCTTCGCGACCGTTAATGACTTGAATCACATACCACACGAGCACCACCCCCTTGCTGTCTTGCGTGTGGCTCACGGGGTTTGGGTATGGCTTCGGCAGGGCGCTTGTACGCGAAGGCGCTCCATATTCAAACCCTGAGCCCAGTTAGACAAGCACGTGGCTCTGCCCCACCGTGAACGGTATGTATAAGTGCAGTTGCTAGAGACGCGGACGTGTATCGCAAAATGACCGCGACTCCAGCTGGCTGCGTGCGAACCAGTCAAGCGGGAACAAAACTGGACCACACGCAAACAGCTGTAGAACTGCTGCGAGTTGTCATGAAATATCGATTCGAAAGTACAGCTTGTACATAGACAAGAACAGATACATTCGATGCAATACGCATGACGACACTATTGGAGCTCGTGGTTTTTCTGGCACCGCCGTTACGGCCGGATGCTGATCGACCCTGCGCTTTGCGGCTTGCTGGAGCCGCGGGCACAGTTGAACCCATGTAACGATGGATATCCTAGCACAAGGTGACTAGAAACCGATTTAGGCCGCACGCGACAACATATCGTACATTTGCAGTGCTTAAGGGGGTTATTTTGCAAACTTGTTCACATTGACGCAGGTTTATGCGGGTGTGGTTGTTGGAACGCACCGGCCGAGCTACAAAGCTGACGGCGAGAAATGCAAAAAGGAATTATGTTGGGTCAACAAACTATATACAGAAGTGGGAAATAAATTGCGCAACTTTTTTGGGTGTGGGTCCTGGTGTGGCGTCACTTTGGTTTGCGCGGTGGCTTCATATGAAAAAAGCCTCCAGTTTCCCGGAGGCTTTGCTTTCACAGTGGTGGAGACGAGGGGGATCGAACCCCTGACCTCTTGACTGCCAGTCAAGCGCTCTCCCAGCTGAGCTACGCCCCCGTGACGTCGAGATACTATAGGGGAATGTTTGCGGGGATGCAAGAGGGAATTTTGACTTGTTGCTTTCATTTACGGGTTTTCCTGGGACGGGGCTGAATTGACTGATTTTGACTTCGGCAAAATCAGTCAATTAACCCACCGTCCCGATAAAACCCTCACGGAATAAATAACCGATCGCGACGCCTTGGTGGACTTGGATCTTGGCCGTTTTCCTGACGACATTAGAGATGCCCGTATCGGCTAGCAGGCCCAGGGGGCTGTGGTCTAGCTCCCACTCTAGGCCGTGTTCGCTTACCTCGGTATTGGGGGCTATAGCGATAATGGAGAACGTCTTACCCTCGGCACCCTCGATGGTCCACGACTCGCCTGCATGGAGGATGCAGGCGATCACCTTGTCCTCGGCGATCCAGATGGGGGCATCCTCGTAGCCCGCAAGCAACCCCAGTACGGAAAGCGTCATGTCGGGGCGGCCGCCGGTGGCGCAGGTCGCAACCACTTCGGCACCCGGCCAGCGACGGCGGACGGAATCGAGCGCCAGCGCCAGATCGGTATAGTCCTTGTACGGGTCGTGGCGCTCAACTTCAAAGTCGGTGGCGGCATCGACCAACGCGCGGCCCGCGTCGCTCACTGTGTCGGCATCCCCCACATATACATCGCATCCCAGTCCCGCGCCCAGCAGCGCGTCGAGTCCGCGGTCTACGGCGACAACGTGGTCGCACTCCCCCGCTAGCCGACGCAACAGATCCGCACTCGCCACCACGGGCGAGCCACAGACCACTAATACCTTGCAAGCCACAGCCCTCGCCTAGCCCTCAAACGAAAGCACGCGGGCCAAATCCAGCTCCTCGTAGCTGTCGATAAAAATATCGCAGTTGGCGCGTACGTCGTCGCGCTTCATGCGGCCATGCGGGTCATAAATACCCACACGTTTAAAGCCCGCGGTGCCAGAGCTCTTAAGGCCAAAGACCGCGTCCTCAAACACCCAAGCGCGCTCAAACTTGCACCCATGGCCCTCCTCCAGGCGGCGCAGCGCCAGCTCGTACACATCGGGGAACTGTTTGGAGCGTCCCGCCTCGCCCGTCGTGGTAACAAACTCCATGTAAGCGTCGAGCCCGGCACCAGCGAGTGCAGGCTGCACCAGCTCGGCCGGCGTGGACGTAGCCACGCACATGGCAATGCCCGCCGCCTTCGCCTGCTCCAAAAACGCCAGGAGTCCCTCGCGCGGCGGCACCTTGGAGTACCCATCAATCAAAATCTCACCCAACTCGCGATACAGCTCCTCGCCATTCGCGCCAATGCCCCACGTGTCGTGGTAAGCCTGGCACTCATCCTCGAGCGACAAATGCTCAAACTGGGCAAAATCGTCGACCGTCACATCAATGCCATGACGGTGCAATAACTCGGTCTGCGCATGGCCCCAGACGGGGGAGCTATTAACCAATGTCCCGTCGCAATCGAAAATAAAAGCAACACTTGGGGCAGCGATGTAGTCCATAAACGAGCCTTTCGATGTCAAATGGTAAACAACCTGCTAAAAACGTTTTACCAAACGTAAGCCTATCAGTTTTGAAACCCTAATTGGTAAAACTGTCAAGAGTTTTACCACGGCAATTCTGCCAGTGGTCTAAACATGTCGCTTACCGATTAAACGCCCTCGCAAATCCGCTTTCGTTCATAAAACTAACGTACAGGTGTTATCGTAGTTTTTGCCGAAAGTTCCACCGAGCACGCGAGGTGGAACGAATCACAGAAACTTCGCCGTCCCTTCGATTCGTGCAGCCTTGGACCTTTCGCATCTAGTCACCAAGGCAACACGCTGCCGCGTCATGATGGGATCAAACGTGAGCGATACAAAGCTAAAGCCAGCAACAAAAAAGCCCGCTACCCGTAAAGCCGCCCCGCACGCACCGGAGCTCACCAAAGACGATGTCTATCTGTTTGGTATCGGTACGTGGGAGCGCAGCTGGGAAAAGATGGGCGCGCACCCCGACACTCAGCAGCGCACGCGCGGCTGGCGTTTTTGCGTTTGGGCGCCCGACGTTAAGAGCGTCCACGTTATCGGTGAATTCAACAATTGGGACGAGCAAGCCAACCCGTTGGTGCCCGTGCATACGAGCGCTATCTGGGAAGGTTTTATTCCTGGCGCAGAGCAGGGCCAGCTCTATAAATATCTCATCGAGACCAACGAGGGCGAAAAACTTTACAAGGCCGATCCGTATGCTTTTAAGGCCGAGTGCCCTCCGGGAACGGCGAGCGTGCTGTGGACCCTCGACGGCTACCAGTGGAACGATGCCGCATGGCTCAAGCGCCGCGCCGGCCACAACCACATGTCGCAGCCGCTTAACATCTACGAGGTGCATATTGGCTCGTGGAAGCGCCACGGCGACGCGCCGCAGGGCGATCCGGACGAGTACGGCAACTACCCCGGGCCCATGGACCCTTTCCCCGCACAGCGCGGCGAGTTCTACACCTACGACGACCTGTCGGTAGAGCTCGTGGACTACGTGCGCGACATGGGCTACACGCATATCGAGGTCATGCCGCTTATGGAGCATCCCTTCGACGGCTCCTGGGGCTACCAGACGACCGGTTACTACGCCGCCACGTCGCGCTATGGCAACCCGCAGCAGCTCATGCACTTTATCGATGCGTGCCACGAGGCGGGCATCGGCGTGATCATGGACTGGGTGCCCGGCGGTTTTTGCGCCGACTCCCACGGCCTTGCCACCTTTAACGGCCACATGCTGTTTGAGCACGAGATTCACCCCAACTGGGGCACGCACAAGTTTGACTTCGCACGCGGCGAGGTCCGCTCCTTCCTGGTCTCCAACGTGCTGTATTGGCTCGAGAACTTCCACGTTGACGGCATTCGCATGGACGGCGTGTCCAGCATGCTGTACCTCAACTTTGGCATTGACGATCCCGGCCAAAAGAAGTTCAACAAGTACGGTACCGAGGAGGACCTGGACGCCAGCGCGTTTATCCGCCAGGTCAACTGCGCCGTGGAGGCCCACTTCCCCGACGTGATGATGATGGCCGAGGAGTCCACCGCGTGGCCGCTCGTGACCTACCCGCCGCAGGACGGCGGCCTGGGCTTCCACTACAAGTGGGACATGGGCTGGATGAACGACACCCTGCACTACATGCAGACCGATTTTCCGTGGCGCCCCGGCAACCACGGGCTGCTCACGTTCTCCATCATGTACGCCTTTACCGAGAACTTTATTTGCCCGTTGAGCCACGACGAGGTCGTGCACGGCAAGTGTTCGCTCATCGGCCGCATGCCGGGCGACTGGTGGCGCCAGTTTGCCGGCCTGCGCACGCTGGCCTTCTACCAGATGACGCACCCCGGTGCCAAGCTCAACTTTATGGGCAACGAGATCGGCCAGTTTATTGAGTGGCGCTACTACGAGTCCATCCAGTGGTTCCTGACCGAGGAGTACGAGACCCACCGTCATCATCAGGCGTTTATCAAGGCACTCAACCACCTGTACACCGCCGAGCCCGCCCTGTACGAGCGCGGCTACACCGACGACGGCTTTACCTGGATCGATGCGGACAACTCCAAGCAGTCCATCGTGAGCTTTGTGCGCCAGGGCGAGGACGTCGACGACGACCTGGTGATCCTGATCAACTATGATCCGGCGAGCTACGAGAGCTTCCGTGTGGGCGTGCCGCGCGAGGGTGACTGGGAGGTCATTTTCGATTCCGACCGTCCCGAGTTCGGTGGCAGCGGATACGCCGGCGAGGAGCCCTACACCTGCTCGAGCGAGCCCTATCCCTGGAACGGGCAGATGGACTCTATTGAGATTAAGGTGCCCGGTCTGGCAGGCGTGGTGCTTAAGCGCCGCGGTCCCAGCAGCTATAAGCCGCCGGTGGTTGAGGAGCCCAAGAAGGCGACGCGCAAGCGTGCGACCTCGGTGAAGCCCAAGACCGCTGCTGCTAAGAAGGCTCCGGCCAAGGCGAAGGCCAAGGCCGCCGCAAAGCCCGCTGCTAAGGCTACCGCGGCCAAGAAGCCGGCTGCCAAAAAAGCCGCTACCAAGGCCAAGTCTGCTTCTGTTAAGCCGTCTGCCAAGGATGCGTAACAAAGCCGTTACAGCTGTAATTGCCCGCCCCGACAGGGCGTAGGATACAAGTCATAACCGTTCCGGGAGAAACATCCCCGGGGGAAAGGAACGTATGAATAAGATCTTCGACAACAAGCAGGAGTTTACCGAGCTCTATCGCGATGCCGTCATGAGCATTAGCGGCAAGAGCGTCGAGGCCGCCAGCGACCTCGACCGCTTTAACGCCCTGGCCAAGCTCGTGGCCGAGAAGGCCCGCACCGTTGCCACCAAGAGCGACGCCCGCGCCACCGCCGAGGGCAAGAAGCGCGTGTACTACTTCTCGATCGAGTTTTTGATTGGCCGCCTGCTCGACAACTACCTGCTCAACTTTGGCGTGCGCGACATGGTCGCCGAGGCGCTCGACGACATGGGCTTCGACCTTTCCGTCATCGAGAACCAGGAGCCCGATCCGGCTCTGGGCAACGGTGGCCTGGGCCGTCTGGCCGCATGCTTCCTGGATTCCATGGCAGCCGAGGGCATCGCCGGCTACGGCAACGGCATGCGCTACCGCTACGGCCTGTTTAAGCAGGAGATCGTCAACGGCAGCCAGGTCGAGGCTACCGACGAGTGGCTCACCCACGGCTATCCCTGGGAGGTCCGCCGACAGGACAAGGCCGTGACCATCAAGTTTGGTGGCCACGTTGAGGGCTTTGAGGAGGACGGCCGCACGTTCTACCGCACGGTGGACACGCAGGACATCCTGGCCGTCCCTTATGACATCCCTGTTGTGGGCTATGCCGGCGAGACCGTCAACAAGCTGCGCGTCTGGGCTGCCGAGCCGGTCGAGGAGCACTTCGATCTGGAGGCCTTCAATCGCGGCGACTACGCCCTGGCCGACGCCGAGCGCGCCGAGGCCGAGGCCATCAGCGCCATCCTCTACCCCAACGACGCCGGCGAGCACGGCCGTCTGCTGCGCTTGAAGCAGGAGTACCTGTTTGTTTCGGCCGGCATCTACAGCCTGCTCGACACCTTTGAGAAGGAGCACGGCGAGAACTGGGAGCTGCTGCCGCAGTTCGTTGCCATCCACACCAACGACACGCACCCCGCCATGTGCGGCCCCGAGCTCATGCGCATCCTTATCGACGAGAAGAAGCTCGAGTGGGATGACGCCTGGAACATCGTGACGCAGGTCGTGAGCTACACCAACCACACCATCCTGCCCGAGGCCCTGGAGAAGTGGCCCATCGGCACGTTCTCCAAGCTCCTCCCCCGCGTGTACCAGATCATCGACGAGATCAGCCGTCGTTGGCACGAGTCGTTCGACACCACGCAGGAGGGCTGGCAGGAGCGTCTGCGCCAGACCGCCATTCTGTGGGACGGCGAGATTCGCATGGCCAACCTGTCCGTGATCTGCAGCCACAGCGTCAACGGCGTGGCCAAGATCCACTCCGACATCATCAAGAACATCGTGCTCAAGGACTTCTATGCCTTAACGCCCGAGAAGTTCAACAACAAGACCAACGGCATCTCGCACCGTCGCTTCTTTGCCGAGGCCAACCCCACCTACGCCAAGCTCGTCACCGATGCCATTGGCGACGGCTGGCTCAAGGACGCCTTTGAGCTGGAGAAGCTCAAAGAGTTCCAGAACGACACCGAGTTCCTGAAGGCCGTGGGTGCCTCCAAGCGCGCCAACAAGGAGCGCCTGGCTGCCTATGTTAAGGCCGAAACCGGTCTGGTCATTGACCCCAACACCGTCTTCGATGTTCAGGTTAAGCGCTTCCATGCCTACAAGCGCCAGCTCATGAACATTATGAAGGTAATGGACATCTACAACCGTCGCATCGCCGATCCCAACTTCCACGTGACGCCGACGACCTTCATCTTTAGCGGCAAGGCTGCCTCGAGCTACACCTTTGCCAAGGAGACCATCCGCCTCATTAACTCCGTGGCCGACGTCATCAACAACGATGCCCGCGTCAACGAGGTCATGAAGGTCTGCTTTATCCCCAACTTCCGCGTAAGCAACGCCCAGCTCATCTACCCCGCCGCCGAGATTTCGGAGCAGATCTCCACAGCCGGCAAGGAGGCCTCGGGCACGTCCAACATGAAGCTCATGATGAACGGCGCCATTACGCTGGGCACCCTCGACGGAGCCAACATCGAGATCGCCGACCTGGCCGGCCGCGAGAACGAGGCCATCTTTGGCCTGACTGCTCCCGAGGTCGAGCAGCTCTGGGCATCGAACAGCTACTTTGCGTGGGATACACTCAACAACGATCGCGAGCGTCTGGGCCGCGTGATGGACGAGCTCAAGGACAACACCTTTGCGGGTCTTTCGGGCAACTTCGAGAGCATCTACAACGAGCTCATGAACAACAACGACCCCGACCTGGTCATGGCCGATTTCCGCAGCTACGTCGACGCCTGGGAGGCGCTCACGAACAGCTACGGCGACCAGGAGACCTGGAACCGCAAGGCGCTGCTCAACACCGCCTCCTCCGGCTGGTTCTCGAGCGACCGCACCATTCGCGAGTACCGCGACGAGATCTGGCACGCGTAGAGGCGCGCGAGCTCCCCTATGCCAGCACGGCATTACTCGACGGGCGCAACGTTGCGCTGCGCCCGTCGCTAATGGGTTAGAAACATCGATGACAGAAGGAGAAATCGATGAGTAAGAAAGAATGCATCGCGATGCTCCTCGCAGGAGGACAGGGCAGCCGATTGGGGGCACTCACCCAAAAGATCGCTAAGCCGGCGGTTAGCTTTGGTGGCAAGTTCCGCATTATCGACTTTTCGCTGTCCAACTGCTCCAACTCGGGCATCGACACGGTAGGCGTTCTGACGCAGTACCGCCCCTACCTGCTGCATGCCTATGTGGGCTCCGGCGAGGCTTGGGATCTGGACAGCCGTGACGGCGGCGTGTCGATCCTGCCGCCGTACGAGACGCAGACCGGCGGCGCCTGGTATGCGGGCACGGCCGACGCCATTACGCAGAACCTCGACTACATCAAGGCTAACGACCCCAAGTACGTCCTGATTCTTTCGGGCGATCACCTGTATCGCATGGACTACCGCAAGATGCTCAAGACGCACATAGAGAACAACGCCGACCTCACCGTGAGCGTTATGCCCGTGCCGTGGGAGGAGGCCAGCCGCTTTGGCATCCTGACCACCGACCCCGAGGACGGCCGCATCACCAAGTTTACCGAGAAGCCCGATAAGCCCGATTCGAACCTCGCGTCCATGGGCATCTACATCTTCTCGGCCGATGTGCTGATCGAGGCGCTCGAGGAGGACGCTCTGGACCAGCGCTCGAGCCACGACTTTGGCAAGGACATCATCCCCAAGCTGCTCGGCGAGAACAAGCGCCTGTACAGCTACGAGTTCCACGGCTTTTGGAAGGACGTCGGCACCATCGCCAGCTTCCACGAGACCTCGATGGACCTGCTGGGCAACAACCCCGAGTTCGATTTGTTCGACAAGAACTTCCCCATCATGTCCAACATCACCACGCGTCCGCCGCACTACATTGGCCCGGACGGCCGCCTGGACGACTGCCTGGTCTCCAACGGCTGCAAGATCTACGGCACCGCACGCCACTCGATCCTTTCGACCGATGTCATCATCGAGGAGCGCGCCGTGGTCGAGGACTCCGTGCTGCTGCCGGGTGCGCACGTTAAGAGCGGCGCGCACATCTGCCGCGCTATTTTGGGCGAGAACTCCACGGTCGAAGAGGGCGTGAAGCTCGGCTCTGTCGATACCACCAAGGATACGGCCGTCGTTGGAAATGACGTCGTTATCGGGAAGGGGGAATGATCCGATGATCAATCGCAAGGCCATCGGTTATATCACCGCTAACTACTCTTCGACCTACGGCAGCGTGCTGCTCAAGGACCGCCCCATTGCGTCCGTTCCGTTTTTGGGCCGCTACCGCCTGATCGACTTCCCGCTGTCCAACATGATGAATGCCGGCATTAAGACCGTCGGCGTCGTCATGCCGGGCAACTACCGCTCGCTGATCGACCATGTGGGCTCGGGCAAGGACTGGGGCCTGGACCGCAAGAAGGGCGGCCTGTTCATGGTCCCCGGCAACGCATATGGCACCACCAAGGGCGGCATGCGTTTCTTGCTGCGCGACATCATCTCCAACAAGACGCTGTTCCAGCGCTCGGACAAGCCCTATGTCGTGATGATGGGCACCAACATCATCTTTAACATGGACCTCAACACCATCATCGACGCGCACGAGAACTCCGGCGCCCAGATGACCGTGGTGTACTGCAAGGCCACGCGCAACGTCGATGACGAGACCAAGCTGCAGATCAACGAGAACGGCCGTCTGACGGGCGTGAGCGCCGGCGTCGTGTACGGCGACAACGCCTCTATGGACTGCTGCATCGTCAACCGCGAGACGCTGCTCGAGATCATCGACCACTACCAGGCCGCCGACTATCTGGACCTGCTCGAGGCACTCCAGGGCGACTTTGGCAACATCGACGTGTGCAGCTACGAGTACAAGGGCGAGGTCGTGGGCGTGTTTAGCGAGAAGTCGCTGTATCGCCGCAGCATGGACCTGCTCGACCAGACCGTGGCCGACCAGCTCTTTGACCCCGAGCGCCCGATCCTGACCAAGGCTCACGACGTACCGCCTTCGCGCTATGCGACCGGCAGCCACGCGTGCAACTCGATCATCTCGGCCGGCTGCATCATCAAGGGCACCGTGCGCAACTCGATCCTGTCGCGCGGCGTCGTGGTCGAGGAGGGCGCCTCGGTGACCAACTCGATCATCAACCAGAGCTGCATCATCAAGAGCGGCGCCCGCGTTGAGAACGCCATCCTGGACAAGAACAACGTGGTTCCCACCAACACCGAGCTTCGCGGCACGCCCGAGAACATCCTGGTGCTGGGCAAGGCCCCGTTAACTCCCGATACCACCATCGTGCATTAACGTAGGCATCGCAACATCGCTCGTAACATGTAGAATAGCCGCCCGGTTCGTGCCAGGCGGCTATTCTCGAATTGCAACAGGGAGACAATATGGCAGATTCCAGCAAAAAGATGCAGATCGTGTTTGCCTCGGCCGAGTGCGCACCGTTT
Organism: uncultured Collinsella sp.; assembly: GCA_902475615.1. Lineage (GTDB taxonomy): Bacteria > Actinomycetota > Coriobacteriia > Coriobacteriales > Coriobacteriaceae > Collinsella. Next base: position 284,758 of record CABSAD010000003.1, on the reverse strand, counting down.
GTAAAGACCGGTGGCCTGGGCGACGTGGCGGGCTCGCTGCCTGCGGCGCTTGTGCGCGCCGGCGCCGAGGTCATCGTGATGGTGCCCAAGTACGCCACCATCAAGGACGAGTACAAGACCCAGATGGAGCACTTCTCCGACTTTTACGTGAGCCTGGGCTGGCGCAACGAGTACTGCGGGCTCGAGAAGCTCGAGCGCGACGGCGTCACGTATATGTTCATCGACAACGAGCGCTACTTTGCGCGCGACTATCCGTACGGCTTCTTTGACGACGGCGAGCGCTTTGCGTTCTTCTCCAAGGCCATCACCGAGAGCCTGCAGCACCTGCCCGAGGGCTTTGAGTGCGACATCCTACACTGCAACGACTGGCAGACGGCACTTGCGCCCGTGTTCCTGCGCGAGTTCTACCAGGGCCTGCCGCTGTACGACCGCGTCAAGACCGTGTTCTCGATCCACAATGTGGCGTTCCAGGGCCAGTTTAGCGACACCGTGATGGAGGACATCCTGGGTGTGGCGCATATTCCGGCGGCCGCCACGCAGTTGCGTTGCGACGCTTGCAGCATCAACTACATGCTGGGCGCGCTGCACTATGCCGATGCCATCACCACGGTGAGCCCCACCTACGCGGGCGAGATCCAGACGCCCGAGTTTGGCGAGGGCCTGGACGGCGTGCTGCGCGAGCGTTCCTACGCGCTGCAGGGCATTTTGAATGGCATTGACGTGGCGGGCTTTGACCCGGCAACCGACAAGCGCATTGCCGCCAACTACACGATTGACGATCGTTCCGGCAAGGCCGTGTGCAAGGCCAAGCTGCAGGAAGAGCTAGGCCTCGAGGTTCGCGACGACCGCCCGCTTATGGTGATGGTTACTCGCCTGACGCGCCAGAAGGGCATGGACCTGGTCATGTACGCGCTCGACCGCATCCTGTCCGGCGGCGTTCAGGTGGCCGTGCTGGGCACAGGCGACCGCGACTACGAGGACGGCCTGCGCTACTTCCAGGACAAGTACCCTGGCACCATGGCCGCGCGCATCGAATTCGATCCGGCACTGTCGCAGCGTATGTACGCCGCCGCCGACATGTTCCTGATGCCTTCGAAGTTTGAGCCCTGCGGTCTGTCGCAGATCATCGCCATGCGCTACGGCACCCTGCCCATCGTGCGCGAGACCGGTGGCTTGAAGGACACCGTGATCCCGTATAACGAGTTTACCGGCGAGGGTACGGGCTTCTCGTTTAGCAACTTTAATGGCGACGAGATGGGCGACGCGGTCTTCCGCGCAGCGCGCCTGTTCTGGGATAACCGTGAGGCATGGAACCAGCTGGTCACGCAGGCCATGAGCCAGGACTTTAGCTGGACGCGTTCGGCCGATAAGTATCTGGACCTGTACTTCTTTATGCACCCGGAGATTGAGAGGCCGGCGGGTGTGGAGGCTGCGGCCGAGAAGGCTGAGGCCGAGCCCGAGGTTGTGGCTGAGGCCGAGCCGGTTGTTGAGGCACCCGCTGCTGCCGAGGAGCCCAAGACTGAGGAGAAGCCGGTTGAGGCTAAATCTGAGGTGAAGGTTGAGGCAGCTCCCGAGGCTGAGGCTAAGCCAGCTGCGAAGCCTACCGCCAAGAAGACCACGACGCGCAAGACGACGGCCAAGAAGGCTACGACAACCATGGCCGCTGCCACCAAGACCGACGCAGCAAAGACGACTACCGCCAAGGCAACGACCACGCGCAAGCGCACGACCGCCGCAGCCAAGAAAGCTGCCGAGGCCGAGATCGCTCCCGAGGTAAAGGCCGAGACCGCCACCGCCGAGGCTAAGCCTGTGGCAAAGGCTCCGGCCAAGTCTGCCGCCAAGAAGACGGCCGCGTCCAAGACCGCGACCACCAAGAAGGCCACGGCTACGAAGTCGACGACGACCAAGGCTGCTACGACGAAGGCCGCCGCGAAGACGACCGCGAAGGCCGCCGCAAAGTCCGTCGTCAAGGTCGAGGAGGCACCCTCCGAGCCCAAGGCCAAGGCAGCTGTCGAGGCAAAGCCGGCCGCCAAGACCACCACGCGCAAGCGCGCTACGACGACGGCCAAAAAGACCACGACCAAGGCTGCTGCTCCCAAGGCAGAGGCTAAGGCCGAGGACAAGCCCGCAGTAAAGGCCGAGCCTGCTCCGAAGGCCGCAGAGGTCAAGACCGCTCCGAAGGCTACGGCAAAGACCAAGCCCGCCAAGGAGACCCCGGTCTCCCCCGCTGTTCCGGCCGAGGAAAAGGCCCCGACCAAGAAGACCTCCGTCCGTAAGGCAACGGCCACCCGCAAGCGCCACTAATCCGGACGATTAAAACTTAATCCAACGCAAGATGAGGGCGCCCCTACCAGGCGCCCTCATCTTGGTTGAACTTCTGTATTAAAAAGAGGGCCGGTTTACTACGACAAAATGGCTCCAGCCGACCACGGCGGGTAATCTACGAAATTGGCAACGCCTCTACCTGCGGTTTTAATATCACCAAAATGACCCTGGTTGAGATCATTCAATTCGTCGTAGTAAACCGGGTTACTTTTGTTTGGCTACAAATAGTATCGGTATAGGCACATTTGAATATCGCGATAATTTGGGTGGTAAAACGATTTTCTAGGACAACCGTTCGCCGATGGTAAACGGATGTTGTTTATACAGCCTGTGTACAAAAGATATACTTACATCCAGTGCGTAAAGCCCATGGCCCGCAGGCCGTGATTCTATTGAACTGGACCGAATTATGAGATTGATTCACAACAGCCGTCTGCCGCAGTTTCGTACTCCGTTTGGCGCTGTGACCACTGGAACTTCCGTTTCGCTATCGGTGATTTTGGAGGATGCCGACCCCAACCAGGCAACGCTCACCCTGCGCACCTGGGTCGATGAAATCGGTGAGTCTCTGTATCCCATGACGCACGAGGGCGACGGCATATTTACCGTAGAGCTTGAGTGCACTGAGCCCTGTCTTATCTGGTACAGCTTTATCTGCAACATCGAGGGCCAGCCCGAGGTACGCCTGGGTGCACCGCAGGGTCGCACCGGTGGCGAGGGTGTGACCTACAACTACGCCGAGGTTCCGTCCTTCCAGATTACCGTCTACAAGCACCGAGAGAACCGTCCCACTTGGTACGAGCGCGGTATGGTCTACCAGATCTTCCCCGACCGCTATGCACGCGACGAAAACTGGCGCGAACGCACGCTTGCCGAAGTTGAAAAACCGCGCAAAGGAATCCAGCGCCGCATGGTCGAGGACTGGAACGAACCGCCCGAGTACGAGCGTGCCGAAGACGGCTCCATCAAGACCTGGGATTTTTACGGCGGCTCGCTCAAGGGTATCCAAAATGACCTGCCCCGCATTGCCGAGCTAGGCTTTACGGCCATCTACCTCAACCCCATCTTTGAGGCCGCGAGCAACCACCGCTACGACACGGCCGACTACACCAAGATCGACCCGATCCTGGGCACCGAGCAGGACTTTACCGAGCTGTGCCAGGCAGCCGAGAAGCTGGGCATCTCCATCATCCTGGACGGCGTCTTCAACCACACGGGCGACGATTCGATCTATTTCAACCGCTACGGCAACTATCCCGGCGTGGGCGCCTGGCAGAGCGAGGATTCACCGTGGCGCGATGCGTTTTACTTCCATGAGGACGGCTCGTATGACTGCTGGTGGGGCGTGGGCAACATGCCCGCCATCAATGAGAGCTCCAAACTGGTGCGCGAGCGGCTCCTGGGCAAGGACGGTGTGATCCGAAAATGGCTGCGCGCCGGCGCCCATGGCTGGCGTCTGGACGTGGCCGATGAGCTTTCCGATGACTTCCTGGCCGAGATCAAAAAGGCCGTGCTCGCCGAGAAACCCGATGCGCTGCTGCTCGGCGAAGTCTGGGAGGACGCCTCCAACAAGATCAGCTATGGCCACCTGCGCCGCTATCTGCAGGGCTCTGAGCTCGACTCTGCCATGGACTACCCCTTCCGCGATATGGTCATCGGCTTTTTGATGGGCTACAAGAATGCCTATCAAGCTGCTGAGGACATCGAGACCCTGCGCGAGAACTACCCGCGCGAGGCACTGGCCTGCGCGCTCAATCTGCTTTCGAGCCACGACCGCCCGCGCATTATCTCGGTGCTCGGCGGTGGCCCCGACGAGTCGCAGCTGCCCGAGAGCGAGCGCAGCAAATGGCGCCTGGACGAGAACTCGATGGGCCTGGCCAAGAGCCGTTTTTGGTTGGCAACGCTCATGCAGATGACCTTCCCAGGAGTGCCCTCGATCTATTATGGCGACGAGTACGGCCTGGAGGGCCTCACCGATCCGGGCAATCGCCGTACCCTGCCGACCAAGGACCAGCTCCACGACTTCGATACGTTGGCCATCGTTAAGAACTCGTCTGCTGTGCGCCGCGCGCTACCCTTTATGGTCAATGGCGAGATCAAGGCCTTCGCTCTCAACGACGACGTCTTGGCCTACACCCGCACGGGCAAAGACGGCGAGGCCGCGACGGTTATCATCAACCGCAGCCTGCGCAATTCGCACTGCGTGACGATCCCGGCGCTCGGCGAATGCGCAAGCGACGTGATCAGCGGCCACGAGTGCGAAATCCACAACGGTACCGTCACGCTCGACCTGTACCCGCTGGGCTCTTCGATCATCTATCACCATGCCGAGAAGCGCCTGCAGGAGCCGCTCGACCACGGCGCGGGCGTCGTATGCCACATCACCTCGGTGCCGACCGATGACGGCAAGCCCGGCACAATCGGTGCGCCCACGCGTCGTTTTATCGACCACCTGGCCGCCATGGGCATGCGCTACTGGCAGGTCCTGCCCGTCAATCCTACGGACTTCTTCCGCTCCCCCTATGCCGGCCCCTCGGCCTTTGCAGGCAATATCGACCTGCTGCCCGAGAGCCACGAGGAGCTGGCCGCCGACTTCGTCACCTGGAAGGCCCGCGGCGGCGAGGATGCCGACCCGCTGTACACGGCGTTTAAACATCGCAACGCCGACTGGCTCGTGAAGTACTGCGTCTACATGGCGGTAAAGAAGCACTTTGAGGGCGAGTCGCGCCACGATTGGCCGGCGGATGTCGCACGCTACAACGAGCACCTGATCGATGACAAGCGCTTCCACGACGAGGCCGAGCTGCAGGCGTACATGCAGTACCGCTTTGACCTTGCCTGGTGCGAGCTCATGAACTATGCACACAAGAAGGGCATCGAGGTCATCGGCGATATCCCGATGTATGTGTCGGACGATTCGGCCGATGCGTGGAGCGAGCCCGAAAACTTCTGGCTGTCCGACACCGGTAAGGCGATTGAGATTTCGGGCGCGCCGCCCGACAACTTTGCACCCGAGGGCCAGGTCTGGGGCAACCCCACCTTCCGCTGGGATCACATGAAGGAGAATGGCTATCGCTGGTGGCTCGACCGCCTGCGCCGTGCGTTCGCACTCTACGACCGCGTGCGCCTGGACCACTTCCTGGGTTTCCACAGCTACTTTAGCATCCCCGCCGGCAAGGCCTGTTCTGACGGTCGCTGGCTGGCTGGCCCGGGCAAGGACCTGTTCCAGACGGCCTACGACGAGCTGGGTCCGCTCAACTTTATTGCCGAGGACCTGGGCTATTTGACGCCTGGTGTTCGCGCGATGGCTTCGACCTGTGGCTTCCCCGGCATGGACGTACTGGAGTTTAGCAACTACGACGTTCGCTGCGGAATTCATCCCACACCGGGCAAGATCCTGTACACCTCGACGCACGATACCTCGACGCTTGCCGGCTGGTGCACGCGCTCCTTTGCGGGCGGCGACGAGCCGAGCGGCATTGCATTGGCAGGCGAGCTCATGGGCAACGCCTTGGCCAGCGATGCTCCGCTCGTTATGATGCCGCTGCAGGACGTGCTGGGGCTGGGCGACGATGCACGTATGAACGTGCCGGGCGTGGCCACGGGTAACTGGACATGGCAGGCGCAGGAGGCCGACATTGCTGCGGCCGAACAGAAAACTGCGAAGCTCCTGCGCAGCACCCATAGATTCTGGGGCGAAGCGTGATAAAACCCCCGATATAGGGTACAGTTACAGCTGTTTGAATTTTTGCGGGCAGAGCGATCTGCCCGCTTTGTGCTGAAAAGGAAGTATTATGGCGCGCTACGATTACAAGTGCACGAGCTGCGGCAACGTGTTTGAGGTTGAGCACCCCATGTCCGAGACGCCCGAGGTCGTATGCCCCAGCTGCGGTGCCCCGGCATCCAAGACGTTCTCGGCCAGCGGCATTAAATTTGAGGGCAGCGGTTTCTACAACACCGACCAGCGAAGCGGCGGCTCCAGCACCAACGCCACCAGCGGCTGCTGCGCCAATTGCCCGCATAGCCACTAGTGACAAGCGGCCCCGCGATCAACTCCGATCGCGGGGCCGCTTCTTTGCGCTATGGGTCGATAATTATTTTTAAAAATTAGTATATTTTAAAATCCGCCCATACCGGCAGAATAGGGATCGTCACAGGTACCATCGCTATACCAATGAGTAGACCCCACATAATTGCCATTTTCGTCATAAACATCCAGAGTTTTAATGACTACTTTACCGCCGCCGTTAGAGGAGCCTCCCGAATAGCCGCTTCCACCAGAATAATTATTACCGCTATAAGAATTGTTGGAATAATTGTTTTGCTGAGAAGCCTGCTGCTGAGTCTGCGCCACTTCTTCTTGAGTCTTCGCCTCAGCCTCTGCTTTTGCCTTGTTTAAATCATCAATACGAGATTGATAACGACTGATCTGTTCATTGATTTGATCAATGAACTTCTTAGAATCCTTTTTTGCATCTTCAAAAATCAGCTTCTGATTATCTTTATTAGAAATATCATTAAGAAGACCATTGAGGCTATTAATATGCTGCTGGAGAGAGTCAGTATCTTCAGTAGAATTTACATCAAAATTAACATGGTCAGTTACAGAAGTATTCCACTCATCATTTTGCGCATTACGACAGTCTTTAATAATGGAATCGTATTTATTAAGCAACTTCGTCCAATCAGGGGAAGTGCCATCCGCATACTTAAAACTGTCATTAGAGATTTCTTTATTCAAAATCTCTTTATTATTTTGAGCATTTTTAATGGTATCAAGACGTTGCTCAAAAGTTAGTAACCCAGGATCAGCCTTAAAGGCAGCAACACTATCGCTAGCCTTTGAATACAAAACTTCAACCTGCTGATTATGTTCACTACATGCTTGTTTGTAATTATAACCAGCATAACCACCGACACAACCAGCAAGGAGCAGAGCAACAATACCGGCACCAATAATTACCCGCTTTTTAATCGAAGAATTCTCAACCTCTTCATTTTCCTGAGTATTATCTTCAGGATTGTCAATCTTGTCACTATTAAGATCGATCATTTTAACCCCTCAATATTAAATCTGCGAGCGGTTCATGCATCCAGAAACTTACCAAACCCAACCGCTTACTTTCATATCCGATTTATTAATCCCAGTCCCAGAAAAATCATCCTTATGAGTTGCGGTGAAATAAGGACTGTTTGGCGGGTAGAAGCCGCTTTTCAATCCCTATTTCACCGCAACTTAGTTGTTACTTGTGGACCAGGCGGGCGCAGAAGTGGCCGTCGTAGGAGTCGGCGTTTACCGGCACGCTTTGGAAGAGGCCTCGAGCGTTCTGGCGGACGGAGACGAGTTTCTTAGCCTGGGCAAACTCGGGCAGCTGCAGGATTTGCGCCTCGGAGAGCGGCGCCACGGTAAAGCCGGCACCCTCGGGAGAAGCCAGGAAGGCATCCACGACCTGAGTGTTCTCCTCAGCAAAAACCGAGCAGGTGGCATAGATAAGCTCACCGCCGGCAGCCACGCGCGCGGCGGCTTCCTTGAGCATCGTCAGCTGCAGTTTAGGAAGCTCAACCGTCACGTCCTTTTCGGTCAAGCGCCACGGAATCTCAGGATGACGGCGCATGGTGCCGGTACCCGAGCATGGGGCATCGATAAACACTGTATCGAACAGAACGGGTTTACCAAGCATGGCATCGAACGACGTGAGGACCGCATCGAGCTCGCATGCATCACCCGAGACGGTACGAACGCCCTTGATACCCGCCTTATGCAGGCGCGCGAGATTCTGGTCACACTTGCGATCGTGCAAATCGAGTGCAGTGTGCTGACGGTCGTAGCCGGCACGCTTAGCCTGGCACATCATCACATACGTCTTGGTACCACGACCGGCGCCAATCTCTAGGCAGCGCCCGGGACGAGTAGCCGCAGTAGCGATGAGCTGAGCGTTAAGGTCCGAGGCCACGGCCGCCGCGCGTTCAAACACACCCGACGCAACCGTAGCCTGCGAATCGACCGGCGCATGGCAGCCCGGAAACACCGGCGCCACAAGCTGCGATAGGTACGGATCAGGCTTGGTTGCAAAGGCGTTCTCGTGCAAAGCGAGCGGCGCGGGCGCCAGATTTCCGGCAAAGTTGAGCGCTCCCTCGGGCGTATCGAACGAGGCCATAATGCGAGCGCACAGCCAGCGCGGCATGCCCATCAGGCGAGACAGGCGAACCAATCGGCGCTCGGACTCATCGGCATCCGCCGCAGTGGCAAAGTCCTCGACGTTGTCCGCGACCTTATGCAGTACGGCGTTCGCCAGACCGGCAGCCGATTTAGCGCCGCTACGAACCAGCTCAACGCCCTGACTCACGGCAACGCGACCCGGGGTATGCAGGTAGAGCATCTCGAAGGCCGAGATGCGAAGCGCCATGCGAACGCGCGGCGCGACCTTTTTGGGCTTATCGAGAAACTGATCGAGCAGCTCATCCAAAATGCCCTGCGTCGCGGCAACGCCCAGCGCCAGGCGAGCGGCAAACGCGGAATCGCGCTTGTCAATGGCCTTGGCCGTAGCGCGGGCAGAGAGCACATCGCGCGCATACATGCCGCGACGGTCGGCCTCCATCAGCACATCGAGCGCGAGCTTACGCGCGGGGGAAAGCTTGCTCATGACAAAGCACCCCACGTCAGATCGGCGCCCTGCAGGCCGGCAGCCCAGGCAGAAGCAGCCATAGCGCGCTTGCCATCGGGCTTAACCTCAAGCAGCTCGACCGCACCATCGGAAAGTCCCAGGTAGACACGCTTGCTCTTAACGGCAACAGCGCCCTCGCCAAGCGACACATCCGCCAGCGCAGCATCGAGCACGCGAACCGACTTACCGGCAATCACGCAGCGAGCGGGTGCAGTGTCGGACGAAGCCAACACGTGACGCACGCAATCGAGCGCCGCCATCTGCGGATCCAGACGCATCTCCTGCTTGGAAATCTTGGCAGCATGCGTGACGAGCGACTCATCCTGCTCGGTCCACACCGCTGTGTCATCGGCAAGCGAGGGCAGCGTATCGGCCAGCAGCTTACCGCCCAGCTCGCCAAGCTCCATCGTCAGTGCCTCGGCATGCTTGCCGGCGACAGATGTCGAGGCCTGCGCACAATAAGCGCCGGTATCCACGCCATGCCCAATACGCATAATGGAAACGCCGGCAACCTCATCACCAGCAAGAATCGCACGCTGAATGGGAGCGGCGCCACGCCAACGCGGCAGCAGCGAAGCATGAACATTCACAATACCAAGCGGCGCCATATGCAGCACCTCATCGGGCAAAATGCAGCCATAGGCAGCCACGCAGAATATATCAGCCTGCGCAGCCTGAAGCGACTCGACAACCTCGGGCGTCATACGATTGGCCTCAACAACCGGCAACCCCAACTCAAGCGCCTTGGCCTTAACAGGAGAAGGCTCAAGCTTCTTACCACGCCCACGAACAGCATCGGGACGAGTAATAACAAGCGCAATCTCATTCCCAGCCTCGACAAGCGAAGTCAACGAAGGCACAGCAAAATCAGGCGTACCCATAAACACAATACGCATAAAGAACGTCTCCCCTCAACCAAAGCCGAGACAGCTACAAATAACGGCGGAAAGCCAAGTACACAGCCCATCCGCAATAACAATTCAACAAGAACAAATATACCCAAAACCAAAGAAAGAGCCGCAATAAAAGCAGCTCTTTCAGCAAAGCACCTATCAGCGAAGACGCCCATCCCTGGCCCGACGGCACCCGGGCGAACCGAGCCAGAACAACGCAGTCCCCGGTGCTGAGCGCCCACATATCGTCCCGCGCGCAGTTTCGCAGCAACGCGAGAATGTTTGAGCACGGGATGATATGTGGGCGCTCAGCACCGGGGACGGTGGGACCTACTCCGTCTCGCCCGGTCGAGCGCCGCGGGCCAGGGCGTCCTGGTACTCCTTGACTGCCTTGAGCCTCTGCATGGGCTTGAGTCGCTCGAACATGGTGTTGCCGTGCAGGTGATCGATCTCGTGCTGCAGGCACACGCAGAACAGATCGCCCGAGGCCTCGTAGCGAATCAGGTTGGCGTCCAAATCATATGCCTCGACGACGACATGGTCGGGACGCTCGATCTCGCAGCTAATGCCAGGGATGGAAAGGCAGCCCTCGCTAAACGGCACCAGATGGTCGCTCTGCTCAACAATGACAGGGTTGATGAGCACATACGGGTCATAGTCGTTCTTGTCGCTGTAATCGCAGTCAATGGTGACGAGTTGAATGAGCTCACCGATCTGCGGGGCGGCCAGGCCGCAACCGCCGTTGTCGAACATCATCTTCTTCATCTTCTCGGCAAGCGCCTCGATCGCCGGGGTGATCTCGTCGATGACGGCGCACTCCTGGCGCAGACGAGGGTCGGGCGACAGTACGATTCCGTTGGCTTCCATGGCCATCCTTTCGGGTTGTTACATCAAATCATAGGCGTCGACGTCAACGCTCACGCTCACGCCGCGCACGGAGCCCACCTCTTTGAGGCAGGCGTCGATATCATCAGAGACATGGTACCCCACGGGCGACTTCACAAGCAGGTGGAAGCGATAACGGTCCTTTGCTCTCTCGATTACACACGAAGCCGGACCCAGCACCTGCGGCACCGCGCTGCCCGACCGCAAAAAGTCGGGAGCGGCGGCATGCCATCGGCGCTTGAGCAGCTTTGCGATGCGCCCGATATAATCCTGCGCATCGTCGCGGCTAGCCGACCACACCAAAATGTTGACCAGACGAACGAACGGCGGATACAGTGCGTCGCGGCGCTGGTCCAGGTCGTAGTCGGTAAAGATCGAACGGTCGTGCTCGGCGACGGCGCGGATGACTGGGTCCTCGGGCAGATAGGTCTGGATGACGACCTCGCCAGGGCGATCGCCGCGTCCGGCACGGCCCGCGACCTGCTCCAGCAAATCGTAGGCGCGCTCCCCCGCTCTAAAATCGGGCAGCTTTAACGCAAAGTCGGCATTGACTACACCCACAAGCGTGACCTCGGGAAAGTCGAGGCCCTTGGCAATCATCTGGGTGCCCAGCAGCACCGCGCAATCGGCGGCATCGAACTGCTCGAGCAACTTTTTATGCGCGTCCTTGCCACGCGTGGAATCAGCGTCCATGCGAATGATGGCGACGTCCTCGGGCAGCATTTGGTGCAGCGCGTCCTCAATCTGCTGCGTGCCCAGGCCCATTTTTGCCAGGTAGCGGCTGCCGCATTTGGGGCAACGACTCGTGGGTGCGGGATACGGCTGCACGCGCCAGGACGAACCACAGGTGTGACACTGCAGCGTGTGCGTGCGCTCGTGGTACGTAAGCGCCGTGGAGCAGTGGTTGCAAGTGGGGACGCAACCGCACTCGCGACACATCAAAAACGGCGCAAAGCCGCGGCGGTTATGCAACAGCACAGCCTTCTCTCGCCGCTCCACAACGCGCTCCAGGCCTTCCATCAGCGGTTTTGAGAACATTGAGCGGCTACCGTGCGAGAACTCGCGACGTAGGTCGGCAATGCGGACCGTAGGCAGGACCGCGTGACCCGGGCGTTCGGGCATCTCGACGCGCGTCCACGTGACGCCGCCGTACGTGCCGCGGTGGCAGCGGTCGAGCGCTTCGGCAGAAGGCGTAGCCGAGCCCAGCACGAGTGGGCAGCGATAGCGGCGCGCCATCTCGGCCGCCACCTCGCGCGCATGGTAGCGCGGACTGGAGCCCTGTTTGTAGCTGGTCTCGTGCTCCTCGTCGATGATGATGAGGCCCAGGTCGCTGAGCGGGCAAAAGAGTGCCGAACGCGCGCCGACGACAACACGGGCGGCGCCACTTGCGACCATATCCCACTGGTCCAGGCGCTCACCGGCCGAAAGACGGGAATGGAAGACCGCGACCGTCTCGCCAAAGCGCGAACGGAAGCGGCCGACGGTTTGAGCCGTCAGCGAGATCTCGGGCACAAGCACGCACGCTGAGCGCCCGGCCGCGAGCACGCGCTCGATAGCGGAGAGGTAGACCTCGGTTTTACCGGATCCGGTGACGCCGTCGACAAGGACCACATCGCCGTGTGCGTCCAGGCGAGCACGCTCAATCTGCGCGAGCGCCTGCTGCTGGCCGTTCGTGAGCGCGACCGGCGCCTTGCCGCTTGCCGAGGACAACGTGGTCTGCTCGCTGCAGCCACGCCAGGCGCGGCGCTCCTCCACCACCACGACGCCGCGTTTTTCGAGCGCCTTGATGGTCGCCGACATGTTGTTGTAGAGCAGGTTGAGATCGCGCGTCGTGACGGGGCCGCACTGAAGCGCCTCGATGAGCTGGCGTTGGCGAACGGCAGTCTTGGGCGGCGTATAGTCAAAGCCATCGGGCGTAAGCATCACCCAGCGGTTTTGGATAGGCTTGACGGCGGGGCGCTCAACGGTCCACACGCCGTCATCGCCCTTGACCACGCGCGGACTTCCACCCGGAGGCAAGAATAGGCGCAGGCACTCGGAAAGAGTTGCGACGTACTCGCGACTCATCCAGCGCGCAATGCGTGCAGCCTCAGCGGTAAAGAGCGGCTTGCTGAGGATAGCCTCGATAGGCTTGATGCGCGCGGGGTCGAGGGCGTCGTTACCTTGTAGGTTGGCAAGCTCGGGCGCGATGTCGACGATATAGCCCGCAGCCGCACGGTTACCAAAGTGGACCAGGACCGTGGACCCGATCTGGGCATCGTTGGCAAGGGACTCGGGGATGCCGTAGGCGAATGGCTCGGACAGCGCACGCGTCGGAATGTCCAGGACTACGCTCGCGTAGGCGGCAATGGGCTCAGGTGCAGGCTTAGGCTGAGCCGAGGCAGCGGCAGGCACGGGCTTCGCCGGAGCCTCCTCCGGTTCCGGCGAACCAAACAGCGAAAGTTGCTCAGCCATGGCCCCAGCACCTCCTATCCCATACGTCTACAGAAACAAGAGCCCCGCTCGGGGTGAACGGGGCTCATATACATACGTTTGCGCGGCTGCTACAGCGCCATCGTGCGGGCGCGGTCGATGCGCGCCAGGCAGTCGTCGCGGCCGACGAGCGCCATGGTCTCGCCCAGCGGGGGGCTCACCATGTTGCCGCAGACGGCGACGCGCACGGCCTGGAACACCACGCGCTTCTTGAGGTCCATCTGCTCGGGCAGCGGCTCAAGCGCGGCGTCGATGTTGGCAGCCGTCCACTCGGTAACACCTTCAAGCGCGGCCTTGGCGGCATCCAGAATGGCACCCATGCCTTCCTTGGCCAGGCCCTTGTTGACGGATTTCTCGTCATACTCGAGCGTCTCGGCCGTAGCGAAGATGGGAGCGGCGACGGTCACGGCGTCAGCCGGCATCTTGGTGCGCGGCTTGACGATGGCGGCAAGCGCATCGATCCAATCCTCGCCGTACTCGACATTGCCCTCGATGAGACCCGCTTCGTGCAGCTCGGGGACCATGATCTCGTCGGCAAACTGAGCATCGGACATGCCATTGATGTACTCGGCGTTGACCCAATCGAGCTTCTTGGGGTCGAAGGTCGCCGGGTTCTTGGAGATACGGTCGAGCGAGAACTTGCTGGCCAGGACATCGCGCGGGATGATCGTGGTCTCGCCGTCGAGCGACCAGCCGAGCAGCGCCAGGTAGTTGACGAAGGCGTCGGACAGGTAGCCGGCGTCGCGGTACTCCTCCACCGAGGTGGCGCCGTGGCGCTTGGAGAGCTTCTTGCCGTCGGCACCCAGGATCATGGAGATGTGGGCGAACGTGGGCACGGGCGCGCCGAGGGCCTCGTAGACCATGACCTGACGCGGGGTGTTGGACAGGTGGTCGTCGCCGCGGATGACGTGGGTGATCTTCATCATGGCGTCGTCGACGACAGTCGCGAAGTTGTACGTGGGCGTGCCGTCGGAGCGGAAGATGACAAAGTCGTCGAGCTCCTTGGCGTCGAAGGTCACCTCGCCGTGGACGGCGTCGTGGATGACGACGTCGCCGCGGTCCTCGGGCACCTTGATGCGCAGGACGTAGGACTCGCCGGCCTCGATGCGGCGGCGGGCCTCCTCGGGATCAAGATCGCGGCAACGGCGCTGATAGCCCTGGAAGGGGTCCTTGCGCTCCTGCGCGGCCTTGCGGTCGGCGTCGAGCTGCTCCTTGGTGCAGAAGCAGGGATAGGCCTTGCCCTCGTCCCAAAGCTTCTGGGCGGCCTGCTTGTACAGGTCCAGGCGCTCGGTCTGAGCATAGGGGCCAAAGTCGCCACCCACCTCGGGGCCCTCATCCCAGTCAAGACCCAGCCAACGCATGGCGCGCAGGATGATCTGCGTGTTCTCGTCGGTGGAGCGGGTGGGATCGGTGTCGTCGATGCGCAGGATGAACGTGCCGCCGTTAGCACGGGCGAAAGCCCAGTTATAGATAGCGGTGCGGGCGCCGCCGATGTGCAGCTTGCCCGTCGGTGAGGGTGCAAAGCGGACGCGAACGTCTGATGCCATGGAAATCTCCTCGATTGCAGGATGGATGTCTAACCGCACCAGTATAAAGCAACAAAGCAACCTCCGCACAAAGGGCACCGACCCACTCATTGGGGACAGACTTATAATGAGTAGTCGTTGGGGACGTTCTTAAACGACTAGTCGTTGGGGACAATCTTCGGAGCTGACCGAAGAGAAGTGTCCCAATCTGCCGGCACTTGGGGACGTTCCTAAAGTGCCGGCACAAAAGGAACGTCCCCAAGTGCCGCAAGACTACTCATTTAAGTCTGTCCCCAATGAGTAGGTGCGGAAAGGGTGTGAATGTTTGATTTACGCGCTATGATGTGCCCTTGCATAGAGAGCCTGGCGGAATGGTAACGGTCGCCGGGACACGTTTTTGAAAGGACAATCATGTCAGAAGAACTTCGTTCCATCCCACCCCAGCACGGGTCCTTTGTATTTACGTCGGAGTCGGTGACCGAAGGTCATCCCGATAAGATCGCTGACCAGATCAGCGACGCCGTCCTCGACGCAATCCTCGCCAAAGAAATAGAGCTCCAGGAGCAGGGCTACATCGCCCCCAACGGCGTGCCTGCCAACGTGGAGAACGTCCGCTGCGCCTGCGAGACCCTCGTGACCACCGGCACCGTCATCGTCGCCGGCGAGATTCGCACCCAGGCCTACGTCGACGTACAGGAAATCGCCCGCGGCGTTATCCGCCGCATTGGCTACAACCGTGCAAAGTTCGGTTTTGACTGCGACACCTGCGGCGTCATGAGCCTCATTCACGAGCAGTCGCCCGATATCGCCCAGGGCGTCGACGAGTCCTTCGAGACCCAGACCGGCGCTACCACCGACCCGATCGACCTGATCGGCGCCGGCGACCAGGGCATGATGTTCGGCTATGCCTCCAACGAGACCAAGACCCTCATGCCCATGCCGCACTACCTGGCAAGCCGCCTGGCCGAGCGCCTGGCTGCCGTGCGTCACGACGGTACCCTCGCCTATCTGCGTCCCGACGGCAAGACCCAGGTCACCGTGCGCTACGAAGACGGCAAGCCCGTCGAGGTCACGACCATCGTCATCTCCACGCAGCACGCCGCCGAGATCGAGGACATGGGCAAGATCAAGGCCGACCTCATCGAGCACGTCATCACCCCGGTCATGGCTGCCGAGAACATGCCGTGGGACAACGCAGACATCTACGTGAACCCCACCGGTCGATTTGTCGTGGGCGGCCCCATGGGCGACACGGGCCTGACCGGCCGCAAGATCATCGTCGACACCTACGGCGGCTACGGCCGTCACGGCGGCGGTGCCTTTAGCGGCAAGGACTGCACCAAGGTCGACCGCTCCGCCGCGTATGCCGCGCGCTGGGTCGCCAAGAACGTGGTCGCCGCCGGTCTGGCCGACCGCTGCGAAGTCGAGCTTGCCTACGCCATCGGCGTTTCCAAGCCCCTCTCAATCATGGTCGACACCTTCGGCACCGCACACGTCGCCGAGGACAAGATCGTTGAAGCCGTAGAGAAGACCTTCGACCTGCGCCCAGGCGCAATCATCCGCGACCTAGACCTGCGTCGCCCCATCTACGAAAAGACGGCAGCCTACGGTCACTTCGGCCGCGAAGACGCCGACTTCACCTGGGAGAAGACCGACCGAGTCGAAGAACTCAAAGCAGCCTGCGGCCTCTAATTTAGATCCGCTAAGGTCAGAACAACATACGTGCTTTCAAAAGAAGTACCGCCCCCAAGCGGTACTTCTTTTTTTATTTACCCGGTGGTGAAGATATTTCGATATGAACCTTCGCTGCGTACCCAGCCGATGAATTTTGAAGCACAAGCGCCTCTACCATGTATCCTTAGTCCCGAGGGGCGTGGCATAAGGTCGATCGCGAGTTCCGCACGAGCCGGAGAGCACTTAATGTGCTCTCCGTGCGAGCAGGACTGCCCGAGCAGGCGACCTTATGCCCCGCCCCTCGGGACGACGAGATAAAGAAGGAGCAGCCATGGCAGGCAAGCCGCAAACACTAGCAACGACCTCGGCATTCGAGATCTTGGGCCCCGTCATGGTCGGCCCCAGTTCATCGCACACCGCCGGCGCCCTGCGGTGCGCACAGGTTGCCGCCAGCCTGCTGGAAGGTCGCATCACCAAGGTCAACTTTAGCCTGTGGAACTCCTTTGCCCATACCTACCGCGGCCACGGCACCGACCGCGCGCTCGTCGCGGGTATCTTGGGGCTCGATACCGACGACGAGAACATCAAGCAGGCCTTTGACCTCGCGCGCGAGCAGGGCCTCGACTATCACTTTGAAATTAAGGGCGACGACGCCTCCATCCACCCCAACACCGTCGACATCGACATGGTCGACGACACGGGCGCCACGGCACAGGTCCGCGGCGAGAGCCTTGGCGGCGGCAAGATGCGCATCAGCCGCATCAACGGCGTTGGCGTCGACATCTCGGGCATGTATTCCACGCTCTTCGTGGCGCACCAGGACGTTCCCGGCGTGCTCGCCGCGCTCACGAACCTGCTTGCCTACGCACACGTCAACATCGCCTTTTGCCGAACCTATCGCACCGAGGTGGGCGGCCAGGCCTACTCCGTCTTTGAGACCGACGGCGCTCCCGACGACACCGTCGTCCCCATGCTGCGAAAGCTCGACAATGTCGATTACGCCACGTTTATCGAGCTCCCGGGCTCGGCCTCGTCGCTCTCCCCCGGCGTCTCGGCCAAGGAGATCTTCGACGACGGCGAGCAGCTGCTCGATGCGTGCGCCGAACTCGGTTTGAATATCGGCGCTGTCATGGCCGTGCGCGAGGCACGTCTAACCGGCGAGGCCCATGCTATCGCAGCCATGCGCCGCGTGCTCGACGTCATGCGCGAGGAGACCACGGCCCCCATCTCCAATCCGCAGCGATCGCTCGGCGGGCTTATCGGCGGCGAGGCCAAGCTCGTCGATGCCACCTGCCGCAACGATTTGAGTACAAGCCTGATGGGCCCCGTTCAGACCGATGCCGTGGCCCGCGCGATGGCTGTGCTCGAGCGCTCCGCCACCATGGGCGTGATCGTTGCCGCCCCCACGGCCGGCTCCGCGGGCGTCGTCCCCGGCTGCGTGCTGGCGCTCGCCGATCACCTCCAGCTCGACGACGAACAGGTCATGGATGCCCTCTACTGCGCCGCCGCCATCGGCCTCAACCTCACCACGAGCGCCTGCGTCGCCGGCGCCGAGGGCGGATGCCAGGCCGAGGTTGGAAGCGCTGCCGCCATGGCCGCCGCCGCGCTGGTCCAGATGATGGGCGGCACTCCCGAGCAGGCGCTCGACGCCAGCTCCATCGCACTGAGCAACCTGTTGGGCCTCGTTTGCGACCCCGTCGGTGGCCTTGTCGAGGTGCCCTGCCAAAACCGCAACGCCATCGGCGTGGCCGCGGCCTTCAGCTCGGCGCAGCTCGCCCTCGCCGGCATCAAGAGCCTGGTGCCGTTTGACCAGATGGCGCACGTGATGCTCTCGGTGGGCCACGCTCTGCCCGCCACGTTGCGCGAGACGGCCAAGGGCGGCATCGCGCAGGCTCCGGCAGCACTCTCGGCGTGCGCAAAATGCGGAATATGCGGATAGCGAGCAAAAGCGAACGATAGGTGGGACATATGTCCCACCTATCCTTTATCGCCTCTGTTTTCGTAACACAAGTAACTGCGTAATCGCTATAATTCAAGCCCAGTTAAAACACGATGAGCCGTAAGGCGAAACTCGAAGGAAATATATACGATGTCGCAAATCGACCGCAGCCAACTGATCCCCGATCCGCAACAGCCCAGCAGGCAGCCCGGAGGCATCCAATCGCCGCGTCCCGTAGCGCCAGCTCATGGCCAACAGCACGGCGCGGCAAATACCTCCCCGCGCCCCAATCAGGGCCAGCATCAGCAGCGTCAGCAGCGTTCCGCACATGGCGCCGGTCACAACCAGCGCCCTTCGCACACTCGAGTTTCCAACAACCGCGGTCCCGCCGGCAACCGCACCGCAAAGGGCAATAAGACAGGCGGCAAGACGGCGCTCTTCGTCGTCCTCGGCCTCGTCGCCATCGTCTATATCGTGGGCGTCGTGGCGTTTTCGCAGATTGCCTACCCCAACACCACCATCGCCGGCGTCGATATCTCGTTTTCCAACGCCTCATCCGCCGCTACCAAGGTCGACTCCGCCTGGAAGCACTACAAACTCACCGTTTCGGGAGATGACTTTAGCTGGACCTATCAGCCCGAATCCGACGAGCCCATCGTCGACGGCGAGGCAGCTGCCCACGAGATTATCGGCAGCAACGAGCCGCTGCTGTGGCCTTCGCGCCTGATTGCCTCGCTCGGCGGCAAGAACGTTAGCGCGACCAAAAACGGTACCATCGACCTGGAACAGGACGTCGACCTGTCCATGCTCTCGGACGCCTTTGACCAAAAGCATTTCGAGGAGGATCTGGGTGCCGCCATCGACGCATTCAACGAAGGCCGCTCGGGTACCTTTGAGGCATCGAGCTCCTACGACGAGAAGGCGGGCAAGTTCACGATCGAGAAGGCCCGCTCCAACGAAAAGCTCAACCGCGAGCATGTCATTAAGTATGCGGAGATCGAGCTCGCGTCGCTCGCCGAGACCGTCGATCTTACGAAGCTCGGCAACGATGCCTACGAGCCGCTCAACGGCACGCTGACAGATGATCAGATTCAGGCCGCATGCGATGCCGCCAACAACTTCCTGGGCGTCAACGTGACTCTCAAGCTCAACGGCGAGGATGCCGGCAAGGTCGACGGCAGCTCGGTGCTGCAGTGGATCAGCTTTGCCGACCCTGCAAACCCCACACTCTACACCTCCCAGATCAGCAACTGGGCAGCAGACCTCGCCAACGGCTTTAATACCGTGGGCTCCACTCGCTGGTGGACGCGCGCCGATGGCAAGCAATGTGCCGTCGAAGGCGGTGACTTTGGTTGGTCTATCGATAGCAGCACGCTTGCCAAGCAGGTCGAGGATGCTATTAACAACAAGCAGACCGGCGAAATTGAGATCAACTACTCCCAGAAGGCCGACACCTTTACCGCCAAGGGAGAGCCCGATTGGAAGGCGTATATCGACGTCGACCTGTCCGAGCAGCACGCGCGCTACTATGACGAGAGCGGCAATATCGTTTGGGAGGCCAACTTTATTTCCGGCAAACCGGGCGAAGACGCCACCCCCGAGGGCGTGTGGCAGATCAACAGCAACGACGGCGCCACCAAGCTTATCGGCGCCAAGGACCCCAAGACCGGTAAGCCCAAATACGAGAGCCCGGTGAGCTACTGGATGCCGTTTGAGGGCAACATGGTTGGCTTCCACGACGCTACCTGGCAAAACGATTCGAGTTTCGATAGTGCCGAATCGTATAAATGGTGCGGTAGCCACGGCTGCATCAATCTGCGCCTGGCCGATGCCAAGGCGCTCCACGACTGCATCAAAGTCGGTCTGTGCGTGGTCGTGCATTCCTAGCACGTCACGCGCAACGCAACAAAGCTCAGCGACACCTACCTTTCGATGCTGAAAGAAACGCGCCTATGCGCCCGCCCCAACCGGTGGGCGCATATACTTATCGCGGTATGTTCTATAAAGGAGACGCAATGTCGAATGTCCCCACCATCACCCCGGGCCCCGACGATACCGGGCGCGTGCCGGAAGGCGCAACTGAAACGCTGCCGTTTATCACCAGCGCCCCCACGGCGCAGCAAAACGACGGCGAGCAAGGTAACGCCGGAATATCCGACGATGAGGCCTACGCAAAGCTCAAGTCCAAGCGTGCCGAACGGCGACACAAAAAGCTCGTCCGACGCGGCATTGCGGCCGGCATCGTGGGCGGCATTATCCTAATAGCCATTATTGTAAGCGTTGTCCTCAATTCGCAGCCGCAATCTGCAGGTGAACCTGTTACCGACATGGTCATGGAAGGCACCTTTACCACGACTGTCGAGGCAAAAGGACAGCTCAAGCCAATTTCTGCCTCAGTGGTCTCCCCTTCTGTTGACGGCACGGTAGCATCGATCAACGTGCAAGCCGGTCAGAGCGTCAACGAGGGCGACGTGCTCATGACCATTAAAAACGATGAGCTCGATAATGCCGTTGCCGAGGCGCAGCGCGCGGTCGCGGCCGCCCAGGAAGACCTGAAAAACGCACAGACGACACTTGCTGCCGCACAGGCAGCACCGACGCTGGATGCCGACGGAGCGACCACCCCGACGGATGCAACCGCCAACGCCAACGCCAGCGCCGTCTCGAGCGCTCAGCGCAATCTCGCCTCGGCCCAGGCAACCCTGGACCAGGCAAACGCCAAGGCGACCGAACGCACCGTAAAGGCCCCCAGCTCGGGTAGCATCGTCGAACTCAACGCCAAAGTGGGCGCCACGGTGACCGGAGGCATGGTCATGGGCGAAGGCGACACGAGCGGCGGCAAGCAGTGCATGCAAATCGCCGACCTCTCTAAGATGAAGGTGACGGTTCAGGTGGGCGAAAAGGACATCGCCAAGATCGCCGTGGGCCAGAGCGCCAACGTTACCTATCCCGCGTTTCCCGATATCGTGAGCCAGGGCACCGTCACGGCTATCGCATCGGTGGCAAACTCCGACGCCGCCAACGGTGGTGGCGGCAGCGTGACCTTTAACGTCGACATCCTCATCGAGGCACCCGATAGCCGCCTTAAGCCCGGTATGACTGCCGAGGTCTCGGTGGTGACCGAGCAGCTTGACGACGTAGTCATGGTGCCCACCATGGCCCTGATGACCGAGGATGGCGAGCACTATTACGTCAATCTTGCCACCGATGACGAAGGCAAGGAGACACGCCGCGTTAAGGTGACCATCGTGACGCAAAACGACAACGACGCCGTGGTCGGCAAGACGCAGGTCAAGCGCGACGACCAGGGCAACGAGATCAACCCCGACGTGCCGGTTACCAAGCTGCGCGATGGAGACACCATCGTGGTGGATACCGGCGCAGGCATGACGGCAGACGGCGGCGACAGTATGCCTGCCGATGAGGGCATGTAATGCGCCCCGTCATCGACATCCGCAACGTGCACCGCATCTTTGAGAGCGAGGCCGGTTGCGCTCACATCCTGCACAATGTGAGCCTGGCGGTGGACCCCGGTGAGTTCGTCGCCATCACCGGCCCCTCGGGCTCAGGCAAGTCGACGCTCATGAACATCCTGGGTTGCTTGGACAAACCGACGGCGGGCGACTATTACCTGCAGGGCCTCAATGTCGCCGAACTGGACGATGATGAGCTCACCGAGGTGCGGGCGCTGAGCATCGGCTTTGTCTTTCAGAGTTTCAACCTGCTGCCGCGTCTGTCGGTTATCGAAAACGTCATGCTGCCGCTGTCCTACACCAATGTGCCGCGCAACCAGCGCGAGATGCGCGCCGTGCACGCACTGCAAGCCGTCACGCTACCGGTCGACCATTGGGACCACCGCATATCAGAACTCTCTGGTGGACAGATGCAGCGCGTTGCCATCGCGCGCGCCCTCGTCAACGATCCGCCCATCATCCTGGCCGACGAGCCCACGGGAAACCTAGACTCGACAACTGGGGCACTCGTCATGGAAACCTTCCATAAGCTCCAAGAACGAGGCAAGACCATCGTACTCATCACGCACGACCCGGGCATTGCTGCCGAGGCCGACCGTGCCGTGACTATCCGCGACGGGCGAATCCATGACGGCGCATATATCGCACATGCGCCGAATACGCTACGCGGAGCCGTCAACAGCCTACCCGCGATTTGCGTACCTTCTACACCGCCGAAAGGAGCAGAGGCATGAGCACCCGCGATCTTGTCCAAGAAGCCCTGCACTCGCTCGAGGACAACAAGGGACGTAGCCTGCTCACCATCCTGGGCATCGTCATTGGCATCGCCTCGGTCATAGCCATGACCTCGCTCATCGGCGGCATCCAAAACAGCTTGGTCAACAGCTTGGGCCTCAATGCGGCCCGCATGGTGCAGATCTACTCGTCCCAAGAGCTCACCGATTCGGATGTCGAGAAGCTGCGCAAGACGGTGCCGCAAATCGAGCAGATCGGCATCGTCGACAGCGCCTATTCCGAGTACAAAGTTGGAGATAAGAGCTATACCGTCATGGCCCAAGGTGTCGATAGTGACATGCTCGATGCCGTGGGCGCCAGCAAGATCGTTGCCGGTCGCACCTATAACGACATCGAGTCCAAATCCGGCGCGCGCGTGGCGCTCATTGGCCGCGGCGGCGCCGATCAACTGTACGGCAACGAACAGGACGCGATTGGCAAGACCATCAAGGTTTCGAGCGGAGACGTGCAGATTATTGGCGTCATCGACGGCGGCAACGACTCCATGGGCTCGCTGAGCCTGTACATGCCACGAGAAACGATCGCCGAGCTTTTCGGCGATGACAATCCATCGTTTCCCAGTGTGACGGCACTCGCCGCTGAGGGCACCGATATGGACGAGCTCTGCAAGACGATCGAGTCCAAGGTGCGCAGCATGAAGGGCATCTCGGAGGACGACGAGTACGACAGCGTGTCGGCAAGCTCCATGAAGAGCGCTATCGATGCCCTCAACTCCTTTATGGGCGCCTTCTCGCTCATCATGGGCGCCGTTGCTGGCATCTCACTTCTAGTCGGCGGTATCGGCATTATGAACATGATGCTCACCAACGTGACCGAGCGCATTCGCGAGATCGGTATTCGCCGCGCTCTGGGCGCAAGCCGACGCGATATCACGGCCCAGTTTTTGGCCGAATCCTCGGCGCTGTGCATCACCGGCGGCATTTTAGGTGTCGTGATTGGCTATCTGCTGGCCTGGGGGCTCACGTTCTTTGCCGCCAACTCGGGCATTATGAGCGAGTTCGGAGCCACCGGGACGATTACGCCGAGCTTCTCCATTACAACTGTGCTGCTCGCGTTTGCCGTATCGGTCGGCATCGGCGTGATCTTTGGCTTCTACCCCGCGCGCCGCGCCGCAAAGCTCGATCCAGTCGAGTGCCTGCGCTATCAGTAATGCAATCCCCCTGAGTTGCGGTGAAATAGGGAGTGTTTAAGCTGTTAAAAGGCCTATTCAGTCCTTATTTCACCGCAACTCAGGGGGGGATAAGGCGCTAGTGCTATTCGAAACGAGATTCCAGACTCGATAGTCCATTCAACGTCAGGTCGTTGGCGACCGCCGAGACGCGCTCGATGGGAACCGAGCCATCGGACAACGCCCACGTGCGATAGATGCCGATAATGCCGGACAGCAAAAACGCCAGGTAGTAATCGAACATCTCGTCCTTTAGACCCTCGGGCAGCAGATCACGCTCAGCGATCTCGTGCTCGAGCGGCACACGCAGACGAGCCATAAAGTCGTCGAGCGGAATGTTTTCGATCAACTGGCGATTAAGCACCAGGTTGTTGCACAGCGCCTCGTTAACGGTCTTGAAAAAGGACGCCGCAGCGCCAAGTGCGCGCTCGTTGGTGTCGCCGCCCATGGAGGAAAGCGTCTTCTCGACTGAATCGACGATCATCTCGACCACATCGACGGCAATGGCGTCGAGCAAGCCGTCGACCGTGCCAAAGTGCACGTAGAAGGTCTTACGGTCGACATTTGCCTCGCGCGCGATAGCGCTCACCGTAATATCGGCCAGGGGCTTTTCCATAAGCAGTCGCTCAAACGCCGAAAGAATCGCATTGCGACTGCGGACGATACGACGGTCAAGGCGCGGTTTGGTGGTAGCCATAGACGTGTCCCCTTCATGTCAACAGCCCACCTGTAAGTCCTCTACATGTGGGAGATAATCAACGTAAGAGGATTATCCTACATCTCACATCGCAATGACGAGCGTCATCAAGAACGCACGACTCGCCGACCGGGCCCTAAGATCGCTTCTTTTTATTGAGCGCCGCCGGGGAAACGCGAATGCCGTCGCCAGTCTGGCGAACGTAGGTCTGGCGTGCCGGCTTAGGGGCCACAGCAGGCTTTTGAGCACGTTGATTGGGATCAACGGTAACCTGGCACGCAGGATGTGCCTTAACGGGCGTAGAGGGCGTCTGAGGCGTGCGCCCGAGCTTGCGCATCATACGGTCCCAGCGTGCATGGATACTCTCGTTGTGAGCGCTCTTAAGGCCCAGCAGCGGGGCGGCCAAAATGGTCGGCGCGATAAAGGTGATCAGACGCCACAGCAGATAGCCGGCAGTCGATGCCGTGCCAAAAAAGTGACCCAAAAACAATGCGAAGCCACCCTCGGCGCCACCAGTGCCGCCGGGCAGCGGAACGGCGGAGCTCAGCAGCTGGACAAAGGCGCTCGCAGCCATGACCGAGAAAAAGTCGACTTCGTGGTGGCCAAAAGAGAGCATCAAAAAGTACGGAACCAGGTAGAAAAACGCCAGCTGCAGCATAGTGATGACGACCGTGAGCAGCATGGACGAAAAATGGCCGGCAGATAGTTTGAATTTCTCGGAAAACGAGTAGATTTCGCCGTCGACAAACGTACGCCAGCCCTCGATCTTGGTGGCCGAGACGCCCATTCGCTCGAGCCAATTGATGATGCAGTGCGCGACGCGCGTGACGGTCTTGGGCATAAGCGCGACGGCAAAGATGCCAAGCAAAATGCAGCAGTGACCGCCAAAGCTAAAGACGCACAGCAGCGTCATGTCGCCATAGCGCTCGGCGAAAAACGGCATGCGTGCAAGCAGCAGAATGGCGCCCCAGGCAACGAGGCCAAACTGATACACGATAAAGCGCGTGAACTGCGTGGCACCGGCCTCGCCGACGTTTTGGCCTGCCTTGGTCAGGCGGTAGATCTGGGCAGGCGTAGAGCCCATCATCATGGGCGTCAGGTTGCCAAAGAAGATGCCGCTCGCCTCGACCGAAATCAGGTCGCGGATGCCGACGGGTGAAAATGGGTCGAGCCAGACGGCGATCGCATAGGCCACAATGCCAAAGAACAGATACATGAACATGCAAAGACACGCGACAACGAGCCATGGCGCCTGGACGCTCGACATTGCGGCCCAGAACTGCCCCATCTGCCCGGTTACCACCAGATAGACGATATAACCCACCAGCACGACGCCGATAAAGATGGCGCCGCGGCGTGCGCTCTTATTGTCATCTCCGCCCGAGGCCTCAACCTCGACCTGGGGCTTAGACGTATGCTGAGAGGACTCCGTCATGAGACTCCTTCTAACAGTCAAAATATCTTGGATATTGTACCCGCAAGGACCATAGACAGAACGCAAAGCTCTGGTTCAAACGGGAATTGCAGACGGTTGTTTGAAAATAAAAAACCCGGCCTTCCATGGGAAGCCCGGGTATCAAATGCGTGGTAGCCCGTACCAGATTCGAACTGGTGATCTCCGCCTTGAGAGGGCGGCGTCCTAAACCGCTAGACGAACGGGCCATAAGCCTCAGCAGAAAAGAAGTGGTAGCCCGTACCAGATTCGAACTGGTGATCTCCGCCTTGAGAGGGCGGCGTCCTAAACCGCTAGACGAACGGGCCACATGGCATCTGCACTGCCGTGCTGCGAGGAAATATATTACGGGACAAAAAACGTCAGCGCAAGAAGAAATTCCAAATTGCCGAAAAATTGTCGGCAGGTTATGGAACACGCAGGTAAACTGGGTAGCTAATTCAAGTTGAGATGGACCAAAAGAGCTTCGCGATCGTTGGGAATGTTGTCTTCGATCACGGCGTCGAGGGCGGAGTTGAGAAGCTGACCCAGTTCCGGCCCGGGCTTGACTCCGGCACGGATCAGGTCGCCGCCGTTGATGGCGAGCATCTTGAGCGTATAGGGCTCCCCTGCCTTCAGCAGCTCGTGCGCCATCGCGCGCATCTCCTCAATCGTCTCAACGTAATAGAAGCACGACGGGGCCTTGCCGAGCGTGTCAGCACGCTTAAGGTCCATGAGCTCGTCAATCAGACGGGCCGTGTCGACGCCCTCACCCGAAAGCGCGCGCATCATATTGAGCAGGCAGGAGCGCTCGGGGCGCAGCGGCTTATCGTGATATTTGATGAGCAGGCAAACGTCGCGCACCAGGTCGTGCGAGAGTGCCAGGCGATCCATAATGACGCGCGCTTTCTTGGCGCCGAGCTCGGGATGACCGTAGAAGTGTCCGCTGCCGGCGTGATCGACCGTAAAGCACTCGGGCTTGGAGACATCGTGCAAAAACGCCGCCCACATAAGGCTCGACGATGGCGCGACGCCGTCGCACAGCGCCAGCTCCCCTGCCACCGTCAGCACACGGGCGATATGCTCGTAGACGTTAAACGCATGGTAGACACTTCGCTGATCAAACCCGCGACCCGCTGCCAACTCGGGCACAGCGGCACAGATGAGCTCGGGATAGCGAAGCATCGCGTCTCCCCCATGACCGGTCGAAAGAATGCCCTCGAGCTCAATACCCACACGCTCGCGCGCCACGGCATCGAGCAGCGGCGCGCACTCGGCAAGCGCACGCTTGGTCTCGGACTCAATCATAAAGTCCAGACGGCAGGCAAAGCGCACCGCACGCAGCATGCGCAGGGCGTCCTCGTTAAAGCGACGCTTGGGATCACCGACAGCGCGAATCAGCTTGCGCTCCAAGTCACCCTGGCCGTCGTAGCGGTCGACAAGCCCGCGCTCGGGATGCCAGGCCATGGCGTTGACGGTAAAGTCGCGGCGGGCCAGATCGTCCTCGAGCGAGGCGGCACGCTCGACACTCTGAGGATGGCGCCCATCGATGTAAAAGCCATCCAGGCGGTACGTGGTGACCTCGATACGCTCGCCATCGGAAATAGCCGTGATTCCGCCAAATTTAATGCCCGACTCCACGACCGCGATATCAGCGGCCTCGAGCGCCGCTTTGGACTCCTGCCACAGGCCGCTACAGCACATATCAACATCGTGGCTGGGGCGCCCCATCAGGGCGTCGCGCACCCAACCGCCTACGTACCAAGCCTCAAGACCAGCCGCCTCAAGCGCGCGCAGGACGCGCAGGGAGGCATCGGACGGTTGCGTACCGTTGAGCGAAACATTGCACATGCCTATGGCCTCCTGCGACTATCAAATTGGCTATCGATTGCGTCAGCAAGAAGTCTAGCAAGAAACAGCCTCCACTGCACACGCAAGTCCGATAAACAAAAACGCATCCGTCCTAGTCTAAGACGGATGCGAAATAATCAAACTATTCAGGCAAGGTGCAGGGACTAGCAGACCTGGCGAACCTCGATGTGCTTCTTATATTCGTCCACCTTGGCAAAATCGCCCAGACCGGGGCACTCGACCACGTTGGCGCCGGTAGCCATCGAAAGGCGCAGGGCGTCCTCGACACGCTCGGGGGCGTCGTGCCACACGGACAGGAAGGCAGCGAGCGAGGAATCGCCGGCGCACACCGTCGACAGCAGCTTGACGTCGAAGGTGCGGTTGGCAAACCAGATATGCTCGCCGTTGGAGAAGTACGCGCCATCGCCACCAAGGGTCAGCAGCACGTTCTTGGCGCCCTTGGCATGAAGCTCAGCCATAGCGCCCTTGACGGACTCATCGTCGCCACCGCTCACCTTAATGCCAAAGATATCAAGCAACTCGTCGTCATTGGGCTTGATCAGCAGCGGCTCCATGGCAATGAGATCTGCCAGCTGATGGCTCGAAATGTCGAGAACGAACTCGGCACCCTTGGCCTTGACGCGGCGCAGAACCTCGGCCAGGAAGCCCTCGGAAGTGTTGGGAGGCAGCGAGCCGCTGATTACCAGGCAGGTCATGTCATCGAGCGAATCGATGAGCTCAAACATCTCCTGCTCATTGGCCTCGTTGATGGCGGCACCGGCGTTGACCATGTTGTACTCGGTGTCGGGGCCGGCATTGAGGAACACGTTGACGCGCGTGATGCCGTCGGTCCACACGGGCTTGACGGGCACGCCCAGGGCCTCGGCGCCCTTGACGATGAACTCGCCCGAGAAACCAGCGAAGAAGCCCAGGATCGTGGTGTCGACACCGTAGTGGTCAAGCGTAAACGAGACGTTGAGGCCCTTGCCGTTGGGCGTATAGACGGCGTTGCGAGTACGCGTGACAGTGTTGGCAGCAAGGCCGTCGCAGGCGATGTTGTAGTCAATGGCGGGATTTGCAGTGAGCGTGTAAATCATGAATGTTCCTTTCACGAAGCAACGTGTTAATGAAAGTATATTCCACGCATCGATAAAAGGCTAGGACAACTCGGTGAACGGTGTGGAAGCGATGAAGTACGGCGGGACACCTCTCCCCCGTGGCGGAACAAAAAGGCGCCCCAGCCGAAACCGGGGCGCCGCATGCGCACGAATATGTCGCGTTTCGATTACTGACGATCGAGCTTGCGGACAGCAACGCGCTTGCTGTACTCGTCGACGTGACCGAAGTCGCCGATGCCGACGGACTCGGCAACGTTGGCGCCGGTGGCCATAGCGAGCTTCATGGCCTCCTCGACGTTGTCGCGATCCCTGTACCACTTGTGCAGGAACGCAGCGAGGGTGCAGTCGCCGGCGCAGACGGAAGAAACCAGCTTGATGTTGAACTCACGCTTGGCGTACCAGATGTCCTCGCCGTTGGAGAAGTAAGCGTCGCCGCGGCTACCACGGGTGAGCAGCACGTTCTGAACGCCAGCGTCGTGAGCCATCTTCATGGCAACGCGGACCTCGTCGTCGGTGTCGACCGGCACGCCGAAGATGGCCTTCATCTCGTGATGGTTCGGCTTGATGAGCAGCGGCTTCTTGTGAGCGAGCTCCTTGAGCTTGTCGGAGGACAGGTCCAAGACGACGTCGGCGCCACGAGCCTGAGCGTGCTCCATGACCTGAGCCAGGAAGTCGGGCGTAGCTTTGGGAGGCACGGATCCGGAGACGATCAGGCACTCAAGATCGCCCGCGGTATCCAGGATGTTGTAGAGCTCCTCCTGGTGCTGCGGCGTAATAGGAGCACCCGGGTTCAGGATGCCGTACTCGTGCTGGCCATCGTTGACGTAGGTGTTAATGCGCGTGATACCGTCGGTCCAGACCGGGCGGCAGAGGCAACCCAGGTTCATGACCTCCTCGACGATGAACTTGCCCGTGAAGCCGGCGAAGAAGCCGAGCGCGACGGTGTCGACGCCCATCTTCTTAAAGGCGAAGGACACGTCGAGGCCCTTGCCGTTAGCCGTGTAGCTGGCCGAGCCGGTGCGGACGTTCTCGTCGGGCTCGAGCGGAGAGCTCGAAACCGTCATGTCGACAGCCGGGTTAGCGGTTAGCGTGTAGAACATTTACAGTACCCCCTGTATATGTGAGGGCCGCGTGGCCGGCCCATTCCAACCACGCGGTTACCTCTGATACCAAATTAGCGAGCTGCGGACTCGAGCAGTGCCTTGACCTCGACAGCGGTGTTGCAGGCGAGCGCTTTCTCGGCGAGCTCGTCGCACTCGGCCTTGGTCCACTGGCTGATGGTCTTGCGGGCGCGCAGGATGGACGGAGCGCTCATCGAGAACTCCTCCAGGCCCCAGCTGATCAGCAGCGGCTCGAGCAGCGGATCGGCAGCGGCCTCGCCGCACATACCGACCATGATGCCGGCCTTCACACCGCTCTCGATGATGTTCTTGAGCGAGCGGAGCACGGCGGGATAGTAAACCTGGTACAGGTTGGAGATGGTGTCGTTGCCACGGTCGGCGCACATGGTGTAGCCGATCAGGTCGTTGGTGCCGATGGAGAAGAAGTCGGCGACCTCGGCAAGACGGTCAGCGAGCAGCGAAGCGGCGGGCGTCTCGACCATGATGCCGACCTCGATGTTCTCGTTGAACTTGCGACCCTCTTCGGTCAGCTCGGCCTTGCACTGCTCGACGAGCTCCTTGACAGCCATGACCTCCTCGACGCAGGTGACGAGCGGGATCATGATCTTGACGTCACCGAAGGCGCTGGCGCGCAGCAGGGCGCGGAGCTGGACCTTGTACTGATCGGGATTTGCCAGGCAGTAACGCACGGCTCGGAAGCCCATGAAGGGGTTGTCTTCCTTGACCATGTGCAGATACGGAATCTCCTTGTCGCCACCCACATCGAGCGTGCGGATGATGACGGGAGCGCCCTTGAGCGCACTGGCAACCTTGCGATAGGCGTTGAACTGCTCCTCCTCGGAAGGAAGCTCGGCGGAGTCCATGAATAGGAACTCGGAGCGGAACAGGCCAATGGCCTCGGCGTCGTGATCGAGTGCGTTAGGCACGTCATCGGGGTTACCGATGTTGCAGGCGATGATCTTCTTGATGCCATCGGCAGTCACGGACGGCTTGCCGCGGAAGGCCTCGAGGGCTGCCTTCTCGGCAGCGAAGGCCTCGGCCTTGGCGGTGTAGGCGGCGAGCGTCTCCTCGTCGGGATCGGCCTCGACGATGCCCTTGCCACCGTCGACGACAACGGTCATGCCGTTGCGCAGCGCGGTGCAGCTGTTGGAAACCGAAAGGACAGCCGGGATCTCGAGGGCACGCGCGATGATCGCGGAGTGCGACGTGCGGCCACCGGTCTCGGTGACGATACCGGCAACGTGGGCCTTATCGATCGTGGCGGTCATGGACGGCGTAAGGTCGTGCACGACAACGACGGTGTTCTCGGGCAGGACGGAGAGGTCGACGACCTCCTTGCCCAGCAGCTCGGCCAGAATACCGGTGCGGATGTCGGCGATGTCGGCCGCGCGCAGACGGAACATCTCGTCGTCCATGGACAGGAACATGTTCTCGAACATGGTCGAGGTGTCCATGAGCGCCTGCTCGGCGCAGGTGCCGCCGTCAATGGCGGCGTTGATGGCGTCCGTCATGCCCGGGTCCTGAGCCAGGACAATGTGTCCGCTCATGATCTCGGCCTCGGCCTCGCCCACCGTCTCCTTCATGTGATCGGCCTGAGCCTGGGTCTTCTCGCAGAAGACCGAAAGAGCGGACTGATAGCGCTCCTTCTCTGCTGCCGAATCAGCAACCTGGTGCGGCTCAAACGTCAAGTCGGGATCGACGGCGACCATAACGGTGCCGATACCGATGCCCTCGGAAGCGTTGACTCCCTGATACATTCCCATTCCTCTCTCCGTGTCATGTGATAAAGCGTTTTGCCATATCCATGACAAAAGAGCGCAGTTACCTTAAAACAGGTCACTGCGCCCCCAAATATGAACTTAGTTGTTCAACATGCGACCCGTTTGAGTTCTACTCGCCAAGACCGCTCTTGATGAGCTCGATGGCAGCAGCCAGAGCCTCGGCCTCGTCAGCGCCGTCGCACTTGACCTCGACCTCGGTGCCGCAGGGGATACCAGCAGCCATGAGGGCCATCGGGGACTTGCCGTTGACCTCCTTCTCGGGGGTGACGACCGTCACGTCGCAGGCGTACTTGCCCATGGTGGAGGCGAAGAGGCCAGCCGGACGCATGTGAAGACCCTGAGGATTAACGAGGGTAGCCTTCTCAGAAACCATAATTGACTCCTTTTTGTGTTTAACCCCTGTCAGCCATGCGACAGGAGCCATATTCACGACGTTGTTTATATTAACTCACATCAAACTGTTTTTCATTATGTTTCGCACGAATTATTGGACGGATGTCGTTGCTGGCCGCTTGCCTGCCGGGCGGGGCGGTTAAGTTTGCTGCTCTACAGTCCTGCGCAAGACGGAAACCACATTAAGTGCTTTCCTTTGCGTGCGGAACTCGCGACAAACTTAACCGCCCCGCCCGGCAGGCAAGCTGCGGAAACTTGGTCGGTCCAGAGTAATATCGTGAGAACGGAATTCTGGCTGAATATTTATCCGCACGGACGACCCGATAGACAGGCCGCGCTATCCCCTTCTTCTAAGTTGCGGTGAAATAGGGACTGCATTTGGAGTTGAATCGTTTAAACAGTCCCTATTTCACCGCAACTTGTGGGAGGGGTAGAAAAAGGGGGAGGCCCTGGAGAGGGTCTCCCCCTTTGTTACAGAGGCGATATTATTCGCGCGTTGCGGGATTACACCAGACGGGCGTTGATCGTCTTGGCGATCTCGGCGGCGTCAGTGGAACCCTTGACGGTGGCACGGAAGCCCTCGTCCATAAGCGCCTCGGCGACCTTGGACAGGATCTTGAGGTGCGTGGTGCCGGCCTGGGCACCGGGGATGAGCAGGGCGATAGCCACGTTGACGGGAGCGCCGTCCATGGTGTCCCAACCGGTCACGCCAGAGTCGTCCTTGACGACAATGACGGCGGCATCGGTAATGGCATCGGACTTGGCATGCGGAATAGCGAAGCCCTCCATCATGCCCGTGGAGCCCTCGGCCTCGCGGGCCAGGAAGGCATTCATCACGGCATCGGCGTCGTCAGCGACACCGGCCTTGACAGCCTGGTTGGAGACAAAGCTCAGGGCCTCGTCACGAGAAGCGAAGTTCTCGGCGACAAAAACGTTCTCGACCTTCACGAAATCGGCAGCCTCGGCCTTGGGAGCCTCGACGGCAGCGGCCTTGGGGGCCTCGACCGGCTTAGCGGGAGCGGCAGGAGCGGCCTTCTGGCTCTTCTCGAAGTCATACTTCTTGAAAGCGACGAACAGGATGCCACCGACCACAGCGCCGATGAGGATCGCGAGGACCCACAGCGGACCGTTCTCGACAACGGGCAGGACCAGGAAGCCACCGTGGGGCGCCGGATCGTGAACGTTGAACATAATGGTCAGGATCGAGGCGATGGAGGAACCGAGCATCATGATGGGCATGACGGGCCAGATGTTCTTGGTCATGAACGGAATGGCGCCCTCGGTGATGTGGGTGCAACCAAGGATGAGGTTGACGACACCGGCGTCATGGTCCTCCTGGCTGAAGTACTTCTTGCCGACGATGACGGCGAAGGTGGTGATCAGCGGCGGAACGATGCAGGCGGCGGAGACGGCAGCCATGAAGTTGGTGCCGAAGTTGTAGGTGTCGGTACCGACACCGGCAGCCAGAGCCTCGGTGAGCATAGCGGTACCGGTGACGTAAGCAGCCTTGTTGACCGGGCCGCCCATGTCAAAGGCGCACATGCAGCCGATAGCAAGACCCAGGACAACAGCGCCAGAGGCAGACAGACCCTTGAGGAAGTCCATCATGGCGGTGTTGATGGCAGCCATGGGACCGGAGATGCCGAGCATGACCAGACCGACGATAGCAGTCGAGAACAGCGGGTACAGGAAGATGGCCTTGAGGCCGTCCAGGTTCTTGGGCAGACCGGCAAAGACCTTCTCGAGCAGCAAGATGACATAACCAGCGAGGAAGCCGCCGACGATGCCGCCGAGGAAGCCGAAGCCCACGCCCGTGCCGCCAGCATCGATCATGTGTGTATCGGCGTTAACGGGCAGGCCCTGGATGGCGATCATACCGGCAACAAAGCCGGGAACGAGCGCCGGGCGCTTGCCGATGGACTCGGCGATGTAGGCGGAAAGCACGGGAACCATGAGGTTCATGGCAATGCCGCCGATGATCTTGAGCATAGCGGCGAAGCTGTTGTAGTCGGCAGCCGTCGAATCGAAGGACGTGATGCCCCACAGGAACGAGACGGCGGTCAGAACACCACCGGCAACGACGAAGACCAGCATGTGGCTGACGCCGTTCATGAGGTGCTTGTAGATGATGTGGCCGATGGACTCCTTCTCCTCGACCTCGTCTTCGACATCGGCAGCAGCGGCAACCGTGTCGTCGCCCTTGGCGGCAAGCGCGCGGTCGATCAGCTTTCCGGCGGCCTCGACGGACAGGGCCTTGGAAACACCAACGGAAACCATGGGCTTACCGGCGAAACGCTCAGCCTGGACATCCTTATCGGCTGCGACGACGACGGCCTTGGCACCGGCGATCTCGCTCTTGGTGAGCTCGTTCTCGACACCGACCTGGCCATGAGTCTCGACCTTAATGGTCAGACCTCGCTCGGCAGCTGCCTTCTCCAGCGCCTCCTTCGCCATGAAGGTGTGCGCAATGCCGGTCGGGCAACCGGTCGCGGCGATGATGTCAAACTTAGCCATGTGTCCCTCCTTTTTAAGTTTTGCGCCCGCAGGCGCTCCCCTACACGCGCTTCAATGCGCGTTTTTCCACACTTGAAAGATACCAACCTACCGTCCGCGTGAGAAGAGACAAGGTGCAATTCTCCGGTGAAAGGTTCTTTCATAACCGTAAACGGTAAGTGAAAGTTTACCATCAACACTTGAAACGGCAAGGTGTATCTTGTAATTGAAAATGCCCGTATACTATGGCATTGAAAAACGAGTCCGATTTTCAATGCCAACCAGGAGCCATCCATGACCGATAGCAGCAAGAGCGCGCTCTCCCTTATTAGCACACACAAAGGGTACAGCGATTCCGAGCAGCGCATTGTCGACTATATATTGGAGCACCAGTCCGAGGCGCCGCGCCTGACGGCCGCCCAGCTCTCACGAGCCGCTGCCACGTCCGAGGCGACGGTTTCGCGCTTCTGCCGTAAGCTGGGCTTTGGCAGCTTCCGTAGCTTTCAGTTTTCGTTGGCGCGCGACTTGGAGAGTCAGCGCAACGAGGGCCTGACAGACGAGGTCTCGCTCGACAACATGGAGCAGAGCCTTAAAAATATCCTCGCCGCCAAGGTGAGTGAGCTTAATGCGACCATCGACGGCATAGATCACGACACGTTGGCCGCAGTTGTGCACGAGCTTAAGAATGCCGGCGTTATTGAGTTCGCCGCCGTGGGCAATACGAACGCGGTCGCGCTCGATGCGACATTTAAGTTTTCGCAGCTGGGTCTACGCTGCATGGCGAGCACCATTAGTGAGACCTCGATTGGTTTCGCGCTCACATTGCGCCCTGGGGATGTCATCGTGCTGATCTCGAACTCTGGCAAGTCACGTCGACTAAACCGCATGGCAAAAGCAGCTCGCGATTGCGGCGCCACTGTAGTCGTCATCAGCAGCGACAGCAAGTCTCCACTTGCGCGCTTAGCCGACTACACCTTTAATACCGTCAATCACGAGGCACTGCTGACAACGGGCGACTTCGCGTTCTCCAAGATGAGTGCCACGATGATCATAGAGGTCATCTACAACTTCCTGCTACCCGAAATCGAGGACGCCCGCGAGCACATCAGCTACTACGAGGAGCTCATCCAACCGGATAAGGTCGTGGAATAGACATTTTGAGGAGCCGAAGGGCGCCACTCGCCACGAAACCGGCCCATCTACTACATTTTATCAGTATGGCCCAACCACATACCGAAAATAGAGAAAACCGCAGGCGTTCTACCTGCGGTTTTCTTTTTGTAATCCTTGGCGTGGTTGCCGATAACTTATTAAACGTAGTAGTTAGGCCGGTTTTGTGGCGACCGAATCGGACATGTATGTGGCGGCTCGGTCTAAGCACGCGCTTCTTCCAGCATCTGCCTGGCGTGCGCTAGGCTTGCCTCCGATTGATCGCCGCTCAGCATGCGGGCGATCTCGGCGGTACGGGCATCGCCGGTCACCTCGTCCAGATGCGTTTGGGGAACGTCGCCGGGCTCTTTACTGACCACGTAATGCTTGTCGGCCATGACGGCGACCTGCGCCAGGTGGGTTACGACAATGACCTGATGCGTGGCGGCAAGATCTGCCAGTACGCTCGCGAGGGCACGTGCAGTAGAGCCGCCAACACCGGCATCAACCTCGTCGAACACCAGCGTATCCACGCCATCCGCGTTACCGAGGACAACCTTGCTCGCCAGCATAACGCGGCTCAGCTCGCCGCCCGACGCAATGCGGCGCAGGGGGCGCGGCGTCAATCCGGCACCGCTGCGATATAAAAGCTCGTAGCTTGAAGGGCCCGCCGGCGTCCACTCGGCACGCGGAAGATCGCGCGACTCCCAGACCAGCTCAGCGCCGCCCATCTCCAGGCGCGCCATCTGACGGCCAACCTCGTGACAAAAGCGCGGGGCAGCGGTGTTCCGCGCGCGCTTAAGCGCCTTAGCAGCAGCAAAAAGATCGCGTTCAGCGCTCCCGAGTGCCTCGCGAGCCTTCTTGATCTGCTCATCACCATCATCGACTAGAGACAGCAGCTCTTGTGAGCGGTCGCGCATGGCAAAGACATCGTCCATGGTGGGACCCCACTGACGCAGCAGGCCCTTGAGGTCGGAATACCGCTCGCGCATGCGAGCGAGCTCACGAGGGTCAAACGCAACGCCATCGCGATAAGCACGCAGCTCGTTGGCACAATCCTCAAGCGAGATACAGGCATCCGAAAGCGCATCGGCAATGTCGCCCAGCTTGCGATCGACGGCAGCCATGCGTGAAAGCTCGGCCACGGCGCCATTCACGGCATCGAGCGCTCCCCCTTCGGCAGCAAGCGATGCATGGGCCTCGTTGGCCGTCGCCACCAAGACCTCGGCGTGCTCCGAGCGAGGCAGCAGCGCCTCGAGCTCCTCGTACTCGCCTGGCTTGGGGTCGACCTCGGCGATACGCTCAAGGGCAAAACGCGCTTCCTCGACGCGACTCCCCTGCGCGCGTGAGGCTTCCTCCACACGGCGAAGCTCCTTGGCGGCGGCACGCGAAGCCTTAAAGCAGGTGCGATACTTCTCGAGCGCCTCAAGCGCCGCGCGCCCAGCCCAAGCATCGACCATGGCAACATGGTGCGCCGGGTCGAGCAGACGCTGATGTTCATGCTGGCCGCATAGATCCATCATCACGCCGACGCGCTCCGAAAGCTCGCGCACGCTGGCGATGCGGCCGTCAATTTTTACGCGGCTGCGGCCCTCGGCAGAAAGGCTGCGCTGCACGGTGAAGCCCTCCGTGTCGTGCGGGCCGTCGAACAGGCGCGCCTCGACGCTGGCAAGCGCCTCGCCCTCGCGCACCGTCGACGAATCCGCGCGCTCGCCCAAAATGAGCTTGAGCGCCGAGAGCAGTGCGGTCTTGCCAGCGCCAGTCTCACCGGTCAGAACCGTTAGGCCCGCACTCGGCACCAAAGTCGCCTCGCGAATGAGTGCAATATTGGAAACCCGCAGCTCATCGATCATGGCGCACTCCATAGAACACGCGGCTCACCGAGTTATAGAAGCTCTCGGGGCCGTAATCCAGCAGCAGCACATCGCCGGGACCGCGACGCACAGCCACGCTCTCGACCGTGCCGTCGCAGGTAATAAACTGTCCGTCGATAGCGATGGCAGGCACACTCGGGCGGTCGTCGGACATGAAGATCTCGACGACATCGCTTGGCGAGGT
Source organism: uncultured Collinsella sp. (assembly GCA_902475615.1). Lineage (GTDB taxonomy): Bacteria > Actinomycetota > Coriobacteriia > Coriobacteriales > Coriobacteriaceae > Collinsella. The sequence continues at coordinate 246,850 of CABSAD010000003.1, read as the reverse complement.
CAAGAAGGCGCGAGCCTGAATAGTATGCGGAGCGATGGGCACGCAAACCATACCCGTGTAATCGGGGCTCACGATAGGGCCGCCGGCGGAAAGCGCATAGCCCGTAGAGCCGGTCGCCGTGGACACAACAACACCGTCACCGCGCAGGCGATCGATATGATGGCCGGACACCGTGATGTCGAACTCGACCATATCGGACAGGGGTCCGCGCGTAAGCGCCATATCGTTGAGGGCGAACGAACGCACGACATCCTTCGTGCCGTCATCGCGCACCGAGACGATATCCGCGGCGATGGTGGCGCGGCGGCTCACGTGGAGCTCACCGGACAGGGCATCGCTCACAACCTGCAAAATATCGCGTTCCTCGGGACTGGCCGCCGTCAAAAAGCCCAGGTGGCCATAGGAAAGACCCAAAATGGGAATCTCGCGGTAGTTGAGAATGCGGGCGGCGCGCAGCAGTGTGCCGTCGCCGCCGAGCGTGATGACCAAGTCGGCATCGTCAACATCGGGCGTGCTCTGAATCTTCGAGCGCTGATCGGCCGCCCATGCGACCTCGTAGCCCTGGCGCGTCAGCCAGAGCTCGAGCATCAGGCCGCTCTCGACCGCCTCTTGCTTGTAGTAATTGGGAACCAGAAAGACCTTCATAGCGTTGCCGCTTTCTCGCTCAAAGCCGAAACCTGGGATTGCAACTCATCTTCGGCGCGCTCGCCGGGGGCAAACCTCGTGCCGTACAGGAAAAACTCAACGTTGCCCTTGGCGCCATGGATTGGCGATACGCACACGTCGACCGGGAAGAGGCCCTTCGCGGCAAACAGCTCGATTACCGCAACAAGCGTGTCGACACGCACGGCGGGGTCGGTCACGATACCGCCCTCGCCCACCAGCGCAGCTGGCGCCTCAAACTGCGGCTTTACGAGCGTGCAAAACGAACCCGAAGGCTTCAGGCACGCCAGCACGGCGTCGATAATATTCGCGATACTCGTAAACGACACATCGCACACGGCTAGGTCGATAGCGCCGCCGTAGCCGAGCTCGGGCAACTGCGTCACATTCGTGCGCTCGTGGAGCGTCACGCGATCGTCTTGGCGCAGCGACCAGTCGAACTGAGCGCGCCCCACATCGACCGAAACGACAGTAGCGGCGCCGCGCTTGAGCAGGCAATCGGTAAAGCCGCCCGTGGAGCAGCCCACATCGAGGCAAGCAAGGTCCGTCGGATCGATCCCAAACGCATCGAGCGCACCCTCGAGCTTAAGGCCGCCGCGCCCAACGTACGGAATGCGTCCCTTAACGTGCAGTGGCAGGCCCGGCGCCACCTTGAGCCCCGGAGAGGTCAAACGCTCACCGCCGCTCGAAACCAAGCCGGCCATAAGAGTGCGAAGGGCATCCGCGCGATCGGCGCAGATGCCCTGTGAAATCAGTTCGTCATCGAGACGCACGCGTTTCATGAATGCCATCAACCATTCGTATCCGGAGATGCAGCCTGTCTATCTTGGGACTCGTTTGCCGCATCCTCATCGTATTCCTGCTCGAGCTTGTCGGCCTCACGCGGCGTCAGCTCAAACTTGTCGACCATATCGACCGCTCGGGAGCCCAGCTCAATCGCCTCGTCAAACAAATCGAGCGAACGCTCCAAGGACGTATCCTTGGAGCGAACGGTGGCGATAATCTGGTCCAGGCGATCCGAGATCTCATCGAAGTTGCGGACGGAACCCTCTGGCATGGCTACTCCTCGACGGAGTCGGCCTCGACGGCCTCAGCAGCGTCCGGATCCTCGGCAAGTACACCGGCGGCAGCCTGAGCGGCAGCGACCTTGGCGGCCGCCTCGGCAGCCTGTGCCTCCTCGCGAGCACGATCCTCGGCCAGCAGCTCTTGGTACAGATCCTCACCCGGCAGCTCCTCGCTGCGAGCGATCTTGCCCAGCACGCCGTTGACAAACGATGCGGACTGGTCGGTACCATAAGCCTTTGCGATCTCGACGGCCTCGTTGATCACGATAGCGTCCGAGACCTCTTCGTCGGTGAGGAAGCGCATCTCATAGACGGCGATACGCAGCAGGTTGCGGTCGGCGCCGGGCATGCGCATAAGATCCCAGTTCTTGGCGACGGCGCGCAGGGCACAGTCGATGCGATCGATATGCTCGTAGGCACCGCGGCAAAGCTCCAGCGCATAGGGGTCGAGGGGACCCTTCGAAATCAGGAAATCGCCCTCGAGGACGCGCTCGAGCGGACTGTCCGTGGCCTCAGCCTGGAACAGCAGCTGCAGCGCCTGACTGCGGGCAAGCGTGCGCCCGCGATAAACCTTAAGGCTCAAAGGTTACTCCTTGGGGAAAACGAGACCGTCGATGCAAACGTCAACGCGCTCGACCTCGACGCCCACCTGGGCATCGATGGCGGCGACCACGGCGGCGCGAACGGCCTCGGCGAGTTTCTTGAACGGATAGCCAAAGAACACCACGACACGCACGGTGAGTGCGAGCTTGTCGCCGACGACCTCGGCCTCGACCGCCGGCTCCGAAGCCGGGGCCTTGGACGAGAGCATCATGGAGACAAGGTTGGTGGCAAGGTCCTTGACGCCAACGGAGGCGATGCCCTCGACATCCGACACGGCGCGCGAGACGATGGCGGTCAGAACATCGGGCGAAATGCCGATGCCGTCAATCTTGATTTCCTGGGGCATGAGTCCTCCTAAAAGAGTTGGTTGCTAGACGCGGGAGACGAACTTGCCGTCGCGGGTGTCAACCTTGATGACCTCGCCCTCGTTGAGGTACATGGGGACCTGGATGACAGCGCCGGTGTCGATCGTGGCCGGCTTGGTGGAACCCTGGACGGTGTCGCCCTTAAAGCCCGGGTCGGTCTGGACGATGGTGGTCTCGATGAACATCGGCGGGGTCACGCCCATGAGCTCATCGTCGGCAAAGAGCAGCTGGCAGATGTCGTTCTCGCGCAGCCACTTGGAGTTCTCGCCCACCATGTCCTCAGGAACGGGAACCTGCTCATAGGTCTCATTGTCCATGAAGATGTAGTCGGCGCCATCGTTGTAGAGGTACTGGAACTCACGGGTGGTGAGCATAACGCTCTCGAACTTGGTGCCGGCGTTGCAGGTGTTCTCGACGACGCGGCCGCTCTTGATGTCGCGGGTCTTGTAGCGCACAAACGCGCCGCCCTTGCCCGGCTTGACATGCTGGAACTCGACGATGGTGTAGACCTTGTCCTTAATGCGGAGACCGAGGCCGTTCTTGAAGTCGGCGGTAGAAATGGTAGGCATAGCGACCTTTCTTGTTATGGGCAGAACGCACAAGCGTCCAAATTACATACGACCGAAATTATACACTTGCAGACGGCGCCTGCAGCGAGCGCATAAAAAGAGAACGCGGGGCGTCCGAATTACTCCGGACGCCCCGCCCCAAAAATCTATCGAAATGGGCTAGCAATCGATGACGTGCAGGTCGTGCGGGGTCTTGGTGAAGGGCTCGTAGCCGTTCTCGGTGACGACGCCGTAGTCCTCCAGGCGCACGCCGCCCACACCGGGCAGATACACGCCGGGCTCCATGGTGATAACCGAGCCGACCTCGATGATGTTCTTGCTACGGTTAAAGTTGGGCAGCTCGTGGATGTCGATGCCCACGCCGTGGCCCAGACCATGGTTGTAGTAATCGCCATAGCCGGCATCACCGATGATCTTCTTGGAAAGCTTGAAAATGTCGTTGCCCTCGACGCCCGGATGGATGGCGGCGACGCACTCCTCGTGGGTGCGGCGTACGAGCGCGTACAGGTCGAGCTGCTCCTGCGTGGGCTCGCCCATCACGACGGTGCGCGTCATGTCGGAACGATAATCGCAGTAGCCCGCGCCGTAATCCATGAGGACGAAGTCGCCCTTCTCGATCACGCGGTCACTCGGCACGGCGTGCGGGTTGGCGGTGTTGGGACCGCTCGCCACGATAGAGCCAAAGGCCAGGCTGTCGGCGCCGTTGGCGAACATAAAGTTCTCGAGCTCGTTGCGAACCTGCTTCTCGGTCATACCGGGCTTAATAAAGCCGAGCATATGCTGGAAGGCGGCATCGGTGATCGACTGCGCATGGCGCATGAGCTCGATCTCCTCGGCGTCCTTGATGGCGCGCATCTTGCGGATGTCGTCATGCATCAGCGGCAACATGCAGGCGACGGAACGGTCCTCCAGACCACGCTGAATACCCTGGTAGAAGTTGATCTGCATGTCGTCCTCGACAGCGCAGACACGGCACTTGTTGGCCGCGATCTTACCGGCGACCCAACCGGGGATGGTGCCCTCGTCCATGTCGTAGACCCAGGGGCTGCCGGCGGGCGTGTTCTCCTCAAAGCTGTTGAGGTAGCGCGAGTCGGTATGGAACAGGCACTGGTCAGCCGTAATAAACGCCGCGTGCGGGAACTCGAAGGTGTAGTCGAAGACGCCCTTCACGCCCGTGAGCCAACGAAGATTGGCCTCGTCGCGTACCACGATAGCGTCGTAGCCGCGCTCGACCATCAGGGCACGGACACGTTCGATACGACCGGCAGGACCGGCAGCAAACTCAGACATGCAGATTCCTTTCTTATTGTCTCAAAAAGTGCGGGACGGGTCTCAACCGAACGTCGGAATCGCATGCGAACCGCAACCGATTGGAAACCCGTCCCTCAACATGATACGAAAGACGATGGATGTCAATAAATCTTAGAGAAGTTCTTTGCGAGAAGCCAAGTAGGCGTGAGCATGGCGCTCAAGAACCTCGTCCTCAACGCTCGTTAGACGAATGGCGCCGAGTGCCGCGGGCAGCGGCAACATACTGCGGTTCGAGCGGGCGAACTGCTGCTTGCGGAACTCCTCGATAAACGCGGTGGGCTCCAGGTCGAAGGCAAGCTCCTCGATGCCAAAGTCCTCCAGGCAGTCATCGACCTCAAAAACGTAATCGATATCGAAGTCGCAAGCATCATGTGCTAGGCGCGCCTCAAAGCGCATGCCCTCGGACAACAGCTGGTAGGCAGGGACCTGCGAAACGGCATCGCCCAAGCAGGCGCGCAGGGTACGCTCCCCCGTCTTGCCAAAGTCGAGCGCATGACGGGCGCTCGGGTTCGTGGCCATCAGTACGTCCTTGCGGGCAGTCTGAGACCACTGAACGGCATTGACGAGCGCGACCTCCTCGCCCGCGAGAATCTCGGGGACGGTCTCAGTAAACTGATTCCAACGGGACTTGCTGCTCGAAAGCATGGTGCCAACAAGTACCACATAGCCGAACTTGAGGTCCTCGGGGTCCGCCTCGCGAACAAGGCCGAGGTCACACACGACCAGGCCCGGCTCGGGACGGAACGCGATAGCGGGAAGCGCATTCGCCGACGAGGCGACGAGCGGCTTCATAGTCGTCGCGACCGTGAGCATGGCGTCGAACGTGGTCGGCAGCAAGGCACACTCGGTGCGACCGCACCACTGATTGGCACACCAGCAAACAACCGAACAGGTCGCCGTGTCGCCGACAGCGACAACGAGATCGTCGCAGGTAATGCCGTTAGCTGACAGGGCGCCAAAGACGGTATCGGCATCGGCCAGCGTAGCACCGGCAGGCGAAACCTCAAGGGCGAGCAGCGACACGGCAAAACCGGCGTCGACCAGCGCATGATCGACGACCTCACCAAAGCGCTCGGATGTGGAGTCGTTCCAAACCACCATCGCGCGCTTAGGCTTACCCACAGCCGAGGCAAACATGCGTGGCAGCTCCTCGAACGCGCCCAATCCGACTCGGACATCGACACTGCGGTTTTGGAAATTGATAAGTTGACGGCGAATCATAGCAGTCCACGCTCCAAAAGCTTCTCGGCACAAAGGTAGGAAACGTCCTCGAAGGACTTGTTGCGAATATCAAGGGTAATATCGGCGGCCTGGCGATACAGCGGACGGCGATGCTCAAACAGGCGCGCAGCATGCTCGGGCGAGCGGAAATCGGGCCGGGTATCGGAGCGGCGGATCTGGCGCAACGAGTCCTCAAAGTCGCCTTCGAGGTACACGCACGTACCCATCTCGTGCATCAGTTCAATGTTCACCGGCGTCTCGACGATGCCACCCCCGCACGATACCAGCAGGCTTCGCTCGCTTTGAAGCGAACGGAGTGCCGAGGTCTCGAGCTCGCGAAAACGGTCCTCGCCCTCGGTCTTAAATATCTCGGTCACCGACTTGCCGCATCGACGCACAACCAAACGATCGGTATCGATGAATCGACGCTTGAACATAGTGCCCACGTTGCGCGCAAGCGTCGACTTGCCCGCGCCCAAAAAGCCGATAAAGAAGATATGGTCGCAGCCGTGTTTGATGTGCTGAGACATGGCGGAACCTATTCCTCGCAGGGAAGGTCGCGCAGGGCCCGGCGCTCAAAGATACGGAAGATCTGCGTGTACCACAGGTCCTGGGTTGCCTGCGGCTTGACCAGAATAGTGTCAACGCCGGCAAAGTTACCGCTCCACACGTCCGTGTAAAGCTGATCGCCGATCAGCACGGCCTCGTCGGCCGTGGCGCCCAGACGCTTAAGACCCGCCTTCAGGGCAAACGGGGCGGGCTTCATAGCGTGGCTGATGGCCTCGAGCCCCAGCTCGCGCGCCGATGCCATAACCTGGTCGCGATGCCAGTTGTTGGACACCATGCACAGCTTAAAGCCCTTGGCATGGGCGGCCTCGAGCCAGGCGGAGACTGCAGCGGGTACCTGCTCGGTATCACGCGGCACCAGGGTGTTGTCGCGATCGAGCAGAATGGCGCGCTTGCCGTCGGCCCAGAGGGTATCGAGGTCGATGCGATCGACCGAGGCAACATATCGTTTGGGGCTAAAAATCCTCATGATCAATTCCAAGACTGTTGGTGCTCTTCGTAGGTCTTCGAGAAATACTCCTCGTCCTGTGTAATGTAGAAATACAGGTCATCGGAGTCGGTCGGCTCAAGGGTAGCCTTGAGCGCCTCGAGCGACGGAGAGCAGATGGGCGTGGGCGGCAGGCCCTCGTGCTTATAGGTGTTATATGGGCTATCGCTCTGCAGGTCGTCGGCGGTAACCTCGCCGCCGGTGACATACATCATGGTCGCATCGCTATTGAGGTAACGCAGGCCATCGAGCTTGCCGGCCAGACGGTTATAGAAAACCGAGGCCACATGCGCGCGCTGATCGGCGTTGAGGCCCTCGCGCTCGACGATCGAGGCAAGGTTAACGATGTCGTAATCGGACATCTCCACGCCATAGCGCTCCTTGATCTTGGCCTCGCAGCTGGCAAAGTCGAGCGACTTATACTCGGTGTTGAACTGGTCAAGCATGGCGCGAATCACATCATCGGCGCTTGGGTCCTTGCCCAACGAATACGTCTTGGGGAACAGGAAGCCCTCGAGCGAATCGTTCGCGGCGCCTTCAAGGAAGCTATAGTCCTTCACATAATTGCTCGCCTTAGCCTGGTTAAGGAAGTCCTCCTTGGAGATGCCGTCGTATGCCTTGGCCACGCGGTCAGCGACCTGGTCAACCGTCAATCCCTCAGGGATAGTCAGCGCATCGGAGCCCGCATTGGGGCCTTCCATGAGCTGCTGAACGACCTTGGTCGCGTCCATGAGCGTGGTGAACGAATACTTACCCGGCTTGAGCGACATGTCGGCGTTGAGCTTTTTGACCGCAGCGTAATAATCCTTGGGATTATCGACGATATGGTTCTCGGAGAGAATCGAAGCGATGGTGTCACCCGAGGCACCATCGGGAATCGTGATAGTAACTTGCTGGCCAGCAGCGACTTTCGCATCCTCACCGCCAAAGAAGCCCTTGACGGCCGGCACGACAAAGAAAACGATCGCGACAAGCGCAAGCACGGCGGCGACGCCGCCGATAATCATAGGCACCGGGGAGCTTTTCTTTTGGGCGCCGCGGCGGGCGTGCGTGTTATAGCTCGAGCGCGTGGCCGGAGCAACGCCATGCGAACCATGAACATGATGTGCGTGGGAGCGTGATTGCGGGGCCTGCCCCTGCGTGCGCTGGGCAGGAGCCTGTTGCTTAAAACGAGCGCCGCCAGCGGGCCGCGCGGGACGAGCGGCGGGCTGTTGAGCAGCACGCTGAGTAGGCTGAGCCGAACGCTGCGTCGGCTGTGCCGGGCGCTGACCAGGCTGAGCAGGACGCGGCGCGGGCTGCCGTGTACGACTCTGCTGGCGCGGATCGGGAGCGCTAGACATGCTGAACCTCCTCGTTTTTACGATCGAGCCATGTCTGCAAGAACAGGCTGGCGGCGATCATGTCAATCTTGCCCCTCATCTGCTTTTCGTTAAGCCCCTGCTCTCGCAGGATACGCTTGGCCTCCTGCGAGGACAGACGCTCGTCCTCAAACTCCAGCGGAAGTTCGAGCTCGTCGGCAATCTTTTGGGCCACGGCGGCGACGCGCTCGGCCTGGGGGCCGGGCTCACCGGCCATGGTCAAGGGACGTCCGCTTACCAGGATATCGGGCTCATAGTCCTCGACCAGGTAGCGAAACGTCTTTGCCATGCCAGTGACCTCAGCAGCCGGAAGCACCTTGACAGGCATCGCCATCTTGCCATCACGGCTCGAGACGGCAATGCCAATCCTGGTCTCCCCTATGTCCAGCGCGAGCGCGACCACAGTGACAGCCTAGGTTCTTAGACGCCGAGCGCGGTCTTGGCGGCCGCGAGGGCATCGGCGATACCGGCGGCGTTCTTGCCACCGGCCTGGGCCATGTTGGGACGACCGCCACCGCGACCATCGACCAGGCCCGCGATCTGCTTGATCACGTTGCCGGCGTGGAAACCGGCCTTCACGGCGTCATCGGAGCCGGCGACGAGCAGGGCCGGGGTGCCTTTCTCGGTCACGCTGGCAACAACGCAGGCGACGGGGCCGGCGACCTTCTGGTGCACGGTATCCCAAACGTTGCGCAGGTCTGCGGCCTCGAGACCCTGAAGCTCAGCGACAACGAGCTTATAGCCATTCAGCTCGACAGCGCCGTCGATGGCGCTGGAAATGGCGTCGGAGGAGCCACCGGTCAGAGCCTTCTTGAGCTTGTTGGAAGTCTCGCGCAGCTCGGCCTGCAGGTTCTCCACGCGGGCGGGAACCTCGTCGACGCGGCACTTGAGCGCAGCGGCGGCGGCATCAACGAGCGCCAGGCGGTCGGTCATGTAATCGAGAGCGCCCTTGGAGGTCACAGCCTCAATGCGGCGGACGTTCGAGCCCGTGGAGGACTCGGAAATGATCTTGAACAGGCCGATCTCGGCGGTATTGGCGGCATGGGTGCCACCACAGAGCTCGCGGGAGAACGGCTGGTCCTCGGCGCCCACGGAGACGACGCGGACGACATCGCCGTACTTCTCGCCAAAGAGGGCGACAGCGCCGGCGGCCTTAGCCTCGTCGATGCCCATGACACGGGTCACGACCGGCTTGGAAGCGAAGATCTGCTGGTTGACCAGGTCCTCGACAGCCTTGAGCTGCTCGGAGGACAGAGCCTCGAAGTGCGTGAAGTCAAAGCGCAGGTGCTCGGGCGTCACCAGCGAGCCGGCCTGGGAGACATGCTCGCCCAGGACCTGCTTAAGCGCAGCGTCGAGCAGGTGAGTGGCGGTGTGGTTGCGGCGCAGGAAACCACGGCGCTCGGCGTCGAGCGCGGCGGTCACGGTAGCACCGACGGTCAGCGTGCCCTCGTCAACGTGCGCGACGTGAGCATACAGGCCATTGTGGTTCTTGGTATCGGCAACAGTCAGCGCAACGCCCTCGGCACAAAGCTCACCGGCGTCGCCCTGCTGGCCACCCATCTCGGCGTAGAACGGGGTGCGGTCGAGCACGAACTCGACGTCCTCGCCGGCGGAAGCAGACTCGACGGACTCGCCGTTGCGAACGATGGCGACAACCTTGGCGCCCTCGATGACGTCGTTGTCATAGCCGTCGAACTCGGTCGCGGCAACCTTGTCGGAAAGCTCGACCCACACGTCGTTGAAGCTGCCCCAGGCATCGCCCTTGGCGTTGGCGCGGGCGCGGGTCTTCTGGTCCTCCATGCAGGCGGTAAAGCCGTCCATGTCGACGTCGTGACCGGCGGCGCCGGCGATCTCGACAGTCAGGTCGATGGGGAAACCAAAGGTGTCGTGCAGCTTAAAGGCAACGTCGCCCGGAAGGACAGCGCCGTCGGCGAGCGCGGCCAGGGCCTCGTCCAGGTAAACGCGGCCGTTGTCGAGCGTCGTGGAGAAGCGCTCTTCCTCGGAGGCGACGATGCCCTTGACGAGTGCGACGTTCTTGAGCAGCTCGGGATAGGCCTCGCCCATCTTAGCGTTGACCTCGTCGATAAACTTGGTCAGGAAGGCACCCTCGATGCCCAGCAGGCGACCGTGGAACACGGCGCGGCGGAGCAGGCGGCGAAGGACGTACTCGCGACCCTCATTACCGGGAAGGATGCCGTCCGAGATCATAAAGTCGACGGCACGGGAGTGGTCGGCGATGATGCGCAGGGAGCGGCTGGCGCCGGAGTAATCGTCGGCGTCATAGGTCTTGCCGCTAATCTCCTCACCGAGCTTGATGAGGTGCTGCATCAGATCGCCGTCGTAGTTAGCGGTTTTGTGCTGCATGATAGCGGCCATGCGCTCCAGACCCATGCCCGTATCGAGGTTGCGGTGCGGCAGCTCCGGCATGGAGCCGTCCTCCTGGCGGTCGTACTGGGTAAACACGAGGTTCCAGAACTCAAGGAAGCGGTCGCAGTCGCAGCCGGGCTTGCAGTCGGGGCTACCGCAACCGACCTCCTCGCCCATGTCAAAGTAGATCTCGGAGCACGGACCGCAGGGGCCGGTGGGGCCAGCGGCCCAAAAGTTGTCGTCCTCGCCCAGACGCGAGATGTGATCCTCGGCAACGCCCAGGGAGCGCCACACGTCATGGGTCTCGTCGTCCTCGGTAAAGACGGTGAAGTACAGGCGGTCGAGCGGCAGCTTGAACTCCTTGGTGATGAGCTCAAAGGCCCAAGCGCAGGCCTGCTGCTTGGAGACGCCGCCAAAGGAGAAGTCGCCGAGCATCTCAAAGAAGGACAGGTGACGGCCGTCCTCGCCGATGCAGTCGATATCGTTGGTGCGGACGCACTTCTGGCAGGAAATCGCGCCGATCTCCTTCATGGTCTTCTTGCCCTGGTAGTACTCCTTAAACTGGTTCATGCCGGCGTTGGCAAGCAGCAGCGAAGGATCGTCGGGGACGAGAGACGAAGAAGGATAGAGCTTAAGACCGCGCTCCTCAAAGAAGTTGAGGAACTTAGAGCGAATCTCGGCCGTAGTCATTGACGGGTAGTCAGCACTCATAGAGGGAATCTCCTCGGTTTCACATCGAAACAGTTCAAACGTAACGATATTACCATCCCACCGCGACTGTGCAAAAAAGAGGGCCGCCAAACAGCGACCCTCCAGCGAAAGTGCATGTTATTTAGGACAGTCAAATTCTTAAAATAACAAATGACTGCTGTAGAATTACATAATAAAGTTCACCCGGAAGGAGCGATCGATGAAAAGCAAACGATTTATCCTGAATGCACTTCTGGTAGTAGTACTTTTAGCGCTCTTGGCCTTCTCCCAATGGTACGCAAACCAACCAGCATTTGGCTATGTACTGTATGCAGTGACGTCCGGCGACAACGCTTATTGCCCTCTACGCGCAATTGACATTCTCTATTTCTATGTAGCCGGCCCCTTATCAGTTGCTTTGCTCGTGTTTCTTATCTTCTACAATATCAAGAAACGTTAACGGAGCTTATTTGGAATCCGAATCATCCATGGAGCCGTCGATGCCGGTTTTGGTGTCGTCGTCCGTATTGGAATCGTCATCCTTGGCGAAGGGGTTCTTGAAAAAGCCTGTCGCGTCGGGCTGAAGACCCGACAGCTTAATCCAGGGATTCTCGAGCTCGGGCCTGGGCATAGCTTTGGCCTCGGGCGCGGTCTCGTTGCCGATGAGCTCGGACTCATAGATGAACGTATCGTCTCCAAGCGCGTCATAGGCGGCGACCGGGTTGCCCTCGGCATCGCGATACGGAGTTCCCTTAAACACGGCGCCGTCGTATGCCACGAGCTGGCGGCCGGTCTCGTTCTCAAAGTAGTAGACGAAAATGCCCTTGAGGGCCGCGCACAACGGGATGGCGATGACCATGCCAATGGGGCCCATGAGTGCCGAACCAATAACGAGGGCCGTCAGGCTCATGATGGGATGCACCTGGACCGAGCTTTGCATGACCTTAGGCGAAATGACATTATCGGTGACGTTTTGGGCCACCATGGTCACGATCAAGGTCCACAACGCCAGCATCGGGCTGAACATAAAGCCGAGCACCGTGGCGATCGCCGCGCTCACCCAGGGTCCAACAACCGGAACCAAGTGCATGATGCCGGTAAAGATGGCCATGAGTGCGGCATACGGATGCCCGATGATCGTAAAGCCGATAAAGGCGAGGATGCCACCGCAGATCGACGTTACGACCATGCCACGCATGTAGCCGCCGACCGAGCGCGAAAGAATCGCGACCATAAAACGGTACGAGGTCTCCTTTTCCTGACCAATGATGGTGCAGACCTCGTGGTGCATGCGGGGATAGTCGCAGGCCAACCAATAGGCAAGCACCAAGCCCAGAAAGATGACGAACAGCTGCGAGGCAGTATTGGTAATGAGCGGGAATACACCGCGACCGAGCTCGGCAGCGATTTGCGAGACATACTTGGACGCCACCGTAACGAGCGAAGAAAGGTTATCGTCCAGATACTCCTTGAGCGGCGTGTTATTGAGCGTCTTGGCATGCGAGATCATCTCGTTGAGGTCGCCACCAGCAACACGAAGCTGCTCGGGGAGTCGACTCAGGACTTCCATGATCTGACCAAAGAGAATCGGCGACAAGATGCAAACGACGCCGACGAGCACGGCAACGACCACAATAAGCGCGACAAGCGAACCGATGCCGCGATTCACGCCATGGTGCTCAAGCCAATTGGTGATCGGCGACATCACAAAAGCGATGATGGAACCGACAGCGAGAAACTCGATGACCGGCGCCAGGATGCCCATAAGGTTAAAGATGACGGCGGCGATGACAATGCAGCCGACGACGCCCCAAATGCGCAACGTCAGAATACGGGTATCGCGCAGCGTGCGGTCGGTTTGTAGGGGGTGCTCATTCATGAACGAACCATCACTCCGTCGGGGTCGATCTTGTCCTGAATCTTCTTAAGGGTACGGCGCAGCAGGCGCGAGACCTGTACCTGCGAGATGCCCAGCTTCTTGGCGATCTCGATCTGGGTCATGCCCTTCACAAAGCGCAGCTCGATCACCTCGCGCTCGCGCGGCGAGAAATCGCGAATGGCCTCCTCAATCACCAGGCGGTCATCGGTAAAGTCGAGCTCGTTGTCGTCGTCGGCATAGCGGTCGAGAATCGAGGGCGCATCATCGGAATCGGACGCGCCGGGAGCCTCGATGGGCACCGAGGTATAGGCCGAGGACGATTCCATGGCTTCGAGCACCTCGTCGACGGTCACGCCCAGGTAATCGGCGATTTCCTCAACCTTGGGCGAACGCTGTAGCTCGTTGGTGAGCTTATCGGTAGCCTGGTTGACCTTGGCCGAGAGCTCCTGCAAGCGACGGGGCACGCGCACGCTCCAGCCCTTGTCGCGGAAATGACGCTTAATCTCACCCAGAATAGTAGGAGTGGCAAACGTCGTGAACTCGAGTCCGCGCTCAGGGTCAAAGCGGTCGATAGCCTTGAGCAAGCCCAGATAGCCGACCTGCAAAAGGTCATCGAGCGGCTCGCCGCGGTTCTTAAATTTGTTGGCAAGAAACCTTACCAGGTTCATATGGGACATGACGAGCTGCTCGCGGGCATCCGGATCACTGGTCTCCTTATAACGGCGAAACAGCTCGCGGGTTTTCTCCTTGTCCCAAGCGGTCTTGCCGCTCCGGGAACGTTCGGTCATATTAGATATCCGCCTTGAGGTCGAGGGAAAGCGTTAGGGGCGCCGTAGTCTTTTCGTAGGAGTCGCACACGCTTGCAAGAATGAGCTCAGCATATACGGCAGCCTGGTCATCCTCATCGACAGTCGCCTGATCGCCAAAGGTAAAGGTCATACCCACATGAGATTCGTCGACATCGAATTGAATCGAGATATCGTCGGAATCAACAGCCGTGCAGCCAAAAATAAAGGCTTCCTCGGCGGCCATACGAATATCCTCGATGCGATCGACGGACATAGAGCACAGGGCGCCGACGTTGGCGGCCGTCATGCGCACCAAGCGCGCGAGACGCGGATCACCGGCAACGCTCAGCGTAATGGGGCAGGTTGCTTCGCTACTCATCGCAGGACTCCTCGGAGGTCTCGGCGGGCGTATAGGTGTAATACTGAGCAGGCTTGGCTGCGGGCTTCTGGGCCGCATCCGCACCATCGGCGGCCTCGTCCTCAGCCTCGCCGATCAGAACGCGCTCGGTAGGCTGCTCGGCCTCGGCGGCGGCAGCGGCGAGCTTACGATCGGCGTCGGCTGCAGGAGCCTTCACCTTATTGAAAAGCTTCTGCACGGCACCAGCCGCAGAGTCGGTCACGCTCGACACGGCGTTGCTTGCCTCGGCTACGCTACCCGTGACCTCGGAAATGTCGCGAACCACGGCTTCGACCTCTACAAGATTGGAGGTAAGGGCGTCAACCGCGGTCTTGCTCGACTTGAGCAGCGGCTCCACCTGGGCAAGTGCCGGCGTAAGCTCGTCTACGGCGCCATCGAGCTTTGCCACCACGGGCTGTGCCTCGGCGAGCGTGTTGTTGAGGTCGCTCACCGTCTTGTCGAGCGAGTCGACGACGGTGCGGGTCTTGCGCAGCGTGAGCGCGAGCTCGATAACAGCCCACACGCCGGCAATGGCAAGTAGCAGCAGGACAATTTGAATGGGACCCATACAAGCCTCCCAAAGGAACCGAAATACAGACGCTGTTTATGGTACCCCAAAGAAGGGGAAAGTTACCCAAAGGGAATGCGCGAGGCGCCAATGACCTACTTGGGAGCGTTGCCGCTACGGTCGCGCTCGCTTTGCTCCACACGCCACTCTTCCCAACCGCGGCCCGCAGGCTGCCAGAACGCGCCGCGCTCCAGTCCCTCGGGCAAATAGCGCTGATCGACCCAGCCTTCGGGATAATCATGCGGATACTTATACACACCGTACTCGTCGCTACCCGGACGATGACGATCGCGAAGATAACTCGGTACCTCGCGCAAGCCGCTGCTATGAATATCGGCCAGCGCCGCATCGATCGAAGCCTCGCACGCGTTGGATTTTGGCGCCAGGCAAACATAGAGCGCAGCCTGAGCCAGGTTAATGCGACATTCGGGATAGCCAATGACCTCGGCAGACTTAAACGCGGCATGCGCCACCAAAAGCGCCTGCGGATCGGCGTTGCCAACATCCTCAGAAGCGTGGATCATAATACGGCGCGCAATAAACTTGGGATCCTCCCCTGCGTCAATCATGCGCGCGAGCCAATAGATCGTGGCATCAGGGTCGCTGCCGCGCATAGACTTAATAAACGCACTGATAATGTCGTAGTGCATGTCGCCGTTTTTGTCATACGAAAAGCCACGACGCGGGTTGGCAATCTTAACGTCATCCACGGTGATGGGATAGCGCTCCCCCGCCGCCGGCGCTGGCGTCCCGTCCGTATCGGGACGAGTGACGGCAATCTCGCTCGCAAGCTCGAGCGTCGTGAGCGCCGAACGAGCGTCACCCGCGGCCAGCGCGCAGATGGTTTTAACCACATCCTCATCGGCCGAGAACTTGCCGTTCAGACCCTGCGGTGCCTCGAGCGCACGCTCGATGAGCGTCGCGATGTCCTCGTCCTTTAAGTGCTCAAGCTCCACCACGCGACCACGCGAGAGCAACGCCGAGTTGACCTCGAAGTACGGATTCTCCGTCGTGGCGCCAATCATAATGACCGTGCGGTTCTCAACCGCATGCAGCAGGGCATCCTGCTGCGACTTAGAGAAGCGATGAATCTCGTCGATGAATAGAATAGTGCGGCGGTCGTAGGTATTCAGGCGCGTCTTGGCCTCGTCAATCACGCGACGCAGGTCCTTCACGGTACCCGTCACGGCGCTGACCTCGACAAACTCGCTCTTGGTATGGTTGGCGATAATGTGGGCCAGTGTCGTTTTGCCCGTACCGGCCGGCCCATACAGAATCACACTCGACAGCACGTCATGCTCAATCGCAGCACGCAGCCACGAGCCCTTACCGACGGCCTTTTGCTGACCCACGTACTCGTCGAGCGAATTGGGTCGCATGCGCACCGCAAGCGGCGCATTTTTAAAGGAACGCTCGCGCGTCGAGGCAGAAAAAAGGTCGTCCATAGCCATCCCGTGCATCAATCAAAAACGTTTTCCACTAACAGTATACCGAATATATACGAACTACCGTTCGTTAATATAGGTACGGTGCGGAAACTTTAATCCCGGGAACAGCTTGCTCGTGAGCTCGCAGAAATAGCCGTCCGTCATGCTCGCGATGTAATCCACCACCGCTTGATCCTTGTCATCCTGCCAGGCATAGGTGCGACCGTAGTAGGAAAGCTGCTGCTCAATGCGCGAAATATGATGCTTAAAGATGTACGAGGACTCGTCACCTTCGTTTATATCCTGCAGGCAACGGTCGTAGAGCTTTTCGAACGCCTCGCGCAGCTCCGCTTCGGAGTCGCCTTCGATGCCGCCCTTGCTATAGATCTTTACGTAGTTCTCGCGCTTGGCTCGGCGGATTTCCTCAAACAGCTCCTCGCTCATCTCGATGCGCGGCTTGCCATAGCTGTGCTCAACGATATCGATGGAGGCATGCGTAAGGATCCAACTGTTGTATGCCCCACCCAGGCCATCGTCAAAAGCATCGGGCGAGAGCAGGCCCGCCGCAATGGCGTCTTGGCGATCGCGCCCAACGTAGGCAAGGATATCCGAGATTCGGACCACGCAGCCTTCGAGCGTCATGGGGCGCAGGTGCTCAATTGCGCTATAGCCCGTGGCAATGCAGTCCTCAACCGTCTGATCGAACTGGTCAAAGGAGCACATGTCCGAGAGCTCAAACACGCGTTGCTCGTACTCGCCGTTATGGCACAGCACGCCGTCGAGCGTCTGGAGCGACACGTTGCGGCCATACAGCGCATCGAGCACGCGGACAGACTGCACGTTATGGAAAAAGAAGCGCCCGGTGTGCTCGTGATAGATATCGTTGAGAAAGCGCTCACCGGCATGGCCGAAAGGCGTGTGTCCCAAGTCGTGGCCTAAGCCAATCGCCTCGATCAGATCACAGTTGAGCCCCAGGGCGCGACCGATATCGCGCGCAATGCGCGAGACAAGCTGCACGTGCAAACCGCGGCGCGACAGATCATCATTGCTACGGAAGCTAAAGACCTGCGTTTTGCCTGCATAACGCGTGTACGCCGGAAGATGAAGAATCTTTTCGGTATCGCGCATAAAGGCCGGACGCATAAGCGTGCCTTTGTCGGCAGCTCGATCAATACGACGAACGACCTGGTCGTCGTTGCAACGATACGGGCTGACGGCGCCCGAAGCACGATCGGCGGAAATGCGCTCGACAAGCTCGGGCGACAACGCCGAGGGAATACGGTCCATGCGCGCCTTAATGACGGCCGTTTCTTGATTAGTTGCCATGGCATGCTCCTTAAGAAGGATGCGCAATCAGTTACAATGTGCAGCCCACGACCTCGATTATGGCAAATATCGGCACCAAAAATGGCAGCAATGGCAGGGAGCGAGATTTTGTGAAAAGGCAGGAGAGGGCCAGGGCCAGGAGCGCGACGGCAAATGCCACGATGCCGCCCAGAGGGTCGAGCGTGCAAAGCGCGAAGAGCGCCTTGGCGTCCCCCATGCCGATGCCGGGGGCTTGACGGAGGTGCCGCCAGAGCGACTCAGTAAGCACAAGGGCAAGGTAGACGATGACCGCAAGACCGGCGTGGTCAAGCGCCGTATTAACACCTTTGTCGAGCCAAACGCCTGCTAACGCCGCCACGGCACACGCGCCGGCAAGCTCATTGGGAAAGCGTCGCTCACGGGCATCAACCACCGCACCGGCAAAGATGCAAATCCAAAATGGGATGTAGGACATTGTGCACCTCCATGGTCAGCTGCTCAAACGCAAAAACCACCACAAAGGTGCCTGTCCCCTTTGTGGTGGTTTTAGTGGTGGTTATTTGGCGCCTTGCATGACCTCGTCGAGGGTAACGTTGACGGCGTGCTGCGTCGGGACCCAGTCGACCTTTAGGAACAGAGCAGCCACCGTGATGGGGATATAGCTGAACATAAAGATCGGGAAGGTAAACAGGTTGGTCACCAAACGCCACTTTTGCGCGCAATGAATGTGCTTGTACTCGAAGATGGTCGTGAGTAGCGCCAGGATAAAGAAGGTCTGGTACATCATCACGAAGGTCATAATGAGCGAGGCGGCACAAGCCTGCATCTCGACCTCGGTGGCCAAGAAGCCGTGCGAAAGCCCGCCCACGATGAGGAAGGTCGCGTTGGCGAGCATGGAGATCAGGGACAGCAGCATACCCGGCGCGATCGTCATAAACATGTCATAAGCGGCAAAGCGATGATAGCGGAAGGTCGACTTGACCAAGTGCTTACCATAGGTAAAGAACACCTGGTAAAAGCCCTTAGTCCAACGCAAACGCTGTTTCCAGGACGCCTTAAACGTCACCGGCTGCTCGTCAAAGAACTCCGCCGGCGCATAACCGATGCGGATGCCGTGAATGGCGCAGAACGTGGTGAACTGGATGTCCTCGGTCAGCGTATGGAACTGCCAACCGTGCATGCCCTCGATCACGCTCGCCGAAATAAGGTAACCCGAACCCGAGACAGCGCAGGATGTCTTGCAGATATTACGCGCGTTGTTGAGGAAGCGGGCCTCGCGCAGATACCAGGTGGCGTTGGCAGACGAAATCCACGAGCTGCCGAAGTTCTTGGAATTGCGATAGCTCGTGACCACATGGAAGCCCTGGTCAAAGGCATCATTCATCTTGGAGACGTAATCGCGGGAGATAACGTTGTCGGCATCGAAGATAAAGTAGCCCTCAAACGTATCGGGATACTCGTTGAGAATGCGATCGAAACCAAAGTCCATGACCCAGCTCTTGCCTTTGCGGGCCAGGTCATTGCGCTCGTAAACAATGGCACCGGCCTCGCGCGCGAGCTGTGCGGTGTTGTCGGTGCAGGCGTCGGCAACGACAAAGACCTCGATGAGCTCGGACGGATAGTCCTGATCCTTGATGGAGCGAACGAGGTTGGCGATCACGGCCTCCTCGTTATGCGCCGCAATAAAGAAGGCATAGCGGTGGAGTTTTTTGGCCTTGGGAGGCGCGACCTCGCCACGAAGAGCGCCAATGACAAAGAAGACCACCTGGTACAGAAAGCAGACCGTGAGCAGCGTGACGACAATCTGGTTGAAAATCACGATGGGTGTGTTGGTTTGTAAAAAGGCGAGCATGCAGGCTCCCAGGAACGCGTTACGTAAACAATCGTATATCTTACCGCAGGCTTACCGAGTTCAAGAAACCACCTAATACCGGCTAGGCTTCGAGAAGGCCAAGCTGCGGGACGATTTCGTCGCCGGCGGCGGTACGGCCAAGCGAGCGCGGGGCCAGGTCGTCAAGAACCGCAGCGAGATCCCACGGCAGCTCGTCGCGGCATTCGATGCGCTCGCCCGTCACGGGATGGTTGAATGCGACGCGCCAGGAATGAAGGAATTGCCTGGTCAGACCCTGATCGGCGCGTGCATCGCACTTGCCGTAGAGTGGATCGCCCACGCAGGCGTGGTTGATATGGCGCATATGCACACGAATCTGATGCGTGCGGCCCGTAAACAGGTGGCACTCGACGAGCGTATAGCCGTCGTCAAATCGCGTGGAATCGAAGCGCTCGAGCACCTTGAAGGTCGTGATGGCCTGGCGCGCAAAGGGATCATCGGAAACCGCCATCTTCACACGGTCACGCGTGGAGCGAGCGATACCGGTATTGATAGTGCCCTCGTCCATGGCGATGTGCCCGTGAACGAGCGTGATATAGCGACGGTCGAGCGTGCGCGTGCGGATGAGATTTTGAAGCGCGCGCTGGGTGTCGTCGTCTTTTGCCGCGAGCATAAGGCCCGAGGTATCGCGATCCAGGCGATGCACGATGCCGGGGCGGTCCTCACCCTGCACGGTACCAAGATGATCGATGCCGCAGTGGTAGACCAGAGCGTTCGCAAGGGTGCCGCTCTCGTGGCCGTGGGCGGGATGGCACACCAGGCCGCGCTGCTTGGAGAGCACGATGAGGTAGTCGTCCTCGTAGCGGATATCGAGGGGAATGGCCTCGGGAATCACGTCGGTCGGATCGTGCGGCTCGGGCAAGTCGACCGAGATGCGGTCGCCGGCGCGCACAGCATACTTTTTTGACAGGCAGGTCTCGCCGTTGACGGCAACGGCGCTTCCCTCGATCAGATGCGCGCAGGCAGAGCGTGTGGGACAGCCATCGTTGGCGCCCAGATAGACGTCGAGACGCTGACCAGCGGAATCGTCGGCAACAAGAATATGGATGTCGGCCATTAGCGCTCATTCCTTTCGCGAATCTTGCGGGCACGCTCCCCATGCTGCTTGGCTTTGCGTTTGGCGCGAGCCTCATCACGAGCGTTGAGTTCGGCAGTCGCATCGACCTCGCGAGCGGCGGGGCTCAAGAACATGTAACCGATGAGCGCCAGCACGACGCCGACCGTAATGCCGATATCGGCTACGTTAAAGACGGGAAAGTCGATGAACGTGGTGGCTATAAAATCGGTCACAAAGCCAAAGACAAGGCGATCGATCGCGTTGCCGATGGCGCCGCCCGCAACCATAGCCATGCCCACAACCTCAAGACGAGCGAGCTGAGGCGCATGGAGCAAGTACAAGGCAATAGCGATAATTACCGCCAACGCCAGCACGGCAAACGCAACACCATGCCCCTCGCCCATGCTAAAGGCAGCTCCGATATTGCGGACAAACAGAAAGTCAATCACACCGGGGATAACGGTCATATGCAGAGCATCGCCCACGGCACGAACCGCAAGCTTGGTCAACTGGTCAACAAGCAGCACAACCAGCGCCACCCCACCAGCAACACCCAACCGCCAACGCAAAGGCGGCGTCATATCCCCAGTACGACCCAAATCAAATCCCCATCCCTCAAGAACATCGAATTACGTTTAACGTAAATCAATATCTTATATTGACCAGCAACGAAATAGCCGATGATTCATTACCGACAGCGAAAACCCGCCAGAGCGAGCAAGGTGTCTTGAAACGAGGCGGCATTGACCTTCTGGTCATGCCGCCGAAGTTGAAAGGCAGATTGCCGCTCTGGCGGGTTTGCAGCGTCAACCGGTTACGCGGTTTGGTAAAACCGCGTAACTACAAAGCATCCGCGCAGCGTTTGCAGATATGCGCGTGGCCGTTGTACTCGCCGACGGTGGTGCGGTAGTTCCAGCAACGGTCGCAGCACTCGCCCTCGGCAGCCTCGATGGCAACGGAAAGCTCCTCGCCCTGGGTCAGCTCAACATCGGAGACGATGTAGAACTCGGCCAGGTCGACCGCCTTGTCGCCTGTCAGCAGCGCGTACATCTCGGCGGGAACGACCGCCTTGACGCGGACCTGCTGACTCTTAGTGAATGTGCCGGCGGAGCGGGCATCCTCAAGGGCCTTGGTCACGGCGCTACGAAGCTCGAGCGAAGCCTCGAGCACGCCCTCGAACTCATTGGCCTCGTCGACCGTGATGGGCGACTTGTACCAATCGAGCAGCGCGGCGTACTTCTGGTGATCGACGCAGCCGGCGGGCGCATAGGCCATGGCCTCGTCGACCGTGTAGGACAGGATCGGCTGCAGGTCGCGCATGAGCATCGAGAAGAGCTCGGCCAACACGGTCTGGGCGCTGCGGCGCTCGAGCGAGCCGGGCTTGTCGCAGTACAGACGGTCCTTCAGGGCGTCGAGGTACACGTTGGAGAGCTCGGTAACCACGAAATCGTAGAGTGCGCGGTAGGCGCGCGGGAACTCGTAGCTGGCGTAGGCGTCGTCGACCTCGGCCTGGACCTGGGTCAGGCGGGCAACCATGAGCTTGTCGAGCGGCAGCAGGTCGGCAAAGGCAACGCCGTCGGTCTCGGGCTCAAACTGACCCTCGAGCTCGGAGAGCAGGAAGCGCAGCGTGTTGCGGAAACGACGGTAGGCATCGGACGTACGAGCGAGAATCTCGTGGTCGATGGAAACGTCGGAGCTGGTGTCGACGGAGGCAACCCACAGGCGGATGATGTCGGCGCCCATCTCGTCGCAGACCTTGTTGGGGTCGATGACGTTGCCGAGCGACTTGGACATCTTACGGCCCTGGCCGTCGAGGGTGAAGCCCTGCGAGACGACTGCCTTGTACGGAGCGTGGCCGTTGGCACCCACCGAGGTGAGCAGCGAGCTCTGGAACCAACCGCGGTGCTGGTCGGAGCCCTCGAGGTACACATCCGCCGGGTACTCCAGCTCGGGGCGATACTCGCAGACGGCCTTCCAGGAGACGCCGGAGTCCCACCACACGTCGAGGATGTCCTTATCGGCCTTGAGGTGATGGCCACCGCACTTGGGGCAGACGCAGGCCTCGCCCAGGTAGCTCTCGGGAGCGTCGGTGAACCAGGCGTCAGAGCCTTTCTCGTGGAAGAGCTTGATGACGGCGTCGAGCGTAGCGTCGTTCATGACCTTCTCGCCGCAGTCGGCGCAGGTGTAGCTGGGGATAGGCACGCCCCAGTTGCGCTGACGGCTGATGCACCAGTCGGGACGCTGCTCGACCATGGCGCCGATGCGGTTGGCCGCGTGGGCCGGATACCACTTGACGTTCTCGCAGACCTCTTTGCCAGCCTGCTCGCGCAAACCGGTCTTGTCCATCGAGACAAACCACTGGTCGGTGGCACGGAAGAGCACCGGGTGCTTGCAGCGCCAGCAGTGCGGATAGCTGTGCGTGATCTTCTTCTCGAGAACCAGGGTGCCGCGCTCGCGCAGGAACTCGATGATATGCGGGTTGGCCTCATCGGTATCCATACCGCTGAAGGGGCCACCGGTGCCAAACTCCTCGCCGGTGTAGAACTTGCCGTCGTCATCGACCGGCATGCAGATGTCGGTGATGCCTTCCTTGAGGCAGGCGAAGTAGTCGTCGACGCCGTGGCCGGGCGAGTTGTGGACGATACCGGTACCGTCGTCGACACCGACGTAATCGGCCAGCAGCGCCACGCCTTCAACGCCGTCAAAGATCGGCTGCTTGTAATGGATGTGGTGGAAGGTCTCGGCGGGAACCACATAGGGCTTGCCGTCGACCATAACCGGGGTGTACTCCCAGCCAAACTCCTCGCAGCACTTGGGAGCCAGGTCCTCAAGCATGACCTCGGCACGACCTTCGTGCTCAACGGCGACGTAGGCAGCGCCGGGCTTGAGGGAAACTGCCTGGTCGGAGGGGATGGTCCACGGCGTGGTCGTCCAGATGATAAAGTCGACCGGGCCGTCGAAGTTCTCGAGGCCGGCGGGCTTGGAGGTCATCTCGAAGCGCACGAAGATGGACGGGCTCGTCTCGTCAGAGTACTCGATCTCGGCCTCGGCCAGCGCGGTGTGGCAGTGCTTACACCAGTGAACCGGCTTGTGGCCGCGATAGATCATGCCCTTATCGAACATGGCCTTGAAGACCTCGATGTCGGCGGCATCATGCTGGTGATAGAGCGTCAGATAGGGGTTGTCCCAGTCGCCGAGCACGCCCAGACGACGAAAACCAGCCTTCTGAAGCTCGATGTTCTCGACAGCGAACTCGTTGCAAAGCTCGCGGATCTTGGCCGTGGAGGTCTGGTTGAACTTCTCGGTGCCGAGCTTCTCCTCGACCTTGTGCTCGATCGGCTGACCGTGGCAGTCCCAACCGGGGACATAGGGAACTTCGCAGCCCTGCATCATCCAGTAACGGTTGATCATGTCCTTAGAGATCTTGTTCATCGCGTGGCCGATGTGGATCGGGCCGTTGGCGTACGGAGGGCCGTCGTGCAGCACGAACTTCTTGTGACCCTCGTTCTTCTTTAGAACTTGCTCGTAGACCTTGTTGTCCTGCCAGTCCTTGAGTCGCTTGGGCTCGGACTTGGAAAGACCGGCACGCATGGGAAATCCGGTTTTGGGCAGATTCATCGTCTGCTTGTACTCGTTTGCCACGGTACCCCTTTCATGTCGTGGGCGCGCACGCCCTCTGGGCACCAAAAAAGCGCCCGTCCCTACAAGCTGGGACGAAGCGCCACAAAACAGGCAGTCTGCCCGTAAAAGCTCTTCGCTTAACCACCCAGCTTAGATGCCCTCGCCCGCGTATTCGCGCGCTCGCATCCGTTACTCGGCTGGCCTGTATCGACGACCATCTCGGCGATGTCTACTAAGACGAACCTGCGCGGTACGTCCGTTGGGACCGCAGCTCCGGGGTGATTTTCATCGGTCGCATGCACGGGATCTCAGCGCTCCCCGCTCTCTGTAGCATGCGGACGGCCGACTACTCGTCCCCATCAACGCTTATGCGGTGTATGCTAGCACGTTCCGCGCCGGCGAAAAACCCTCAACACTGGTTTTATACGTTTCAAATTTCTTGCGGCCATCGACCTTCTCTTAGAGCAAAATACCTGTAAGCACTTTATCGAGCGAAAGAAGGTTGCTATGCGCACGATTGGAATGAGCGACTACACCGTTGGCGAGGATTGCTTTACCGAGCTGCCCTCCGCACTGGCAGAGTACGGAGCGACCAAGGTCGCCATCATTGGCGGCAAACGAGCCCTGGCCGCGGCGTTGCCGGGCATCGAGGCAGCGCTTGAAGGTACCGATGTCGAGATTCTTGAGACGCGCGTCTATGGCACCAACAGTACGCGTGCCAATATCGCCAAGGTCGTGAACTCCCCTGCCTGCCAAGAAGCCGACGTGCTCATCGCCTGCGGCGGCGGCAAGGCGCTCGACACCGTGAAGACCGCAGCCATCGAGCTCAAGAAGATCGTCTTCACCGTCCCGACGATCTGCTCCAACTGCTCCGCCGCGACCGCCATTGCCGTCGTGTACAACGACGACGGTTCGCTCGAGGGCTATTCGTACCCCAACCGACCGGCGCACATCTTCATCAACCCCAAGATCATCGCCGAGGCTCCGGCAGAGTACTTCTGGGCTGGTGTGGGCGATGCCCTCTCTAAGCAGCCCGAGGTCGAGTACGCCACGAGCGCCGGTGATTTGGAGCACACCGCCGGTCTTGGCCTGGCACTCGCCCACACCTGCTCCGAGCCGCTGTTTACCTATGGCGTCCAGGGTCTTGAGGACGTGCGCCAGGACCTGTCGAGCGAGGCCGTCAAGCAGATCGCGCTCGATATCGTGGTCAACACGGGCTATGTCTCGAACCTGACCAACCAGAACGATTACTACTACAACTCGAGCGTGGCGCACGCGTTCTACAATGCCACCTGCAGCATTCCGCGTGAGGGCACCTACCTGCACGGCGAGGTCGTGAGCCTGGGCGTGCTGGTACTGTTTGCCTATACGGGAGACACCGAGAACCTTGAGCGCTACGCCGCCTTTAACAAGCAGATGGGGCTGCCCGTAACGCTTGAGCAGGTCGGGCTTTCCAAGTCCGATATCCCAGCCCTGTGCAAGTACGCGCACGCCACCAACGAGTGGAAGCAGGGCAACCCCGAGCCCTTCACCGACGAAAAGTTCGCCGCCGCCATCAAGGCCGCCAACGCCTACGGCCACACGCTCTAGCTCTAACCCAAAACCACCACAAAGGGGACAGGCACCTTTGTGGTGGTTTTTTAATGCTCCAGCATGCTGGGGTCGAACTCGCTTGCCGGAATCACACGGTAGCCGTGGCGCAGGAGCAGGTCGGCGAAAACACCGTTGCCCACAGTGAGCGTACCGCTGAAGGTTCCGTCGTAGATACGGCCTACACCACACGATGGGCTGCGGTCCTGCAAGACGCACGCAACGATCTCGGACGGGCCGCCTGCCCGCTCACACATATCGAGCGCACGTTGGGCACCCAGGCGAAACTCGCGATCAACCGAGATGCCCTCGCAGGTACGAACCTCGCCGTTCACAATCTCTGACGGCTTGCGCGGCGTCGGAAGACCGCCAAAAACCTCGGGGCATACGAGGAGCACCTCGGTCCCTGTGCGTTCGCACGCTTCGACCAGCTCGCGATGGTAGTTATCGAGCCCGTTATACTTGCAGCTCTCGCCCATCAAGCAGGCGCTCACCACGATCTTCATACATATCCCTCCGACGTAAAACGCCCCATTTGAGATAGAGACTCAAATGGGGCGTTCAACAATGTGCAACCAGCCTTACTGCTGCTTCGGTATCAGCGGATTTTCGCGCGTGAGAAGATTCATAAACTCCTCGCCCGTGATCGTCTCCTTCTTGTACAGATAACGAGCCAGCTCGTGGAGCTTGAACTTGTTCTCCTTCAGGATCTGCAGGGCGCGGTCGTGCGCATCCTCGATCAGCTTGGCGACAATCGCGTCCACGCGCTCGGCCGTACCGGGGGCGCAGGTGAGCGACGTGTCCTGGTTGAGGTACGCATTCTGAACGGTACCGAGCGCCATCATGCCAAACTCATCGGACATACCAAAGCGCGTCACCATGTTACGGGCGAGCTTGGTGGCCTGCTCGATATCGTTGGCTGCGCCGGTTGTCATCTCACCAAAGATGAGCTCCTCGGCTGCACGGCCACCGCAATAGACGGCGAGCTTGTCCAGGACCTCCTGGCGTGTGGTCAGGAAGCGCTCATCCTCCTCGACCTGCATGGTGTAGCCCAGAGCACCGCTCGTGCGCGGCACGATGGTGATCTTCGTGACCGGCGCAGAGCCCTTCTGGCGAGCGGCAACGATGGCATGGCCGATCTCGTGGTAAGAAACGACCTGCTTCTCGTGGTCGGACAGCACCGTGGACTTACGCTGCTGACCGGCGATGACGACCTCCACCGACTCCTCAAAATCGTCCTGGGTGGCACGCTTGCGACCCTCGCGGACGGCACGCAGGGCGCCCTCGTTGATGATGTTGGCCAGGTCGGCGCCCGAGGCACCGGGCGTGGCGCGGGCAATCGCGGTCAGGTCGATCGGCGGCTGCGTCTTCACGCTCTTGGCATGCAGCTCAAGAATATTCTTACGGCCGGTCAGGTCGGGCAGCTCAACGGGGATGCGGCGGTCAAAACGGCCGGGGCGCAACAGGGCCGGGTCAAGGCTGTCCGGGCGGTTGGTAGCAGCGAGAACGACAATACCCTTGTGGTTATCGAAGCCGTCCATC
Organism: uncultured Collinsella sp.; assembly: GCA_902475615.1. Taxonomy (GTDB): domain Bacteria; phylum Actinomycetota; class Coriobacteriia; order Coriobacteriales; family Coriobacteriaceae; genus Collinsella. The sequence goes on along the minus strand of CABSAD010000003.1, from coordinate 219,520 downwards.
TCTGTCAGCAGCTGGTTGAGCGTCTGCTCGCGTTCGTCATTGCCACTAAAGCCGCCGCCATCGCGCTTCTTGCCGATGGTATCGATCTCATCGATAAAGACGATACACGGGGCCTTTTCCTTGGCCTGCTTAAACAGGTCACGAACCTTGGCGGCACCGCGGCCGACGAACATCTCGACGAACTCAGAGCCCGAAATGCTAAAGAACGGCACACCCGCCTCGCCGGCAACAGCCTTGGCAAGCAGGGTCTTACCGGTACCCGGAGGGCCAACAAGGAGGGCGCCACGCGGCAGCTTGGCGCCGATCTCCTCGTAGCGCTGCGGCTTCTCCAGAAAGTCGACGACCTCCTTGAGGGACTCCTTTGCCTCTTCCTGGCCGGCGACATCCTTAAAGGTCACGCCCACGTCCTTGGAGGCGATCACGCGCGCGCCGGACTTGCCCAGTCCACCGCCGCCAAAACCACCGCCGCCAAAGTTCATCGACGGACCGTCATCGCCCATGGCCTTCTTCATGCGGCGGTTGAGCCACCAACCGATCAGGAAGAAAATCGCCATGGGAAGAATGAGCGTGAGCAGGTAATAGGTCATCAGACCCGAGTTCTTATCGGGAACGACCGACTCAAGCGAGGCGCCAGATTCAAGCACGCGATCGGTAAAGCCCGCGTCATTCGGTACACCGGTCGTCTTGTAGGCGATGTTCTCGTCCTCGCCCTTCTTCGTGTAATAAATCGTGTAATCGTCCGTATTGTACTCGACCTTGTCGACGCTCTTCTTATCGAGCGCTTTGACAAACGTCGAGTAATCGGTCTTCGTAATCTGCTGCGTGTGACCGATGTTGGGGAACAGAACGGTCGAGAGCACGAGGTAGACGACGAAGGCGATGAGCACGTAGAGGATCATATTCCGTCTACGTTTGTTGTCATCCATCTCCATCTGCTTGAACTCCATCTACTGGGGTTGATAATGTTTTCTAGAATACCCAACCCGGACGGCGATAAACCGACGCCGGGCACGAAAGGACAGAGATGGCATCACTGGAAGTCGGCAAGGTTCAAATCTATACGGGCGACGGCAAGGGCAAGACGACGGCTGCGCTGGGGCTCGCGCTGCGCGCCACGGGCTATGGACTTAACGTGCTCATGCTGCAGTTTGCCAAGAAGCTACACTGTGCCGAACACGATGCCGCACCGCGCCTGGGACTGCGCATTGTACAGGCCGACCGTGACACGCCCGAGGCTTGCGCCGCACAGATCATGGAGCTCGCACGCGAGCAGATATCACAGGTCGACGTTCTGATTTTGGACGAACTCGGCGAGGCCATGCGACGGGGCTTTGTGACGCGCGAGGATGTCGAATCGTTGATCGCGATAAAGCCCGCCACCACGGAGCTCGTGCTCACCGGCCGAGGCCTGCTGCCACTGGCCGACCTTGCAGACCTAGTAACCGAAATGCGCCCCGTCAAACACTACTTCGACGAAGGCCTCCTAGCCCGCCAAGGCATCGAATACTAATTGATCCGAAGGGGACGGAGGAAAACAGATCATCAACATCACGACGGAGAGAAATGATCCGTTTCCCTCGTCCCCTACGGATCATTAGGCGGTGGCGCGGCCGAGCCAGTTGCCGCTGTGGTGGTAGATGGTAAACATCGTGGCCGTGATGAGCCAGGTTACGGGGTAAACCAGCAGCAGGTGCTCAAGCGACGGATCGAACGGCATAATCGCAAACACCCAGATCACCCTGAGCACGACGGTGCCAAAAATCGTGAGCAGCATGGGCTGCAAGCTCACGCCGGCGCCGCGGATGGAACCCGACGCGTTCTCGATAATCGAGAAAATCGCGTAGAACGGCGCGATAAAATGAAGAATCGTCGTGGTGTACGCCGAAATCGAAGCATCGTCGACAAACAGACGAGACAGCGGACCCGAGAATACCAGCAGCACGGCAGACAGGCCACCAATGAGCATAAACGACAGCACGAGCGACGTATGGTAGCCCTTGCGCATGCGCTCGTAGTTGCGCGCGCCAAAGTTCTGTGCCGAGAACGTGGTGATCGACACGCCAAGCGCCTCGGTAACCATCCAGACAATGCCATCCAGGCGGCCCGAAAGACCCCAAGCCGTGGTGACATCGGCACCAAACGAGTTGACCGACACCTGAATCAAAACGTTGGAAATCGAATACGCAGCAGACTGAAAGCCAAGCGGCAGACCACACGAGATCATGCTCTTACAAATGCCAGGATCAATGCCGAGTTTGGACAGTGAAAGCCGCCACGCACCCGGTGCGTGCATCATACGAATCACGATCATCGTGGCGTTGGAGCAAATGGTCAGCGCCACCGCGATGCCACAGCCCAGAGCCTCCATATGAAGCACGGCAACGAAGATGACATCCAGCACCGCATTAACAAGGCAGCCGGAAGCGATGATCACAGCAGGCCCGCGCGTGTCGCCCACGGCGCGCAGCAATGCCGTTCCCATATTGAGCAGCAGCGCCGCAACCATGGCGGCAAAATAGCAACGGGCATAGGCCACGCCCTCGGCCAATAGTTCATGCGGCGTGTTCATAAGCACCAGCATGGGCTCAACGAACACTATGCCAAGAATCGAGAAAACGATACCGCCCACCAGCGCGAGCGTCATGGCCGTATGGACCGATCGGCTCAGGCGCTCGTCATCGTGCTGGCCAAAAAACTGGCCCGTAATGACCGCGCAGCCGGCACCGACGCCGACACAAAAGCCGATGCAGAGCTCTGTAAGCACCATCGTGGCCTGAATGCCACCCAGCGCGAGCTTGCCGCCAAACTGACCGACGATATAGGTACCGATAAGCGTGTAGGCCTGTTGAAAAAACGAACTAAAAAAGATGGGAACGCACAGCGAAAGCAGCTGCTGCCAAATAACACCCTGCGTTACATCGATAGCCGTAGATTTCTTAGCCACACGCCCTCCCCACCAGCATACGTCAAACAACAAAACGGCAATTTAAGGCCAAAACCAATAGCAGCTTAGCACCGACCGGCGTCGACCGAAACACCCCGAGTCAGAGCCCGGTGCGAACTATCTGCCTAGTGATACAAACCCGGCTGGTAGTGATACTCATTGCTCAGTTGCGGGCACAGCTGCCAAAAGGCGACGGCACTCGCCGCGGCCACGTTGAGCGAATCGACCCCGTGCGCCATCGGAATGCGCACGGCCCGGTCGCAGCCCGCGATGGTCTTGGCGCCCAGGCCGGCACCCTCGGTGCCCATAAAGATTGCCAGGCGGTCAATCTCCTGTAGCGCGGGATCGTCCAACGACACTGAATCGTCCGTCAACGCCATGGCGGCACACGAAAAACCGGCATCGTGCAGCGCCGCCAGGCCGTCATGTGGCCACACGCGCGCCTCGCTGCCAATGCGCGTCCAGGGCACCTGGAACACCGTGCCCATGCTCACGCGGGCCGAGCGACGGTACAGCGGGTCACAGCACGTAGGGCTCACCAGAATGCCGTCGACATTGAGCGCGGCGGCCGAGCGGAAAATCGCGCCGACGTTGGTGTGGTCGACAATACCCTCGAGCACGCACACACGCACCGGACGCTCCCCCGCCGCCTCGACGACGCCGCCCAAGAACTCATCAACCGGAATCTGCCGCGGGCGACGAAACGCCGCGAGCGCACCGCGCGTCACGTTAAAGCCCGTCAATTGCTCCATGAGCTCCATGGAGGCAACGAACACAGGAACAGGACCGGCGTCCTCGCGCACAACCAGGCGCTCAAACAGCGGCATCATCTGGTCGAGCCAGCGTTCGCCCAAAAGAAAGCTCACCGGCTCATATCCGGCACGCACCGCGCGCTCGATAACCTTGGCACTTTCGGCGATAAAGATGCCCTTTTGCGGCTCAAGCACGCAGCGTAGCTCGCGTTCGGTCAGTCGCACGTAGGCATCGAGCCGCTCGTCCTCGAGCGAGTCAATTCGCAGCACCTCAACGGCATCAGTCATAACAGCAAGCCCGTACCCTTCTTACAGCAGCATCTATATCAAACGAGGCGACGCCAGGCGCCGCCCCTTCCTCATTCCAACCCGATAATACCGTGGGCAAATAGGAGATTTACGCCTCAACGCGACGATACGTCACGAACTCATAATCGACACCCTCGTCGCCCTCGCCCGAGGCAATCGTGGCAACCCCTTCGCGCCGCGCAACTTCCCAAGTAGGATCGGCATCCAAATTGGGAAAATGCGTATCCACGGGATGGACACAGTGGTTGTGCGTGACCTCGGCCTCGGCGCAATACGGCAAAAACTGCCGATAGACCTCGCCGCCGCCGATCACCCACGCAACGGGTTCATCGGCTACCGTGGCGAGCGCTTCGTCAACGCTATGTACCACGTCAACGCCCTCGACCGCAAAATCCTCGTCGCGGGTAAGCACGATATTGCGGCGGTTCTTGAGCGGGCGCCCGCCGGGAAAACTCAGTAGCGTCTTGCGCCCCATAATGACTGGGCAACCCTTGGTGCAGGCCACAAAATGGCGCATGTCGGCGCGATTGGACACCACCATGTCGCCCTCGCACCCAATGCCCCAATCGTCGCACACGGCGACGATGGCAGAAAGCTTACACGTCATAAGCGCCACCTACACCGCAATGGGAATGTTCTTGACCTGCGGGCCGTGCTCGTAGCCCTCCACGATAAGGTCATCGGTCGTAAACGCATAGAAATCGTGCACATCGGGGTTAAGCGTTACCTTGGGGGCCGCAAACTGTGGACGCTCGATAAGCTCACGGACGATATCGACATGACGGTCATAAATATGGGCATCGGCGATCACGTGCAGCAGCTCGCCGGGAATCATATCGACCGACTGCGCGACCATCATCAGCAAAATGGCGTACTGGCACACATTCCAGTTGTTGGCGGCCAAAATGTCTTGGCTGCGCTGGTTGAGAATCATGTTGAGTGTGGGTTTATCGTCCTGCGGGCGCTGCGTCACGTTATAGGTCACGCTGTAGGCGCACGGATACAGGTGCATCTCGGACAGGTCGCTAAACACGTAGGTGTTGGTCATGATGCGGCGGCTGTACGGCGTGTTCTTAAGGTCGTACAGCACGCGGTCCATCTGGTCAAAGTCACCCTCGGCATAATGGCTTTTCTGCCCAATCTGGTACCCGTAGGCCTTGCCGATGGAGCCAGTCTCGTCGGCCCACTCATCCCAAATATGGCTGTTGAGGTCGTGGACGTTATTTGACTTCTTTTGATAGATCCACAGAATCTCGTCCATGGCAGACTTAAGCGCCGTGCGACGCAGTGTGAGCGCGGGAAACTCCTCACGCAGGTCGTAGCGAGCCGTAACGCCAAAGTTCTTAATGGTATAGGCAGGGGTGCCGTCCTCCCACACCGGTCGGACCTTTTGGCCCTCGGTGGTGGTGCCATGGTCCAAGATATCGCGGCACATGGTTACAAACTGTTGATCAGCCTTGCTCATTGACCCTCCTGTCAGTCGCCTAAAAGCGAAATTCATTGTAGCCCAGGCGCACGCGACCCCACAGCCCAAACATAAGCCCTCATTTTCTGACATATGCCAGAAATTCCTTTCGCAAATCCGTACGGTCGCTATTCTATTGTTGACATATGTCAGATTTGGAGAGTGTATGGCAGGAAGACGCGAAAAATTGCGCCGCGTTGGGATCATCCCCGAATATCGCGGCTTTACCCCCGACGGCCTTGCCAGCGGAGACGCCATCGACATGACGGTCGACGAGCTCGAAGTCCTGCGGCTGTGCGACCTGGAAGGCCTCAATCAGGAGGCCGTCGCCCAGCAAATGGGCATCGCTCGTGCCACCGTGGCGTCTATCTGTAGCCGCGCCCATCGCAAGGTGGCAAACGCGCTGGTCAACGGGCGGGCGCTCAGTATCGAGGGCGGCAATATCGCATACTCCCCCATCACCACAACGACGGCCGCATGGCCAGCAAAGGAGGTCGGCACCATGAGGGTGGCAACGACGTACGACAACGGCAACATCTTTATGCACTTTGGCCGCAGCGAACAGTTCAAGATCTACGACATCCAGGATGGCAAGGTGCTCAACGAGCAGGTCGTGGGCACCGGCGGCACCGGCCACGGCGCCCTGGCGGGCCTGCTCGCCAACGGTGGCGTCGACACGCTCATCTGCGGCGGCATCGGCGGCGGTGCCATCAACGCGCTCACCCAAGCCGGCATCACGGTCTATGCGGGCGCCCAGGGCAGCTGCGACGCCTGCGTCGAGGCCCTCATTGCCGGCAGGCTCGCACAGACCGGCGAGGCCACCTGCGACTGCCATGGCCACGACCACGAGCACGCCCATGAGCACGGCGATTCCTGCGGCTGCCACGGCCATCACGACCACGACAGGCACGAGAGCTGCAGCTGCCACTAGCGGCACGTGCCCTGGCGCAAGCACGCTTCCACGTGTGTGACAACCAGCGAACAAACGGCGAAGGCCGCCTGGAGTACCATCCAGGCGGCCTTCGCCATACACGACTCAACCAGTCGCTATTTCTTATTGCGCATCTGAGCTTCCATCTGGCGCAGCAGGTCCATATCGGACTTAGGACCGCCCGTTCCCAGGCCGCCCAGGCCGCCCATGCCGCCCAGACCCATGGCATCCAGGCCGGGAATATTGGGCATGCGCATCTTTTTGCCCTTCTTACCCTTCTTGCCCTTCTTGCCGCCGGCCTGTGCCTGATTGGCCATCGTGCGCATGCGTCCCATCATCTTGTTCATCTCGCCCCACTGCTTCATAAGGCTGTTGACCTCGGTGGGGGTCACACCGGCGCCCTTGGCGATACGCGCGCGGCGCTGGCCGTTGATGATGGAGGGACGCAGGCGCTCCTCCTTGGTCATCGACATGATGATGGCCTCGTTCTTATCGAAGATGCCCTCGTCCAGGTTGCCGCCCATCTGGTTGAGCGCGCGCTGACCGCCGGGAAGCATACCCAGAATGCCCTTCATGCCGCCCATCTTCTTGACGGCCTTCATCTGGTCGAGCATGTCGTTCATGGTAAAGCCCTCGCGCAGCATACGCTCGGCAGCCTCGAGCTGCTCGGCGTCGGCCGCCTCCTGGGCCTTCTCGATGATGCCGACAACATCGCCCATGCCCAAGATGCGCTTGGCCATGCGGTCGGGGTAGAACGGCTCCAGCGAATCGGGCTTCTCGCCCATGCTCACGAACTTAATGGGCTTACCGGTCACCTGGCGCACAGAAAGCGCGCCGCCACCACGGGCATCGCCGTCGAGCTTGGAGATAATCACGCCGTCAAAGTCGGTGCGCTCGGCAAAGGTCGAGACGACGTTGACGATATCCTGGCCGGTCATGGCATCGACGACCATCAGCACCTGATCGGGCTTGACGGCCTTCTTGATGTCCACGGCTTCCTGCATCATCTGCTCGTCGATCTGCAAACGACCGGCGGTATCGACGATGACCACGTCACGCAGGTGGTCGACGGCCTCCTGAATGGCGCCCTTGGCGATATCGACCGGGTGCTCGCCGTCACCGCGGAAGACCGGCACGCCGATCTCTCCGCCGAGCGTGGCCAGCTGGTCGGCAGCGGCGGGACGGTAGACATCGCACGCGGCGAGCAGCGGCGAGCGGCCCTGCTTCTTGAGCAGGTAGGCCAGCTTTACGGCAGCCGTAGTCTTACCGGAGCCCTGCAGGCCGACGAGCATGATGACATTGGGAATGCGGTTGCTAAAGACGAGCTTGCTCTCGGTGGAACCGAGCATCTCGGTGAGCTCGTCGAGCACAATCTTGACGACGTTTTGCGCCGGCGACAGCGACTCCATGACCTCGGCGGTCATGCAGCGCTCCTTGGTCTTGGCGACGAACTCCTTGACGACCTTGAAGTTGACGTCGGCCTCGAGCAGCGCCATGCGAATGTCGCTCATGGCCGAGGTAATATCGGCCTCGGTCAATTTACCCTTGCCGCGCAGGCGGTCAAATGTGTCGTTGAGGCGATCGCTCAGAGAATCAAACACTAGTCACTCCTTAATTGGACTCGCCCACCAGGGCGCGGCAGAAATCTTTGGCATTGAACTCCTGCAGGTCATCAACCTGCTCGCCCACGCCAATGCGCAGGATTGGGAGCTTGAGCTTCTCGGCCACGGCCATGGCGATGCCACCCTTAGCCGTGCCGTCCAGCTTTGTCATGATAATACCGTCCAGACCCAACGCCTCGTTAAACTCGAGCGCCTGGTTCAGGCCGTTTTGGCCCGTCGCGGCATCGATCACGAGGACAACCGAGACCGGCATGGGACCGGCGGCCATATTGGCGGCGCGCTTGCGCGTCACGTTGACCACCTTGGCAAGCTCGCGCATGAGCTCGGGGCTCGTGTGCAGACGGCCGGCAGTGTCGATAAGCACCAGGTCGCTGCAGCGCTTGTCGGCCTCATCGAGCACGTCATAGCACACGCTCGCCGGATCGGAGCCGCGGTCGCGCTTGATGACGGGAACGCCGGCGCGCTGGCCCCACACATCGAGCTGCTCGATGGCGGCGGCGCGGAAGGTATCGGCCGAACCGATCACGACGTTCTTGCCGCGGGCAGCCATAGCGCTCGCGATCTTGCCGACCGTCGTGGTCTTGCCGGCACCGTTAATACCCACAAACAGCACGCAGCTCGGCGTGTCGGAGAACGGATCGCGCTCGGCGGGCACAAAATGCTGCTCGAGCTGCTCGGCCAGGGCGCGACGGAGTTGCGGAGCGGTCTTGAGGTTCTTCTTGGCCGCGGTATCGCGCAGGTCATCGGAGACCTGAATGGCGACCTCGGCGCCCATGTCACCCATGACGAGGGTGTCCTCTAGATCCTCCCAAAAATCCTCATCGACCTCGCCGCCAAAGTAAAAGACCTCGTTGAGGGCCTCGCGGCTGCGCTCAAGTCCGCGCGAGAGAGCATCGAAGAATCCCATTATGCATTCACGACCTTTCCGGTTTCGCGATCAAGTTTTTGCGAGACGACGCGGCTGACGCCGTCGGCTTGCATCGAGACGCCGTAGAGGACGTCAGCGTCCTCCATAGTACGGCGCTGATGCGAGATAACCAAGAGCTGCGTATCGGAACGCAAAACATCGAGCGCGCCGATGAGCTTGGACAGGTTGGCGTCATCGAGCGCCGCCTCGACCTCGTCCAGCACATAGAACGGCACCGTACGCGTGCGATACACGGCAAAGAGCAAGGCGAGCGCCGTCAGGCTCTTCTCGCCGCCCGACATGAGCATCATCTTGGTGATGCGCTTGCCGCGCGGCTGCGCCACGACCTCGATGCCCGTCTCGGCAGGATGCTCGGGGTCGGTCATCTCCAGATGCGCCTGGCCACCCGGGAACAGCATGGCGAAGATCTCGCGGAAGTTCGCATCGACCTTCTCAAAGGTCACCAGGAAGGCTTTACGCATCTTACGGTCAATGGCCACGGTAATCTTGGTGAGCGCCTTGCGCGCGCTCTCCAGATCGGCCAGCTGCTCCTCGATATAATCGGCGCGGCGCTTGAGCTGCTCGTACTCCTCCATCGCAACCTGGTTCACAGGGCCCAGGTTGTTGATCTGACGCACGAGCTGGTTGAGCTCGCGCTCGGCGGCGTCGCGGTCGGTGGGCGCAGGAAGCATGAGAGCTTCCTCGAGCACCGTGGTGCCATCGGCGGTAATGGCCTTGATGGCCGCCTCTACCTGCACCTCGAGTTTGCCGCGTGCGACCTTGAACTCGTTTTGCGTCGCCGTGGCGGCATCGACCCGCTCCTTGGCGCGGGAGACCTCGGCCTTGGCGTCCTCGATGGTCTTCTTGAGCGAGGCCGAGTCCGCCTCCTCGAGCGAAGCCTGGTCACGCAGGCGCGCGGCCCAATCCGACGCGCGCTCCAGCAGGGCCGAATAGCGCTCGTGCATGGGGTCGACGCGCAGGCGCAGCAACTCGAGCGAGCGCGAGGCCTGGCGTGTTCCGCGGATACGGCGGTCGATGCCCTCCAGACGATGCTCAAGATCGGGCACGCGGCCCTTCAGCGAACGCAGGCGCTCGCTCGTCTGAGCCAGGCGGACCTTGGCATCGGCGAGCTTACCGGCTGCCTCAGAATCGTCACGGCGCACGCGATCGAGCTCATCGTTGGCTTCGGCAATCTGAAGACCAAGGTCGCTTGCCTGCGCACGGGCCTCGTCGCGCGAACGGGTGAGCTCGTCAACGCGCGGACGCGCAGCGCGGACGGCCTCGGCGGCCTGCTCGCGGCGCTTGGAGATGCGCACGCGCTCGACCTCGGCATTGTTGGCGCTTTGCTCCAAGCGGCCGATCTCGGAAAGCAGCGAGCGGCGCTCGCCCTCAAGACGGGCGATCTCGCCGGCGGCATCGCCCTCGGCGGCACGCGCCTCCTCGACGGCCGCATTGGCCTCGACGACCTGGTCTGACACATGCTCAAACACGGCAGCCAGATCGGGCTCCAGGCCCTCTAACTCGCGAATGCGACGCTTGCGCTCCAAGGCACCCGAAGCCTCGCCGGCATCGAGCCCCACGCGCACCAGGCCGCCACAGCTCACGCGGGCGCCATCGGGCGTCACATAGGTCACACCGTCAACGACTGGTGCCGCCAGCGCGGCAGCCAAGTCATCGACCACGTAATAGCCGCCGAGCAGGGCCTCGACAACCGGGCCATACCCGGAACGCACGGACAGACGGTCGACCAGACGCGAACCGGCAGCACCCTTAGCAGCAGCACCGCCGCTCACGCCGCGCGCCACCAGCAGCGCCTCGCCCGAGGCCTTCTTTTGGTCCAGAGCCGCACGACCGGCACGCTCAAGCGTGGCGGCGTCATCAAATAGCAAGGCATCGATATCGCCGGCAAGCAGCTGCTCGACCAAGCCCTCGAGCTCACGAGGAGCCTCGAGCACGTCGCCTAGACGACCCGAGACATCATCGCCCATCGCGCCCATCAGACGGCTCACCAGCGGCGAGCTGTCGGCCATGCGGGCATCGAGCTTCTTTTGGCTGGCAAGCTCCGAGCGCACCTCGGAAAGTTTGTTGCGCGCCTCACTCTCACGATTACGCAAGTCCTTCAACGCCGCACGGGCGACCTCGGTGGCCTCGCGAGCATCAATCTGGGCCTGGCGGGCCTGATCGAGCGCACCGTCAAGTTCCTCAGCGCGGTCGCGACGGCTCTCGAGCGAGGCCGTGACCTCCTCGAGCTGCTCGTCGATCTGCTCCAGGCGCGAGGCGTACATGTTGTCCTCGACCTCGGCGTTGCCCAGCGAGTCCTTCACCTTGGCGAGCTCGAGCGCGGCGTTATCGGCCACACGCTGCACATCGCGCTGCTCGCGCGTGAGCTGCGAAATCTGATTGTCGAGCGCCACGCGACGCTCGTGGAGCTGGGCGGCGGCAGGACCGGCGGCGTCAACGTCGTCCTGCGCCTGCATGTGCGCACCGGTCACTTCCTCAAGCTGGGCACGCGCATCCTCGAGCTCCTCGACCACGCGACGACGCTGATGCTCGGAGCTCGAGATCTGGCCGCGCATGTCGGACAGGCGCGACACCATGTTGTGGCCCTTTTCCTCGAGTAGGCGCATGTCGGAGTTGATGCGGCCGACCACGTCTTGCATATGACGGCGCTGCTCGCCCAGATCACCCACAAACAGGCCCTTTTCCTCGAGCATGACCTGGAGCTTCTCGAGCTCGCGCTCCTTTTCGCCCAAGCGGTATTGCGCAAGCTCAAGCTCGGCAGCGCCCTCCTTGGAGCGGCTCTCCAGGTCGTTCCACTGCGACTGCAGCGAACGAAGCTCGTCGACGGCCAGCATCTGCGTAAGCTCGTTCGCACGCGAGGACAGCTCTTTGTACTTGCGCGCGCGATCGACCTGACGCTCCAGCGGCCGCAGCTGGCGGGCGATCTCCTTATTGATGTCGCGGGCACGGGTCAGGTGCTCGTCCATCGATTTAATCTTTTTGAGCGCACGCTCCTTGCGGCGCTTGTGCTTGGAGATGCCGGCAGCCTCCTCGATCAGGGCGCGGCGCTCCTCGGGGCGGCTCTGCAAAATGGCGTCGAGCTTGCCCTGGCTGATGATGGAATGCGTATCCTTGCCCAGGCCCGAATCGTGCAGAATGTCCTGAATGTCCATCAGGCGGCACGGGCTCGAGTTGATGAGGTACTCGCTTTCGCCCGAGCGGTACATGCGACGGGTAATAGCGACCTCGTCAAAGTCGACGGGCAGCATATGGTCCGAGTTATCGAGCACAAGCGTGACCTCGGCGACACCCACCGGCTTGCGCGCCGACGAGCCCGAGAAGATGACATCCTCCATGGCCTGGCCGCGCAGCTGCTTGGCACTCTGCTCGCCCAGGACCCACAGAATCGAGTCGGAGATGTTCGATTTTCCCGAGCCGTTGGGACCGACGATGACGGTCAGGCCCGGCTCAAACGTCATATGGGCGCGGTCGGCAAACGACTTGAACCCTTTGAGCGTGAGGGACTTGAGATACACGGTTCCTCGCTTACACGTGCTTCTTGTTCAGAATCACGCCGTTGGTGGTGTAACCCATGCGGTCGAGCGCTTCGAGCGCGGCGGCTCCCTCGGCTTCCTTCTTTGAGGAGCCGGAGCCGCGACCCTGGCGAATACCGTCGATGAGCACCACAGCGGTAAAGGTGGGCGCATGCGCGGGGCCCTCGGAGCCGACCAGCTTATACGCGGGAGGCTCGTGGCCGTCTGCCTGCACGCACTCCTGCAAGAACGACTTGGGGTTCGCGGGGTGCTCGGCACGCTCGGTGGCCAGGTGCGGCTTGAGCGTACGATGGATAAACTCCGCCGCAGCATCCCAGCCGGCATCCAGATACAGCGCGCCCACGAGCGACTCGTAGACGTTCTCGAGCGCCGAGTGCAGGCCACGCGCGCCGGTGCCGGTCTCGGAGGCACCAAAGATGATGATGTCGTCGATACCCAGCTCGTGCGACACCTCGGACAGCGTGGCGCCCGAGACAAGGGACACCTTCAGGCGCGTGAGCTTGCCCTCGTCAAACTCGGGATAGGACTCAAAGAGCGAACGGGCCACCACGGCGCCCAAAATGGAATCTCCCAAAAACTCAAGGCGCTCATAGCTGGCAGAGACCGGCTGGCCCTCGACGGCCGAGGGATGCGTGAGCGCCGCGCGCAGCAGCACCTTGTTATTGAACTCATGGCCCAGAATCTCCTGGGCGCGCGTGAGTCGTTCAGACAAAGCCAAGACTTAGGCCTCCTTGGCGTTTTCGATCGCGTCGACGGCGTCGGCGACAGAGTTGAGCGACAGCAGGGTCTCGTCATCGATCTCGAGGTCGAACTCGTCCTCGATGGCCGTCACCAGCTGCAGACGCTCGAGCGAATCGGCATCGAGATCGTCAAAAGTGGTCTCGTCGCTAATGTCGGCGACATCGACGCCCAGCACGTCAGCGGCGATTTCGGCGATCTTATCGAAGATATCGGAGCGGTCCATAGCGCTTCCTCTCGTATGTCATGGAACACAACACAACACGGCAATCGAAGCCGCGTTGCAATACGGCTCCGATTCTACCCCACACGGAACAGCTTGAGCCACGTAACGGGGCCTTTATAAAACGATACCGTCCATGGAATTGGCAACGTCCTGGACAAGCCCGGCACGTACGGCCTGGGCCGCGGCAAGCGTACCGTTCTTGACGGCCTCGACCGACGTGGCGCCGTGGCCGATCAACACGACACCGCGCAGGCCCAGCAGAATCGCGCCGCCCTTGGCGTCGCCCGAAAGCTTGCCCTTAATCTCGCGCATCTGCTTTTTGATGAGCAGCGCGGCGATCTTGGTGCCGAGCGAGGACATAAAGGCACCCTTGAGCTCCTGCAGCAAAAACTTGGCGGCGCCCTCGGTGGCCTTGAGCGCGATGTTGCCCGACATGCCGTCGGCGACCACGACGTCAAAATTGCCCGACGTAAGGTCGGTGCCCTCACAGTTGCCCACAAAGCCGGGAACCGCGGTCTTCATGGCCGGGAAGCACGACTTGGTAAAGTTGGAGCCCTTCTCGTCCTCGGTGCCGTTGGCAAGCAGGCCCACGCGAGGATGCTCGATGCCCAAAACCACGCGGGCATAGGCAGCACCCATCTGGGCGAAGCGCACCATATCGTCCACCGCGACATCGGGATTGGCGCCCATATCGCACAGCACCGTCAGGCCACCGGCACGATTGGGCAGTGCGTTGGTCAAGCACGGACGGACCGGCTGCTTCTTGCCCTCTGCCAAATACCTAAACGGCGTGACGTAGGCCGTGGCGGCAGCGGTCATGGCACCGGTCGAGCCGGCCGAGAAAAACGCGTCCGCATTGCCCTTCTTAATGGCACGGCATGCAAGCACGATCGAGGACTTGCGCTTAGTCATCACGGCACGGATGGGATCGTCCTCCATGCTGATGACGTCGGGGGCCTCCAGAGCCTCCACGCGGGCATGCGCTGCGGCAAAGGGGTTGACGATTTCGGCGGGACCGACGGCCAAGACCTCGATCTCGGGATCTGCCGCAAGCGCAGCCTCGATACCGTCGAGGACAACCTGGGGCTTCTCGTCTCCGCCCACAACGTCTACACAAACGCGAACGTTACTCATTTCATATGCTCCTTATACAAAAATGGCCGACTCATTGAGCCGGCCATTGTGGTTCCAGTTGGAACGGCATCGTATCCAGAGTATACAGTTACTCGGTAACGATAACCTCGCGGTCCTTGTAGAAACCGCAGCTGGGGCACACGTGGTGCGGGAGCTTAACAGCGCCGCAACGGGGGCACGTGGACTGAGCCGCAGCCGAGATCTTCATGTTGGCGGAACGACGGGTATGGGTGCGAATACGACCCTGCTTTTGTTTAGGTACGGGCATAGTGACCTTCCTTATGAACTATCCAGTGTGGCGATTACGCGCAAGTAGCGATACTACCACAGTTTTACTCGTCAAGCTTGAGATTCTTCAATGCTGCAAATGGATTTTCCGTGGCAGCGGCCCATTCGGCCTCCGCCTTGGCGGCGCAATCACATTGCTCGACGTTGAGATTGATGCCGCAGGTGGGGCAAAGGCCGCGGCAATCGGGCTTGCACAGGACAACGAACGGCGTGTCCATGACGACCGCGTCGTTGATGGGCTCGCCCAGATCGACAATGCGATCCTCGCCCAGCAACTCGTAGCCGTCTTCGTAGGCCTCGGGGTCCTCGGGCTCGTTAAAGAGGTAGAACTCCTCGATCTCGCCTGCGATATCAAACGATGCGGGCTCCAGGCAGCGATCGCACTCGCCGGTGGCATGAGCGCGGACCATGCCCGAAAGCAGAACACCGGTACCGGCGTTGGTAAAGACCACGTCGTAGGAAATGCCGTCCTGCAGCTGGTACTCCTTCTCGCCCACCGTGTAGGTGGCGACATCGACCTTGCCGGTCAGCGGATAAGAGTCTCCGGGAAACTCGAGCTGCTCGGAAAGATCGACGGTTACGCTCGGGAACTCAGCCATTACCACTGACCGTTCTGCTGGGCGGCGCCCTCGTTGAGCTGCTGACGGCAACGAGTGACGGTGCCGGTCAGACTCTTAAGGTTCTCCTCGAGGTGCGTAAAGACCTGCTCGGCGTAATCCTCGGCGGCATAACGCGTCTCGCGCTCGTACTGCTGGGCACGGTCGCGGATGTCGTCGGCCTGCTGCTGGGCTAAGCGGACGATCTCCTGCTCACCGGCGATGGTGAGCGCCTGCTGCTGAGCATCGGCAATGATGGAATCGGCCTGTGCGGCGGCGGAGGCCATAAGCTCCTCGCGCTCTTTGAGGATACGGCGGGACTTCTGCCACTCCTCGGGATAGCTCATGCGGATCTCATCGAGGATGTTAAAGAAGACGTCGGCGTCGATAACCTTCATCTGGGCGTTCTTGCCGAACGGCGTCTTAGCCTCTTCGATGAGCCCCTCGAGCTCGTCGACAAGACTCACGATCCTGTCGCCAGGAAAATTCTCGCCCGGCATCCGGTCTCCTTTCATAGGTAACATATCATCGTGTTAGTTTACCACATGCCACCAGGCAATAAAAAACGTCACGAAAAGCGATGTTTGAGTGCTTCGACCACGTTGGGCGGCACAAACGTCGACACGTCGCTGCCAAGCGACGCGATCTGGCGCACCACCGAACTCGAGATATAGCCGTACTGCGGAGCACTCATGACAAAGATGGACTCCAGCTCGCTATCCAGGCGATAGTTGAGGTCGGCCTGCTGCAACTCGTACTCAAAGTCGGTCATGGCGCGCAGACCCTTAACGACAGCACCCGCCCCCTGTTCACGTGCAAAGTCGACCAGCAGGCCGGTGAAGGGCAGTACGTCGACGCCGTCCAAATCACCGAGGGCCTCGCGGGCCAGCGCCACGCGCTCGTCGAGCATAAAGGTGGTACCCACGCCGTTTTTACCCTGCGATTCGGCCACGGCGACGATCACGCTGGGAAAGATACGGCGAGCTCGGCGGATCACGTCTATGTGGCCAAAAGTGATGGGATCGAAGGTGCCCGGGACGATCACGCGGTTGATGGTGTCATTCATGGGTGTCCTCCGATGGCACGTCCTCGTCGTTGTCGTTCTCGTCAGCATGGTCGCTCTCGTCCTCGGCCGCCCAGCGCAGCAGATCAACCGAGGTGATGCCGTAACGCTTCTCCCGCACGGTCTCAAAACCAGCTGGATGAGCGCCTGCATCGGATGCGGCATGCTCAAACAGGGCAAAGGCCCCGGGTGCCAGCAATCCCTGCTGGGAAAGATTTTGCAACAGCTCCTCGACCGGCTCGGCGCCAAAGGCATACGGCGGATCGAGCAGGACCAGATCAAAGGGACCGCCCGGCACGCGACCGCGCAAAGCGCTCGCCAGCACATCGCCGGTAACGACGCGCCAGCGCGAGCGGTCGCGGCACAGTGACTCGATATTCTTGGTGATCAGACGGGCGGCATTGCGATCGATCTCGAACGTGGTGAGCGAGCGGGCACCACGCGAAAGCATCTCGATTCCCAGGGCGCCGGAGCCTCCAAAGGCGTCCAGCACGCGGACCTCGTCCAAATCGAAGTCGAACGCCGACATGACCATGGATGCGCATGCCTCGCGCACGCGATCGGTCGTGGGACGGGTGACATCGCGCCCACGCGGCTCTTCGATCTTGCGGCCGCGCCATTCACCGCCGATGATTCTCATCCTCCGCTGACCTCCTTAAAGATATGTCGATAGCGCGTGGCGACCGCATCGCGCAAGGGACGCGTCACCACGGAGTCAAGGTTGCAAGCATACCGCAAGAGCTCGACCGCGTCCAAATGGGCCCATTCGATAAGATCCTCGTCGGCGTCCAGGTCCACAAAGCGCAGGGTCACACCGCCATGCTGACGGTAGCCCAGGATCTCGCCCTCGTGGCGCAGACGCAGGTCCATCTGGGCGAGCGTAAAGCCATCCGAGGTCTTTTCGAGCGACTGGAGACGGTCTTGCGCCGCGGATGCGCCGCCGTTGCCCTTGGAGTGCGTCATGACCAGGCAGGTGCCCGACACGCTGCCGCGGCCCACGCGACCGCGCAACTGGTGCAGGGCCGCCAAGCCAAAGCGCTCACCGTTCTCGATGACCATGACGGTGGCGTTGGGCACGTCGACGCCCACCTCGACCACCGTGGTCGATACGAGCACGTCGATCTCTCCGCGCTTGAAGGCATCAATCACGCGGTCCTTCTCCCCCGCCGGCATGCGGCCGTGAAGGCGTTCGATGGTAAGTCCCGGCAACGCCAGGCGCAGTCGGTCGAGCTCGGTTGCCGTATCGTGGAGCGGTACAGGCACGGTCACGCGGCCCTCGTCGTCGCGGGCGATACCGGGTACGTCTTCCAGCTCATCGGCCGAGTCACTCGGCTCCACAAGCGGGCAGATCACGTAAGCCTGCTGGCCCTTTTCATACGCCTCGCGGATGGCACCGTAGGCCAAATCGCGGCTCGACTCGGTGAGCACGCGCGTCGTAACGCCCGCCCCCGGAACAGGTCGATGGCGGATGATGCTCGTGTCCAGGTCGCCGTAGACCGAGAGCGCCAACGTGCGCGGGATCGGCGTGGCCGTCATAACGAGAAGGTCGGCACCCGGGCCCTTGGCACGCAGAGCATTGCGCTGGCCCACACCAAAGCGGTGCTGCTCGTCGATGACGACAAGCGACAGATGCTTAAACGCCACGTTGTCCGAAAGGACCGCGTGGGTTCCAAAGAGGACGTCGAGCTCGCCCGATTCCAGCTGCGCATGGATCTGCTCGCGCTCGGCCGCCGGCGTGGCACCCGTCAGGAGCGCCCAAGACATGCCAGCCTGGGAGAGCAAGGGGCCGGTCTTATCGGCATATTGGCGCGCCAGCACGCCCGTAGGCGCCATAACGCAGGACTGAGTGCCCGAATCGGCCGCGACAGCCAGCGCGCAGGCGGCGACGGCCGTCTTGCCGGTACCGACGTCGCCCAGCAGCAGGCGGTTCATCACGCGCCCGCCATCGCACATGTCGTGCAGGATGTCTTTGAACGCGGCCTCCTGCTCGTCGCTCAACGAAAACGGCAGGGCTTCCTTGAGCGCCGCCAGGTGCTCGCCCGCGGCGTGGGCGTAGGGAGCGACTTCGACCAAGCCGCCGTCGTTGCGCAGGCGCAGCGCCAGCTGAAGGTAGAGGCACTCCTCGTAGGCAAGCCGTGCGCGCGCGATATCCCGCTCGGCCATACTCGATGGAAAATGAATTGAACGCAGCGCACGGGCATTACTCATCAGGCGGCGCTTGACACGCAGGCGTGCAGGAATCGGATCGAAGGGATTGCCGACAACCTCAAGCGCACCGCTAACGATGCGGCGCATCCACGCCTGGCTCACCCCATCGCTCACGTAATGGACCGGCAGAATGGTGCCCGCGGCACGCCCGTCCTCGAGCTTTTCGAAATGCGGCGAGGCCATCTGCTTAAAGCCGTAGGCAAACTCGACCTTACCCATCACGGCCAGGCGGTCTCCCTGCTTAAACTGCTGGGCAATCCATGGCTGACGGAAAAAGGCGACTTGCAGCACGCCCGTCTCGTCCACCAGCGAGACCTCGGTCACCTGCATACGCGGGCGAGGCTGCTTTTGAACAATGCGATCGACCGTGGCGACTATCGTGCAAACGGTACCGATGGGCGCCATCTCGATAGACCAGGAGCGCGTGAAGTCGAGATATCGATGAGGGATATGGAGAAGGAGGTCCCCCACCGTCCGAATTCCCAGACGGCGAAGGGCCTCCTCACGTTTACCCGAAACATATTTGAGTCGCGCGATATCCTCGTCGAGCGCATTGCTCTGGGCAAAGCGCTCCGAGACGCGCGGCACGGAGCACAGCTCGGACATGGGCAGATGCCTACTCGATCGAGAAGATCACGGGATAGAGCGGCTGCTCGCCACGATGGGCATCAATCTCCAGGTCGGGCTGAGCCTCCTCAATGGCGTCGACGATCTCCTGGAAGGCCTCATCGGACAGCTCCTCGCCGGCCAGAATCGTCAGCGCGTCGCCCTCCTCTTCCTCCTGCATGCGGTTGATGCAGTCGAGCGTGACCCGTTTCACATCGGAGCCGACCACGTCGATGGAGCCGGCAATGATACCCATGACATCACCGGAGTGAATCGGAGAGCCGTCAGAGGCGCTGGAATCGCGCACGGCACGAGTGACCTCGCCATCGCGAACCTCGCTGATGGCGTCGACCATGGCGGCAACGGCGTCCTCGAGCTCGGAATCGGGCAGGACCGCGAACAGCGCGGAGAACGCCTGCGGGACGGTCTTAGTGGGAACGACGGCGACCTTCTTGTCGGTGCAGGCAGAAGCTGCGGCCTCGGCAGCCATGCGAATGTTGCCGTTATTGGGCAGGATGATGACCGAGGTCGCGTTGACCTGGTCCACCGCGCCCAGCAGGTCGGCGGTCGAGGGGTTCATGGTCTGGCCACCCGAGACGATCACGTCAACGCCGAGGGACTTGAGGATGTCGGCCTCGCCCGAACCGGCGGCAACGGCGACAAAGCCCAGCGCCTTGGCGGGCTCAGCGGCCTTTTCCTGGTCCTCGTGAATCTTGGCGGTACGGTCGTGAGCCTCCATCTCCATGTTGTGGATAAAGACCTCGTAGATCTGACCGAGCTGCAGCATGTGCTCGAGCACCAGGTTGGGGGTGTTGGAGTGCACGTGGATCTTGTAGTCGGGGTAGGCACCCACGAGCAGCTCGCAGTCGCCCATGGAGCCCAGGAACTTAAGGCACTCATCCTCGTCAAAGGGAGCGTCGGCCTTAAAGAGGAACTCGTTGCAGTAGCGGAACTCCGAGCCCTCCCAATCGTCGTTAGCCTCGATCTCAACGCGACCGAGAGCCGCGTCGCGGGCAGAACCGGCGGAATCAAACGTGGCGGAGAAATCCTCGACAACGGTGCTGCGGCCAAGCGCGGCGGCAACAAAGTTCTCAAGGAAGATGGCAAAGCCAAAGGCGCCGGAGTCGACCACGCCGTTCTCCTTCAGAACGGGCAGCAGGTCGGGCGTGCGGGCGACGGACTGGTAGGCCTCGACGACGATGGCGTCGAGCGCGTCCTCGGCCGAGAACTTCTTCTTTTCGCACTCGTCGGCCTTGGTCGAGACATCGCGCAGGACCGTGAGGATCGTGCCCTCGATGGGCTTGCGGACGGCCTGGAAGGCGACCTTAACGGCGCGACGGAAGGCGAAGGCGATGTTGGCAGACGTGATGGGCTCATCGGCAGAGACGAGACCCTCGGCCACGCCGCGCAGGATCTGCGAGGTGATGACGCCGGAGTTGCCGCGGGCACCCATCAGGGAGCCGTGGGTGATGGCGCCGGCGATGGCCTCCATATCGGCATCGGCGGGAAGGGCGGAAAGCTCCTTGGTCACCGAGGCGAGCGTGAGTGACATGTTGGTGCCGGTATCGCCGTCGGGTACGGGGAAGACGTTGAGCTTGTTGATCTCCTCGGCCTTGTCGGAAACGGCAGCCGCAGCGATCGGAAAACAGGTGCGAATGGTCTTTGCAATCATGGGTATTTGAATCTCCGTTTTCGGATGCTAGTTCAGACGGCTCTTGAGCGCGTCGATGTGGATGCCGATCTTAAGGCTGGCGGGATCGATCTGGGCGATCTCCTGCAGGGTGAAGGCAACAGAGCTCGAAAGATTGTGGCAGACGGACTTCATGTTGACGCCGTTCTCGAGCACGACGTGAAGATCGACCGTAAGGCCGTTCTCGTCGGCGGAGACAAGCACGCCCTTGCGGAGGCGCTGACCGGCAAGCAGGCGCACGCTCTCGGCGCCCTGGAGCTGTTCGGCCATACCGACGACGCCATAGCACGTCATCGCGGCATAACCGGCAATATCGGCAATAACGTCGTTCGAGACGCTCAGGCTGCCGTTAATGGTCTCAGACACAAGAATCTCCTTATCTGGTGCTCACGGCACCATCTCGTGGGAGCAATCATTCCAATAGTTTACAACGAGTGCGCCATGTTGAGGTGGCGGGGTTCGCGATTACATCCTCGACACGAAATGTTGATACGGTAACGTTCGCCACAGGCGATCGCGGCATGAAAAAACCCGCCGCATAAGCGACGGGTTTTACAACCTGGCTCCCCGGGTAGGACTCGAACCTACAACAGCGCGGTTAACAGCCGCGTGCTCTACCATTGAGCTACCGAGGAATTTAAAAGCCCAGCGGAATGGGCTGAGAAATTCTGGCTCCCCGGGTAGGACTCGAACCTACAACAGCGCGGTTAACAGCCGCGTGCTCTACCATTGAGCTACCGAGGAATAGGTGTGTGCTCTCAAGCAACGAAGTTAATTATACGGACGAATCAGCTTAGGGCAAGAACTTTTTTGAGAATTTTTCCGACTAGTCATTGCGGACGTCCCCAATGACTGCATGAAAGCGCCCCCAAACGGATGTGCTTGAGGGCGCTTCTTGCTTGCGAGGTTAAGACTCAATATAGTCCTTCAGCTTGCTACTGCGGCTGGGGTGGCGGAGCTTGGCCAGGGTCTTGGACTCGATCTGGCGGATACGCTCGCGCGTGACGCCAAACTCGCGGCCGACTTCCTCGAGCGTACGGGGATGTCCGTCGACAAGGCCAAAGCGCAGCTCGATAACCTTGCGCTCGCGATCGGCAAGCGAATCGAGCACCTGGGTGAGCTGCTCCTGCAGCATGGAGAAGCTGGCGGCATCGGGCGGAACGATAGCCTGGGAGTCCTCGATAAAGTCGCCCAGCTGAGAATCCTCTTCCTCGCCGATAGGGGTCTCGAGCGACACGGGCTCCTGCGAAATCTTCTGGATCTCGCGGACGCGATCGGCACTCATGTCCATCTCGGCACCGATCTCCTCGGGGGTCGGGTCGCGACCCAGGTCCTGGAGAAGCTGGCGCTGCACGCGGACGAGTTTGTTGATGGTCTCGACCATGTGCACGGGAATACGGATGGTACGGGCCTGGTCGGCAATCGCACGCGTGATGGCCTGACGGATCCACCACGTGGCGTACGTGGAGAACTTAAAGCCCTTCTGGTAGTCGAACTTCTCGACGGCGCGGATCAGACCGAGGTTGCCCTCCTGGATCAGATCCAGGAACAGCATGCCGCGACCGACGTAGCGCTTGGCGATGGAGACGACCAGACGCAGGTTGGCGCTGATGAGCGCCTGCTTGGCCTCGAGACCGACGTTCTCGATACGGGTCAGGCGACGCATCTCGGCGCGGGTAAGCTCGATCTCGCCCGCCTCGGCGGCCTCGAGCTTCTCGGTGGCGTCAAGGCCGGCCTCGATCTTCATGGCCAGATCGACCTCTTCGGAAGCGGTCAGCAGGTCGACCTTACCGATCTCCTTAAGGTACATACGAACCGGGTCGCCGGTCAGCATCACCGTGGAGGCATCGATGCCACGCACGCGCGAACGCGAACGGGACGTGCGCACGGTGCGCTTCTTCTTGCTCTTGGAAGAACCCATCTCGGCATCGGCCTGACGGGCCATCTTAAACTCATGATCGTCGAGCGAGCCGGAATCGTGCTCGTCGTCATCGAAATCGTCGGTATCGCTATCGTTATCGTCATCGTCGACGTCCATGGGGGCGTCGTCGTTTCCGCTCGCGGAGATAATCTGGATGCCGCTGTTGCGCAGCGCGGAATACACCGCGTTGAGCTGCTCGTCAGACACATCGATATCCTTCAGGGCGACCTGAATCTCGTCCTCGGTTACCGAAGTCCTGTTTGAGCCGTTGCCCATGAGCTTTGCAACGTAGGATTCCAGCCCAGTACCCGTGCTCTCACTCTTTTTTGGCACAGATTCTCCCTTCATAGTCCACAGGACTCATTACTTTAGCACACACATTGACGTCTATACCCAAAATTCAGACTGGATATAGGCGCAAATACGCTGGTTGACCACAACATCTAGGCCTGGTCGGCGCCCGCAGTCTCCAAACCGATCAAACGGAACGGATCGGCCACGCCGCCGATCGACTTTTGGAGCTCGCGCTGGCGCTGAGAATCTTGCATCGCTTGCATCGTCAGCACACGGCGTGCCTCATCGTCGAGCGATCGGTCCTGGCGAAGCTTGGCCTGTGCGGCGCGCATGCGGCGCTTGATGGTGTAGAGCTCGAGGGTGTCGAGCATAAACACGATGTTCGTCTCGGTGGGGTGCTTACTCGTCGACGAAATGCGCCCGGCGCTGACAAGCGACGCTGCCTCGGGACACACCGCGCGCGCCGCATCCATGCACGCCGTGGGGTCGGTGCCCGGCGGCGTCGCGAGCACGGCCCATGCGATGGACTCGTGGCGCGGATCTACCCACTCGATCGAGCAGATGCGGTCGGCATACGTGCGGAACAGGTCGGGATAGCTCGTGAGCATCGTCAGCAGCTCGCGCTCCCCCGCCAAAGACTTTCGTTCCAGGTCGGTCAGCACGATCGGCATCGTCGGTGCCGCAGACGCGTCCGTTGCACCGGCAACCGGCGCCGCGCCATCCATGCCAACCGGCACATCGATCGGAGGCATGTCGTCGACGACCTCGACCGGCGCGGCCCCATAGGCCTCGAGCGGCACATAGTCGTACGGCTCTTCCTCGACCGGTGTGGACACCGGCGGCGTCGCACCCGACGCCCAGGCACCGCGAGACGCCCCCTGCGAACCAGACGCCCGACCGCCTGCGCTGCCTGCACGCTCGGTTTGCGCCCGCTGGCGCTCGTAGTTCTGCTCGCGACGACGCTCGGCGTCCTCGCGCTTGGCAACATCGCGAAACACACGGCCCGAGCTCGAACGCACCGTCTCCAAGTCCAACCCCAGCAGGTCGGCAATCTGGATAAAGTACGTATCGATCATGTAGCTATTGCGCAGCGGATAGATGAGCGTCAGCGCATCCTCGAGCGCCTTGGCACGACCGCCCGGCGTGGAAATGTCGCTCGACTCCTGCAGTGAGCGGTACACAAAGTCCATGAGGGGCTCGGCGGCGTCGATACGCGCCTGCAACGCCTCGCCACCATGCGCGGTGATGAACTCCATGGGGTCGTTGCCGTCGGGAAGCACCACGCAGCGCAGGTCCATCGAATCCTGCTCGATAAACTGAATCGCGCGGCGCGCGGCCTTTTGACCGGCAGCGTCGCCATCGAACATATATACAATGCGCTTGGCAAAGCGGGTGAGCGTCTTTACATGATGTTCCGTCAACGCCGTACCCAGCGTGGCGACGACGTTTTTGATCCCCGCCTCCCAGCAGGCGATACAGTCGGTATATCCCTCCACCACGATGGCGGTATCCTGCGCGACGATAAACTCCTTAGCCCAGTTAAAGCCGTAGAGGTTTCGCTTTTTATGGAACACGCTCGTCTCGGCGGTGTTGAGGTACTTAGGCTGGCCGTCGCCCATAATGCGCCCGCCAAAGGCGATGTTATGACCCTGCTCATCAAAGATGGGAAACATCACGCGGTCGTAAAAACGGTCGGCAAGCTGCCCGCGCCCACGGCTCACGGCCACGTTGGCATCGATCATTTCCTGCGGGGTAAAGCCTGCCTGCGACAGATGCGAAACCAGCGCGTTGCGACCCGGCGCAAAACCCAGGCAGTAGCGGCGGCAGACGTCGCCGCCCATACCGCGGCTGGCGAAATACTCGCGCGGACGGCTGTCCTTACCGCGCATGAGCATGGTGTGGTAGAACTGGGCGGTCTCGGCGCACAGGTCGTAGATGCGGGCACGCTTGGTGCCGCGCTCGCGATAGGCGCCGGTATCGTGCAGCTCAATGCCGGCACGGTCGGCCAGGTAGCGAATCGACTCAGGGAAGCTCAGGTTCTCGCGCTTCATGATGTAGGTGAAGACGTCGCCGCCCTCGCCACAGCCAAAGCAGTGCCACACCTGCGTGGCGGGGATAATATGAAACGACGGGGTCTTTTCGCCATGGAAGGGGCAGCAACCCCAAAACTCATGACCGCGGGGCTTGAGCTCAACCGTTTCCTGCACAATGGCAACCAGATCGGACGCAGCGCGCACCTGGTCTTTTTCCTCATCGCTAATCACGGATGCTCACCCCCTGCTCACCCAAATGATGACGGATATCGTCAATATTGCCCTCGACGGTCGCGATAAGCTCGTCCAGCGAATCGAACACGCGCGACGGGCGCAGCCAGCGCGTAAACGCCAGCGAAACCGAGGCACCGTACAGGTCGCCTGCATACCCGATCAAGTTGGCCTCGAGATGAGCCGAGGCGGCATCGTCGGCATACGTCGGCGGCAGGCCCACATTGACGGCAGCGGGCCAAACGGTATCGTCGACAAGCACCAGGCCCTCGTAGACGCCATCGGCAGGAACCTGGATGCCCTCGGGTACCTGGATGTTTGCCGTGGGAAAACCCATGTCGGAGCCCTGGTGGCGACCGCCGGCAACAATACCTCGCAGCATGTACGGGCGGCCGAGCAGCTCGGCGGCAAGCTCAACATGACCCTGGCGGAGCTCCTGGCGAATACGGGTAGCACAAATCGTCTGCCCATCGACGCACAGCAGCTCGTGGCCATAGACGTCAACGCCGCGCTCGGTACCCCACGCCTGCATCTCGGCAACGCCCGAGGCACCGCCGCGGCCCAACCTAAAGTCGCTACCCACACGAATCGAGCGGATATCGACGACGCGCGACAGCAGCTTAAGAAAGCCTACGTGGTCGAGTGCCGCCACCGCGGGCGTAAAGGGAACGGCCACGACCGCATCGACCCCAGTGAGAGCCAGGGCATGCAGACGGTCAGCCGTCGTCATCAATTTTTGAGCGGGCGAGGAACTCACCACCACGTCCGGGTCGGGATCGAAGGTGACCACAACAGCCTTGCAGCCGTGGTTACGCGCATCGCGAACGACCGCGTCGATCAGTTCGTGATGTCCCCGATGCACACCATCGAATACGCCGATGGCGATCGACGCGGCGCCCAGGCTCGCGCAATCATCAAATGCATCGGCGGCGACGATGCGAGCCTCATCCGACTCGCCCGCGAAAAAAATACGCGCGAGCTCGCGGGAGGCCAGCATCATCGAACACCGCCGATTGTCTGCGGAAAGACGTGCTCCATTACAAAGCGACCGCCCTCAATACGGGCGAGCGCCTTGAGTCCGCCATCGAGCACCAGCGCAAACGGCGCCTTCGACGCATCGAAGCCCGCAAGCGCGCGCTCAATAGGAATACGACGTCCGCACAGCAGATCGTCGGCAAGATCGCCCGGCAAGTCGACGCGCGTGGCGCCCAGCGCCGCAATGGGATCCAAGGCAAAGCCGGCAGCGGACTCGGCAGAAAGTTCCTCGACCGCATGGCAGGCACCGATGGAAACAACACCGGAGGCCGTACGGCGCAGCGCAGAAATATGTGCCGCGTTGTCGCAGGCACGACCCAGGTCGCGAGCGAGCGCACGGATATAGGTGCCCTTGCTCACCGAAAACGCCACGGTCCAAACGCAAGCGTCGCCCTCACCGCCCACGGCAATCAGGTCGGCGGAGTACACCTCGACTGGACGCGGGGGCAGTGACACGGCATTGCCCTCGCGCGCAGCCTTATAGGCGCGCACGCCGTTGACCGAAATGGCCGAAAACGCCGGCGGCACCTGCATCTGCGGGCCCAGCATGGCGCACAGGCGCTCGCGGGCATAGGCCGGATCACGCAGGTCGGCAGCAACGGGCACCGTGCGGACGGCCTCGCCCTCCGCATCATCGGTATTGGTCTCGACGCCAAACGAGATGTCGGCGACGTAGCTTTTGGTATCGAGCGTGAGCATGCCCAGCAGGCGCGTTGCCTGGCCCACGCCCACCACCATGACACCCGACGCCATGGGGTCGAGCGTTCCGGCATGGCCGACGCGCCGCTCATGGAGGGCGCGTCGGCATTGCGAAACCACGTCGTGGGACGTACAGCCCACCGGCTTATCGACGGCGAGCAGCATATTAAGTTGAGAGGGTGTACGACGAGCCATGTACCATCCAAAAAGTTAGAGCTCGACGGTCACCGAAGCGGGATCCTCCCCTACCAGCTCGGCCAGCATGGGAAGTGCCACGGTGAGCGTCTCGGAAATCGTTCCGGCGTTGGTGAAGCCGGCGGCAGCGTGGTGCCCACCTCCGCCAAAGTTGGCCGCAATCTCGGAAACATCAAGATCGCCCTTGGAGCGCAGGTTGCCGCGCACCTTGGTATCGCCCTCGATGCCCTTAAGGAACAGGCAGACCTCGACGCCCATCACCGCGCGCACCACATCGACCAGGCCGTCGCACTCATCAGAGGTGACGCCGCATTCCTTAAGGTCACTTTCGTACGCGTAGCTATATGCCACGCGCCCGTGCGCGACCGTCTTGATACGACCCATGACAATGGACTTGAGGTGCAAGAACTCGACACGCATGCTCTGGTAGACCTCGAGCGCGACGCGCGCTGGATCGGCACCGTGCGCCACCAGACGCGAGGCAGCATGAAACGCGGCGGCGTCGGCGTTCTGATACTGAAAACGACCGGTATCGGTGACCAGGCCGCACAGCAGGCAGGTCGCGATGCTATCGCTTGCGGTAATGCCACAATCGGCCAAAAAACGGTCGATAATCATGGCACAAGCAGCGGCATTGACGCACCTAAGGCTGACCTCGGCAAACTCCTCGCGCGCCGGATGATGGTCAAAGCACGCCACGTGGGCCGAACGGCGAAGCACCTCGGCGGAATTATTGAGGCGCTCGACGACCGGCACGTCCACCGAGATGAACAGGTCCGGGTTGCCGGTGTAGGCAGATGCCGGCACCAGCAGGTCGGCGCCCTCCATAAAACGGTAGATGCGCGGAACAGGATCGTCGTCTGCCAGCAGCAGGGCGATGTCCTTGTCGGGGAACACCTTCATAAGCGAAAGGCCCAGGCCCAACACGGAGCCCAGGGCATCGCCGTCGGGAGAGGTGTGACCCGAGATCGCAATGGAGGACGCATCCTCGATGAGCTCGAGGATGCGTCGTTTAATATCTGCAGACTCGCACGAGGCGAGGTCGGCGGAATTAGTCATCAAAAGCTGCCTCCTGGGCGGCATCCGCTATGGGGTAGCCGTCCTCGTCCTTTTCGATCGCAAGCGTGGCCGGAACGTTTTCCAACGCACGCGTGATGCGCTCGGCCTCATCGGTCGAGCGATCGATGCGAAAATCGAGCTCGGGCGTGACGCGCCAATCGAGCGAGCGAGCCAACAAGCTGCGAATACGGCCCTTGGCGCTGGCGAGTGCCTCCATGACCTCATCGTAGCGGCTCGCATCGCACGACACGTACACGCGCGCGAACGAACGGTCCACCGCGACCTCGACCGCGGTCAGGGTGACCAGGTCGAGACGCGGATCGGAAACCTCAAAGAGCAGGATATAACCGAGCTTCTCGCGGAGCTGCTCGCCCAAACGGCGGGTTGCCTGCGTTTGCTTCATAGCGCTACCCCCTACTCGGTACGGGCAACCTGGTCGATGCGGTAACCCTCGATCTGGTCGCCGGGCTTGATGTCCTGGAAGTTCTCCAGGCCAATGCCGCCCTCGGAACCGCTCTTGAGGCTCTTGGCCTCGTCCCTGTAGTGGCGCATCGAGGCGATCTTGCCGTTGAAGACCACAATGCCGTCACGCACCAGGCGCACGGAATCGGTCGCGGCGATCTCGCCCTCCTCCACGCGGACACCAGCGGCGATACCGACTTTGGGCACCTTGAAGGTGTCCAGGACGGTCGCGGTACCCGTGGAGACCTCGACCTCGGTGGGCTTGAGCATGCCGATGCGGGCAGCGTCGAGCTCCTCGAGGCACTTGTAGATGACGTCGTAGCAACGGATCTCGACGCCCTCGCGCTCGGCGGCGGAGCGGGCCTTGCCGTCGGGACGCACGCCAAAGCCGATGATGATGGCGTTGGAGGCGTCGGCCAGGACGACGTCGGTCTCGTTGATGGCACCGACAGCGGAGTGGATCGTGTTGATGCGGACCTCGGACTGATCCATCTTGTCGAGCGAGTCCTGAAGGGCCTCGATGGAACCCTGGACGTCGGCCTTGATGATCAGGTTGAGCTCCTTGACCTCGGCGTCAGCGATAGTCTCGAAGAGGTTCTCGAGCGTGACGTGCTTCACGCGGCTCTGCTCCTCGATACGGGCCTTGAGCGAACGCTCATCGGCCAGGGCGCGAGCCTCGCGCTCGTCCTCGAACACACGGAACTCGTCGCCGGCGTTGGGCACGGACTGCAGGCCCAGGATCTCGACGGCGTCGGAGGGGCCGGCCTCGGTGACGGCGTTGCCCTTGGGATCGAGCATGGCGCGGACGCGGCCGTAGGTAAGACCGGCGACCAGCGTATCGCCCACGTGCAGGGTACCGCGGGTCACGAGCACCGTGGCAACCGAGCCGCGGCCCTTGTCGAGCTTGGCCTCGAGGACGTTACCGGAGGCAAAGGTGTCGGGGTTGGCCTTGAGTTCGAGAACGTCGGCCTGGAGCAGCACGGTCTCGAGCAGGTCGTCGATACCGATCTTCTGCTTGGCCGAGATGTTGACGAACATGTTCTGTCCGCCCCACTCCTCGGGGATGATGCCGTACTCGGTGAGCTCCTGGCGCACGCGGTCGGGGTTGGCGCCCGGCTTATCGATCTTGTTGACGGCGACGACGATGGGTACGCCGGCGGCCTTGGCGTGGTTGATCGACTCGATGGTCTGAGGCATGACGCCGTCGTCGGCAGCCACGATCAGGATGACGATATCGGTCACCTTGGCGCCGCGGGCACGCATGGCCGTAAAGGTCGCGTGACCAGGGGTATCGATGAAGGTGATCTTGCGGTCGTTGATCATGACCTGCGAAGCACCGATGGCCTGGGTAATGCCGCCCGCCTCGCCGGCAGCGACGCCGGTGTGACGAATGGCGTCGAGCAGGCTCGTCTTGCCGTGGTCGACGTGACCCATGACGGTGACGACCGGGGCGCGGGGCTTAAGGTCGGCGGGATCGTCGTAGAACGAGAAGGTGTTCTCCTCCTCGGGGGTGATGATCTTGATCTGACGGCCCAGGTCGTCGGCAACGAGCTCGACGAGGTCGTCGGACATGGACTGCGTCATCGTGAGCGGCGTGCCCAGCAGGAACAGGCGCTTGATGATGTCGTTGGCCGGAACGTCGAGCGCCTCGGCGAGCTCCTGGACGGTAACGCCCTGGGAGACCTTGATGGCGTCGAGCTCCTCGGGGTTCACGCCCTGGGCCAGCGCCTCCTCAATCTTGCGCTCCTCCTGAGCCTTAGCAGCCTCGCGCTCGCGCTTCTCCTTGCGCTTCTTGCGGCGACCGGTGGACTCGCGAGAGGCCTCCTCGACGGCGGCGCGGGCCTCCTCGAGCACCTTCTCGCGGCTGTACTCCTCGGCCTCACGCGCCATGCGGCTGTAGTGGTCCTCATCGTTGCCGTGACCGCCCTTGCGCTTCTTGCCCTTGCCCTGCTTATCGGGGTTGGGGAAGTCCATGCCGGCAGCGACGTTGTTGCTGGCGTTGGTGCGATGGCTGTGCGGACGGCTCTCGGAGGCGTTACGCTCGGAGTTGTTGTCGGAGGCGTTGCGGTCGTTACGACGACCACCGCGACGGTCGTTGTTGCCGCCACGACGGTTGCCGCGCTCGGCGGCACGCTCGGCCTTGGCCTTCTCCTCGGCGTCCTTCTTCTCCTTGAGCACGGTCTCCTGTGCGGCGATCTGGTCAAGCAGCGAACGGAAGCGCGAACCGGAGTCGGAAGCGGGGACGGCGCGGCGCTGGGCCTCGCGGGCAGCCTCCTCCTTCTCGCGGGCAAGGCGCTCCTGCTCGGCCTTCTTCTTGGCCTCGGCCTCGGCGCGGGCGGCCTCCTCGGCAGCCTGGGCGGCGGCGAACTGGCGGCGCTCCTCCTCGCGTGCCTTCTCGGCGGCGATGCGCTCACGCTCGGCCTCGGCAGCGCGCGCTGCCTCCTCGGCGGCGGCTGCCTCCTCCTCGGCCTGCTTGGCGGCCTCGACTTCCTTGGCGCGGGCCTCGATCACCGAGGCGAGCTGCTTGCGGACCATGGCGACGTAAGCGTCCTCCAGGGCGGAGGAAGCGGACTTAGCGGGAATCTTCATTTCGGCGAGATGACCCATCAGTTCCTTGGAGGTCATGCCGAACTCTTTGGCCAGGGTGGACACACGGACTTTTGCCATATGACTTCACCTACCCTTTCTGGCACCTTGGGTGCCTAGAGACTGAACGAGCGTGGGAGATGCGCCGGGACCTGCCCGGCGCGACCGCGCGCTAGATCAGGTCCTCCGCATCATCGAAGGCGTCGGTGTCGTGGACACCGCAGAAACGGGAGCCGGGGCGGGCTTGGTTGCGGCACTGGACGCCGTCCTCGGACACGTACTCGCAGCGACGGACATCATCGTCCTCCTCGTCACCGATCAGGTCGGCAGCGGGCTCCTCGTGAACGGGGACGTTCTTGAGGATGTCGGCGGCAAGGGTCTCGGACTTGATGTCGATGTGCCAGCCGGTCAGGCGAGCGGCGAGGCGGGCGTTCTGGCCCTCCTTGCCGATGGCGAGCGAAAGCTGGTCGTCGGGCACGATGACGCCGGCGTAGGCCTTCTCCTCGTCGATGAGAACGCGGGTGACCTTGGCAGGCGACAGGGCGTTGGCGACGTAGACGGCCGGATCGGCATCCCACAGGATGACGTCGACGCGCTCGCCGCGGAGCTCGCCCACGACGGCGCGGACGCGGCTGCCCTTGGGGCCGACGCAGGCGCCCACGGGATCCAGGCGGTCGTCGAGCGAGTGGACGGCGACCTTGGAGCGCTGGCCGGGCTCGCGGGCGATCGACTTGATCTGGACAGTGCCCTCATAGATCTCGGGCACCTCCTGCTCAAACAGACGACGCATGAGCTCGGGGTGGGTGCGGGAGATGACAATCGGCGGACGGCTGTGCTCGCCGCGAACCGGCTGCAGGTTGGAGTTGGGGTCACGGACGTCGATGATCACAGCCTTAATGTGCTGGTTGTGCAGGTAGCGCTCACCCATCGGACGCTCGTTGCGCTCGTTCTCGTAACGGCGCTGGTCAAAATGCGGCAGCTCGGCCTCGACGCCATCGCGGATCTTGACGATCGTGAAGTCGGGCGTGGACTGCAGCACGGTACCGCTGATGAGGTCACCGATACGGCCGGAGAACTCCTCGTAGATCTGCTCGCGGGCGGAGTTGCGCACGATGGCGTTGATCTCGGCCTTGGCGTGCTGGGCGGCGATGCGGCTCGTGTTCTTGGGGGTGACGTCGATCTCCTCGAACTCGGTGAAGTTGCCTTCCTCGTCCATGGAATCGTCAATCGGCTCCAGACGGTAGACGTAGATCTTGCCGGTGGTGCGGTCGATGGTCACCTTGGCGCCCCACTCAAGATGCAGGATCTCGGCATAGCTCTTGGCGAGCGACTGCTCCAGGCGGTCGATCAGGTAGAGCTGGTCGATGTGCCTCTCCTGGCAAAGCTCCATCAGGGCGGACATCATGTCGGATGCTGCCATGTTAGTTTCCTTCCTTCGCGGGCTTGAAGTCGTAGGTGGGCTTCAACTTGCACTTTTTAACATCAGAGAAATCGAGGGTGACGGACTCGCCGTCCTCGAGCTCGAGGGTCACGTTCGTCTCGGTCGCGGCAGCAATCTTGCCGGAGTACTTGCGACGGCCCTCGGTGGCGGTGGAGGTGAGCTCGCAGTTCTCGCCCACAAAGCGGGCAAAGTCGCGCGGACGGCGCAGCGGGCGCGCCATACCCGGGCTCGACACCTCGAGCGTGTAGCTCGAAGAAATGGGGTCGAGCTCCTCGATCACGTCGCCGACCCACTTGGTATTGGCCGTGACGTCGTTGAGCGACAGGCTCTGACCCTCGGCACCCTCGATACGCACACGCACGCAGGGGGCCTTGGTGGCGCCCACGAGCTCAACGTCGACAATATCGACATCGTGCTGGGGAGCGACGGCCCCGAGCGCGTCGATGATCGCCTGCTCGGTCTTGGTCTTGACCATTGCGGCACCTCCATCCATACAAAAAAGAAGCGGGGCCGAAACCCCACTTCTTTCAATTACAACTTCATTTGCAAGCAAACTATACCAATACCTGCGAAAACGTGCAAGCGCAACGGAAATTCGCAGGTCAGCGCGCCCACAGCTTCTCCACAAGAATAGAACAATTGACGGCAGGCATCTAGGCGGGCACATGCAAAACGAGGGACGACCCAGCTGGATCGCCCCTCGTCTTTTATGCGTCAGTTATGCTCGCAGTGCTTACTTGACCACCAGGTTGACCAGCTTGCCGGGCACGCAGATAGCCTTGACGACCGTCTTGCCCTCAAGCCACTTGGCGACGGCGGCCTCGGCGGCAGCCTGCATTTCCTCGTTGGAGGCATCGCGGGCCACGTCGATGCGGCCACGGACCTTGCCGAGTACCTGGACGACGATCTGCACCGTGTCCTCGATGGACTCGGCCAGGTCGAACTCGGGCCAGGTGGCGGTGTAGGCGTTGCCCTCGCAGCCGAGTGCCTCGTGCCACAGCTCGTCGGCCCAGAACGGGCAGATGGGCGCAAGGACGCTCACGATATCCTTGGCCACGCCGTAGCACAGGGCCTTGTCGCGGTCAGCACCCTCGGTGGCGTTGAGGTAGGCGCTCGCCGCGTTGACGAGCTCCATGACGGCCGAGATCGCGGTGTTGAACTGGCCGCGATCGAAGTCCTCGGTGCACTTGGCGATGGTGCGGTGACGCTCGCGGTAGAGCTTCATCGCGGTCTCGTCGAGCACGGACTTGTCGAAGGCCACGTTGGCGTCACCCGACTGGACGAGCTGCCACACGATACGCCAGGCGCGCTTGATAAAGCGGTTGGCGCCCTCGACGGCCTTAGGATCCCAGTCGAAGTCCTTCTCGGGCGGGGCGATAAACAGGATCGCCAGACGCATGGTGTCGGCGCCGTAGGGCTCGATAACCGAGCTCGGGGGCACGACGTTGCCCTTGGACTTGGACATGGTGTCGCCGTTCTCGTCCTTGACCATGCCCTGGCACAGCAGGTTGGTGAAGGGCTCGTCCACGCTCAGCAGTCCCAGGTCACGCAGCGCCTTGGTAAAGAAGCGGCTGTAGAGCAGGTGCAAAATGGCGTGCTCGATGCCGCCGATGTAGTTATCGACGGGCATCCAACGGTCGGCTGCCTCGCGGGAGAAGGGCAGCTCGGTGTTGTGCGGATCGGTATAGCGCAGGTAATACCAGCTGGAGCAGGTGAAGGTGTCCATGGTATCGGTCTCGCGCTTGGCCGGGCGGCCGCAGACCGGGCAGGTGGTCTCGTAGAAGTCCTTGCACTCGGCGAGGGTCTCGCCGGCGCCCAGGTCCAGGTTCTCGGGCAGCGTCACCGGGAGCTGATCCTCGGGCACGGGCACGATGCCGCAGTGCTCGCAGTGGATGGCCGGGATGGGGTTGCCCCAATAGCGCTGGCGGCTGATGAGCCAGTCGCGCAGACGGAACTCGACCTTACGACGACCGCAGCCCATGGCCTCGAGGTCGGCCACGATGGCAGCCTCGCCCTCGGAGTGCTTACCACCGCGCATGCCGGTGTACTTGCCGGACTGGACGAGCGTGCCCTCGGCAGCGTGAGCACAATCCCAGTCGACGGTCTCGGCATGGAAGGTATCGATGGTCTCGCCGCTGGCCTCGACGGCAGCGCGATCGTCATCGTCCAAGATGATCGGCACGATCGGCAGGTCGTACTTGCGGGCAAACTCAAAGTCGCGCTGGTCGCCGCAGGGAACGGCCATGACGGCGCCGGTACCGTAGTCGGCAACGACATAATCGGCAACCCACACGGGGATCTTCTCGCCGTTGACGGGGTTCACCACGTAGCGGCCGGTAAAGGCACCGTGCTTCTCGAGGGTGCCCTGGGCACGCTCGACGGCGGAGATATGCTTGGAGTCCTCGACGATCTTGGTCACGGCCTCCTCGTACTCCGTGCCCTCGACGAGCTCGTGCAGACGAGCGTACTCGGGGGCCAGGACAAAGAAGGAGACGCCAAAGAGGGTGTCGGCACGCGTGGTGAAGACGGTGATCTTGCCCTCGTCGCCCTCGATGGGCTCGCCATCCTGGTCGCACAGGGTAAAGTCGACCTCGGCGCCCTCTGAGCGGCCGATCCAGTTGGCCTGCATCTGCTTGACGCGCTCGGGCCAGCCGGGGAGCTTCTCCAGGTCGTCGAGCAGCTCCTGGGAGTACTCGGTGATCTTGAAGTACCACTGCTCAAGGTCGCGCTTCTCGGGCTCGGTGCCGCAGCGCCAGCACTTGCCCTCGGTGACCTGCTCGTTGGCCAGAACGGTCTTGCAGGTGGGGCACCAGTTGACCGGGTTCTTCTTGCGGTAGACCAGGCCCTTTTCCCACAGCTTCTCAAAGATCCACTGACCCCAGCGGTAGTAGTCGGGGCTGCAGGTCTTGACCATGCGATCCAGATCGTAGGAGAAGCCCATGCGCTTCATCGTGGCGAGCGCCTGGTCCATATTCTTATACGTCCAGGCGGCAGCCTGCGTGTTGTGCTTGATGGCGGCGTTCTCGGCGGGCAGGCCAAAGGCGTCAAAGCCGATGGGGTGCAGCACGTCAAAGCCGCGCATGCGGGCCTGACGGGCCATGGCATCGCCGATGGTATAGTTGCGCGCGTGGCCCATGTGCAGGTCGCCCGACGGATACGGGAACATCTCGAGCACGTACTTTTTGGGCTTGCTGTCGTCGGTGTCGACGGCAAAGAGGTTGGAGTCCTCCCAGGCCTTCATCCACTTGGACTCAATGGCCTGCGCGTCGTAGGCAGGGATCTCGTCCTTATGATCTGTGCAATCGCACATATCAGCTCCTTTAATCTTAGCTGGGGTCGGGCGGCTTGGCTTTATTCGCTACTGCGGACAGTCCTGCGCAAGACGAAGAGCACATTAAGTGCTCTTCTTTGCGTGCGGAACTTGTAGCGAACAAAGCCAAGCCGCCCGACCCTAAGGTTAACTTGACTGATGATAGCAAATACGACAAGCGAGATGCCTGCGACTTGCAGGCATCTCGCTTTATCTTAATAACGTGGTTGAAACTCAACCTTTATGTGCAGCTCTTATCCTATCGATAAGATACGGACTGCTGAGAGTCCTTGACGACTACGTCGTGGGCGCCGCCTTCGACGATGGAGGTGGAGCTGACCAGCGTTAGGCGTGCCTTTTCCTGGAGCTCGGGAATCGAGAGGGCACCGCAGTTGCACATCGTGGACTTGACCTTGTAGAGCGTGCCGCCCACGCCGTCCTTGAGGGAACCGGC
Organism: uncultured Collinsella sp.; assembly: GCA_902475615.1. Taxonomy (GTDB): domain Bacteria; phylum Actinomycetota; class Coriobacteriia; order Coriobacteriales; family Coriobacteriaceae; genus Collinsella. Next base: position 182,767 of record CABSAD010000003.1, on the reverse strand, counting down.
GTAGGGAACGTAGGAGTCGACGCCCTCGACGAAGCTAAGCTTCGCGGCGCCGCCCAGGTCGTAGCGCTGCCAGTTGCGGGCACGCGCAGAACCCTCGCCCCAGTACTCCTTCATATACTGACCGTTGACGTTGACGCGCTCGGTCGGGCTCTCGTCAAAGCGAGCGAAGTAACGGCCCAGCATCATAAAGTCGGCACCCATGGCAAGGGCGAGCGTCATGTGGTAGTCGTAGACGATACCGCCGTCAGAACACACAGGCACGTAGATGCCGGTCTCCTCGTAATACTCGTCGCGAGCGCGGCAGACGTCGATCAGCGCGGTGGCCTGGCCGCGGCCGATGCCCTTGGTCTCGCGGGTGATGCAGATGGAACCGCCGCCGATACCGACCTTGATGAAGTCGGCGCCGCAGTCTGCCAGGAAGCGGAAGCCCTCGGCGTCGACGACGTTACCGGCACCGACCTTGACGTCCTCGCCATAATTGGCGCGGATCCACTCGATGGTGCGCTTCTGCCACTCGCTGAAGCCCTCGGAGGAGTCGATGCACAGGACATCGGCGCCGGCCTCGATGAGCAGCGGCACGCGCTCGGCATAGTCGCGGGTGTTGATACCGGCGCCGACCATGTAGCGCTTGTCGCCGTCGAGCAGCTCGTTGGGGTTGGTCTTGTGGCTGTCATAGTCCTTGCGGAAGACGATTCCCATCAGGTGATCGTTGTCGTCGACGATGGGCAGGGCGTTGAGTTTGTTGTCCCAGATGACGTCGTTGGCAACCTTGAGGCTGATGTTCTTGTCGCCCACGATGAGCTGCTCACGCGGGGTCATGAACTCGGAGACCTTCGTCTGGTGGTCATCGCGACTGGGGCGATAGTCACGGCTGGTGACGATGCCCAGGAGCTTACCCTTGGGAGTGCCGTCGTCGGTAACCGGCATGGTGGAGTGACCGGTCTTCTCCTTGAGCTCGATGACCTGCTCCATGGTCATGTCGGGGGTCAGCGTGGAATCGGACTGAACGAAGCCAGCCTTGTGATCCTTGACGGCCTTGACCATAGCGGCCTCGGACTCGGCGCTCTGGGAACCGTAAATGAAGGACAGGCCACCCTCGGTAGCGAGCGCGACACCCATATCGACGCCCGAGACGGACTGCATGATGGCGGAAACCATGGGGATGTTCAAGGTGATTGCCGGCTTCTCACCGCGCTTAAAGCGGGTTAGCGGCGTCTTAAGAGAGACGTTGTTGGGGATGCACTGCGAGGACGAGTAACCAGGGACCAGCAGATACTCCGAAAACGTGTGGGACTCACCGGGAAAGAACGTAGCCATGTTTCTCCTTTTTCCATGCGACCGGTCGGCTGCAGGCCTCGTAGGACCCAGCCCAACCTTGGGCGCCCAATACTGGGGAAGTATCTTAACGCACTTTGACTGCTACAATGCATGATTTAAGAAGAGCACACGAGGGTTTGACGCATGCTTTGCGTTTGCCCAGCAAACACTTTAGCGGGGAGACGTGGAGCACATGGAGTACAAGACGACGGCAAAGTTGGTCATTCAAGCGTGCGACAAGGATCTGCCGGGCGTGTTTGGTCACGGCTGCGTCTTGCTGCTGCAAGGTATCGCCCGCGAGCACTCGCTCAACCGTGCCGCTAAGAGCATGGGCATGGCATATTCCAAGGCCTGGCGCATTGTGAACGAAGCCGAAGGCCAGCTGGGCTGCAAGCTCATCGAGCGCGACGGCGCCCGCGGATCCACGCTCACCCCCGCCGGCGAGCGAGCCATAGCAGTCTACGAGGAACTGCAGGCAGAGATCAACAACGTCATTGCCACCAAAGCAAACGACCTCCTCGCCAGCATCAAAGAGTAGCTAATTTTGGACAGGGCATTATAGCCACACAACCCATTCTCATAAGTTGCGGTGAAATAGGGACTGTTTATGCGATTAAAGCCGTAAAACAATCCCTATTTCACCGCAACTTATGGAGTTGAAGATGATTTAGCTAGTTGCGGAGGGCATTATCTAGGGTGGCGGCCACGATCAAGGGATCGTCGGTACCGGCGAAGAGACGGATGGTGCTCCCCTGCTTGCCACGTGGGGCCGAAAGACGTGTCGTTGCGCCGCCGGCAGGCGATGTGCGAAACTCCCCCGGCAAAGCGTCGAACAGCTCTCCCGCGCTACGCTCGATAAGGTCAAATTCAACTGCCGGGCCAAAACCATGCTCGAGGATTCCCGTTGCAACCGCATGGTCAGGATGCGAGCTCAGTCCGGGATAGCGCACGTTGCGCACCATCTCGTTGGCGGCCAGATACTCGGCCAGCGCACGGGCGCGGTCGAAGTGTGCCTGCATGCGGACGTCGAGCGAGGAAAGCCCGCGCTCCAGCACATCGGCCTCCTCGGTAGAAAGGTCGAGTGCCAAAGAACCGCAGCCCGCAAACAATGCATATGCGCACTCGGCAGCAGCATCCACACGATGGCGCTTGAGCTGCGAGCGCGCCACCGAAGCGGCAACGAGCTTGTGCGGAGCCTTACCGGCACACGCGCGGTCGAGCGCCTCGAGCGACAGCGCAGCACCCAGCCGCAGCGGATCGCAGCCAAAAGCAGACGCCACGGTGTTGTCCACAACCAGCAGCGCATGGGCCTCGCGTGCGGCACGTCCTAACGCTCGCAGATCGGGCACGCGCAGTCCAAACCCGCCAATAGAGTTGACGAACCACCACAGGCGAGGTCCCTCGACCTCAAACGAAGCATCAAAGTTTTCGGACGCGGTGACAAACGCCTCGACGGATGACGAGCCCACCAGCGCGACATCGCAGCCATCAAAGCCGCTCGCAAACGCATCGGCAAAGTCGTCCGCAAAGGCAACCAGGCGATCACCGGGACGCACAATCCCCAGCCGCGACAGCGCCGCCGGCACATGCGGGGCCGCAACCAGTCGCGCCTCACGCGCGCCGGTCCTCAAAGCCCAGGCCTCTTCTAGCTGCTGTACGCCCATACGACAACCTCCCTACATAAACAAAAACCCACGATGCGGGTGTTCCCCGCATCGTGGGCAACGGCTGCAGTATAGCGCCGATATGCGATGAATCGCCTAGATGTTGAGCGTGTGATAGTTCACGCTCGCACCCGGGGCGTCAACGGTCACGCCATAGGCCTCGGGATATATGCGCGTGGAGAACACAAGCGCGCCATCATTCACAAACACCTCGACCGACGAAACATCGCCAACAATGCGCACGTTGCGCACCTCGTCGACGGGCTCCCAGCGCACGGTACGACCGCAGCCGGCAGAAGCGCGACCTTCATCGGTAAATCGCATCTCAAAGCGCGCGGGCAGTTCGCCCTCAGCGGGCATAAACGCCAGTTTCAGCTCGCCATCAACGGTTGCGGTAAACGCGCCATCGGCACCGTCAACAACAACGTCAAAGCAGGTATCGCCGGCAACCTCCAACGAGCCCTCCCCTACACGCACCGAGGCATAATGGTGCTCAATCTCGCGCGCCGGCTGCTGCAGTACCACGCCGCCGCCACCGGCCGTAAGCTCGCGCGGCACCGTCATGCAGTGCTGCCAGCCGCACGCCACGGTGGGTGCGTTGCCATAGGTCGGCTCATCGGGCATACCCATCCAGCCGATTAGAATATGGCGACCGTCCTCAGCCGTGAACTCCTGCGGCGCATAGAAGTCAAAACCGGCGTCCCACAGGCGGAACTCGCCCAGCTCATAAGCGTCCTTGCCACCCGCAATGTCGCCCGATACAGGCATGTAGCCAGCGGCATACACATTGCCGCGATCCCAACGACTGCCCTCAAGGCCCTGGGGCGAGAACGATAAAAATGCAGCGGTATCGCCATTCGCATCGAGCTCAATGTAGCCAGGGCACTCCCACATAAAGCCGAAACGCTCGAGCGTAGACACACGGCTCTCGAGCTCCCAACTCAGCATATCGGCCGAGCCATACACCAGGATCTCGCCCACATCGCGCCCGGCACCCTCGCCGTGCATCGCACAAAAACGGCTCTCGACATGAGAACCGTCCACGCGACGACGCGCGCCCAGCACCATGTGGTAACGCCCATCATCATCGCGCCACACCTTGGGGTCACGCACGTGACAGGTCAAATCCTCGGGATAATCCTCGGACGCCAGCACCACGCGCTTTTGGCTGAACTCCCGACCGGCAAGGCCATCAACGCTCTCCACATAGACGGTATCGGCACGGCGACCGGTATTGACGTAGTCGTACGTACCGTCCGCATCGGATAGCTTAACGTTGCCCGTGTACAGCACGCGAATGCGGCCGTCCTCGGCAAGCGCGGAGCCCGAATACACGCCATGGCAATCGAACGGCTCGTCGGGCAGCAGCGGGGCGCCAACGTAGTCCCACGTCATAAGATCGCGACTCGTCGCATGGCCCCAGACCTTAACGCCACCCTCGACATCAAACGGCGCATACTGAAAATAGGCATGGAACACGCCGCCCGCCTGGCAAAGACCGTTGGGGTCGTTGAGCCAGCCCGCCGGCGGCATAATGTGGAAGCGCTGGCCATACGCACCATGACCGCACTCAGAGGCGGCGGTGTCAACAGCGGCGACCAGCTTTGCAAGGTCGCGACCAAGGGCATTAGACATATCAAAGTCCTAACGGATCGAAAGTAACAAGGCGCCAGAGATCGGCACCAGATACGGGAAACGCCCGCGAGTATACAACCCGCGGGCACCCCATCAATCAAAAGCTCTTAGGCCTGCTCGGAAGCCTTAGGCTCGTCCTTGTACAGGACAAACGAGACGCCAAAGGAAACCAGCGCGGCGACCGCAAACATGATCGCGTACTGCACGGGCTGGGCCAGGCACAGCAGGATACCGAAGATACCGGTAACGCCGGTGCCGGAAGCAGCAAGCGAGGTGAGCGCGCAGACCAGGGCACCGCAACCGCCGCCGATGCAGCCGGCGATGAAGGGCTTAAAGAAGCGCAGGTTCACGCCGAAGATGGCGGGCTCGGTAATACCCATGAAGGCGGACAGAGCCGAAGGAAGCGCCAGGCCCTTGATCTTGGCATCGCGGGTCTTAAAGGCAACGGCGAGCGCGGCGCCACCCTGAGCGATGTTGGCAGCGCTGGCGATGGGCAGCCAGTAGGTCACACCGTACTGGGCGAGCTGGCCCAGGTCGATGGCGGTGTACATCTGGTGGATACCGGTAACGACCGTGGGGGCATAAAACAGGCCGACGATAAAGGAACCGATGCCGAAAGGCAGGGTCAGCAGGGCCTGGATCAGACCGAGGATGGCGTTCTCGGCCCACACGAAGATGGGGCCGACGGCAACGAGCGTCACGAGCACGGTCACGAACACCGAGACGAGCGGGGTCACAAAGAGGTCGAACATCTCGGGAACGATCTTGTGCAGGCGCTTCTCGAGGAAGGCCAGAATGGCGCAGGCGATGACGATGGGAATCACATGGCCCTGATAGCCGACCCACTCAAAGCTGTACACGCCGGGAATGACGGTGACCATGGTCTGCACGCCCTCGGAAGCAACCGTGTAGGCACTCTGCAGAGAGGAGTTGATGAACGCACCGCCGACGACGGCACCCAGGTACGGGTTGGCGCCAAAGGCCTTGGCGGCAGAGTAGCCGATCAGGATCTGCAGAATGCCAAAGGACGTGCCCGAGACCAGGTCGGCGATCTTGTAGATAAAGTTATTGGTGTCGAGCGCGATAAAGCCGTTGGAGGCCATAAAGTTGAGGGCGCTCATAATGCCCAGCAGCAGGCCCGAAGCCACGATGGCGGGGATGATGGGGACAAAGACATCACCGAGCACCTTAATGGCGCGCATAAAGATGTTCTGCTGCTGAGCCGCGGCCTCCTTGACCTCGGCCTTGGTAGCAGCCTCGACGCCGCTAAGCGCGATGAAGTCTTCGTAGACCTTGTTGACGGTGCCGGTGCCAAAAATAATCTGGAGCTGGCCCTGGGCCTCAAAGACGCCCTTAGCGCCGTCGATATTCTCGAGGGCCTCCTTGTCAACCTTGGCGTTATCGGCAATCACCAGGCGCAGACGCGTGGCGCAGTGTGCGGCCGAAACAACGTTGTCGGCGCCACCGATGTTGTCGAGCACCTCTTGGGCTGATTTGCGGTAGTCCATGACATCCCTTTCCTCCAACGGGCGTATGTGCACCCGGCCATCTTTGACACTTAAACTGTAATCGTTTTCAGTTTCATATGACTGCAATCGTTTTCATATAACGGTGAACGGTAGGAAAAAGCCGGCGAATGGTAGTTTTGAGACAAACATAAGGGCTCAGAGGCAGGCAGACGTGCCCAAAGCCTAGACATTCATAAGCTGATGGCCGAGCTTGAGCGTCTTGAGACCGCTCTCCCCCTCAACGCCATCGAGCGTGTTGAGCAACATATTGGTCGCCTCGACGCCACTGGTCAGGTAGCCATAGTGCACGGTGGGAATGCCGCCCGTCAGCGCGCGTAAAAACGCGTTGTCGCCAAAACCGCTCACGCGACGCACGCCCTCACCCATGCCGCGCACCTCGTCAAGAGCGCGCAGGGCGCCGGCCGCCATAGTATCGGTCGCGCACGCGATAAACGAAACATCGGGGGCATCGGCAAGCAGCTCACTCGCCGCACCATAGCCCGAGTCGAGCGTAAACGAGCCCAGGCGAATCAGGCTCGGATCAAGCGCCACGCCCGCGGCGCGCAAGCCGGCCTCAAAACCGCGACGGCGGTCATAACCGGCCGCGCGGTCCTCCTCGGTAACTCCAATGTAGGCAATCTTGCCGTCCACGCGACCCGCAAGCGCATGGCCCAGCTCAAAGGCGGCCTCGTAATCGTCGTGATAGACGCACGCCGCGCCCTCGACATTCTGGCCGATCAGCACGATGGGCACGCGGCACGATTCAATCGCCCGACGGTGCTCGTCGGTAATCATAGTTGCCACCAGCACAATGCCATCAACTGGGTGGTTTTGGAATAAATCGAGGTATTCGAGCTCGCGATCGGGGGCATTGTCGGTATTGGCAAGCAGCATCTGGTAGCCACGGTGACCGAGCACCTGGCCAATGCCAGCGGTAATGCGGCTCACGGATTCCGAGTTGATCTTGGGCACGATGACGCCGATGAGCTTGGTGGAGCCGGTGCGCAGTGCACGAGCTTGGCTGGACCGCACGTATCCGGTCAGCTCAATCGCCTGCTTAATGCGCTCGGCCTTGTCCGTCGATATGTAGCCACCGTTGAGGTAGCGCGAAACGGCGGCGCTCGAAACGCCGGCCAGCTCGGCCACATCTTTCATCTTTACCACGAGTACCCCTGTCATTGAAATCGCTTTCACCATGATACCCGTGAAGACGGCATGCGAACCAAATCGGCCCACTCAGGTCGAGCAAATGCCGTCGAGCTCGCGGATGGCGTCGGCATAGGGCATATCCACGCCGTCCGAGAACACCTCGACGGCCATCTCGACCTTGTCGCCGCGCATGGTCTTGGATTTGATGGTGAACTTGGTGCGCCCAAATGCACGCACGATATCGTCGCCAGTGGTCTGACCCGTGTAGTGGATGACCATCATGTACACGCGCGCCTTGTCCTGGTGGCTCGCAAAACCGGCAATCATCACCACGATCACCACTGCCGTGAGCCCAACGAGCGCATACATGCCGGCACCTGCCGTAATGCCCGTGGTAATGGCCCAAAACAGATACAGCAGGTCAAGCGGGTCCTTGACCGCCGTACGATAGCGGACGATAGACAGAGCACCGACCATACCGAGTGAGATGACCACGTTGGCCGAGATCGCGAGCGTGACCATGCAGGTGAGCACGCACATACCCACAAGCGTCACGGCAAAACTGCGCGAATACACCACGCCGGTAAAAAAGCGCTTGTAAACGTAATAGATCAGGATGCCCATGGCGAGCGCCACAAGCAGCGACAGGCCGATCTTGGCAGGGCCAACCTGACCAAACCCACACTCGGCGGCACTATATCACGCACCAGCTGTGGGCAAAACTCGGTAAACTTGACCTCCATCGCCAGTTTGCCGAGCTCCAGTACGGGCAATGCGGACAGCGTTGCATCAAAAATGTCAAAGCTTCCCACCGCCGCGTGCATGTTCATGTCAAACGAAATGCGCACGGCACCTTCGTCCATCACCCACGGCTCACGCTCATAGTCCACGATGGCCCACGGGCGCATCATGTTGCAGATGCACTCGATGTAGAACTCGCGACAGAGCGGATAGGGGCTCCTCAGCAAAAAGTCGTAGTCGCCAGCCAGAATCTGCTCAAACTCACCGCGTATAAGTGGCGCGTCCTCCTTGTAGATCCAGCTGCCGCACTTCTTTTTGCGCTCGAGCTTAATCACCTTGTCGCTGCCGTTATAGATTTAGAACAAACGAATACCCAAACCCCTCTTAATCGCCTTATTCAAAACGTCGTTAAGTCGCTTAGGCCAATTCGCAATAAAGAATAGACAGGTACAGCATGCGCAAAATGAATCATTGTTCAGACGATCAATCTCATTGAGCAAAAGTTCAGAATAGTCGACGCCGGCCACAGCCGCAGCCAAGTCGGCCACAGACTTGTTTGCATTTTGCGTCACCTGCTCACTAGTTAGCAAAAGCGACCTCAGGACATGGACGGCAATAATGCAAGCAAATGTATAGCCATCAATACGCCCAATATCCGCAAGCGAATCTCCCCTCCTGGCAACCCAGTCCTTGTAAGATCGCTGGCCAAAAATCACATCTGAAGGAACAAGGGCATCATCCAGAGAGAAATACTTCAAGGGATCAAAATCACGATATGCTTCAACCGATGGATAGCTTAGATATAGCTGACCCATATCAGTGCTATCGCAGTAATAGTCTTGCATTTGCTCAAGCCGCTTAAAATCGAGCCGATTGTCCTGAGGATCTAAGTCAAATATGAGCAAGGTGTCTGTAAAACTGGATTCAAGAAACTGAGCCGCATCATCTTTATCCGAAAAAAGCTCAGCGACAAAGGACCTAAGATCAACGGCCTCAAAATCGCAACCGTATTCTTGAAAAAGCTTGTCTAGAAAGTCATGAACATTAATCTCGACATGAACAATTTGATGATCATCTGCGAGGCTAAAAGAATCAAACATGCGTTCCATCAGCTGAGGCTCGCGTTTAGCACCTTCGACAATGAGCAGGACGTTCTTTACGGACGCATTGTTCATGACTAGTCAAACTCTCCGGCACGGAGGAGCTTCTCAATGTTGTTGCCAAGCCTCAACTCGCGATCGGTGGAATCGGCCAAAGTTCGAATGCCCCCTTTTGCAGAGATTTGATACACGCAGTCAGGCCTCATTACGCCATTCTTAACAAGCGAGGTATTGTGGGTCGAGCACAGTATCTGACACGATGCCTTGGAAGCAAAGAACTTCAAAAGGCTCTCTGCCATCTCAAAGTGACAAAAAGCGTCAAACTCATCTATGAACAAAAAGCTGGCCGACTCGTTAAGCTCAAGCTCAGAGAACAACTTAACCAGGGTTCTTGTACCGCTAGAACATGCCTCGACAAACGGGATGCATCGAATAGGGTGATTGAAATACAGAACAGGCGAGCCGTCGGACTCTTTAATAACGATCAGAGACTCATCGACTCCAAAATTGCGAATAAATGACTCGAATTCCGCAACTTTGTTCTCGCGTATGATCTTGTCGATTACCCTTCTTGTTTCAAACCCTTTTAATCGAAAAAAGTCCATGCGAATCAGCCTCATGCGCGAGACAAATCGTCGCAACTCCGCCAAGACGCCTAAAACATTAGTTGGAAGACTGCTCGTTATATATGAAAGAAGGCTCAACGAAGTATCGGAGAATTCAAAATTGATCCCAGCAGCACCGATTCGTTCAAGATGCTTCTCTTCGAAAACGCCGCGTGCGTTATTGAAATCGAAAATGAGACTCTCATCAATCGATAGGCTCTCATGAAGCCAAGTAGTCGGAGAAGTCTTCTCATAGCTGTAATTGATTTCGCGACCGTCAAATTCAAAGACATAAGTGAACTGTGCCGTGCCTCGCCCACAATCAGCATTCAAAAACAGACGATCATCCTGGTCAGAATAATCGAATGCCTCTGGAAAGCCGAGCGTAATGTCGAATAAAGCTGAACCGAAATTCGATTTACCAGACGCATTTCTGCCGATCAAAAGTGCAGTTTTCACGGTTCCGTTTTTAACGTTATTTTCTGCAAACTGGTAATCACGAGAAGCAGCAAAATTAAATGAAACCCGAGTCGAAAAATTCCTATAGCCATCAACAGTAAAACGCTTAAGCATGAGAGTCTCCTATCTCTTGCCGTAATTATATTACGGCAAGAGATAGGAGACCTGCATCAATTACATCACAACGGGAAACGTCATGTAACTAAAGCCCATCCGAACCATGAAAACCTACTGCAAGAGCCGCTCAAACCAGAAGTATGCGGCAAATTCTAAACATGCTGACCACACTGGATAGTGGCAACGCTTCTACCTGCGGTTTCTCTTCAGGAAAAGGGCGGTGTGCTCGAGGGTTCCGAATTTTGCCGCATACTTCCGTCGGGCGATTCCGGAAGTGCGGTGGAAAACCGAGACCTGTCGACCAGACCCCGGTTTTGGGCATCCGCGACCTGCGGTTTTGTTGGTAAAAATCCGGGTGTGCTCGGCGAGTTTCGATTATCCCCGCACTTCCGAAAAACGCGATAAAAAAACCCGCTACCCTAAAGCGAACACGCAACAACATCCAGTTGTCGCGGAAACGTCAAAGGGCCGTTGCCGGAAAACCGAACAACGACCCCTCTTGGTCATCGCCTCACGTAGAGTGCACGACGACTGTATCACTGAGAACATCTTACCGTGACTTCCAGCGGCCACGACTGCGCACGGCCGGCTCTTCACCCGCAATCACGATAAACCTCGATAGAAAACCCAGGATTCTCGGAGATGAGCCCTCTATTCTGCGAACTAATACCTGACCTTGAGGCTATTCAACTGGCTATATGGCAGATACCCATCTTTTTGCAAACGACCCACAACAATTCCTGGGGCAATTCCTATCTCATCGGCAAAAGACGCAACGGAACTACACGTCTTGCTTCCAGCAACGAGCTGAACATATGCCTCTGGTGGAATCAAGGTATCGCGCGCGAAAACATCCGCCGTGAGCTCCTCCTCTTCGGTAGTGCCAGTGGTCCGTCCAATATGCCCATTAATAACGTGAGCCAATTCGTGGAAAAGGCTGAACCAGAACTTATCGGCATCGGCACCGCGCAGCGTAAGCACGAGCACAATCTTTGATCCGTCATAGAACGTTGCACCATTGAGAAATGTGTGCTCAAGATGGGGCAAAAAGACCGTCGCAATCCCACATTCAGCCAACATAGACACAAGGGCTGGCTGAAAATCTGCAGAATCCATAGACGTAAGCTCTCTAAGTTTGGGAATACACTCCTCAAGCTTTCCAACATTGATCTTACCAGTCGTTATCCCTCGCGCTTCGATCTTGGCCTTCTGGGCCCAAGCCAAAAGTGCATATTCGGATTCAGCGGTTTCCTTCTGGCGACGATAAGCGATTCCCGGAGCAAGTCGGTCTTCATTCAGCAACGCAAGCCTAACCACCTCGAAGAATTGTCTAAGCTCGACCACTTTAACAGCCAGGGAGCGCGTCGGCTCGACCCATCCCAGTTTGGCCATTTGTGCATAAGGAAACTTCCTGGCTATCTGCTTATCCTCTTCGATAGAATTTTCGTCCTCGACCTGCAGCAACTTCTCACGATAACGTGCCTCAAGATTCATCCAAAATGCAGAGGGAACGCCCAACACCATCTCGAGCCTATGTGCAGTATTTGGAGTAAGCTCAACTTGCCCATTTATAAGCTGGCTTATGAACTTCTCGGAGTAATCCATGCGCCTAGCAAACTCGCGCTGGCTCATACCGCGATACTCAAGCTGCTCCTTTATAGTAGCCCCTGGTGGCGTTGCGATATAAGTCTTGCTCCTTGCCATGACCTCTCACCTCTTAAGTATTCTTCTATTTCAAACCTCATGTCAGTGGTAGTCACCGATTTCTTGAATTTCCGCTATCTGAATCTCATCCCTAATGACTTCAAATACCAATCGCAGAGGATGCTGCAGATCCATCGCATATTGGCCTTTACGATTGCCAACGAGCGGATGGCATCGCCCGATTCTAAACTGAACAAGCATCTCGACAGAAACGGCGGCATAGATCTCGCCGGCGCGTTGATGAATAAGCCCCGCCGTTCGTTTACCGTATTTCTTGGTTGCAGCGGAGGCGTCCGTACAGATCTTCTCGATTTGACGGTTCCTGTAATTGACCTGCATGACCACCTCCTATCATAGTTTTACCTCTGCGGTAAAACTATGATAGCAACTATATAGGACAAGAACAATATCGCCAGGAAAAGCCGGCCAACCACACTGGAATGCCACAGCGGCTCTACCTGCGGCTTTTTTGTTGGAAAAGGCCGTTGTGCTCAGGGGTTCCAGATTATGTCGCACACTTTCGACGGGCAATTCCGTAAGCGCGGGTAAAACCAGATTCCTGTCGACCAGACTTGGGATTTGGATATCCGCGATCTGCGGTTTAGCTGACAAATAACGGAGCGTGCTCGGCGAGTTTCGAATTTCCCCCGCACTTTCGGAATACGCTATAAATCCAACGTTTCTAGAACGATCAATGAAAGTTAAACTGCATCGCTTAACAGTCGTCCGGAGCGGCGAGCGTCCCCGGCGGCAATACCCCCCGGGGCCCTCTACAGGGCAGGGGCAGACGGCCATCCGGAGGTGCCCGATCGGCAGCCCCTCGGGACTTGCCCGTATCGTAGGCAATGTACCGAATGCTCGCCATCAAAATTTATCGATGGCCCATTTCAGACTGTAACGGCCCCCAGCGTTGAAGTATCGAGCTCCCCGTGCATCATATCGCCACACAAAGTGCATCCTGCCAATGTCGTACCAATGTCGTTAAATTTAACCAATGAAGCCGTCATGCGCCGTTCCCCTCTTTCAAATCTCGCAAACGATACGCGCGCGACGAATCGAATTGGTCGATAAGGAAGTCGAGGACGACGCGCAGATCGCCTCCCAGCACCCCCCGCCGAGCCATCCTTGACCCCAGCTCTTCAGCGGCACAAGCACAAATTTCCTCGAGATGATATTGCATATTTGAATCGAGTCGCGAAGAAGAGAGGCTGACCCCGTTGCGGATAACCATCGCGCACCAGTGGAGGCCCTTTTCCAGGCGTTCGGGTACAACCTCATGCAGCAGATATGCGAACGAAGTCAGAGCTGCAGTCCCTTTTTGTCGCCGTGAGACCTTGGAGAAGAAGCCATCCCACCGGTCGTAGCCCAAAAATGACTCAAACTCGTTATGGGACCAAGACGGATCCGCAAAAAGCAACGCTTTTAGCAAATCGTCGGGATTGCTTCTGTTATCGAATGAAACATTGACCGAAAAACACGCTTCATAAGTCTCGCTCCAATACGCGAAGAATAGCGAGTCGTCCAGCCTCCCCCGAAGTCGGGCATAGAGTAATTCAGACAGAAAACGCCCACCCACATATTGTTGAAGCAACAGCGGAGCAATCTCGGCAAGGATACGACGAAAGCAACTTGGCTTTGTCTCAATTAACCACATCGCAACATGTCGCACAAAGTGAACCTGAGAATCAAAAATCCATGAGGCGTCTCGGTGGGCCATCAGCCCAGATGAAGTCGCCTTTATATAGTCTTCTATAGCAAATGGATCGCACCCGTCTTTGCTGCAAGCTGCCACCAAGACGAAACACGTCGCAAGGTGTTTCGGATTGTAGACAACGTAGTTTTCCAAATAAGAGACACCAAGATCCATGGCGATGATTCGTTCCGGCAATCGCGGATATTCTTCAAGGAGTAATTCCATCGGTTTATCGTTACTCAACCGACGCTCTGGAACGGGAACCCGCAAAGCATCCTTCCGATTCTTATCCCAAAATTTACCAGCTGTAAGATACCCAACTAGAAAGGCCTCGATTGCACGGACATTCCCTGAATAATAGGCTCCTATAGCCTCTATTAAAGTCGAGTGCAAAGCCCTATCCGAACCAACGACCAGCTTTGCAACAAGAGTCGGAAATTCGCCCACTCCCCGAGCCGCAGACAAAACGCAAGATTTGACAAGTGCCTCAAGAGAAGACTCTCGATGAGGAGGGTACGCATTTGCAGCACCTAGGCATTCCGAGACATACTCGTAGCACCATTCAAGCTCGGAATCCGAAAGTCCATCCAAACAGTCTCGAAGAGCAATTGCAACTGTGTATTCACACGCATCGCGGAGAAACAAGGCCGCGCCGTCACCATCTATCAGTTTCTTAGCATGAGCCAAAGCGGCGTTGATTGAATCGAAGTCATCGTTAAACTGAGCACCCTTTTCCCATCCGCTGTGCGCCCACGTATAAAAAGCAAGAGATTGACTCGGATTCGCATCTTCCAGCATTGCTTTATGCTGTTCTAGCTTTTCTGCCAAATCCTTGTCTGGATTAATCTCCAATAGCACTCCAGGATGATTCGGGTCATCTGAATTTCCGGCAACCTTAAGTCGCCGCGAATCCATCTGCTGGTACGCCCATCTAGCGACCGCATCTTCCTCATCCGATGACCCGATCATGTCGTCAATAATCGAATGGATGCGTTCGGCAGCGCTAGTCTTTCCATCCAGCAGAAAAAGGCTGCTGTTAAGCTGAACAAGAAGCGCAGCGTTTGAAATCTGCTTCTCACTAATTCGATACTTCGAAACAATCTCTCTGTCTTGGTTATGCAGATAGTGGCTCGCAAAAGGAGAGACCGCCGGATCAAACCACCCGTTCATCCGTCTACCTTTATCCAGCATAACCACAGCTCGACAAGAAAGTAACGTGCAGAGTACGTCGGGGCATTTTATCGGTGCATTCAACACGGCCGAGACGACCACAGATACAACCGAACAAGAACGTGATGCCTTCAAAGCTGTAAAGCACACGTATTCAAGCTGCTCGGAAGTAACCGCATCCGAAACCTCAAGTAACCATCGCTCAAACGCCATCATGATTGACGAGTACAAATCGGAACCGCAGCCATTTAAATGCGCCGCCCACAGTCTGCTACTAAAAATATAGCTTCTGTCTATCTCGCCCAGCCGCATGCTCGCTTCAAAACATTCGTCTGCAAAATTCGAGTGCAAGAGAGCGTCAGCAACATGGTCGGCAATTCTGCAGACTAACCGCAATGCAGCATTCCAATCAGACCTAAATAGGGCATAGACAGGAGTCTGCATGGCGCTTGCCGGATAGTACGACATTTCGCGGGAGCGGAGCGCGAATTCCCTTTCGTAATCAAAGGGCATCTCATAGAATTCCTGCTTATGATTTTCCCTGATTGTCCAGGCATCAAATAAGAACTCCGGGTACTCACTTGGAATAGCGTGTGCAACATACCATGTCGATAGAGAATCCTTAATCAAGCCTTGGAATAAGGGGCAGTTACATTCCCTGTAATCATCCCAATCCCTCTCCTGCGCACAATAGGCTGCCAATTCTTGGCACAGCTCTCTCGCCGTTTCAAGAACAACCGAAACGCATGTTTCTTCTGCACCGTTATATTGATAGGGATTGCTCTCATGCTCAATCTTCTTTATCAACGCGAGCGCAATCAGACCTGCTTGGCGCGCCGTCTCTCCAGTATGGTTGCTTTTGCTCCAAACATCTAGAACTTTAACGAGATCAAGAGACGCCTCTAGAGGAATCTCTTCCCTATTGCTATATAGAAAAGCAATATAATCCCTCCAGCCGTAGTCAGATGGTTTTTCCTGAAGGGGAACTTTACCTTCGAATCCGCTATTTGATATGCGTTCCATAGCTTCGTAATCGATATCCATGCAAGAGCGCCGCAACGTTTTTCCCAGATCGCTCGCAAAGGCCCAGCCATTCGCCTTAAGTTCAAAGGAGAATTGCGATAACAGCTCTGCCGTTTGGTCGGACCGCAGCATCGAACGATGGATGCAATCTCCCCACTTCTGGTATACGTCTTCGTCGCCAATCACTTCTTCGGCGAGGCATTCCAGCGCACCACAGCTTGCGCCACCGCTCTCAACAAGCCAATTAGACAGCATTTTCTTCGTCACAAAATCCGGCTTCAACTCAGTCAAAAAGCGTCTAGTTGAATCTGATATCGAAAAAAGATGATTTAGCAACGCTTCAATTGCAAGCTCTTCATAATAATCGTGAGCGAAACGCACGCTCTGCATATCAAAACTGACGATAAACCCGGCTTTTCGAAACCGTTCGAGCACTTCCATTTTGGGTGTAAAGCTCGTCTTGGCATATGAAAGCCGACGAGACGCCATCCAGAAAACCGTCTCTTTTCTCAATGCAGATTCTGCTTCGCTATCACCTTTGAGATAGAGCTCGTTAAGGACAAAATCTCTCAAAGCTTCTTCTGACGCTATTTGTCCCGGCCTCACCTTTGAGAGGACTTTGGCGATAATGGGCTTTCTGAACGGAGGGGCGGATGCGATTGAAGAATGCTTGTCCGCATAACCTAAACGAATAAGATAGTCGCGCGCCTGATCTTCGCTAAAGCCGTTGACCGAAACTACCGCTGGAGCAGACTCATACGTGTTATGAACAAGCTCCTCCACATCCCTTATGCACGAAGAGCGGACCGTTACAAGCACCGTCCAGCTTCCGTTACGTGCAAAATCAAATAAAGCAACCGGAAGGGAACTGATCTGAGATTCAAAAATGTACTCAGCAGAATCAATCAACAAATAACGCTTGTCCATTGATTCAAAAGCACATTGCACATCGCTTAGCCCAAGCCCGCGCCAGCCGCCAACCAGGTCTTCCTCGCTCCTCCAAGCGTCAGCGTCATGACAGTCCACCACGACAACAATCGAATCACTAGGGAGCGAGGACAGGTAGTCTTTGGCGACCGCGGTCTTGCCAACGCCCGAGTCACCCGTAAGCAACACGACGCTGTTCCCCTTACGAAATCCCCCGCGAATCTGCTCGAGCAAATCACTCCGGTCAATCTTGAATTCTTCATCTTTAATTACAACTGATGTTTCGATGTGTTTAAAGTAACGCTTCCCCTGATCAACAAGACGCAACCCCAAGCCAAAGGCATCATGCGGATCGCTCGAGAAAAAGTGTCGTGCTATTGCTTCGTTCTCAAGCAACACAAACGAAGATTCAAAGGCGGATGCAAGAAACCAGTCTATTGTAATTCCCAAGTGGGCGGCATGGTCTTCGGTATCTGTCTTAGCCACAGGGTCCCGAACGCCGTCCGAGCTTATGCTCCCTGCCCCAAAATCCCTATTGCAATAGAAAACAAGACGCGTCATTTTTGGATAACACTTATGGGCCTCATCCACGGCGGCAATTAGTTCGTGCCTCTTTTGCGAAAGAGCCACCTGATAGTACTTTGCCTGCCACCCAATTATCTCGTCATTAACCGCAATTGGGTTAGTTTCGATCCCAGGATTATTGATGTAACGAGATATGCCCATCTCGCACCCATACTCTTTGCAAAACAGCAGGTAGCAAAGCTGCTCAAAAGCAGCCTGCTCATTGCCGCTAAACTTGCAAGCAAATACATTCCAGTCTGCAAGAACCAACTCTAAGACCTCCGCGCACGTACGGGAAAGTGACGCCTTCTACATGCATCAATAATACTAGGAAGGCGCCCGTTTCGTTTTTCTTGGTTTGCGCAAACGTTCTCAACCTCAATCGAACAGGGCACCATCTGACAATCAAGTAATTGACTTTGAACATCAGAGTGGGACCAGTATCTGCATCGACACCCAAACCGCGAAATTCCAGAAGACGAATTTGGTCGTCGATAGCCAAGAAAGGTTTGTCTAACTTAACTGGTTTTAAATGAAGAGAGGCGGCCATCCAGAAGAACAGCCGCCTCTTCGCAAGACGCAAGGCCGAAGGTTGACTGCGTCAATACCGCAGATTCACTCTAGTACTCGAGTCCCAAAGGGACAATTCAATTTTCGGCAGCAAGTAATATCCTTCGTGAATCTATACGAACGCAGCCGGCTGCTGCCATGATCTGCATAGCGAGCAGGACGATTCATTGGAAGCTTCTTTACCGTACGAGATAGGCATCTACGTCAACTGACTCTTGCCGATCTACTGCATGTTCAAGGTGTGAGAGGGCAATATCGTAAACAGCGCCATCGGAATTACCAAGTGGATGATCGATAGATTAAGGTGCGCTGGCGGCTGGATCGGCATCATGTGGTATGACCGCTTCGAGCGGCTACTAAATAGGAAGATCAATACCGGAGCTGATATTTCTTCACGGTCCAGTGCAACCATGCCAAGCAGGCTGTAAAATTCGCCAAAAAAGAGGGCCGACGCATCAACCCTCTTCAGGTGTCGCCCGAAAGCTTCCACCGCAATTGCCTATATTTTAGTTGATATCCTATGTTTGTCTACGGGCACAGCTCCAAAGAATGTCATCTCCATCTTTAGCCTCCATCTTTAGCTGCTGCTTCTTAAGAAGCAGCTATATAGCTACGAAGTGCATCCATCTTGCTCCTGGCCCCAGTCTTTACTATTTTATGAAAATCTGAGGAAGACAAAGAGCCGTGCAAGTCTTCCAGCACGCTAGAGTAGTTCCGAATTAACTGATAGCACTCAGTTTTGGAAACCATCATCTTTCTGAGCAGATAGACAATTAGGACGACATAATCAGTAATAGTTGAAAAGTCTATAGAGGGAACGCCAACCTCGGATGACAGCATCTGGCCAAGCTGATTTCCCACTTTTGCCCTTTTAAACCTCACGTCATAAACAGCGCTATTATGAGCGATTGCGTTACGAAGGTCCTTAAGAACGAAGATAGTACGTTCGAGAAGCCCGGGACCGTCGTAATTGTTCGGAAGCTTTAGGTCATCAGATATGCTCTGTCTAACCGAGCCCTTTAAGCACGAATAGAAAACACCGAAGTTTCCTAGAGTCATGACCTCGAATAGCGCCCAAATAGGCAAGGGTTTATCGCTGTCGTAAAAATGCCTAACAACAGGGTTCTTGGAGTAATTGTACTGAATTAATCTATTGATTTCCGTGTTGACTGTCGCTGAGATTATCGACGCAAGA
Source organism: uncultured Collinsella sp. (assembly GCA_902475615.1). Classification (GTDB taxonomy): domain Bacteria; phylum Actinomycetota; class Coriobacteriia; order Coriobacteriales; family Coriobacteriaceae; genus Collinsella. The sequence goes on along the minus strand of CABSAD010000003.1, from coordinate 163,626 downwards.
TAGGAACCATTAGTCCCAAAGACTAAATCGTTTAAGTCACTTCCCCCAACAAGACAACGATTCAGAGAGTCAACCTGTTCCGCTATGAGAGGCCAAACGAGTTTCCCGCCGGTCGGTTCACAACTGCGGAAGGCCACTGCGAATTGTGATGACAGTGGGAAATAAACCGCCACAGGGTCCGCATCGGATGTCGACATCCATTCAGCGTGCAGCAGAAAAGACGTAGCTATGAACTCACAATTATCAGGCGCCGCAAAAAATGTGACGTTCATCGGTTTCAGTATATCAACTATCTGCATCAAAGGCGCACGCTCGTCCGTGGAAAATAGCGCGGCATCCATTATTGCCATTTCCACAATAGCCGGAAGATCGTCCTTAAGCCCCATGACTTCAAGCGTCTCAAGATCGCTGACGGTCAAAGTTTCCTTTTCAAATAGAAACGGAATTAAAGTTGATGCTTTTTTCCGTTCCGGACCAAGCCATTTTGGATGGCGAACAACAAGAGAAGCAATGAATGCGATTAAGCAATCAATCAGCTCAACCAGGCGTGCAGTGCCGATAAGCTCACCATCGTCTAAACACCCAAGAAGCTCTTCGTACTTTGGGGCCAAGCGTGACTCCACCTGGCTGAGCATATCTTCGATGGCGCCCTCCTGAAAATAAGTACTCTCCGAACGGCTTTTTACCTCATGCAAGTACTTCTCGGAGCAAATACCATCTGGTTTGCACCTAAATACACTTCCTGGCTTTCCATTTTCAATCCGAATAACGGAGAGCATCGAGTCAGAAGCAGCAAAATTCTTGAGATAGAAGCGCGGAATATAGTGTTGGTTTTTGACCATCGCTTCCTCCAAAATACAACGCCAAATCAATGGCTACCGAGCACTTAAGCGCTTAATCTTCCTGTAAATCTTAGCCTCGTCGGGGGCAATCGGATCATTTGGAAACGCCTTTTGGGCTCTTGCCACGTAGGAGAGAAAGTTCCCATAGCGAGAAAATGCAGAAGAGTCAGCGCCAGCCGATGGGCATAGCCTTCTTCCCTTAATACCGAGCGGTGAATAATGTTGATACAGAGCAGAGACGCGCTTTTTTGATGCGTGCCTTCCCTCCCCCTGATTAGAACGCGCAATCGCAGTGGCCGCCTCACAGAGGCGTTTGTGGTACCTTCCAACCGTAGACTGTCGAAGTCTTACAACGCGCCCGTCAAAGTCAAACCCCAAGAAGCTGACTTTCTGTGCCGGATGTGCACCGGAGTACGAAAGGACCTTACCCGTACGAACGCTTTCAAAATCAAGCTGAGCAACCCCGCTGCTATCAACCCGGAACGCCTTGGTTTTCTCAGGCTGAAGTTTAACGGAATCAACATCGGCCATTAGATTGATGGCCTCTACAAGTGCATCAAAGCCAGACTTTGGAACGGCAATAATAAAGTCATCGCAATAACGAAGATACAAGCCGCCAACCCGTTCAACGGCAAGCCTGACCTTAATGTCGATATCGGCCATATAGATGTTAGCGAGCACTCCGCTTGCGGCAAGACCCTGAGGAATTCCCAGCCCAATACCCGTTTGCTTCCACGGTCTGGTGATGACCTTACTTTTGTTTGCAAGAAACTCAGACTTTGGCAAGATAACATCCAGCTTATTAAGTTCGCGAATAGACTTGAACCGAAGCTCGATAGCTGCATCGCTGATCATTTTTTCCCGAGCAGGATCGATTGCTGGCCATGGCAATTCATGTCGAGCAGCCAAATCAGCAATAGGCCAGCACGAATAGCGAAGGATATTTTTAATGACTTGATAGTGATCGTCCGGTAAGCGTCCACAGGGAAACAACGAACGCAACGACGTCATTATATGAGCATGATTTAAGTTGTCGAAGAAGCTCTCAAAATCACCCGTAAGCACAAAAGCCGAATCTTGCTCGCGTATATAATCGAAGGCCTTTTTAGCTGAGGAAATATTGCTGATAGCAGTTACGGCGCCATCTGATGAAAGCGAAGAGCGGTACGCTACGGCAACCTCATTAAACTTTTCGGCAATAGCCTTCTTGTTATATAAGTCCGACCAAAGATAAGAGTAGTACTGGAAGACGCGGTGATCGAAATGCGAGGCATAAGCGATATTGCGAACCTTGCAGCTTCGCTTACCTCCACGATACCGAACAGCAATGATCTCGTTGGAAATTAGAGGGTAGAACGCGTGTTGGGAAACGTACCCTGGATCTAAGATCTTGGCCTGGGCTTCGGCAAAAGAAATCCTATGATCAAAATGGGCATATGAACTTTTGGAACTATATCGAGGAATACGAGTGATATCGAACTCGGCCAAAATACCCCCAAATAAATCAACCTGTCCGGATCAACAAGCGGCGGCTAACCCTCCCCGGACAGGCTAATTAAAGGCGCAGCAAGTGCAACCAACGCTTTCGCGGCCACCTAAAACAATGCTTGCCTATGCCATACTAGACGAAAGCGAGAAATTGGTACTTATGACCATCGAAGCCCTTATCCAGCTAGCCGCAGGCAACGCTGGCGTCAATGTTGCGAACGTCGGAATTGCGATTTCGTCGTTTGCTATATTGACGGCAGTAGCGTACCCCATCGCCAATTCGCGATGGGCAAGAAAATTTATTCCCTTTTCAGTCAACGCTATACAGCAAAAAGGCCAGTTTTAGCAAGCACTCAATTGCAGGACAAGGGCCTGCGTATCCCTAACAACATGCGGATTGGAATAGGAACGCCAACAGCGGACACACTCCATACCGCCCCGGGATCACCCCTCCCCGTCCTTGGCTGTCCAGCTCACGGGTTCGATGCCCGGAAGAGACGTTAGACAAGAGGGGCAGGCAACCTGATAGTTCCCGTTATTTGTCCTGCGCTGCATAGAAGCGGAGACGTATACCGCTTTGCGGGCGCGAGTGACACCGACGTACAGCAGGCCCATTTCCTCAATAAGCCCGTCTGGCATTTTCTTCGCATCCACGATCCGGCATCCATACGCAGAACGCGAGCACATACCAGCACTTTCGCACCGAGAGCAAATCACTCCAGGCCAATCGAAACGCGTAACGCCCGGAATGAAAACGGTGTCCCACTCGAGCCCCTTAGCGGAGTGAACGGTCATCAACGAGATATCTGCATCAAGGTAATCAGAGAAACGCCGCAGGGAGCCCTCGGAAAAGATACTTACGATATAGTCGAAGCGCTCCGAAGGGTCCATCGAGACGCAGTCATTTTTGAGGTGTTTCCGCAGCGCTCCAAGAAGCATGGCATAGGACCGCCCATACATTATTCTCCTGGAGTCAGTCAGCAGTTCATCAGAGATGGAGCCGATTATTTTGTCCGCTGCAGACCGGCTGACGCCTTTTTCTCCAGACGCTGCATCGGTAATCCTGGATAAAGCAAATGTATTGAATTCAACGAACTCTGGATCTGTATCCGAGAAAAGCCCGTTGAAGTATGGCATCTCCTCTTTAGTCAGCTCGTCAGTGATGAGATTGGCCAGGGCACCGCGCTTACGAACAAGAATCACAATCCTACCACTACCTCCTTGAGCGAGAGTGGCGACCTTCGAAACGATGGCAGTCGCTTCATCTTGCTGCGCCGCGCCAACAAATATGGGAAGTCGGGGCGTACCGCCGGCAATGACACCCTTCATGTTGGAGCGAATCGCAGCACCGAGCTCCCCGACAATAGATCCCCCAGAAAACCTATGATTATGTTCGAGCTCCAGCTGCGATAGACACAGGTCGGTAGTGGCCTTTGTCTTTAAGCCTTCCATTGCGCCAATAAAACCATAGACACGCTGAATAGGATCGCCGAACATGCAGATTCCTGATTCATCGGAAAGCAGACCTTTTAAAAAGATGTAGCGCAGGGCATTTGTGTCCTGCGCTTCGTCGACGAGTACGACAGGAAACGCCGTCGACAGGTAGGACCTCAACTTTGAGAAATCGGCAAGCAATTCAATTGCAAGGGAAATCATTCCTGAATATGGCAAGAGGCCGCTCGATGCGAATCTATCTTTAATGATCCTATTAAAAGGGCGTATGCGGCGTCTCAAGTCTTCGACTTGACCGTTTCTCATGGAGCGGAGGAAGCTGCTGAAAACATTCTTTTCATCCCAGAAAAGCTTACCGCCTCGCGAAACCAGCTCGTCAACGGCGTGGTTATCATCGACCATAGAAAGCTCGTCAACGTTCACTGGGAGCGAGAGCGATCTCCAGTACCTGCGCAGCAGGGCCCAAGCAAAGCCGTGGAAATTGGTCGCCATGACGCTGTCCTCAAAACGCTTGGTCACGGAACCCGGAAGTGCCGACATAGTGGCGCCCAAATCCGCTCGCATTCTCCGCGCAGCGGCGACACTGAAGGTCAGGGCCAAAATCTTTTTTGGCGGCCGGACTTCGCCGGATGCCAGCAGCCAGCAAGCCCGCCCAGTCATCACCATGGTCTTCCCGTAGCCTGCCGGCGCCTCCACAAACACTCTCTTCGATGGTGAAAAAATCGCGGAGCGCTGCGACGCATCTACACCACAGCGTGCCTCAATCGCGGCCCCAACGCTATCCAGCAAGTCAGTCTGGCTCATCAGCATTCAAGCCCCACGGCCTTGCGAATAATACTTTTGTAACAGTCGGGAACGCCTTCGGCACCAAGAGCCTCCGCGAGGGCAACGCCAGACGCGACGCCCTTGTTCGATGAAAGCCATGCATACATAAGCGCACGCGATTCAGGCTTGCCGGCGAATTGCCCGTCAAACTCCGGCCCCCGGAAATCGTACTCAGCGCCCGACAAGCAAACGCCGTAGACGGTTCGGGCGTTTTTCAGAGCTCTGCAATTCCCCTTGATGCTAGTTCCCCTCTGAAAAGGGTCAATTGACTCAAGAAGCGCAATAAACGCACCCTGGTTATCGCTAGCGAAGAATGCGTCAACAACCTCAGCTTCAAAATCCCGTCCGGTTGTCGTTATATGATCTCCAGAAGTTTCTTGCAGCTCATCATCCCTGTCGACAATGGAATAATTTGGAATCTCGAACTTGCCCAGAAGTTCACAGAGTGGCTCAACGTTCTTTTTCCCGCCAGCCCTGATTGGCACAACTCCATAATCATCCAGATCCATCCCAAGGTTGCGGGCGAACACCGGAATGGCACCGGACTCCGTCTGCCCCTCAAAAGCCAAAACAGACCGAGCGAAAAAAGCCTCACGTACTGACTCAAAATTCAACATAAGATGCTTTTCAAACTTGTCGGACAGGTCAATATCCCTACCGCACACGACCTTCGGCGAATCTTCACCCTGCCCGAATCGCACAATGTTCTTATAGCCGCGAGCCAGAATGTTTGGCGAATGCGTCACCATGATTAGCTGAGCTTTGATTGAATCAATCCCGAAATAATCCTTTAGAAGAGCATTGAATCCGTCGTCCCTCCCATCGCAAATCCTATGCAAGCTCTTCGAGAGCCGTCTTTGCATATACGGATGAAGATGAGCTTCGGGTTCGTCATAAGCCAGCACAGCGTGCAGCACGCACTTGCCGTCGTCATCCGTGCAGAGGCTCTCTTGAAGGCGTTTAGGCGAAAGACGCATAATGCTCTCGATTATCGAGAGCGAGGCAATGGCAAGGTACTGCAAGCCTACCCCTGCCTTATTAAAATGAACGCCCCTCTTGTCAAGCAAGGTAACCAAACTTCCGAGCGTTCCGCCATCCGATGAATCAACGCCCGTCTTCACACCATATGATGACAGGATGGGAACGTTACTAACGATTGCGCCGAGATCAGCAACCAGACCATCGAGCTCACCCCCATCCAGAAAGTCAGAGACCTTTTTGCCCTCCTTATCCAGGTAAAGCGCGATTCGTTTGGAGAGAACTTTGCCGGCACCTCGGGTACCATCAAACGCCAAGCCTCCCCTATTAAAGGATGCAGTAGAGTATCTGAACATGTGAACGGATCGCATCAGAGAGGGTGAAATACTTTCTCCGCTCCCTTCGACCTTAAATTCAATTCGAGAATCCGGGTCGTCAGCAAAAGCGCAGATGGTAATAGTGTTTCCGGTCATAGGATCGATGTCGAGCCCCGTTATTCCGATCTCGTCCTCGTCCAACTTTAAAGTAACTAGAGCCCCTGAGCGCTTTTCAATGTTAGCGAAATCCTCTTCGCTAATCATCGCTTGATTGAAGATTGTATTGAGCAAGTCGAGCACATTCGTTTTGCCGAGGTTGTTTTCGCCGACAATACAGGTCACGTCCTCGTCAAAACTAATCGCTACGCCATCGAGATTCCGATAGTTCTCAATCCTCAGTTTAGAGATCCTCATGCAGCCTCCCAATCAATAGGGTTTATGGCTTCCAACAATCTAGCACGCCCCGTGTTGTGCCAAGCGGACACCGACAGATGTTCGTTATTACTCGATCAAAGGCCGTCACAAGGACATCTCTGCTCGTAAGGCCGCGTTCTATTCCGGCTTCAGTTAAGAGGCTAAACATCCAAGCCAAACAAATCCAAACTTACAAGGCCAGACGTTTGACGCAAGGTCTCCTTAAAAGAAGCCGAAGTCAAACGTTTCTCTATATAGGCTTCATAGCAACGAAGCAACGTCTCAGTCGAAAGAACTGCAATGTCGTTTTTACGGGCAATGGTAATCTGGGATTCAGGGAAAGGATCTCGCTCTTCAGGTTTTAATTCGATCTGTGAGGCAAAGATAAGGACACCTTTTAGCTTGCATGTGTTGCCTTCGTCTTCCATCGCGTCCGCTTTTATCTGGACATGATCATATGTCTTCGAAACATGCTGCCGCTTCAACCCGCCCTTACTGCCTTTAATTTCAATTAAATAGAGAGTGTCATTGTATGAGAACCTAAAATCCTCTTCCTTGCAGTCTTCAAAGTCCTCATCTACCTCAACGATCTTTGCCAAAAGATGGCGAGTCATATTTTCAAGTTCAAAATCCTTGGAGCAAAGGACTGATTTAATATCTTGATAATCAGAGAGGACACCCTCGATCTCTTTCTTTTCCTTATCCAGAAGATCCATTTCTTCGTTTATCTCTCTTATTCGCGCCCTTTGCGCCGCTTCATCATGATAGTTAACCTCATCAAGCCAAACAGGCATGCGAGCGCGCTGAACTGCAGACGGGAAAATAGCATCAATAACCGCCGATAAATCCTCATTGTTGTTAATCTCAAGAGTTGTAGCTGCAAGGGTCTCAGATATCTGTACCGTTGAGATCGTAGAAGCGTTCGAAGTTAATAGCGGCTTGAGGGGAGAGGTAATTGGCATGCTGAAAGAAAAATCAGAGTGAAGCTCTTTATTAGAAACAAGAGTTATCGACTTTCCAAAACAAATACGAAGTGAGAAGGAAAACAGCTCGCCTATCGGAGAGACTGCAAAATCTTTAATAAAATCCTTTAGAGGCTTCTTATTCTTGTATCCCATCTTATGAGTCTCTGAATTATATCCATAAGAACAGGAATACAAGTAGTTTTGAGGGAGCACAACAATGCATTTAGCACTATTTGACTGCAGCATCATTTGTCGGATAGAGGAAATGTCTGCATGATCTTGCAGAATCTTATCGTTCGAGAAATCGCTTTTCCATAAATATCTATCCTGCAAGTCAATGACCGTAAGTTCGAACGCATCGAACGCGATTGCTTTACCGAATTCCCTTATCGTCAAGTCACTTGTTTCCGTAAAACCGCAATTTGATTTATTAAATACCAATATCTGAGTTTTCATCACGCAAATCCCCTTACAACCAAATCGGATCAACCCCGAGCTTTATTTCCACTTCAATGCTTAAACCATCTAGCGGTAATGAGTACGCGACTCCGTACTCGTTGCCGATACAAACACGAGTCCTGATCCCCTCGGCAGGAAGGAACCCGTGTCTACGAAAAACGTCATGCACCAGCCAGTGAATGTTTGAAGTAATAGTACTCCCCGGTACTTTTGTAGAGGGCATCGGTCTAACTCTTTTCGTCAAACGGTAGTCTGTAAATCAAACTGTCGAAAAACGACTTGGGGGCCGTACTCAATCAGTCCGCCCGGCAGGCGAAGGGAGCGTCGAAGCATTGAATCGGACATGCGTATGCGCTGATTTATATAGCCCCATTGATTGACCCGAATTGCCCATCGTTTAGAGCACAATAATGAACAGGAGCACACCGAACCATTCAATAATCTGAAGTAGGACCACGGCCGACATGGTCGAAATGAGTTAGAACAACAAAAGGGCACTGGGGCCCGCATTAGCCCCAGTGCCCATAAGCAATACCGACAATGCTGCATCCGATAACGTGCGTTCCTTAAATAAACAAATACGCAATGCCAGCTCAAGCGGCCACTCACTCTTTAATCAGCTTGACGTTACTAAGCAAAACCGGAATACCATTACCGGTATATCCCTTAGTGGAGTAAACCCTGAACTCAAGCCAATCGAAATCAGATAGATCAATTTCATTCGACGGAATGTCAGTAGGTGCGGTATTCATCGTAATGTGGTCCTTTTGCCAAATTACTTTTGAATCGGACCCGTCGACAGAGCCCCTTAGTTCAAGTCTCGCCTCATAGTCCTTCAAGATGCTCGTGTCCTCTACGTATTCAACAGCAATTTTGCCATTCAACGAACGGTACTTCTTGCCGATATAAAATGATATAACCGAAGGAGAATCAGCACTATTAGGACGACCAACCCAAGTGTCGTCACTTGAATAACTATTGCCAGCAGTGTCTTTTTGAGAGCCTTCAATCAACTCAAAACGGCTGGAAGAAGCAACCGTAAGAGAGGTCAACGCCACTTCAGAAACGCCTTCAAGTTCATCCAAGAGGTCATTGATTCTTGCCGGATCTTTCACAATCTTCGAAGCAGCTTTCAAAACACTTTTCGCATCATCATACTTTTTAGATGACACCAGCTTGTTAGCTTTGGCTAAGACCTCTTCAGTGTAAGTAGACGAGTATTCAGCAAATGCAACAGCGCAGTCTCCAGATTTCTTAGAAGCCTTTGACAGCGAAGTCAAGGCTTCCTCATGTTTACCGGAATCCCAGGCAGCGGTAGCGTCAGCAAGAACCTGTTTACCCGCTTCCTCATCCTTGAGGGCATTGAGTTCCGCCTCGGCGTTAGCATAATCTCTATACGCGCTTTCAAGAGCCTCGTTAAGGCTCATGCTTTCTTCTACGGAATCAAAGCGCTTAGACAACTCGCCGACCATAGCAGACTGACCATGCAAATCACCAAGATACGCCGACAGGAGGCACGGTATTATTGCAAATAATATACCGAAAATAATCGGATGATTAGCATAAAATCGGGACTCTCTAGTGCTGGAATCTTTATCAGCCATTGTATCCCCTAACGCAAAACAAACAATATGAGTAACGCGCCTCTCAAAAGCACAAGCATGCCGGACCACAATTTCAAAAGAAAAAAGTGTGACAATCTGCGCAATCAATCGGACGAGCCGGCAACCAACTTATTACTTCCGGTATTTTGTATAGCTCTATTGTTTAACAACATGACAACCCTCATTAATCAGTCGACCAAATTCAATGGTCAACAAGTGGATGTTAACGTCATGCACCAGGCAGTGAACGCCTGAAACAATATTACTCCCCGACACTTTAGAAGAGCGCAGCAGTCTATTTTTTTCCGCCAAACGGTAGTCTGATGATCGAACTGTTTGGAACACAGCAGTTCTATTTACCAGCTCATTTGAGAAGTCAGTTCCAAAACTCAGCAAATACCGCAATGCCGACCTCATCCTCACGCATGCACGCGAGGGCAAGGTCGGCATTGTCTTTATTATTTATGTTCCAAAAGAGCAGCTTCATAAAACAGCTCGGAGAAAACTACTGCGCAAGCACGTCCGCGATGCGCTCGCTCGCATGCCCATCACCATAGGGGTTCGATGCATGGCTCATGGCCTCGTACTCGGCCTGATCGGAGAGAAGGCGGCTGAACTCGCGGTAGATGACGTCCTCCTCGGTGCCGACGAGCTTCAGCGTGCCGGCGGCAACGCCCTCGGGGCGCTCGGTGGTGTCGCGCATGACGAGCACTGGCTTGCCCAGGCTCGGGGCCTCCTCCTGGATGCCGCCCGAGTCGGTGAGGATGAGGTGGCTCGCGGCCATGAAGTTGTGGAAGTCGAGAACCTCGAGCGGGTCGATGATGTGCAGGCGGTCGAAGCCGTCGAGCTCCTCGTGCGCCGCCTTGCGGACGAGCGGGTTCATGTGGATGGGGTAGATCGCCTTGGTGTCGGGGTGCTCCTCCATCACGCGGCGGATGGCGCGGAACATGCGGTGCATGGGCTCGCCCAGGTTCTCGCGGCGGTGCGCCGTGATGAGGATGAGGCGGGAGCCCTCGGCCCACTCGAGCTCGGGGTGGGAGTAGCCCTCGCGCACGGTGGTGCGCAGGGCGTCGATGCCGGTGTTGCCGGTGACCCAGATCTTTGACTCCGGCTTGCCCTCGTCCAGAAGGTTCTTCTTGCTGGCCTCCGTGGGGGCGAAGTAGTACTCGCTCACGATGTCGACGGCCTGGCGGTTGAACTCCTCCGGCCAGGGGCTGTAGATGTCGTGCGTACGCAGGCCCGCCTCGACGTGGCCCACGGGGATCTGCAGGTAGAAGCACGCGAGCGCCGCGGCGAAGCTTGTCGTGGTGTCGCCGTGGACCAGGACCACGTCGGGCCTCTCGTCCTCGAGGACTGCCTTGAGCTTGACCAGCACGTCGCACGTCACGTCGAACAGCGTCTGGCCCGGCTTCATGATCGCGAGGTCATGGTCGGGCGCCACGTCGAAGACGCGCAGCACCTGGTCGAGCATCTCGCGGTGCTGACCCGTCACGGTCACGACGGTCTCGAACTCCTCCTTGCGCGCCTTCAGCTCGTTGACGAGCGGGCACATCTTGATTGCCTCCGGGCGGGTGCCGAAGACGAGCATGATTTTTTTCATTATCGGTCCTTTCTCATGTGCTGAGCCTTATGGGCATGAGAGCTATAAGAAACAGCGGACGATTGCCTCACTACAGAAAGAAGAGCCAAAAACAAAGCTACCGTAAGGACAGCCTCGGATATCGCAATAGCTGACGCAACACCCATGGCACCCCAAGCATGGCCAAGCCAAACGTTAAGCACCAACGAAAGAACGGAATCGACAATCATAAGCAAGCTATATAGGGACTGATATCCAAAAGGAATGAGAAGCTGAACACCGAGAAAATTGTTTACGATGCCCAGCAATACCCAAATAGCAAGCGGAATGAGTGTATCGGCGCAAACTAGATACTCTTTGCCATAGAGAATCTCGACTACCGGATTGCGAAGGATCGCCATGCCAAATAAACCAGCCGCAAACAATACGACCACGGGAATACCAAACTTAGCAACAAGCCGCGCCGCGGAGCGCCGAGATTTCATTCGTTCTTCGTTTACACGCGGATACAGCGCTTGGCCAACAGGAGTAAACATCAGGCTCGCCATTTGCGGCACCTTCAAAATGGCAGCATACGAGCCAACGACCGCACTTGGCTGACAACCGCCGAGCACCGTAACGCCAACATTTCCAATGATCTTGCCGGCGGCAGATGAAAGAAAAATCGGCATTCCGTCTCGCATCTCCCCGAGTATCTGCTTTATAGATGCAAAACCCATTTTGATCCCATAGCGCTTCCAAGCAAATACATGAGTAATAACACCCGAAGCAAGGAAAGTAATTGAATACAGGAACGAGTAAAGCATCAATTGACCGGGGTTATTTATAAGGAGGAAAATCAGAATGACAGAAAGCCCTCGCGCAGCCGCCGTGGCTATAGTGATGACCTTCATGTCCTGCAAACCCTGAAAAAGCCAGTTGAGCTGTAAAGCAATGCCAACAAGCATAGAAAATAACGCAAGCATACAGGATAGCTGGTCCCCGGTTGCAGCCGACGTAATACCGAGAATTATTACTACGGCAAAGCAGGCGGCAACAAGTCCCAGTCGAGCAATAACGACAGCGGACACGAGGTCGTTAAGCTCTTCCCCATCTTTAACCTCAACGACCTTTTTCGTTGCGCTCAGGTTGAAACCAAACTCGACAACAAGCTGAAAATAAGTTATCCAATTAAGAGCAATAGAGAACACGCCGTACCGTTCAGCACCGAAGACACGGGTAACGTAAGGCACCGTAACAAAAGGCAACACAATATTTATTGCCTGCAACGCAAGCAGCCAGCCAGTATTCTGAAGAAGCTTTTTCTCTTTAAAAGCCAAACTAATTCTCCTTCGTCATCCTCTCGAGGAACAGCAGTTGTGCCTCGCGAACACGCCCGATTCCTTCCTGAGCAGCGGGAGCAGAACGCCCACACAACTCACTGACAAGGGCGCTCGCAGAAGTAGAATCGACCGCAACGCTTCTCCAAGGTTCTCCTACCTTGCTTAATAGATCCCTCTTGCGGAAGTCACTAGAATTTGATTTGGGTTCAAAAGATACAAAACGCTTTCCGAATAGCAGCGAAAACGCCGTTCCATGGAAAGAGTCCGTACAGACAAAAGAAGCGCCCGCGAACAGCTTAAGGAAATCCTCAGGGCCAGCGTCAGTAATCATCTCGGGCTTAAATGAGTCCCGCCCATAACGCACATTTATAACCTTCAATGGCAATCCAAGCTCAGATCCAGCCTGCTTCGTAAGCTCCAAATAGCGCGCGGATGCCTCCTTATTAATGTAATAACCTAAAACATACCCACAGTCTTCGACCGAAGTATTAACAGCTTGTGCCCAGCGCTTTGAATCCAAAAGGAAAACAGGGTCGTCAACCACCTCGGGAGACCGCCCGCATAAGCTATTAACCACGGGTGCATCAGTATTCTCTCTTACACAGAGAACATCAAAAGAAGCTAGGTCATCTGAAAAAGGAGCTAATTCAGTTTCGGTAGCGCTGCCGAGACTTGCCGCAAAACTGCCCTTACGAGCCGACGTTTCAAAGGGAAAAAGGAAAGCTTCATCGAAATCGGCAATATTAGGATTGAAAACCTGGTCGCTTCCAGAGATAAGGAGATCGAAACTTTCTTTATTAACAAAATCGCGCATCTCTTCAATTGAATAGAACCGAGGCGTCAGATGAAGGTAACGCGACTCGTATTCAGCAAATTTACGCTCCTTAGAGCGCCTTTTAAGTTCAAAAGGAAGCAACGCGACATTAACCGCTAAATTTGATAGAAAACCATCCCTTTTGTGATGAAGGGAATTATTGCGCTCCTGACGAACATTTTGATAGTTAAGCACCCAAACATCATGACCCATGGAGCAAAGCTGATCTTGCAGTGCGTAGCACTGCAAGATCGCACCGTAGTTGCGGGCAAAATGGTAGGTAATGATTCCAATTTTCATTTAATAATTCCCAATCAAATAATACTCCAGCGAGCATCCCAACGTTAATCTGCCCAACACGCGACTTCGGAAACAGGCATTCTCCGAGCAACGGGTCTCGCGAACGTTTCTTTTGGATAGCCAAATCCGACGACCGCAATGATCACTTCATTTGCTGAAATGCCTAAGGACGAGCGCATCTCTTTTCCCGAGTCACCAACAACCCACTGGAAAATACATGAACCAACCCCATAAGCCTTTAAAGCCAAAACAAAGGACTGGAGATAGATGCCGCCGTTGATAAACCATTGGTTATATTCGGCGCATGAAAACAGAGAAGTGTCGGCAGTAATAACTGCCCATTGGAAAATTGATTGCTCAAACCCTTTATTGCCACGCACGGCAGCGGAGACAACCTGAGCAGATTTTGGTCCGGAAAAATACACGCGGCTTGGTTGGCGGTTGCACGCCGAAGGCGCGCTCTGCGCAAGCTCAACAACTTGCGTCAACGTTTCCTGAGGAACAGGGGCTGAATCAAATGACCGAACACTATGTCTCCCGTTAATAAAATTGATCGCATTCTTATCGCAATCAGAGACAGAAGCAAAAGAATCGGAAACAATTCCAGCCCTATCACTTAAGTCAATTCGGCCAACTTCATATGAAGTTTGTTCAGCGAGCGATTCAAAACCAGGCTGCCATTTAGAGCAATCAAGTCCATGATGAACTCGACGAACAAGCCAGTTCTCAAGTGCCGCCATGGACTCGATAAAAGCATATGAATGATTATCAAAAGAAGGGTCTTTTGCTGCAAGCGTTAAATAATCAAGGAGACGGTCGGCCTTTTGTGTTCCAAAATCATCGCGACAGCCTTCAATACAAAGAGCTTTCTCAAATGAATGAGCAATAAGAAGAGCATCGCGATATAGCGTATTCAAGTTCTTCTGATCTTCATTTCCCAGTAGACGATTTATCCTCGAAGCAAACAAAGCACGCCTCAAGCGGTTGTATATTAGCTTTACGGCCCAAAGATCTTTCACATTAACCATCCTAATAATCGATATCCTATATAAACGATTGAATTGCAGCCCGGCTATCTTCTCGCAACGAAAGCTGATTATCAGAATGGAAAAACCTATAAATGACAATCACGATGAAGAAGATATAGACGATATCGCGCCCCTCCACTTGCGCATGCAATAAAAAGGTGAATAAAAAAATGTTAAAAAAGGAATCCGAAGGTTTAACCCTCGCCTGAAGGACAGTAAAGACAACAAAGGAAAATGCAAGCAACCCGCCGGAAATTAATATAGACAAATAGCTGTTATGCGGATTACCAGTATTAAACAGTCCAGTAATTGTTAGCGCCCTAACAAGATTATTGAAACTAACAGCGCTGTAGCTGCCTAAGCCGAGCAAAGGACTCATGGCAAATAGCCTAAAACCAAATGCCCATAAAAATGAACGCTCGGTAAAGGTAGAATTTCTCCCCAATAGTTCAAAAATCCCAGTTAAGCCACTAATTGTGCTTTGTCCATAAACGAAAATCGCAAAAAAGGCGATATTAATACCTAGAGCGAGCGAAAAAGAGAACTTAAAAGACTTATTGAAGAAAGCTAGAGTTAGAAGCAGGACTAGCAAAACACCCACCAACTTGCCAGACGCAATATCCCTTAGCATTGAAAAGAGGAGCAAATTGCTGAGCGAAACGACTGGAATGCAACAAGCCGCATCCTCTAGATTTCTTTTATACATTTCCAAAACAGAGGAAACCATATAAATGGGGATAAGAGAGTTGTCCGCACCCAGTAGAAATATCGTGGGGGCGCCAGTCACATCTCGAAACATTGCATTTCGGAAAATAAGGGCAGTAAAGGTATTGAGCGAAATCATTAATATTGAAAATCTTGATACACGTCGAACTACCTCTATATCTCTTCTATAAAACAACATGTCTGCTGTCACCAATAGAGGCAACAAACAAAACACCTCATTGAGTGATATCTGCATCGATACATCATTTACGTATGTTGAAAATAAAAGAGTGGCACAATATCCAGCAATTCCAAAATGCACCTTATTCAGCCGAACATCGCCCCGAGCATAAACAAACAGAGCGAGCAGTAATTGAATTGCGGCAAGACCATAGTAAATAACGCCAAATTTCGGAATTAAATATGAGATTGAGCCCAGCTTAAAAACATACAGAATACCAATGTAAATACAAAGATCTGATAGTTTAATTTCACTAGCCTTAAGATGCGTATTTGCTTTAGCATAACTCAGGCTGTTCTTAAAACATTTTTCCACTATTTTACACAGCCCAACTTTACAAGCAGTGAGCGCATAGTCTGCGTGTTATCAGTCGAATTGAAGAAATTAAAAGCAGATGCCGAATATTTTTCATAGTTCTGATCGAATTGCTTAATTGCATCAGCGATTTTGTCTGGCTGAAAGTCAACACACATACCGCTACCGCTAGCCTCGACAGTTGAAACCAAACCAGGCAAACGATTAGCAAGCGTGGGGAGACCAAATGCTGCATACTCATATATTTTATTAGGCGCGCAAAAGGCTTTATTAAGCGATGTGTCATCATAAAGCACAACGCCAATTCGCGACCTTGCAGTAATTTCCAAATGCTTTGGCGCTGGAACAAAACCATACACAAAAGTATCCGGGTAAATCTCCTTCATTCGTTCAGTCGTACCGTAACGATCTTTTCCCATAAGAACGAAAGCGTAATCAGACTCCATCATACGAAGAGCCTCAGCGATGGGCGCAACATATTCAGGACGCTGGAATAGCCCCTGGTAAAGAAGGATCTTTCTTCCGTCAAGCTCATCCAAAATCTGCTTTGTGACGTTTGTCGAAACAGAGGGGATTTCACCCGCTTTGAGCCCGTATGGCTTATTCGGGAAAACTGAGGGGAGCGAATTAAGCCCCCATTTAATTTTCATATAGTAGGCACGATTTAACTCGCAACACGTAACTGCAAGAGCCTTGCGACAAACCGCCGCAAATAGTCGTTCTTTTGTCGGTTGATCATCACACAGCTCAAGCGCCGTGGCCACATAGGGAATACCGGAAAGTGCCCCGTAAAGCGGAAGCGCAGATTCAGCAGTTCCAAACCAGATAAGATAATCCATTGGCTCTTTTTTTAGGTGAGTGAGAACGGCTTTGCGAAAATGAGTCCAGTTATTCAATGTATCCAGTTTTCCGCCAACGCTCAGATGCGGATCAACGAGCTCCGTAAAAGGAATGCCCTCGCCTTTTAGAATTTCCTTAGCCGTATCCTTGCTGGAACCAAACCAGACTTCAATCTGCACGCCCAAATCTTTAATCATTCTTATTTGTGACATGCAGGGGGGATAGAACGCTAAGTCCGACTTAACGATATATATAATCCTCTTAAACATATAACCCCTCGTAAAGATTGATAACCCTCTTTGCGTAAGTCTCGTAGCTTCGGTCTTCTTGGAGAGAAGGCACCAAGAGGCTGGTTGATTCACAAAGCTTTTCGTAATATCTGCCGTCTTCTAACTTGGAAATCGCCTCGCAAAGAGAGGAAACATCGCCATTTTTAAACAGGAGACCATTTTCACCATCCTTGATATATGCAATAGCTCCACAGGTATCCGGAACGATTGATGGAATACCAGAGGTGAGCATGGCTTCAAGGCACACCAAAGGCGAAGCTTCATACCAAGATGAAGTCATCACCAAGGCTTTAGCTGTTTTGAACTGTTCAGCGAGAATATCCTTATCACACCAACCCAAAAAATTTAGATTTGGATAAGCGTCTCTTAGCCTCTCGAACTCAGGACCAGATCCACATAACGTTCCTGGCAAACTCAACGAAGTGAGAGCTCTGCAAAACAACTCAGGGTTCTTCTCCTTATCGAAACGGCCCACGAACAAGTAGCCGCACTTTTCAGACGGTATGCCAGGCGAAAACTCCCCTTCAACAGAAATAGGGTTTGGAAGAATACATGGCATACCATCATCGAATTCACTCCCGCGCATAATATCGTAGGTAAAATCCGAAAGGTAACAGAACTTTGGATGAGCACGCCTGATTGAGCGATTTTGAAGAGCAATGCGAGCCACTCGATACAGCTTCTGTCCATAGCTTCTCTTATCACAATTGCATTGGATGCACTTTGCGGAACATGGTTTCAAATGGCAGATTTCATGCTTCTTAAAATCATATAACCCACCATTAGGGCATACAAGAAAATATTCATGGAGCGTAACGAGCACGTTAAAGCCTAAATCGGCGATAGCATCAAAAATTGAAGATGAAAGCGCATGAGTCCATGAATGGACATGCACGACAGTGTCATCAGGATTAAATTCGTTTAATAGAGAGCAAAACTTCTTATAAGTTTTACCGCTGTGCAGCCCATTAATGGCACCGGAAACCTTATTGGCCGATTCGAGAAACGGTCTCTCATTTGCGACAACAACCCTAAAACCGTTAAGTCGGCTATGTATTGGCCCGCAACCAGCAAAGTAAACAACGTTATATCCGCAGTCACGAAGAACCACGGCAGTGATATAGGCGATTTGGGCAGTTCCACCAAAATTATCAGCAGTGTCATCAACAATAATGACGTTTTTGACTCTTTTGTCCATCAAATTATGTCTCCGTTTGCTAGCTGCAAATATCGCCTTGAAAGCCAATCGGCCTGTTGATCAATGTTGTAATTTGCAAATGAATCAAGAGAAGTGGATTTACGTCCCTCATAAGACTTTTTTGAAAGAGAGCAAATCGCATCAGCCCATTTGACAGGAGTATCAATGGGCAGAAACGTACACTCCCCTGTTACATCCACCTCACGCGGAATAACATTACTTAGCAGACATGGCAAACCAGACATCTGAGCCTCGACACCAACGAGGCCCAGGCCTTCATAAAGGCTTGGAAGAACGAACACATCAAATGCCTGGTATAGTCGATTTACATCGTTTCTCTGTCCTAAAAATTTAACGCAGTCTGAAAGGCCTTGTTCATCCACCAATGCCTTTATGGAGCCCTCGTCTTCACCGGAGCCAACAAGCAACAGGACAGCGTCGTCGCGGCGTTTTGCGACTTCGGCGAAAACATCAATCAAGAACGGATGATTCTTCTGCGCCATAAACCGACCAACATGCCCAATTACAAACTGGCCGCCAACAAGGCCCAGGTCGGCTCGTGTTTGTTCGCGAGTCTCTGCATTGAAGCGGAAGCTGTTCAAATCAATAGCGTTGTATACAACCTCGAAGTTAGCATCTTTGCCGAAAAGCCACTCACCGGCAAACCGGCTACATGCAAAGCGATGCGTCGGATACCGGTTAGATTGCGTTTTCAGCACAGCCTTAAGAGCATTCTTGGCATACTCACCCTTACCGCTCGTAGAGTGGCTATGGGCGATACGCACGGGGACACCCGCCTTCTTCGCAGCGCGCAGTGGAAAAACCGAAAGCGCATTGATGTGACTGTGTACGATCTTCCAGCCCTCTTCCCTAAAGAGGCGCTGAAGCTCTCGCTGGTATTCAATTACGTTCTGGTAGGGCGGAATCTCGAAAACTCTGCCACCGAGTGAATCAATCTCCTCGCGAGGGACAAGCGACGAATCGGAATCGATAAGGAAATCAAACTGCACTTTGCTACGATCAATATGACGGTAGTAATTCATGACGACGGCCTCAACGCCGCCGCCATTCATTTTTCCGACTATCTGTGCGACACGAATTGGATTAGCCATCTAACGCCCCGTCCTCTTCTTGCCGAACATGGCACCAAAGGTACCGGTAAAGCATTTCCAGTCCATGCGGAAGCAGCGGTTCTGTACGTAACAGAGTTCAATCTTCTGGCGCAGACCGCTCTCAAAGGTCGCGGCGTTTCGGTCAGTCGCCTGCCACAGGCCTGTAATACCAGGCTGGACGGAAAGCAACTCAGCCTTTTCTTCATCAGAAAAATGCTGCTCAAGCTCATCCCTTGTAATGGGGCGAGGCCCAATAACAGAAAGGTCGCCGTTTAGCACATTGAGAAACTGAGGCATCTCGTCGATAGAGCATTTACGAATGAACTGACCAATCTTGGTAATGCGAGGATCATCGTCGACTTTGCGTTCGACCTCCCACTGATGCAGCTGCTCGGGACTCAAATACTTCTGCACATCACCCGCATCGGCGACCATACTACGAAGCTTGAAGATCTTGATGGTCTTTCCGCCCTTGCCGACACGTTCTTGCGTATACATAGGACAGCCGGGTGATTCAAGGCTAATGAGCGCGCACACGATGGCGATGGGGATAAGCAGCAGCACGCTCATCAAAAGACTGAATACAAGGTCAAACAGCCTCTTAATAAAGCGGTAGCCAAGCGTACCGCTCGGTTTAATCTCTTTAATAGCCAGTGCATCCCCCACAGACACACAGCTCTCTGTTACTTCTTTAGCAGCCAAAGTCAAACTTACGTCCCCGTTCCCCGAGAATCCCCCAATCGATGAATTCAAAATGCGAACGAACTGCCGGTGCAACGCCCCTTACGTCTTACTGGGCACGTCCACCGGAAGCAGCTCCCTAAAAGCGGAGTCGCCTTCGCCCACGTCTACCAGGCACCAGCGCTTATGACGGTCGATCTTCTTTACACGGGCCTCTTGCCCCACCAAGGGCCCTTGCTCTATATGCAGCACGCCGTCTTCTATGCGGGCGACGCTGTTGCGCACCACGCCGTCGTCATCGAGTACGCTGCGGTACCAGTCCTGCGCATCGTCCGGCATGGGCGCATAGGCCCGCTCCTTACTGCCAGCAATGCGGCAGCCAAAGCTCAACTGGGCCAAAGCCTTATCGAGCAGGGCGGCATCGCGCGTGGCGACGAAGAAGTATTCCTTGTACATGGGTTTGGTTTGGAGCGACCAGGCGCCGTCCCGCTTAAACCAGAACTCCTTTTGCATCACAAAAGCGTCCTGCATCAGCTCGTGCGGGATAATGCGGCGGACCTTTTCGCAGGTCTCGCGCTCTTTACCATTGGGGGTGTGGACCAGATACCAGCGGACGCGGCCGTGCTGGCTGTTGGTAGTAGCGCCACTAAAGGCACCGGGCAGCTGCTCTTGGCGCCGCATTGTCTGTTCCATCTCTCGCCCCCTTTTCTTGTCTCCGCGACGCACGCGGATGCAGGGGCGTTAAGAACAGGCTTCTCGCTCGCAGCTAGGCGCAGTCGCAAAAGTACAGGTTTTTGTAGAGGCGTATGGAGATGCACCCATTCGCGGCGCATTTTGTGCAATCTGGGAAAACGCGAGCAGTTTGCTCGTATAATGAAGCCCGTCGAAAGATACAAAAACCTGTACTTTTTTGCACAACAAAAAAGCCGCTCTAACCAGCGGCTTTTCTTCTTTAGACAACAAAAAAGGCGACCGCCCTGTAGGACGATCGCCATTGTTAATTCTTGTATTGTTTGTGCTAGGCGCGAGTCTTAATCTCCTCGAGTACCTTGGCCACAAACTCGTCAACGGTCATCTGAACGGTCTCGTTGGAGCGATCGCGGACGGAGATGTTGCCGGCCTCGACCTCCTTCTCGCCCAGGATGAGCATGTAGGGCACGCGGTCAATGGAGCGGGCCTCGCGGATCTTGTAGCCGATCTTCTCGTCGCGGTCGTCGCAGACCACGCGAATGCCGGCCTCCTCCAGCTTGGCGCACACCTCGTGGGCGTAGTCGCGGCTCTTCTCAGAGACGGGAAGTGCCTTGACCTGCACGGGAGCCAGCCAGGTGGGGAACTTGCCCGCAAAGTGCTCAATCAGAATACCGATGAAGCGCTCGATGGAGCCAAAGCACACGCGATGCAGCATGATGGGGCGCTTCTTGGTGCCGTCGGCGTCCACGTACTCCAGATCAAAATTGAGTGGCATCTGGAAGTCGAGCTGCACGGTACCGCACTGCCAGGTACGGCCGAGCGAGTCCTCCAGGTGGAAGTCGATCTTGGGGCCGTAGAAGGCGCCGTCGCCCTCGTTGACCTCGTAGTCCATGTGCAGCTGCTCCAGCGCGGTGCGCAGGCCCTCCTCGGCCCGAGCCCAGTCCTCGTCCGAACCCATGGAGTCCTCGGGGCGGGTGGAAAGTTCAACGTGGTACTTAAAGCCAAACTTCTGATACACGGAGTCGATGAGGTTGACCACGCCCACGATCTCGTCGGTCAGCTGGTCGGGACGCACAAACAGGTGGGCGTCGTCCTGGTTAAAGCAGCGCACGCGGAACAGGCCGTGCAGGGCGCCGCGCAGCTCGTGGCGGTGCACCAGACCAATCTCGCCGGCGCGGATGGGCAGCTCGCGATAGGAGTGCGGCTTGGAGGCGTACACCAGCACGCCGCCCGGGCAGTTCATGGGCTTAATGCAGTACTCTTCGTCGTCGATGACGGTGGAGTACATGTTGTCCTTGTAGTGGTCCCAGTGGCCCGAGGTCTTCCACAGCTGCTTGTTCATGATGAGCGGCGTGGAGATCTCCACGTAGCCGGCCTTGTGGTGAATCTCGCGCCAGTAGTCCAGCAGCGTGTTCTTAAGGATCATGCCGTTGGGCAGGAAGAACGGGAAGCCGGGGGCCTCGTCGCGCATCATAAAGAGGTCCATCTCGCGGCCGATCTTGCGGTGGTCGCGCTTCTTGGCCTCCTCCAGCATGTGCATGTGCTCGTCGAGCTCCTCCTTGGTAGCAAAGGCAACGCCGTTGATGCGGGTGAGCATCTTGTTGTCCTTGTCGCCCTTCCAGTAGGCGCCCGAGACGCCGGTGAGCTTAAAGGCCTTCAGCGCCTTGGTGTAGCAGATGTGGGGGCCGACGCACATGTCGATGTAGTCGCCCTGCTGGTAGAAGGTGATACGGGCGTCGTCGTCCAGGTCGCCGATGTGCTCGACCTTGTACTTCTCGCCGCGCTCCTCCATAAGGGCGATGGCCTCGGCGCGGGGCTTCTCGTACACGGTGAACTTGAGGTTTTCCTTAACGATCTTCTTCATCTCGGCCTCGATCGCGGGGAAGTCGTCCTCGCTGATCTTGACGCCCTCGGGCAGGTCGACGTCGTAGTAAAAACCGTTGTCGGTCGCGGGACCGTAGGCAAAGTCGGCCTCGGGATAGAGGCGCTTGATGGCCTGCGCCATGATGTGCGCGGCAGAGTGGCGGATGACGTGCGTGACCTCGTCCTGCGGGAGCTCGGCCACCGAACCGTCATTGTAGAGTGCCTTCATGGGTATGTTTTCTCCTCTCGGATGCCTGATGCAAGTGCGTGCGACGCGCTCGGCGTTTTTGACTTGCATCATTATAGGCAGGTTGCCTTGGTATACAAGCGCCCGCCGAACCTTAATGGCGCGGCGGGCGATTTTCTACGCATGCTTCATCGTGTGGGGGCGGGGTGCGCGTGCTTGCAGCGTGCCCGTGGCTTGCGGCCGGCCCGACGATGGATGCGTTACTGGATGCGAGTTCGGCAGTAGGGGCAGACCTTCCAGTGCGCGTCGAGCGGGCGATGGCAGCTGGGGCACACGTTGCGAACCTGGGTGTCGCACACCGGGCAGACGACAAAGTCCTTCTCGATGGGGGCGCCGCACTGCGGGCAGGTACCGTACTGGGCAAGCTGGCGCTCACGCAGGGCCATGTCCAGCTCCTGCTCCTCGCGGTCGGCCGCGTAGGAATGCGGACGCAGGACCAGATAGGCGATGAGGCCCACAAACGGGATGAGGGCGATGATGCCCCATGCCACGTAGGCGCTGGCGCCGCGGCGACGAGCGTCGATGAACACATAGACGACCGATAGCACGTACAGGGCGATGATAAAGCCAACAAAGGCATAGATGACGCCCATAAGCTGCGGCGACATGAGCTCAGAGATGTACTTGGACATTGAGGTGTACCTTTCGGAATATTTACAGTCCGGTCTAGTTTACCACGGGGTTTGTTTATATGGGACTACGGCTGGATACGGGGCTGGCGCGGACACAAACATCTCAATCTGTAACAGTCGCTCGGCAAATAAGGGTCTAGGTGTTATGGATCGAGACGCGGGGATCCCTCCCCGACTTCAATCTCGATCTGTAACATCTTGCGCCCCAAAACCCCTCTTACTGTTACAGATCGAGACATTCAAAATCCGTCGGAAAGTTTGTCTCGATCTGTAACATCTAGAACCCAAATCATCAGCTAACTGTTACAGATTGAGATGAACGGTGAGCCCTCCGTTAAATATCTCTATCTGTAACAACTAGGGGTCAGAAACCCTTCTATCTGTTACAGATCAAGACAAAGGAAAACGTCCAATCTCAATATCTCAATCTGTAACAACAACTCGGCAAAAACAGGTCTAACCGTTACAGATTAAGACATTCGAAACCGACTGATAGGTTCATCTAAATCTGTAACATCTAGACCCCAAAACGGTCCCTAGATGTTACAGATCGAGGCAGAAGATCTATCCCTGACTTTAAATCTCAATCTGTAACACATTAGGACCGATTTACCCCTCTTACTGTTACAAATCAAGACGAACGGAGGGCCCACTTGGCAAACGTCTCGATCTGTAACATCTGGAACCCAGTTCTTCTGCTTACTGTTACAGAAAAAGACAAACCTCAGACGCGGGGGCGGCAGACGAGGTCACCGATGGTCCTGGGTCTCCCCTCGCCTGCCGTTGGCGGATGCGACGGGGCTGTTCGCCGCATTGCCGCTGCACTGGGTGTGTGCAGACCGTAGGATAGTCCTATTGACAGCCTGTCAACTCGTCTGGGAGGCACCGTGGCAGAAACGTTTGATATCGCGATTGTGGGCGCGGGCATCACCGGGTGCGCCATCGCGCGGCAGCTTGCGCGTTTTGACCTGTCCATTTGTGTGGTCGAGGCGGCCAACGATATCGCGCTGGGCGCGTCGAAGGCCAACGGCGGCCTGGTGCACGCCGGCTACGATCCGGCGCCGGGCACCGTAAAGGCGCAGGTCAACGCCCGCGGTTGCGAGCTGTATGGCACCTGGGCCCAGGAGCTGGGATTTTTGTTCCGCCGCACCGGGTCGATGGTGCTGGGCTTCAACGATGAAGACCGCGCGCACTTGGAGAAGCTGCGCAGCAACGGCCTTGCCAACGGCGTGCCCGGGCTGTCGATTATCGGCCCCGAGCGCATCCACGAGCTGGAGCCGCGCGCGAGTGCCAAGACGACGTGCGCGTTGCGGTGTCCCTCGACTGGCTTTGTCGATCCGTTTGAGGTCGCCATCGCCGCGCTGGAGAACGCGGTCGCCAACGGCGTGACGTTTATGCGCTCCGCACCGGTGGAGGCCATTGAAGTTGCCGGCTCGGATGACGTAGCCGCGCGCTTTACACTGGTGACACACGCCGGCGACGTACACTGCCGCTATCTGATCAACGCCGCGGGCAACGGCGCAGCGGACATCTCGCATATGGCGGGCGCCGAGGAGTTTCAGATGGTCTGGCGCCAGGGCAACATTGTGGTGCTGGACAAGGAGCCGCGTGCGCTCATGCCGCTCTACCCTGTTCCCACGCCGGTGTCCAAGGGCGTTATCGTCACGGGCACCGTGCATGGCAACACCGTGATTACCGCGACGGCCGCCGTGCGCAAGCCGGGCGACACGCAGACCTATGCGGGCGACGTCAACGCGCTCCTGACCGGCGCGCGCAAGCTGGTGCCCGATCTGGACACGCGCCGCGTGGTGCGCGCGTTTGCCGGCGGTCGCCCGGTCATTAAGGGAACGAACGACTTCTTTATTGGGCAGTCGGCCGTGGTGCCGGAGCTGTTCCAGGCGGCGGCATTCAGTCGCCGGGCGTGGCGAGTGCGCCGGCCATTGCCGAGCGCATGGAACAGGTGCTGCGCGATGCCGGCGTAGCCCTACGCGAACGCGACGAGTGGGATCCCATCCGCCGCGCGCCGGACGACTTTGACCGCGCTCCGCTTGCGCGCAAGGAAGAGCTCATTGAGTCCGACCCCGCGTGGGGGCAGATTGTCTGCCGCTGCGAGACGGTGCCCGAGGCCGAGATCGTGGCCGCGATCCGACGCCGCCCGGGTGCGGTTTCGGTCGAAGGCGTCAAGCGCCGCTGTCGTGCCGGCATGGGTCGGTGCCAGAGCGGCTTTTGCCAGAGCCGCGTGGTAGCGATCCTGGCGCGCGAGCTGGGCTGCGACCCCAGCGAGGTACTGTTGGAGGATGCCGGTTCTTGGCTGGTAGAGGGACCGCTGAAGGGGGTGCGCTAGGATGGCGACGCTTGATATGCGCGACGGACGCGCGGACGCCGGAGCTACCGAGGCGGTGCAGACGCAGGCGTTCGACGTGGTCGTTATCGGCGGCGGACCTGCCGGCATGGCGGCCGCGCTTGCCGCGCACAAGGCCGGCGCGCGCGTGGCCATCGTGGAGCGCGAGCAGCATCTGGGCGGTATCCTGCGCCAGTGCATCCACCCCGGTTTTGGCCTTTCGCACTTTAAGCAGGAACTCACCGGTCCCGAGTACGCGCAGCGCTTTATCGACCAGGTGCGCGCGACCGACATTGCGCTGTTCCTGGGCAGATGGTGCTTGGGATCGATTCGGGCGAAGGCGCGTGTGTGAGCGACCCGGGCACGGACGAGGGGGCGGGAGATGCCGCGATTCATACTGTCACGCTCATGAGCCGTACCGGCATGCTTCAGCTCACCGGGCGTGCAGTCGTCCTTGCTATGGGATGCCGCGAGCGCACACGCAGCGAGATCAAGATCCCCGGCAGCCGTCCCGCCGGCGTGTTTACGGCGGGCCTGGCGCAGCGATACATCAATATCGAAAACCTCAAGCCCGGCTCGCGTGCCGTCATTTTGGGCTCGGGTGACATCGGGCTTATCATGGCGCGCCGCTGCACGCTCGAGGGGATTTCGGTCGAGGGCGTGTACGAGCTCATGCCGTACGCCAACGGTCTGCGCCGCAACGTCAAGAACTGCCTGGACGACTTTGGCATTCCGCTGCACCTGTCCACCACCGTCACGCGCGTGATCGGACACGATCGCGTGGAGGCCGTAGAGGTGAGTCGGGTCGACGAGAGCCAGGCGCCCATTCCGGGAACCGAGCGCGTTGTTCCGTGCGACACGCTGCTGCTTTCGGTTGGTCTGATTCCCGAGAACGAGCTTTCGGTGGGCGCGGGCGTTGAGCTTGACCCACGCACGCGCGGCGCCGTGGTTGATCAGAGCATGCAAACGGGCGTGCCGGGCATCTTTGCCTGTGGCAACGTGCTACACGTGCACGACCTGGCCGACAACGTGACGACCGAGTCCGAGCGTGCCGGTGCAGCCGCGGCGGCATACGCGCTGGGTGGCAGCGCGGATGTCGAGACGGGCGCGAGCTGCCAGCTCACGGTCTCCCCCGCCGGCATTGCAGGCTACGCACTGCCGGGACGCATTACGGCTGTGACACTCACCAAACTCAACTTCCGCGTACGCCGACCGGTCGATGCCGCCCGCGTGCGCATTCTGGCAGGCGACGAGGAACTGTTTGCAGGCAAGGTCCGCCCGTTTAAACCGAGCGTAATGGAGAGCTTCCCGCTGCCGGCAAAGGCGATTCAGCGCGCACTCGACCTGGGTGTTAGCGAGATTGTCCTGTCCGTCGATCCCGTTGAGGAGGCGTAAGGCCATGAGCACAAACACGATCGAGACGCTGCAGTTCAACTGCACCACCTGCCCATCCGAGTGCCTCCTGACCGTGGAGGTAGAGCGCAGCGCAGACGGCGCCGTAGTAGAGGTGCGCTCCGTGACCGGCAACAGCTGCCCGCGCGGCGATACGTTCGCGCATCAGGAGCTCACCTGCCCCATGCGCGTGCTCACCACTACCGTAGCCGTATCCGGCAGCGACGAGGCGCTGCTGCCCGTGCGCACGGCCGAAGCCATCCCGCTGGCGCTCCACGCCCAGGCCATGGACCTCATCCGCGGCCTGGTCATCGAAGCCCCCATCCGCATGGGCGACGTCGTGTTAGAAGACCTCCTCAACACGGG
This sequence comes from uncultured Collinsella sp., assembly GCA_902475615.1. GTDB lineage: Bacteria > Actinomycetota > Coriobacteriia > Coriobacteriales > Coriobacteriaceae > Collinsella. The sequence continues at coordinate 136,326 of CABSAD010000003.1, read as the reverse complement.
CATCGACCTCATCGCCAGCATGGACATCGGCCCAGCCTAAGCAGCTCATTTGGGACGGGGCTTCATCCCCCCTACAGTTGCGGTGGAATAGTTCCTGTTTTAGGCCATTACCCCGGCATCCAGGAACTATTCCACCGCAACTACCCTTGGAATCGGTATTTAGCCTGTGCCCACTTTAGTGCCATTTCAAAACTATGCCGGATTACGGGGCCGATTCGGAGACCCCCATCCATACCGGCAATTTTCGATTTTTGATAAGCCGTCTACCTGCAGTTTTAAATTCGCAATTTTTCCCATGGTCAAGCAATACAGGTCCAGCCCCGTAATCCGCCATAGTTTTGAAAGCAGCCCATTTGGGGTGGGCTCTTATGACTGCTTTTGTCCGAATGTTCGCTAGGCTGGCCATGCCAAGGAGTGTCCCGAAGCGCCGGCATAAAAGGAACGTCCCTATCTGCCAGGCTTGGGATACCATGGTGGCACCCTAGCGAAAGGATGTTTCATGGCGCATGTCGATGACCAGCGTGTGGCGCGCGTGCTCGATGCGCTCGAGGCTCAGCACCCCGGCGCGCAGCTGCTCGTAAACGACCCGTGGTCGATTTATTACCTGACCGGCTTTTATGCCGATATGTTCGAGCGTTTTTGTGGCGTGCTGCTCGCACGCAATTGCGAGCCCGTGATCTTGGTCAACGCCCTGCATCGGCTGCCCGAGTATGACAATGCCCGCGTCGCCTACCACACCGATACCGACGTCGTGGCCGACGCCATCGCGAGTGAGATCGATCCGACCAAGCCGCTCGGCATCGATACCGTCATGCGCTCCGGCTTTTTGATGCCCCTTATGGATCGTCACGCCGCAAGCGAGTTCTTCCTGGGCGACTTTGCCGTCACCGCAGCACGCACCCACAAGGATGCCGCCGAGCAGGAGCTGATGCGCGCGTCCTCGGCCGCCAACGACGCCGTGATGGCCGACGCCATCAAGCTCGTCCACGAGGGCGTAACGGAGCGCGAAATTGCCGACCAGATGCTCGGTCTGTATCGAAAACACGACTGCGAGGGCTTTAGCTTTCCGCCGATCGTGAGCTTTGGTGCCAACGCCGGCAACCCGCACCACGAGCCCGACGATACGGTTCTCAAGCGCGGCGACGTGGTGCTGTTCGACATTGGCGGGCGGCATCGCAACTACTGCTCGGACATGACGCGCACATTCTTTTGGGGCGAGCCGGACGAGGAGACGGCACGCATCTACGACATCGTGCGCCGCGCCAATGAGGCCGCCGAGGCGCTCATCGCACCGGGCGTGCGCATGTGCGACCTGGATCGCGCCGCGCGCGACGTGATCGAAGACGCAGGCTACGGCAAGTACTTCACGCATCGCCTGGGTCACTCAATCGGCCTGCAGGATCACGAGCCGGGCGACGTCTCGCTCGTCAACGAGCAAGTCGTAGAGCCTGGCATGACGTTCTCCATCGAGCCGGGTATCTACCTCCCCGGCCGAACCGGCGTCCGCATCGAAGACCTGGCCCTGGTTACCGAGTCCGGCGTCGAGATCCTCAACGCCTACCCCCACGACCCAGTCCGCCTAGACTAGCCCTTACCCAATAGCCCCTCAATAAGTTGCGGTGGAATAGTTCCCAGATTGACCCACAGAGGCATAATCCAGGAACTATTTCACCGCAACTGCCAAGGGGCCAAGTCGACCAATTTGACAGTCTAGAGATGCGCCACGAAAACGGCCTATCTACTACGTTTAACCCGCATGGGTCGACCACACCCGCGTTTTCGCATAACTGGCAAGCCTTCTACCTGCGGTTTTGATTTTGCAATTCTCGGTGTGGTCGGGGGTAACCGGTCAAACGTAGTAGATAGGCCCATTTCGTGGCTAGCAGGCCAACTAGCTGCCCAGCGGAAAGGCTCTAACGCAGCAGCCCCGCTACTTCGCCGGCTAGGGTGATGGTGCCGGCTGCTACGAAGGGCTCGCTCGCGGCCTTGAAAGCTGCGAGGGCCTCGGACACGCTGGGGTACACGCCCGCAATCTTGTCGGCGTCCACCAGGGCAGCAAGCTCCTCTGCCGGCAGGGCGCGATCGGAATCGGTCTGGGTCACGACCACACGGGGGAAGGCCGGAACAAGCACGTCGACGATGCCCGCCACGTCCTTATCAGCCAATGCGGCGCACAGCAGCGTGGGGCGATTTTCTACGCACGGATCGATCTCGTCCAACGCGCTCACAAAGTTCTCGCAGCTCTGGGGGTTATGGCAAGCGTCGATCAGCTTGAGCGGATTGGTTCCCAGCACATCAAAGCGACCCGGCGTGGGGCAGCCCATAAGAGAAGCGTCGAGCGCCTCATGGTCGAGCTCGCGACCCAGATAGCCCTCGCACAGCATAATCGCGCACGCGGCATTCTGCGGCTGATACGCCGGCTTAACCATGCTCGACGTATAGATGGCACACAGCGTGGTGCAGCTAAACTCCACCGTATCGCCCACGTGTGCCGGAAGTTTGGTCGTCGTATGGTTCGCCACGAGCGGCACCACACCGCACTCGCGGCAACGGGCATCCATCACGCGCTGAACACTCGCCTCATGCGTGCCCTCACCCAAAACAACCAAGCGCCCAGGCTTAATAACCGCAGCCTTCTCCCCCGCAATGGCCTCGAGCGTATCGCCAAGGACCTTCGTATGGTCGAGTCCAATGCCCGTAATGGCGACGGCCACGGGATCGGTCGCACTCGTAGCATCCCAACGTCCGCCCATGCCGACCTCAAGTACGGCAACGTCCACCGCGGCCTCGGCAAACATAGTCAAACCGGCCACGGACAAAAGATCGAAGGGCGTAATAGAACGGAGCTCCTCGCCCGCCGCCTCACGACGTGCGTTGAGACGACGACCTGCCTCATACGCCGCAGAGACACCATGGGCAAAGACCTCGTCTGAGACGACCTTTCCATCAATCTCCATACGCTCGGGATAGCGCACCAGATGAGGCGACGTAAAGAGTGCCGTTTTAAGGCCCTCGCCACGAAGAATGGCAGCCGAGAATCGCGTCGTCGAGGTCTTTCCATTAGTACCGGCTATCTGGACGCAATCGTAGAACTCGTCAGGACGACCAAGCTCATCGAGCATCTCGACGACGGTCTCGAGCAGCGGCGTGGAATAACGCGCAATCTTGCCCGTATCGGCCGCAAGTGCAACAGCCTCATTAAAAGAAAGCTCCGGAACCTCAAACGGCACCGAATACAACCCAGAACGCTTTGCCATAGCCAAAGTCCCCTCAACATAAAAAGAGGCCCGTAAGCAACAACGAGCCCCTCCCATTCAAAATATCAGCCAAACACCGCTTTGCAGCGAGATCAAGGCCACAAACCAGTGGTCCTAACCGACAGGCAGCAGACGCCCCCCGTAAACGCTATGGGAGCGGTTTGGGGCTTTGCTCGATACAAGTTCCGCACGAGCCGAAGGCCACTTAATGTGGCCTTCGTGCGAGCAGGACTGTTCGCAGTAGCGAGCAATGCCCCAAACCGCGTCCCCCAGTACCACCTACGAGAATTCAGCAACCTGCGAGTTCAGCGCCGCCAGGATCTCCTTGAGCTCAGCTGCACGGTCCCTCTTCTTCTGGACCACCGCGGGCGCGGCCTTGGCCACAAAGCCCTCGTTGGCGAGCGTCTTCTCGCAGCCGGCAAGCTCCTTCTGGGCCGCAGCAATCTCCTTCTCCAGGCGCGCCTTCTCGGCCGAAAGATCGACCTTGCCCTCGAGCACCACAAAGGCCTCGACGCCGCTGTCGACCACGGCGATGCTCGCAGCCGGCTTCTCAACGTCGGTACCCATGACCAGCGAGGCAGTGTTGGCCAGCGGCTCGATGGTCGAACGCAGGCTCTCGAGCTTCTCGATATCCTCGGCACCGGCACGAACGACCACGTCGAGCTCGGCCTTGGGGCTCAAGCGATAACGCGAACGCGTGGCGCGGGCGGCAGACACGACGGTACGGCACAGCTCAAACGCGCGCTCGGCGTCCTCGTCAACATACTTGGCGTAGTCGGCGGGCTCGGGCCACTTGGCGATCATGAGCGCCTCGGCGCGGTTCACGTTGCCCTCGGCGTCCAGATCGAGCACGCTCGCCGGCATGTTGTCCCAGATCTCCTCGGTGACAAACGGCATGAGCGGGTGCATCAGGCGAATGGAGGTATCGAGCACAAAGATCAGGTTGCGCTGCGCCTGCAGACGACCCTCGCCCTTCAGGCGGGCCTTGGTGACCTCGACGTACCAGTCGCAGACCTCGTTCCAGAAGAACTGCTGCACGCCGCGGGCCATGTCGCCAAAGGTGTAGTTCTCGATACCCTCGGTGACCATCTTGACGGCCTTGGCCAGGCGGCTGAACATCCAGGCGTCGGCCGGCGTCTCCACGACAGGCTCGCCGGGCGTGTAACCCTCCATGTTCATAAGCAGGAAGCGGCTGGCGTTCCAGATCTTGGTCACAAACGACTTGGCCTGCTCGGTGCGCGGGCTGTCGATAAGCTTCTTGGTCTTCTTGTCAATGTTCGCGTCGAACTTGACGTCCTGGTTATTGGTGCACAGCGTCAGCAGGTTGAAGCGCATGGCGTCGGCGCCGTACATGCCAATGAGGTCCATGGGGTCAACGCCGTTGCCCTTGGACTTGGACATGCGGCTGCCATCCTTGGCAAGAATCGTCGGGTAGATGACGACGTCCTTAAACGGCACCTCGTCCAGGAAGTACAGCGAGCTCATGACCATGCGGGCGACCCACAGCGCGATGATGTCGCGCGCAGTGACGAGCGCCGTCGTGGGGTGATGGCCCTCGAGCAGCTCCGGCTTTTGCGGCCAGCCCTGCGTGGCGAAGGTCCACAGCTGCGAGCTGAACCAGGTGTCCAGCACGTTCTCGTCCTGGTGCACGTGATGGCCGCCGCACTTGGGGCACACGTCGGTGTCCTCGGTAAGGGCATCTTCCCAGCCGCAGTCCTCGCAGTAGAACACGGGGATGCGATGGCCCCACCACAGCTGGCGGCTGATGCACCAGTCCTTGAGGTTCTCCATCCAGGTGGTGTAGGTCTGCGTCCAGCGCGCGGGGTGGAAGGTGACCTTGCCGGAGTTGACGGCGTCGAGCGCCGGCCCCTTGAGCTTGTCGACAGCCACAAACCACTGCTCGGACAGCCACGGCTCCAGCGCGGAGTCGCAACGGTAGCAGTGCATGACGGAGTGGTCGAGGTCCTCGACGTGATCGAGCAGGTCGTGTTCCTCAAACCACTTGATGACAGCCTCGCGGCACTCGTCGCGGTTCATACCAGTAAACTCGCCGTAGCCCTCGACGACCACCGCGTGCTCGTCGAAGATGTTAATCTGCGGCAGGTCGTGGGCCTGGCCCATGGCGTAATCGTTGGGGTCGTGGGCCGGGGTAACCTTAACGAAGCCGGAGCCAAAGTTGGCGTCAACGTGCCAATCCTCAAAGATAGGGATCTCGCGGTCGACGATGGGGAGCTTGACGGTCTTACCCACAAAGGCGGCCTTCTCGGGGTCCTTCGGGGAGACGGCGACGCCCGTGTCGCCGAGCATGGTCTCGGGGCGCGTGGTGGCGACGACGATGTAGTCCTGGCCGTTGACCGGCTCGGTCAGCGGGTAGCGCAGGTGCCACAGGTGGCCCTTCTCGTCCTTGTACTCGGCCTCGTCGTCCGAGATGGCAGTAGTGCAATTGGGGCACCAGTTGACGATGCGCTTGCCGCGGTAGATCAGGCCGTCGTGGTACCAGTCGCAAAACACCTTGCGCACGGCCTGGGCGTAGTCCTCGTCCATGGTGAAGCGCTCGTTATCAAAGTCGACGGAGCAACCCATACGCTTGATCTGCTCGACGATGATGCCGCCGTACTCGTGGGTCCAATCCCAGCAGGCGTCGACAAACTTATCGCGACCGATCTCCAGCCGGCTGATGCCCTCGCTCTTGAGCTTCTTGTCGACCTTAGTCTGCGTGGCGATACCGGCGTGGTCGGTACCGAGCACCCAGCGCGTGGACTTGCCGCGCATGCGGGCCATGCGGATGATGGCGTCCTGGATGGAGTCGTCGGTGGCGTGACCCATGTGGAGCTTGCCGGTCACGTTGGGAGGCGGAATGGTGACGGTGCAGTCGCCCACGCCCTCGCGGCGCTTATAGTAGCCGCCGTCGAGCCACTTCTGCAGGATCGCCGGCTCGTTGGTCGACGGATCATAGTTCTTGGGCATCTCTTCCATATATCTCTCCCTGTCCCGCCGGGGAGGAATGTAGGCCCGATTTTCGCTCGGTCAGGTCCTGGGCTCGCTCGAAGACCACATTAAGTGGTCTTCGGCTCGTGCGGAATCTACGAAAATCGGGCCTACATTCCTCCCCTTAGGTATCGATTACTTCAGTCTGATATGACTTCGCTGAGGCTTAAACAAACACACAGAATAACACAGGTAGTTGGGGTTATTGCGCATATATAAAATAGCCTCCGACCGCGAATGGTCAGAGGCTATTTGCAAACACGTTTTAGGCTGGTTTAGCCGTAGATACGCTGGGGCTGTTCATCGCCCTTTACGGAGGCTTCGGTCACGATGACCTTAGTGACGCCCTCCTCGCTGGGGAGGTCGAACATCGTCTGCTGCAGCACGTCCTCGCAGATGGAGCGCAGGCCGCGGGCGCCGGTCTTGCGGGCAAGCGCCATGCGGGCGATCTCGTGCAGGGCGGCGTTCTCAAACTCAAGCTCAACGTCCTCGAGCTGGAACATCTTGCGGTACTGACGCACCACGGCGTTCTTGGGCTCGGTCAGGATTGACACCAGATCGTCCTCGTCGAGCGCCTGTGTCTGGGTGACGACGGGCGTACGTCCCACAAACTCGGGGATCATGCCAAAGGCGTTGAGGTCCTGCGGAAGCACCTGGCGCAGCAGGTCGTTCTCATCGACCGAGGTGGGGCCGGCAATCTCGGAGTTAAAGCCCACGCCCTTGTTGCCCACGCGATCGGCGATGATCTTGTCCAGACCCACAAAGGCACCGCCGCAGATAAACAGGATGTTGGTCGTGTCGATCTGCAGCAGCTCCTGCTGGGGATGCTTGCGGCCGCCGGTGGGCGGAACGCTTGCCACCGTGCCCTCAAGAATCTTAAGCAGCGCCTGCTGAACGCCCTCGCCCGAAACGTCGCGAGTAATGGAGAGGTTCTCGGCCTTGCGGGCGATCTTGTCGATCTCGTCCACGTAGATAATGCCGACCTGCGCGCGCTCGATATCGCCATCGGCGGCGTTGATGAGCTTGAGCAGGATGTTCTCCACGTCCTCGCCCACGTAGCCGGCCTCGGTAAGCGCGGTGGCGTCGGCGATGGCAAACGGCACCTCGAGGATGCGCGCGAGCGTCTGGGCGAGCAGGGTCTTACCGGTACCGGTGGGACCGAGCAGCAAGATGTTGGACTTGGCGAGCTCCACCTCGTCCATATCATCGTCAAGCTGCGAGTCCAAACCGTCGTCAAAGGCCGAAAGCGCGGCGCCGCCCTCGATCACGCGGCGATAGTGGTTGTACACGGCAACCGACATGGCGCGCTTGGCGTCCTCCTGGCCCATGACATAGGCCGAAAGCTCGTCATAGATCTCGTGCGGCGTCGGCACATGCGTAATGACCTGGCGGGCGTCGTCCTCGAGCTCAAAGCCCTCGGCCTCGGGATCCACGGCAGGCTGGGACGCAGCCTGGCCGTGATCGTTGAGGAAGCCCGGCAGCTTACCGTTGCGGGCTGCGTCCATAAAGTCCGAAGCCAGCGACTCCTCAAGAATCTCGGAACAGGCAGCGACGCACTCGTCGCAGATAAAGATGTTGGTCGGACCCTTTACGAGACGACGAACCTGGCCCTGCTCTTTTCCGCAGAAGGAGCAGCGGATGGGGTTGCCGTTCTCGTCGAAGTTGTCCTGCATGTTACCGGCCATCCTAGGCGTCCTTCGCGGCGAGGTCGCGCGAGGTGACGATACGGTCGATCAGGCCGTAGTCGAGGGCCTCGGCAGCGGACAGGTAGTTGTCGCGCTCGGTATCGGCCTGGACCTTCTCGATAGGCTGGCCCGAGGCGTCGGACAGGATCTGGTTGAGCTCGCGACGGGTCTTCTTGATCTCCTCGGCCACGATCTCGATCTCGGTCTGCTGACCCTGGGCACCGCCGCTGGGCTGGTGAATCATAACCTTGGAGTGCGGCAGGCAGAAGCGCTTGCCCTTGGCGCCAGCCGAAAGCAGCACGGCGGCCATAGACGCGGCCATACCCACGCAAATGGTGGAGACCTGCGGCTTGATGAAGTTCATGGTGTCCAGAATCGCCAGGCCGGAGTAAACCTCGCCGCCGGGCGAATTGATGTAGAGCGAGATATCCTTCTCGGCATCCTGGCTTTCAAGATGCAGCAGCTGGGCAACGACCAGATTGGCGCTGACGGAGTTGATCTCCTCGCCCAAGAAGATGATGCGGTCGTTGAGCAGGCGCGAATAGATATCGAAGCTGCGCTCGCCGCGCGGCGTCTGCTCGATAACGTATGGCACGAGGGCGGAATCGAACTTAGCGATCATACGCATCTCCATTTCTCTTACGGACCAATAGTGGTTCTAGACAAACGTACGGTGCCCGCATGCTATGCATTGGCTGGCACCGTACGAAGCAACCGGATAACCGGTGTATAACTTTACCCCATCACGGGCGCATGCATGCGCTCGCGGGCAAGGTGGCGAGAATTACTCAGCGTCCTTGGCGGTCTCGTCGACCTCGGTCACCTTGGCGTTCTCGACCAGGTGGTCGACGGCCTTGGAGCGACGGATGGACTCGCGGACGGCAGGCATGCGGCCATCGGCGATGAACTCGGCCTTGGAAGCCTCGACGTCCTTGACGCCGGCCTTCTCGAACTCGGCGTTAATGTCGTCCTCGGTGACCTCGATCTTGAGCTCGCGGGCGAGGGCGTCGAGAGCCAGGGACTCACGGGCGACGTCGTTGGCCTGCTTGTGCAGGTCGCCGATGAACTGCTCCATGGTCAGGCCGGAAGCGGGCAGCCAGGTGTCGAGCGTCATGCCGCGGGCAGCGAGGTTGGACAGGAAGTTCTGGCCGAGCTCCTCAAAGACGGACTGCTCGTAGTCGGCGTCCATCTCGTCGAGCTGCAGGCGCTCGGCGAGAGCGGAGACGCAACGGTTCTCCTTCTCGGCCGGGAGGCGGGAAGCCTTGTCCTGCTCGATCTCGAGCTTGATGGCGTCGCGCATGGCGTCGATGCTGTCGAAGCCAAAGTCGGACTTGACGAGCTCGTCGGTGAGCTCGGGGGTGTTGCGGACCTTGATGCCCTTGACGGTGACCTCGACGGTGTGGGTCTCGGCCTCCTCGCCCTCCTCGACCTCGTCGGTCCAGGTGACGGACTTGACGTCGTCAACGTTGGCACCGATCAGGGCCTCGTTGAACTCCTTGGGGTTGCTGTCGCTACCGGCGATGAGCATGCGGCCCTCGGCGGCGAAGTTGTCGGCGTTCTCGACGGCCTTGAGGTCGACGGTCACATAGTCGTCAGCCTCGACGGCGCGACCCTCGACGTCCTCGAAGGTAGCGCGGTAGTTGAGGAGCATCTCGACCTGGTTGTTGATCTCGGACTCGGTGACCTCCGCGGGAGGCATCTCGATCTCAACGGCGTCGAAGGAGGAGAGCTCGGCAGCAGGACGCAGGGAGAACTCGACGGTGTAGGTGTAGTCCTCGTGATCCTTGGCGAGGTCGAGCTCCTTGTAGTCACCGTTCTTGGTGGGGACGATGTCCAGCTCGTTGAGGACGGCGGGCTCGTTGGCGGCGATCAGGTCGTTGGTGGCCTGAGCGAGGGTAGCCTCGGCGCCAAGAGCAGAGTCGATGACCGGACGGGGAGCCTTACCGGCGCGGAAGCCCGGGAAGCGGTACTTCTTGGCGGTGTCCTTGTAGGCCTTCTTGATCGCGGCGTCGACGTCGGCGGCCGGAATGGTGACCGTAGCGGTGAGCTTGGCGTCCTTGACGTCAGAAGCGGTGATGTTCAACACGTTCCTCCTCATACTGCCCAGCTTATCTGAGGTGCTGGTACCTTTATGCAACAAAGAGTCGCGACGGCGAAAGCCGACGCAGGTGCGTTGGTGCGGGCGAAAGGACTCGAACCTTCACGGGAATCCCACCAGAACCTAAATCTGGCGCGTCTACCAATTCCGCCACGCCCGCATGAGCGCACAGACTAGGAATGATAGCAGATACGAACGGCAAGCGCACGCACACCTTTTACAGGCTCACGACCTCACCACGAGTGCAAAAGGCGGGACGAGTTGCCCCGCCCCGCCAATTACGACTTGTTCGCTGACCAGCTACTCCCCCAGCAGGGCCTTCTCGGGCGTGATCGGCAGCGAGCGGACCTGGTGGCCGGTGGCGTGTGCGACGGCCGAGGCCACGGCGGCGAGCGGCGTGTTGATGACGACCTCGCCGATCGACTTGGCGCCAAACGGACCCGTCGGCTCGTAGCTCGGCTCAAAGGCCACGCGAATGCTGCCGATATCCAGGCGCGTGGGCAGCTTGTAGCTCATAAAGTTGCCGGTGCGCAGGCGGCCGCGGTCGTCGTGCTCGACGATCTCGTAGAGCGCGTGACCGATGCCTTGGGCAATGCCGCCCTCGGCCTGGACGCGCGCGAGCGCCTCGTTGATCACGGTGCCGCAGTCCACAGCCGCCGCGTAGTCCACCACGGTCACCTTGCCGGTGGCCTTGTCGACCTCGACCTCGGCAATGCCGGCCATAAACGGCGGGGGCGAAACGGGCAGGCAGGCAGAGGCGTGCGAGGTCAGCGCGTCGCCACCCTCGATGTTCTTGACACACAGGTTGGCAAAGTCGCGCAGCGTGAGGTAGCGGCCGCGCTCGCGAGCGGCGCGCTCGTCGGACAGGCGCACGTACTGGCCGTCGAAGACCACGTCGGCGGCGTCAACGTCCCACATATGGGCAGCCTTGGTGCAAATCTTCTCGCGCAGCTCGGTCGCGGCGTTCTTGGCGGCCAGGCCCGTCACGTACGTACCGGAGCTCGCGTACGAGCCGGCGTCGAACGGCGACACGTCGGTGTCAACGCCGCGCACCACGATCAGCGAGCTCTCCACGCCCAGCTCCTCGGCGGCAATCTGCGCCAGGATCGTGTCGACGCCCATGCCGTTATCGGTGGCGCCGGTGCCGATGGTAATAAAGCCGTCCTCCTCAAGGCGCATGTCGATACCGGCGATGTCCACGTTGGAGATGCCCGAGCCCTGCATGGTGAGCGCGCAGCCCAGGGCGCGCACGCGGTCGCCCAGGTCCACGGCCAGCGGCTTGTCGCGCCAACCGATCATGTCCATCGCGCGCAGCAGGCAGCGATCGAGCGCGCAGGCGTTGAGCTTCTCGTTGTAGTACTGCGGCATGGTCTCGCCCTCGCGCACGATGTTCTTAAGGCGCAGGTCGGCGGGGTCCATGTGCAGCATGTCGGCGAGCTCGTTGACGGCGCTCTCCACGGCAAACTGGCCCTGGGTGGCACCGTAGCCGCGATACGCGCCGCCGCGGTTGGTGTTGGTGTAGACGGCGTCCCACCTAAAGCGGCTTGCCTTCACGTGATTGTAGATGGGCAGGCTCTTGTGACCCGAGAGGCCGATGGTCGTGGTGGCGTGCTCGCCGTACGCACCGGCGTTGCACAACGTGTGCAGGTCGATGGCCGTGATGGTGCCGTCGTTCATGGCGCCCAGCTTGACGGTCATCTGCATCTGGTGGCGCGAGTTGCCCGCAGTGATCGTCTCCTCGCGGGTGTAGCAGCAATAGCTCGGACGGCCAGTCTGCTGGGTCACGAACGCCACGAAGATCTCGCAACAGCCCGTCTGCTTGGAGCCAAAGCCGCCGCCGATGCGCGGCTTGATGACCTGCACCTGCGACTGCGGAATATCGAGCGACTGCGCGACCATGCGGCGCACATGGAAGGGCACCTGCGTAGAGGTGGTCACCGAGATGCGGCCAAACGCGTCGGTCGTCGCGAAGGCACGGAAGGTCTCCATGGGTGCGGTCTGCGTGGCCTGGCTGGTGTAAGTGCGCTCAAAGACGATGTCGCTCTGAGCGAAGGCCTCGTCCAGATCGCCAAAATCGCTGGTACCGCTGCACACCAAGTTGCGCGGGACATCGCCGCCCTGCGGGAACATAAAGGTCACGTCGCCCTCGGGGTGGACCACGATGTCGTTATCGAGTGCCTGGGTAAAGTCGAGCAGCGGCTCGAGCACCTCGTAGTCGACCTTGATGAGCTTGAGTGCCTTGTCGGCGGCCTCCTCGGTCTCGGCGGCGACGATCGCCACCTCCTCGTTTTGGTAGCGCACCAGGTTCTCGAGAATCAGGCGGTCGTAGGGACTCGGCTGCGGATAGCTCTGGCCGGCGATGGTAAAGCGGCGTTTGGGCACGTCCTCGTAGGTGTAGACGCCCACGACACCGGGCACCTTCAACGCGCGAGAGGTGTCGATGGAGCGGATCTTGGCGCGGGCGTACGGGCTGCGCTTGAGCTTGACGATGAGCGCGCCGGCGGGCACCATATCGCCGGTGTAGACCGGACGACCCTCGAGCAGAGCCTTCGAGTCCTTCTTGGGCTGCTTGTGGGTGATCTGCTTGTAAGAGACGCCATCGCAGCTGGTGTCGTTGACCGGCAGCTCGGGCAACTCAAAGCCCACCTGCACGCCGGACTCGTTAAGGAAGCGGACGATGGCACGCAGCTGGCTCTCGTAGCCGCTGCAACGGCAGAGGTTGCCGGCGAGCTGGCGTGAAAGCTCCTCACGCGTGGCGACGAGGCTCGGGTCCTCCTTGGCGGCGCGGGCGAGCGCCAACACGTTCATGATAAGGCCGGGGGCGCAAAAACCGCACTGTTCGGCACCTTCGGCAGCCATTGCGCGGGCGAGCGCCTCGGACTCGGCCTTGAGGCCCTCGAGCGTAGTGATGGTGTGGCCCTCGACGCGCGCGGCGGGAACCGAGCAGCTCAGCACCGGATCGCCATCGAGCCACACCGTGCACAGGCCGCAGTTGGTGGTCTCGCAGGCGCAGCGCACCGACGCGCAGCCCTGCTCGCGCAACAGCGCAAAAAGCATGGTGTCGGGGGCAATCTGAACCTTGACCTTGCGGCCGTTGAGCGTAAAGGAAAGATCGATGAGTTTGGCAGCCATTAGCGCACCTCGCTAGAATCGACGCCGGGCACGCGGCGGCAGGAATACTCGTCCGTAGCGAACTTAGGGATCTGCACGGTCTCGAGCTCGCGGGCAAGCGCGGCCGAAAGCTCGATGCCGGCGGCGCGGCACACGGCCTGGACGGCGAGCGGGGCCGAGATGCGACGGCGGTAGTCGGCCGAGCCCCAAAGGTTGGTACCGTAGCTCAGCGCGCGTACGGACGCGGCCAGGGCGCGCAGCTCGTCCTCGGAAGGCTGCTCGGCAGTAAGGCCACATGCCTCGCCCTGCAGCAGGGTCGCGCGGAGCGGGCGGGCGCCCACGGTGACATGCCAGCTGTTGTCCCACCAGGCGGCAGTGACGTTTAAGGAGGGGAAGTCGGTCGCGGCCTTGCGCACGGCCTCGTAGCTCGCACGGTAATCGTGCTTAACGACCACCACGTGCTCGATCACGTCGCGCACGTAACCCATGTCCACGAACTCGGCGAGCGGCACGCGGCCGGCGCCCGTCAGCTCAACATAGGAATCGAGCGCCAAAAAGGCCGAGAGCACGTCCGAGAAACCAAAGCGGCCGTAGATGCTGCCGCCCACCGTGGCGGTATTGCGCAGCTGCACGCCCACGATATCGTGGACGGCGAACTCAAAGACATGGTTGACAAGCGCGTTGAGCTCGGCATGGCGCTCGAGCTGGCGCAGGGTGCACATGGCGCCGATGCGAAACTCGGTCTCGGTCTCCTCGATCTGATCGAGTCCGCAGGCCGAAAGGTCAATCGCCGTCGCCACGCGACGCGAGCCCAGGCGCATCCAGATGCCGCCGCCCACAATCTTGTTGTTGCGGTTCTTCTGTAAGAGCTCATAGGCTTCGGCCGCGTTTCCAACACGGACGTAGGTACCGAACTTGAGCACGTTCTCCCCCATCTCTCCACTTGTCCAGTACTTTTAAGTGTACCAAACGAGGGACCGCAACTCATGCCGAGACAAAATGATCCGTTTTCCTCCGTCCCCGACGGATCAAAAAAGGCTCCCAGCCAAGATGACTGGGAGCCTTCTGCGATGCTATGTCGAGCGAAGGTTTAGCAGACGCCCTGGGCGAGCATGGCGTCGGCGACCTTCAGGAAGCCGGCAATGTTGGCGCCCATGACAAAGTTGCCCTCCTGGCCGTACTCCTTGGCGGTGTCGTCCACATTGTGGAACATGCCGCGCATGAGCTGCTCGAGTTTGCCGTCGACCTCCTCGAAGGTCCAGGACAGGTGCTCGGCATTCTGGCTCATCTCCAGGCCGGACACGAGCACGCCGCCGGCGTTGGCAGCCTTACCAGGCATAAAGGCAACGCCGTTCTCCTGGAAGTAGGTCGTGGCCTCGATGGTCGTGGGCATGTTCGCGCCCTCGCCGACCACCTTGCAGCCGTTGGCGACGAGCGCCTGGGCGTCCTCGAGCAGCAGCGTGTTCTCGCGAGCACAGGGCAGCGCGATGTCGCAGGGCAGCTGCCACACGCCGCGGCCGTCGCCCTCGTGCCACACGGCGTTGGGCTTCTCGTCAACATACATGGCGAGCGTAACGCCCTTGTCGTGGCCGGAGCGCTTCTTGTTGTAGACGTGCTCGAGCACGGTGTAGTCGATGCCGTCGGGATCCTCGACCCAGCCGTGGGTATCGGAGCAGGCGAGCACCTTGCCGCCGAGCTGGGAGACCTTCTGGACGGCGTAGATGGCAACATTGCCGGAGCCGTGAACGACGACGTTCTTGCCCTCGAAGGAGTCGCCGCGGCTCTTGAGGTACTCGTCCACAAAGTAGGCCAGGCCGTAGCCGGTGGCCTCGGTACGGGCGAGCGAGCCGCCAAAGGAGAGGCCCTTGCCGGTGAGGACGCCGGTCCACTCGTTGGTCAGGCGCTTGTACTGACCGAACAGGTAGGCAACCTCGCGGCCGCCAACGCCCAGGTCGCCGGCGGGAACGTCGGTGTTGGGGCCGATGTGACGATAGAGCTCGGTCATGAAGGACTGGCAGAAGTGCATGATCTCGTTGTTGGACTTGCCCTTGGGGTCAAAGTCGGAGCCGCCCTTGCCGCCGCCCATGGGAAGGGTGGTCAGGCTGTTCTTGAGGATCTGCTCCAGACCCAGGAACTTGAGCATACCCAGGGTGACCGTCGGGTTAAAGCGCAGGCCGCCCTTGTAGGGTCCAATGGCAGAGTTGAACTCGACACGGTAACCGCGGTTGACCTGAACCTTGCCCTGCTCGTCGACCCAGGGAACACGGAACATGACGATGCGCTCAGGCTCGACGAGGCGCTCCAGCAGGGCGGCCTCCTCGTACTCGGGATGGGCGTCGAGCGCCGGCTGGATGGTGCCGAGGATCTCGGTCGCGGCCTGGATGAACTCAGGCTGCTCGGGATAGCGGGCCTTGAGCTCTTCGAGAACTTTCTGCGTGTAGCTCATGCTTCCTCCAATGATGGGAAACGAAAAATGTTGGTCGCGGCACCCTATGCGCCGCGAACTTTATCGAGTATGGATAATATCGCACTGTTGCAGCAAAGTTTCGCATAAGCCGACAAGCAGATGTTTCGTTTTGATTACGATGCAGGTAGAGGCGTTTTTGAGTGCCTGACGAACAAATCGCGTGTTTCGAAGCTGTTTCGTCCGCATGTTCCAAACCACCACATTGGGGACAGGCGCCTTTGTGGTGCAGGCGGTTAGAGGACGAGCTGATGGTAGTCGGCGGGGGTTATGCGACCTTCGGTGGCAGCACGGAAGGCGGCGAGTGCATCGCCCGAGAACGGCATGGCCCAGCACAGGCCGCAACCTGCGGTAATGGAGCCGGGCAAAGGCATAATGCGCCCGGGCACACCGGCATCCAGGCACAGCTGCTCGCATTCCATCACATCGAAGGTGCTGTCAAACGACACGATAATCTTGCGCTCGTGGTCGGGGGCATCACCGGATGGGCCTTCGCGGTGTGCCTCACGATACGCCGCGGCGGCCGCTTCCTCTTCCGCGGTATGTCCACAGCCACCGCAGCCGCAGGTACAGGGCTCGGAACCATCGCAAGTGCAAGGCTCTCCCGTGTCGGGGCAAATATCATGAGACATGGCAACTCCAATCGTCTAGGCGAGTAACTCGGCCGCCGCAAACTCCTCGGGCGTATTGACGTTCTCGAAGCAGAGCGTCGAGCCGGCGACCGCGACAATCTGAGGCTCGTCCAAATACCCGGCGTTCACCCGGTCGATCAGGCAGCGAATGCGCTGGCGGTCGCAGGCGAGCAGCTCATGGGCAATCGGCGCACACGCGTCACGGCGCCAGACGGCGCAAAGCGGCTCAATCCCCCGTTCCTCGTGCGGCACGCACACATCGAGCGCCTCGGCCTCAACACGATCGGCAAGCGCGCCGATGAGTTCCGGCGAGACAAACGGCATATCGCAGGCGACGATCGCCACGAGCGGCAATCGGGCCGCGGCCAACGAGCTCGCGATGCCGCGCATGGCACCCGCCGGCCCTTCAAGATCCGCCACCACACGCGGCACCAGGCCGCCAAACGCGCGCTCCTCAAGATAGGCAAGCTCGCAAGGGCGCGACGTCGTCACAACCAGCTCGCCGGCAACCTGAGCCAGCCGACCCAGCACGCGCTCGATGAGCGGCTCACCGCAAAACGCCATGCGCGCTTTATCACAGCCCATGCGCGACGACAATCCGCCCGCCTGGACGACACAAGAAAGATCGGTCCGTCTTACGGTAGTCATACGGCAAACCACCCCCATCGGCATGCTCAAAACCCAGCACACGAAGCCAAATACCGTCGCCGATAAAGTGGGCGGCACGGCAAACCCATGCAAAAACAAAACAGCGCTTTTGCGGCACGCAGCAAGACCGCGAGCACAAAAGCGCTGGTAGCGTATGGCGGGAACGTATGTGAATCGAACACATCCAAGACGTTTTGCACGCCTCGCAACGGTTTTGAGGACCGCGGAGCCCACCGGAGCCCATCCGTTCCCAAGTGCGCCGGTATTTTACCAAACCGAAACGGCTCCATCCCAAAAAGACGAACAAGAAGTTGCGGTGGAATAGTTCCTGTATTTGCTGTCAAAGCCTCCAAATAGGAATTATTTCACCGCAACTGAGGAGGCGGGAGCGAGTGACCGGCCTAGCGCAGGGACCTCAGGCCGCCGGCTTCCTTGTCGAGCACCGTAAAGCGCACGGCATCTAGGTGCTCCAAGATGCTGATTGCACGTTTGCGCGACACACCCAGGGCCTCGCGCAGCACGCTCGTGGTGGCTGCGCCGCCGGCTGCCTCAATGGCAGCGGCGACGAGCTCACGCGCATGGGCCTCGGCGGCAGCGGACAGGGCAACGTCGCGCTCGACCTTAACGATCGAGCGGTTGAGCGAGAGCTCGCGCAGAGCACGCGTCATGGTGTCGCGATCGAGCTGCAACTGCTCGCCCACCTCGGGAAGCGCCGGTGCATCCAGGCCGGCCTCGTCAAGCAGCGCGACGATCCGCTCGCAGGCCTCTCGCACCACGCGTGCCGCCGCGGCGGCCGAATGCGGATCGAATACCTCGGCGCCCTCGGCGGCGCACACGCCACGCGCGCAGCCCTCGGAAATCAGGGCTGCGGCAACCGTATCGTCAGCGGCAGGCCACGCAGCATGGGCAACGGCGCCAGGCGTAAAGCCCGTCTCCTTGGGAGACGCCGCATGCATGGCTGACAGGGTCGCCGCCAGGGCATCCATCGCGGCGTCGAGCACGGCGGCATTCACATACAGCGCACCGCCCGAGCCGGCAAGCTCGCACACAGCACCTCGCGCCACCAACTCGTTCAGCGCGGCATCGGCCCCACCGGAAACAAGATCTAGCGCCGCGGCAACGTCGGCGACCACGACCGGCAACGTCTGCAGCGCCAACCACGCCTCAACACCAGCGACGGCATCGCCGGCCTCAAGCGCTGCAAGCAGCGCGCGCTCCCCCGCCGAAAGCTCGCGCGAGCGACGGCAGCGCGATAGCAGCACGCGCCCGCCGCCAATGAGCATAACGGGCGAATACGACAACACCACGGCATGGTCTCCGGCTCGCAGCGGCAGCGGCTCCTCCAAGCGCACCTGCACGGTACGGGTCTCGCCCACCGCCATGGGGGCCTCGCCCTCCAAAAGCATGATACGGCCGACGACCTCGGCCGTGCCGGCCATCACATGCACACGCGCGCCCGGCTCGAGCACGCGCGGCTTGGTGCCCTCGCGGCCCAGGTAGGTGAACGTCATCATAAAGCGCAACGTCTGGCCAAAGCGGTCCGCCACGCCCAGCATCTCGCCACGGTCAAGCGCCGCGACACCGTCACCAACTAGGTTGAGCGCCACACGCTGACCAGGCAGCGCGCGCGGCGTATCGCCATGCACCTGAATCCCGCGCACGCGACAGACCGTACGCGACGGCAAAGCCATCAGCTCGTCGCCCACCGCAACCGGCGCATCGTGCAGCGTTCCCGTTACGACAGTGCCGACGCCCTTAATCGTAAAGCAGCGGTCAATCGGCAGGCGCGGCGCGGCATCGGTGCGCTCGGCACGGGCACGGCAAGCATCCCAGCAGGCACTTACCTGCTCGTCGAGCACCGCAAGCAGCCCGTCGATCCCCTCGCCCGTCTTAGACGACACGGGCACAATCGGCGCGCCCGCAAACACAGTACCCGACAAAAAGTCATCGACATCGAGCTCGGCAAGCTCGGTCATCTCGGCATCGGCCAGGTCACACATCGTCAGCGCCACCACCATATGCGTGACGCCCAGCAGCTCCAGCACGTGCACGTGCTCGCGCGTCTGCGGCATTACACCCTCAACGGCAGAGACCACCAGCACGGCAACGTCGATGCCTGTTGCACCCTGCACCATGGCGCGCAGGTAATGCGCGTGGCCCGGCACGTCGACCAGGCCGACGATCTTGCCACTCGGCAGTGCCAGTTCGCCAAAGCCCAGCTCCACGGTCATACCGCGACGGCGCTCAACCTCCAGACGGTCGGGATTCTTGCCGGTCAGCGCCTCGATCAATGCCGACTTGCCGTGGTCAACGTGGCCCGCCGTGCCAACGATAACGGGACACTCCACCAGCGCCTGAACCTCACTCATCGAGCAATCGCCTTCTTAACGCACGCGACGAGCGTCGATGCCGCCGTCTCGATATCGCGGTCACCCACGAGTGTGCGCACGTCAAACAGGACGCGATCGTGCGAGGCGCGCGTGACGACCGGCGTGTCGAAATCTTGGACGAGCGAGCGCTTGAGTGCGTCAACGGAAAGACGCTCATCGACGAGGCGCACGGCAACGCACATGGTGGGCAGCTCCACGGTAGGCAGCGAGCCGCCACCAGGGGTCGACGATTCCTCGACGATCTCCACCTGAACGGCACACGGGTAGCCAGCCTTATCGAGCCCGGCGACCATACGATCGCGCAGCTTGCGGGCACGTCGCTCCAAATGGGCCTGCGGCAGCGTAAGCATGCTGAGCACCGGAACATCGCGATGGGCAACATCGGCGCCGTCCATGTAGATACGCAGCGTGGCCTCGAGCGCCGTCAGCGCGAGCTTGCCCGGGCGCAGGGCGCGCATAAGCGGATGTGACCCACAGGCCTGGACCAGATTGCGACGCCCCATGATAATGCCCGCTTGTGCGGCACCGAGCAGTTTATCGCCCGAGCACGACACCAGATCGAGCCCTGCCAAAACCGAAGCCGGCGTGGTTTCTTCGCCGCCGCGCACCAAGATGTCGTCGGGCAACAGCGCGCCCGACCCCTGGTCCTCGTAGAACAGCAGGCCATGCTTGTGGGCCAGAGCGGCAAGCTCCCGAGAGCCCACCTCCTCGTGAAAGCCCTCGATGCGATAGTTGGAAGGATGGACCTTGAGGATCATCGCCGTATCGGGCGTGATGGCGCGCTCATAGTCGTCCAAATGCGTGCGGTTGGTGGCGCCGACCTCGACGAGTTTGGCGCCCGAAGCCGCCATGACATCGGGGATGCGGAAGCTGCCGCCGATCTCGACAAGCTCGCCGCGGCTGACGATGACCTCCTTGCCTGCGGCATGGGTCGCCAGCACCAGCAGTACCGCGGCGGCGTTGTTGTTGACCACGAGCGCGTCCTCGGCACCGGTGAGCGAGCGGATGAGCTGCGCGGCATGCTCTTTGCGCGATCCGCGCGAACAGGTGTCCACACTGTACTCGAGCGTGCTGTACCCGCGCGCAACCTCGGCCACGGCCTTGGCGACCGACTCCGCGAGCGGGGCGCGGCCCAAGTTGGTATGGATAACCACACCCGTGGCGTTAACTGCGGGACGCAGGCTCGGCAGCGCGGAGCGGTGCGCACGAAATTCAATGGCCGAGGCCAGGTCGCGCTTAGAGCGCGGGGCGGCACCGGCGCGAATGGCGGCGCGCTCCTCGTCGAGCTCGGCCGTCACGGCAGCATGGACCACCGCGTCGCAGGTCTCCCCCGCCGCCTTCACCACCGGCCACTCGGCAAGCAGCTCGTTGACGGAAGGAATAGCGCGAAGGCGGGCGCGTACCTCATCGGACATGTTCTGGCTATCGCTCATGTGCGGCCTTTCAAAACCAAAGGTGAATCAATCGTTCGAACGTCAAACTATCAGCCAATTCGATCGGCTGAGTCAATCAATCGCTATTATCCTCGCGCGCCGCGATCTTTTCCACGCGAACGGCGTTTTCCTGAGTGAGCGCGGCGCCCGTCAACGGGTCCCAACGCAACGGTGTATGGTCGAGCGGGCCGACGCCCAAGGCTTGAGCGCCGCCGGCATCGGCGCCAAACGAACGCCCACCGGGGGCGGCCGAGGTGAAGATGCACGCCGGATGCAGATACGGCGTCGTCTCCACGCGCACGCGGTCGCGGCCCATATCGCTCACGAGCTCGACGATCTCGCCGTCGGCGATGCCCATGTGCGCAGCAGCATCGGCATTCATCTGCACGGCATCCAGGTCCGATCCAGCCTCGGCGGCACCTTGAGCCGCAAGCCTGCGCGAGGTGTGCGACTCAAAGGGACGGTTGCCACTAATGAGGCGAAACATCCCCGGGCCGGGCTCCACCATGGGCGCAATCCAGTTGGGCACACGACCCATGCCGACTCGTTCCCATACGTCGCTTGCCAGCGCAATTTTGCCGCCGGCAAGCGGAATCACCGGCTCACCCGTGCGCGACGGCAGCGCCACGCCCGTATCGGCCCAGCCGCGCTCCTTGAGCTCGTCCAGATCGATCCCAAAAGGCGCCACCTGGGCAGCCGCCAGATCGTCAGACGTAAACTGGAAATACTCGCCCACGCCACACGCCTGCGCCAGACCGGCAAAAATCTCCCGACCGGGACGTGTGTCGTCATGCTGCACAGGCAGCACGGCGTTGCGGTAGAACACGCGCGCATCGTTGGTGCCTATCACCGTTCCAACGCCACGGTCGGCCTCCAGATACGTCACGTCGGGCAGCACGAAGTCAGAAGCGCGCGCTGTCTCGGACCAGCGAATATCAACGGTCACGAGCAAGTCGAGCTGTTGCAAAATACCCAACCAAGCCTGCGCATTGCCATAGCCCGCACCGGGGTTACTGGCATAGACGATGAGCCCACGCAAATCGCCGGCAAGAATCGACTGACCGATGGTCGTGCACAGTCCGCGCACCGGATCGACCAGTGGATAGCGCTCGGACCCCAACTTGGGCTCACGTGGCATCGACGGCGTCGCAAAACGCGCAGGGTCCAAATCGCCCAACGCAAGCGGCGTGGGCGGGTTGAGGGCACCGCCCGCGTGTCCGATGCAGCCCAGCAGCACATCGATCAGACAAATCGCGCGCGCGGTCTGGGTGCTATTGGCATACGCGATACCGATGCCGCCATGAAAGCCCGCATCCACCACAGCGGCAGGCGCGGCGGCAGCCAGATCGCGCGCCGTCGCGATAATCTCTGCGGCCGGCACGTCGCACATCGACTCGGCCCACTCGGGCGTCCAAACAGCAGCCGCCTGCGCCAGCTCGCCAAAACCCGTGGTATAGCGGGTCACGAACTCGTGGTCATACAGGCCCTCGGCAATCAAGACATGCGCAATGCCCAGCAGCAAGGCCAGGTCACAGCCCGGGCGCACGCGCAGCCAGCGGTCGGCAAGCGCAGCCGAGCCACTGCGCCGGGGGTCGACCACGATAATCTTCGCCCCACGGCGACGGGCATCGTTGAGCGCATCAACGGTCCCCATCGTCGACGAATCGACGATGGAACGCCCCAGGTACATGATGCAATCGGTGTGCGCCAGGTCGGAGGCGGGGCTGTAGCCCAGGCTGTGCTCCCAACCGGTGAGACGGCTTACCTCGCAGGCGCCATCGGCACCGTACACGTTGGGCGAACCCAGCGCATGCATAAGGCGATAGGCCCAGTAGCGGTCGAACGAGGGAACGCCGAGCGTCATGCCCAGCGCACGAGGCCCGCACTCGTCAACAATCCCCAAAAGACGCTCGGCAATCTGAGCAAACGCCTCGTCCCAGGTAATCGCATCAAACCCCGAGCCATCCCGGCGGCGTCGCATGGGGTGCACGATGCGGTCGCGCTCGTCAAACGGCATTGCCAGGCGATGCCGTCCGCGGGCGCACAGGGCGCGCGCCGCGCACGGATGCCCCGGCACCGGCAACTCAGCCACCACGCGACCGCCCTCAACGCGTGCCGCAAAGGCGCAATCGGCATAGCATCCCCCGCATGTGGTCACCACGGCGCGACCGTCACGCTTCACAGCAGATGCCATCTCGATTACCCCTTTCACAAGCCAAACACAACAGACCGACAGCCCGGGAACGAGCCCCAGGCCAAAAAAGCCTCCCGCACGGCAACGCCCCGCGGGAGGCCCAACGTCAAACAGGCGATACCTTACGCCTCGGACTTCTTGGCGTAGATAAACCAGTAGCCGAGCGCGACCAGAACCGCGCCGCCCACGATGTTGCCCAGCGTGGCGGCGGACAGGTTAAACGCAATGCCCGCGGCGTTGAGCGCATCGGCGCCGGCGACGTCGGCGCCATAGCCGCACGCGTGCATCACGGCACCCATGGGCAAAAAGTACATATTGGCAACGCAGTGCTCAAAACCGCAGGCCACAAAGGCGGCGATGGGCAGCAGAATGCCCACAACCTTATCGACCACGGTCTTGCCGGCGGTACCGATCCACACGGCCAGGCACACAAAGATGTTGCACAGGATGCCGCGGAAGAAGATCGTCACCCAGCCGACCGTCACCTTGCCGGCGGCGACGCTCACCATGGAATTGGCGACCGCCTCGCCGTTAAGCTTGTAAATGCCGGCCATGTACACCAAAAAGACGATGAACAGGGCACCGACAAAGTTACCAAGCCACACGACGAGCCATGCCCTGAGCATCTGGACCAGGGTGATTTTTTTGCTCTTGAGCGCGCAGACCATAAGCGAATTACCGGTAAACAGCTCGGCGCCACACACCAGCACCAGCACCAGGCCCAGGCAAAAGCACAGGCCGCCCACGACGCGCTGAGCGCCCCAGCCCAGCGTGCTATCGCTCAAGAACACGGTAAAGAACAGGCCGCCGAAGGCAATAAACGCACCGGCGAACATTGCCAACAGAAAGGCCTTTGCGACCGGCAGGTTGGCCTTGGTCACGCCGGCGACCTCGGTCTTGGCCTCGATCGCGGCGGGCGCCAGGCAATCGGGAGCGGGATATTCTGCCTTGGAATCTGCCATGTCAATCACTTCTTTCCTAATCAGCAGGGACAAGCGCTCCTATTACTCTTGCCCCAAGCGGACAAAGTGGGAAAAGTCGTTGGCGGCCACGGCGTCGTACACGGCGTCGACGGCGTCAAAGACCTCCGGGGACATGGGGTTGTAGAACTCCGTGTCGCCCGGCTGAATCCCAACGAAGACGATATCATCACACGATTGTTCGATTTCCTCGATCAGAATCGACAAAGGAAGCGAATGCGTGGTGAACATCGACTTGCGGGCCACATCGCGCTTGTCGAGCAAGCGGATGGACCCGACGGGCAGCGCCATGTCGGCGGCATCGACCAAAACCAAACGCGGCGGACGCTCGCGCTTGACCTCGATGATGTCGTCCTCGGGCGTTTGCCCGCCGTCGATGGTGTACCAACCGGCGATGGGCGCGTCCTCCATCTTTTTGGAGAGCACGGGGCCGGCGGCATCGTCGGCACGCAGCACGCTTCCCGCCGTGAGCACGATACCCGCAAACGGGGCTCCGTTCACACGTCCATCTACAACGCGACCCATTACTGCAACCTTCCCGTCAGATACACGCCCGACACATCGCGCACGCGCTCAACCAGATCGCGAAACTTCATCAGAAACGCGACCTGCTGGGCATGCAGGCCAAAGTCGTCGTCGAACACCGAGATGCCGGCCTTGGCCGACCCGCGAAAACCGCGCTCGTCGAGCAGCGCATCGCAGGCCTCGAGCAGCGACGGCACCGCCGCCTTGTCGAGCTGGCACTCGCCAAAGGAGCGGATGGCCTCGAACTTGGTCTTGGCCTCCCCCTCCGGCAGCGCGTCGACGAGCGAATAGAAGACATCCACCGGCACCGACAGGCGCGGCTCAAAGCAGTCGAGCACGCCGGTGTGGTGGCCCACGGCGAGCGTGTAGTACAGCACGTCGCAGGCCTCCTGGGGAACGTCTTCCTCGGTCTCCACAAACTTACGCGTGAGCTCGTAAAAGACCACTTGGTCGGGCGCATGGCCCAGGCAGGGGTCGGCGACGCCCTCGGCGGCCTCGTCGCTTGCGCGCAAGGCATCGCCAAAGGAGCCGCCGAGCATACCGGGGCCCGCAAAGTAACCAGAGCGGTCCGTGAGCTCCATCTAGCGACCTCCGGCCAGCACCAGATCCTGCAGCGCCGAGTAGACCTCAACGCGGCGAGGATCGTCCTGCTTATCGATGAGCAGCGCCATGGCACCGCGGATATCGCCCTTGGGCGCGCCCTCGAGCGTATCCATAAACTCGTTGGCCAGGTCGCGGCCGTAACGGTAGCCGCTCATGGCGCGAGCCTCGCGCTCGATGGCAACGCGCAGCTTGTACGGAACGCCGGGGTGCAGGATATCGGCCTGCTCGCCGGCGGCCTCCACCGTGGTCTCGGCATGGAGCTTTTGGTCAAGCAGACCGAGCGCCATGGCAAAGCCGTAGATGGTCTGCGCGGGGCTGGGCGGGCAGCCGGGGATGTAGACATCGACCGGCAGAATCTTGTCCGTGCCGCCCCAGACGCAGTAGTTGTCGTAGAAGATGCCGCCGGTGCAGCCGCACGCGCCATAGGACACCACGATCTTGGGATCGGGTGCGGCCTCAAAGGCGCGCAGGGCCGGCATGCGCATGGCACGCGTCACGGCGCCGGTGTACAGCAGTACATCGGCGTGACGGGGCGAGGGCACGACCTTGATGCCAAAACGCTCGACGTCGAAGACGGGCGTGATGGAACCGAAGATCTCGATCTCGCAGCCGTTGCAGCCGCCGCAGTCAACACGGTAGACGTACACCGAGCGCTTGATCTTCTTAAGAAGGGTCGCCTTGGCCTTCTCGATGCTCTCGTCGAGCTCGATCTTGGTCGGGCGGTACTGGAGCCGCTCGGGCAAAAGCGTGGGTTCGGCCATGGTTACTCCTCCTTCGTTTCAAAATCCATGATGATGCCCTCGACCGGCGCCGGACCGGCGGGAATCTCGGGCGCATCGGGGTTGAGCTCGCGGTCGATATACTCCGGGTTCACGCCGTGGCCGCCTAGGTACTCCATGCCGGGGCCCTGGGGCTCGCCGGACGCAAGTGTCTCGTTGGCAGCCATGCCGGCAGCGTTGCCGGTCTTTACGGCCGAGGCGGCGCGCAGGGCGTCGAGCTCGCGTTTGCACTCCTGGCACATACCGACGGTGCGGGCGGCCTGCTCGGCCTCCATGCCGCCGGCCTTTTGCAGCAGGCGCTTGGCGTAGTCGATCTCCTTGTGCGGGGCAAACGGCTTGCCGCAACGCGAGCAATGCTCGAGCGTGTAGACGCTCTTGCTGGTGAGGTCGTCCTTGCTCATGACGGCCAGCTCAAACTCCTCGGTGAGCTTGATGGCCTCCATGGGGCAGGCTTCCTCGCAACGGCCGCAAAAGATGCAGCGACCGTAGTCGATCGACCAGGTAATGGTATCGGCCGCAAGGTCGGTGTCCATGCGAATGGCATCGGCCGGGCATGCAACGCCACAGGCACCGCAGGCGATGCAGAGCTCGGCATTGTGCTCGGGCTTGCCGCGCATGTCCTTATTGGTGGGGAACGGCGCAAACGGGTACTTGACCGTCGCGTCGCCGGCCTTGGCGTTAACCTTCCAAAGCTTCAGCATATTAGAGCGCCTCCTCATCGAGCGGAGCGGCCATGGTGCCCTCGCCCGCAAGCGGCGACTTGTCGCGCCAGACGTTCTCGAACTGCTCCTTGTCGAGCACGTGGTCGCGCTTGGCGGCGACATCGGTCACCGTCACGCGGTCGGTGCAGGAGTAGCACGGGTCAAGCGAGCCGACGATCAGCGCCGCGTCGCCCACGGTGTTGCCGCGGAACATGTAGCGCAGGACCGGCCAGTTGCTGTACGTGGCGGCCTTGGCGCGCCAACGGTAGCACTTCTGGTTGTTGCCGAGCATGGCCCAGTGCACGTCCTCGCCGCGCGGCGCCTCGGTGGCGCCGATGGCGTACTTGTGCGGGGTGTATTCCCAATCCGTGGTGAGGATGGGGCCCGACGGGCAGTTCTCGAGCATGGTCTCGATCATGTCGATCGAATCGTAGACCTCCTGGATGCGAACGGCGGTACGGCCGAAGGCGTCGCAGGTGTCGGCCGTAGCGGCGTGCATCTTTTGGACGTCCGGATCGGCGTAGCCGTCGAAGGGATGGTCAAAGCGCACGTCGCGGGCATAGCCCGAGCCACGCATGAGCGGGCCGACCGGCGAGAAGTCGCGTGCGATCTTGCGGTCCAAGATGCCGATGCCACTCGTACGCTCAATAAAGTTGGGCGTCGAGAGCAAGACGTCGACGAGCTCCTGAACCTCGGAGCGCAGCTGGTGGATGGTCGTGAGCGTGGAGAGCTTCTGCTCGGCCAAAATGTCGCGACGCACGCCGCCGATCACATTGAGGCCGTAGGTCTTACGGTGACCGGAGAGCTTCTCGGCCAGGTCCATGGACTTCTCGCGGACGCGGAAGAACTGCTGGAAGCCCGAATCGAAGCCGGTGTAGTGCGATGCGAGGCCAATGTTGAGCAGATGCGAGTGCAGGCGCTCGACCTCGAGCATGATGGCGCGGATATACTGGGCGCGCGGCGGGACATGGATGCCCTGGGCGCGCTCAACGGCCTCGGCGTAGGCCACCGAGTGGGCGCAGCCGCAGATGCCGCAGATGCGGTCAGCGAGGAACGTCACGGCGTCATAGTTCAGGCGCGTCTCGGCGACCTTCTCCATGCCGCGGTGCACGTAGAACAGACGGTAGTCGGCATCGACGATCGTCTCGCCCTCTACGAACAGGCGGAAGTGGCCAGGCTCGTCGGAGGTAATGTGCAGCGGGCCCATGGGGACGAGCGTGGTCTCCTTGCCCTTGGTGTCGGCCAAGAACTCGTAGTTTTCCATGTCGCTCGCGGGAGCGGGACGGAAGCGGTAGTCCATGGAGTCCTTGCGTAGCGGGTACAGGCCGCTGGGCCAGTCATCGGGCAGTACCAGGCGGCGACGGTCGGGCAGACCCTCGGGGATCAGGCCGAACATGTCGCGCAGCTCGCGCTCGCCCCACACGCAGGCGGGGACGAACGGCGTCACGGACGGGAACGTCATCTTGGCGGGATCGACCTCGGTGCGCACGGTCACCCAGCCGGGGTCCTCCCCCTCCATGGAGATGACGTAATACACGGCGTAGCGGCCGCACAGGCTGCGCTCATCGTTGCCGATGATCACGGGAATCCAGCCGTAGCGCTCGTAGTACAGGTAGTGGACGGCCTCGGGCAGCTTGTCCTGCTTGACGGTAATCGTCAGCTGGTCCTCGCACTGCCACTCGACCTTCTCGATGCAGCCCGGAACGGCGAGGCGCAGGGCCTCGACATGGCTCTCGCAGCGACGGGCATACACCTTGTTCTCAGTTTCAATCATTCGTTACTCCACCTCGCTCTGAGCGGTCTCGGTACCGAACACAGCGCGGTACATCGGCGTCGCGTGAAGCTCCTCGGTGCTCTGCTCGAGCACGATGCCGGTCGCGGTCTCCACACCGTGCACGAGAGGCAGCGGGGTGGCGATGCCAAACCACAAGATCATGACAGCCAGGATGATTTCGGGGATAAGCATGAGCGCCGGGGCCTCATGCTTGCCCATGCCCTGGGGCGCATGGCCGAATACCGACTTGAGTGCGATGCGGGTGAGCGCAGAGATGGCCACGGTAAGACCGAGGGCGACCACGACGACCAGCCACATGGGACCGGCGGTAACACCGGCGACAAAAGTCAGGAACTCGGAGATAAACATGCCAAAGGGCGGGAAGGCACCAAGGCCGAGCAGCGCCAGGACGGCGAGCGCGGCGGTTGCGGGGGCAACCTCGACGACACCCTGGATCTTGGCCAGGCTACGCGTGCCAAAGGCGTGCTGAATGTTGCCGGACACGCAGAAGGCAAGCGTCTTGGTAAAGCCGTGGAACACGCAGTGCAGCAGGGCCGCGGCGATACCCAGCGGGCCACCGATACCCAGGCA
Source organism: uncultured Collinsella sp. (assembly GCA_902475615.1). GTDB lineage: Bacteria > Actinomycetota > Coriobacteriia > Coriobacteriales > Coriobacteriaceae > Collinsella. The sequence continues at coordinate 107,473 of CABSAD010000003.1, read as the reverse complement.
CAGGGCGATAACGCCCACGTTCTCCACAGACGAGTACGCAAAGCGGCGCTTGAGGTCGTCCTGGCGAAACATCGAAAGTGCCGCAACCAAAATGGACAGCGTGCCGACGATCAGCAGCAAAAGTTGCGGATACTCGGCACCCACGGCTTGGATAGTAAAGCCGTAGAAGCGCATGATCACAAGCATGGCGCACTTAAGCAGCACGCCCGAAAGCAGGGCCGAGACAGGGCTCGGGGCCTGGGAGTGGGCATCGGGCAGCCAAGTGTGCATGGGGAACAGGCCGGCCTTGGTGCCAAAGCCGATCACGATAAACGCAAAGGCGAGGCGCATGAGCGTCGGGTCGAACTGGTCGGCATACGGCAGCACGCACGACAGGAATGCGGCCTCGTGAGCATTGGGAATCACGTCGGCGGCGTTGGCGTAGATCAGCAGCGTACCGAACAGGCCAAAGGCCACGCCGGCGGTGCAGACCATCGCATACTTCCAAGAAGCCTCGAGGGCCGTCTTGTTCTTGTAGATACCCACGAGGAACACGGTGGAAAGCGTGGTTGCCTCCACGGCGGCCCACGTGAGGATCATGTTGTTGGACAGGCACGCGAGCAGCATGGTGAACACAAACAGGCTAAACAGCGCAAAATACTGCTTGGCGCGCTCGGCGGGCATGGAGCCCTCCTCGATATCGGCCTTTACATAGGGCAGCGAGAACAGCCCCGTAAGAAAACCGATAAAGCCGATGAGCAGCACAAAGATGGAGCCCAGCGAATCGAGGTGGAACCACAGGCCAAGAGCGCTCGCAGTGTCGCCGCTCATAAGGACGTCACCGGCCGTCACAATCGACAGCACCAGGACGGCTGCGACGGAGACCAGGTTGAGACCGGCGAACACGTTATAGGACGTGTTCTTGGGCAAAAACGCCATGACCAGCGAGAACACCAAAGGAGTCGCGAGCAGGGCGAGAATCAACGTTTCCATGGACTACCCCCTCAGCTCGGACAGGTCGCGCGCATCGAGCGAGTGGGAGTCGTCCCAAATGCGACGCACGACGATGGACATGATGATGACGGCAAAGATGGCGTCGGTGGCGATACCGATCTCGATGATCTCGGGAGCGGTGGGGGCCAAAAGCGCGAGCGTCACATGGCTGCCGTTTTCCATAAGGCAGTATCCAAAGATCTGCTTCATGATGTTGCGCTGCGAGATGATGCAGGTGAGGCCCACAAAGAAGTGAGCGAAGCTAATAGCGAGCGCAGGCGTTGCGACCTCGGCCGTGGGCAGGCTGATCTGCGTCACGACGGCAAAGCAGATCGCGACCTCCACGGCGATGATGCAAATGGCCCACGCGGGCTTAAGGCCGGCCTTGAGCGATGCGTCGCTCGGCTCGCCCATCTTCTTGTATGCGCGGTTGAGGATGTAAGGGACCAGGACGACCTTGGTGATAAAGGCAGATCCAGCCCACATAAGCAGCTCCTGCGCACCAGTGGTGACGCCGAGCGTGGCGAGAAGCCCCACGAGCACCAGCGACTGCACCGCATACCATTGGATGGAATGTTTGATGTTCTTGGAGACAACCACCATGGTGGACGTGACGATCAGAAGGCCGCCAAGGATGTTGACGATCGAATAACCCATGTCGTTCTACCTCCTAACCGATCCAGCTGGCCGAAAGCGGGCCGCTGACGATGACCATGATGATGAGCACGATGAACACGAACGCCATCGCGCGGGGAAGCGGGGCACCCGCAGCGACCTCTTCGCTCGGCTCGCCGGGCAAACAATAGCCCATCCACTTAAGGAACCAGGCAAAGGTGGCGACGGTCTCGGCGACCATGATGCACACGAGCACCAGGATCGCGACGTTGCCGGCACCCACAGAGAAACCGCCGGCGATGATCTGGAACTTCGAGAAGAACGTGTTCATGGGCGGTACGCCGGCAATGGCGAGCGCGGCGACACCAAAGCCCACGCCCGAGATCGGGTACTTCTTTACGATGCCGCGAAGCTTGGGCAGCATACGCGTGCCGAGCGTAAAGGAGAACGAACCGGCGATCAGGAAGAACAGGGTCTTGGCAAAGGCGTGGTTAAAGATGTGGCACACGGCGCCATCAAAGGCCAGCTGGCTGCCAAAGACCGAAAGGCCCAGACCAAAGAACACATAGGAGAGCTGGGCGATCGTGGAGAAGGCCAGCAGGCGCTTCATGTCCTTTTGCGGCAGGTACATAAGGAAACCAAAGAGCATGGTGACCATGGCATCGATAATGGCGACCCAGCCCACGATCTCGGGAATCTCGCCGGCAGAGACGAGTGCACGCGCGAACACGCACACGCCGACCTTGACCATCGAGGCACCATGCAGGTAGGCCGAAACAGGCGTCGGCGCCTCCATGGCCGAAGGCAGCCACATGTACATGGGGACCTGTGCGGACTTGGCCCAGGCCGCAAACAGCACGAGCAAAAGGACGATAGCCTTGAGCTTGGCGTCGAGGCCGGCAATCGCGGTAATGGCGAAGGTGCCGGTGTGAGCAAACACGATGGCGGCGCCCAGATACAGGCCGAGCGCACCGATATGCGTAATGATCAGGGCCTTCATGCCGGCCTTCTTGGCCGTAGGCGTCATGTAGTAGCTAATGAGGCCCCAAGAGCACGCACCCGTGATCTCAAAGAACACGAGCTGGCCCAAAAGGGTCGAGCTGTACACGAGGCCGGCCATGGCGCCGATGAAGGTCGCGAGGTACGCGTAGAAGCGACGACGCGGTGCGTCGGGATGCTCACGGTTATTCTCGCTCATATAGGGAATCGAATAGATCACGACAAGCAGGCCGATACCCACAAAGGCGGGCGCGAGCAGCGTACTCATGCGATCGAAGGTGAATCCCATGACGAGGGTCTGCCCAAACGAGATCAGGGGGACCTGCGTGTCGGGCATGCCGGCGCCAGCGAAATTCGCGGCGAGGGCGATGGTGCAGACCGTCGAGACGGCGGCACCCAAAACGCTGAACCACTTGGCGTACGGACGGGGGAACAGGGCGACGAGCACCGAGGCCACCATCGGGGCCGCGATAGCGACCAAGCCGAGAAGGGACAGACTGACTGCAAATGACATTGTTTCTCCCTTCTCCTACACGCCGACGACCACGAAGACAAACGCCAGAACGGCGATGCCCACGACGGCCCAGGTCTGATTGCCAAGCACCTTAAAACGCGAGCGCGAGCAGGAGTTCTCGATCACGCCGCATACGACAAAGTCGATCAGGCACTTCACCAGGAAAATGACTGCACCCAGAACGGCGGCGGCGCCCACGGTCGTAGGCTCGCCCCAAGGGATGAAGATTGCGCAGAACCAAGCGACAACCAGGACCTGTTTCATGGACATGGCAAGCTTGGCCATGGCAAGCGACGGGCCGGAAAGCTCGGCGAGCGGTCCTTCCTGAAGCTCTTGCTCGGCCTCGGCCTGATCAAACGGCAGCTTGCCGAGTTCCATGTAGCAGGCGATCGCAAAGGCGATACCGGCGAGAATCACGGCGACCGGCGCGTCGATGGCGCCCGTCATGATGTGCTGACCCATGGTGGCGATGTCGGTGGAGCCGCACACCAGGGCGGCGGCAAACAGCGCCAGCAGCATGGACGGCTCGATGAGCACGCTCATGAGCAGCTCGCGAACGCCGCCGATACCGGCATAGGCGTTGGACGAATCCACACCGCAGAGGGCGAAGAAGAAGCGGGCGAGCGCCAGGCTGTACATGATGGTGATGGCGTCACCAAAGACCGGGATGGGGCTTTGTGCCGTAAAGAGCGGCAGACCCATCGCGAGCATAAAGGCGACGGCGAAGAACAGCGGCGGCATAATGCGCAGCGCAAAGCTCGCGTCCTCGCTCTGGGACTCGGGGCGCGCAAAGAGCTTGGCCAGGTCGCGGTAGTCCTGCATGATGCTGGGGCCGCGACGGTTGTGCATCTTGGCGCGAATCACGCGGCCGAGACCGGAGAAGAACGGCGCGACGGCCATAACGACCACGCCCTGCAGAACGGCAAGTACGATGTTGTTCATGCTCTCCCCTCCTTAACCCATTTGCACGGCGAGCACGAGGAACACCACGAGTGCCGCGACGATGTAGCAGATATAGATGCTGTAGTTGCCGCCCTCGAGCTTAGTCGCGAGGTCGGCGAGCTTTTCGACACCCTTATGCGGGGCATCGACGAGAACCTTGTCGGGTACGGGCTCCACAGCCTCGGCCACACCGGTGAGCTTCTGGAAGAAGTGCGCGATGGACCAGCAGACGGCCGTGCAGCGGTCGCGCAGCGTGTAGAGCGGCTGCATAAACCAGGACACCTCGGAGGCAAAGGTCGTGGCCACGACGGGCATATGCTCGTTGGGAGCATAGCCGCATGCCCACGGCTGGGACTTCTGCACCTTGCCGACGGTCTTGAGCTTGCGATAACCGCAGGCAAGGCCGACGAGCACCACGAGCGCAATGGCGATCGCGGGCGTGGAGGTGGCAGCGCCGGAGTACTGGTTCATGAGCTCCATGCCCTCGGTGGCAAACACGCCACCGTACGGATGCAGCACGGACGCGGCGACATCGACCAGCACGGGCGCGATCACGGGAGCGCCAATGCCCAGCACGACGCAGATGGCCGCGAGCAGGCCCTGCGCAAACACCATGGGGGCGGGAACCTCCTTGGCATTGGCCGCGGCCTCGGAGCGGGGCGCGGAGGCAAAGGAGACGCCATAGGCCTTGACGAAGCACGTGACGGCCAGCGCGCCGGTAATGGCAAGCGCGACGGCAGCGAACACGGCCACGATCATGACGGCCTTGTCACCCTGCATGGCGGCGTTAAACAGCGACTGGTAGGTAAACCACTCGGACACAAAGCCGTTGAAGGGCGGGATGGCCGAGATGGCCAGCGCGCCAACAAGGAAGCAGATGGCCGTTGCCGGCATACGACGGAACAGGCCGCCCATCTTCTCCATATTGCGCGTACCCGTGGAGTACAGCAGCGCGCCAGCGCCCAAGAACAGCTCGCCCTTAAACATCGCGTGGTTAAACGTGTGGTAGAGGGCGGCCATCAGAGCCAGGACGGCGATGCCGACAGAGTTGAGCGCCATGGCGGCCATGGAGGCGCCGACGCCGAGCAGAATGATGCCGATATTCTCGACGGAGTGATAGGCCAGCAGGCGCTTGATGTCATGCTCCTGCAGGGCGAAGGCCACGCCGAGGACCGACGAGATCGCACCGAAGACCATGACCATAAGGCCCCACCAGACCTGAACGCCCGAAGCGGAGAGCAGGTCGAGACCCACCTTGAGGATACCGAAGATACCGATCTTGATCATGCCGCCGGACATGAGGGCCGACACGTTGGACGGCGCCTCGGGATGTGCCTTGGGCAGCCAGCCATGCAGCGGGATGATACCGGCCTTGGCGCCAAAGCCAAAGAAGGCGAGCACGAAGCACACGGATGCGACCGCGGGGCTAAACTGCGTGGCGCGGAAATCCGCAAAGGCAAACGAGCCGCCGGCGAAGTTGGTCATGGTGAGGAAGCTCGCCATGATGAGCACAAAGCCCACGTGCGCGATCACAAAGTAGAGCCAACCGCCGTGGATGGAGTTCTCGTTCTCCTCGATCACGACCAGGAAGTACGAGGTCAGCGACATGAGCTCAAAGGCGACCAGGAACCAAAACACGTTGTCGGCGGTGATGACGAGCATCATGGACGCCACGAAGGTGTTAAAGAAGAAGCCGGCGCGGCCCTTTTTGCCCGGGTACTCATCAAAGTAGTTGAGACCGTAGATCGAACCGGCAAACGCGAGCACCGAGATGAGCGCCACGAACAGGCCGGACAGCTGATTGAGCAGCAGCTGGAAATGGGCAAACGGGAAGAACACGATGGTGTCGACCGACGTGACATCGCCCAGCACGGCCTGGATACCGGCCACAAACGAAAGTACCGCGGCGACGGCGCCGATAAGGCAGCCGGCGGTCTTGGCGGCGTTATCGGCCTTGATCAGCAGAACCGAGGCGAGCGCACCGATGCACGAGACGGCAAGCGATGCGACAAACAGCGTCATGCTATCCATTGTTTACGCTCCCTTCTGCTTTCTCGGACAGGCCCTGGGCCACAGCGGTAACGTCGACGACCGGACCGTTTTCGATCGAGCGCAGGCGCTTGGCCTCGTCGAGCTCGCGATCGGCCGCGCCGCCCATGACGGTCAGCGCCTTGGTGGGGCACGCCGCCACACAATGCGGGCCGTCCGGATCGAAGGCGCACAGGTCGCACTTGATAGCGCAGGTGTACTGGCCGGGAGCCCACGTAAGCAGGCTGCTCAGGGACTTAGGATACGAAGGCGTCGGGTCGCACATGCCTGCGACACCGGCGATAGACGTGCCATCGGGATGGATGGCTCCGAAGGGGCACGCGATGGCGCACAGCCTGCACCCGATGCACTCCTGCTCCTTGACGTGGATGCGATCGCCATCGTGCTCGATGGCATTCACCGGGCAGACCTCGGCGCAGGGGGCACCCTCGCAATGGTGGCAGGCAAGGGCGGCCGAAATACCGCCGGTCTTCACGAGCGCCAGGCGCGGCGTATCCTGAAGACCCTGCATCCGGTGGGCGTCGGCACAGGCGGACTGGCATGTTCCGCAGCCGATGCACCTCTCCGGGTTGATGTCGATGAAGCGGTTCATCCCCACTTCCTTTCAAAATAACGGGCCGGGCTCCCGAACGTACGGGACGCCCGGCCCAAAAAGCCAACGAGAACGGGACTACACGATTTGATTCACGTGCATCTCGTCGTCGAACTTGGCGGCGCCAGGCTCAACGTCCTGGGGAGCGGCGGCGTCCACCAGAGCCTGCTTGAGCTCGGTGTACTGACGCTCGACCTCGCCCTCGGCCCAGACCTGGTCGGCGATAGCGTCGACCTGGCAGGCGGAGAACTTGTCCTCGGGCGTATGCGAGACCGGGTCGACCTTGTGCATGGTCAGCTCGTTGCACTTGCCGATCCACCACTGGTAGGTCATATAGACCGTGCCCTTGTTGATGCGGTCGCTCACGTCGGCGCGGCTGTATACCTGGCCGCGGCGGCTGTGGATCGAGACGATGTCGCCATTCTTGATGCCGCGTGCCTGGGCGTCCGCGGGATTCATGCGGACAAAGCCGGGCTCGTCGGCAAGCAGTGCCAGCGTCTTGCAGTTGCCGGTCATCGAGCGGCAGCTGTAGTGGCCGACCTCGCGGACGGTGCACAGGATGAGCGGGTACTCATCGTCGGGAAGCTCGGAGGGCGCCTCCCAGTCGTGTGCCATCAGGTTGGCGCGGCCGTCCTTGGTGGTGAACTTGCCACCAGCGAACATGTCGGGCGTACCGTGGTCGTTCACATCGGTGCTCTTGACGGGCCACTGGGCGTAACCGCCCTCGGGAGCCATCTTCTCGTAGGTCGCGCCCACAAAGTTGGGGCACAGGCTAATGCACTCGTTCCAGATCTGCTCGGTGTTGTCGTAGTGCATGGGATAGCCCATGCGCGTAGACAGGTCCGCGAAGATCTCCCAGTCGTGACGGCACTCGCCCTTGGGCGGAACAGCCGCGTCAAAGTGCTGGAAGCTACGGTCGGATGCGGTAAAGACACCCTCGTGCTCGCCCCAAGAGGTGGCGGGCAGAATGACGTCGGCGAGCATGGTCGTCTGCGTCATAAAGATGTCCTGGCAAATGAACAGATCCAACTCGGAGAGCGTCTTGCGCATACCGGCCGAATCGGGCTCGGTCTGCACCGGGTCCTCGCCGTAGTTGTAGAAGCAGTGCACCTTGCCCTCGTCGACCAGGTGGCCCAGGTCGGTGAGCTTGTAGCCCTCCTCGAGCGGGAGCTTTTCCTCGGGCACGCCCCAAGCCTTGGCAAACTTGGCACGCACTGCCGGGTCGGTGACCTTCTGGTAGCCAGGGTACAGGTTGGGCAGCATGCCCATATCGCAGGAGCCCTGGACGTTGTTCTGGCCACGCACGGGCGCGAGGCCGGAATTGGGTTTGCCGATCTGGCCGGCAACGCAGGCGATGGAAGCGATGGTGTGCACCGTCTTCAGGTTCTGCTTCTGCTGGCATACGCCCATGCCCCAGCCAATGATGGCAGAAGGCTTCGCCGTGGCGTACATCTCGGCAGCTTGGTGGATCAACGCGGGCTCGACACCCGTGATGTCCTGTACGGATTCGGGAGTGTAGTTCTTGATGGTCTCCCACCACTCGTCAAAGCCGTTCGTGTGCTCGGCGACGAATTCCTTGTCGTAGAGGCCATCGTTGACCAAGCAGTTGGCAAAGGCGTTGAGGAACGCGACGTTGCAACCATTCTTGATCGGAAGGTAGAGATCGGCGATACGCGCGGTTTCGATATGGCGCGGATCGGCGACGATGATCTTGCAACCCTTTTCTTTGGCTCGCACGATACGCCTTGCGACGATGGGGTGCGAATCGGCAGGGTTATAGCCGAAGAGGAAAATGCAGCCCGCATCCTCCATACCGGGGATGGAGCATGACATGCAACCTGAACCAACCGTGTCCATCAGACCGAGGACAGTAGGGCCGTGTCAAGTACGGGCGCAGTTGTCCACGCTGTGGGTGCCGATGCACGCACGCGTAAACTTCTGCATAACGTAGTTCGCCTCATTGCCGCCGCCTCGCGAAGAGCCGGTGGTCATGACAGCGTTAGGACCATATTCGTCAATTATGGCCTGCATCTTAGATGCGGTGAAATCCAGTGCCTCGTCCCAGCTTACGCGCTCAAGATCCGCGCCCTTAGTGCGGCGGATCATCGGGTGCAGTACGCGAGGAGTCAAGATCTTGGTGTCGTTGATGAAGTCGTAGCCGCTCATGCCCTTAAGGCACAGCTCGCCCTGATTGGTGATGCCGTTGAGCGGTTCGGTACCCACGACCTGGCCGTTTTGGACCAAGAGGTTAAACTGGCAACCGGCGCCGCAGTACGGGCAGATCACTTTATGCTTCTCCATGACACCCTCCTTCCTTTTTCTGCTACCGATTACTCGGTACTAATTTGACAATCATTGGGCTTGTCGCCCCAACGCTTACGCCTCGTTTTCGATGGTGGCGCGGGCACGCTCGGCAGTCAGTTCCGCCAGGCGCTCCTCGTCTACCAGGGTGAGGCCCTTGGTCGGGCACGCCTCGGCACACGCCGGACCGCCGGGACGGTCCACGCACAGGTCGCACTTGAGCACGAAGCTCTTGGTCTGCGAACCCACGCGAACGTCGCCCATCAAGACGGGGACCTGCGTGGTCGCCACGCTCACGGCGCCAAAGGGGCATGCCATGACGCAGCTCTTGCAGCCGATGCAGTTGTCCTCGTTGACGCCGATGCGATGGTTCTTTGGATCAAAGAACAAGGCGCCCGTAGGGCAGGCCTTGGCGCACGGAGCGTCCTCGCAGTGGTGACATGCCACCGGCGCGGAAATCTCGTAGGTGCGCGTTACGCGCAAGCGAGGTGCGGCGATGTTGCCGGGAATATCGTGTGCTTCGATGCACGCCGCCATACAGGTTTGGCACCCAATGCAGCGTGAAGAATCAGCCACGACTCGTTTATTGCCCATGTTGTTCACTCCCTCCTGAATCCCATGCCGGAGAGATCCTGTCGACGTAGCCCCGGACCGCCCGTGGTCCGGCATCGGCGTATCGAGTGCATGCGGCGAAACAGGCACTTCGATAGAATTCCTCCAACGATATACAGGCTAAATATACGCAGTTGCAGCTGGCAAACTTGAGCATAGGCCCTGCATTACGGGTGTATTGCAGGGGTTTTGGCAGGTTGGAATTATTCTCTAGAAGCTATAAAGGTGAGTGTATTACATGCGTACGCCTCAGAGATTTTTACGCGCTCTCATTTTAGATGTACTACGCTTGTATTCAAGTTAATGGTTATTTACTTGAGCGAAATAAAGTAATCGTTATAAGATGCTCAAGTATCGGCACATGCCGCATTTGACCGACTATATTGCACGCTCATTAAGGGGGCCAGTGATGTCATCGACTCAAAAACGAGCCATCCTGCAGGTGCGCATTCGCGAGGAAGACAAGCAGCATGCCGAACATCTCTACGACGCCATGGGCACATCGCTCGCCGAGGCCGTCCGTCTATTTGTCGCGCAGAGCATTTTGATGCGCAAGCTCCCCTTTCAGCCGGTCGCCGTGCGCTCAAAGGACGGCACCGCCGCCTATGGATCGCTCAAAGCATACGGTGACCCCAATCGCCGCTCCGAGGAGCGCAATGCCTGGATTGAATACCTTGCCACAGAAAGCGACGATTCGATTTTGGGTCCCGAGGAAGTAGATATCCATGAGTAGCACCATCATCGACGAGACCGTCATCCTACGCTACCTGCTTGACGACGACGAAGTCCTGTCACCGCGCGCCGCCAAGGTCATCGCCACGCGCACCGCTCGTGTCTATCCCGAAATCATCACGCGCGTCGTGGTCACGCTGCGCGACGTCTATAAGGTTCCCCGCGTTGAGATTGCTGCGGCCATGAAAAGGCTGCTCGATGACGTCATGGTCGACGAGCCCACCGTTGTCGCCCTTGCCGTCAAACTTTTTGGCAAGACCCATATGGACTTTACCGACTGCCTCCTCGCAGCCCGAACCGCCATCTACAACGATGATGTCGTGAGCTTTGGTAAGCCCATCATCCAAGGCATGATCGATTACCGCCGAAAGCGCCAAACCGCAGCCGACGCTCGCGACCGCGCCGCCGAAGCCCACAGCCGAAGCACTGACTCCACCATCGACAAACTCCGCCACCAACCCCGCAGCTAACCCCATCCCCTCCTAAGTTGCGGTGAAATACGGACTGTTTTATGCCTTTAAAGGCCTCAACAGTCCGTATTTCACCGCAACATATTGAAGGTTGGCTGCGAACGATTTCGCTATCGGGAGTCGGCGTAGGGTTTTGTTGTCGGAATGCCGTAACCGCGCATCATGGCACCGAACGATTCTACGTCGTAGGTGTCCGATAGCTTGAAATGAATGACGTTATGACCCATGGCACGCAAGTTCGCATCGCGCAATAAGGCGGCTCGATAGGTTTTTGCCGCAGCATGTTCCGAATCTTTTTGAGTTTCAGCCTCAAACTTACCCAAACCATGAAGCTCTGCCAACATCCATGACCCATCTGGCATCTGCCAACCATAATCTGCCAGATAATAGCAGGCGTTTCCTGGCCGATCAATCTCAACCTGAAGCTCGGGCGCAACGACGCCTGCAAGGATCATTGCCGCTCGCGCCTCGGACTCTCCCCCGTTATCCGACCTTCCGTCCATATATTCGAACACGCCAAACGCACGGGAGATGCCATGCAAACCGCGACAATTGGCCTGTGCATACGCACGTAGCTCCTCGCGGTCAACATCGTACTCACGAGCCAATCCATCGACGTAGCCAAGCGCATACCGAAATGCACTCGTGCGGGCAATATCGACCACCGTCCGATAGGGGTCTGTCAGCGTAAACGGGCCGAGACGCCATACCTCGCCCGGGCGCCATCGACGATACTCAACGAACTCATATGTATCGCGCCTTGTAGACCGTGGCAGCAGCACTTGCACTTTATCTAGAAGCGTATACGCCGAGCCGATGCCGTAGAGCAGAGCTGCCGTCGATCCGCAAAACACAGCATCCGGTTCAACGACCGCAATAGCGGATGCCAACTGAAAGATGCGATCTTCAACCCCAAGATTATTCCAATAGACCGGATCCGCATACACATGGTTGTAAAGACGAAGCATGAGCTCTTCCTGCATAAGCTCGCGAGCACGGCGTTCATCCCAAGGATCAATTGTTATAAGCAGCTGTCCATCTTGATGAATTCCAAGGACCGAGAATAGCATCCTTGCATATGACTGAGGAAAATGTTTGCCTTTATCGAGCATGGCCAACCCCATAACCATCACGGCGGAGAGAATACCATTACGCTATCGTATGCTTCCGTCCGCAGGCCTTGCCAAAAGCTGACCAAAAACTTGACGTCGCAGGTCAGAGCTTCAGAAAATATTTCCACTCTCGGTAGACGGTCACTACGACCCTCCCAACGGCATCAAAATCCAACCTTACAAATAGTTGCGGTGAAATACGGACTACATGGGCCATAAAAGCCAAAAAACAGTCCGTATTTCACCGCAACTCAAGAGGGGATGTGGGGTCCCGACATGTATATGAAAATGACTCTGGTCCCAAAAGGAATCAGAGCCATTCATCTATCCTATGGAGCGGGCGACGGGAATCGAACCCGCGTCATCAGCTTGGAAGGCTGGGGTTCTACCATTGAACTACGCCCGCAAGATATGGTCGGGACGACAGGATTTGAACCTGCGACATCCTGCTCCCAAAGCAGGCGCGCTACCAAACTGCGCCACGTCCCGAAGGTGTTGAGCAGCTAAGGTCTAAACCTTGCGTGTCCCAAAGCGAAGGAAATTATAGGGGAGACTCCCCGCCTGTGCAAGCATTGATGCCTTAGCTCCTCGAATGTGCAACAAAACGACTATGGAGCAGACCGATCACAAAGGCAACCACGGCAACCGGCGCCCACGCGGCACCGATATCCGCCAGAGGCAGTGCATCGAACGGCAGCCACGCGCCCGCAAAGAACGCATCGCGGACCGAGGTGATCACACTCTGCACAGCAACCACGCCGCCGACCCACACCCACACCTGCGGATGAGCGTCGCAAAAGCCGTGCACCAGGCCCATCAGTACCAGTACGATGGCAACGGGATACAAGGCGTTGAGCATGGGCACCGAGAACATAAGAATCACGTCGAGGCCCACATTGGAGAGCACGCACGAAAACGCCGCGAACACAAAGGCGAGAATCGCAAAGGGACGGCGCATGGCCTCCTCGGAGGCCTCCGCTCCCCCTTCGACCACATACGTCTCGCAGAAGTAACGCGAGCAGCAGCTGATGAGGCCGATGCACACGTTCATGCAGGCAAGGAAAAAGATCGCAAAGACGACGACCGTGCCGACAAGACCAAAGTGCATAGAGGCCGAACGGGCGAGGATGGCGGCGCCGTTAGTAGCATCGGGCATAACCGTGCCGAGCTGCATGCCGGCAAGCGCCAGGCCGCAGTAGATGACGGCCATGAGCACGCCGGCGATCACACCGGAACGCGAAATCTCGAAGGCCACGCGCTTGTCATCGGTAACACCCAGCTCGTGGATGGTCTCGGCGATGATAATGCCAAAGGCGAGCGACGCGAGCAGGTCCATGGTCTGGTAGCCGGTCAAAAAGCCTTGCACGGCGGCGCCTGCATCGTAGGGAGCCTGAGGCGCGGCAGCCGGTCCCAGCGGCGAGATCACGGCAGCACCCACAACCAGCACGATGAGCGCGATAAGCGCGGGACCCGTAATGCGACCAAGCACGCGCGTGATGACGCCCGGACGCAGCGTGAGCGCAAACGCGACGACGAAGAACCCGATGGCAAACACCAGACGTGCCGTGCCGAGCGAAACACCCTCGGGTAGCAGCGGCACCAGCATTTCGAACGCCGTGGAGCTCGTGCGCGGAATGGCCAGGCACGGACCGATGGCCAGATACACAGCCGCGACAAAGAACTCACCAAACTTGGGGTGCACGCGCCCGGCCAGCTCGCGGGCCGTACCGGCGAGCGCGACAGCGATAAAGCCCATGACGGGCAGGCCGATGGCTGCAATCAGAAAGCCGAGCATGGCGACCGGCGTGGCAGAACCTGCCTGCAGCGCCAGCAGCGGCGGAATAATGAGGTTGCCGGCGCCAAAGAGCATCGAGAACAGGGCGATGCCGACGGTAACGACATGGTCGGAGCGCAGACCGCGCGGGGCGGATGAGGCCATAGGCACACCTTTCGGGTCGAAACAAAAACGGGACGGGCAAAAGGCCCGTCCCGCAAGTATAAACGTTCTAGCAGCTTTAACAGGCTAAATCGCACAGAGCATCGATAGCCGTGTCGGCTTCCTCGTCCGTGTTGAAATACCCAAACGAGAAGCGAACAACACCCTGGCGCTCGGTTCCGAGCGCGCGGTGCATGAGCGGAGCGCAATGGGCACCGGGGCGCGTCGCAATCCCCCACCCTTGCATGAGCGCGTCCGAGATCTCGGCAGAGTCGATATCGCCCACGTTGAGGGACACGATCGCCGAGCGCGTCGGCTGGTCAAAGGCACCGTAGAGCTTAATCCCCGGAATCTCGCGCACACCGGCAAGGAAGCGATCAGCGAGCGCGCGTTCGTGAGCTGCAATCGTCTCCACCCCACCCTGGGCCTCGATAAAGTCGAGACCGGCAGAAAGTCCAGCGATGCCATGACCGTTGAGCGTGCCCGCCTCAAGGCGCGTGGGCCACTCAAGCGGCTGCAGCGCATCGAAGCTGTGCACGCCCGTGCCGCCCATGGCCCACGGGGCCACGTCAATGCCCTCTGCCACGGCCAGGCCGCCGGTCCCCTGCGGGCCCATCAATCCCTTGTGGCCGGTAAAGCACACAATGTCGAGCCCCATGGCCTGCATATCGATATGCGCCGTGCCGGCAGACTGCGAGGCATCGACGATCACAAGCGCGCCGGCCGCATGGGCTATGGCCGCCACGCGCGCAATGTCGACCGCGTTGCCGGTCACATTAGAGGCATGCGTCACCACCACGGCACGTGTACCGGGCGTGACCAGCCGATCGAGCTCATCGTAGTCGAGCACGCCATTCGCGTCGCAACCCGCATGCTCAACGGTCACACCCTGCTCTGCCGCAAGGCGGTTAAGCGGACGCAGCACGGAGTTGTGCTCGAGCACCGTTGTGACCACACGGTCGCCGGGGCGCACCACGCCATTGATGGCGGTGTTGAGCGCCGCGGTGGAATTGGGCGTAAAGCACACATGGTCCGCCCTCGGGCAACCCAAAAGGCGCGCGAGCTTGGCACGGCAAGCGTGAATCGTACGAGCGGCATCGAGGGCACCCGACGTGGCACCGCGCCCGGCATTGCCGAGCGAGCACATCGCCTGCGTCACGGCGTCGATGACCGTCTGCGGCTTGTGCATGGTCGTCGCCGCGTTATCCAGGTAGATCATCGCACGACCTCCCACATATCGATCACGGTAAAGCCCTCGGTGGGAACGCCCGCCGCGGCAAGCTCGCCGCGCAGCAGTTCCTCATCCGCAGGCAACGCCTTCCATGCCAAACCGCAGCCGGCAGCGACCTCCCCGGGCACGGGAATCGTGCGCCCGGGAAGGCCGCGCTCGATGCATAGGGTCTCGCACCCCATGGCGGCCGCCGTGGTAGGAAACGTGATGACAAGCGCAGGGCGCTTCTCCCTCATGGCAACTCCAACCAATACGCTACGGGCGCACGACGCGCACGGCCTGCTCCATCTTCTCCACGATCACGTACATGTTGGTGACCTCGCCCACGGCAAGCTGGTCCTTAATGCCATAGTGGTCGAGGCAGGTGCCGCAGGTAAGGATCTCGACGCCCTGCTCGGCCAGACCCTTCAGGTCGTCGAGTACCGGTGAGCCCTCGACGGTGAGCTTGGCGCCGCCGTTATAGAACAGCATGGTCGCGGGCAGCTCCTCCTGCTGCGTCACGGCAAAGATAAAGGCCTTCATGAGCTTGTGGCCCAGCTCGTCGTCGCCGCGGCCCATGCAGTCGGTGTAGACGGAAATGACGAGCTTGCCCTTGCCGGCGCTGGCATCGCAGAAGGCAGTGCCATCCTGCTCGGGATCAGCCACGGCAACGGCGCCAGAGGTCGCCACGGTCACGTGCCACTCGGCGTCAGAAACCTTCTCGACTGAGGCCGTGCAGCCCTTCTCCTGCGCCATCTTGGAGATGTTCTTGACGGCGGTCTCGTTATCGACCGAGGTCACGACTGTACCCTCGCCATCAAGCTGCTTCAGGGCTTTGAGCGTCTTGACGACGGGCAGCGGGCAGGCATCGCCCATGGCATTGACTTCAATCTTGGTAGACATAGTATTTCCTTTCGAATTAATCGTTTTAGAACGGTACAGAGCTCAATAAACGTGTCGTTAACGGACAACGTGGACGGCAGGACCGCCTGGCACCGGCTCGCACACGCGACCGACAACGGCGGCGATACGCCCCTCGGCATCCAGACGGCGCGCAAGCTCATCCACATCCGCCGCGGGCGCCGCAATAAGCAAACCGCCTGAAGTCTGTGGATCGTACAGCGCATCCAACATGCCCGGCTCAAGGTCCTCGTCGGCCGTCACGCGCGGGCCAAAGAAGTCCTGGTTGCGGTAGGAGCCAGCGGGGATAATGCCCAGACGCGCCATGTCGAGCACCTGGTCAAAGAGCGGCACCGCCCCCGACGCAAGCTCAATCTGCACGCCCGAGCCCTCGGCCATCTCGCACGCATGCCCAATCAGGCCAAAGCCCGTAATGTCGGTGCAGCCGTGAAGTTCGAGCCCCTCGGCCAGACGAATCGGCGCCTCGTTGAGGGTGCACATCGAGTCAAACATGGCTGCGGCCTCGTCCTGCTCGATAAGCTCGCCCTTAATGGCCGTGGTGATGATGCCCGAGCCCACCGGCTTGGTGAGCAGCAGTACATCACCCGGGCGCGCCCTACCGTTGGCAAGCATGCGGTCGAGCTGCACAAAACCCGAGACGGACAGGCCGTACTTGGGCTCATCGTCGTTGATGGTGTGGCCGCCCGCGATGGTGCAGCCCGCCTCGACGCACTTGTCGGCGCCGCCCGCCAAGATCTGACCGGCCACCTCCACCCCTAGGCAGCTGGGGATGCAGAGCAGGTTCATGGCATGCGAGGGAGTGCCTCCCATGGCGTAGATGTCCGACAGCGAGTTGGCGGCGGCGATCTGGCCAAAGAGGAAGGGGTCGTCCACCATGGGTGGGAAGAAGTCGACGGACTGCACGAGGCCCAGGTTCTCCCCCACCTTGAAGACGCTCGCATCGTCGGAGGTATCGAACCCCACGAGCAAGTTGTCATTATGCACATTGGGCAAATCGCCCAGGACCTGGGCGAGGGCTCCGGGAGCCAGCTTGGCGGCTCAACCGCTCGCGGCCGTCATAGACGTGAGCTTAATCTGATCGTCAGCCATCGATACCTCCTCTCATCGGTCAATCATTTTCTCCCAGTATACGCATGAATGCGAGCCGACGGCGGATGCATTAATTGAGCGCCTGTGCGCGAATCGCCGCGCCGATCGCTCCGGCAAAGCGAGCCTGGGGCGAGGTGGTCACCGGCGACCCCAGTAGCTCGCCCAACCGCTCCACCACGAAGGCGTTCTCGCACAGGCCACCGGTCAGGTAGTACGGGGCGCCCGCGGCCTGCCCGGCCATGGTCGCCACGCGCGAGACCACGCTGTCGATCACGCCACGCGCAATGTTCTCGCGCGGCTCGCCACGACCGATCAGGCTGATGACCTCGCTTTCGGCAAACACCGTGCACATGCTGGAAATCTTGGTAGGCTCGCCGGAACGTGCCAGATCGGCCATCTGCTGCTGGGAAATACCTAGGCGGTCGGCCATGATCTCCAAAAAGCGCCCCGTGCCGGCGGCGCACTTGTCGTTCATGGCAAACTTGGCCACTCGGCCACTTTTAAGCTGAATGACCTTGGTGTCCTGACCGCCCACGTCGATCACGGTGCCGTGATCGCCAAACAGGCGCACGGCACCGGTACCGTGGCAGGTAATCTCGGTCACGACCTTGTGCGCATAGGGCACGGCGACACGACCGTAGCCGGTCGCGACCACGCGCACGTCGTCGGCCGTCACGTCGTAGCCGGCCGCTGCCAGCGCCTCGCGCAGCCGCTCGGAAGCATCGACCGAGGAAAACCCGGTTGGCTGCACGCACGTCCACGCCACCGAACCCTCCCCGTCGACCACGGCAGTCTTAGCCGCCGTAGACCCGATATCGATCCCGATCCCTATCATGGCTCTCTCCCAATCTAAACATCAAAGGTAGCGGCGCGTTCAGGCGCCTTAGCTCTAGGTTTCTCAGGTGCCGGAGATTGCCCCGAAAGAGGAGCGCAGCGTACTTTGGGTACGCAAGCGACGGTTTGAGGGGCAAGATCCGGTGTCTGAGGAAGCTAGAGGGTTTCGATGAAGGCGGCGATGCGCGTCTCGATCTGACCCATGTCGCCATTGCTGTAATCGGTCTCAATCTTCATGTACGGAATGCCCGCACCCTCGACAGCCTCCTGCATGCGCGCGCTCTCAACGTTGAAGGTGTGGCAGGCCTGCAGCACGCTCTCTACCACGCCATCGACATGGTGCTTCTCGCACATAGCCAGCGTGTTTCCCATGCGGCCTTCGTTAGGCGTCATGACCGAGCAGTTGATGTCCAGGTAGCGGTCGGCGATGGCGAGCAGGATGTCGGGAGCATCCGGGTCGATCATCATGGCCGCCGTGCGCTCGCCCGAGCAGTCGTCCATGCACACGACCACACCACCGTTGGACTCGATGGTGCGGCCGATCTTGTTGATCACGCCGCCCACCGGGCAGCCAGTGATCAGAATGCGCTTGGCATCCGCCGCAATCGGGCGCTCGCCAGCCTCGTAGGACTCACGCAGCTTGGCGACCTTTTGCTCCAGCTGCTGCGTATAGGCCTCGATATCAAAGCTGAACGTACCGGCGAACATGGTGCTCATCAGGTCGACGCCGCTCATGGCCGCCGGCTGGTTGGCCTGCAGCGCAAACATCTCGAGCTGGGCCGCACGCAAGCGGTTGCGACGACGCACGGCGGCGCGCAGGTCGTCATCGGTAATCGTGATGCCGTAGAAGCCCTCGAGCTCCTCCTTGAGCAGGCGGCACTCCTCGTACCAGCCCTCGCGCTCGTAGGCGCGATCGCGACCCTGCGGAAGATGCAGAATGTGCGTGCGCTTGAGCTCGTTGAGTAGCTCGTACATCTTCTTCTTGCCGTCGCAGGTTGTCTCACCGATGATCATGTCGCTAAAGTACGTAAACGGGCACTTTTGCGAGTAAGCAAAGCCGTAGGTCGACTTGATGAGCGGGCAGAGATTTGCCGGCAGCACCTTCTCGGCCTCGGGAATCACCTCGTCGGACGTGCCGCACAGCGCCACGCTCGCAGCCCCCGCGGCATCGATAATCTCGAGTGGCGTATAGCTGCACAGGAAGCCGACCAGGCGATTACCGGCCTGCTTGTAATCCTTAACGCGAATAAACGCGGCCTTACGCTGCTCGTTGAACTCCTCAAACGTGGACGGCAACGGCTGCTCATTATTTTCCGACATATAACTCCTTAACAAACCTTTCAACCAACCAAGGAAACGGCTTTCCCAGGTGCCCGAGGTTGCCGTGAAAGAGAAGCGCCGCATACTTTGGTACGTAAGCGACGGTTTGAACGGCAAGATCGGGTGCCTGGGGAAGCCGCCGGAACGGATACCCCTAAATGGTTTCCAAGAAAGCCTCGATCCTGGTTTGCAGTTGGCCTGCATCCTCGCCGGCGTAGTCGGTCGTGATGTGCATAAACGGAATGCCGGCTTCCTCGGCGGCCTTCTCCACGACAAACGACTCCATCTCGTAAAGCGTGCAGAACTGCAGGGCCACGTCGACGATGCCGTCGGCATGCAGGTCCTTGGCCATCTGGACAATATCCTTCATACGCTGGTCGTTGGGCGTAAAGACGGCACAGTTGATCTTAAAGTAGCGCTCGGCGATGGCATCGAGCATCTCGTCAACCGTCTCACCGGACTCGTCAACCAGATCCTTGTAGTAGCGCGAGCCCGTGCAGGACTCCTCGCCCACCACAACGCCGCCGGCCTTCTCGATGAGGTTGAACAGCTTCCAGTTGGGCACGGCCATGGGCGTGCCGGTGTACAGGATACGCTTGGTCCCCTTGGGCGCCACGCCCTCGCCGGCCTCGACACGCTGCTCGCACTCAGCCGCCATATCATTGATGGCTCCGGTCAGACGCGGCGTGTCGTCCATAAAGGCGGCCTGAACGGTCAGCAGGCTGTCGAGACCACTGATGGGCGCCGGGTCGGCAGCGCGCGTGGCAGCGAGGCGCTGCAGGGCGCGGCGCTTCTCATTGACGGCGTGGATGGCAGCCTTCAGACGCTCGGGCGTAATCTTGACGCCGCACTCTTCCTCGATCTTGGCGGCGAGCTTCTTGACCTCGGCCTTCCACGTCACGAGCGTAGACTCGTCGTGCACGTTGGGAATATCCATGACGTACATGTTCTTTTGCGTTGCAAAGAACTCGTAGGCCTTCTTCTTGCCATCGCAGGTGTTCTCGCCTACCACCAGGTCACTCGACTCAATGTAGGGGCAGACCTCGCCCAGCTTAAAGCCGGCAAAGCTCTTGATGAGCGGACAGGTGTTGCGCGGCAGGTGCTCCTCGACCTTGTCCGTTGCCCAGTCGGCACCCGAGCACAGGCCCACGGGAATACCGTCGCAGGCGAGCACAATCTCCTCGGGCACATACACGCAGAACGAACCGACGATCTTGGTGGCCTCGCCGGCCTCCTTCTTGTCGAGCATCTCCTTAATGCGGCCGCTGTGGATGTTGGTGGCCACAAAGTCCAGGTAGGACGTAGACTTGGGGCGATTGTTCTGCGTCAGGAACATGTCCCCGTACATCTGGCCCACGGCGCCCAGCAGCATATCATGGTCGGCAAGATTCATGCCGAGGCTCTCCCACATCGGATGGAAATCAAATTCTTCAGCCATGACGGTTCCCCCTCTCGAACCAAAATCGGATAACAACGGTATCGATGCACGACGGACGGCGATTGCCCGACCGTGCTCAAACCCGGAATTTTAGGGAACCTGCTTTGCGGTCGATTATTTAGTTGTGCGTCGTCTCTCCCGGAGCCGTGAACATACCTGCTCATATGCGGCTCCGAGCGATATATAGGGCACGCGCGGCAACGCGGCAAATGTATGTCGTCTGCGGCATGTGCGCACCCTCCTTAACCAGTTGATGTCAACTATATCAACGGTCATCGACCATGCGAACACCGTTGACATTCGTACGACAGCATCGTGTGCCGTCGTTTAATAAATTATTATCTTGATTAATAAGAGTTTGTCATCTCTCATTCAGCGAACGGCAAACAAAACCGCCGAGGCTTATACCCCGACGGCATTACCCAGCGCTATCGACAAACCAAATGGATCCTGCTGGCATCAAAATGCATGCGCAGTGTCTCGCCTGCTTGCGGCAGCTCGTCGACAGGCATGCTCACCTTGTTGACCTTCCACTGAAGACGGGTGGGCGCATCGGCCCGCGGCGCATCCAACAGCACCAGGCGCTCAAAACGCGAGTCGCTCACGCGCGCCACGTGCAGGTCGTAGCTGTTGCGACCCCGCTCAGCGCGATTGTCAACATGGAAGTAGCTTGCGCGAATGCCCAGGTACTCCACATTATCGGGAACCTCGCGACCCACGTTAAAGGTCATGCCCCAGTCGAGGGCTTCAACTTCTTCGTCGCCGATCTTGCGCGCCCGGCTCGTGTTCTTGCAGCCCGTCAAGCGCAGCGCGGCCAAGGTTTGCGGCCGGCGGACCACGTCCTCGACGGAGCCGATCTCCTCCACATGCCCGTTATGCATAACGCAGATGCGCTCGCACAGACGGCACGCCTCGTCGATATCGTGACTCACGTAGAGCACGGTGCGGTTGCATACGTCGAACAGGTCAAGCATGTTTTGCTCAAGCGCGCTCTTGAGATACGCATCGAGCGCGCTCATGGGCTCGTCGAACATAAAGATGCCGGGATGCGCCGCCACCATGCGAGCGAGTGCCACGCGCTGCTGCTGGCCGCCCGAGAGGCGCGCGGGGTACCGATCGGCGAAATCGGCCAGGCCAAAGATGCCCAGGTAGCGCTCGGCAAGATTTTTACGCGCCTCGGCGTCGCCCGCATCCTTTACGCCGGCGCACACGTTATCGGCCACCGTCATATTGGGAAACAGCTGATAGTTTTGGAACAGCAGGGCGCATTTGCGCTCCTGGGGCGACAGGTTGATGCCCGCCGACGAGTCATAAAAGGTCACACCGTTGACGGCGATCTTGCCCTCGTCGGGTGTCTCCACGCCGGCGATGCAGCGCAACGTGCAGCTCTTGCCGCAACCCGAAGCACCCAGCAGCGCCACACGCTCCTCGCCGGCCTCAAGCTGCATGTCGAGCATAAACCCGGGATAGCGCTTTTTGATATCCAGAACGAGCGACATGGCCTATCGACCTCCCTGCAAAGCGGCATCATCGCGCATAAGCTCGGCCAACGCCTCGCGATCGATACGCAGCGCATCGCCGCCGACTGGGTCGAGCGAATCGACCTGGCCGCCCAGCGGCTTGGCCTGCTTGCGCTCCGCGCGGGACAGGCCGTGCTCGCGGTACTTTTGCGAATGCGCCGTGTACATGTTGATGAATAGGATGACCAGGAAGCTGAACGCAATTACGACCACGACCCAAAAGAGGGCCACGGACGTGTTGCCGCCCATCCACTCAAAGTAGATGGCGATGGGAATGGTCTGCGTAATACCAGCGTAGTTGCCCGCAAAGAACAGGGTGCAGCCAAACTCGCCCATCGCGCGGGCAAAGGCAAGCACCGTGCCGGCGGCAATCGAGGGCCAGCCGAGCGGCATCATAAGCTTGGTAAAGATGCGACGCTCGGACCAGCCCAGCGTGCGCGCCGCATCGAGCATCTGCGTGTCGAGGCTCTCGAAGGCTCCGAGCGCCGTACGATAGACGAGCGGGAACGACACGACGACGGCAGAGATCACCGCCGCGGGCCAGGTAAAGACGATCGAGATGCCGTGCACGATGAGCCACTGGCCCACCCCGGTCGAGCGGCCAAACAGCATGAGGAGCAGAAAGCCGCAGACCGTGGGCGGCAGCACCATAGGAACCGTAAAGACCGAATCGAGCAGGCCCTTGATACGACTCGAGGTACCCATAGTCTTCCACGCGGCGAACAGGCCCAGCGCAAAGGAGATCAGCAGGGCAAGGCCACTCGTTTTTATGGACACCCAAAACGGGCGATAGTCGATGTCGCCCAAAAAGGAAGCCAGAGAGGTCAAGGGCCCCTGCTCATCCCGCATCACGACAGACGATGCTTCTACCATTTGAGCGCTATCAAGCCAACGCGCTCCGCCCTTGGCATCACCCGAGGCTGACGCAATCACCACATAGCGGTCCCCATCCGCACCTCGTTCGTCAAAGCCATAGGTATACCCGCCGGCATCAAACGTTGTTTCCGCCGTGACATACCAAGGAAGATCCACGTCCCCCAGCTGCGCACCTCCCATGCAGTTTGCGCTGTCGAGTTCACAGACGAGGGCTTTGAGACCCGATACGCACTCGTTGTCCTGCGGATCCAATCCATATTTCTCGACCGCCTTGGGCGATATCCACACCACAACGCGATCGGCAGCAGGCGCCACTACAAGGTCCACGTCCTCGTCAACGGGAAACCGGTAGCCCTCAGGCTGGCCCTCCATGGCACGAGCGGTCCCCTTGGCCAACCGCTCAAAACCCTCGATCCCATAGGAAAGCCCATGAGCGGTCGCAGCAACCTGGGCCCCGTCCTCAGCGTCCCCAGCAAACGCAAATCCCGGCACCCAGCAAAGCGCGAAGGTCAAAGCACAGGCGACAAGCATGCGGAATCTATTAAGCACGAAAAGCTCCAAGCGAATACAAGGACGGAGTGAAACACAAAACGATGGAATTATCGCGCCAAGCCGCACTACGCGGAAAGCTCAAAGCCGTACTTAGCCCAAATCTTCTGAGCCTTCTTGTTGGTCAGACAGAAGTCGATAAACGACTTGGCCTCGTCGGCATGCTCGGAGCTCTCGGCAACGGCACCCGGGTACACGATGGGCTTGTGCGAATCCTCGGGGCACACGAAAGCCTCCTCGATGCCGTCATAGCGGAAGATATCGGAGCTGTAGACAAAACCTGCCACGCAGTCGCCCGTAGAGACGTAGGCCGCAGCGGTGCCGACCTTGTCGGCCAGTGCGACCTTGTCAGCGAGCTCGGGTGCATACTCGCCGTCGTCGCCCTCGGTGCCAGTGTAGAGGCCCACGGAGGCCAGGGCCTGGTTGGCGTACTTGCCGGCGGGAACGGTCTTGGCGTCGCCAATGGCGATCTTGCCGTCCAGATTCGCGACGTCGGCGATGGCCTCGACCTTGGTGTCGGAGCCCTCAGCGCGAATGATCACGAGGTCGTTGACGAACATATCCTCACGCGTGGCGACGTCGACGAGCTCGGCGGCCTCGGCGTCGTCCATGGTGCCCTTGGAGGCCGTGATGAGCACGTCGACGGCGGCACCGGCGCGCATCTGCTCGACAAGGTCGCCGGAGGCCTTAAACTGCGTGTCGGCAAAGGTGGTGCCGGTCTGGTCGGTGTAGAGCTCTTGGACCTCGGGCAGAGCCTTCTCGAGCGAGTTGGCGGCAAAGACCTGCAGCTCGACAGCTTTCTTGGAAGATGCCTTAGCAGAACCGGCATCGGATCCGGCCGGCTCAGACCTCTTGTTACCGGAGCAGCCGGCAAGGCCAAGGCCGGCGGCAGCGGCAGCAGAAAGCGAGACAAAACCGCGGCGAGAAACCATATCGAACATGTTCAACCCTTTCGGACCTTGTGCCCGGGTACCCCACCGCGGGCTATAATCTGCAATCAGATTATACTTTCGCGCGAATAATGATAGTGAGAAATTATTCTCGTCAGAGAATACAGTTTCGAGTTAGCGTGCACCTCGGCGTCGCTTCGGTGGAAAACAAAAGCGGAGCAGCCGTTCAGGTCGCCCCGCCGCAGGTAAACCGCTTAGTTGATATGTCCGCCGCCCGCTGTCATCTGAGCCGCATGCTCCAGCTGGTCCGCTATGGCCTCCCAGCTTTCGCGGGCGGCCTTTGTAGAACCGGGAAAGTTTACGACAAGTGTATGACCT
Organism: uncultured Collinsella sp.; assembly: GCA_902475615.1. Taxonomy (GTDB): domain Bacteria; phylum Actinomycetota; class Coriobacteriia; order Coriobacteriales; family Coriobacteriaceae; genus Collinsella. The sequence goes on along the minus strand of CABSAD010000003.1, from coordinate 82,602 downwards.
CGTTGCATGCAAATAGCGCGCGAGAGCATGGCGCGGCGCGTCTTGGTCATCGAGTACGCGCGAATCGCCTCTGCAATACCCGGCACATCGCGGTCGCAGACGGCACGCGTCGCCTCGGGCGTCACATCGCGCATCGAAAGCCCCGTGCCGCCGCAGGTGAGCACGACATTGGCGTGGCACTCATCGGAGGCTTCCACAATGGCATCACCAATCTCGCTGACGTCATCGCGCACGACCACATGTGAGGCGACCGTCCAGCCCTGTGCCTCGATAAGTTCCTCGAGTGCGGCTCCAGCCTCGTCCTGGGCAAGGTCGCGCGTATCCGAGCACGTCACGATCGAAATCTTCAACTCCATAGCGTTCCTCCTATAGCACCGTTCCCTCAGGCAGGTCGACGCGCACAACGTCCACGACATCTCCCGCCTTGAGTTCACACGGCCCTTCGTCAATACGCAGCAGACAGTTGGCACGCTGTATCGTGCCGAGCAGCGCCGAATTCTGCGTCTTGGCCTCGGTCACCAACAGATCACCGGTCTCGGGGTCGCGCAAAACCGTGGCGCGATCGAAGAAGCGGCGATGCTGGCGCTTTTTCACGCCGTGCGTCAATATCGCCTGCTGCACGGGACGCGTGCCCTCGGCAAAGCCGCGCATCTTGCGGATCGCCGGGCGCGCGAGCATCTCAAAGCCCACATACGCCGCGGCTGGATTGCCCGAAAGCCCCAGGTAGGGCTTACCTCCGAGCAAGCCAAACGTGATGGCCTTGCCCGGACGCATCGAGATGCGATCAAACAGCACTTCGCCCTCGCGCCGAACGAGCGCCGTCACGTAGTCGTAATCGCCCGCCGAGGCGCCACCGCTCGTAATGACAAAATCGCACTCTTGAACCGCGCGATGCACCAGCTCGGCAATCGCCTGCTCATCGTCGGGCGCAATGCCAAAGAACACGGGCTCGGCGCCGGCATCGAGTGCTTCGGCCATCAGCGCCGAGGAGTTGGAATCGCGAATCTGACCGCGCGCCGGCAGTTCACCCGGCGCGACCAGCTCCGTGCCCAGCGAGATAATGCCCACGCGCGGAGCGGCATGGACCTTCACGCTCGCGTAACCAGCGCTTGCCAGCAGGCCAGCACCGGCCGGGGCCACAACCTCGCCGGCGCGCATCACGACGTCGCCGGCATGGGCCTCCTCGGCGGCAGAGCGAACGTTCTCCCCCACCTTGGCAGGCGTCGAGAAGCTCACGTGTGAGCCCTCGTTGCCGTCACCGTCAAGTACCTCGACAATCTCGTATTTCACCACGGCATCCGCACCCTCGGGCACCGGCGCGCCCGTCATGATGCGGACGGTCTCGCCCGGGGCGATTACGCCATCGAACACATGGCCCGCGGCCTCGTGTCCGATAACGTCGAGCGTCACCGGCGCCTCACCAGACGCTTGCACCAAGTCCGCCGAGCGCACGGCATATCCGTCCATAGCGCTGTTGGCAAACGGCGAGATGTCGATATCGGCCACCGCGTCCTCGGCCAAGGGAAAACCAGCCGCCTGCCACACGGGAATCTCGATGAGATCCGTCGGAGCAACGTGCGACAAAACAATCGACTGCGCATCCTCCAGCGGTATGAGTTTCTCTGCCATATGCACCTCTTAATGCCACGGCGCGCAACAGGGGCGCCAATTCTTTATGCTTGTCTCAGTATAATCCCCCGACGCACGACCGCGACTTGGCCTGTACCCGCAAATACACCTGTCGGCCGCAAGCCGCGAAACAGAATGGAAACCAACCCACCGGTTCGTCGCGTTTGCCGCGTTCTATAATGCTTGCGTTGCAACCTAAAAGAGGAACGTATGGCTCATAACGACAAACCCGAAAGCGCAAACGAGGCGCAGGATCATTCCCAGCCGCTCGACGACGGCGGCCTTTTCTCCCTTAGCGACGTCATCATGGCAGGCAGACAACAGCTCACCCGCTCCGAGCATCTCTTGGCTGCCGACACGCGCCGCAACGCCCGCAACCTACTCGCGAGCGCTAAGTTGCTCGTACTCGTCGCCATCGTCTCGCTCGCCATGGGCGTTGCCGCTTGGGCGTTTTTGGCCTCGCTGAATATCGCGACCGACTATCGCGAGCACCATGCATGGATTTACACGCTGCTTCCCGTTGTGGGCGTTGCCACCGCATGGGTGTACAAAAACCACGGGCTCGCCGCCAAACGAGGTAACAACCTGGTCATTGACTCCGCCCTGGGCACCCGCCTCATCCATATGCGCATGGCCGTCCTCACCTTCATCTGCTCCACGCTCACGCACCTAACGGGCGGATCGGCCGGTCGTGAGGGCGCCGCGGTGCAGATTGGCGGCACCATCGCCAGCAATGTATCTAGCCTGGCCCACCTCAAAAAGCACGACCACCACGACCTCATGCTCGCCGGTATCTCGTCGGCCTTTGGCGCCGTGTTCGGTTCGCCCCTTGCCGGAGCTTTCTTTGGCATGGAGATGTGCTTTATCGGCAAGATCGACTACACCGCAGGCATCTACTGCCTGGTCGCCTCGTTTACCGGCTACTTTACATCGCTTGCCTTGGGAACCGAGTACGAGGCGAATGTTATCGCCAGTGTTCCCGCCATGTCGCCCAAAACGGTCATCATCGTTGTTATCAGCGCCATTATCTTCGGTCTGACGGCACGTCTCTTTGCCTGGTCGGTTCGAACCGTCAAGAGCCTGTACGGTCGCTTTATCACCAATTACCTTGTTCGCGCACTTATAGGCGCACTCGTGGTTTTGGCCGCCTATGCCCTCCTCGACGCCTGGAACTACGCCGGCCTTGCCACCTGGCTTTCCGGCGCCGGATTTGCAGGCAACACCACCCTGGCGGACGCAGCCATCAAATTGGTCGTCACAGCGCTTACCCTGGGCGCGGGCTTCCAAGGCGGCGAGGTCACACCCCTGTTTGGCATCGGTGCAGCGCTCGGCGGCTGGATCGGTTGCCTCGTCGGAATAGACCCCAGTTTTCTGGCGGCTCTCGGTATGCTCGGCGTGTTCTGCGCCGGCCTCAACGTGCCCATCACCACCTGCATGATGGCCATCGACCTGTTCCACGGCACGGCCGCCGGGTTCTTTGTCATCGTGGCCTTTATCAGCTACCTAACCGGCGGACACCGCGGCGTGTACCCCGCCCAGCGCATCATCTCACCCAAGCGCCGTTCGCTTATTGTGGATGAGGGCGGTACGGTAGCGGATGCTATCGAGCGCCACAACGACCTGATAGAGTAGACGTTAGTATTCGCCGTGCAGCCACAATCGGGGGCAATTCGACCTGAGCGCGACCGCACCGTCACGTCATACGCCAGGAGTCGCCCCATGCACGCAACTAATTTTGGTCGCACGCTCATCATCGCCAACCCTGCCGCCCAGTCGGGTGCGGCGCGCGAGGTCGCTGAGCGCCTGCAGCGCTTTTTGGACATGACCGCGCGCGCATCCCAGTTTGACTTGGTGCTGACCGAACGCGCGGGGCACGCCAAGGTGCTTGCCGCACAGGTCGAGGGCTATCGCACCGTTATCGCCCTTGGCGGCGACGGCGTAATTCACGAGGTCGTCAATGGCTTGATGGCGCAAGAAGAGGCGGATCGACCAGCGCTTGCCGTCCTGCCCGTAGGCTCCGGCAACGATTTCGCCCAGACGCTCGGCATCGACGATTTCTCCGGCAAGGATTTTGGCACGCTGCTCACCTGCGAGCTGCAGCGTCAGGACATCGGGCGAATTCGATCGTGGAGCCCCGCGAGCGGCAGCGGCGAGGCTGCCGTTGAGTACTACGACCAGACGCTTTCTATCGGCATCGATGCCGCCATCGGCCTGGGCACCACCGAGCTGCGCAAAAAGACGGGTCTCACCGGCGCGCCGCTCTACACTCTTTCGGGACTAGAGCAGTTTGGCCTACGCTATCGCAACTACCCCATGACAGTCAGCTTTGACGGAGCGCCCGCCGAGCGCGTGAGGGCGATCATCATGGCGATTCAGCTGGGTCCTACCTATGGCTCGGGCTATCGCATCTGTCCAGACGCCGACCCTTATGACGGCATATTCGACGTCTGCTACGCCTGCGGCCCCGTTCCGCGCGCGATCGCGCTTCCCATGTTCCTTTCGGCCAAGGACGGCCACCATACCAAGTTGCCGCCGGTTCGCATGCGGCGCTGTCGCCATGCCGAGCTTACCTTTGAGGAGCCCGACTACCCCATCCAGGCCGACGGCGAGCCCGTTGTCGCCTCGCGCATCGAGGTCGACATCCTCGCCGGCGCCCTCCATGTCTGGCGCCCCACCCGCTAACCCAACCTAAGTTGCGGTGAAATAGGGACTGTTTATGCAGCTAAAGCCGCAAAACAGTCCCTATTTCACCGCAACTTATTGAGAAGATCATTCCTCCCTGCCCGGTTTGTGTCGGTTGGCCTTTTTAATGGCGTTGAAGTGTTTGTCGTTGAGCCTGCGCTGGCGAGAGCGCTGAGGCACCTTGGTCTTTACGCGTCGGCGCGGTGGACGCCCGCGACGCCCCAGCTCGGCGCGCAGCTTACGCAGGCAGCTGCTACGATTTTGGAACTGGCTGCGGCTCTCGCGCGCCGTCACGGTAATCCCCGAAGGGATATGTTTCATGCGCACCGCTGAATCCGTCGTGTTCACGCCCTGTCCACCCGGACCCGTCGCGCGAAACACCTGCACCTCGCAATCGCGCGCCAACTCTTCGGCCGACATCTCGGCATAGCGCGCATACTCGCGCCAGCCCATCTTGTTCTCATCCATATCAACACCTCCCCTCATACAAAAAATGTGACAAAGGGACGGTCCCTTTGTCACATCGCATACCAATCGCTTGTGTTGCGCGCTTAGGCGAAGGTGATCTCGCCGGTCTCGCAGTCCATATCGGCGATACGGGCCAGGCTCTCAACACGGAAGCCGCGCTCGCGGAGCTTATCGCCGCCGCCCTGGAAGCCCTTCTCCACTGCAATTCCAATACCAGACACCTCGGCACCCGCAGCCTCGCAGATCTTGATAAGACCCTCGAGTGCGCAGCCGTTGGCCAGGAAGTCGTCGATAATCAGGACCTTGTCGCCCTCGGACAGGAAGCGCTTGCCAACGATGACCGGGTACTCCTTCTGCTTGGTAAAGGAGTAGATGGTCGTGGCATACTGCTCGCCGTCGAGGTTGATGGACTGCGCCTTCTTGGCAAAGACCACCGGCACACCGCCAAAATGCTGAGCCGCGATGCAAGCCATGCCAATGCCCGAAGCCTCAATCGTCAGGATCTTGTTGATCTCGACGCCCTCGAACAGACGGGCCCACTCGGCACCCATGTGGTCGAACAGCTCAACGTCGCACTGGTGGTTGAGGAAGGCATCAACCTTAAGGACGTTACCGGCCTTTACGATGCCGTCATGGCGAATACGATCCTCAAGCTCCTGCATGGCGCAACCCCTTCTCGCGGCAACGATACCGCGCGATTAATAAACGTTGTTCGATAGTCTACCACGGACCGACCCCCGCCCGCTCCACAAGCCCCATCGCACCACAAACCAGTCTTTTTGGGACGGCGCGAATCGTGGCAGACAGCCACCCAACACGCTAATGGCGGGCGCGCATCTTCACCAAACGCACCATGGCAAGCGCAAAGCCCACGGCGGCCACAGCCATGAGTACGTAGAACACCGAGCGAAAGCCGAATAGGAATACATCCGGACGACCTGCAACAATACTGGTCACGGCCTCGCCCATCGCCACGCTCATCTGCCCATACAAGATATGCGACGCCGCCGTAATGCCCACTGCCATGCCGGCGTAGCGCGCCAAACTGCCCAAGCTGCCCGCAAAGCCGAGCGCCTCGCGCGGAGCCGAGCCCATGTACAGCGAGTTGTTGGGGCTTTGGAAAATCGACGTACCGCACGACATAAATGCGACGCAGCACACGATCACGGGGATAGAAGAGTGCTCGTCGAGCGTGCTTACCGCAAAGAGACCGCACACGTACACGCCCAGGCCGACCGCCGTGGGGCCCTCGCAGCCAACACGGTCCGAAACCGTACCCGAAAGCGGTCCGATAAAGGCATTCACCATCGGCAGCGCCAAAAACAGCAGGCCGGAAATGTCAGAACCAAATCCGTGGGCGTCCTGAAAATAGAACGGCAGAATAAACTCGGATGCGCCAATACCAACGAACACAATGAGCATGCAGGCAAGGTTGATAGTGAAGGCCGAATTTGCAAAGCAGCGACGAGCGGCCTCGGCAAGGGACATGGCGCGCTCGCAGGCCTCCGGCTTAACATGCGGCAGCGTGTAGAGTCCCACGATAAACGAGATCACGCCAATGGGCAGGTTGATGAGAAAGATGCTCTCCCAGGGAAAGCTTGCCACCAGCATGCCGCCGAGCACGGGGCCACACATCATGCCGAGGGCCACGAAGGTCGCAAGAATGCCCATGGCACGGCCTCGTTCGCGCGCTGGAAACGACTCGGTAATGATACCCATGTTATTGGCCATGGCCGCCGCGCAACCGACACCCTGAACAATGCGTGCCAGGATAAGAACCTCGAGCGAGGCCGAAAGACCGCACAGCAGCGAACCGACCGAAAAGACGATGACGCCCAGCTGGAACACATTCACCTTGCCGCGCACGTCGCCCAGACGGCCAAACGGCAACATAGCCACGCACGTCGCAAGCAGATACACCGAGCTCACCAGCTGAATGCGATCGAGGCCCACGCCCAGCTCCTTTTGCATCACGGGCAGTGCCACGGTCACGACGGTCGAATCCAGACACACCATAAACGTCATGATGAGAACGGTAAACAGAATCGCCCACTTGTTCTTGCCATGGGTGTCGCCCTCAAGGGCAATGTGCTCGCGGCGCAGCTGCTCTGCGGTTTTCTCCATATCCATCCTTTCGAGTGGCGCAACACAAAAAAACGGGGCCCCAATCGCCTGCAAACAGCCGCGATTGGGGTCCCGCCTACGGAATCGGAACGAAAGGTCGCCGAAGCTTTCTGCCGGCATCGGCACCTTGTACGAACGCTAGCCTAGCACTGCTCGAGCGCCTGCTCAAGGTCGGCAATCAGATCAGCCGTGTCCTCGAGGCCGCACGACAGGCGTACCATGTCGGCGGAAATGCCACAGGCGATGAGCTCCTCATCGTTCATCTGGCGATGCGTGGCATTAGCGGGATGCAGGCAGCAAGTGCGGGCGTCGGCCACGTGCGTGGCAATCTGGGCGAGCTTGAGGCTCTTCATAAAGGTCTCCGCCGCCGCGCGACCACCGTTAAAGCCAAAGCTCACCACGCCGCAGGTACCGTTGGGCATGTACTTCTGAGCCAGGTCATAGTACTTATCGCCCTCCAGGCCCGGATAGCTCACGAAGCGCACCTTGGGATGGCTCTGCAGGAACTTGGCAACGGCCAGGCCGTTCTCGCAATGACGCGGCATGCGCACATGCAGGCTCTCGAGCGAGCTGTTCAAGAAGAACGCCGCCTGCGGGTTCTGCATGGGACCGAGGTCGCGCATGAGCTGCGCGGTGGCCTTGGTAATGAAGGCGCCCTCGCGACCGAACTTCTCGGCATACGTCACGCCGTGGTAGCTCTCGTCGGGCGTGGTGAGACCCGGGAACTTGTCCGCATGAGCCATCCAGTCAAACTGACCGTGGTCGACGATTACGCCGCCCAGGTAGGCAGCATGTCCATCCATGTACTTGGTGGTGGAGTGCGTAACGATGTCGGCGCCCCACTCAAAGGGACGACACATCACGGGCGTCGGGAAGGTGTTGTCAACCATCAGCGGCACGCCGTGGTCATGCGCGGCCTTGGCAAAGCGCTCAATATCGAGCACGGCAAGGGCGGGGTTGGCGATCGTCTCGCCAAAGACGAGCTTGGTATTGGGCTCAAACGCTGCCTCGAGCTCTTCATCGGTGCAGTCGGGGGCAACGAACGTGCAGGTCAGACCCATGCGCTCCATGGTATGGGCGAGCAGGTTGTAGGTACCGCCGTAGATGGCAGAGCTCGCGACCACGTGATCGCCGGCACCGGCCACGTTAAAGATCGCGAGGAAGTTCGCAGCCATGCCCGAACTCGTGAGCATCGCGGCAGTGCCGCCCTCCATCTCGCAGATCTTGGCGGCAACCAAATCGCACGTGGGGTTCTGCAGACGGCTATAGAAGTAGCCCGACTCCTCCAGGTCAAACAGCTTGCCCATGTGCTCGGACGTGTCGTACTTCCACGTGGTGGACTGGTAGATGGGCACCTGGCGCGGCTCCGCGTCGCCCGGGCGATAGCCGCCCTGAACACATGTGGTACCGATAGTCTGCTCGCTCATATCTAGCTCCCTTGCCTGGGTTTTAGTTTTATTTGGTTCACGATACCGCTACCCTGCACCCCTCTCAACCCATCCCCAAGGTGGGTTATGGGACTAATTGATCAGGGTCATTTATCTCAAGCCTTGGACATTTGCTCGATAGATAAAAATGACGCATACATGAAGCTCTCGATGATTACATGCACCGTCACGGGTACCATAGGCGGGTACACCGTGACCAAGGAGACAACGATGAAGCAAATCGATACGGCCCAGCTCGACATCACCGCCCGTCAGGCTCAGGCTGCCGAATACCACGCCCGTGGCTTTAACTGCGCTCAGGCCGTCGCCTGCACGCTCGCTCCCGCCGTCGGGCTCGACCCCCAGGTCGCCTTTACCCTCACCGAGGGCTTTGGCGCCGGCATGGGCGGTATGACCGAAACCTGCGGCGCTATCTCGGGCGCCGTGGCCATCATGGGCTTTGTAATGAGCGACGGCATGGAAAACCCCAAGACCAAGGGCCAGACCTACAAGCTGTCGCGCGAAATCGCCAAGCGTTTTGGCGAGAAGAACACGACGACCGTCTGCGGCACGCTCAAGGGCATCGGATCGGATAAGGGTCCGCTCCGCAGCTGCCCTGGTTGCATCGACGATGCCATCGAGATCGCCTGCGATGTGCTAAAGCAGCTTGCCGAGTAAACGGCAGCAACGGAAAAACAAAGGCCGGCGTGCGCTTGGGATCCATCCAAAAGCACGCCGGCCGTCGCCGTTAGAACTCGGCAAATTCGGGAGCGCCGACCTCAATCTCCTCGCGCCCCGCCATAAGCTCGCGCATCTTAGCGCAAAATGACTCCTGCTCCCCCGCCTTAAACACCAAATGAATCGTCACGGCATCCGCGTAATCGGTATCCGAAACCTTGGCACCCGAATCCTGCGCCAAACGAAGCGCCTGCTCATACTGCGGATAGGTCACATGCACGTCAACAGGCACGACACTCGTCATCTCGACGATCTGCCCGGCCTCCTGAGCCGCAGCCACCGCCGCCTGCGTCGCCGCGGTATAGGCGCGCACCAAGCCGCCAGGCCCCAATAGCGTGCCGCCAAAATAGCGCGTCACCACACAGCAAACATTTTTGAGCTCTGCACCGCGCAACACCTCGAGCGTCGGCATACCGCTCGTGCGGCTCGGCTCACCGTCATCGCTCTGGCGCTCGCGTCCATCGACCAAAATCCACGCGGGAACATTGTGCCGAGCGTCGTAATGACGCTTACGAACCATCTCGATAAAGGCATTCGCCTCATCCTCGGACTCAATATGGACCAGCTGGGCAATAAACCGGCTCTTTCGGTCCACAAACTCGCCCGAAGCCTCAATATTCGATTGCAGAGTAAAATAGCTGTCCAACAAAGCCCCTCAACAAAACTAAGCGCGACAACAAACAGCCTCAATAATACGGCAAACAACATATCGATTGTCAGGGTAACAAAAATGCCAAGTGGGCCTATAAGCCGGGTTCTGTCGTGAACGGTCATTTATCTTGTCTGCACGTTACCGTGCAGCTCCACGCACGCTACCCGAACGCGGACCGGGCCGGCCCATAGCGTTCCTATTCGCGCTTGCTCCGGATGGGGCTTGCCAAGCCGCCATGTTACCACGACGCTGGTGGTCTCTTACACCACCGTTTCAGCTTTTCCCTTTACGCCTTGCGGCGCAGGTGGGAGTCTTCTTTTCTGCGGCGCTTTCCGTCGGATCACTCCGCCCGGCCGTTAGCCGGCATCCTGCCCTCTGGAGCCCGGACTTTCCTCACGCGTACTGCAAGCAGCACATCGCGCGACCGTCTGGCCCACTCAGCAGTGCAAGAGTGTAACACACCGTTGCCGCAGGCAATGGCACAACGCAAACGCTCGACACGATAAACCAAGAACCGCCATGCGCTACAATGGTCCTGTCGATGGGCAACGTCGTCAGTCGAGACGCGACCGCGCTCCACGCCCCTCCGTCTACTCGGTGTGTTCCCGCCTCCTCCCCGAGGCGGGATGTCGGCATTTTTCATGCACTGACAACCCAATAGCCTGTGGACAGCCCTGGCAGCATTGCGTACCTCGGCTGCAAATGCAAAAAGGGACCCGTCCATTGCGGACGGATCCCTTAAAACAAGTGATCGTCAAACCGATTTACTCGGCGTCGGTCTCCTCGTCCTTCTTCTCGGAAGGCAGCGGGGTAACCTCGATCTCGACGCCCAGAGTCTCAGCAGCGGACTTCATGGACAGGGAGATACGACGACGGTCGAGGTCAATCTCCATGACCTTGACCTGAACCTTGTCGCCCACGTGAGTGACCTGAGAAGGCTGATCGACGTGCTTGTTGGCCATCTCGGAGATGTGCACCAGGCCCTCGATGCCCTCGCCCAGGTCGACGAAAGCGCCGAACGGGACAAGCTTGGTCACAGTGCCCTCGACGATAGCGCCGACGGGGTACTTCTTGACCAGTGCGCGCCACGGATCCTCGGTGGTCTGCTTGAGACCCAGGGAGATGCGCTCGCGGTTGAGATCGACGTCGAGAACCTCGACCTCGACCTCCTGGCCGACCTTGACAACCTCGGAAGGATGGTTGACGTGGTTCCAGGAGAGCTCGGAGATGTGGATGAGGCCGTCGATACCGCCGAGGTCGACGAAGGCGCCGAAGTCGACGATGGAGGAAACGGTACCCTGGAGACGCATGCCAGACTTGAGCTTGGACAGGATCTCGGAGCGCTCGGCCTTACGGGACTCCTCGAGCACGACACGACGGGAGAGGACGACGTTGTTGCGGTTGCGGTCCATCTCGATGACGCGAGCCTCGATGCGGGTGCCCATATAGGAGGTGAGGTCCTTGACACGACGGAGGTCGACGAGGGAAGCGGGCAGGAAGCCACGCAGGCCGATGTCGAGGATCAGGCCGCCCTTGACAACCTCGATAACCTCGCCCTCGACGTTCTCGCCGGAGTTGAACTTCTCCTCGATGCGGTTCCAAGCACGCTCGTACTCGGCACGCTTCTTGGACAAGACCAGACGACCGTCCTTGTCCTCCTTCTGGAGAACCAGAGCCTCGATGGGATCACCGAGTGCAACGATGTCTGCAGGGTTAGCGTCCTTGCGGATGGACAGCTCGCGGACCGGGATAACGCCCTCGGACTTGAATCCGATGTCAACGAGCACCTCGTCATGCTCGATCTTAACGACAGTGCCGTTAACGAGATCGCCCTCATCAAAGTCGGTAATCGTACCGTCGATGAGGTTGTTCATCTCCTCCTCGTTGACATCGTCAAGAGAGAAAATGGACGAGTTCTGAATCTCACTCAAAGGTGGACCCCTTTCGAACTACGGGGCCCCGATTGCTAGGACCTACAGAAGGGTGCGACAAGCACACAACGTTTAGGAACACTCGGGAGCCGACAGATACTAATGTGACGCTTATGCAATCACGTTCGTATAGGTTACGGGGAAATGAGTTCGATTTCAAGCGTGAACTGCGATTTTTTACTCGTGTGGAGACTTTTTCGTAATCTTATGAACACACGTCTCCACAACTTGACGATAACCAGCCAGGCATTTGGCTTTGGGGTAAAGTATCCGGAGCCAACGACTCTAGATCAAATTTACGAGAAAGGTGCCCGCGTGCTCAAAGCAGTCGTTTTCGATATGGACGAGACGCTTCTTAGCATCAACCTCAACGCGTTCATCCTTCGCTATTTTAAGGATGTCTCATCGATGCTCGCGGATATCGGGCGCCGCAGCCACGGTGGCACGATGGCACGCCTCGGCACCATCCTGGTCGATCTCAACGCCAATCGCCGCAGCGGCACGGATAATCGCACCAATCTTGAGTTTTACCGCACCGAGGTCGAGCGCAGGTGCGGCATCTGCCTCTCCGATCCCATCATCTACGAGGCGTTTACCTACTACGAGCGCGAAGTTCTTCCGCACAAGAACGACGATATCATTAACGCCCACGCCATGCCGGGCGCACACGCTGCGCTCCAGGCCGTACAGGACGCAGGGCTGCGTTGTGCGCTCTTTACCAACCCCAGCTTTCCCCAGGGGGCCATCGAGTGCCGCATGGGTTGGGGCGACCTGGCCGACGCCCCCTTTGAGCTCGTCACGCACATGGGAAACGCCACCCGCTGCAAGCCCGATGCCACCTACTATCTAGAGCAGCTTCAAGTGATGGGGCTCGAGCCACACGAGGTCCTTATGGTGGGCAACGATCCCAAACGCGACTTCCCCAGCCCTGCCTGCGGCATCCAAACCGCCTTTGTGGGCCAGGGCAAGCCCAGCCGAGCTACCTGGCGCGGAACCATGGAAGACTTCGCCCGCGACTTTAACGCCGTAATCGAAGCCTTCTACGAACACCAAGTAGCCGAAAAGTTGTCCTAACAGACTCGAGTCTTGCCGATCATGATGTTGAGGATCTCGACGTCGGTATCTTTCATGCCCACACGTCCCACATAGCCCATGCTGGCGATCGTCTGCTCAACGGTATCTTGGATCAGGCCCTCACCGGCACGGAAGCCGCGGCCTTGCATGGCCATATCGTGGCCCAGAATCGCCGCATCAACGGCAGCGGAAATCTTGGCGGCGCAGCTTGCCTTGGCGCCATCGCACACGATGCCGCCAACGTTGCCGAGCGTGTTCGAGACCGTCGCGCCAATCTGCTCGCGCGTGCCGCCGCACAGCCAGGTAATCGCGGCACCGGCACCGCACGCGGCGCAAATAGCACCGCAAAACGCCGAGAGTGCACCGATATAGCTCTTGATATGCACGGCGATAAGATCGGACAGCATCACGGCGCGCACCAGGCGATCGTGGTCGCAGCGCAGGTACTCGGCATACTCCATAACGGGCAATGCACAGGTAATGCCCTGGTTGCCCGAGCCGCACACAATGGCGACCGGCAGCGCGCAGCCGTTCATGCGGGCGTCGGACCCGGCGGCTGCACGGGCACGGGCACGGCAGGCGACGTCATCGGCACGAGCACCCAGCAGCGTACGGCCCACCTCGGCACCCCAAGCGTGCGCCAGGCCCTCGGCGCTGATCGCGCCGTTCAGCTCAATCTGACGCTCAACGGCAGCGCGGGCGCCATCGATGTCGCCGTCCTCGATAAAGTCGATGATGGACTCAATCGACATGGGCGTGTCGGCGCTATCTGCCGCACGCTCGGCCACCACGCGCTCTGCGCAGGCGGCACACTCCCCCGCCGACTTGCCGCATACCGGAATACCGTCGAGCGTATGGCACGTGACATTGGTGTGGTGGTCGGTAATCTCGACGACCGCTGTATGGCCCTCGGCTGTGGCAGTCACCTTGATGTAGAGGTTGGGCACGCCCTCGACAAGTGACACATCGCAGTAGCCGGCGTCGGCGAGGAGCTCGGCCACGCGAGCACGGTCTTTATCGTCAACGCTCTCGAGCACCTCGAGCGCGCTCTTGGCGTCGCCGCCCACGGCACCCAGCACGGCCGCCGCCTCAATACCGTGCATACCGCCCGAGTTGGGCACGGTCACGCTCTTAACGTTCTTGATGATGTTGCCCGAGCAAGCAACATCCATATGATCGGGTTCGCAACCGAGCGTCTGACTCGCCAGCGCCGCTGCATAGGCAACGGCAATGGGCTCGGTGCAGCCGAGTGCACAGACAAGTTCGCGGTTCAAAACACCGCAAAACGCGGCATCACGGATGGAATCGGTAGGCATAAGTATCTCCTGCTTGCATAACGGGCTGGGCTCTCAAAAAAGTTAGCTCCTTTATTTGATAACAATGCATCAAAAACCGCAACCATGGTTCCGGCAGACGGCGCTCAACCGCAAACTGACGACATTCATTCACAAGAAGCCAGTCTTGTTGTCTGCTAAAGCGTTTGACCAAAAAACGCCCGAGCGTTTACACAAAAGTCGCGCTATCATGCAGTCGAACGCGGTAAAACCTTTAGCATTTGCGCCGCACAGACCAGAGAGGAACCATCCATGAAGATCGGTATCGGTAACGACCACGCCGCCGTCGAGCTCAAGAACATTATCTCCGAGCACCTGAAGGAGCGCGGCTGTGAGGTCGTGAACTTTGGCACCGACACCTCCGAGAGCTTTGACTACCCCATCGCCGGCTACAAGGTGGGTAAGGCCGTTGCCAACGGCGATGTTGACCTGGGCATCCTGATCTGCGGCACCGGCGTCGGGATCAGCCTGGCTGCCAACAAGGTCGAGGGCGTACGCGCCGTCGTGTGCTCCGAGCCCTTCAGCGCCAAGCTCTCCCGTATGCACAACAACACCAACGTGCTCGCCTTTGGTGCTCGCGTCGTGGGCTCCGAGCTCGCCAAGATGATCGTCGACGAGTGGCTCGACGCCGAGTTTGAGGGCGGCCGCCACGAGCGTCGCGTCAATCTCCTCAACGAGATCGACCAGACCCGCGGACTCAAGGTCGTCGACGAGGCCTAAGCTACTCAGTGCCACAGGCCAACAGAAGGGGCCCGCTCGGAACACATGTCCGAGCGGGCCCCTTCATAGATTTTGGAATAAAAGGGCGCCGCGGATGGAGTTCCGCGGCGCCCAAGCCACACGCTAACAGCTTTAAGGAGTCAAAGCTGGTTTAGCCAAAGAAACGCTTGATCTCGATCTCGGCGTTCTCCAGGCAGTCGGAGCCGTGGATCACGTTGGCGTTAACATCGACGGCAAAGTCGCCGCGGATGGTACCAGGGGCAGCGTCAAGCGGGTTGGTAGCACCCATAAGGGTGCGCATCTTAGCAACAGCGGAAGGACCGGAAACGACCATCTTGACGACCGGACCGCTCGTCATAAAGTCGCAGAGACCGCCAAAGAAGGGCTTGTCCGCCAGATGAGCGTAGTGCTCCTCGACGGTAGCACGCTCAAGCGTGGTCATCTCCATGCGCTCGATGACAAGGCCGCTGCGCTCAATGCGGGCAACAATCTCGCCGATCTTGCGGTCGCGCACGGCGTCGGGCTTAATCATGATGAAGGTCTTCTCGATAGCCATAAGGTAGCCTTTCAAGTAGGTTCGCGCGTGCCCAAGTCCCATTCCGGCACCCGCCTGGACTGCATCGTAACAGAGTTTTAGCTGCAGTTAAACAAAAAGCTGCCCATTGAAACGCAACAATTTATTGAAACGTTCCATATGTGTCACTTCTGTTTCAAAGCCCGATTAGAGTACCATCCGACCGCCCATCAACCGCATCGAACAGAGCGGACGGTCGGTTGCCGCCCGCAAACGTACCCCCTTCACAACCTGCCCAAAGGTCCTACAGAATTTCTCGACAGGCCCCTCCCCCATAGCAACAAAATACGGACGCCCACATCAGCAGACGCCCGTAAAGCAAAACGATTTATCAATACATGGCCAAAACGGCTTCAGCCAAACCCCTACTTTACCCCGTGACCCATCTCGACGACCTTAGTCAGTGACCCAAACACGCCCTCGTCGGCCACGAGCTGTGCCTCGGCACGCTCAAGCTGCACGGCAACGGCGGCAGGAGCGGTACCGCCCTCGGTCGTTCGCGCAGCAACGATCGAGGGGATGTCGAGCGCCTCGGTAATATCGCGCTCAAAGAGCGGGCTTGACTCCTGGAACACCTCAAACGGCAGGTCCTCAAGATTGCAGCCGCGCTTCTCACACATCAGGACCAAATGGCCCACCACGGCATGTGCCTCGCGGAACGGCAGACCACGCTTAGCCAGGTAATCGGCAACATCGGTAGCGGCAAGGTGTCCCACGCCGCACTCGCGCGCCATGGCATCCTCGTTGACGGTCCAAGTCGAAATCATACCCGCCATAACGGACAGGCACTGCATGAGCGTGTGAGCGGTATCGAGCGCGCCCTCCTTGTCCTCCTGCAAGTCCTTGTTATAAGCAAGCGGCAGGCCCTTCATGGTCACAAGCAGCTGCACCAGGTTGCCATACACACGGCCGCTCTTGCCACGGATAAGCTCGGCAAAGTCGGGGTTCTTCTTCTGCGGCATGATGGACGAGCCGGTGGAGTAGGAGTCTGAAAGCGTGATAAAGCCAAATTCGGAGCTCGACCACAGCACGATCTCCTCGGAAAGGCGCGACAGGTGCATGGCCATGACGGAGCCGGCATAATGCAGATCGAGCAGGAAATCACGGTCGGAAACCGCATCGAGCGAGTTGGGAATCACGCCCGCAAAGCCAAGTTCAGCAGCCGTCATCTGGCGATCGAGCGGATAGCTCGTACCGGCAAGCGCGGCAGCACCCAGCGGGCAGTTGTCGGCGGCATCAAAGGCGGCCTTCAGGCGCGTAAAGTCGCGCGCGAACATCCAGGAATACGCCAGCAGATGATGCGAGAGCAGCACGGGCTGAGCATGCTGCATATGCGTGTAGCCCGGCAGAATCACCTTATCGTACTTCTTGGCCGCATCCACCAGCACATGGCGCAGCTCAAGATTGGCCTCCATGAGCTCTTTGGCCAGCGCCTTGACGCCCAGGCGCGTATCGGTCGCCACCTGGTCGTTGCGCGAACGCCCGGTATGCAAGCGCTTACCGGCCTCGCCGATGCGGCGCGTCAGTTCGCTCTCGATGGACATATGAATGTCCTCGTCGTTGATATCGAAGATGAAGTTGCCGGCATCGATATCCTGCTCGATTCCAGTCAGGCCCTTGGCAATCGCTTGCTCGTCCTCGGCACTGATGATGCCCTGGGCCGCCAGCATCTTGGCATGCGCCTTAGAGCCGGCGATATCCTGCTTATAGAGATGTTTGTCGACCGGCAGCGACGCGCCAAACTCCTGCGTGACCTCGGCCACGCCCGCCTCAAAACGACCGCCCCAAAGAGCCATGGAACCGTCCCCTTTCTCCAAATACCAAAACAAGCGCCCAAAGCAATGCGCCATGTCGCTAAAGCGATTTTTCAACTGCTAGTTTTACATATTCCCCACCGTGCGCGAGGCCATATAGCTAATTTGCAAAGAAGTGACGCGCCATGCACTTGGCGCCCAACGTCTCCCTCCGGATGTTGCCCCGCGAACCATCGATCCAGGCCTTCAGGCTCATGGGAACGTCCTCGACCTTTGCAGCATCGAACTCGGGCGCGAGGGCAAGTAAAGCGTGCGCGATAGCATTGAACATAACGGATACTCCTCATATATATAGGCACAGAGCCGCCAAATTGATAGAAGGAGCCCCGCCGGACAACCCCGGCGGGGCTCGGACTCAGCCGCAGACGCGGCATCATATATGCGGGCGGAACGTAGGGGCCACCAATGTTAAGAAGTGTCAGCAAGCATAACGAAAGGTAGGGACCCCGTGCGCCCGTTTTGTATCACGCGGATGGGCCGCGCGGATACCAAAGGAAGGAGGCGCTAGGCCTGGGCGGCAGCAGAGCTGGGGCCCTGGACCTTAGCCCACGTCTTGAGCGACAGCGTATCGATCTCGATAAAGCCGGCGCTGGCTTTCTCGTCAAACGTGGTGTCGCGGTCGTAGGTAGCCAGACCGTAGTCGTAGAGGCTGAAGGGGCTCTTGCGGCCGACGACATGGCAGTTGCCCTTAAAGAACTTCAGACGGACGGTGCCGGTCACGAACTTCTGGGTATCGGCCATAAAGGCGTCGAGCGCGTTCTTGAGCGGGCTGTACCACTGGCCGTTGTACACGGCGGTGGCCCAATCCTGCTCGAGCTTAATCTTAGTCTTGAGCAGGTCGCCCTCGACGCAGATGTCCTCGAGTGCCTTGTGGGCGGTGATAAGCGTCAGGGCGCCGGGGACCTCGTAGCACTCGCGGCTCTTAAGGCCCACCAGACGATCCTCGACCAGGTCGAGGCGGCCAAAGCCGTTGTCGCCGGAAATCTTGTTGAGGGCGATGACGATCTCGGAGAGCTTCATCTTCTTGCCGTCGACGGCGACGGGCTTGCCGGCCTCAAACTCAATCTCGGTATACGTCGGGGTGTCGGGCGTGTCCTCGGGATTCTTGGTCATAACCCAGGCGTCGTCGAGCGGCTCGTTCCAGGGATCCTCCAGGTGACCGCACTCAATGGCACGACCCCACAGGTTGTCGTCGATGGAATAGGGGTTGTCGTTGGCACCCTCGGGAACCGGCACGTTGTGAGCGTGGGCATAGGCGACCTCGTCGGGACGGCACTTCAAATCCCACTCGCGAACCGGAGCGATAACCTTAAGCTCGGGGTCGAGGGCCTTGACGGCAGCCTCAAAACGGACCTGGTCGTTACCCTTGCCGGTGCAGCCGTGGGCGACGTAGGTCGCGCCAAACTCATGAGCGACCTCGACAAGCTTCTTGGCGAGCAGCGGGCGAGACAGGGCGGAGAGCAGCGGGTACTTGTTCTCGTACATAGAGTTTGCGGCGATGGCCTTAGTCAGAAACTCATCGGAGAACTCATCACGCAGGTCGAGTACCTGGCAATCGAGAACGCCCAGGTCAAGCGCCTTCTGCTTCTTGGCATCCAGGCCGGTCTCCTCCTGGCCCACGTTGCCGCAGACGCAAACGACATCGAGATTCTTCTCGTCCTGGAGCCACTTGACACATACGGATGTATCAAGACCACCGGAATATGCGAGAACGACTTTTTCCTTGCTCATGGCTGTTTCCTTTCGCCCTTGGTAGCTAGTTAGAACATCGGTCAGTTGCAAGTCATTTCAAGGTCATATACCGTGCAATATCAGGTTAAATAGCAAAAATCAGCACATACATGCCCTAGAAACATGCGGCTATGTCGTGCTTAAAACCCAACGACCTCAAAATGACTCTGTTGAGGCAATTCGCCCCATGCGGACAGAGACGATTGTTATCGTCGTCGGGAAATTGCGCGCTGGCGTCGGATGGCATTGTCTGCAGTGGTGATGATCTTTACGAACTGCATCTGCCTCTCCTTTCACGTATCGCCGGGCGCAATTCTAATATCGTAAACGGTACCTTTTCCTCGGTAAGCGGTTGTTTTTCCGTCTCCGTTTTCGATGTTCGCTATATTACGCTAAAGTGCCCTCAGCACAAGCGACAAATTCAAATTTCTGAAAAGTTTTTTCATTACTTTGTGAAGCGTGGTGCAAATGCGCTCCGTTCCTGCGAAAATACGCCCGACTACGAGTTAATGGTTATAACGTCTGAAACAATCTCGAAACGAAAGGCTCGCTTTTATGCAAACTTACGAATCGGACGCCAATATCGGCAGCATTAAGATTCTCGCCGTTGATATGGACAAGACGCTTCTCACCGACGAGCGCGTACTACCCCAGGGCCTCGACGAGCGACTGGACAAGCTCGCCGAGGCTGGCATCGTGTTCTGCCCCGCCAGCGGGCGCCCTGCCCCCAAGCTCGAAGAGATGTTCGAGGACATCAAGAACCGCATCGCCTTTTGCCCCGATAACGGAGCGTGCGTGATATATCGCGGCAACTATATCTATAAAAGCAATATCGATGTGGCGCTGTATCACAAGGTCCTGGCACATGCCGCAGAGGACCCGCGCGCCGTTCCTGTCCTGTGCTGCTATGACGACGCTTACGTTTTGGCGCGCGACCACAAATACCACGACGAAATCAGCATCTACTATTCTGCCATCAACTACGTCGACTCCTTTGAGGGCCTTGACGTCGAATCCAACAAGATTTCGGTCTTCTTCCCCGACTACGACGCCGAGCCAGCGTTTCGCGAGGACTACAGCCCCGCGTTCTCGGATGAGCTCTACGTCACCAATGCCGGACGCGAGTGGATCGACTTTATGAACCTGGGTGTCGACAAGGGCGCCGGCGTCGCGCATCTGTGCGAGCAGCTCGGCATTGATATCGCCGACGCCGCTGCCGTGGGCGATACTTACAACGATATCCCCATGCTGGAGCGCGTCGGACACAGCTTTATCGTGGACAATGCCGAGGAGCATATGAACGCGCACGCCAAATGGCGCATTCCGAGCAACAACGACGGGGGCGTACTGACGCTCATCGACGCCATCTTGGCAGCTCGTTAACGTTGCTCGTCGGACCTGGCCGGGCGAGGCGGGTAAGTTTTTCGTTCGGTCAGGTCCTGGGCTCGCTCGGAAAGCACATTAAGTGCTTTCCGGCTCGTGCGGAATCTACGAAAAACTTACCCGCCTCGCCCGGCCAGGTCCTGCGGTGACTTGCTTGCCGCCTGGATGGCGTCTTGGCGCCTAGATACTTGGCTGATTTTTTGGAATGAAGGGGGCTCCATGTTGGCAAGGAGCCCCCTTCTGTTTTTGATTACTTTGGGATTGTGGGTGTGCCCTTATTTGGCGTCTGCCCAGGTCACTCCAGTCGAAGCTTCGGCGATTAGGGGTACGCGTAGGTCTACGACGTGTTCCATGACGTCTTGGACCATGGCGGTCAGGCGTTCGACTTCTTCGACCGGGCACTCAAAGTCCAGTTCGTCGTGTACCTGCAGGATCATGTGGGCGGCAAAGCCCTCTTCTTCCAGACGGCGACTTACGCGGGCCATCGCGATCTTGATGATGTCGGCGGCGGTGCCCTGCATGGGGTGGTTCATGGCCGTGCGCTCGCCAAAGCCGCGGAGTTGCGGATTTTTGGCCTTGAGCTCCGGAATGTGGCGACGGCGGCCGTACATGGTCTCGGCGTAACCTGTCTGCTTGGCACGTGCCACCACGTTGTCGAGGAACGTGCGCACGCCCGGGTAGGCCTCGTAGTAGTGGTCGATCATGTCGCGCGCCTCGACCATCGAGATATGCAGCGACTGCGACAGGCCGTAGGCCTGCTGACCATACACAATGCCAAAGTTCACGGCCTTGGCGCGACTGCGCAAGTCGGGCGTTACCTCGGACACCGGCACGCCAAACACGCGCGCGGCCGTCTCGGCATGGAAGTCCTCACCCTCGTTAAAGGCACGTACCAGATGTTCATCACCCGAAAGATGCGCGAGTAGGCGCAACTCGATCTGCGAGTAGTCCACAGCCAAAAAGACGCTGCCCTCGCCCGCCGAAAACGCCGTCTTGACGGTACGACCCAGCTCAGAGCGCGTCGGGATGTTCTGTAGGTTCGGGTCGCTCGAGGACAGGCGGCCCGTCGCCGTGATGGTCTGGTTGTACGTGGTGTGCACGCGGCCATCGCCACGACGCAGCGGGCCCAGCGTATCCAGGTAAGTGGACTTGATCTTGGACTTCTCACGCCAATCCAAGATCAGACGCACGATCTCGTGGTCACGGGCAAGGTCGCTCAGCACCTTGGCGTTGGTCGAATAGTAGCCGCGCTTGGTCTTCTTGAGGCCCTTGGTCGGAAGCCCCATAACGTCAAACAGCACGTGCGAGAGCTGCATGGGGCTGCCGATGTTAAAGGTCTCGTCACCCGCCAGGTCTCGAATGTTTCGCTCAACCTCGGCAATCTGGGTAGCAAGCCCCTCGGACAGACTATGCAGACGGTCGGGGTCCACGAGCATGCCCGCGCGCTCCATCTTGGCAAGCACCGGCACGAGTGGCATCTCGATGCCATCGAACACGTTGGCGGCGTTCTCGCGGGCCATGCGGTCGCGCAGCGGTGCGACCAGCGCCAACGTCAAGGCCACCGTGCGAGCGGCGGGCGCAGGAGCGTCCTCGCCGGCGCCCTCTGCACCGCGCGCCGTAGGCAGCGCCATCTGCAGATAGGTATCGGCCAGATACGCCTCGTCAAACTCGGAGCGATCGGAATCCAACAGGTAGGCGGCAACCACGGTATCGAAGATGCGCGTGGAATCGACTGCCAACGGATCCATGAGCTCGGGCTCGGAAGAATCGATGGGCGAAAGCTCATGCAGCAGTGCTTTCATATCCGGGCACGCCACGCGGCCCCCCATAAACAGACGCGCGAGCACACCGACAATCACGCCGTGGACGAAGTTGAAGCCATCGGCCACGGCAGTGGTACCGCCGTCGCCCTCCTCGAGCGCGAACAGGCCCTTGGACGTCGCCAACCACAGCGTGCGCGTCAGGCCAAAAAGCGCGCCTTCCTCCTTGTCATCGTCCACCACGGCGGCAATCCACTCGCCCGCATCAATCGCGCGAGAGATCTCGTCGGCAGCGGCATCGAGCGCCTCGGCATCGCCGGCGGCAGCGCGCATAACGTGGGGAATCTCAAACGTGCTGGCAGCGGCCGCAGCCCCACCCTCGCCACCAATCAGTGACAAGAAACGGTTCTGCATGGCCGTAATGCCGAGTGCGCCCAGTGCCGCGGACACCTCATCGGCAGAAAACGCCGGGAAGGACGTTTCGTCAAAGTCGAGCTCGACGGGCGCATCGGTACGAATGGTTGCGACCTTGCGGCTCAGCAGGGCATCGTCGATGTGCGCACGCAGGTTCTCGCCCATCTTGCCCTTGACCTCGTCAGCATGCGCGATGACCTCGTCCAGGCTGCCGTACTGCGCGATGAGCGCGCTCGCCTTTTTGGGACCGATGCCCGGTACGCCGGGAATGTTGTCCGACGTATCGCCCTTCAGACCGTAAAAATCGGGCACGAGCGCCGGCGTGATGCCGTGATACAGATCGTCCACGCTCTCGGGCGTCATGATCGCCACGTCGGACAGGCCCTTGCGGGTCGAGACCACGTTGACGTGCTCGGTCACGAGCTGATACATATCGCGATCACCGGTCACCAGCAGCATGTCGCAGCCGGCCTGCTCGCCCAGGCGCGCCATGGTTCCCAGGATATCGTCGCCTTCCCAGCCCTCGGACTGCAGAATCGGCACGTTGAGCGCGCCGAGCAGCTCCTTGATCATCGGAAACTGCACATGCAGATCGGGGTCCATGGGCGGGCGCTGCGCCTTATACTGCGGCAGCATCTCCATGCGCACGCGCGGCTTGCCCTTATCAAACGCCACGACCACACCGTCGGGGTTAAAGGCATCGATCATCTTGAGAAACATGTTCAGAAAGCCAAAGATCGCATTGGTGGGGCGACCGTCCGGCGCGTTCATGGTCGGCGGCACGGCGTGGAAGGCGCGATGCATGAGCGAGTTGCCGTCGATAACGGCAAAGGTGCGGCGCTTGTCAGACATATTGAATACCTCGCTTTGGGCTGGGCACGGCTTGCTCACTCCAGTTTACACGCTCCCCGCCCCGCGACCACCGCACATCAGGCTCCCCTGCCGCCGCGGGCCCGCGCGTGATACGATGGCTCACGGTACATCAACCAGCACGATCGATCCGAAAGGAGCCTGCGTCATGGAGCGTCCCTGCGCATGGAAAAAGTACACGCCACAGCAGATCGAGGAGCTCGAGGAGCTTTGCCGCGGCTATAAGCAGTTTTTGAGCGAGAACAAGACCGAGCGCCTGTGCGTCAAGACCGGTATCAAGATGGCCGAGGAGGCGGGCTACGTCAATCTGGAGACCGTGATCGCCGAGGGCCGCGCGCTCAAGGCCGGCGACAAGGTGTACGCCGCCAATCACGGCAAGGACCTTATGCTCGTCAACCTGGGCACCGCCCCGCTCGAGCAGGGCTTTAACATCCTGGGCGCCCACGTGGACTCGCCGCGCCTGGACCTCAAGCAAAACCCCGCCTTCGAGGCCGGCGACATGGCCTATCTCGACACGCACTACTACGGCGGCGTCAAGAGCTACCACTGGGTCGCTTCCCCGCTCGCACTCGTAGGCGTCATCTGCAAAAAGGACGGCACCACCGTCGACATCAACATCGGCGACAAGGCAGACGACCCGGTCTTTACCATCTCCGACCTGCTGATCCATCTCTCGAGCGAGCAGATGGCCAAGCCCGCCAAGGACGCCGTCGACGCCGAGATCCTCGACGTGATCGTGGGTGGCCGCCCCGTCAAGTTTGACGAGGACGACAAGGACGCCCCCAAGGAGCCCGTCAAGCAGATGTTCCTGGACATCCTCAAGGAGCAGTATGACGTCGAGGAGGAGGACTTCCTCTCCGCCGAGATCGAGGTCGTGCCCGCCGGCCCGGCCCGCGACATGGGCCTCGACCGCTCCATGATTTTGGGCTATGGCCACGACGACCGTGTCTGCGCCTATCCGTCCATGCTCGCTCAGATCAATGTGGCCAACGTGGAGCGCACGAGCATCACGCTCATCGTCGACAAGGAGGAGATCGGTTCCGTGGGTGCCACCGGCATGACGAGCCGCTTCTTCGAGAACACCGTCGCCGAGATCATGACGCTCGCCGGCGAGGATAGCCCGCTGGCCCTGCGCCGTGCACTCGCCCACAGCCGTATGCTCTCCTCTGACGTGTCCGCCGGCTTCGACCCGGGCTACGCCGGCAAGTTCGAAACCAAGAACGCAGCCTTTATGGGTCGTGGCCTGTGCTTTAACAAGTACACGGGCAGCCGCGGCAAGGGCGGCTCTAACGACGCCGATGCCGAGTATGTGGCCCTCATCCGCGACATCATGGACGAGGCCGGCGTGGACTTCCAGACCTGCGAGCTCGGTCGCGTCAACGCGGGCGGCGGCGGCACCATTGCCTACATCATGGCCAAGTACGGCATGAACGTCATCGACTCCGGCGTTGCCGTCCTGTCCATGCATGCCCTGTGGGAGGTCGCCAACAAGGCCGACATCTACGAGGCATATCGCGGCTACAAGGCCTTCATCGAGCGCGCCTAACCAACCCACCCATAATTTGCGGTGGAATACGGATTGATTTGGTCTTTCAATGGCCCAAACAGACCGTATTCCACCGCAACTTTTTAAGAGGAAACGATCCCATGATGCAGGTCCTCATATCGCCCGCCAAGCAGATGCGCGCGGCCCAAGATGCTTTTGAAGTCCTGGGCATTCCACCTTTTGTGCACGAGGCGGCTCGCCTCCACCGCGCGCTGCTAGATATCGAACGAAATGAAGGTAGCGGCGGCCTGCAGGCGCTATGGAACGTGAGCGACAAACTGCTGGGGCCTTGTCTCAACACCCTGCATGAGTTCGGGCCCATCCTGAAAAACGACGATCTCGACAATCCCGAACTCGCCCGTCACCTCTCCCCTGCCGTCATGTCCTATCACGGCATTCAATACCAGAGCATGGCGCCCGAGGTGATGGATGCCGCACAACTCGACTGGCTGCAAAACCATCTCTGGATCCTCTCCGGATTGTACGGATGCGTGCGGCCTTTCCATGGCGTTGAGCCCTATCGGCTCGAAATGGGAGCCAAGCTCGCCGTCGACAACGCCCGTGACCTCTATGCGTTTTGGGGCGACAAACTTGCATGCGCCATTGCGCCGACCGGCTCCAACACCACGGTCGTCAACCTTGCCAGCGTGGAGTACGCCAAGGCCGTTCTACCCCATCTCGCAGGCGACGCCACAACCATCACTTGTCTCTTTGGCGAAGGTGTCCGCAACGGCAAGCCCATCCAGCGATCGACCGCCAGCAAAAAGGCGCGCGGCTCCATGGTGCGCTGGATGGCAGAAAACAAGCTCGAGGATGTAAGCGGGCTCACCGCGTTCGACGTTGGTTATCGTCACCTTCCCGAGCTTTCAAATAAAAACACTTTGGTCTTCCTGAACGAACAGACCTTGTAGAACCACCGCTACTTTTGAATGTGCTGCCTAGGCACGGCGTCTATTCCGCCAAGCCGTCGGCTTTGGCAATTTCATTTGTCGAACCGTCCTGATAGGCAATCTTGACGTGCTCGACCTCGGACACCGCAACACCCGTCGGAGGCTCCAGACGCCATTCCGTCAAGGCGATATCCATGGTCGTGGGCACATCCCCTTGATCTTTGAGCTCAACCAACAGCGTCTTAAGCGACGCATCGAAGGTCACGCGCTCGATTTCTTCACCTGGAATGGACCCACCACTCAGCTGCAACTGCACAAACTCATCGCGCGGGTACCAATAATCGCCCGGCGCGGCAACGGTATTGCCGCCCGTGACCTTCACTGTCATGATCGGCAGGCTATCGTCCGCCCCAAACGCCCAGGCAGCTCCCCCACGCCCGCCAAACGTCCAGATACAACAGGCGATCGCCATCACGACAAGGATCGCAAAACCAATTGCGACCAGCCCATGATGGGCACGGCCCTCCTCGGCCGACACATCCCACTGCGTCTCCCGATATAGATGCTTGTCTTCCATGTTCGCCTCCCCACGGGCATGCTCATCGCGTCAATCGTACCCATTCAGGCTATACTTGAGCCCACCACATAAACGGGGAGCTTGCAGGACAAGACGGTAGGCTGAGACTGGGCGCGCCCGCCCTGACCCGCAAACCTGATATGGGTAATGCCAACGAAGGGAGCCGTGCCAATGAGCACACAGACCGAGCCCAAGCTCGTCACGCAAATCGACTTCGCCCGCGCCGGGCAGATCACGCCGCAGATGAAGGAGGTTGCCGAGCGCGAGCATCGCGACCCCGAGTACATCCGCGAGCGCGTGGCAGACGGCCGCATCGCCATTCCCGCCAACATCGTGCATATCAAAAAGGGCATGCGCGCCTTTGGTGTCGGCGAGGGCCTGTCCACCAAGGTCAACGTCAACCTGGGCATCTCGGGCGACAAGGCCGATGCCGCCGAGGAGTGGAAGAAGGTCAAGATCGCCGAGGACTTTGGCGCCGACGCCATCATGGACCTCTCCAACTCGGGCAAGACGCGCCAGTTCCGCCAGCAGCTCATCGACGAGACGCCGCTTATGGTGGGCACCGTCCCCATGTATGACGCCATCGGCTACATGGAAAAGCCGCTGGTCAAGCTCACCAAGGACGATCTGCTCGAGGTCGTGCGCGCTCATGCCGAGGACGGCGTGGACTTTATGACCATCCACTGCGGCATCAACAAGTCGGTCATCAAAACCTTTAAGGAGACCGGCCGCCTCATGAACATCGTCAGTCGCGGCGGCTCGCTGCTGTTTGGCTGGATGGAAGTCACCGGTAACGAGAACCCCTTCTACGAGTTCTACGACGAGGTGCTCGAGATCTGTCACGAATACGACGTGACGATCTCGCTCGGCGACTCCTGCCGCCCGGGCTGCCTCTACGACTCCAACGACGCAACCGAGACCGCCGAGATGATCGAGCTGGGCAAGCTGTGCAAGCGCGCTTGGGCCGCCGGCGTCCAGGTTATGGTCGAAGGCCCGGGTCACATGGCGCTCGACGAGATCGCCGCCAACATGAAACTGCAGAAGCGCCTGTGCCACAACGCCCCGTTCTATGTGCTCGGGCCGCTGGTGACCGATATCGGCGTGGGCTACGACCACATCACCGCTGCCATCGGCGGCGCCATCTCCGCCAGCTCCGGTGCCGACTTCCTGTGCTATGTGACGCCGGCCGAGCACCTGTGCCTGCCCAACGCCCAGGACGTGCTCGATGGCCTCATGGCCACCAAGATCGCCGCGCACGCCGCCGACATCGCCAAGAAGGTGCCGCACGCCCGCGACATGGATGACAAGATGGGCCAGGCACGCCGTAAGCTCGACTGGGACGCCATGTGGAAGTGCGCGCTCGACCCGGTCACCGGCAAGAAGCGCTACGAGGAATCCCCCGCCGCCACCGAGGGCACTTGCACCATGTGTGGCAAGATGTGCGCCGTCCGCACCGTCAACAAGGTGTTCGAAGGCACGACGATCGACCTCGGTATTGAGGACTAACGCGTCACCGAAGCCACAATCGGTAACAAGGTGTTCGACAATTGTTGACGCGTGAACATTTGCTTACATTTGCGTAAAGATTGCATCGCCCGCCCGGGTTCGGAATACAGCCGGCCCGGGCAACTTTATAATGCAGACTTAAAGACCCATTTGAATCCGACCGAACAAGGGAGCGAACATGGATCGCAGTAAGGTACCCGCCGTTCTATCCATCGCAGGATCCGATTCCAGCGGTGGCGCCGGCATTCAGGCCGACATCAAGACCATCACGGCGCACCGCCTGTATGCCGAGACGGCCATCACAGCCATCACCGCACAGAACACCCTGGGCGTCACCGCTGTGCAGAACATCTCCCCGGATATTGTCGCGGCGCAGATCGATGCCGTTTTTGACGATATTCGACCCAGCGCCGTCAAGATCGGCATGGTTTCCTCTGCCGAGATTATCGAGGTTATCGCCGACCGCTTGAGCGCCTGGAACGCACAAAATATCGTCGTCGACCCCGTCATGGTCGCCACCTCGGGTGCTCGCCTCATTGCCGAGGATGCCGCTGAGGCACTCACCCGCCGCCTGTTCCCGCTGGCGACCGTTATCACGCCCAACATTCCCGAGGCCATGGCGCTGCTCGATTATGAGGTCGATTCCGAGCGCACGCAGCAAAATGCCGCCATGCTTCTCACCCGTCGCTTTGGCTGCGCGTCTCTCGTTAAGGGCGGGCATTTTGTCAACGAGGCCAACGATGTGCTAGCAGAGCCCGCGCCGCTCGATGACGAGGGCAACCATCTGGGCGATCCGCTCACCACGTGGTTCCGCCACAAGCGCATCGAGACCGGCAACACGCACGGTACTGGCTGTACGCTTTCGTCCGCCATCGCCTGCGCGCTGGCCCAGGGCATGGATCTTGCCGATGCCGTCAACGCCGGCAAGGCCTACCTAACGGGTGCTCTGGCCGCCGGCTTTGACATGGGCAAAGGCTCCGGCCCCGTCAACCACATGTGGCAATACTAAGCCCCATCCCAAACCGCCGCAAAGGGGACAGGCACCTTTGTGGTGGTTCCCACAAACATCTCGATCTGTAACAGTTAGAGTCCATTTTTCGGCCCACCTGTTACAGATTGAGACATTCAAATTCCGCTGAGAAGAAAATCTCGATCTGTAACAGTAACTCGGCAAAATCGACCCCAGATGTTACAGATCGAGACAAACGACCGATATCGACCTAAATAATCTCAATCTGTAACATCTAGCCCGTTTTCGGCCTTACAGCTGTTACAGATCAAGACAAACCAACGAAACAAGCCACCGCAAGGGGAACTTTTGTACTGCTTTGGGCCGTACTACTCTCCGAGCATCTCTTTGAGCTTGGCTGCCACGGCATGGCCGAGGCTCTCGTGGCTTTCCGGCATCATGTGCAGATAATCGATATCGCCCGGCTCGGCAAAATCGGCGGCATTCAAAAAGTCGCAGCCAAACTGTTCGGCAACATACGCATAGTATTCGGCAAAATGCTCCGAGGCCTCGACGGAGCGCTCGTCAAAGTCGGTCATATACACATCGGCGATCTGCGGCTTGATCTTGATAGGAGCCATCAGCAGAATGCGCGGACAAGGCGCAGCGTCGGTCCAGGGAAACGCACGGACGGTGCGAATCAGCGCCATGGCACCGTCAGCGATATCGGCAGCCCCCACGCTAAAGACCGTCTTGCAGTCGTTGGTGCCCAGCATAATCACGATCGCATCCAGCGGCTTATGAGACTCGAGCAGCATCGGCAACGCGCGGATGCCGTTGAGATTGGTGTCCAGATGGCACATGTCGTCGCGCACCGTCGTGCGGCCGTTTAGGCCTTCCTCAATCACGTGCCAGCCCTCGCCCAGGTCGCGCTGGGCCACGCCGCACCAGCGCACATCGTGCGCATAGCGCACCGCGGTGCCGTCGCGCATGCCCGCCGGATCATAGCCATAGGTATTGCTGTCGCCAAAACACAGAACGTTTTTCATCGTAAGCCTTTCCTCTGGTAAAAAGCCGGCGGGAGCAGTCTCTCCTGCCGGATCGACCTATCTGTCAGCACATAACGATTACAGGTACTTGTGCCAATCGTCATCGTCCTCATCGTCCTCGGCGGCAGCCTGGGCTTGCTCGGCGGCGCGAGCAGCCGCAGCGCGTGCGGCAACCTGGGCATAGGACTCCTCGTTGCGCTCGGGGAAGTTTGCCAGCACGTGCTCGAACTTGGCAAAATCCTCGTCCCAGCGCGTAGAGGGCACGGCAAAGAAGACCTGCTTGACCTTGAAGTCGCCCGACGCAAGCTCCTTGCGGAAGAGCTCAGCCACGGCCTCGGCGTCAAAGCCGTTGTTGTCGCAGCCCCAAGCGCCCAGCACGAGCTTCTCGCGACCCAGCTCATCGCAGATGGCAAGCACAAAGCGGATGCGATCGCGCAGGGCGTCCAGCAGGGCATCGTCACCCACGCGATACTCCTGGCGAGCGCGCTTGGCGTTGGGCGCGGCGGCAACGATCACGTCAGCATATGCATGTACGTGATTGCGGTCGAAGCGCACCGCAGGCACCACCAGCGCACGGTTGCGGTAAAGCTCGCAGTTGATGTTGCGGCGACGGTTCTCGCCGTACCATTTGCGCTGCTTATCGAGCACGTTGTACAGGTACGAATCGGCACAGAGCGTGGCCTCCTGGCCCAGATAGCCCTGGATGTAGCCACCGCCCGGGTTGGTGAACGAGGCAAAGGCAAGCACGGCCATGTCACAGAACTGCGCGTAGCCTCGGCCGTTATCCAGAATGGCCTGCGTGGCAGAGGCATCGAGCACGGTGACCTCGGGCAGGACCGGAGTGGGCTTTTCGGCGGCAGGCGCGGACTCGGTCTCCGCGGCCTCCTCTGCGGGCGCAGGCTCGGCCACGGCCTCAGCCTCGGCAGACGCAACCTCGGCGGCCTCAGACTCCTCGGCGACCTGCTCCTCGGCAGCCGCAGCCGCTTGGGCCTTGGCCTTTATCGCCGCGACAAAGCCGGCAGGCATACCGTCGAACTCGCGCACGCCTGCAAGCGAGCGCTCGATATCCTTGGCGCACGCTTCGGACACAGTCGCCACGTGACGCTCGGCGGCCTTGGCACGGGCCTCGCGCTTGGGATTGGGCTGCCCTGCGCGATTGGGTCTGCGGTTACGGTTCCTGTTGTCGACGTCTGCCATAAGTGGTCACCTTTCTCGGTCTCTGCCGCTATCGGCTTTTCCATCCATGATACCCCGCCACGCACAAAAAAGACGGCCCCGAAGGACCGCCTTCCGCATCGATTTACACGTGCGCAAGCACCGCTGCAATTTGGCACTAGTCGCGACGACCAAGGATGTTCAGGATGCGCAGGAACACGTTGATGATGTCCACGAACAGGTTGGATGCCATGAGCACGGCGTTGGGCAGCGTGGGCGGCACCGTCGTGGCCACATAGGTGTCGTAGCCAATAAAGCCGGCGAACACCACGATCACGATCAGGTCGGTGATGGACTGCGAGACGCCCATAAACATCAGCACGATCTCGACCAGAATCGTGGCAAGCAGGATGCCAAAACCAATGCCGTACACACGCTGGAAGAACTTGGGGAAGGTCACGCCCAGCGCACCAAAGACAAAGGTGATGGCGGCCGTGGCGATAAAGGCAGTGTTGATGGTGGGCAGGTCGTAATTGGCAAGGCCAAACGACGCGGTCAGGCCAAAGGTACTCGCAAAGATTACGTAGCCCACAAGGGACAGACCCACAGACTGCTTGCCCGCGGCGGCCGACATCATGACCATGCCGACGATGGTCAAAATAAACGAGCCAAAGACCAGCGGCAAGGCGGCGCCGCTCATCATCATGCGGGCGAACGCCATGGTGCTCGTAAAGTAAGCACCGGCACCCATGGCGCAAAAGCCCAAAAAGATCAGGGCAGACATGGCAAGGTTGTACGCACGCGGCGACATCTCCTTGGCACGGCTTGCGCCGGTCTCAATGGGGCCGTTCTGATAACCCTGGATATCGTTCATAATATCGTCCTTTCAAAAGCGCCGCGACAGCGCCGTAGGTGACAAGATTCCTGCCATTGTACCCGAATGCCGCGCGCTCTTACCTGCGGCGCCCGCTCTCGAGCGTACGGTCGAATGCCCACACCCACCAACGCATCAGATGGGCCTGCGAGCCATCCGGTCGCTCGCGCGCCTGTTCTTCCAGATACAGTTCGGTCGCATGCCCACCAAAACGAACCTTATAGGTTGCCGTACGAATGCCGTGAACCGTTAGGCCAAAACCGGTGGATGAGACAATCTCGTCGATCGTAAAACAGCGACCGTCGACCCAGCAGACGGTAACCGGCACGACTTGTCCGCCCGCGAGGATGCGGGCCACGACGTCCACATACTGCTTGTGCACGCGTCGAGTTTTACCATCTGTCTGTCGATATTCCATACCTCCTATTATCGAACGCATGTTTGCATATTGTAAAGCGAACAGGCTGTGGTTTTGGGATGTTGGGGCGCGCACGTGTCCTCATGGCGTGCTAGCAAAAAGAACACCCGCGGTCAACAGGGCAAATATTCAATGTTAGTGCCAAAAAATTCACTTCTCCCATCAGAACTCGGTAAAGAAACCCGCAGGAGGTGATACGATTTATCATGTTTTTGTAACGTGCCTGCAAACTTCGAGAAAGCCCATATATGGACGTAACGTTCTCAGCCTTCCTCGGCCAAATTGTGTCGAACCCAGTCCTTGCCGTCACCGTGATCCTCGCACTCGGCGCTATCTTCGTCAACGGATGGACCGACGCGCCCAACGCCATCGCGACCTGTGTCACCACGCGCTGCATGCCCGCCCGCGCCGCCATTCTCATGAGCGCCGCATTCAACTTCCTCGGCGTGCTCATCATGACGCACTTTAACGCGAGCGTCGCCAACACCATCTCACATATCGTCGACTTTGGCGGAAACAGCACCATGGCGCTCGCATGCCTCTGCGCGGCGCTGTTCTCCATCGTCGTCTACGGCGCCACGGCATCGCGTTTTGGCATCCCTACCTCGCAAAGCCACAGCCTTATCGCCGGCCTGACCGGTGCCGCAATCGCCCTCGGCGGCGCGAGCAGCGTCAACGTCCACGAGTGGATGAAGGTCATCTACGGCTTGGCGCTCTCCATCGGCCTGGGCTTTGTCATGGGCTGGGTCCTGTGCAAGCTCGTCTCGATTCTTTTCGCCGCCGCCAACAGGCGACGTGCCAACGTCTTCTTTAAATACGCTCAGATCGCGAGCGCTGCGGCCATGAGCTTCATGCACGGCGCGCAGGATGGACAGAAGTTCATCGGCGTGCTCTTTTTAGGAGTGGCCTTCGCCAGCGGCCAGACGAGCGTCGGCGATGCCGGCATCCCCATCTGGATTATGCTGCTGTGCTCGGCCACTATGGGTATCGGCACCAGCGTGGGCGGTGAGCGCATCATCAAGTCTGTCGGTCAGAGCATGGTCAAGCTCGAAAAGTACCAGGGCTTCTCCGCCGACCTGGCGGGCGCCGCGAACCTGCTACTTGCCACCCTTACCGGCATCCCCGTATCCTCCACCCACATCAAAACCTGCGCCATTATGGGTGTCGGCGCCGTCAAGCGCCTCTCGGCCATCAACTTCGGCGTGGTCAAGGACATGATGTTCACGTGGTTCTTCACCTTCCCCGCTTGTGGACTCATCAGCTTTGTCATGGCCAAGCTGTTCATGATGTTCATCTAGTCAAACCGAACGGCCATACGGACCGCAATACCTCGCCCACCCGTCTTCGCCTCGAAAGGACCCACTCATGGCAAAGAAACCCGATTCGTTCTACTTTGACAACTACGTCGCCTGCGCCGACCTTGCTGTCCAGGCCGCAGAGTTGCTCATCAAGATTTTTGAGAACTTTGATCCCGCGCAGATCCACGGCATGCTCGAAGAGATGCATGCGATTGAGCATGCGGCCGACAAGAAGCACCATGAGCTCGAGGATGCCCTGCTCACTGCCTTTATCACCCCGCTTGAGCGCGAGGATCTGGACCTGATGAGCTGCTCGCTCGACACCGTGCTTGACCGTATCGAGGGCGTCGTGCAGCGCGTCTACTTCACCAACATCCAGAGCATCCACCCCGATGCCATTGTCATCGCCCACAAGGTGACCGACGCCTGCCGCGCCATGAAGGACCTGATGATCGAGCTGCCTAATTACCGCAAGTCCAAGACCCTGCGCGAGCTGGTCATCCAGATCAACACCATTGAGTCCGAGGCCGATGAGCTCTACATCAACGCTATGCGCAACCTGCACGTCAATGGCAAGGACCCGCTCGAGGTCATCGCCTGGCGTGACGTCTACGCTTTCCTGGAGTACTGCGCCGACTGCTGCGAGAATGTGGCTGATGTCGTGGATTCGATTGTCATGAAGAACAGTTAATTGGGGGTACGTGTCCCGGCGGTCGTGGGCCCGACCACTAATAACCTTTTTCACTCCGGCTGCAAGCAGAGTCGTTCAAAAGGTTATTAGTGGTCGGGCCCGCTCCCTTACGTACCACCATTGGAAACTTTGGCTGATACTTTGAAAGCGATGGGGCTTTTGTTGGCAGGGCCTTGGGGCCCGATTGGAAACTTTGGGACCGCCTTAAACGTTTGGCTGGATGGGGCTTTGGGTACCCTTTGTTTTACTTTGGATTGATTTGCTGACTTTGGAGGGTTTGGTTATGGGGTATTTGGATCTGGCTCGGTCTCGGTATTCTTGTCGTTTGTTTGAGGCTCGGGCTGTGGAGCAGGCTGTGGTGGATGCCATTGTTGAGGCTGGGCGTATTGCTCCTTCTGCTTGTAATAATCATCCAACCCGTGTGATGGTGTTGGATACGCCCGAGCTTTTGGAGAAGGCGGCTGCTTGTCAGCCTCGGTTTGCTCGTGATGGGTCCATCTTTGGCGCTCCGCTCATCTTCCTCATTTGCAGCGTTACCGACGACGCTTGGGTTCGCCCCTATGACCAGATGAACTCCAGCGCTATCGACACCTCGATTGTTTGCGATCAAATGATGATGGAGGCCGAGGAGCAGGGTCTGGGAACGTGTTGGGTATGCCATTTTAAGCCCGAGCTAGCCCGAGAGCGGTTCAACCTGCCCGAGGGCGTCTATCCCTATCACATGCTCGTCTGCGGCTATCCTGCCGACCACATCGCCGATCCCGAGCATCGCGATGCCCGCACCATTCCCCTCTCCGACTTCCTCCTCAAGTAGTTTTTGGCACATGCCCTAAAATCTACCTTTTACCGCGCACCCTTTCGCCGAGTTCTGCCCTATCGTACGCAGAGCTCGGCGTTTTGTTTCCCAACCCGTATGCAGCCACAAAAAAGGAGCCCGCAGGTGCGAGCTCCTCTTAAGGACACGAGATTGTAGCTCTGGCGCTAGTCCAGGTCGTCGGCGGCAAAGTTGTCGATCGGGGCGAAGGGGTCAGCCACGGGGACAACCGGATCAGCGACAGGCAGCGGCTCGGCGGCGGGAACGGTCACTGCAGGAGAAGCCGCAGAACCGACCGGCGTGGAGGCCATAAGGTCGGACGGGAAGGAATTCTGCGCATCGTCCATGAAGTGCTGGATGAGCTTGAGGTACTCGGCTTTGAACTCCTCACGGGAAGCCTTCAGACGGTCGATCTCCTCGAGCTCGGCCTGCTTCTCGGTCAGGGCCTGACGGATGACCTCGCGGGCCTTGGCGTCGGCTTCGTTGCGGATGCGCTCAGCGTTCTCGTTGGCATCGTTGACGATGCCCTCGGCGGTCTGCTGGGCAGCAATCAGCGCAGCGGAGATCTGGCGCTCCTGAGCGGAGAAGTCGGGTGCGGGAGCGGCCACAGGAGCGGCGGGAACGGCCTGAGCGGCAGCGTCCTGAGCCTGGGCAAGCTGGGCCTGCGTGTCGGCAAGCTGCTGCTCGGTGGCAGTCAGACGACCCTTAAGATCGACAATCTTGGCAAGCATAGCGTCAACCTCGGAGGACAGCGTCTCCAAAAAGACGTCGACCTCGGCGGGATCATAGCCGCGCTTGGCCTCAGAGAAAGTCTGAGCCTGGATGTCAGCAGGGGTAATAGCCATAACAAGTTCTCCTTTATCATCGCCTTGGCGCCGGGCGCCCGACGTAAGTTACTGAGCCAGTACTATACGAGTATACCTATAAGAAGCTGCAGAATCAGCCTCTGCACCAACTGCAACGCAATAATCGCAACGACCGGCGAAAAATCAACGCCGCCCATCGGCGGAATAAACCGACGAAACAGGTTGAGCCACGGACCGCAGACGCTATCGAGCACCGCGGCGATATCCTGCAGCAGGCCGCCCTGCTTCATGGGAATCCACGTCATAAAGCAATAGACCACAATAAGTGTGGAGTAGAAGTTGAACAGCGTGTTGACCAGCTGGACAATGGTGTAGATGTTGATGAGAATCTCCTCGTCTTGGGTTTACTTAAGGTAGCCGTCGGCGCGCAGCTTCTTGAGGTCCGAATCCTTGACCTCGCAGCCGGCGGGCAGCACCATAAACACGCGATCGCCCACCTCTTTGACCGTAGCGCCCAGGCCGCAGGCAAAGCCATAGCTAAAGTCCAGGACACGCTTGGCGACCTCGGTGCGAACGCCAACAAAAATCAGCGCAACGGGCTGCTTGGTGCGCACGCGGCGGACAACGGTCTCGACATCGTCATAGCTCTCAGGGCGCAGGACATAGGCAGGCAGCTGCGGCGTGGCGTTAATGATGTTGTTTGCATAGGCCGAGGCGTCGCTCGGCGCAGAAGCGGGCGCAGGTGCCGCGGCACGAGCGCGGGCGCTCTCGGCATAACTCGACGGCGTGTCGTAAGCGCCGGGGCGATAGCCGCCTGCGGCACTATCCTGAGAACGCGACGGCGGATTGTACGTCGTTGCATGACGCGAGTCATCGCCGACCAGCTGGCCGGAGCGCGTATACACGGCGACCGACTCGGCCTCACCGCGGCGCGTTTGGCCCAGCAGGCCGTTACTCGGCTCGTCCTGGGTATAGAAGCCCTCGCCCGAGGTACCGCTGTAGCCGTTGTTCTGATAGCCATCATCGTAGCCGTCATCGTAGCCGTAGTCGTCATCCTGGTCATAGCTCTGGTCGTAACCCTGCTGGCCGCCCAGGTGCATCTTATTTTTAATCTCGTCAAGGAAGCCCATGGTTGTGTCCTCTCACGGTTTAGTGCAGGCGCTCTGTAAACCAGTGCGCACTTCAGAGCCCTATTTTACTGCAAACTCCGGGCTAAATACTACCCTGCCCAGGCGAACGAGCGTAGAGCCCTCCTCAAGGGCAGGCTCAAAGTCCTCGCTCATGCCGCAAGAAAGCTCGAGCAGCCTCAGATCGGGATGCGCCGCCTCCAACTCATCCCTCAGCTCTCGCAGCCCGGCAAAGGTGCGACGCGCCACATCCTTGTTCCCCCGAGGGGCCATAGTCATAAGGCCCTGCACACAAATTCCCTCAAGTTCCGCAAGCTCGCCGGCAGCGCCACGAATCTCATCGGGCGAAAAACCGCCCTTGGACTCCTCGCCGCTTACGTTAACCTCGATCAGCACCTGCTGGGGGGCGGCGAGCTCGCCAGCTTCGATCTTGCGAATGGCACGGCTCGAGATCGCCTGCGCCAAATGAAGCGACCCCACCGAATGAATCAGCTCGGCCGAGCCCAACACCGCGTTGATCTTGTTGGTCTGAAGGTTGCCAATCATGTCGAAGCGCACCTCGGGCAGCTCCGGATGATCCGCCAGACCTGCAAGTTTGCGGACGAGCTCTTGCGGGCGGTTCTCGGCAAAATGGCGATATCCCACCTGGATGGCCGCGATGGTCTCATCGACGCCGACGGTCTTGGACACGGCAATCAAACGCGCGGCATCACGGGGCCTCCCGGCGCGATCGAGCGCGGCATAGAAACGCTCGAGTATCTGCTCGCGGCGAGCGCGCATTACATTCAAATAGTTATCCATTGCCAATCGCCTCCGCTAACAGCACAACAAGTAGTCCCATGCTAACGCAAGAGCGCAGCCCCGCATCCGCAAGGCCGCGCTCCCTTAGGTATTTACAATCTCTCAACGAACGGGGTACCCTACTCCTCGTCGTCCTCGGCATCATCCTCGTCCTCAAGATGATCCAACAGGTAGCGAAGACCCTCGCTCACCTCGTTAGCGGGCACCTTGGCAACAAAGCGTGCATCCACGGCGGGCCTCATAATGACGCCCTCGCCCGAAGGCACGCGCATGCTCTCGAGCTCGTCCTCATCCGTACAGGCGATATCGCCGGCAGTCATACGCTGTCCGGTCAAAAGGAAGGTCAGACGGCAGGCGGCATCGATGGAAATCGAGGCAATGCGATCGAGGTAGCGCGAAACCATGATGGCACGGCGCAGGTCGTCATAGTTGCTGTCGTCGTCCATAAAATCGCCGGTGTCCATGCGGTTAAAGGTACGGAAGAACTTCTCGTACGCCGCATGTACCGGCTCATCCTCAACGGCCAGGTTGCAGATGATGGACATGTCGTTGGTGACGAGCGCGGACAGCGACGAGCCCAGCACCTGGTACACGGCCTCGGCCTCGGCCTCAACCGTGCCGACGAGCTCCTGAGGCAGCGAGATGTCGGCCTTGACCATGTGACGCGTGGCGCGGCAGATCTGGCGAACCTTATCGGTCATGCGCTGCAGGTTAAAGTCGACGTAGATAATCGTCTGCAGCAAACGGAAGTCGGAGGCGACCGGCGACTGCGTAGCGATCAGGTTGTAGCACACGGCCTCCAAGTTGGCGCAGCGAGCATCAATCGAAAGCGTGCGCTTCTTGGTCTTAGTGGCGAGCTTGCGGTCGTCGGTCACATAGGCCTTCACGGCGTCGTGAAGGGCAAGATCGACGGCCTCGAAGATGCTCAGCATCTCGTGACGGGCCTCGATGAGCTGACGGGAAAACAGTTTGCGCATGGTTCACTCCAATCAGTTGGGTGCGGTCATGCCGCCCGCACAGTGAATACGCACCGGACCAGGTCCGATCGGCTTGGGACTAGTCGCACCGATCAGCCAAAGCGGCCGGTGATATAGTCTTCCGTCCGCGAATCCACCGGGCTGGTGAAGATCGCGTCGGTTTGACCATACTCGATGAGCGTGGCGGGCTCACCGGCAACTTCCTGCAAGAAAAATGCGGTGTAGTCGCTAATGCGAGCGGCCTGCTGCATAGAATGCGTGACGATGATGATCGTCATCTCGGGCGCCAGCTCGGCCATCAGATCCTCGACCTTAGATACGGACGTGGGGTCGATGGCGGAGCAGGGCTCGTCCATCAGAAGGACATCGGGCTGCACCGCAAGCACACGCGCGATGCACAGACGCTGCTGTTGACCGCCCGAGAGCGCCAAACCATCCTTGTTGAGCTGATTGGATACCTCTTTCCAGAGGTTGGCGCGCTTGAGCGATTCTTCCACGATGTCGTCGAGGTCGCTTTTGCTAGTCACGCCCTGCAGACGAGGGCCAAAAGCGACATTCTCGTAGATGGATTTGGGAAACGGGTTGGGCTGCTGAAAAATCATGCCCACGCGGCGACGAAGGTCGACCGGGTCGACGCCCTCGGCATAGATATCGTTGCCGTCGAGTGTCATGGTGCCCTCGACGCGAGTACCCTCGATAAGGTCGTTCATACGGTTGATGCAGCGCAAAAACGTCGATTTACCACAGCCCGAAGGACCGATAAACGAGGTGATGGCGTTTTTGGCGATGTTGAGGTCGAGCCCCGTCAGCGCATGAAAGTCACCGTACCAAAAGTTGAAATCCTTGGCTGTGATGGCCGCTTGCTCCGGCGTGGGAGCGGACTGATAGACGGACATGGGACTCCTTAACTAGCGGCGCTTGCGCGACAGATAACGCGCAAACAGGTTGAAGGCCAGAATAATCGCCATCAGCAAAAGCGCAGTGCCGTAGGCTGCGTTCATGTTGATGCCGTCGTTGGCAAGCAAATAGAGGTGAACGGTCATGGGACGACCGGAATCGAGCGGCGAGATCGGCAGATTGATGGCCTGACCCATGGTGTAGAGCACCACCGCGGTCTCGCCGATGGCGCGACCGATGGCAAGGACGATGCCGGTGGCAATGCGGCCAAAGGCAGAAGGAAGCACGATCTTGGAGACGACCTGCCACTTGGTGGCGCCCAGGCCATATGCGCCCCAACGGATATAGCGCGGAACGGCGCGAATTGCCTCCTCGGTGGTGCGCATGACGATGGGCAGCATCAGAAGCGCCAGCGCCAGAGCGGCCGAAACCATCGAAAGGCCCAGGCCCATGGCCTCAACAAACAAGGCGTAACCAAAGAGGCCCATAACGATGGAAGGCACCGAGGCCAGGGCATCGGCAGCATAGCGAATGATGTCGACGACCTTGCCCTGCTTGGCGTATTCGGCCAGATAGACCGCAGCCAAGACGGCAACCGGCGTGCAGATGAGCATGGCGAGCGCCGTCACGTAGATGGTCGAGACGATCGTGGGCCAGATGCCACCCTCGGCGTTTACGCCCTGCGGCCAGCCGAAGATAAAGTCGAGCGAGATATGCGGAAGACCGTTGATGACCACGTAGGCGATGATGGCAAGCAACACCAGGGTGGTGATATAGGCCGCGGCGCGAAACACGCCGAGCATAATCTTGTTGGACAGGTCCTTGTTGATGCGGCCCTTCTTGCCATGGGAAAGGGCACGCTTGATGAGCTCGCGCGACGATGTCGTATCGACCGTCGTGTCAACGGAATCGGACATAGCCTACCCCCTCTTCTTTGAAATCAGGCGAACGATACCCACCAGTGCAGCTGAGATGATAAACAGGACCACGCCCATGCCAAACAGAGCCGAGCGATGCAGGCCCGAGGAATAGCTCATGTCGAGTGCGATCTGGCTCGTGAGCGTCGAGATGGGGCTCGAGATGCTATCTGGAATGACCGGGGCGTTGCCCACGACCATCAGCACGGCCATGGTCTCACCGATGGCACGCCCCATACCCAAGACAATTGCATCGACAATGCCCAGCTTGGCTGCAGGCAGCACGACCTTGTAGATGGTCTGCCACTTGGTGGCACCCATGGCATAGGACGCCTCGCGAATGCCCATGGGGATGGAATTGAGGGCATCGATCGTGAGCGTGGTAATGGTGGGAACGATCATGATGGCAAGCACAAACCACGCCGTCAGCGCGCCAAAGCCAAGACCGCCGGTCAGCTGCGCGATAAACGGGCGGATGATGACCATGCCAAAGAAGCCGTAGATGATGGAGGGGATGCCCGCCAGCAGGTCGACGGCGGGGCTGATGAGCCTGCGCACGCGCTTGCTGGCGATCTCGACCAGATATACAGCCGTGCCCACACCCAGGGGCACGCCCATGGCGAGCGCACCGACCGTCACCAGACCAGAGCCCGCCAGCAGCGACATGATGCCGTAGTGGCCCTCGGATGGCGCCCACGTAAAGCTAAAGAAGTCCGCCAGGCCGATGTCGGTAAAGACGGGCAGCGCCGAGTACGTGGTAAAGACAAAGATCAGGATAACGGTGACGACCGCCAAGAACGCGCAGGCAAAGAAGATCCACTGCAGCGCCTTCTCCTTGAGATAGGTGCTACGCGACACCAACGCCAACTCACGCTTTTTGGGCGTCTGAGCCTCCTGCTCAATCTGGGGGGTTTCCTGTGCTTCCACGCTACTCACTCCCCTTTCCGTCGTTGGTGACGGGAATAAAGCCCGCCTCGCGAATCTGCTTGTCCATCTTCTCGGACGTCACATAGTCAATGTAGTCCTGCGCCTGATGCGAAGGCGTACCCTTCACAAAGAAGTAAAGGTCGCGCGAGATGGGATAGCCGCCACTTGCGACCGTCTTCTCGGATGCCTCGACATGGTTGACCGAAACGGCCTTAACCGAGGTCGTGGCGTTGAGGCTCTCGACAAAACCCAGCGAGATGTAGCCAATGGCGCCATGCGAGCGTGACACGACGTCGCGCACTTGGCCCGTACCCGAAAGAACGGCCGAGCGGCGATCGAACGGCGTGCCGTCCATCACGATGGTACGGAAGGCCTCGCGCGTACCGGACGCCTCATCGCGGTTGATAACCTGAATCTTCAGGTCCTCTCCGCCGACTTCCTTCCAGTTGGTGATCTTGCCGGCGTAAATATCGCGGAGCTGCTCGGTCGAGAGATTGTCGACCGGGTTGTCGTCGTTCACGATGACTGCGATGCCGTCGTGCGCGATTACGATCGGGGTCAGGCCAAGGTCTTGTTCGTCGGCATTGAGGCCACGAGACGAGCTGGCGATGTCGGCCGTGCCGTTGCTGACGGCCTCGATACCCGCAGAGGAGCCAAGGCCGGAGACGAGCACATCGGTGCCGGCCTCTTCCTTAAAGCCCTCGGCTGCGATCTCGGCAATGGGAAGGCACGTGGTCGAGCCGGCCACGGTAATAGAAGATGTGGAAGATCCCGAGGAGCAAGCACACAGCGTGAGCGTAAGCACTGCAGCACTCAGGACCGATGCGATCTTTCTCATAGCATCACGCCGATCGCAGCATGGCGCCCACAGGTGCCGCCCTCGTTGCGGTAGGAATAAAAGCGGTCGTTCTGACGAACGGTGGAAAGCTTGGTGTCCACAATGCTGCTCGCCTCGACGCCGGCGTCCATCAGCGCCTCGCGAATGGCGGCGGAAAGATCGAGCATACGAGAAGCAGAGGCATCGATGCACGCGAACTCGGCGGCAAAGCGATCCATAAGTTCTTGGGACACCTCGTACTCGTCGCCCAGGATATGGGGCCCAATGTAGGCAGAGATGTCGTCCGGCTTGCAGCCAGCCG
Source organism: uncultured Collinsella sp. (assembly GCA_902475615.1). Lineage (GTDB taxonomy): Bacteria > Actinomycetota > Coriobacteriia > Coriobacteriales > Coriobacteriaceae > Collinsella. Next base: position 39,919 of record CABSAD010000003.1, on the reverse strand, counting down.
CCTCGCAGAGCGCTTGGCACGCCTTGGCGGAAATGCGCGCAATCGTGCCCTTCCAGCCAGAGTGCACCACGGCAAAGCCGCCGGGAGCCACCAGCACCACGGGAACGCAATCGGCAAAGCAGAGCATCACGGGTACCTCACGGGCCATGCAGACGATGGCATCGCAGCCCTCGGCAATCTGCTCGCGAATGTTCTCGAGATCATCAGCACCGTTCGAGGTCACCGTCACGACATGGTCACCGTGTACTTGATTGGGAACAAGCAGGTTGTGCTCGCACTCGGCGGCACCCAAGGCCTCGAGTGCGCGGCGACGATTTTCTTGAACGGCAAAGGGGTCATCGCCAACATGCGAGCCCAGATTGAGTGAGGAGTACGCATCTTCGGAAACACCGCCGGCGCGTTCGGTAAAAGCAAAGCGAACATCGTGCGTCGCGCCCTCTACCAACGTAACTCCATCATGGTCGACACGCGAAACGCTGTCCGCACGTGCTGCCATACTAAAGCCTCCTAATAACACAAGTATCGCGGCGACGCCGCAGCAGTCCGTGCCACACGGCTGCCATACTTCATCAAAAGGATACCCGCAGCGGTAGGGGCTAAACGTAAGGGGAACGTAAGGAGATTGGAGGCTTTCGTTTACAAAGGCAAAACACAACAAAAAGGGTGCGCCCAATCGGACGCACCCCATACAGGTCGCTGAGAAAAACGAACTAGAAGCTGCCGCGCTTGAGGAAGTCAGGAAGCTCAAACTGGTCGTTGCCAAAGTTGGGGAGCTCGGTACCACCGACGTTGCGAGTCGGGGCAGCCTGAGCCGGGCTCGTGGCAGGAGCGGTGCGCTGCGGCTCGGTAGAAGCAGCGGCCTTGCTCTGGGACTGCTGTGCAGCGAAGAGCTCGTCCTGACGGTTGACGTTGGAGTCGGAGAAGCCCGTAGCGATGACGGTAATACGCACCTGATCGCCCAGGGACTCGTCGACAACGGTACCGAAGATGATGTTGGCCTCGGGGTCGACGGCGTTGGCGACAACGTCGGCGGCGTCGCTGATCTCCTGAATGCCCAGGTCCTTGGAACCGGCAATGGAAAGCAGGACGCGCGTAGCGCCATCGATGGAGCTCTCGAGCAGCGGGCTGGAAATAGCCTGCTGGGCAGCGTCGACGGCACGGGTGTCCCCAGAAGCGGTACCGATACCCATCATGGCGGTACCGGCCTGCTTCATGATGGTCTTAACATCGGCGAAGTCCAGGTTGATGATACCGGGGACGGTGATGAGGTCGGTGATGCCCTGGGTGCCCTGGGAAAGGACGCCATCGGCGATTGCGAAGGCCTCAAGCATGGTGGTCTTCTTCTCGGCGATGTCGAGCAGCTTGTCGTTAGGGATAACGATCATGGTGTCGACGCAGTCGGAAAGCGTCTTAATGCCTTCTTCGGCGCTCTTCTTGCGCTTGCGGCCCTCAAACGTAAAGGGCTTGGTCACGACGGCGACGGTCAGCGCGCCGACCTCGTTCATCGCGATATCGGCAACGATGGGGGCAGCGCCGGTACCGGTGCCGCCGCCCTCGCCGCAGGTGATGAACACCATATCGGCGCCAGCGAGCGCCTCGGCGATGTCGTCGCGGGACTCATCGGCGGCCTTACGGCCGACCTCGGGGTTGGCGCCAGCGCCCAGGCCGCGGGTCAGGTCGGTGCCGATGTGCACCTTGATATCGGCATCAGAGATCGCGAGTGCCTGAGCATCGGTGTTGATGGCAACAAACTCGACGCCGCGGATACCCTCTTCGATCATTCGATTGACCGCGTTGGTACCGCCGCCGCCGACGCCGACCACCTTAATGACGGCAAGGTAGTTGTTGATCTCTGTCTCGTGCATGTCGGTCCTCCGAACAAAGGTTATTGCCATAGCATGGGTTGACCCCTGCGCACATTAACCTTCAAGTTGAAAGTAAATGCAAAGGTAAACCGTATTATGTTTGCACATTATGAACGTATCAGTCAAATAATTGACGGTGAAAACCAAACAAACCAGATAAACGGCGCGGTATGCCCCGTCAACAAAGGCCAGAAGACGCTACGAGGTCGGTGCGTTCCTAAACGTATAGTTGCCAGGAGATCGAACGTTGATATACGTCACGCCCTCCACCTGCGAAAGCAGCTTGGTAACGATACGCTCCTTTTTGGCAATGTCATCCGAATCTCCGAGCGACACCTCGATACCGTTATCGAGATTCGCCGAGATGGCCTCGACCGAGGGCGTGGAAATATCCTTGACCTGGCCCAGGAACTCGCTCGAGAAACCGCGGACGTAATCCAGGCCGGTCTTGACGGCCTTGGAATTTACGGCTTGCCCCGAAACCGGTGCGACATCGGCCGAGACATCGGTCAACAGCACGGCACCGTAATGTTTAGCGAGTGCCAGGGCGGCATCGATACCGTTTAGGGTGTTGGCACCCTCCCCCGTTGTAATGACATTGCCCTGGTCGTCAACATCGACCGAGGTAGACAGTGGTGCAATCCATGTGTCATCGTCCCCGATCGCCCAGGCAAGATCGTCGGAGCTAATGTAGGCGATTGCGATAACTTTGCGTTCCGTCGGCGTGATGATGAGCGTATGGGGAAATTGACGTTGGACATCCACGCCCGAGACCCACGGATTTTGCTTAAGGCCCTCGGTGATCTGGTCGGAATTCACATTGAACAGCGACGTGTTCTCGGGCAGATCGATCAGCTGGATGGCATCGTGCTTGGTCACATGCTCGCTGCCCTGGATCTGAATATCGGTAGCGGCGAACAGGCCAGAGTTAATGACGACGACGGCAACGACTGCAAGCGCTGCCAGAGCGGCAAGGATGCCGCCCACGATTTTGCCCTTGCCCTTAACGGCAGAAGCGGCACCCGCCGCATGATTTGCCAGGGCGCCGATCGATGACAGCGGATTAGAGCCCTTTTTGCCCGATTGCGGTTTTGCGGAGGCCGACACCGACGTCAGCATACGTGGCTTAGATGCACCCAGCGCGCGACCGGGACGCGTCACCTTTGCCCCCAACGAGGGCTTGGGCGACGCTATGGGGCGAGAAGGTATGGCACCCATCGCCGGTTTGGGCGTCACCGAGGGACGTGCCACCGGACGAGCAACATTTTTGGCCGCGGGGCGTCCGCCAAGCTGCGAACCGGCAGTCGAACGCTTGGCAGGCCGCACGGACCCAGCAGGCTTAGAAGGCATAACGGATTTACGTTGAGGCTGAGACGGTGCGCCGGAACGCCCTCCGGCGCGGCGGAAGGTTGGTTTCGATGCTCTAGAAGCCGAGGAATTTAACTTCCGGTCTGAGCTCGATGCCATACGCCTCCCTCACCTTTCCGTGCACATGTCTGATAACCGCGGCCACGTCATCGGCCGAGGCGGTTCCGTTATTAACGATAAAATTAGCGTGTACGGGCGAAACTTCCGCGCCGCCAACCGAAAAACCCTTTAATCCACAATCCTCGATAAGCTTGCCCACGCTCGCATCGGGCGGGTTGCGAAATACCGACCCGCAGGATGCACAGCCCATGGGCTGTGTGCGCTTACGCCGCGTCAGGTACCGCTCCATACGTTCACGGATATCGGCCTTGGGCGCAGGTTTGAGCTTGAGCACGCACTCCAGAATGATCTCGTTACGCGGCAGGCTGCATTCACGGTAGCCCCAAGCGATCTCCGAGCCCGCGTAATGCTTGATGCCGGAGCTCGGGTCAAACGTAACGACATCTTCGACCAGCGAGCCAATCCACTCGGTTCGCGTGCCGGCATTCATGGACACGGCGCCGCCAACGGAGCCGGGAATACCGACCGCAAACTCAAGGCCCGAAAGGCTACGCGACAGCGCGTCGTTGACTAGGCGAGCGAATATCACGCCCGCACCGACCGTCAGCGTACAACCGTCTTCGGCGACAACCGTACGCTGGAACTCACGCCCCAACGAAATGACGGCGCCGCGATAGCCTGCATCGGCAACAAGCAGATTAGATCCCTTGCCGATAATGACCCACGGCACCTGCTCACGATCGAGCACCGCCACGGCGCGACGCAAGGCATAATAGCTGTGACACGTCACAAAGAGGTCCGCCTTGCCGCCGATACGATAGCTCGTATGGCGCGCGAGGCGTTCATCCTCAATTACGTCCGTATCGATCATGCCCGAAAGCGCCATGACGGCGTTAAACAGACCCATGGGGTTTAAGCGTCTTTCTTGGCAGTCAGATACTCGATGAACTCGGGGCCGACCGTCGTGACGTCGCCGGCGCCCATGGTAAGCAGCAAATCGCCCTCGCCCACCATCTTCTCGAGCTCCTCATTGAGCTCAAGACGGCTCGAGCAGTACACGACCTCCTTGCCGGGGTGCTTGGCGCGCACGGTATCGGCAAGCATCTTGGACGTGACGCCCGGGATGGGCATCTCGCCGGCAGAGAACACGTCAATCAACAGCAGCTTGTCAGCATTGGCGAATGCGTCGGCAAAGTCATCGCACAGAGCCTGCAGGCGCGAATAGCGGTGCGGCTGGAACACGACGTCGACATGTTTGTAGCCCAGCGAAGAGGCAGCAGCGAGCGTCGCCTTGATCTCGGTGGGATGATGGCCGTAATCGTCAACCACCGTGATGCCGTCGATATCGCCCACGTGGGTAAAGCGACGGCGGACGCCTTCAAAACTCGAAAGTGCCTTAGCGGCGGCGTCGATATCGAGGCCTAGGACATGAGCGACGGTCAAGACGGCCGTGGCGTTGAGCATGTTGTGACGACCGGGGTTGCTCTTAATCTCGACAGCGTGCTCGGTGCCGTCCTCAAAGCGAACGATAAAGTCGCTCTGGATGCCCTTGACATCCGGATGCAAGCAGACGATGTCGTTGGTCTCGGCAAAACCGTAGGAGAGCACGCGGCGACCGGTCGACCTGGCAAGCTCGACCAGATGCGGGTCCTCGCCACAGACGATGACCGCGCCGTCCTCGCCCACCAGACTCATAAACTTGGCAAAAGTGGCCTCGATCTCCTCGATACCCGAGTAATGATCGAGATGGTCGGCCTCGACGTTGGTAACGATGACCACGTTGGGGTTAAGGAACAGAAAGGAGCTGTCGGACTCATCCGCCTCGGCGACAAAATAGTCGCCCGAGCCGTTCTTGCCGTTGGTATCGTATCCCTCGACGATGCCGCCGATCAGGAAGCTGGGGTCAAGACCCATGCGGTCGAGCATGGTGGCGCACATCGAAGAGGTCGTGGTCTTGCCGTGAGTGCCGGCAACGGCGACGGTGGTGTAGCCATGACCAAGCGCCGAGAGCATCTTGGCGCGAGGCCACACGGGAATACCCAGCTCGCGCGCACGGACGAGCTCGGGGTTGGACTCGGGAATAGCGGTAGAGACAACGACGACGTCAGGCTTGACCTCGTCGATGGTGGCGGCCTCATGGCCCACATGCACCTTCACGCCGGCGCGGGTAAGCTGACGAATATAGCGCGACGTCTTAAGGTCGGAGCCGGTAACGACATAGCCGCGCTCGTGAAGGACGAGGGCGATGCCGCTCATGCCGGCGCCACCGATACCGATAAAATGGGCGCTCTTGAAATCGGGCGCGGAGGTTGCAGTCTGGGAATCAGCCATGTGCTCGTGTACTCCTTGCGTAAACACTGCCTGTAACCCGTCTACTGTACCGCACCTACCGCATCCGCGCGAGGGCGACCCGCGATATCCCGTCTAACTAACGCAATCCTTCTACCGCGTCTGCCAAAAGGACGGCAGCGCGGTCCTGGGCCAAACCGCGAGCCGCCTGACGCATGGCATCGCGCGCCTGCGCATCATCGATAAGATGCAGCAACTCATCGGCAAACGCCTGGGTATCGATATCAGAGTCGGCGCAGAGCACGCCGGCACCGGCATCGACCAGATAGCGGGCATTGGTGGTCTGATGATCGGCCGTCGCATGCGGATACGGCACCAGTACCGAAGGTGTGGCAAGAGCGGCGATTTCGGCAACGCTCGAAGCGCCCGAGCGCGAGAGGACCAAATCGGCCGCGGCCAGCATATCGCCCATATTGTCGATGTAGGGCTGGACGCGATACCGCTTCGCCTCCTCGGGCATCAGGGCAAGAGCACGCTCGGTGTCCTCGAAGCCATCGGCGCCCGTCGAATGCAAAACATAGAGATTATCGCGCGAGAGCAACTCGTTTTTAAGCGAAGCCACGCGCTCATTAAGATGTTGAGCACCAAGTGAGCCGCCAAAAACCAGCAGGAGTGTGGCGTCCTCAGGCACGTCGAGAGCCCTGCGACCGCGAACCCGATCCCCCTCGATCACAGAACGGCGCACGGGGTTGCCGGTCATGAGCACATGGTCAGGATCGCCCTCGCGCTCAAACACGGAACGTGCTGCCGGCACCGAGATGCAAACGCGGGCGGCATGCGAACTCATCATCTTGTTAGCAAGGCCCGGAACGGAGTTCTGTTCGTGCAGCAGATACGGAATGCCCGCGTCTTTGCACCAGCCCAGAAGCGGGACCTCGACATAGGCGCCAAAACCTATAGCGACATCGGGCTTGCAGGCTTTAGAAAAATGGCTGCCGAGCGCGCGCTTCGCCTTATAGACACGCCACAGCGAGCTCAATGCCGTCCAAGGGCGAGAGCGGTCGAAGCCCGTAACCGTAATCGGCACAAAATCGAACCCTGCCTCGGGAACCAGACGACCCTCGAGCTTATGCGACTGACCCACAAACACAACGTGGTGGCCACGGTCACGTAGCTCCTCGGCCAAGGCGAGTGCGGGGTTGATATGTCCCGCCGTGCCGCCGGCTGCGATAGCAACGGTCATCTTATCGGTCATGGTAGTCCCTTCGTACGCGCGGCCCCTGGTCGTCGGTGCGCAAGCGCGCCGACGGGTCCGAATTCAAGTCGATCCGATTATATCCGCCACCCGTATTGCGCGGCGTCGGTCGTTGCGGGCGACTCTGCGGCACCGAGCGCGGACGGGCATCCGACTCCGAAGCAAAACCGTTCAAGACGGTAAAACCGCCACGCGACGAGCGCTCCCCACGCGTATGGGGAACACCGGCAGTGCTCTCGTCCATAACGGCAAAGCTATCGCGACGACGATCGTATTCATCGCGTCGAGCGCTCTCGTGCGAGACGCGTAAAATAAGCCCGGCGAGCATGAGCGACACGATAATCGACGAGCCGCCATAGCTGATAAACGGCAGCGGCTTACCCGTCATAGGAAACACGTTGAGAATACCCAGCGCGTTGATCAAAAACTGCACCGCGAGGATAACCGCAGAGCCCGAAGCCATGAGCGCCCCGCGACGATCGGCGGCCTGCTCGGCAATTCGAAACGCCGAGTAGATCAGCATCGCAAACAGCAAGAAAAACAGCAGCGTCCCCAAAAAGCCAACCTCCTCGCCAATGATGGCCAGGATGTAGTCGTTGTGTGCCTCGGGCAAATACGAGTACTTCATGGTTGAGTTGCCGATACCGCGGCCGAACAGTCCGCCCGAAGCAAACGCCATAATGGCGAGCGTTGCCTGATACCCGTCTCCATATTCATCTGCCCAAGGGTTCAAGAGAACCTGAATGCGCACCATACGGTACGGCTCGACGACAAGAGCGATCACGATGATGACGGCGCCAGCAAGAATCGCACCGATAATGTATTTTGGGTCAAGGCCGGCAAAGAGCGCCATGCACATGATCGTCAACAGAATAATCAGGATGGTGCCAAAGTCGGGCTGAATAAAAATCAAGACGAGCGATATGCCCAAATATAAGCCCATGCCCTTAAGGAACTCATTGATGTTACCGCCGGGCGAAAACACGCGATCGAGCATGATGGCAGAATAGGCAATGGCAAACGGCTTGAGAAACTCCGATGGCTGAAACTGAATGCCGGCAATGCTCAGCCAACGCGTAGCGCCACGGCTGCCGCTACCAAAGAGGAACACCGCAAGCAGCAAGATCATCATAGCGATAAGGGCAAGTTTAAGCGCCCCTTCGCCAAACCAGCTATCGGGTGCAACGCGCGCGATGAACTCGAGGGCAGCAACACCGACGACAGTGAACATAAACTGCCGGAACAAAAAGTAGGTCGCGGAGTCGTTCTCGTGAAGCGCCTCGACTGAAGAAGCCGAGTACACCATAAGCAGGCCAAAACAGACCAGCGAGAACAGGCAGGTCAAAAAGACCAGGCGGGGTCGCATGATACGTGCGGGGACGCCGGCGATATAACGTTCGCCGATGCCCTGCGTGCGACGACCGGCGCGCGGCGTGCTGCGCTGCGAGGAAGCACGGTCCGAGTCGGGCCTCCTCATATTCTGTCGGGGGCTCTCCTCTCTCACCGGCAACCCCTATTCCATTTGCGTATTGGACGCAGCGGCAAGCTGGGCCACATAGTCCTTAAACACGCGACCGCGCTCCTCGTAGCCCGAGAACTCATCGAACGAAGAACAGGCGGGCGACAGTAAGATCACATCGCCGCGGCTCGAGAGCGAACGGGCAACGTCCACGGCATCGCGCAGGTCGTCGGCCTGGGCGATATCGACATCACCGTCGACATCCGCCTCGTCCATAGCGGCGGTAAAGCGCTCGCGCGCGTCGCCAAAGCAGACCACCGAGCGAACGTTATCCATCACAACGCGGGCAAAGGACTCGAGCGGCGTGCCCTTATCGTGACCGCCGAGCAGCAAGATCACATCGTCATCGGGAAACGCCGTCAGGGCCTTTTCGACCGCATCGGTGTTCGTTGCCTTGGAATCGTTGACATAGCGCACGCCATCGATCTCGCCACAGGGCTCAACGCGGTGCTCCAGCGGCTGGAACGAGACCAGGCCGCGACACACACCGTCAACATCGGCGCCGACCGTCAGGGCCGCCGTGGCAGCACACAGGGCATTGATTACATTGTGATGGCCCGAAATCTTAAGTTCGGACGTATCGACAAGCGGGGTCTCGACGCCCTTCAGGCGAATGACCATCTTGCCATCGCGAACAAATGCGGCGTCCTCGCCCGCAGGCTCGTCAAAAGCAACCTTGCAGATGCGACGGCCCGGAACATAGATGTACTCATCGAACTCGTGGATACCGGCATCCTCGACGTCAACAATCACCAGGTCATCGTCGACCATATTCTCGAAGAGCTTAATCTTGGCGAGCGCATAGTTCTTATGGCTCTTATGCCAGCCCAGATGGTCGGGGGTAATGTTGAGCAGCACCGCCACACGGGGGTGAAGCTCCTGGGTCGTTGCGATCTGATAGCTCGAAAGCTCCGCCACAAACCACTCGTTATGCGCACGGCCATCAATCTCGTTCACCGGAGGCTCGCCAATGTTGCCGACAGCAACGCTCGCCTCGCCCGCTGCCTTAAGCAGGTAATCGGTGAGTGACGTGGTTGTCGTCTTGCCGTTGGTGCCCGTAATGGCAATCCAATTTTGGGGAGACAGACGGTAGGCAAACTCGGGCTCACCCATAATCTGGGCAGCGTGATCACGGCCAGCCTTAAAGAATGCCGAGAACTCCGAGATGCCCGGACACGTCACGCATACATCAAACGCGCCCTCGACCTGCTCGGTTCTGTAGACAAACGATGCCCCGTGCGCCTCGAGCGAGCGCGTGGCATCGTTGGGCTCGGACGTGCCGCCACCGTAAACGGTAACGGCACTCACACGCTTGGGATGTGCAAGCGCCCAGCGAGCGACATCAAGACCGGACTTACCCTGGCCCAAAACGAGCAGGCTAAAGACATCAGCAAGAGGCATGAAAGACCACTATCCCAACTGGAAGAACAACGCGAGGCCCAGGGCTCCGAAGGCCGCGGCGACAATCCAAAAACGGATGACGACCTTGGTCTCGGCCCAGCCCTTCTTTTCGAAATGATGATGAATGGGCGCCATAAGGAAGACGCGCTTGTGCGTAAAGTGGAAATAGACAACCTGGATCATGACCGACAGGGTCTCGACGATAAACAGACCGCCGATGATGAGGGAAACGACTTCGGTGTTGGTCATGATGGAGGTGCAGGCAAAAGCGGCACCCAGGGCAAGCGAGCCGGTATCGCCCATAAAGATGCTCGCCGGATAGCAGTTGAACCACAAAAAGCCCAGGCAGGCGCCGGCGCACGCCGTGCAGAAGATGGACAGGTTCACATCGCCGTGCAAAAACGCCATGGCAGCCATGGCCAGCATGGCGATCATGGAGGTGCCGCCGGCAAGACCGTCCAAGCCGTCGGTGAGGTTTACGGCATTGGAAAGGCCCGCGATCATCAGCCAGCAAAAGACAAGGTAGAGCCACGGAAAAGAGAGGCCGCAAATGGTGGTCGAGAGCACACCAAGGTCGATCGTCAGGCCACCGGGGAAACGAATCTCGGGGGCGACGCCGCACCAGTTGACAGCAAGCACGGTAAAGGTAACGCAGATGAGGGTAAGGCCAATCATCTTGGCGTGAGGCGTCAGGCCGAGCGAGCGGCCGTGCGTGACAGAAGTCAGGTCGTCGATGAGGCCAAGAACGCCGGTTGCCAGCGTGGCGAGCAGCACAAGCACGAGCTCGGTGGTGAGCTTTCCCATCAAAAGGCAGGTCAGCGAAACGGCAACCAGGATGATGACGCCACCCATGGTGGGCGTGCCCTGCTTAATCAGGTGACGCTTGGGGCCATCGGCGCGAACCTGCTGGCCGATGCCCTCGACCTTCAGGAGCTTAATCCACCACGGCATAAGCAGCATCGCGATGACGGCGGCGATGCCCAATCCCAAAAATGCCTGGTACGTAGGATACGAAGGATTGCCGAACATGGACTAGCACACACCTTCCACAAAGCGATCGAGCTCAACGAAGCGTGAGCCCTTGACCAGCACGACATCATGCTGCTCAAGAGCGCCGCCCATACGGTCGAGCACCTGCTGATAGTCGGAGAACACCTGAATGCGGTCCTCATCCATACCCATCATGCGCGCGGCCTCGGCCATACGCTGGGCAAGCTCACCGCCGACACATGCAAGCATATCGAGCTTCTTGGCCGCCGCATAGGCGCCCACCAGCTCATGCATGCGAGGAGCCTCGTCGCCCATCTCGCCCATCTCGCCCAGAACCGCCATGCGCGAACCCGTGCACGAAAGCGAACACAGCAGGTCGAGGCCGGCTGCCATCGATTCGGCACTGGCGTTATATGAGTCGTCGATGACGCGAGCGCCGCTCTTGGCGCGCTTGATTTCCTGGCGATGCCCGGTAATCGTAAGACCCCTAAAGGCGGCATCGATCTGCTCGGGCGTCACGCCAAGACGATAGGCAACCGCCGCGGCCTTGACGGCATTGGGAACGGACTGCGCGCCGGGAATGGCAAGCAGGGTGTCGATAGTCTCGCCCAAGCCAAAATCGAGCGTAAAGACCGGGCGTCCCTCGTCATCAATGCGAATGTCGCACGCACGGACCTCATCGTCGTCCGAGACGCCCGCAAGCATCACGTCGACGCCCGCAGGCGCGGCAAAGGTGTCGCGGATGAACGGGGTAAAGTCGTCCTCACCACCCAAAACCAGCAACGGGAGAAGGTCTCCGGCGGCGCACATGCCGCCAACAATCTCGGATTTGGCACGAGCGATATTCTCGCGACTGCCCAGAATACCGATATGGGAGGTGCCGATCTTGGTCACAATGGCAAGGTTGGGATTGGCGGACTGAGACATGCGCTCAATCTCGTGGAAATGGTTCATACCCATCTCGAGCACCAGAACCTCGGTGTCGGCAGGGGCCGCCAGCACCGTGAGCGGCATACCGATCAGGTTGTTGTAGTTACCCTTGGTTGCCCAAACGCAATAGCGCTTGGCGAGCACCGCGGCGAGCACGTCCTTGGTCGTCGTCTTGCCGATAGAGCCGGTAATGCCAATTACCAGGCAGCCAAGCTCCAAACGATAAGCGTGAGCCAGGCGCAGCAAAAACTCCTCGGGGTCATCGGTATGCAGGATGGCGCAGCCCTTCTCATGGGCCAGCGAAAGCAGCTCGGCATCGGGCTCGCGCGTCATCACTACGGCGCCGGCACCCGACTCGATGGCACGGGAAGCAAAGTCGTTGCCGTCGACCTTTTCACCCGGGAAGGCAACGAATATCGTGCCCTCCTCAACCTGGCGCGAGTCGATAACGCAACCGCGGCATACCCGATCGGCTTCTCCCGTCACGGTTCGGGCCCCTGTTGCGGCCGCGAGGTTGTTGACGGCGATCTCTATCATTGCAGCTCCCCTGTAAACCTAATAATGCTATCGGCGTATTGTATCCCAGCGCCGCCTACGCGTGGTGCAGGGCGTGTGAACAACCCGGATTAACCGACTGGCCATTTCATAGATAGTAACCCCCTACTTGGTGCGCGGGACACCCAACACATCAAGCGCACTGGCCATAATGGACTGGAACGGCACTGCGGCGGCATCGGAGCCTGACGGGGTTCCGTCAAGGGTGATATAGCACAGGACCTTGGGCGACTGCGCCGGGGCAAACCCCATAAAAGACGACATGTAGTTCTCTTTGAGGTAGCCGCCGTTCTCATCGGCGCGCTCGGCCGTACCGGTCTTGCCCGCCACGTCGTAGCCGTCTACCGCGCCGCCAACGCCCGTTCCCTCGGCAACGACCGTCTGCATACACGATGTCACCTGCGAGGCGGCCTCCTCGGAAATCGCGCGATCCCCCTCGCCCCAATCCTTTTCATCGCCCTTGCTCGACTTATAGAAGTGCGGAGTCATCATCACGCCGCCGTTCGCGATGCCGCCCACGGCACGTGCGACCTCAATCGGCGAGACGGACAGCGCCTGGCCAAAGCTCATAGCACCCAAGGTGGCACCATCGTACTGGTCGCGCTCCTTGACGATGCCCAGACTCTCACCCGGAAAATCGACACCGGAGCTATGACCGATACCCCACTTGTCCACATAGGTGGCAAAATCGTCGGCACCGATCTTGCGCCCCACCAGGACAAAACCAACATTGGACGAACGGCGCATCATCTCGCGTACGTCCATTGTCATGGTGTAGTCACGCTTGTCGGCATCGGTAACGGTATCGTCGCCCACCTTGATACTCGCGGGAACCTCAAACGATGTGCTCGGGCGCACAACGCCCAAATCAAATCCGGCGCCCGCAACCAGCGTCTTAAAGACCGAGCCGGGCTCGTAGGCATCCGTCACCAGACGAAGGTTCATGTCCTCGGTCTTGGCGTTTTCCAAATTGGTCTGGTCGTAGGTCGGATACGAGCAGGCGGCCAGGATCTCTCCAGTCGTCGGGTCGGTCACCAGGGCCGACCCGTTTTTGGCCTTCGTCTTCTCGACCGCCTCGGCCAAGGCATCTTCCGCGGCGCGCTGAATGTTGACGTCGATCGTCGTCACGATATCCACGCCATCGATCGCGGCAACCTTTTTATAGGCACCGCCCGCGATGTAGCCGCCATCTCTTGCGCGCTCGCGCACAAGAGAGCCATTCGTTCCGGTCAGAAGCTCATCGTATTGTTTTTCGAGTCCCGTCAGGCCAGCGTTGTCCACGTTCACGACGCCCAGCAGCTGAGAAGCCAGGTTTCCATACGGGTAAACCCGCTTCATCGCCTGCTCAAAGAGCACGCCGGGTAGATTCTTCTTTTCCAGGACGGCAGCGTCATCCTCGTCGACCTGGCGCTTGATATACACCCAGGAACCATCAGACAGTACCAGCTTGCGACAGGTCTTTTTATCGATACCGGTAGCCTTGACCAGCGCCGAGACCGTCTTGTCGACGTCCTCGACAAGCTGAGGGTTCACGGCGACATTGCGGCATTCGACCGACGACGTCAGCACGTTGCCGTTGCGGTCGTAGATAGTGCCACGTTTGGCATAGAGCGTCTGTGAAAGCAGGCGACGCGCGTCCGCACGCTCGCGCAGCTTGTCAGCATTCACGATCTGGTATTCGGCAAGACGGAAGACGCCCGCGGCAAGGCCAACCCCGATACAGCCCATAACGACATCGCGGCGAGGCAGCGGCGTTCCCGTAACCCATTCAGACGACGACCCCTTGCGCGCGCCCGTATTGCGCACCCGAGGTCCGCCCGAGCCACGAAGACGCGACGCAGGGTCGTTGCCATAGGACGGCCCCGCGTTGTAAGATGGCCGACCCGTTCCTTGATAACCAGAACGTCCCCGCGAGGAGGGACGTCCAGACCCGTGGTCCCCGTCGGAACCGCGGCGATAGTCATTTGTCATACTCAGCTACCGTCTTATTTACTGAGCGGCCGCAGTCGAGCTAGCGCCCGCGGCTGCATCCTGCGAAAAGTCAAGCGTAACGCTCTCGCTGGGCTCCACCATGCCATAGGCACCCGCAAGATCGCGAATGCGCGTGTCGGCACCATAGACCGAATGCATGACCTCAAGGTTAGAACTCTCGTCGGTCGCCTTCTCGAGCGTGTTGGTAAGCTCTGCGTTGCCGTTAAGCACCTGGGCCGTAGCACCGGCAAGCGCCACGCGCGCGACACCGATCGTCATGAAGACAGCCGCAATGATGCAAACCGTTTTAAGAACGCTCATGAAAACCGGGCTTACCGCCTGGTTTGCCTGACGGCCCGCGCCCGTGTAGACATCAAAACGCGGCGTGCGTTGCTCACGAGGGGCAACGGGCGCCTGCGGTGCCTCGCGGTAGGCGGGCATGGCGTTCATATCATAGGCGAGTGCTGCGTTTGAGGTGTTATAGCCCATGATATGCCGCCTCCCATCCCGAGTACGTTGGTAGTGTGTTTAAGCTTCGTTTATGGTGCGAGCGGGAGGTCAAATTTCGCGCGGTCGCGCCTACAGGCGCTGCGCCACGCGGATTTTGGCTGATCTCGCCCGAGGGTTGCGCGCAACCTCATCGGGTTGGGCAACCAAGGGTTTGCGGGTGATGACCTTGAGTATCGGCACGTTGCCGCACACGCACACCGGAATCTCCGGCGGACACGTGCACCCCTGGCTCATCTCCTTAAAGTGGTTCTTTACGATACGGTCCTCGAGCGAGTGATACGAGATGACGCAGATGCGTCCGCCCGGGTTGAGCCACCTGGTGGCGGCGTCAAGCCCCCTCTCGAGCACATCGAGCTCGTGGTTGACCTCGATGCGAATGGCCTGGAAGCTCTTCTTGGCCGGGTGTCCACCATGCCGACGAGCGGCAGCCGGAATGCCAGCCTTGATGATCTCGACAAATTGACCGGTGGTTTCGATCGGTTCTTGCTCGCGACGGCGCACGATCTCGCGCGCAATCTGCGAGGCGAACTTCTCTTCGCCATAGACGCGTAGAATCCGGGCGAGGTCGTGTTCGTTATAGGTGTTGATGACCTCAGCTGCGTTTAGGGTGTTGTTACCCGGATCCATCCGCATGTCCAATGGGGCATCTTCGTTATACGAAAAGCCCCTGCCAGGGATATCGAGTTGCGGTGACGAAACGCCCAAGTCAAACAGGAAGCCATCGACCCCGGGCACCTCGGCCGAGCAAAGCAGCTCGTCCAAGTCGCCGAAGTTGCCCTTCAGCAGCTGGTGCGGTACGCCGGGAACCTCGCGGTCCAGACGGGCGCCAGCGGCCTCGAGGGCCATGTCGTCCTGATCGACGCCGAGCAAAAGGCCGGTCTCCCCCACCTGCGCGGCCATCTTTACCGAATGGCCGGCACCGCCAAGGGTGCAGTCGCAGACGACGGAGCCGCTCTTTAGCTGCAGCGACTCAAGCACTTCGCCGAGCATGACAGGTTCATGCCGATATTCTTGTGTCAAGATCCCACGCTCCATCCGTTACTCGTGCCTTGCCCTTACGAGAAGAAGAGGTCCAGCAGGGCCTCGTCGTCATCGTCCTCATCGGCCGTAGCGCGGTCCCAAACCTCAAGGTGGTCGTAGTTGCCCACAACCGTGACCTCGCGGTCGAGGTTCGCCTGCTTGCGGAGACACTCAGAAAGACCGATACGACCCGCGCTGTCCACATCCATCGACGTGGTGCGCTTGTTGATCGCCCTCATGAGCTTCTGGTCGTTGATGTCACGCGGGTTAAAACCCTCGTGGCCCTCACGACCCGCGAAGAGTCCTTCGACCCACTTATCGAAGGCCTCGGCAGAGAACACGTACAGAGCATCGACATCCAGGGCTTTGAACACGCGAACGTGCTCTCCAAGCTCCTCGCGAAGGGGTGCAGGCAGGGATAGACGACCTTTTGCATCGAGATTGCGCTCGTATGCACCCGTCATTCCCATGTGCGCCCTCCCCTCGGTTACTCAGATGGCACGTACGCGGGGAACCACCCCGCCTGTCGACGTCATCAATAATATGGGGAACCACCCCATTTTTCAACACCTTTCCCCACCCCTTCCCCCACTCCGCCCCACCACTCCACCCCCTAACTATTGGGCGCCACCCCCGAGCATATGTTCGAAAACACAATATGTTGTGTTTAACGCAAAGGCGGGATGCCACCTGTAGCACCCCGCCTTTCAACCTCAACCTTCAAGTTGACCTTGAGGCGATTTTTACGTCCCTTTACATCCCGTTCACATCGCCCCCAAACTCTCCCACGCGCGGCATGTGCACCCCGCCGCGCCATTGGCCGGTGGCGCAAAATGGGACGGACCCCCGATTGCCAAAACGTGCGCAACAGCACGTTCCAGCAATCGGGGGTCCGTCCTCGGATAGCATGTAATCGCAGCTCAGCAGCGTATTAGCGATGTGCCAGCGGGTGGGCCGCCAGGTAAACCTCAGTCAGCTGCGTACGATCGACATGCGTGTAGACCTGCGTCGTCGATATATCGGCGTGTCCCAAGATCTCCTGTAGCACGCGAAGGTCCGCGCCGCCCGCGAGCATATGGGTGGCAAAGGAATGGCGCAACGTGTGCGGATGGAGTCCCACCAACCCCACCTGGCGTCCGTAGCGCTCGCATATGACGTGAACACCCTGACGCGACAGACGCCCGCCGTTCTTGTTTAAATAGACCGCCGGCGTCTCTGTCCCACGAGCATGAGCCGCCAGAAGTCGGCGCCCATCACATATGTAGTGCGTCAGGGCACGCGCCGCGCTTCCCACCAAAGGGACCAGACGCTCCTTGGAGCCCTTGCCGCGAACCAGCACAAAGCCGTCATCGGCATGGATATCACTCACATCGAGCCCCACCAGCTCGCTCACGCGCAGGCCGCACCCATACAGCACTTCCAAGATAGCGCGATCGCGCAGACCCATCTCACCATCCGGAAAATCCTGGTCGAGCAATGCCGAAACATCCTCCACCGAAAGGCACTCCGGCAGGCGCTCGGCCTTTTTTGGCAAACGCAACGCCGCCGTAGGATTTTGGGTCACGGCCCCATCGCGCACCAAAAAGGCATGCAGGCCTTTGACGGCAGCGAGCGCGCGCTCCACCGAGGCATCGGAATAGCCCCCATCGCGCCGATCGGCGATAAAGTCCTCAATGACCCGCCGACTCACGTCCTCAAAGGACGCAATGCCCGTCCGCTCCAGATAGGCACAGTAGGTCGTCAGGTCTCGGCGATAGGCGGCAATCGTGTTACGCGCCAAGCCCCGCTCGACTGCAAGGTAATCAAGAAACTCCCCCGCCGCCACAGCGAGCGGCGAAGGAGCTTCTCCGATATGTTCCCGGTTCGCCGGCAACCTTAGTCCGTCGAACGATTCATGGGCGTCACCTGCAGGCGATCGACGCCCTCATGCTGGCCAATCGAGGCACGCACGAACTCTCGGAATAGCGGCTGAGGATTGGTGGGGCGGCTCTTAAACTCGGGGTGAGCCTGGGTGGCCACGAACCACGGGTGCACATCGCGCGGCAGCTCGACCATCTCGACCAGACGCTCATCAGGCGAAAGACCCGAGATGACAAGACCGGCGTCCTCGAGCTGATCGCGGAAGGCATTGTTGAACTCAAAACGGTGACGGTGGCGCTCGTAGACAAGCTCCTCGCCATACGCCTCACGCGCGAGGGTATCGGCAGCGAGCTTGCACGGATAGGCACCCAGGCGCATGGTGCCGCCCTTCTCGGTCACGTCCTCCTGCGAGCTCATCAGGTCGATTACGCTAAACGGACCGTCCGGATCAAACTCGGAGGAGCTGGCACCGGCAAGGCCGACAACGTTGCGGGCGAACTCGCACACGGCAACCTGCATACCCAGGCAAATGCCCAGATACGGAATCTTGTGCTCGCGAGCAAACTCGGCAGCAAGGATCTTGCCCTCCAGGGCGCGCTTGCCAAAGCCGCCGGGAACCAGGATGCCCGATGCGTCGCCCAGAACCTCATTGACGTTTTCGGCATCGAGGCTCTCACCATCGACCAGCTGCACATCTACGTGACGATCGTAGAAAACGCCCGCGTGATGCAGGGCCTCGATAACCGACAGATATGCATCGGGAAGCTGGGTGTACTTTCCCACGACGGCAACCTTAACCTTATCGGCGTGATGGTTGGCATGGTTTTGCTTGCGCAGGAACTCATTCCATGCGCTCATATCGCGCTCGCGCGGATCGAGGCCAAGGCGCTCGCAAATGCGCAGGTCAAAGTCCTGCTCCGCGAGCAGCTGCGGCACGTCGTAAATGCTCGCGCAATCCTCGTTGGTAAAGACACAGTCGGTGTCGACGTCGCAGAAACTCGCGATCTTGCCGCGGATAGCGTCATCAATATGGTGATCGGAGCGCAGCACAATGATGTCCGGCTGGATACCAAAGCTGCGCAGCTCCTTGACGGAGTGCTGCGTGGGCTTGGTCTTAACCTCGTGGGCGGCGGCGATATAGGGAACGAGCGATACGTGGATGTAGCAGACGTTCTCGGGACCGGCCTCCTTGCGGTACTGGCGGATAGCCTCCACGAACGGCTGCGACTCGATGTCGCCGATCGTGCCACCCAGCTCGGTAATGACAACGTCGGAGCCAGTCTGCTCCTCAATGCGGCGGAATTTGTCCTTGATAGCATTGGTGACATGCGGGATCACCTGGACGGTACCGCCCAAAAAGTCACCGCGACGCTCGCGGGCAATCAGGCTCTTGTAAATGGCGCCCGTCGTAAAGTTAGAATCGCGGGTCAGGTTCTCGTCAATAAAACGCTCGTAGTGGCCCAGGTCCAGATCGGACTCGTAGCCGTCCTCGGTCACAAAGACCTCACCGTGCTGGAACGGGCTCATGGTACCGGGGTCGACGTTCAGATACGGGTCGGCCTTCTGCATCGTCACCTTGTAGCCGCGCGACTTGAGCAAACGGCCCAGCGATGCCGCGGTAATGCCCTTGCCCAAAGACGAAACCACGCCGCCGGTCACAAACACATGCTTAGTCATATTGAATTACCTGCGCTTCCCGTAGAAGTTGTCCATACACATCTTACGGGTCTTCATTGTAATACTCGAGAAAGAAGCAGTTCGCCATTTTTCACCAAAGTGCTTGCATTTCTCCATCTCGAAACAAAACGCCGCCCGGGACCCGAGCGGCGTAGCAACAACTTAGGCGGCAGATCGCTACCGATCGGCAAGCTCGTCCCTGAGCATATCCCGAACGAGCATACCCGCGCGGATGCCTTTCAGATACCACCCGCCACGCTCGGTAAGGCAAATACCATTTGCAAGCTGGCCGCCATCCTCGCTATAACGCGAAACGACCTCGATCAAACCGTCAGAATCCAAGCGCTCAATTGCGGCGCGGGCTCGATACGGAGACACCCCAACGTGCTCCGCAAGCGTTTTGCGCGAGAAGCCATATGTCCCGCCACTTTCGGATTGCTGGGCAATCTCCATCAACACCAGCACTTCGACACGCTTCATATCGTTGACACTCGCACGACCCTTGCCCGCCATGGCAGCCTCCTCTAACCGAGCACGAGCATCCAGCGCGCCGTGCACGACCGACACACCTCACGATGGCAGGTAATATCCATCATGCGGCATCCCGCTAAGGATGAAACAGTTACGATTATTGTATACCGCCCAAATTGTTTTTAGGCAGGTAAACGGCTATTTTTCGCCGAAATAGACGCTTTATTGATCAAAAAGCCGTACCGGGCGCTAACCCGATACGGCCAAAAGGCGATGCAATTACCGCGGTACTTCAAACTTAGCGATGGAAGAAACCACGACGCTCAAACTTGGGCTCGCAGCACACGTTGATGCCCAGTTTACGCAACACCGTCTCGTCCGTCGGCGAGATAATCACGCTAAAGAAGGCATCGCAACCGCGCAGCTGCTCCAGGCCCGAAAGGACACGAGCGGCCGTCTCGCTCGTAGCCGAGGTGATCGACAGCGCCATAAGCGTCTCGTCGGTGTGAAGGCGCGGGTTTTTGCTGCCCAGGAAATGCGTCTTGAGCTTGCTGATGGGCTCGATCGCCTCGTCGCTGATGACTTCAAGCTCAAGGTCGACGCCCGAAACATGCTTGAGAGCGTTCATAATGAGCGAACTTGCGGCGCCCAGGCGCGTGGAGGTCTTACCGGTCACCACGGAACCGTCCGGCATGACCATGGCGCCCACGGGACCACCCGTCAGTTGCTCCCTGGTTAAGGCCGCCGAGCGCGCCGGTGAGTAGTTCTTATCGATGCCGGCCTTCTTCATAATAATCTTGAGACGGTCGACTTGCTCATCGCCCACGCCGGTACGGCGCACATTTTCGACCGCGGTAAAGTAGCGGCGGACGATCTCCATCTTGGAAGCGTCGCGGCAGGCATCGTCATCGGTGATGGCAAAGCCGACCATATTGACGCCCATGTCCGTGGGACTCTGGTAGGGGCTCTTGCCTAGGATCTTTTCCATCAGGGCACGGACCACCGGGAAGGCCTCGACGTCGCGGTTGTAGTTGACCGTGGTCTTGTTGTAGGCCTCAAGGTGAAAGGAATCGATGATGTTGGCATCGTCGAGGTCCGCCGTGGCGGCCTCGTAGGCAATATTGACCGGATGCGTCAGGGGAAGATTCCAGACCGGGAAGGTCTCAAACTTGGCATAACCGGCGGCGGTGCCGTGCTTATGCTCGTGATACAGCTGTGAGAGGCAGGTGGCGAGCTTGCCCGAGCCAGGGCCGGGCGCCGTCACGACAACGAGCGGACGCGTGGTCTCGACGAACTCGTTCTTGCCGTAGCCTCCGTCAGAAACGATCAGATCGACGTCGTGCGGATAGCCCTCAATGGGATAGTGCAGCTTGGCGGGAATGCCGAGTGCATTCAGACGATTGCGGAAGACGTCGGCAGCGGGCTGACCGGCATACTGCGTGATAACCACGGCCGCGACAGCAAAACCGTTGCCGCGGAACAGGTCAACCAGGCGCAAGACGTCCTCGTCATAGGTAATGCCCAGGTCGCCACGGGCCTTGTTCTTCTCGATATGGTTTGCATTGATTGCGATGATGACCTCGACGTCGTCGGCAATGCTCTTGAGCATGCGAAACTTGCTGTCCGGCTCAAAACCCGGCAGCACGCGGCTGGCATGATAATCATCGAACAGCTTGCCGCCAAACTCCAAATACAGTTTGCCGCCAAACTGCGAGATGCGCTCCTTAATGTGAGCAGCCTGCAGCTCGATATACTTCGCGTTGTCGAAACCCTGGCGCATGTGTGGCTCCCGTCCCGTTTCCATTTAATGTCCTAGGCGATTATAACGGAGCCCGCCCTCCCCGATACCCAGGCTACCAACAGGCACGAACCAAACATGCCCACCGCGACCACCGGGGACCCAAGTTAGCTACCCCAAACGCACCGCCCCACCAAGCCAAGTTGGTGCAGGGACCAAGTCACTCCGCACCAACATCGGCAGCGCCGCAGGTGGAGCATAAGTCAGCGAAAGCCCGTCAGAGCGAGCAAGGTGACGTGAAAGAGGAGGGCATAGGCCTTTTGGCCATGCCCGACGATTGAACGTCAGATTGCCGCTCTGGCGGGTTTGCAGCGTCGACCGGTTCCGCGGTTTGGTAAAACCGCGGAACAAAAAAGCGCCCCCTCCCGCGCACGGAACGGGAGGGGGCTAAAGGTAGGAGTCTACCGGTGGGTTGACCCCACCGGACAGACGATGACCAGGTGATCCTTTACAGGATCGTCAAGGTTTCCGTGGGGTACCCGTTGGGTACTTAGAGCATCACGCAAGCGACGGTCAGGATGATGGCGCAGACGACGGAGAGAGCGACGATGAGCTTAAGGGCAAACTTGAGCCAGGTCGTCCACTCGATCTTGGCCAGGGCGAGACCGCCCATGATGGCGCCGGAGGTCGGGGTGAACAGGTTCACAACGCCGATGGCAGAGGAGAAGATCATGACCATGACCTCGGGCGAGAAGCCGAGCTTAACAGCCAGCGGTCCCATGATAGGCATGGAGACGGTAGCCATACCAGAGGTCGAGGGGATCAGGAAGGACAGGCCGAAGTAGACCAGGAAGCTCATGGGAGCGAAGATCACGCCGGACAGGCCAGCCAGAGCATTGGCGGCAGCGTCGAGGACGTAGACGTCGAGGCCGGTGTTAGCCATGAGGACGGAGATACCACGGGCGAGGGCGATGACGAGAACAACGGACATCATGTCGGCAGCGCCGGTGATGAAGGTGTTAACGATCTGCTTCTCGGACAGGCCACCGATGATACCGATCAGGACGGCCATGAGGAAGAACCAGGTGGAAGCCTCGTCGAAGTACCACTGGCCAATGGGCAGGCCGGTGATCAGGGCAGACCAGCCCTGGACGACGGCGTTACCGTCGGCGTCGTAGACAGCGCCAGCGTCGAAGAAGTTGGCGACGCCCTCGTTGAGGTCGGCCAGCGGAATGAAGCCGACGATCATAACGACGAAGGTGAAGGCAAAGGCGATCAGAACACCCTTCTGACGACCGGTGAGCTTGACCTCATTGTGAACCTCGGAAGCAGCCTTGCCGTGAGCCTCTTCGGCGTCCTTGAGCTCCTGCATCGACAGGATGGTGGAACCCTTGTCAGCCTTGACCTTCTTGGCATAGCTCATGACGAAGAAGATGGACATGGCAGTGGTAACAATCCACAGGACGGCACCGAGGCCGATGATGATGGACTGGTTGACCTCAATGCCAACGCCGGTCAGAGCGTCGACGGCAGCGCCGACGGCGAACGGGTTAACCGTGGAGCCCAGGCAGCCGCAGCCAGCGCCGAGCAGGACGGTAGCGGCGCCGACCATCGGGTCGAAGCCAGCGGCCATCATGGTAGCGGCAAGCAGGGCGTAGAAGGGAACGGTCTCCTCGCACATACCATAGGTGGTACCACCGAGGGAGAAGATGAGCATCAGCACGGGAATGAGCATGATCTCGTTGCCCTTAAGCTTCTGCACCAGGACGGCGATGCCGTTGTCCAGGGCGCCGGTCTCGGTCATCATGCCGAGGAAGCCGCCCAGGATCATAACGAAGAGGCAGACGGGCAGAGCGTCAGCGAAGCCCTTAATCGGGGCGGTGCAGAAATCGCTCAGACGGGCGGCAGTAACCGCGCCGCCGGACGTGCCGGAGACGATAACGGTAATCACTGCAACAATTGCCAGCAGAGCAAGAAGAATGGTGAACGATGAAGGCATACCGCGCTTTTTCTTAGCGGTCTCAGTCATAGTTCTCATCCCCCCTTCATAAATCATTTACTGATCTCGCCCGAAGCGGCTCTTCCGTGCCGTGCCTGCCGCTCGATGCGAGATTTTTACCAGATAAAGCCGCTCGGGGTGTTCAACAATACACCCCGAGCGAGATGCTAGATGCACTTACTTGAGCGTGGCGTACATGACGGCCTTGATGGTGTGCATGCGGTTCTCGGCCTCGTCGAAGACCTTGGAAGCGGGGCTCTCGAAGACCTCGTCGGTGACCTCCTGCTCGGTGATGCCGAACTGCTCGCACTTCTCGGCGCCAATGGTGGTGTTGGTGTCGTGGAAGCTGGGCAGGCAGTGCAGGAAGATGGCACCCGGGTTGGCCATAGCCATGACCTCGGAGGTGACACGATACGGGGTGAGCTGTGCGATGCGCTCGGCCCAGACCTCGTCAGGCTCGCCCATGGAGACCCACACGTCGGTGTAGATAACGTCGGCACCGGTGACGCCGTCCTTGACGTCGGTGGTCAGCTTGATGGTGCAGCCGTTGGCCTCGGCGATGGGCTTGCAGGCCTCGATGACGTCGTCGGCGGGCATGCACTCCTCGGGGCCGCAGGCCACGAAGTTCATGCCGAGCTTGGAGCAGACAACCATGAGGGAGCGAGCAACGTTGTTCTTGCAGTCGCCCATGAAGACGAGGGTCTTGCCCTTGATGTCGTAGTTGAAGTTCTCCTGGACGGTCAGGATGTCGGCGAGCATCTGGGTGGGATGCCACTCAGTGGTCAGGCCGTTCCACACGGGCACGCCGGACTTAGCAGCGAGCTCCTCGACGTCGTCCTGGGCAAAGCCGCGGAACTCGATGCCGTCATACATGCGACCGAGAACGCGGGCGGTGTCCTCGATGGACTCCTTCTTGCCCATCTGCGACGAACCCGGATCGAGGTAGGTGACACCCATGCCTAGATCCATGCCGCCGACCTCGAAGGCGCAGCGGGTACGAGTGGAGGTCTTCTGGAAGAGCAGAACGATGTTCTTGCCCTCGAGATAGCGGTGCGGAACGCCAGCGCGCTTCATGTCCTTGAAGTTCTTGGAGAGCTTGAGCAGGTACTCGATCTCCTCGGTGGTGAGGTCGAGGAGCTTGAGGAAGCTACGGCCGGAGAGGTTAACACCCATGGTTCGTTTCCTTTCGAAGAAATGAATTACGTAAGTAATTAGTGTAGCCCGTTTGACGGGCGAAACCGGTGCGGTTGTAGGGGGACCGCACCGGAAACGGAAAGACTTAGAGGTCCTCGCGCCAGAAGGGCATGCTCATGCAGCGCGGGCCGCCGCGGCCGCGGGAGAGCTCGGCGGAGGGCACGACGAGAAGGTCCAGGCCCTCCTTGTACAGCACGTCGTTGGTGACGGTGTTGCGGGCGTAGACGCAGATCTTGCCGGGCTCGACGCACAGGGTGTTGGAGCCGTCGTTCCACTGCTCGCGGGAGGCCGCGATCGGGTCGCCGCCGCCGCAGGGGATCAGCTTGACCTGGTCGACGCCGGTGGCGTCCTCCAGGACGTGCTCGAGGGTGTCCTCGATCAGGCGGATGTTCACGTCGCCCGGGTTCTTGCCGGCGGTCAGCTCGTAGACGCGCAGGGTGCCCATGATGGCGGGGTGGATCGTGAACTTATCGACGTCGATCTGGGTGAAGACCGTGTCGAGGTGCATGAAGGCGCGCGAGACCGGGATGTCGAAGGCAAGGATGCGCTCGACCTTGGAGTCGGAGTTCCAGAAGATGTTCTGGGCCATGATGTCGATAGCGGCGGCCTGGGTGCGCTGGGAGATGCCGACGGCGAGGGTCTTCTCGTTGATGTTCAGCACGTCGCCGCCCTCGGTGTGGAACTGGCAGTCGCGGCGGAAGTACAGGGAGACGTCCTTGTAGTCGGGGTGGTACTTGAAGATGTACTTGCCGTACAGGGTCTCGCGGTTGCGGGTGACCGAGTACATGCGGTTGAGGTTGACGCCCTCGCCGACGACCGCGAACGGGTCGCGGGTGAAGTAGAGGTTGGGCATCGGGTCGATGATCAGGTCGGACTCGGACTCGGAGTTGACCAGGGAGTCGAGGGTCGTGGACGCCGTGAGGGGCATGTCGATCTCGGCCTTGGTCATGCCGGCCATGGTCTTCTTGACGAACTCGAGGTTGTCCTCGATGGAGTCCAGCTTCTCGCGGACGATCTGCGGCATGTGCTGGCCGCGGATGCCGGCCTCGGCGATGTACTGGTCGGTGAACTCGGCGCGGGCGCCGGGGACCTGGTCGAACACCTCGGCGACGAGGTTCTCGAGGTAGAGCACCTCGACGCCCTGGTCCCTCAGGATCTGGGCGAAGGTGTCGTGCTCCTGCTGTGCGACCTCCAGGAACGGGACGTCGTCGAACAGGAGTCGCTCGAGCTCGTCGGGCGGCAGGTTGAGGAGCTCGTCGCCGGGACGGTGCAGGCAGACCTTCCTGAGCTTGCCGATCTCGGAAGGCACGTGCAGACCTTTCGTCATGGCCTCCTACCTTTCTTTCGGGCCCCTGTCAGGGCCGATTCGTTAGCGCCCCTCCGTGTGAGGCGTTATTGCTGACGACATATTTATATCCAAAATCAATCCATACTTCCACCTCGCCCCCGAACGGTTTTATATGAGGGGTGAACGGCATACACATATACTTCACGCATGGCATACTTTGATTAAATAAAGTGGATTTACGTGCTTAAACGCTTTTTAACCGCAAGATCAATTGAAACTAACCTTTGTTAAACCACCCCCAAATTGCATATTTCACGCAACGATATGAATATAATTCGCAATTCTCGCTGTGTCTCAACCATTTTGATTTTTATTCAGAAAAAAGTGCTTCCTATTCATTTTTGACAAACAGATTACCGTTTACCAGACGTTGGATACCGTTCACCGGAAGCTCAGTATAAGGCCCATCGAATACCCGATCGATCTTGCGTCTCCATTTGTAACAACTTGACTTTTTCGGCAGCAAAGACAAACAGACCCGTTCCCCAAAAGGGAGCGGGTCTGCATTCGGTACACCTAGGGTCCAGCAAGGTTTAGGCCTTCGAGAACCTCAAGGGACTAGCGATCGAGCTCGGCCAGTGCCTCGCCCAGAAGCCTCAGGCCCTCGCGAAGAACATCTTCGCTCACGCAGTAGCCCAGGCGCGCTCCGCAGGGAAGCTCAAAACGGCTACCGGGGACCAACAGCACTCCCCTATCGGCCAGCAGGCGCTTGCAGAACTCCTCGTCATCCTCGGGAATATCCAGCTGGATAAACGAGGTTGACACGCCCTGCGGGGCCGTCCAGGAGACACGCTGCTGCGTATCGATCCAAGCCTGTGCGATATCTCGGTTACCAAACACGATCTTGCGGTTGCGCTCGAGAATCTTGTCCTTGTGCTCGAGCACGTAGGTCGCCAAAGCATCGTTAAACACGCCACCGCAGATCATGGTGTAGTCGCGGTAGGTGCGGATGCGGTTGGACACCTCTTCATCCGCAACGACCCAGCCCACGCGGGCTGCAGGCGTCGAATAGGTCTTGGACACCGAGTTGGTGACAATGGCCCTCTCGTACACGTCTGCCATCGACATAAAGGACTCGGTGTTCTCGAGCGGCAGATACACCTCGTCGCACAGCACGTAGGCGCCCACCGAGCGGGCAATCTCGGCAATCTGCCCGAGCATGTCTGCATCGAGCACCGTACCGATGGGGTTCGATGCGTTATTGATGCAGATAAGCTTGGTATCGGGGCGAACGAGGCGCTTGAGCTGTTCGATATCGGGTTTCCATCCGAGCTCCTCGCGAAGCTCCCAATACTCGACCTCGGCACCAAGCGTACGCGGGATCTCATAGAGCGGCGCATAGGTAGGCCACTCGGCAATCACGTGATCGCCGGGCCCGACAACGGCCATGATGGCGTTGAGGTTGGCGCCCGTGCAGCCATTGGTCTGCAGAATGTGATCGGGATTGACCTCGCAACGATACAGCTTGGCGACCTCGGCCTTAAACTCCGGCGAACCCTCGATCCAGCCGTAGTTCATCTTCTCGCGATCCAGACGCTCGTAGAACGTAGCGCCGTCCTGCTCGTCGAGCGCGCGAAGCTCGCCCATGGTCAGCGATGAGATCGTCGACTGGGCAATGTCCCACGTAGCGCTCTTCTCCCAAACGTTGAGCCATTCCTCAACGCCAATTGTCTTGATATCCATGACTAAGCTCCAATCGCTAGAACACGGGGATGATGCCGGCAAAGGTCATGGGAATCGAGATGATGCCCAAAAGACAAAGAAGCCGACACCGTTGGGGTATCAACGTGACCGCCTCTAGACATAATGGACACCTTATCTGATGCTAATTTAACTTATTAGACAAGAATGGGGCGGTGCGAAAAACCCGCACCGCCCCATTGGGAGACATCTAATGGCAGCTAGATGTTTGTATTAAGACCCGTACGGTCTATGAAAACCTTAGAGGTCCTCGCGCCAGAAGGGCATGCTCATGCAGCGCGGGCCGCCGCGGCCGCGGGAGAGCTCGGCGGAGGGCACGACGAGAAGGTCCAGGCCCTCCTTGTACAGCACGTCGTTGGTGACGGTGTTGCGGGCGTAGACGCAGATCTTGCCGGGCTCGACGCACAGGGTGTTGGAGCCGTCGTTCCACTGCTCGCGGGAGGCCGCGATCGGGTCGCCGCCGCCGCAGGGGATCAGCTTGACCTGGTCGACGCCGGTGGCGTCCTCCAGGACGTGCTCGAGGGTGTCCTCGATCAGGCGGATGTTCACGTCGCCCGGGTTCTTGCCGGCGGTCAGCTCGTAGACGCGCAGGGTGCCCATGATGGCGGGGTGGATCGTGAACTTATCGACGTCGATCTGGGTGAAGACCGTGTCGAGGTGCATGAAGGCGCGCGAGACCGGGATGTCGAAGGCAAGGATGCGCTCGACCTTGGAGTCGGAGTTCCAGAAGATGTTCTGGGCCATGATGTCGATAGCGGCGGCCTGGGTGCGCTGGGAGATGCCGACGGCGAGGGTCTTCTCGTTGATGTTCAGCACGTCGCCGCCCTCGGTGTGGAACTGGCAGTCGCGGCGGAAGTACAGGGAGACGTCCTTGTAGTCGGGGTGGTACTTGAAGATGTACTTGCCGTACAGGGTCTCGCGGTTGCGGGTGACCGAGTACATGCGGTTGAGGTTGACGCCCTCGCCGACGACCGCGAACGGGTCGCGGGTGAAGTAGAGGTTGGGCATCGGGTCGATGATCAGGTCGGACTCGGACTCGGAGTTGACCAGGGAGTCGAGGGTCGTGGACGCCGTGAGGGGCATGTCGATCTCGGCCTTGGTCATGCCGGCCATGGTCTTCTTGACGAACTCGAGGTTGTCCTCGATGGAGTCCAGCTTCTCGCGGACGATCTGCGGCATGTGCTGGCCGCGGATGCCGGCCTCGGCGATGTACTGGTCGGTGAACTCGGCGCGGGCGCCGGGGACCTGGTCGAACACCTCGGCGACGAGGTTCTCGAGGTAGAGCACCTCGACGCCCTGGTCCCTCAGGATCTGGGCGAAGGTGTCGTGCTCCTGCTGTGCGACCTCCAGGAACGGGACGTCGTCGAACAGGAGTCGCTCGAGCTCGTCGGGCGGCAGGTTGAGGAGCTCGTCGCCGGGACGGTGCAGGCAGACCTTCCTGAGCTTGCCGATCTCGGAAGGCACGTGCAGACCTTTCGTCATGGCCTCCTACCTTTCTTTCGGGCCTTACTGGCCGAATGTATCAGCGCCCCTCCATATGGGACGCTGCTTGCTGACAGCTCTAGTTATATCCAAATTCCATTCGTAATGCTACCTCGCCCCCGAACGGTCAGCAAAGTACGATGAACGGTATATCGCATATGATTTCCCATGATGCACTTCAGTTTCGTAAAGCAGATTTTCCTAGGTAAACGTTATTTTTCTAGGAAATCAAGCTTGAACACTCAAAGTTATCCATGATTCAAAATTGCATAGTGAAAACGGTTTTCTGCATATAAATGACGCTTGCCCTCGATTCGACCTACATTCGATTATATTCAGCTTGCTATCATTCTTATTCATACATTCTCACCAGTTGAGTGAGGATATAGATCGCTTGCTCAAAGCACCGGACGTTAGTGCTTCGGCTTGTCAGCGTAAGAAGTAGGTAAAGATACCGTTCACGCGATACGTCCGTGCCAGCGGTCGACTAAATTGAGACAATAGTGAATTAGAGTTAGGCTACCGTCCCCTGCGGGGACTGAACGGACAGATGCATATGCCGAGCAAAATCGAAAAGAAACAAAAGGCCGCTAAGCTGCGCAAGCCGCCGCGCGACTTCTCGTACACGCAAAACCGAGAGCTTAGCTGGCTGCGCTTTGACAACCGCGTGCTTGACGAAGCCTTCGACGAGACCGTTCCGCTGTTCGAGCGTCTAAAGTTCGTGTCGATTTTCGAGTCTAACCTCGACGAGTTTCTCATGGTGCGTGTGGGCGGCCTGTCCGATCTTGCAGAGCTCAAAAAACAGCCTGTCGACAACAAGAGCAATATGACCGCCTCCGAACAGGTCGATGCTGTCATGGCAGAGCTGCCCGGGCTCCTTACCCGTTGGGAGTCCATCTTTAAGAGCATCGAGGACAAGCTCGACGCTCTGGGCGTTCACCGCGCCCGCATCGATTCGCTTACGCCCGAGGAGCGCACCTTCGTAACCCGCTACTTCCAAGCCTACGTGTCGCCGGTCATCTCGCCGTTGGTCATTGACCCGCGCCATCCCTTCCCCAACCTGCGCAACGGCGCACTCTATCTGGCTTGTGGCCTGGACGGCGTCACCGACGAGGAGAGCCTGCTGGGCCTTATCGAGATTCCCACCTCGATGAACCGCGTGGTCGAGATCCCCTCGCCCACCGGCACCTACTCCTACATCTTGCTCGAGGACGTCATCCTCGCCTGCCTGGACAGTTGCTTTGGCTCCTATAAGCCGCTGGACCGCGCGCTGATCCGCGTCACCCGCAATGCCGATATCGACCCGGACGGCGAAGGCGTCGAGGAGGAAGAGGATTACCGCCAGCACATGAAGCGCATCCTCAAGAAGCGCCTGCGCCTGCAGCCGGTGGTGCTCGCCGTATCGGGCTCGCTCGAGAAGGCAACGCTCAAGACCATCCGCAAGGCGCTCGAGCTTTCTCGCCGCTCGGTCTTTACCTGCGATATCCCCCTTGACCTTGGCTACGTCTTTGGCATTGAGGGTAAGATTCCCGAGCACCTGCGCAATGAGCTCCTCTTTACGCCGTTTAAGCCGCAGCCCAATCCCACCATCGATATGGCCCGCTCCATCCGCGAGCAGGTGCTGCAGCACGACAAGCTGCTCTTTTACCCTTACGAGGCAATGAACCCGTTCTTGGACCTGGTGCACGAAGCAGCCTATGACCCCGAGTGTATCTCGCTGCGCATCACGCTCTACCGTGTGGCAAAGCAGAGCCGTCTGTGCGAGTCGCTCATCGATGCTGCCGAAAACGGCAAAGAGGTCACGGTGCTCATGGAGCTTCGTGCCCGCTTTGACGAGCAAAACAACATCGAATGGGCCGAGCGCCTGGAAGAGGCCGGCTGCACCGTTATCTACGGCTCCGAGGGCTTTAAGTGCCACTCAAAGATCTGCCAGCTCACCTATCGCGAGGGCATGGCGCTTACCCGCCTGACGCTTTTGGGTACCGGCAACTTTAACGAGAAGACGGCCAAACTCTACAGCGACTTTATGCTCATGACCGCGCATCCCGGCATCGGCGAGGACGCCAACCTGTTCTTCCGCAACCTGTCGCTGGGCAACCTGCGCGGCGACTACCGCTTCCTGGGCGTGGCGCCCGTGGGCCTCAAGCCGCTCATCATGCGCGGCCTGGACCGCGAGATTCAGCGCGCCCTTGTCGGCGAGCCCGCCCGCGTGTTCTTTAAGCTCAACTCGCTTACCGACCGCGAGGTCATCGACAAGATTGCCGAGGCATCGTGTGCCGGCGTGCGCGTGGACATGATCATTCGCGGCATCTCGTGCCTCAAGCCCGGTGTTCCGGGCAAGACCGAGAACGTGCACGTGCGATCCATCGTCGGACGTTTTTTGGAGCATGCGCGCGTCTATGCCTTTGGCGTGGACTCGGACATGATCTACCTGAGCTCGGCAGACATGATGACGCGCAACACCGAGCACCGCGTGGAGATCGCCTTCCCCGTGCTCGACCCCACCTGCCGCGCCCTGGTGCACGAGTACATGGGCATGCAGCTGCGCGACAACGTGAAGGCACGCAGCCTGACGAGTGACGGCACCTGGGTTCCGGTGGAGCGCAAAGAGGACGAGAAACCCTTCAACTCGCAGGAAGCTCTGCTGGAGCGCGCGTATCGCAACGCCGAGGCCGACACCGAGGCAGAACCCGCGCTCGCATCCCAGCCTGAGCCCGAGCCGCAGCCGGCCGCTCCCGAGGTCCAGAAGGTCCGAGCGACCGTTATCGAGCCCGAACCTGCTCCCGCAGCCCAACCTCAGGCACCCACAACAACCCCCGAGAGCAACGCGCGTCACAAGAAGCCCGCTGGCAAAGCCAAGGCCATCGAGCGCCATCGCCCCGGCCGCGTGCGCATGGGCTTGGGTCTGATCGGCCTAGGCCTTAAGACGCTCATTACCGGCAAGACGAAATAGACGTTTGTAGAAGCGCCCCGTATTTGAGGAATGCCCCAGATACGGGGCGCTTTTCCCTGCTACCATGGTTGCGGACAAATCCGCGAATGACAGGCAGGAATATGAAGCTCACCATAGAATCGATGACGTACGGCGCCGACGGTCTGGCACATGCCGACAACGGCAAGGCCACATTTGTGCAAGGCGCCGTGGCGGGCGACACCGTCGAAGCCGAGATCGTGCAGGACGGCAAGTCGTTTATGCGCGCCCGCACGACCGAGATTCTGGAGCCAAGCCCCGATCGCATTCAGCCTCTCTGCCCCTTCGTGGGCATCTGCGGCGGTTGTTCGTGGGGCAACCTCTCGCGCACCGCTCAGCTTGCCGCCAAAGAGCAAAACCTGCGTTCCACGCTCGAGCGCATTGGCAAGTTCACCCCCGAGCAGGTCGATGAGTTGGTACAGCCCATCCGCCACACCAAGGACGACTGGGGCTACCGCAATAAAATCGAGCTCGAACCGACCATCGTCAATGGTCGCGTGCGCCTTGGCATGCACGGCGTCGATCCCAGCAAGATCGTGACCGTCGATGCATGCCCACTGTTCGATAAGCGTTTTCCCAAGGCGCTCAAATCGGTCGTCGGCGCGCTCAACTATCTGAGCGGCAGCCACGACCTGGGTCTGGAGCGCGTGGGCATTCGCGCTTCGCGTCGCACCAAGGCACTCGAGGTCGCGCTTTGGACGCCCACAGGCTCCTTCCCACGCTCACAGGTCTCGCGCGTTCTGGCAGACGCCGCACATCCCACGAGCGTCGTGCGCGTCATGAGCAAGGGCGAGAAGAAGGCCCGCCGTGTCTCCAAGGTGGAGATGCTCGCTGGAGAGGGCTCCTGGACCGAGAATATCGCTGACGGCCAGATGCGCCTGTCCGCCCCATCCTTTTTCCAGGTCAATACCAAGGGCGCCGAGATTTTGATCGAGCTCGTTATGGACGCACTCGATCCGCAGGAAGACGAGCTTGCCGTGGACCTGTACTGCGGCGCCGGCACCTTTACCCTGCCGCTCGCCCGCCGCTGCGACTTTGTTGCCGCCGTCGAGGCCTACGGTCCGGCCGTGCGCGACCTGCGCCGTAACCTGGAGATCAACAAGCTCGATAACGTCGACGTCATCGGCGGCGATGCCGTGCGCGAGTTCCCCGACCAGGATGCCGATGTCCTGGTGGTCGACCCGCCGCGTGCAGGTCTGGCGCCCGAGGCCATCGACCTCATCGCCAGCACGAGTGCGCGCGATGTCGCCTATGTGAGCTGCGACCCTGCCACCCTGGCACGCGACCTCAAGCGCTTTGTCGAGGAAGGCACCTTCTCCCCCGTCAAGATCACACCGGTCGACCTGTTCCCACAAACCTTCCACTGCGAAACCGTCGTCCACCTCAAGCGCAACTAGACTGTTTGCCCAAGACCACGACCGATGATTTTTCTGGGACGGGGATTAAATAATCAATTTGTACCGAATGATTATTTAATCCCCGTCCCTTTTTAAACATTGGGAAATCGAGCGTGGCAAGCGCATGTCTTCGGGGTATAAGACGGCTAATTGTATGCCGCCTTACGAAAGGAACTCACATGCCCAGCGTTGCCGTTCTCGCCGCCGATGGCTTTGAAACTATTGAATGCCTGACCATGGTCGACGTCATGCGTCGCGGCGGCGTGCGCGCCACGCTCGTCTCGATTATGCCCACACGCGAGGTCGTGAGCTCGTTGCAGATTCCCGTGACCTGCGACGCGCTCTTTGACGAGATCAACTTTGACGAGTATGACTGCGTCGTGCTGCCCGGCGGCCTGCCCGGTGCCACCAACCTGCGCGCCGACCAGCGCGTCTGCGACGTAGTCTGCGATTTCGCCGCGACCAAGCACGTTGCCGCCATCTGCGCCGCCCCGTTTATCCTGGGCGAGCTTGGTCTACTCGAGGGACGCCGCGCCACGTGCTTCCCCGGCTTTGAGAAGAGCTTCCCCGAGGGCACCTATACCGGCGAGAAGGTCACGCAAGACGGCAATATCATCACTGCCAGCGGCATGGCACAGTCACTCCCCTTTGCCTTGGAGCTGCTGCGCACGCTCGCCGGCGAAAAGGCCGTCGAGAAGGTCGCCGAGGGCATCCAACTATGATTTTGGCTTCGCAATCGCCGCGCCGCATAGAGCTGATGCGCGAGGCGGGCTATAACATTCGCGTAATTCCCGCAGACATCGATGAAACGCCTTTTGATGGCGAAGCTCCGCTTACGCTCGTCGAGCGCTTGGCGCGTGCTAAAGCTGCTGCCGTCGCCGCCGAGCATGCCGAGCCCAATGAGCTGACCGTCGCGGCCGATACCATCGTCACCTTCGATGGCAAGATTTTGGGTAAGCCGGCAAACGGGGACGAGGCGCGCGCCATGCTCCACGAGCTTTCGGGCCGCACGCACCAGGTGGCAACCGGCGTCTGCATCGTTAAAGCCGGCGACGCTACAGCTCCGCATGCTGCCGAGAGCCTGTCGTTTGTCGATGTGACCGACGTGACGTTCTATGAGCTTACCGAAGAGCAGATTGAGCGCTATGTCGCCTCGGGTGAGCCCATGGATAAGGCCGGCGCCTACGGCATTCAGGGCACAGGCGGCCGCATGCTCGTGCATGACATTTCGGGCGACTTCTACAACGTGGTGGGCTTGCCCATCGCCCGCGTCGCACGCGCGATTCAAAAACTCTCGTAATTGCATCTGGCGCTGGGTATCCCCCAGCGCCTACAATTTTGCCGTACCGTACGGATCCCGACCGGGCATAAGGCCCGGCGGAAAACCGATAGGAGAAAATATGGACACACTGCTCGAAGCCATCGATGTCTGCAACGTCGATGGCTTTTGCTTTGGCAACTATACGGACGAGGAGGCTGGCACCGGCTGCACCGTAATCGTGGCGCCCGAGGGTGCCACCGGTGGCGTTGACGTACGCGGTGGCGCTCCCGCTTCGCGCGAGACCGACCTGCTGCGCCCCGAAAACACCGTCGATAAGGTCCACGCCGTCTGCCTTTCGGGCGGATCGGCCTTTGGTCTCGAAGCCGCAAGCGGCGTCGCCCGCGAGCTTGAGAGCCGCGGCATCGGCTTGCCCGTCGGTCCCACGCAGGTGCCTATCGTGTGCTCCAGCTGCATCTTCGACCTCGCCTTTGGCGACCCCACCGTGCGCCCCGACATCGAGGCCGGTATCGCCGCCGTGCGCGAGGCGCTCGACCACACCCCTGCCTCGCTCGAGCAGGGCAATGTGGGTGCCGGCACCGGCGCCACCGTAGGCAAACTCATGGGACCTGCCACCTGCATGAAGGCCGGCCTCGGAGCTGCTGCCGTGGCACTCGGCCCCGTCAAGGTGGGCGCCGTGGTCTCGGTCAACGCCTGCGGCAACGTCGTCGACCCCTTCACCGGCGAGTGGGTGGCGGGCATGCGCGCCGCGACCGATAGCGACCAGATCGTCGACATGGAGCTCGCCGCCTTTGCCGCCGCCGGATCTATGCAGATGCCGCTCGACCGCACCAACACCACCATCAGCTGCATCGTCACCAATGTGGAGCTCACTAAGGCCCAGGTCACCAAGGTGTCCCAAATGGCCGCAGACGCCTATGCGCACGCCATCCGCCCCACGCACACCACCAACGACGGCGACACCATCTACACCCTCGCCAGCGGCAAGTTGGGCGCCCAGGCTAGCGCCGCCGTTCCCCTAGACCTGCTGGGCATGCTCGCCGTAAGGACCCTACAGACCGCCATCGTAAACGGAGCCAAAAGCGCCAAAACCTCCCACGGCATCCCCGGCGCCGCAAAGTAAACCAGCTCGTCCGGTTGCCCGGTGGGACTTGGATATGTTTGCTGCTCTACAGTCCTATGCAAGACGAAGGCCACGTTAAGTGGCCTTCTTTGTATGCGGAACTCGCGACAAACGTAACGCCCGCCCGCCTCCGACCGACTACCGACTAAAATTTTTTCAGCCCAGGCCCCTGTGTACCGCGCGTCTAAGATCTTCAAATTCAGGCAGCCTGACAATCGGTTCTTATAGCAAAGGCCCCTTGGCCTTTAGTTTGATACAAGTTCCGCACGAGCCGGAAAGCACTTAATGTGCTTTCCGTGCGAGCAGGACTGTCCGCAGTAGCAAACTAAAGGCCAAGGGGCCCAGTCAACCCATCAGCAGCGATTATTCAGCAGCTAGTTGAATTTGAAGATCTTCGAGGCAAGACGGTATAGGCCGAGTGTGGTTTTATCTCCGGCACGGCCGCGCAGGTTGGTGAAGAAGCCGACCACACCGTAGCGTGCACGACGATACATACGCTCGTCATAGGCTTTCAGATCAGTCCACAACGTCTTCAGGCGCTCATCGGCACAATCCTCGTCGGAAAGCTTAGTAAGCACCGAGCAGATTGCCATCATCATGGTGAAATAGCCCATCATGTAGGAGCGCAGACGCGACGACTCGACATCGCTGTACAGATGGAACGACTCCATCATGATGCGCGTCACGCGGAACTGCTGGTCCAGACGCTTGACCATCGTGGCCTCGTTGACGCTTTGGCCCTCGCGACCGATAAAGTAGCGATAGAGGTCGATGTCGGCGTAGTACATGGTCTTGCAACGCGGTAGCGGCACGTAGGCGTAGATGTTGTCTACATAGAACGTGTGCGGCGGCATGGGTAGATTGGACGCGCGCAGCACATCCGTGCGATAGCACAGGCTGTGCATGAGCAGATTCTGGTCCAGACGGAAATGGCCAATCTGGTCCCAGGTAAAGATCTTTTTGCGCGGCAGGGCAAACTTGTAGCCAATAGCGGTATGCGTACCCTCGTAAACCTTCTCGTACACATAGTTCGAGATAAAGAGGTCGACGCGCTGGTCGCGCTCCTCAAAACCGCGAAGGATCGAAAGCATGGTCGACAGGGCTGCGCCATCGAGCCAGTCGTCCGAGTCGACGACCTTGTAGTAGGTGCCCTGTGCCTCGCGCAAGCCCGAAAGGACGGCGATGCCGTGGCCGCCGTTCTCCTGATGCACCGCGCGAATGATGCCGGGATAACGTGTCTCCCACTCGTCGGCCTTTGCTGCCGTCTCGTCCTTGGAACCATCATCGACGATGATGATCTCGATATCGGTGGCGTAATTGCTCCCCTCCAGAATGGAGGTGATGCAATGGTCCATGTCCTTAGCGGCGTTATACGAGGGAATACCGAATGATATGACTTTATGCATGGCAGGCGATAATCTCATCCGAAAGATCGAGGGCGGAGTTGGTCACGGCATCCATATCGTAGTAACGATACTCGGCCAGGCGACCCACCGGGTGGAAGTTCGTCAGGTTCTGAACGCGCTCAAGATAGCGCTCATAGAGCTCACGGTTCTCGGGCTCAAGAATGGCGTAGTACGGCGTCTCGCCCGAGCCGGGCGTATAGGCCTTGGAGTACTCCTTCATGATGGTGGTCTTGCCGGGCAGGACCTGGCCAGTCATGTTCTTGAACTCGGTGATACGCGTGTAATCCTCGCTCGTGGTGTAGTTGACGGTGCCCACGGGCTGGAACTGGTCCATATCGAGCGTCTCGAACTTCATGTCGAGCGTACGGTATGGCAGAGCGCCCAAGTCGAGGTTGAACAGCTCGTCGAGCGGACCGGTGTAGACGATCTCGCCGCCATAGACCTTACCGTCGATCTTGACGGTGGTTTCGTCGATCTCGAAGAGGTCGCGGGCGTCCACGTCGCAGAACACATCAATCAAATCGTGGTC
Organism: uncultured Collinsella sp.; assembly: GCA_902475615.1. GTDB lineage: Bacteria > Actinomycetota > Coriobacteriia > Coriobacteriales > Coriobacteriaceae > Collinsella. Next base: position 2,011 of record CABSAD010000003.1, on the reverse strand, counting down.
GAGCATGTGCTCGAACAGCGCGGTATAGCCGTCCTGCGGCATGCCCTGGAAGGGAGCCTGCGGGAAGTAGCGGTCATCGTCGCCCACAAAGACGGGAACGCGGCCGGTGATCGAGGGATCGATCTGATCGGGCGTCTGGCCCCACTGCTTCATGGTGTAATGCAAAAAGACGTTCTCGTAGACGTAATCGGCGACCTCGGCAAGATCCGGGTCGTTCTTCTTGCGCAGCTCCATGATGGGCACCTTGACGTCCTTGCCAAAGGTCTCCACGAGCTTTTGATACAGCTCCTCGCCGCGCTCATCGCCAAAGGCGAGCTTGAGGCTCGCGTGGTTAAAGGGCACGGGCATAAGGGTGCCGTTGATGTTGGCAAGCACCTTGTGCTGGTAGTCCGTCCACTTGGTAAAGCGCGACAGGAAATTGTGGACGCGCTCATTAAAGGTATGGTAGATGTGCGGACCATACTCATGGACCAGGATTCCGGCCTCATCAGCGCAGTCGTAGGCGTTGCCCGCAATGTGGCTACGGCGCTCCAGAACGGCAACGCGATAGCCGATAGTCTCGGCGAGACGGCGGGCACAAACGGCACCGGCATATCCGGCACCGACAACAATCATGTCGTATGCGCCGGCGTTAAAGCCTTCAGGCAGGCCTGAGGTAATCTGCATCGATACTCCTTGTCAAAAGCCACGGGCTCATTAGCTGGGCTTTTCTCGAACATTCTTCGAGACATATTTATCAGAGCGATTATAGCGCTAATGCGTCCTATAATGAGCTTGCCACACAAGGAAAGCTCAAGCACCGCGGCGTACATAATTGAAAGGTAAACCCGCTAGCAGCGGGTTTATTCGTGAGCAGCCGGGCGCCTGGAGCTTAGCGAAACGCTTGTAAGGAGTAACATGAGCGATTTCCTAAACCGTATGAAGTCTGCCGCCAAGGCCGACCTTAAGACGATCGTCCTGCCCGAGGGCGAGGATCCGCGCACCATCGTCGCAGCCACCAAGATCATCGAGGAGGGCCTGGCAAAGATCGTCATCCTGGGCAACCCCGACGAGATCGACGTTCCCGGCGCTACCGTCATCGATCCGCGCAATGCCGAGAAGCACGAGGAGTACGCGCAGAAGTTTGCCGAGCTCCGCGCCAAGAAGGGCGTCACCATCGAGCAGGCTCGCGCCCAGGTGATGGATGCTACCTACTTTGGCACCATGATGGTCAAGATGGGCGACGCCGACGGCCTGGTCTCCGGTGCCTGCCACTCCACCGCCGACACCCTGCGCCCCGCGCTGCAGATCCTCAAGACCGCCCCGGGCACCAAGCTGGTCTCGGCCTTCTTCGTGATGTGCACCGACACTCCGCAGTTCGGCACCGACGGAACGCTGATCTTCGCCGACTGCGGCCTCAACATCAACCCGTCCTCCGACGAGCTCTCCGAGATCGCCATCGCCTCCGCTCACTCCTGGTCCACCTTCATGGGCAACGTTGAGCCGCACGTGGCCATGCTCTCCTACTCCACCATGGGCTCCGCCGGCGGCGAGGTCGCCAAGAAGGTCCAGGAGGCCGTGAAGTTCTGCAAGGAGAAGGCTCCCGAGCTCGCCATCGATGGCGACCTGCAGCTCGACGCCGCCATCGTCCCCACCGTCGCCCAGCTCAAGGCTCCCGGTTCCTCCGTTGCCGGCAAGGCCAACGTGCTCGTGTTCCCCGACCTCGAGGCTGGCAACATCGGCTACAAGCTGGTCCAGCGCTTCGCCGGCGCTGACGCCTACGGCCCCATCCTGCAGGGCATCGCCAAGCCGGTCAACGACCTGTCGCGCGGCTGCTCTGCCGACGACATCGTGGGTGTCGTGGCCATCACCGCCGTCCAGGCTCAGATGGCTGAGGAGCGGACGTATCCCCTCGGGACCCTACAGGGTAAAGCTCTGAAAACGTCCTCGGACATGCATGAAACCCCCGCTGCGCACTGAACTGCACCCCAAAACTTGGACGGCTTAAATAAAAGCTACGCCGCAAGGGACT
>CABSAD010000002.1:0-413115 GCA_902475615.1 uncultured Collinsella sp. | reverse complement strand
AGTCCCTTGCGGCGTAGCTTTTATTTAAGCCGTCCAAGTTTTGGGGTGCAGTTCACACTACGTGCGGCGGGGGTTCTTTCGTCCTGTGGAGTGTCCGCGAAGGTTAGCCCTCGGATCCTGCTACGACTACGTCCTCGGATTGTGGGGCGGATGAAGGACGTAGTTGGTCGGGTATTCCGTCCCCTTCGCTGTTTCGCGGCTTTGCCGCGAAACCTCGCGCCACTTTGGGGATGGATGGAGGATTTGGCTGTTGTCGCCTTCTATCCCCGTGCTTTGGGGGCTGGGTGCCCTTTCGGAGCCCCTCTTTATTCCTATTGCTGGATGAAAAGCCCCTTGTTTTTGCAGGGATGCATACTCGTCCTATAAGTGCATAGAATCTCGTATAGTGCGAGTAAGATTTAGCGCTTTCTGTTTGGTGTTTAGCAAAGATATAGTTTGCATAATCCAGCCTAATTCTTGCTCCATTAAAATAAAGTCGCACGTAAATGGCGTAAACATATCTGAGCTGGGGTTCTGTACGCTGAGCGGATAAAAACGACCGTTCACCGTTCAACTATTTTCAAAATGAATAAAATGAGCGATAAAGAGAATATAAACCTTAATAAACTCGCGTATCGCACGGGCGCGGGTTATTAATGGGTTGTAGGCCTTTTACAGAAAGGATTCCAGCAATGTCTAAGCCTCTTGGCAAGCCCGATCGTATTGTCGTCGCCCTTGGCGGCAACGCCCTCGGCAACAACCCCGTCGAGCAGATCGAGGCCGTGAGCAACACCGCCCACGCTCTCCTTGGTCTTATCGAGCAGGGTAACGAGATCATCATCACCCACGGCAACGGCCCGCAGGTCGGCATGATCCAGAACGCCTTCGCCGCTGCCCACGACGCCATCGGCACCCCCGAGATGCCGCTGCCCGAGTGCGGCGCCATGTCCCAGGGCTACATTGGTTATCACCTGCAGCAGGGCATCGGCCGCGAGATGCACAAGCGCTATAAGCGTTGGCACGCCGCCACCGTCGTCACCCAGATCGAGTGCGATCCCGACGATCCCGCGTTCAAGAACCCGACCAAGCCGATCGGCCCCTTCTATACCGAGGAACAGGCCAAGGAGTTCATGGCCGAGGATCCTTCCAAGGTCTTCGTCGAGGATTCCGGTCGCGGCTGGCGTCGCGTCGTCGCTTCCCCCGACCCCAAGAAGATCGTCGAGGCTGACTCCATCCTCAACCTGCTCGATAACGAGTTCATCGTCATTGCCTGCGGTGGCGGCGGTATCCCCGTCGTCCGCGACTACGAGAACAAGGGCTGCTACAAGGGCGTTCCCGCCGTCATCGACAAGGATCTGGGCGGCGAGCTGCTGGCCGAGGACTGCGACGCCGACGTTCTGTTCCTGCTGACCGCCGTTGAGCATGTCGCCATCAACTTTGGCAAGCCCAACCAGGAGGAGCTCGAGGACATCACCGCCGACGAGGCCGAGCGCCTGGCCGACGAGGGTCAGTTCGGCAAGGGTTCCATGGAGCCCAAGGTCCGCGCCGCCATCAAGTTCGCCCGTTCCCGCAAGGGCCGCACCTGCATCATCGGCGCTCTGGACAAGGCCGCCGAGACCATGGCCGGCCTCTCCGGTACCCGCATCCACGAGTAGTCTCTACTCTGTTGCATCTCTTGTGGGCGCCAGGCAAAGCGCCCACAAACCAGCCTCTCTTCATGAGCCCCGCAGTCCGCTCCGACTGCGGGGCTTTTGCTATTCACCTAGTCATTGGGGACGTTCTTAAATGACTAGTAATAGGCCCACATGGCTTCGATTTCGTTGAGGACTTCTACGACGCCCCAACGGCGGGCGCTGCGGCTTTGCGAGTTGGGGTCGTAGACTCCCACTTGATCGGCATCGTCGATGCCCCAGAGCACGATATAGTGTCCAACGCTGGTAAAGGTGCCGGGACGAACCGATGCGATGATGGGCGCGCCCGAGCGCAGCGCCTGGGTGATGGAGCTGCGATCGATATGGAGCTCAGTTCCGTTAAGGCCCAGCTGCCATGCGCCGATCGTCATAAACGACCACTCGGTGGCGCCGGTGGGGGCATAGTTGCCCGCCTCGGAAAGAGCGCACATATCGACCGGCGTCATATCGGTGTGGCCGGTCTTATAGATGTAGACCATGGTAAGACAGGTAGGGCCGCAGGCATTTTGGCGGATGGTGCCGCCGGCGTAGGGCAGCTCCGACCATGCCGGATCGATCTGATAGATATGGGGCATGGTGCCGGCTTGCCACTGCGTGCGCGGGGTCGAAAACGCAAACGAGTAGCCGGGCGCAACCGGGGCCTTGAGCAGCTTGTCCTCGGCGGTTGGATCGAGGCCGGCCGAGCCGTGGGAGATACAGGAGCTCATAAGCACAAAGACCAGACAGGTGAGGATAGAGCACAGTGTGAGGCGAAGTCGACGAGCCGGCAGGGCGGGGGCATTCACGTGCGATGTCGAGCGGTGAGGCTTGCCGTCGCGTCCGCCTTGGGGATGCGAAAAGAAGCGGTTGATATGGATGCCGGGCTGACGTGTGCCGTTGCGGCGCAGTTGCGGAACCTCGGCTTGACGCTGTCGAGTGCGCGCGCCCAAGCGGCTATCTTGCTGCGCGCTTGTGCCCGTGCGCGGACGGCCACTCTGCCGTGTTCTGCTTGCCTGCTGCCGAGACGAAGGCCTGGGTTGCTCTTGAGGACGTTGCGGATTGCTGCTCGTGGCACTTCTGGGCGTCGACGTGGTACGGCCAGCAAGGCGAACGCTTTGTCGCCGTTGATCACCGTCGTTGTATCCGTATGCCATTCGCACCGCCTTGTCTCATGTATAACCTGTCTATCCTACAAAAAAGATGTGCAACAAATGGGCCTGCGCGTCAAAAGCTCGGTAAACGGTACGAAAGGCGCAAAACGCACGGCCTCAAAAACATCTCTATATATGCGTCCGATGAGCGTGCGCCCGTCGGTCAGGCGGCAACAATGAGCGGCAAACCGTGCCGTTCGTCCCAAAAATGGCGCCGCTCGTTTTGCAGTTCTGCCGTCGGTCGAGCTACAAGCGGAGCTGCTGTGCCAAGGCCGTATCTTAAGGCCAGGAAATAAAAGTGCGCGGCGAAACGGACCGCGCAAGGGGTGACGTCAAGGGGCGTCAAAAAGGAAAGGAGGGGAACAATGGCGGACAAGAACGCAGAAGTTGCAGTCGAGGATAACGGCGGCATGAAGAAAACGCTTTCGCTCTGGAACTTCTTCACCATCGGTTTCGGCGCCATCATCGGTACCGGTTGGGTTCTGCAGGTCGGCGACTGGATGGTCGTGGGCGGCGGTCCCGTTCCCGCTATGATCGCATTCCTCTTGGGTGCAATCTTCCTCGTGCCCGTCGGAGCTGTTTTCGGTGAGCTCACGGCTGCTATCCCCATCTCGGGCGGCATTGTCGAGTATGTCGATCGTAGCTTTGGCCGTACGCTGAGCTACATCACCGGATGGCTTTTGGCTCTGGGTAACGGCATCCTGTGCCCGTGGGAGGCCATCGCCATTTCGACCCTCGTGTCCGAGATGTTCGGCAGCCTGCCCGGCCTTGAGTGGCTGCGCGCCGTCAAGCTCTACACCATCCTGGGCGCCGACGTTTACCTGTTCCCGACGCTGATTGCGCTCGGCTTTGCAGTCTACGTCATTTTCCTCAACTTCCGCGGTGCCAGCTCGGCCGCCAAGCTCCAGGCCTTCCTGACCAAGGCCCTGCTCTGCGGCATGCTGCTCGCCATGGGCGTCTCGCTGTTCACCGGCTCGCCGGACAATGCCATGCCTGTGTTCTCCCAGGTCGCCGGCGCTGGCGGCGGCAAGGCCGCTACCGAGAGCACCAGCCTGTTCGCCGGCATCGTGTCGGTCCTGGTTCTGACTCCGTTCTTCTACGCCGGTTTCGACACCATTCCTCAGCAGGCTGAGGAAGCAGCCGAGGGCCTCAACTGGAACAAGTTCGGCAAGATCATCTCCCTGGCCCTGCTGGCCGCCGGCGGTTTCTACATGGTCTGCATCTACTCGTTCGGCACCATCCTCGACTGGCATGAGTTTGTTAAGAGCCCGGTTCCCGCGCTTGCCTGCCTCAAGGGCATCAACATGCTCCTGTACCTGGCCATGCTCGTCATCGCCACGCTTGGACCCATGGGCCCGATGAACTCCTTCTACGGCGCCACGAGCCGCATCATGCTCGCCATGGGCCGCAAGGGCCAGCTGCCCGAGAAATTCGCCGAGGTCGACCCCAAGTCCGGCGCTCCCAAGCTTGCCTGCGTCGTTCTGGGCGTCATCACCGTCATCGGTCCGTTCCTGGGCAAGAACATGCTCATCCCCCTGACCAACGTGTCGGCTCTCGCCTTCATCTTCTCCTGCGGCATGGTCGCCCTCGCCTGCCTGCGCATGCGCTTCACCGAGCCCGACCTGCCTCGTCCCTACGAGGTGCCCGGCGGCAAGTTTGGCATCGGCCTCGCTATCGCTGCCTGCGCCATCATCATCGGCCTGCTCGTGATTCCGTTCTCCCCCGCCTCCCTCAACATGGTGGAGTGGAGCATCGTGATCGGCTGGTTGGCTATCGGCCTGGCCCTCATGGCTTTCACCAATTCCCGTAAAAAGTAACGCCTGGCCGGGGCGGATCGGGTGCGCGGGCCCCTCTCTCCCGCGCACCGAACCCGGCACCACTTGGGTAGCTTTGTGAGGCCTTAACCCAACACGGCCTCGCCCACTATATGGATCCATAAGGAGGAACCATGTCCACTAAGTATGCAATCGTTGGCGGTAAGCTCATCGACGGTACCGGCGCCGAGCCGGTCGAGAACTCCCTCGTTCTCGTCGACGACAACGGCAAGATCGAGTACGCCGGTGTTATGCAGGACCTTCCCGAGGGCGTTGAGGTTATCGACGCCGCCGGCAAGACCGTCCTTCCCGGCCTGATCGACACCCACCTGCACTTCTCGGGCAACCTAACCGACGATGACACCGATTGGGTCATGCAGCCGCTCCTCGAGAAGCAGGCCGTCGCCGTCAAGCAGGCCTACGACTGCCTCACCCACGGCCTCACCACCGTCTGCGAGATCGGCCGCTTTGGTATCCAGATTCGCGACTGCATCGACAAGGGCGTCTTTAAGGGCCCGCGCGTTCTGGCCACCGGTCTGGGCTTCTGCCGTGTTGCCGGTCACGGTGACTCCCACCACTGCACCCAGGAGCTCAACAAGGAATCCCACCCCTGGGGCGACCAGGTCGATGGCCCTTGGGATCTGCGCAAGGCCGTTCGTCGTCGCCTGCGCGAGAACCCCGATGCCATCAAGATCTGGGCTACCGGTGGCGGCATCTGGCGCTGGGACTCCGGTCGCGACCAGCACTATTGTTCCGAGGAGATCCAGGCCGTGGTCGAAGAGGCAAAGATGGTCGGTATCCCCGTGTGGAGCCACTGCTACAACAACCACGCCGCTGCCTACGATTCCGTCCGCTTTGGCTGCGAGCAGCTGATTCACGGCTTCGATATCGATGAGCGCACCATGGACCTCATGGCCGAGCAGGGCACCTTCTTCACCCCGACGATCGCCTTCCTGCCCACCTGGTACGCCACCTATCCGCCCGTCTACGTCCCCGAGCTGCACGACAAGTACGAGGGCACCCTGGTCGAGAAGGAGCTGCAGCGCAACTACGACTGCCTGCGCGAGGCCAAGAAGCGTGGCGTCGTCATGACGATCGGCTCCGACTCCTTCTCCTTCGTTACCCCGTACGGCACCTGCTCCATCGAGGAGATGTACGAGTTCGTCGACAAGATCGGCTTCACCCCGGTCGAGACCATCACCTGCGCCACCCTCAACGGCGCCAAGATGTGCCACATCGAGGACGAGACCGGTTCCATCGAGGCCGGCAAGTGCGCCGACCTGCTGGTCGTCAACGGTGACGTCGCCGCCGACATCCATGTGCTCAACACCGACAACATGGACGTCATCATGAAGGACGGTTGGATCGTCGAGGCTGGCACCTTTGGCGAGGCCAACAAATACAGCGCCTAAGATACCGTTTGTCGATGACTGGGTGTAAAACACAGTTTTTGATTGCATAATGCAATGGAGAGGGTCGCTTGCGGCCCTCTTTATTGCTATGGGTGCGGTAGACAAAAGGGGATGACGGTGGATTTAAACAGGTTGATTCTGGGCAAGAGCTACAACTCTACCAAGGTCTTTCGCACGGCCCAGCATGTGGTCCAGGCCATCCTGCTCGGTGTTGTCGTTCCGGCGCTTATCCTGCTGCTTATCTGGGATTTAACCGATAATCCCAATCCCGTTCCGGGCGTTGTCGTTATTGCCGGCTTGGTCATGCTGTGCTTCTTTTTCTCATATGTCTTTGTGGTCCCCGACGACCTCACATCGAGCGCAACCGACCGTACGCTCGCCATCGCATCAAAAATATTCGCCTACACGTCGCGCGGCCTTACGCCCGAAGCGGCCCTGGGTGCCTCTAAAATTATCCTATCCGAGACCATCGCCTCCGCCATCTGCTTTACCGATGGCAAACAGGTGTTGGCAAGTTGGGGCGAGGACTCGGCAAAGTGCCCTGCCGGCACCCCGGTAGTGCTCAAGACCACACTCAACGTGATTGAGACGGGTGAGCAGAGCGTGTTTTCGCGTGACACCTCCAATGAGACGGGTGGCTATTTTCCCCGCCTGCGCGCCGGCATTGTCGCGCCGCTTACCGTGCGCGGGCATTGTGTGGGCACACTCGAGCTGTATTACCCCCGCCTGAGCAGCATCGATATGCGCCAGACGGCCCTTGCTTCGGGTTTTGCCGATCTCATTTCCACGCAGCTCGCCAGCTTTGAGCTCGAGCGCCAGGACGAGCTCACAGCTCGCGTTGAGCTACGCGCCCTGCAGTCGCAGGTCGACCCGCATTTTCTATTCAATACCATTAGCACGATTGTGTCGCTCGTTCGAACCGAGCCCGACAAGGCGCGATCGCTGCTGATCGACTTTTCCAACTACTATCGTCAGACGCTTTCTGATTCCGATACGCTCACCACGCTCGAGCACGAGGTGGAACAGGGCACCCGTTATATCAATCTTATGCAGGCCCGGTATGGCGACGGCCGTCTGCGCGTTTCGGTCGACATCGACTTCGAGGTGCGCGACAGCCTGGTGCCGCCGTTTATCTTGCAGCCGCTGCTCGAAAACTGCATCAAGCATGCGCAGCGCGAGACCGAGCCGCTTTCTATTCGTGTTAGGGCTTTTGAGACCGATGACGGCTTGGAGATCATCGTCGAAGATGACGGCATCGGTATGAACGAAGAAGTCTGCGCGCATCTGTTTGAGCAGCATCGCCGAGAGGAGCCCGAGAGCATTACCGCCGACGGCTCCATCAAGCGAGGTTGCGGTCTGGCGCTCTTCAATGTGCTTCAGCGCATCCATTTCTTTTACGGAGAAGATTCTGGCATGCGCGTGAAGTCCCAGGAGGGCGTGGGGACACAGGTCATCGTTGAGTTGAACGGCGAGCCGCATGAGCCGGCGCCGCTAACGGTGTAGCACGCGGTTGGATTGAGAGAAAAAGAGGGGAAGCGCATATGTCCGAAGGCTGGAACATCTTGGTGGTTGATGACGAGCCTCCCATTAGGGCTGAGCTACGCTATCTGTTGGAAAAGGATACGCGTGTGGGACAGATTGCCGAAGCGGGCAATGTCACCGAAGCCGTGGAGTCGATTCTGTCGAACAAGCCCGACGTGCTGTTTTTAGACATTACCATGCCCGGTCGCTCGGGAATTGAGCTTGCCGAGACGCTGCAGAACCTAAAGACGCCGCCAGTCGTGGTGTTTGTGACGGCATTTGCCGAGTATGCGGCCGATGCCTATAACCTCGATGCTGTCGATTACATCGTCAAGCCGGTCGAGGATGCCCGCTTGTCAAAGGCGCTCGACAAGATCGAGACTGCCCTGGGCGCTCGCCGTGTCGTCCATGCTCCGCGCCAGCCTTTGCGCCTGACGGTGGATCGCGGGGGCAAAAAGGTGTTCATTCCCGTGGCGGATGTCTGCTACTTTGAGGCGCGCGCCGATTTTTGCAACGCCGTCTGCGCCGAGGGAACATACCTGATCAATGAGTCGATTTCCTCGCTCGAGCGGCGCCTGGCCTCCGAGGGCTTTATCCGTGTCCACCGCAGTTATCTGGTCAATTTGGAAGACGTGCATAATGTCGAGATCGGTTCCACGGGTCTTATGGAGCTCAGGCTCGATCGCGTAACCTCGACGGTGCCTGTGTCCCGTCGTCGCGCAGCCGAGGTCAAGGCGCACTTGGGGCTTGCGTAGGCAGTCTGCATATCATCGTTTACCGCCGCAGGTTTGGCATGACCGTGCGGTGGGCATAATGGGTGACATCGAATGAAATCGAAAGGATCATTATGCCCGCGCTCATTACGCATCATCTGTTTGGCGAGGAAAGCATCGACCGTCTTCCGCAGGGCGTTATTACGTCCGACGAGGAGCGCATCGCCTTTATCCTGGGAAACCAAGGTCCCGACCCGTTTTTCTTCCACATGCTCACGCCGCGCATTTCCGACTGTATGTTGCTTGCTCAGGTCATGCACCGCTCGCGCATGTCGCGCCAGTTCTCGTGCCTGCGCGACGGCGTGTCGCACCTGCAGCCGCGCGATGCCAATCTGGGTCGCGCCTTTGCGCTGGGCCTGCTGTCGCACTATGTGCTCGACCGCAATGCCCACCCCTTTGTCTACGAGCAGCAGTTTGGCATTGTAGATTCCGATCCCGAGCTCGAGGCTTCGGGCAGCCAAGTACACGCCGTGCTCGAAAGCGACCTGGACGTGCTGATGCTGCAGCTCAAGCGCGACGGTGCCACGGTCGAGGACTATCCGCCGGCGGGCGAGATCGTCACCACCGACCGCATCAATCGCGTGGCCGGTGTGCTGATGAGCTACGTCGCCGGGCGCGTGTACGGTATCGACATCCCGGCGGGGGAGTACGCCGGCGCCGTCTCGGACATGCAGATGCTCTATCGCGCCATTGAGCCCGCCGGCTCGGTAAAGACGCGCGCGATTGCCCTGGTCGAGGGCTTGGTGCGCGACTACTCGCTGCTCGACGGCCTTGCTCATCGCGTGACGACGGAGCTGCCCGAGCGCACCGGCAACCTGGGCCACCTGACATGGAAGAATCCCTTTACCGATGAGGTCTCGACCGAGAGCTTCCCCGAGGTCTTTGAGCGCGCACTGGTCGATTACGAGCTCACCGTTGCTCGCTTTATCGAGACCGGCGACATGGAGGCCGTGACCAGTCACGTCAACTACAGCGGTCGCGTGCTCAATGCTGATGAGGAGTTCGACCGCGAGGAATAGGACCCGTGCGTGCCCCTTTGCCGAATCCTTACCAGCGCTTCTGTGCAATTGGGGTACGATGAACTAACTGCATATCGGGCGAATACGAAGGGGCCCTGTCCATGAAATACACCAAGCTCGAGCGTAACTGGGTTATGTACGATGTGGGCAATTCGGCTCTCGTGTTGCTCAATACCTCGGTGGTGCCCATCTACTTTAACGCCATCAATACCGGTGCTTCCTCGGCAGACCTGGTGGTCGCTTGGGGCAACGCTCAGACGATCGCCTCGCTGGTCATTGCCATGCTCATGCCCATTCTGGGCGCGCTTGCCGATTACGCCGGCAACAAGATTAAGTTCTTCTTGGGCTTCTTCCTCACGGGCCTGGTTCTTTGCCTGGCGCAGGCTATCCCAATGTCCGCCATGGCATTTTTGACCGTGTACGTGCTGTGCACCATCGGCCTTAACTCTTCTATGACGTTCTACGACGCCATGCTGCCCGACATTACCACCGACGAGCGCATGGACGCCGTGTCCAGCTCGGGCTATGCCTGGGGCTACATCGGTTCCACCGTGCCGTTCATCATCTGCCTGGCGCTCATCATGGGTGGCCCCGCTCTTGGCGTCCCCACCATGCTGGCAACGCGTCTGTCGTTTATCATCACTGGTGCCTGGTGGCTCATCTTTACCCTGCCGCTCATTCGCACCTATAAGCAAAAGTACGGTCGCGAGCGCGGTCCCGAGGACACCATCGGCCACATCGTGGGCGGTGTGTTCTCCGAGGTCGGACACACCATGCGCGAGATCGCCCACAACAAGACCGTGCTGGTCTACATGATCGCGTTCTTCTTCTATATCGATGGCGTCCACACGGTCATTTCCATGGCTACCAGCTACGGCTCGGCTTTAGGCATCGACTCGACCCAGCTGGTGCTGGCGCTGCTCGTTACGCAGTTTGTGGCCTTTCCGTCTGCTATCATCTACGGCAAGCTCGCCGGACGCGTGGGCACGCTCAACATGATCCTGGTGGCCGTCGCCGCCTACATGGGCATTGTGCTGTTCGCCGCATTCTTCCTAAAGACCGCCTTCGAATTTTGGGTGCTTGCCATTATGGTCGGCCTGTTCCAGGGCGGCGTGCAAGCGCTCAGCCGTAGCTACTTTGGCCGCATTATCCCCAAGGAAAAGTCCAACGAGTACTACGGCTTCTTTGACATCTTTGGTCGTTATGCAAGCGTCATGGGCACCTTCCTGGTGTCGGTCGTCACCTCGCTGACCGGCAACCCGTCGCTGGGCGTCCTTTCCATTGGCGTGCTGCTGATCGTTGGCTTTATGCTGCTGGTTCGTCTGTCCCGCATGACTCAGGCGGCAGAGCAGACCGCATAGGAGCGAGCGGCTATTGGGCCTGTCCGCGGTACTCTTTTGGGGTTATCCGCAATAAACATTGCGACTTGCGAGCAATGATTTGCCCAAGTGGGTATGATGGAATCAGCTAGGTCGCGGGGCGTCGCCTGTGTTTGGCGGCGCCCCGTTTTTGTGTTGCAGGGAGGGAAGGCATGAACGCCACGGTTGTGATTCCAACATATTGGGCAGACGACGAGGCCCATGCAAACGCTCCCGGCGTCTATGACCACTCGACGAAGCTCAACGCCACCAATCCCGAGCTCGACCGCTGCCTGGCTTCGCTCGAGCAGGTGCGCGACATTCCGAGGATTATCCTTTTGGTGGTCTGCCCCATCTCGGCTACGGCTGATGTGTCGAAGCGCGTCCACGAAATCGTCGACGCGCACCCTACGCTCAAGGTCACCGTGGTTACCAACACCCAGGCATCGCGTATCGCCGACCGTGTGGCGCAGATTGCTCCCAAGGGCTCGGGCGAGTGCGTGAGCCTGCGCGGATACGGCGCCATTCGCAATATGGGGCTTGCCTGCGCTGCGGTGCTCGGCCACGATGCCGTTGTCTTTTTGGATGACGACGAGACCGTTATCGATGCCGACTTTATGAAGCGCGCGACCTATGCACTGGGCCAGCAGACGCGTCAAGGCCTGCCGATTTTGGTTAAGAGCGGTTACTTTTACGATCGAGACGGATCGCCGTTGGCGCCCACAGACAAGGTGGGCATTTGCCATCGTTGGTGGACCAAACGCATCGAGTTTAATCGCTGGATGAAAAAGGCGCTCTCGGGCACCCGTATTTCGCGTTCAAACTACGTGTGCGGCGGCCTTGTGGCGCTTCATGCCCGCGCCTTTACCCGTGTGGCGTTTGACCCGTTTATCACCCGAGGCGAGGACCTAGATTACCTCTTTAACATGCGCATGTTTGGCTACGACGTGTGGTTTGACAACGAGTGGGTTGTTCGTCACCTGCCGCCCGAGTCCGAGAAGCGCTCGCCGCGCTTTATGCAGGATGTGTACCGTTGGTACTACGAGCGTGCCAAGCTGACATTTGCCGCGCACCAGCAGGAGCTCGTTCCCGTCACGGCCGCGTCGCTCATGCCCTATCCGGGCCCGTGGATTTCGCGCGAGCTCGACGACCGCGTGCGCAAGACCGCCATGGTTCGCAGCATGTTTACCCGCGAGCACGAGGGGTACCTGCGCATTTGGCGGCACGGTATTGACGAGGCCAAGACCTACGCGCGTCAAAACGCCGCAAGCTACCTGCGTTTTCAGAGCTTCTGGCCCAAGATCATGGACGGGCTCTGGCGCGACGCACAACTGACCAGCATCCTGGAGGGGACTGAATGATCGACCGCCGCGCCCAGCGCGATAACTCAATATCTATCTTTCGCGTGATCGCCGTTGTCTGCGCCATTTGCGTGCTGGTGTACTTTATTTTTGCCCTGGCGACTGGAATCGAGCCGATCGCGACCGTGGTCGCCTGCGCACTGCTGTGCATCTTTCTGTGCATTTTTATCTATTTGACGCTCAATCCCGATTCGGTGCGTTCGCAGTACACCGAAGAGACACTCTCGGTGGCCTCTGCCATGCTCGAGGACATCAAAGGCGGTCTGACGCAGGAGTCGGCGCGTCTGGTGTGCCAGCGCATTTTGCCCGAGACGCGTGCCATGACGGTTGCCATCACCGACGAGAGCAACGTGCTGGCCTGCGCGGGCGAGTTTGAGGAAAAGCTGCTGCCCGATTCGCCCATCCACACACTTGCCACGCGCTACGTCATCGAGCACGGTATCGTCCAGTCGTTCAACCGTGTGGTGGACGTGGTGGGCTCGGATGGCTCGCACAACCATGTTCCTGCCGGTATCATCGCTCCTATCAAGGTGGGCGACCGCACCGTCGGCACGCTCAAGTTCTACTACAAGACCCCGCGTGCCGTCGACCGCACTCAGTACGCGCTTGCCTCGGGTTTTGCCGAGATCCTGTCCACGCAGCTCGCCATCCACGAGCTCGAGGTGCAAAAGGAGCTCACGGCCCGTGCCGAGGTGCGTGCCCTGCAAGCGCAGATCAACCCGCACTTCCTGTTCAACACGCTCAACACCATCGCGTCGTTTACGCGTACCGATCCGCTGCGCGCCCGCGAGCTGCTGCGCGAGTTCTCCTCGTTCTATCGCGCCACGCTCGACAATTCGGGCTCGCTCATTCCCGTGTCGCGCGAGGTCGCGCAGACCAAGCGCTACCTGACGTTTGAGAAGGCGCGCTTTGGCGAGGATCGCGTGCTGGCGACCTTCGACGTGTCCGAGGACGTCGAGGACACGCTGGTGCCGGCATTTGTAATCCAGCCAATCGTCGAGAATGCCGTGCGCCATGGTATGGGCGACGATGCACTGATGATCGACGTGTCGGTCCACAGGGATGGCGAAGATGCGATTTTGATTGTGGTCGCCGATAACGGCGTGGGCATGGACGAAGGCACCGCTGCCAGACTGTTTGACGAACGCTCCGCCCGTCCCGACGCCAGCTCCCCGCAGGGCGGCGGCGCCGGTGTGGCCATGCACAATATTTCGGAGCGCATCCATCGCTTTTATGGACCGCACTCTTATACACGCGTCGAATCGGCCCCGGGCAAGGGCGCTAAAGTGCTCCTGCATCTCGATTTGTCGGAGAGCATCTTCGACATTCAAGAGTAGAATGATAGGTTACGGGTTTAACGCTAGTTGGCGGATGCCCGACGTAGTTAGTTGACGAAAGGTTTTATCCCTATGCTGCGTGCGATGATTGTGGATGATGAGGCCCCGGCCCGTTCGGAACTTCGCTTCTTGCTCGAGCAGACGGGCAAGATCGGCACGATCACAGAAGCGTCGAGCGTTCGCTCCGCTATCGAGATGCTTATGGAGAGCCGCGTCGATGTTGTGTTCCTCGATATCTCGATGCCTGGCGCTTCGGGTCTGCAACTTGCCGAGGCACTGCATAAGCTCAAGAATCCGCCGGCGATCGTATTCGTAACCGCGTACAGCGATCATGCGGTCGAGGCGTTTGATGTGGATGCCGTCGACTATCTGATGAAGCCGGTCGAGGAGGCTCGCCTGGATCGAGCGATCGATAAGGTTATGCAACGCGCCAAGCCTGTCACGGACAGCAAGGTGACCATCGAGCGCATCCCGGTGGAAAAGGGCGGCCGCAAGGTCCTCATCCCCGTGGACGACATTCGCTTTATTATGGCCAAGGACGATTACTCCTGTATTTATACGGTCGATGACCGCTTTTTGTCCACGACCTCGCTGGCACAGTTCGAGGCCAAGCTCTGCGACTTTGGCTTCTTCCGCGTTCACCGCCGCTATATCGTCAACTTGGCGTGTGTCACCGACGTCGAGACGGTTCCCTCGGGCGCTATCCAGCTGGGCATTACGGGCGTCGACGAACGCGTACCGGTTTCGCGCCGTCGCGTCGTACCGCTCAAAAAGGCCCTGAGCCTCTAGTACACCGGCCCCGCAGCCCTGTAGACCAAAATCGTCTGCGGAGCCGTGGGGCTTTTTGCATGAATGCACCAAATCTTTTTGCGGAAGGGATCCCATGAACAGTGCAAGCGCCAAGCGTATCGACATTATCTCGGACACCCACGGCTATCTTTCGCCTGCGCTCTTGGACGAGCTTAAGGGTGCGGATCTGATTATCCACGCCGGTGACCTTACGTCGGAGATGGATTACGAGCATCTGCGCACCATCGCCCCCGTGCGAGCGGTGCTGGGTAATAACGACTACTACCGCGACTACGGCCCCGATGTGGACCGCTTGGCGCTCTTTACCTACGAAGGCCTCAAGTTCGCCGTAGCCCACTACCGTGAAGACCTCCCGGTGGGATCCGTGGACGTAGCTATCAACGGTCACACCCACGTAACCAAAGAAGCCCAAGTGGGTCGCTGCTTGGTCCTCAACCCAGGCAGCGCCAGCTATCCAAGAGGCACCCGAGGCCCCACCATGGCCAGAATGCTCGTCAAGGACGGCAAGATTCTGAGCATCAAATTTATTGACCTAGAGTAGGTGCAACAAAAACGGGGGATGCAGATCGCATCTCCCGTTTTTCTTTGAGCCAAAGGCCGAAGTTCAACAACAATCTTAGACAACCTCGCCGAGGAGAACGGGGACCTCGAGCCGCGGAAGCGGCGAGGAACAAAGTCTTTGAAGCAAGTGACGGCAGGGAGGGTCTCCGGGGCCGGCTGGCGCGGGTTGAGTTTGTCGCGAGTTCCGCACGCAAAGGAAAGCACTTAATGTGCTTTCCGTCTTGCGCAGGACTGTAGAGCAGCAAACTCAACCCGCGCCAGCCGGCCCCGGAGACCCTCCCGGAGGGACCGAAAAACTTTTTCAAAAAAGTTGTTGCGCGGCGGACAGACTTCTGTGTATACTAATCCCCGCAGCGCACGCGAGCGGAAACAAACGCGAACGACTGCCTGGGGAGTTAGCTCAGTTTGGTTAGAGCGCCGGCCTGTCACGTCGGAGGTCGCGGGTTCGAGCCCCGTACTTCCCGCCAACGCAATTAAAGCCACGTCTTCGGACGTGGCTTTTTGCGTTTAATAGGCCCTCGATCTTATATGCCTCTTTATCCAAATCACCGCATTTGCAACGAGCGAGCCGGCCTCTACTGATATATGTGTTCAAACAGGGGGTTTGTTGCGCAACATCTGTTCAATGAAGCAGGGGGTTCGGTTATACTAAATTGCACTTTAGGCCGTACCTGATTCAGCTAGTCTTCAAGTGCGGCATTCAGTGAACACCCATTTTATAATTTGGTTGTTCAGGCGGTCATTTGGCGTCTCGACACAAGCTCGGCCCCGGAGCTCGTTCGAGCTGTTCGTATTCCTTGAAAGGGGAAACATGGACATATCGAGGAAGACTGATTATGCCCTTCGCATGCTTGCGATGCTTGCCGAGGAGCCGGAGCGGTTGCTTTCTGTTCGCACTGCTGCCGAAGAGGTCAATGTTCCGTATTCGTTTGCCCGTTCGATTCAGCACGGCTTGGTTCAGGCCGGCATTGTGGAGAGCCTGCGTGGTGTTCATGGCGGCATGCGCCTTAAGGTGAGCCCCGACGATGTCACGATCCGTCAGGTCGTAGAGGCCGTTCAGGGCCCCATGGTTATGAACGATTGCACCGCGCCCGATGGCGACTGTGCGCGCATGGGCACGTGCTGCTATCATCCCCTGTGGGCCGGAGCCCAGGCGCTGATGCGCGACTATCTCGATTCCGTTTCGCTCGGCGATATCGTCGCCCATCGCCAGTTTCCGGCTGTCGATCCCAAGTTTGCCGACCGCGATGCGTTTCCCGAGTACGCCGCTTGCGCGTATGCTTGCCGGGAGGAATAGCGCCGCATAAGGAGCATTGTCATGATTCAGGACCCCTTTCGTTCGATGATTCGTTCGGAAGGGGTCCTGCGTTATCGCGACCTTCCGTGGCGCCGCACGCGCGACCCGTATATCATCTGGCTTTCCGAGGTCATGCTGCAGCAGACGCAGGTGCCGCGCGTGGAGACGCGCATGCCGGCGTGGCTCGATCGCTTTCCGACTGTCCGGGCGCTTGCTCAGGCCGCCCCTTCCGATGTCTTGGATGCGTGGCAGGGGATGGGCTACAATCGCCGCGCCCTGGCGCTTCACAGGGCTGCACAGTGCGTTGTGGAGGACTGGGATGGGGAGTTTCCGCGTGAGATGCACGATCTGGTCGCGTTGCCCGGCATTGGCCCGGCAACGGCGCAGGGCATCCGTTCGTTTGCATTCGATCTTCCGGGCGTGTATCTGGAGACCAACGTGCGCACGGTCTTTTTGCATCATTTCTTTCCCGATGTGCCGGCCGTTCCCGATCGCGAGCTGGTGCCGCTGATTCAAGCTGCCTGTCCGGCGGCCCCCGGTGCGGCGGCGGATGAGATTGCGCCCTTTGCCGCGCCTCAAGACGATGCCGACACGCCGCGCGCGTGGTATTACGCGTTGCTGGATTACGGCGCGTATCTTAAAAAGACGCTGCCCAATCCGTCCAGGCGGTCGGCGGGCTATAGTCGTCAGTCCAAGTTTGAGGGCTCGCGCCGCCAAAAGCGCGCCCACATTGTGCGCATGCTGCTGGCAGCGCGCGATGGGCAGCCGGCAGGTATTACGCTTGATGAAGCTGTTGCAGGCGTTAACGAGATGGAGACGGCAGCCGGCCGTGAGCCGGTCGAGCGCGAGCTGGTCGCAAGTATTCTTGCCGATCTGGAGCGCGAGGGCTTTTGCCGCTCCGAGGGCGATCGTTGGCTGAGTGTATAGCTCGCTCGAATCTGAAGAACAGGATTATAAGGTTTAAATTCTCGGCATGGGGGCATCCTAAAGACAGGGCCGCTCAAAGCCTATGGGCGGCACGTGTTGAAGGGAAGTACACCTATGGATTTTGAGAACTCTCAGACAAAGAAGAACCTCGAGACTGCTTTTGCCGGTGAGTCCCAGGCACACACCAAGTATCGCTACTATGCATCCAAGGCCAAAAAGGACGGCTACGTTCAGATCTCGAATATCTTTGCCGAGACGGCGGGCAACGAGTCCGAGCATGCCAAGCTGTGGTTTAAGTATCTGCACGATGGCGCCGTTCCGGGCACTCTGGACAACCTGCGCGACGCCGCCGCGGGCGAGAACTACGAGTGGACCACGATGTATGACGAGTTTGCCAAGACCGCCGAGGAGGAGGGCTTTGCCGAGATTGCCGCAAAGTTCCGTGGTGTCGGCGCCGTGGAGAAGGCTCATGAGGAGCGCTACAACAAGCTCGTCGAGCGCATTGAATCGGGCGAGGTGTTTGAGCGCGAGGGCGTAAAGGTGTGGAAGTGCCTGAACTGCGGGCACCTGCATGTTGGTGCCGAGGCACCCGAGGTGTGCCCGGTGTGCAACCACCCGAAGGCGTACTTTGAGGAGCAGGTGGTGAACTACTAGCGCGTGGCGCTGGCTGCTGCGGAGCGCAGGGCGGGGAAATACCTTTCCCTCTCGCTCACGGCTCCGCAGGGTCGCGCGAGGCAAAGGTATTTCCCCGCCCTGCGCTCCGGCGTTGGGTCGTCGCGTGCTCGTTACTGAAAAGCTGATTAGAAGTTTGTGTGCCGCCCCTTTTGGGGCGGCACGTTTTTGTGTGGGGTCCCGGTCTTCACAATTTCCGTCAAGCTTTTGGTTAGGTTTTGGTCGGTTGGCGTAAGGGCGGAAGGGCAAAAGATCATTCGATAAAAAAGCTCAGAGAAAGTGCTGGTAGGGGAGTTGTTGAGCTTTTCGACAGTTTTCTGACTATAGAATCTTTGCGGCTATTGCCGCGGATTTCGTTGCCGCGGCCGCGATGGTGCGTGATGCTGGGCGTAAGCGTCGAATGCTCCGATTGAGGAGGCCAACATGGATCTGTTTCTTGAGACCCCGCGGCAACAAGCCGAGCGCATGTTGCGCCAGCAGCAACGGCTTATGGAGATGCAAATGCAAGGGGCGGCCGTCCAGCCTCCTGTGCAAAACGCCGCGCCCGCGGTATCGTCTGCGGATGAGGTGGACCCAGGAGCCTATTCCGTACAGCAAGATTCATATGCGCAGGAGCTTGCGTTCGACAAGCGTCGTGCGCGTCGCCGTCGCTGGGCCCAGCGCCTGCGTACGCTGGCGATGATCGTGCTGATTCCGTTGGGGCTCGCGGCAATCTTCTTGGCCTCATATGCCCTCACGTGCATTCTCAACGGCGCCTCGCCCAGCGAGGTGCTTGAGCACTTGGCGGTTCTCGGCCAGCGCCTAAGCGATGTCGTAGCAACCATCCGCGCCGGCTGGGAGAGTTAGCGTTTTAGTACCTGTGGCCCAAAATCCATTTGTCCGATTGCCATGTGACGCCCGGTGCGTGTGGCGGGGTAAGATTGATCGCGGTTTTGATTGATGATCGATTGAGTTTGTTGGGCGGAGTCTATGTCTGCTATTGATATCGTGCTTGTTGTGACCGCCTTGGTGGCGGTGGGGGTTGCTGTGGCTTGTGCCCTGCAGCTCAAGGGCCTTCGCGTCGAGCTGCAGGAGCGCGGCGATAGCGGGGCAGAGATGCTGGCTGCGCTCGAGCAGGCCAACAATGCGCTCGACACCCTGAACGTCGCTTTGGCCGAAACCCGCCGCACGGCAAATGCCATCGCGCAGCAGCAGACGACCGATGCGGCCGTAGAGCAGCAGCGCTACCTGACCATCGCGCGTGAGTTCTCGCAGGCCGGCGACCGTATGGATGACCTGCGCCGCGAGACAGCCCAACAGCTTGGCGCCAACCGCGAGGGCATCGAGCACCGCCTGGACAAGGTGCGCGAGACGGTCGATGCCCAGCTGGGCGCCATCCGCAAGGACAACAACGTGCAGCTCGATCAGATGCGCGCGACGGTGGACGAGAAACTCTCCCGCACGCTCAACGATCGCCTGTCGGCATCGTTTAAGCAGGTGAGCGACCAGCTCGAGGCTGTGTACAAGGGTTTGGGCGACATGCAGTCAATCGCCACCGGCGTGGGCGACCTTAAGCGCGTACTGGGCAATGTAAAAGCGCGTGGCATTTTGGGCGAGGTGCAGCTGGGTGCAATCCTGGCGGACATCCTTACGCCCGACCAGTATTTGGAAAACGTCGCTACCAAGCCCGGCGCCTCGGAGCGCGTTGAGTTTGCCGTCAAGCTGCCGGTGGACGAGGGCGATCCCGTGCTGCTGCCGATCGACTCCAAATTCCCGGGCGACGCGTACGAGCATCTGCTCGACGCGCAAGAGTCGGGCGATGCCGAGGCGGTGGCCACCGCGCGCAAGACGCTCGATGCGATGGTGAAACGCGAGGCAAAGGACATCTGCGAAAAGTACCTGAGCGTGCCCGCGACGACAAATTTTGGCATCATGTTCGTGCCGTTTGAGGGCCTGTACGCCGAGGTCGTCAGCCGCCCCGGGCTTATCGAGACCCTGGGCCGCGACTATCACGTCAACGTTGCCGGCCCCAGCACCATGGCGGCCATCCTCAACAGTTTGCAGATGAGCTACCAGACGTTTAAGTTGCAAAAACGCACCGATGACGTGCTGCGCGTGCTTTCTGCCGTCAAGGCCGAACTGCCGCGCTATCAGGCAGCGCTACGCCGCGCCCAGCAGCAGATCGAGACCGCGGGTAAAACGGTCGAGGGCATCATCACCACGCGCACCAACGTTATGGAGCGCAAGCTCAAGGACATCGACGCGCTGGAAGACGCGCGGGAGGCCGACGAGATCTTGGGGCTCACATCCGCGGAGCTGCTCGTAGACCAAAAAGACGAGGACTAGCTGCATCTGACGGCGGGGCGCCCGCGCAAGCACGGCGCGGGCGCTTTTCGCATCGTGCTTGCCTGAAGTGCGCTTCAATGTGCAACAATGGCGTTTCGCCCTATCAGACGCGAAAGGAAGACCATGTCTCAGAGAAGCACCAGTCCGCTCAAACGCTCCACCGTGCGCCGCACACTGCAGCGTTTTTGGGACGTCACGCGCACGCAGCCGCTGATCGTCTTTCTCTCGGTATTCTCGTCGGCGGGCTATATCTTTTTGCTCACGTTTGCCAACACCTATGTGATGGCCCTCATCGTCGACCGCGTCCAGGCCGGCCCCGTGGCGGGCGACCAGGTGTTTGAGGTCTTTGGCCCTTACATTCTGGCGCTCGTGCTCGTTAACCTGGTAGGCCAAATCCTCTCCAAGCTGCAGGACTACACCGTCTACAAGCTCGAGATTGCGGGCAACTATCACTTGGCGCGTCTGTGCTTCGACACGCTCTCCAATCAATCCATGACATTCCACACCGGCCGCTTTGGCGGATCGCTTGTGAGCCAGACGAGCCGTTTCATGAGCGGTTACACGGGGCTGGTGGACGTGACGGTGTATTCGCTCATTCCCACTATCACCTCGGTTGTCTGCACGGTGGCGGCGCTCGCCCCGGTGGTGCCGACGTTTACCGTAATCCTGGTGGGTATCATGGTCGTCTATATCGCGTTTGTCTGGCTTAT
The DNA here is from genome assembly GCA_902475615.1 of uncultured Collinsella sp. Lineage (GTDB taxonomy): Bacteria > Actinomycetota > Coriobacteriia > Coriobacteriales > Coriobacteriaceae > Collinsella. The sequence continues at coordinate 392,418 of CABSAD010000002.1, read as the reverse complement.
GTACAAGCGCATCATGCCGCTTTCGGCCGCGACGTCCGCCGCGCAGAACAAGCTGTCGGGCGTACTGTCCGACGCGGTCACGAACATCTTGGCCGTCAAGACCTGTGGGCGCGAAGACTTTGAGCGCGACCTGTTCGATGCTGCCGACCGCGCCGCCCGCGATGCCGAAACGGTATCGATGCACGCCATGATGCAGCGCAACTTTACGACCTCGGGCCTTATCGTCATCACCATGGCTGTGGTGAGCGTGTTCGTGGCGGGCGGCAACGCGTGGTTTGGCATCTCGGCTGGCTCGCTCGTCATGATCTTTACCTATACGTACAACCTCACCATGCGTTTGAACTACGTAAGCTCCATGATGCAGCGCATCAATCGCGCGTTGGGCGACGCCGCCGAGATGACGCGCGTGCTGGACGAGCCGCGTCTGGTGGCAGACGACGCGAATGCCCCCGAGCTCAAGGTGGGCGAGGGCGCGATTGATTTTGAGCACCTGAGTTTTGCGTACCGTGACGCCGCGGCGGGCGAGAGCGTGTTCAACGACCTGACGCTCCATGTGGCGGCAGGCCAGCGCGTGGGTCTGGTGGGCAAATCGGGCTCGGGCAAGACGACACTCACCAAGCTGTTGCTGCGCCTGGACGACGTTCAGGGCGGCCACGTGCTCGTGGACGGCCAGGACGTCTCGCGCTGCACGCAGCAGAGCCTGCGCCGCCAGGTTGCCTACGTGCCGCAGGAGGCGCTCCTGTTCCACCGCTCCATTCGCGAGAATATCGCCTACGGCCGCCCCGACGCCACCGACGAGCAGATCCGCGAGGCAGCGCGCCTGGCCAATGCCCTGGAGTTTATCGATCGCCTGCCCCGTGGCTTTGACACCATGGTGGGCGAGCGCGGCGTTAAGCTCTCGGGCGGTCAGCGCCAGCGTGTGGCCATCGCCCGCGCCGTCCTTACCGACGCGCCGATTCTGGTGCTCGACGAGGCGACATCTGCCCTCGACAGCGAGTCCGAGGCGCTGGTGCAGGAGGCGCTCGAGAACCTGATGCGCGGTCGCACCTCCATTGTGGTGGCGCATCGCCTGTCCACCGTGGCGGCGCTCGACCGCATCGTGGTGCTGGCAGACGGCGAGATTGTCGAGGACGGTACGCATGCGCAGCTTGTCGAGGCGGGCGGCGAGTATGCAAGCCTGTGGGGTCGCCAGACTGGCGCATTTTTGGAGGCTTAAAGCCCCCTGTACGTGGGATAATCGTTTCCGTGAAGTTATGTTTCTGCCGAGCCGAGGAGTCGTTATGCCGCGCGAGACCAATGCCGCCAAACGCGAGCGCGCCATCGAGGTGTGTGAGCGCCTTAACCGTCGCTATGGCCCGGTCGAGTGCTTCTTGGACCACGAGAATCCCTTTAGGCTGCTCATCGCGGTACTGCTCTCGGCTCAAACGACCGATGCGCAGGTCAACAAGGTGACGCCGAAGTTGTTTGCCCAGTGGCCCACGCCCGAGGCCATGGCCGGGGCGAGTGTTGCCGACGTGGCGGACACGATCAAGTCGCTCGGCTTCTACAAGAGCAAGGCCAAACACGCCGTGGAAGCGGCGCAGATGATCGTTGCCGATTACGGCGGCGAGGTGCCGGCCGACATGAAGGAGCTTGTAAAACTGCCGGGTGTGGGGCGCAAGACGGCGAACATCGTGCTCAACGTGGGGTATGGCATCGTGGAAGGCATCGCGGTGGATACGCACGTCAACCGTATCGCGCATCGCCTGATGCTGAGTCCCAAGACGCACGCCAAAGAGCCGCTCAAGACCGAGCAGGATCTGCTCAAGATCTTGCCGCACGAGTATTGGGAGTCGGTCAATCACCAGTGGATCACCTTTGGCCGCGAAATCTGCGACGCCCGCAAACCCAAGTGCGACGAGTGCCCGCTGGCAGACCTTTGCCCCAGCGTGCGCGTGGCGGGGTAGGGCGGAACGCATTTTCGTCTGGCGTTTTTTGCGGGGCTGGGTTTGCCCTTGAGCCGGAGTCCTCTCCATGCGTTACCATGACAGACAATGTATTTGACGTACGACCCGCCGAGCTTGCCCCGGCGGGCTTTTGGCGTTGCAATGCCGGAGGAACAGCATGCTCATTCACCGTATAGCCGCGCAGCTCTACACTGCCGAGGCCTTGCAGACCGTCGAGGCCGGACTCGATGCTGGCGAGGACGTGACGCTGGCTGTGTCGCAGTCGGGCCGCACGCTTATGGCGGCCGCCCAGTTTGCGCGCCGTCCGCGCCCGACGGTCTATATCGTGAGCGGCGAGGATGCGGCCGATCGCGCCGCGCGTAGCCTTGCCGCCTACGTGGGCCTAGCGCACGTGTGCCGTTTTCCCGAGCGCAAGGACTATCCGTGGCGCGAACAGGCGCCCGACGACGCCGTGGTGGCGCAGCGCTGCGAGGCTCTGGGGCGCATCGTGCGCGGGGACAACTGCATCATGGTTGCCTCGGCCCGCGCGCTGCTGCGTTGCGTGCCGCCGGTCGAGAGCCGCTACTGGGAGTCCACCACTTTTGCGGTGGGCGAGGAGATTCCTTTTGACGAGGTGCCGCAGCGCTTGGTGGGCATGGGCTACACCAATGCCGGCGCCGCCGATGCGCCCGGCTTGTTTCGCGTTCACGGCGACACCGTCGAGGTGTTCCCCGCACAGGAAAAGGCACCCGTGCGCATCGAGTTCTTTGGCGACGAGATTGACCGCATCCGCCGCATGGTGAGCTCCACGGGCCAAACCATCGGCAACGAGGACAGCATCGAGATCTTCCCCTGTCGCGAGCTGGCGCTTACCGACGATGCCGTTCACAACATGCACGTGGCGCTCTACCGCGCAAGCCAGGACGACAGCAAGCTGGCGGCATTGCTCGAGATGGTGGATGCACGCATCGTCACGCCCGAGCTCGACCGCTTTTTGCCGGTGATGTACGGCCAGACCGTGAGCCCGCTGGCACACGTGAGTGGCAAGGCGCTCGTGGTTCTGTCCGAGCCGCGCTCGCTGTTCGACGACTGCCTGCGCGCCTACGAGGATATCGAGGCGCGTGCCGGCGAGGCGGGGATTGACCGATTGGATGGCCTGTATGTGCGCGCTCAACAGCTCGATTTTGGTGCCCAGCAGCGCCTGAACTACGTAAGCCTCATTCGTGCCGGCGGCGCGGTGACGGCCGAGCTCAAGATTGAGCAGCCTGCCATTGCAGGCTCGGACAACCGTTTTATGACGCGCATCCAGGAGGTCGTGGGCAAGCGCTATGCCTGCGTGTTTGCCATCCCCGACCGCGGTGCGCGTGAGTCGATGGAGCTCACCTTTGGCGATGAGGGCATTACCTTTGAGGAATCGCTGACGGCGGCCCCCGAAAACGCCGGCGTAATTGGCGACCACGTGCGCGTGGCAGCGGCAGATTCTGCCGACCGTGCCGCACGCCAGGAGGCCCACGCTTCCATTCGCGAGCGTAAGGTCGACGCGCTCAACGCCCGCTCGCTCGAGGCGGGCGCGGCCCAGGCTGCCGCCGGTGCCGCCGTGCCCACCATCTCGCGCGGACGCGTGACCTTTGTGGACGCTGCCCTGCCGCAGGGCGTGGTGGTGCCCGATGCCAACCTGGCCGTGTTCTCGATCGCCGACCTCAACGCCCGTATGGATGCCAACCGCGCGCGCAGCCGCCGCAAGGTGGACATTACGCAGATCACCTTCCCGTTTAAGCCGGGCGACTACGTGGTGCACGCCACTCACGGCATCGCACTCTTTAGCGAGATTGCGCGTCAGGAAGTGGGCGGCAAAGAGCGCGACTACTTTTTGCTGGAATATGCCGACGGCGACAAGCTCTACGTGCCGCTCGAGCAGGTCGACCGTATCACGCGCTATGTTGGTCCCGACGGCGACAAACCGCGCCTGACCAGGCTCAACACAGCCGACTGGACGCGCGCCACCAACAAGGCGCGCAAGAACGCCAAAAAGCTGGCGTTTGACCTGGTCGACCTGTATACGCGCCGCTCATCAATCGCGGGTATCGCCTGCCCGCCTGACACGCCCGAGCAGATCGAGATGGAGGAGAGCTTTCCTTACGACGAGACGCGCGACCAGCTGGAGGCCATCGCCGACATTAAGGCCGATATGGAGGCGCCCAAGCCCATGGACCGCCTGCTGTGTGGCGACGTAGGTTTTGGCAAGACCGAGGTTGCCCTGCGCGCGGCGTTTAAGTGCGTGGACTCCGGCCGCCAAGTCATGGTGCTCTGCCCCACGACCATTCTGGCCCAGCAGCACTACGAGACGTTCTTTGAGCGCTTTGCCCCGTTTGGCCTCGAGGTCGAAGTGCTCAGCCGCTTCCGCACCCCGGCGCAGCAAAAGCGCGCGCTCAAGGCGTTTGCCGAGGGCACGATCGACGTGCTCATCGGCACGCACCGTCTGCTTTCGGCCGATGTGAACCCCAAAAACCTGGGCCTGGTGATCATCGACGAGGAGCAACGCTTTGGCGTGCAGCACAAGGAGCAGCTCAAGAACCTGCGCGAGCAGATTGACGTGCTCACGCTTTCGGCAACGCCTATTCCGCGAACCATGCAGATGGCCACGAGCGGCGTGCGCGACATGAGCCTGATCACCACGCCGCCGACCGGGCGTCGTCCCGTGATCGTGCACGTGGGGGAGTACGACCCCGACGTGGTAAGCGCGGCGATTCGCCTGGAGGTGGGCCGCGGCGGCCAGGTGTACTACGTGTCCAACCGCGTCAAGACCATCGATGACGCCGTGGCGCGCGTGCACGAGGCCGCGCCCGAGGCGCGCGTGGGCGTGGCGCACGGCAAGATGAGTCCGCGCGAGGTCGAGGACGTGATGATCGAGTTCGCGACCAAAAAGATCGACGTGCTCATCGCCACGACCATCGTGGAGAGCGGTATCGACAACGCGACCGCCAACACGCTGATCATCGAGGACTCGCAGCGCCTGGGCCTGGCGCAGCTCTACCAGCTCAAGGGTCGTGTGGGTCGCTCTGCCACGCAGGCCTACGCGTACTTTATGTTCCCGGGCGAGCTGCCACTCACCGAGGAGGCCACGGCGCGCCTGACCGCACTATCCGAGTTCCAGGACCTGGGCAGCGGCATGCGCATCGCCATGCGCGACCTGGAGATTCGCGGTGCCGGCTCGCTTATGGGCGCCGAGCAGCACGGCAACCTGTCGAGCGTGGGCTTTGACCTGTTTACGCAGATGCTGGGCCAGGCGGTGGCCGAGGCGCGCGGCGATGACGACGCCGGCGTGGAGGCGGCGAGCGTGGGCATTAACCTGCCGGCCGACTACTTCTTGTCCGAGGAGTACCTGCCGGCGGTGGATCAGCGCGTACTCGTGTACCGTAAACTCGCGGCGGCCGAGGACCTGGAGAGTATCGACGAGGTGCAGGAAGAGACCGAGGCCGCGCATGGTGAGCTGCCGTTGGCGGGACTCAACCTGTTCAATCGCGCGCGCATCCGCATTCGCGGCGAGCGCCTGGGGCTCGAGAGCGTCACGCTCAGCGGCGGTCGCATCACGTTTTTGGGCGTCGACGTGCCCAAGAAGGTGGCCTTTGAGCTTAAGACTCGCTACGGTGCGGTGAACTTCCCCAAGAGCCGCAAACTGTCGGTGCCCTACAAGGCGGGCGCCGGCGCGGGCAGCGGCCTGGGCCGCGGCCTCGACGCCAACGACGGCACCGGCCCCGTGGCGGCCGCGCTCATGCTGCTGCAGCAGTTGGGTGCTAGTGATGATGACTAGCAAGTCGACGCTGCAAACACCCCATTTGGGCACTCTGGCTCCATCGAAAGGAAAGCATGTTCGGATACATCTATAAGAAAGATGTCGCCATTATCGCGGTTGTCCTGTGTCTTTGTCTGGGCGTGGGCAGTTTCTTCGATTATCAGATCTCGAGCGCGCTGTTCAACATCGGCAGCATGTACGGCCGCTTTATCGAGGCGGCCGGCGAGCTGCCGTTCGAGCTGACGGCGAGCATCGCGGGCGTCATGCTCGTGCGCTCGGTACGCCCCGACTCCAGGGGGAGCAAATGGCTCGCCGTGCTCGGCATCCTCGTCAACGTTGGCCTGGCCGGCTACGAGATCGTCTCGTCCCTGCGGGTTGGCGGTAAACTCATCGCAGCTCAGTTGGTGCTGACGTTTGTGCTGGTCATCGCTGCCAACCTTATCGTCTATCGCCTCACGCGCACGACCGAGTCCGACGAGCTCACGCGCTGGGCGTTGATGGTACTTGCTGTGTGGGTCGCTCAGGCCATTATCCTCAACGTGGTCGTCAAGCCGCTGTGGTCGCGCCCACGCATGCGCGTGATCGAGGTGACGCAGGGGCTCGATTTTCAGCCGTGGTGGGTGATCGGCAACCCCGACAAGTGGGCCTTTATTGCCGCCGGCGTGATCAAGGACGGCTTTAAGTCGTTTGCGAGCGGACACACGGCGCACGCGGCGATCGGCCTTATGCTCGCCGGGCTTCCCGCGGTGGCCTTTAAGGAAAAACCGTCGCGCCGCCGGGTGGTCTTTTGGACGGCGGCTGTGGTCGCGGCGCTCGTCGCCTTTGGCCGCATCGTGATCGGAGCTCACTTTTTGAGCGACGTGAGCTGCGGCTTTGCCCTGGTGCTGGCGCTTGAGTGCCTTGCCGCGCGCATTGCCTATCCCAACGGCGTACAATAGCTCCGTTTGAATCATCGGGCCCGTGCCCGGCTAGAGAGGATTGCCATGCTCGCGTTTAACAACGACTATTCCCACGGTGCACATCCGGCGGTGCTGCAGGCACTCGTCGACACCAACATGGAGCCGCAGCCCGGCTACGGTACCGATGCACACACCGAGCGTGCCAAGCAGCTTATCCGCGAGGCCTGCCAGGCTCCCGATGCCGACGTGTTTTTTCTGGTGGGCGGCACGCAGGCCAACGCGACGGTGATCGACATGCTGCTCGCGCCGTACGAGGGCGTCGTTGCTGCCGAGACTGGCCACGTCGCCTGCCACGAGGCAGGCGCTATCGAGTTTGGCGGCCACAAGGTGCTCACCATCCCCGGCTACGAGGGCAAGATGCACGCCGAGGACCTCGAGAACTATATCCAGGTGTTCTACGAAAACGAGAGCTACGAGCACACGGTGTTCCCGGGCGCTGTGTACGTGAGCCTATCGACCGAGTACGGCACGCTGTACTCCAAGGCCGAGCTCGCGGCGATTCATGCGGTGTGCCAGAAGCGTGAGATTCCGCTGTTTGTGGACGGCGCTCGCCTGGCCTATGCGCTGGCGGCCGATGAGTGCGACATCACCCTGCCCGAGCTGGCGCAGCTGTGTGACGTGTTCTACATTGGCGGCACCAAGTGCGGCGCGCTTTGCGGCGAGGCCGTGGTGTTTTGCGGCATGCACGCCCCGGCACATCCCATTCCACGCATTAAGCAGCACGGCGCGCTGTTGGCCAAGGGCCGCCTGACGGGCGTGCAGTTTGAGGCGCTCTTTACCGATGGCCTGTATTTTGAGGTTGGTCGCCAGGCGATTGAGACCGCTCAGGCGCTGCGTCGCGTGCTGCACGAGCGCGGCTACCGGTTCTTCTTGGAGACGCCGACCAACCAGCAGTTCGTGATTCTGCCCAACGAAGACATGGCCCGCATTCGCGAGCATGCCTCGATCGAGTACTGGGAAAAGTACGACGAGACCCACACAGTGGTGCGCTTTTGCACCAGCTGGGCCACGACGCAGGAGGATATCGACGCGTTGGCGGCTGTCCTGTAGCCTGATGTAATGACAAGGGGCCGCCCTGCGCCTGGGCTTGGCGCAGGGCGGCCTTTGCTTTTGGGGAGAAGGGTTGTATGACCGAGATGTCCGAGCCGACGATTCGCCTGGCGACGCCCGATGATGCGCCGGCGTTGCTTGCTATCTATGAGCCGTATGTGCGCCAGACGGCGATTACCTGCGAATACGAGGTGCCGAGCGTTGAGGAGTTCGCCGGGCGCATCGAGCGTACGCTCAAGCGCTATCCGTATTTGGTGATGGAGTTGGACGGGCGTCCGGTAGGCTATGCCTACGTGAGTTCGCTTAACAGCCGCGAGGCGTACGACTGGTCGGTCGAGACATCGATCTACCTGGCGCGCGATGTGCGCCACGGCGGGCTGGGCCGCAAGCTGCACGACGCGCTCAAGCAATGTCTGATCGCGATGGGCATCACCAACATGTGCGCGCTCATTGCCGTGCCGCACGACAAGGACGACGAGTACCTGACGCACAACAGCCAGGATTTCCATGCCCATATGGGATATCGCCTGGTGGGCGCCTTCGACCGCTGCGCCCAAAAGTTCGGCCGCTGGTACGACATGTGCTGGATGGAGCTGGTCCTGGCCGAGCGCGTCCCTAACCAACCTAAGCCAACCTGGTTCCCCGACCTCCTCGCCTAAAACCACCACAAAGGTGCCTGTCCCCTTTGTGGTGGTTTTGGTGTTGGTTAGCCGATGGGTTCGGTGTATTTGGCACGGTCGGTGCGTTGGATGCGCTTGGAGACATGGAGCGGGCGGCCGTCGGTGTCGTAGACGTAGTCGGTGATCAGGATTAGTGCCTGCCCGCGCTCGACGTTGAGCAAAAACGCCTCGTTTTGCGAGGCGTAGCACACCTCAAAGGTCTTATGCCCCTGTGCCGGCGCGCGATGGAATTCTTGGCGCAGCGTCGCGTAGAGCGAACCGTTGATATCGCGATCGATGAGCGTCTCGAAGCTTGGCGGCAGGTAGGTGGTCTCCAGGCACAGCGGCACGTCGTCCAGGTAGCGCAGACGGACAAGTTTGACGAGCTTGCTGCCCACGGCGGCGTCAAAGAACTTAGCTATGCTGCCGGCCGCCTTGGCAAAGCCCGAGTCCACGGTGCGCGTGGTGGGCTTCATGCCCTGACCCTGGACCTGCGCCGTATAGCTCGAAAACACCAGGTTGTTCTCGTGGAGCGCCGGCGTGTCGGCCACAAAGGCGCCGCGCCCGCGCTCGGTTCGAACCAGACCCTCATCAACGAGAACCTTAAGGGCGTGGCGCACGGTGCTGCGCGACAGCCCCGATTCGTCCATGAGTTCCATCTCGGACGGCAGCTTGTCTCCGCGCGCGTAGGTGCCGGCGGCGATGCGGTCGCGCAACATGCCCGCCAAGCGCTCGTACTGGCTCAGTTTCTTTTTAGATGAAGCGTTCATGCGATCAACCTGTATCTAACTTGTATGAATATCTAATCAGGCATGTATTCAATACGACAACAAAACCGCTGGTAGCCAATTATCAAAAACCGCATCAGCAAAATTTCTAAGACAAATATAGCATACAACTAGTCGACATAACCAAAACATGTATGTAACTTGTATGCCATCGAGAGCATCAAACGAGAAGAAAGGCTGATGCACGATGACTACTCAGGAACAGGTTAAGGATGTCGTCTCCCAGGTTTTGGCTGACAAGGCAGACAAGGGCGGCATCAAGCGCGTCGTGTGGATTGGAGCCGGCGGATCCAATGGCGGCAACTACCCTGCTCAATACTTTATGGAGCACGAGGCCACGCAGGTCGTGAGCTCCAGCTACACCAGCAACGAATTCGTGCACGCAACCCCGGCCTACGTCAACGAGAACACCCTGGCCGTCGTCGTGTCCATGCGCGGCACCAAGGAGACCATCGTCGCCGCCCAGGTCGCCAAGGACCACGGCGCCAGCACCATCGCCATCTATGTTGACGAGTCCGGCCTCACCGAGGTCTGTGACTACAAGATCCAGTACGACAGCCTGGCCGTCGACGAGTCCTGCATGGGCCGCACCAACTCCGCCGTCGTGACCATGATCGCCATGGAGCTCACGCAGCAGACCGAGGGCTATGCCGAGCACGAGACCGCCATGGCCGCGTTCGACTTGGTCGACCCCATCTATCGCAAGGCCGTCGAGTATACCCGTCCGCTCGCTGCCAAGTGGGCCGAGCAGAACGCCGACAAGCCCTGCATCAACGTCATGGCCCAGGGTCCGCTCTTTGGTGCCGCCTACGTCTTTAGCATCTGCAACGTGCAGGAGATGCTGCAGATCGACTCTTGCACCATCAACACCTGTGACTTCTTCCACGGCCCCTTCGAGATCCTGGACAAGCGCACCTCGCTGTTCCAGCTCATCAGCGTCGGCCGCAGCCGCTGCAACGACGAGCGCGGCATCCGCTTTGTCAACCAGTACGGTGGCGAGCGCGTCTATCAGCTCGACGCCAAGGAGCTCGGCCTCAACGACATCAAGGACAGCGTGAGTGAGTACTTCAACCACCTGATCTTTGCCCCGATCCTCAACAACGTCTACATGCGTGCACTCTCTGCCGTCACCCACAAGGACTACATGACGCGCCGCTACATGTGGAAGCTGGATTATTAGTTACGGCGTTTTACCAAACGCCGTAACGGCTCGACGCTGCAAACCCACCTGAGCGGCAATCTGCCTTTCAGCTTCAGCGGCATGACCAGAAGGTCAATGCCGCTTCGCTTCAAGGCACCTTGCTCGCTCAGGTGGGTTTTCGCTGGCGTTGCCAAAGCATCGGCGTCGCCTTGGCCCAGATGCGGCACTTGGAGACGTTCGGCACTTGGGGACAGTCCTAGTCATTGGGGACAGGTTACTTTGCACCAAGTTGGCGCATGTGAACCTGACCCCTTTGCACCAATGGGTTGTAGCGGTAGAGCAGATTTTCCCGTTCGGCGATTTGTGTCTTGAAAAATGTATATAACGACTATAACGTAGTATGAAACATATTGGAAACAATACCGAGGAGGCTGCGTTGAAGAAAAGCAATCTGGGCTATGTGCTGGTGCTGATCGCCGCGCTTATGTGGGGCAGCATCGGAATCTTTGTAAACGGCATCTCGGCCATGGGCGTTTCGTCCCAGAGCATGGCTGCCTTTCGCTTGTTGGTCGGAGCGCTTATCTTGGCGCCGGTCCTGATGTTTATGGGCTGCCGTCCGGGTGAGGGGTCTACCGTGGCTCAGGGTCCCCTGGCCCTGTTCAAGGCAAGCCCTAAAGAGCTTGTTCCCTGCGCACTTGTCGGTATCGTTGGTCTGGCCGCCGCCAACACCTGCTATTACGAGTGCATGGGCGAGGTCGGCATGTCCACGGCCTCGGTGCTGCTCTATACCTCGCCGGTGTTTGGCGTCGTGCTCGGTCGCGTGCTTTATCGCGAGGACGTGACCCCCAACAAGCTCGTTGCCATTGTCTTCAACATCGTTGGCTGCGTGCTTGCAGTGACCAATGGCGACCTTTCCGGTTTTCATTTTTCGGTTTGGGGCGTCACGTCGGGCGTGATTGCGGGCTTTTGTGGTGCGTCGCTCGCGGTGTTTAGCCGGATAGCAACCAAGACGGTCCACCCGCTGGCTGTCACGTTTTGGGGCTTTGTTTTTGGCGGTGCGGTTATGGCAGTTATCGCGGCTCCGTGGCCGGATGTCGCCGCGGCAATGTCGCCACAGCTGCTGCTGTTGTTCCTTGGCTTTGGACTCATCCCCACAGCTGTGGCTTACATCTTATATATGCAGGGTCTGTCCATGGGGCTCGAGACATCGAAAGTTCCCGTCGTAATGTCTTTCGAGACGGTCGTCACCGTACTGGTGGGCATTGGTGTCTATGCCGAGCCCGCCGGCGCGATCAAGGTTCTGGGCATTGTGCTGGTGCTCGCGTCCATCCTGATCATGAATACCGACTTCTCCAAGCTGCGCAACAGCGTGTTTGTCGGTCATGTCGTTGAGAGCATGACCTTTAAGCCCAACGCGTGGTGGACGGAGAAATCGCAGGACATGGATCTGTTTAAGGAACGCACTGGCATCGCGCTGGAGCCCACCGTGCAGGAAAGCCCCTGGTACTTCGTGCGATAGGGGATTGGCGAGGCGTCTGATCTGGGGTTATCCAGCCAGCGCCGGCCTATCCAGCCCCAACGTTTCAAGTACGTTAAACCCGTCAACGGTCGATTTTCACCCGCGAACGGTCTTTATACTAATTAGCAATATAAGCAACGTATAAGACGTTATAATGACCATAACGAAAAGGAGGAGGCAAGATGAATCAGATCATTCTCGCATCTCATGGCGGCCTGGCCGCAGGCGCCAAAGACACGCTCGAGATGGTTCTCGGCGACGTGTCGAACGTCCACGTCGTGTCGCTTGCTCGTGACGACAAGGAGCCCATCACCAACAAGGTGGACGCCATGATCGCCACGTTCAACGCGGACGACACCGTCTATGTGCTGACCGATATGCTCGGCAGCTCGGTCAACAACAGCATGGTCGAGCTTTCCAAGAACGGCACGAAGTTCACGGTTGTCAGCGGTTTCAATATTCCGCTGGCGCTGACGCTCGCTATGAGCCCCGCCCCCATCAAGGGTGCCGAGCTCGCGGCCCTCATCAACGAGGCCCGCACCGGTCTGACCAACCCCAACGCACCGGTCGAGGCCGTCGCGGCTCCCGCCAAGAAGGCCAAGGCGTCCCGTCACAGCTCCGGTCCCGCCAAGATCGTCCTCGCACGTCTTGACTACCGTCTGCTGCACGGCCAGGTCGTCTTTACCTGGACCACCAAGGTTCAGGCCGAGCGCATCATTGTCGTCGACAACGCTGCCGCCAACGATGAGATCAAGAAGGGCGCTCTTAAGCTGGCCAAGCCCCAGGGCGTGCGCCTGAACGTCTTCACCGTCGAGCGTGCCCTCGCCAAGATGGACAAGCTCAACACCCTCGGCGAGCGCGTCATGTTTGTCTTTGGCAACACTGCCGAGATGCTGCAGTTCTGCCAGGGTTACAAGCTCGACGCCATCAACCTGGGCGCCACCGCCAACCACGACGGTGCCGATCAGGTCGGCGGCAAGGACAGCTCCGTCTTCCTCGACGCCACCCAGAAGGCCGACGTCAACCAGCTGCTCGACATGGGCATCAAGCTCTATGTTCAGCAGACCCCTACGTATCAGAGCGTCGACATCGACGCCAAGCTGTAATCAACCAGGCTTTTGCCTGACTGAAAGGAGAAGGGTATGAATACGTTCATCAGTGCGGTGCTCGTCGGCCTCGTCGGCGTGTTCTGCATGTGGGACTCCCGCCTGCTCGGTCGTCTTAACTTCGAGCAGCCCCTCGTTGGCGCCACGCTCGTCGGTCTGCTGCTGGGCGATGTGCCCACCGGCCTTGCCGTCGGTGCCGCCGTCGAGCTCGTGTCCATGGGCCTGGTGCAGGTCGGCGCCGCCGTTCCGCCCGATATGGTCCTGGGCGGCATCGTGGCCGCTGCCTTTGCGTGCCTGACCGATGCTTCCGCCGAGACCGCCATGACGATCGCCATCCCGGTCGCCGTCCTGGGTCAGCTCCTCGGCATCGTGTTCCGTTCCATCATCGCCGCCCTCACCCATGTGGCAGATAGCGCGATCGATAACGGAAAGTTCAAGACCGCCTACCGTATGCACATCTGCGCCGGCTCCGGTCTGTACGCCATCATGTACTTCCTGCCGATCTTCCTCGCCGTCTTTGTTGGCACCGACCTGGTTCAGGCCATCGTCAACATGGTTCCCGAGTGGCTGTCCACTGGTCTGAACGTTTCGACCAAGATCATGACCGCCTACGGCTTGGCCCTGCTGCTCACCATGATGATCAAGAAGGGTATGACTCCGTTCCTGTTCATCGGTTTCCTGCTCGCCGCTTACCTCAACCTGTCCGTCATCGCGGTCGCTCTGATCGGTGTGTGCCTGGCTGTCGTTTTCATGGGCTTCAAGTTCAACGGTTCCCATGCAGCCGCCGGTGTCGATTCCGACTACGATCCGCTCGAAGACGACGAAGACTAAGGAGGAACACACTATGGCAACCGCAACCAAGGACGTGTCCCTGAACAAGAAGGTCAGCCAGTTCTTCTGGCGCTCCTGGGCCATCCAGGCCTCTTGGAACTACGAGCGTCAGATGAACATGGGCTTCCTCTACGGTATGGTTCCCACGCTCGATCGCCTCTATCCGGATGAGTCCGACCCCAAGCAGCTTGCTGCTAAGAAAGAGGCTTACCACCGTCACATGGCGTTCTACAACTGCACCCCGCAGACGAGCGCCTTCATCCTAGGCCTCACCGCCTCCATGGAGGAGGAGTACGCCAAGGATCCCGAGAACTTCGATCCCGATTCGATCAACGCGGTCAAGACCTCCCTCATGGGTCCGCTTTCCGGCATCGGTGACTCCTTCTTCCAGGGCACCATCCGCGTTATCGCCTTTGGCCTGGGCGTTCAGCTGGCTCAGCAGGGCTCCATCATGGGCCCGATTCTGGCCATGCTCATCTCCATCGTCCCCTCTGTGCTGATCACCTGGTTCGCGGCCAAGATGGGCTATCAGGGCGGCCACGAGTACCTGAGCAAGCTTCAGGGCGGCGACCTCATGGAGAAGCTCATGTATGTCTGCGGCATCGTGGGTCTTATGTCCGTGGGCGGCATGATCGCTACGCTGATTGGTGCCACCACTCCGCTGCAGTTCGCTGAGGGCACCGTCGTTATCCAGGACATCCTGGACGGCATGATGCCCCAGATGATTTCCCTTGGCCTCACCGGCCTTATGTACTGGCTCATCAAGAAGAACGTCAACACCGGTTGGCTTCTCGTGATCGCCATTGTGGGCGGCATCGCCCTCTCCGCGGCCGGCATCCTGGCCTAGTCGCGACCAAGCGTCTAACCGCTTTCCCCCGGGGGCCTGCCTGGCATCCCATACCCCAGGCAGGCTTCCATCCCTATACGTGACAATGGGACAGTCCCTTTGTCGCATCCTTAACGGGCCGGCGACTCGGTCCAAACCACGGTAACCCTGCGAGCGTCCGGCAATGTGGCGCCGCAAAAATCGAAAGGAATGTGTCAGATGTACGAGATCGACCTTAACCTCCCTAAGCAGATCGTCGCTGACGTCCTGTCCAACCACGAGATCCACAGCGTCGCTTTCGTCGGCTGCGGTGCCTCCATGTCCGACCTTTACCCCGCCAAGTACTTCCTGGCCAACAACACGGACAAGCTGAACGTTCAGATCTTCACCGCTAACGAGTTCAACTATGACACGCCCTCCTGGGTCAACGAGCACACCTTCGTGATCACCTGCTCCCTCGGTGGCTCCACGCCCGAGACCGTCGAGGCCAACAAGACCGCCAAGAAGCACAACTGCCCGGTCGTCTCCCTCACCAACAAGGCTGGCTCCGCTCTGACCGTCGACGCCGACCACGTCATCGTTCACGGCTTCCACGCCAACTACGCTGCCAAGTGCGAGAAGCCTGGCTACGCCATCGCTCTTGCTCTCGAGATCCTTCAGCAGACCGAGGGCTATGACCACTACGAGGACATGATCACCGGCCTCACCAACATCTTCGATCTCTGCGAGAACGCCGCTCAGCACTGCAAGAAGCTCGCCAAGAAGTTCGCCGAGGACTTCAAGGACGACAAGATGATCTACTTCATGGCTTCCGGTGCCTCCGAGAAGATGGCTTATTCTCACGCCGCCTTCCTGTTCACCGAGATGCAGTGGATCGACGCCGCCGCCTACAACACCGGCGAGTACTTCCACGGCCCGTTCGAGGTTTCCACCGAGGGTAAGCCCTACGTCTTCTTCATGTCCGATGGCGCCACCCGTCCGATGGACGCCCGCGCCCTCACCTTCCTTGAGCGCATGGGCGCCAAGGTCGCTCTGATCGACTCCAAGGACTACGGCCTGGCTGACGCCGTGCCCGCGAGCGTCATCACCTACTTCAACCCGCTGCTGCACCTCGCCGTTATGCGTGAGTACGGCAACCAGATCGCCGAGGCCCGTCAGCACCCGCTGACCATGCGTCGCTACATGTGGAAGCTTTCCTACTAATCACAAGTAAGTAGACCTTACGGGTTGATTGAGAGGGGATGGGGTTTGCGCCCCGTCCCCTTTTTTGCTCTGGGGAGGGCGTGTTCATCGCCCCATAAAACCCCAGATAAAACCTACCAAAATAAACCTGTCCCTTTTTGGCAGGTGGGAGGAGATGCGTATGATCAAGGCAGTGCTGTTTGATATGGACGGCGTGCTGGTCGATACCGAGTGGTTCTACAACCGCCGCCGCGTGGCGTTTATGGAAGAGAAGGGGTTCCACTTTGACGAGATTCCCGATCTTTCGGGGTCTAACGAGCCCGCCATTTGGGAGGCGCTGGTGCCCGACGATGTTGATCTGCGCGAGCGCCTGCGCGTGGAGTACAAGCAGGTCTACAGCCCGGACCACCCCGTTCCGTATGCCGAGCTGCTCAACGAGCAGACGGAGCCGGTGATGCGCGAGCTGCACGAGCGCGGCGTGAAATGTGCTATCGCGAGCTCGTCCTATCGCGAGCTGATCGACGAGCTGGTGGAGATTGCCGGCATCGCCGACGTGCTGGACTACACCATCAGCGGCCACGAGTGCAGTGCGTTTAAGCCCGATCCCGAGATCTACCTGCGCGCCATGGAGGCGCTGGGGGTGGAGCCTGCCGAGTGCCTGGTTATCGAGGATTCGCCTTTGGGGATCGAGGCCGGCAAGCGCTCCGGCGCCCGCGTCCTGGCGCTACGTCCGCACGAGGGCGTTAACCTGGACCAGTCCGCCGCCGACGTTGTCATCGACAACCTGTCCGACATTTTGGCCGCTTTGTAGTGTCAATCCGCCGCGAGAGCACGGGTTCAAACGTTTTTTGCGGTGGATTGGCTCAATTTGGTTTCGATTTTGATCCGTTTGGCTTCGATTCGGGCTAAGTGAGTAGACTTTTTGGCGCAGGCCAAGCACAATGCATATCTTCCTTTGTAAAACCGCAGGTCACAGGGGTGGCGGTTTTGGGTGTGCTCGGCAGATCGTAAAAAGTCTACTCACTTGTAATTTGGGCCTTTGGTCGTGGGGGTTGCTGGTCCCGCTTTGGTTGTCGAGGGAGGGTGAATTGAAGCGCTCCCGCACGCTCCATGCTACAATCGCGGGCATGCCCCACAACCACATCTGCCTTCGAAAGGAGCCTACGTGGCGAACGCCATCGATCAGCTCACGGACCGCGTGCTCATGCTCGGCCGCCTTACCATCGTCCGCCGCGCTATTACCGCCGTGGCGGTCACGATTTCCGCCGTTCTCCAGACATTCCTGATCCAGGCGTTCATTCAACCCGCCGACCTGCTTCCGAGCGGCCTCACCGGCGTCGCGGTCCTGCTCGATCGCGTCACCTCGCTCGGCGGCGTTCACATCGACATCTCGCTCGGTATGCTCGCGCTCAACATTCCCGTGGCGCTCCTATGCTGGAGCGGCATTAGCAAGCGCTTCGTCATCTTCTCGATGATGCAAGTCGTGCTCTCATCGCTGTTCCTCAACATCTTTCACTTCGCTCCGTTTTTGGGCGACAAGATTATGCTCATCATTTTTGGCGGCGTGGTCTCGGGTCTGGGCGCTGCCATCGCGCTAAAGTCCGGCGCATCCACCGGCGGCACCGACTTTATTGCGTTGTGGGTCTCCAACCACACGGGCAAGACCATCTGGGGCGTCATTTTTGGTTTCAACTGCTTTATCCTGGCGATCTTTGGCTTTATGTTTGGCTGGGACAATGCGGCGTATTCCATTGTGTTCCAGTTTATTTCGACCAAGACCATCGACAGTTTCTATCGTCGCTACGACCGCGTAACGCTGCAGATCACGACGCGCAAGGCGGACGAGGTCATGACCGCCTATGTTGACCATTTTCAGCATGGCATTAGCTGCGCCGAGGTCATCGGCGGATACAGCCGCGAGAAGATGTACCTGCTGCACGCCGTTGTATCGACCTACGAGAGCCAGGACATTATCAAGCTGGTGTGCGACATTGATCCCGGCGCCGTGATCAATGTGTTCCACACGCTCAACTTTGTGGGCGGCTGGTGGGGCGGTCATGTCGACGAGCCCATGCCCACGGCCGTTCCCGATCCCGACAAGCCCGCACGCATGGCCAGCAGGCAGGCGCGCCTCAGTGAACAGGACAGCCTGCAACAGGACGACGGCAAGTAGGGTTTTGACATTTTGTTGGCCTGGCGCAATCCTGTCCGCTTGAGCCTCCCGAAAGCCTCGCTGCTTTCGGGAGGCTCTCGTTTGCCCAGATAAAACCTGCCAAAATGAAGCTGTCGCTTTTTGGTAGGGAGGGTGTATCGTTTTATCAATATGAGGTAACATGAAACTAGACGTTATATACGTATTGGTTATTTCAATATTTCGATAAGAGTGATTAGATATGCCTGCGCCCAAAAATGCACCGCTTTACCAGCAGATTTACGACGAAATCAAGGATGCGATCGAGAAAGGTGTTTATGCACCCAAGGAGCGTATCCCGTCCGAGCTTGAGCTAGCCGAGCAGTACGACGTGAGCCGCATTACGGTGCGCCGCGCCGTCGAGGAGCTATGCTCCGATGGCTACTTGGTTAAGCAGCAGGGCCGCGGCACCTTTGTTTCCACGCCGCACATCAACCGCCAGTTCCACGCTTCGACGCTGCAGACGTTTACCGCGCTGTGTGCCGATAATGGCATGAAGGCGGGCGCGCATGTGGTCGATCGCCAGATTGTGCCGGCACGTCAAAACGAGATGGAGTTCTTTGGCCTGCAGAAGGACGCGCTGCTGCTGCACATCAAGCGCGTGCGTACGGCCGACGGCGAGCCCATCTTTGAGGAGAACATCTTTGTGCCGTTTGACGCCTACCGTGAGCTGTTGACGGCCGATCTTGAGGACAAGTCGATTTTTGCCGAGGTCGAGCGTGTTGGCGGAACGCCGATTGTCTCGGTTGGCTACCGCACGGTCGAGGCCGTTCGTGCCAATACCGAGCAGGCGGCCGAGTTGGGCATTGCTCCGCACGATCCACTGCTCAACCTGCGTGCCAGCTTTACCGGTCCCAATGGCGAGCCGGTTCTGATGGGTAAGCAGTACTACGTGGGTAGCCGCTACGTCATGGTTATGTAGCTCTAGTTGCGCGGTTTTCCAAACCGCGTAACGGCTCGACGCTGCAAACGCCTCTAAGCGGCAATCTGCAGAATGAGCGTGGATAATCTCCCGTTTTTGGCTCAATGGTGGGTCCAAAGTGGGAGATTATCCACGCTCATCCTGAAAGTGTCCAAAAATCCACGCTCGTTCGCCTTGGATTGCATCGCCCGTGGCCGGCAGCCGCGCGGCACCGGTCCGCGTGGCGGCGTATAATCGGCGGCAGATGACTTGGACGTTAGGAAACCATGACCGATAGCATGCAGCAGATGGCGCTCGACACGCTCGGCGCCTATTTTGGCTACACCTCGTTTCGCCCGGGACAGGACCGCATGGTCGATGCGATCCTTGCCGGTCGCGATGCGCTGGGTGTTATGCCCACGGGCGCCGGCAAGTCCATTTGCTACCAGGTGCCCGCGCTCATGCTGCCCGGCATCACCTTTGTGGTGAGTCCGCTGCTGTCGCTTATGGAGGACCAGACCCGTGCGTTGCTCGCGGCGGGTGCGCGACCCAGCTATCTCAACTCCAGCCTTACCCCGGCCCAGCAAAACACCGTGCTCAAGCGGGCGCGCGAGGGCCGCTACCAGCTTATGTACGTGGCGCCCGAGCGCCTGCTCGAGCCGCGCTTTTTAGCCTTTGCACAGGAAGCTGCGGCCGAAGGCGGCATCGGCGTGCCGCTCGTGGCCATTGACGAGGCCCACTGCGTGAGCCAATGGGGCCAGGATTTCCGCCCCGCCTACCTGCAGATTCGCGAGTTCATCGATTCCCTGCCGCAGCGCCCCATCGTGGCGGCCTTTACCGCTACGGCGACCGAGCGCGTGCGTGCGGACATTCAGCAGATGCTCGGCTTGCAAAACCCCGCGACGGTGGTGACGGGCTTCGATCGCAAGAACCTCTACTTTGGTTGCGAGGAAATGGGCGACAAGGCCAAGGCCGCGTGGGTGCGCGACTATGTGATCGCGCATTCGGGCGAGAGCGGCATCGTGTATTGCTCGACCCGCAAGACGGTCGATGCGCTGGCAGGCGAGCTTGCCGAGGCGCTGGGCCCCAGCGGCATTCGCGTTGGCCGCTACCATGCCGGCATGGGCAACGACGCCCGTCGTCAAAGCCAGCGCGCCTTTATCGACGACGATATTCAGGTGATGGTTGCCACCAATGCCTTTGGCATGGGTATCGACAAGCCCAACGTGCGCTACGTGATTCATAACAACGTGCCCGAGAGCATCGAGGCCTACTACCAAGAGGCAGGTCGCGCCGGTCGCGATGGCGACCCGGCCAGCTGCCATTTGCTGTGGAATGGCAACGATTTTCGCATGCGCCGCTTTCTGATCGACCGCGGCGACGCTGCCGACGAGGCGCTTGACGACGAGCAGCGCGCGTGGGCGCTCCAGAATCGATATCGTCTGCTCAGCCAGATGGAGGGCTATTGCAATACCACCGGCTGCCTGCGCGAATATATGTTGCGCTACTTTGGCGACGAGGCCGCGGCCGAGCATGCTGCCGCGGCTGGTGCGGGCGCCACCGCCACGGACGAGGCCGAAGGCTGCGGCAACTGCAGCAACTGCCTCACGCAGTTCGAGGTCGAGGACGTCACCGATATGGCCCGCGCCGCTGTGCGCTATGTGGCCACGCGACCCATGCGCTTCGGCAAGTCGCTCATCGCCGACGTGCTTCACGGCGGCAACACCGAGCGCATTCGCCAGATGCATCTGGACGAGGACCGCGGCTACGGTGAACTGTCGAGCGAATCGGTCGGGCGTATCAAGGACATCATCGGCCAGCTGTGCGGCCGCGGTTATCTGGCTACCTCGCAGGGGCAGTACCCGGTCGTGGGGCTGGGCCCGCGTGCCGCCGAGGTCGAGGATGAGGCGTTTGCCTTTACCGTCAAGCGTCGTGCGTCCAAGCGCAAGGCCTCGGCCCGTGCCCGCCGCGCGGTGGATCTGCTGCGTGAGGAGGCCGAGCTGGATCAGCGCCCGCGCGTGGGCGACGACGCCGAGCTGTTCGAGCGCCTGCGTGCCCTGCGCAAGGAGATCTCGACCGAGCTGGAGATGGCGCCGTACATGGTTTTTTCCGACAAGGCCCTGCGCGGCCTGTGCCGTCTGCGCCCTCAGACACGCGACGAGCTTATCCAGGTCAACGGCATCGGCGAGAAAAAGGCCGACGCCTTTGGCGAGCAGTTTATGGCGGCGATTGAAGAGTTTGAGTCCGAGCATGCACGGAATGGAGCATAACGATGGCATCCGACGATAAAACCGAGCGCACTGAGGTGTCCGCCGTGCCGCTGTACCAGCAGGTTATGGATGACCTAAAGGGCGAGATCGCGCGTGGCGTGTACGCATCCGGCTCGCGCATTCCTTCCGAGATGGAGCTCGCGAAGTCTTATGGCGTGGGGCGCGTCACCGTGCGCCGCGCCATCGAGGAGCTGTCACGCGCGGGGTATCTCAACCGCCAGCAGGGGAGGGGCACGTTTGTGTG
Organism: uncultured Collinsella sp.; assembly: GCA_902475615.1. Lineage (GTDB taxonomy): Bacteria > Actinomycetota > Coriobacteriia > Coriobacteriales > Coriobacteriaceae > Collinsella. The sequence continues at coordinate 371,033 of CABSAD010000002.1, read as the reverse complement.
CGCGCCCAAGCTCAAGCGCAAGATTGTCCAGAAGGGCGACGTTCAGAGCTTTTCCGAGGGTTGCGCCGCCAACGATATGGTGGCCGGAGCACGTCTGGTGTCGCGCACGGTGGTTGCGGCGACGCGCGAGGACGCGGCGTTTTTTGGGGTGGAACCCGGCTGCGAGCTCATCGTGGTCGAGCGCGTGCGCACGGCAGATGGCGTGCCCGTCATGCTCGAGAACAACGCCTTTGTGCTGGCCGACCATCCCTATCTGCAGACGCTTGCCGACAAGGACCTCACGGACAATTCCATCTTTGCGCTCGTTGCCGAGCATTCGGGCCGCGCGCCGCTCAAGTCCGACCCCTGTACTGTGGAGATTGCGCTTGCCGATGCTCAGGCGGCCTCGCTGCTGGAGGTGCCGGTCGGCGAGCCGCTCTTCTATATGGAGGCGTACTTTACCGACGAGGACGGGCGGCCCTTGCTGCTCGGACGCCAAAAGATCGTGGGCTCGCGCTACGTGTTCGACATCTAACGTCCACATATAGAACAACATAGAACAAGTTTGGTGAAATGACTTCACGGGTGTCGTCGTGCGTGCTATAAATAGGACAACATAGAACGACTGCAGGTACGAGCTGACGTCGTTCAAAACCGCCACACAAGGAGGGGCATCACTATGAACGCACACGATCTGATTCAGGAAATTATCGAGCGCAAGGGCAAGATTGAGAACGTCTTTTGGATCGCCTGCGGCGGTTCGATGATCGACCTGATGCCGGCCAACGAGCTGCTCAAGCGCGAGGCAACCACGTTTACCTCGACGGTCTACACGGCACGCGAGTTTTGCCTGATGGCCCCCAAGAGCTTGGGACCGAAGTCGCTCGTCGTCGCTTGCAGCCACAGCGGCAACACGCAGGAGGTCGTCGACGGTTGTGAGATGGCGCTGGCAGCAGGCGCCGAGGTCGTGGCCATGACCGACTGCGAAGGCTCCAAGATCGATAACGGCAAGTGGACCACCTGGGTCTATCCGTGGGGCGAAGGCGTGCCGCAGGCCGAGATTCCGCAGGGTATCGGCGCTCTGATCGCCGCCGAGCTGCTCGACCAGCAGGAGGGTTACGAGGCGCTTGCCGACATGTACGCCGGTCTTAAGCAGATGGATGCCCTGCTGCCCGCTGCCCGCGAGAAGGTCAACGCCGAGCTGGGCGATCGCTTTGCCGAGCTCTGCCAGCAGCACAAGTTCTTCTATATCCTGGGTTCCGGCCCCAACTTTAGCCAGACCTACGCCATGGCCATCTGCTCGCTCATGGAGATGCAGTGGCAGCACTGTTGCTACATCCACTCCGGCGAGTACTTCCACGGTCCCTTCGAGGCCACCGAGCCCGGCGTGTTCTACTTTGTACAGCTCGGATCGGGCGAGTGCCGCCCCATGGAGGAGCGCGCGCTGGCGTTCCTCAACACGCACACCGATACAGTCATGGTGCTCGATGCGCTCGAGTACGGCGTGGGCGAGGTGCCCGCCAGCGTTCGTTCGTTCCTGGAGCCGATCTTCTTCTACGCGATGAGCTGCGAGCTGCGCGCCGCCCGCGGCAAGGTGTTTGACCACAGCCCCGAGGTTCGTCGCTACATGGGTATCGAGCAGTACTAATCGAGCGGTATTAAGTTACCGGGGTAACAACTTCTCACGTCGGGGCCTACGCTAAGCGCAGGCCCCGTTTGCGTTTCAAGACTTTAGTCTGCTGGCCGCGCAGCGGCCAGCTTTGAACCACCCGCTACGCGGGTGGAGACAAACGGCTTTACAAAGCCACCCCTCCGACCGATATTGACGATTGTTCAGGCCGTCAAGAATTCGAGTCGAAGGGGTGGTCGCCATGGCCCAGAAGGCCTACAGCCTTTCCCACACGAAGTGGATGTGCAAGTACCACATCGTGTTCACGCCGAAGTATAGGCGCAAAGTGATCTACAACCAAATCAGGAGCGACATAGGGGAGATCCTCAGGAAGCTGTGCGAGTACAAGGGGATCGAGATAATCGAGGGGCACCTGATGCCAGATCACGTGCACGTGCTGCTGGCGATCCCGCCGAAGTACAGCGTCGCGAGCGTCATGGGCTACCTGAAGGGGGAAGAGCTCGCTGATGATATTCGACAGGCACGCCAACCTCAAGTACAAGTTCGGCAACAGGAAGTTCTGGGCGGAGGGCTACTACGTGTCCACCGTCGGCCTGAACGAGGCGACGATCGCCAAGTACATCAGGGAGCAGGAGTCCCACGACATCGCGCTGGACAAGCTGAGCGTGAAGGAGTACGAGGACCCCTTCAAGAGGAGGTGATCCTGCCGGTTCGACCGGCGCGCCACGGGTCAAGATGCACTAGGCCTGGACGAAGTCCGGGCCCGCGCCTTTAGACGCGAGCCCGGGGCCCGTGGGTTATACCCTAAGAGCAAACCACCCTTTTTAAGGGTGGTTCTGATTGCGATGACCGGTTTTGTTTGTCGAAAAACGAAGTCAAATACTTTTCCCGAGAAGTGAACGACCTATTTTGGACCCTCGAAGTATCGACACTTTTTGGCGCCAAAACCGCAGGAAAATCTCAATGAAACTGCAGGAAATGGCTCCCATAAAGTGTCGATGCTCCGGGGGCTCGATTTTGCTCGTTCACTTCTCGGGGAAAGTATTAGACCTAAATGTGCGAGCGTGCTGTATGAGTCGAAAAGCGGGCCGCGCCGGGGATTTCCGGCGCGGCCCGCTTAGTATCGCACTTAGATTCGCAAAGTTGCGGCAGCCAGCGGCCTACTTTGCGTCGTAGGCCTCGGCGTCCCACCAGTCGAGCTGGGCGATGTTGTCGCGGATGTGCTGGCAGCTCTTGTGGAAGCCCTCGAGCTCGTGCTCGGACAGGTCCAGTGTGTAGACTTCCTCGACGCCCTCGGCACCGATCACGCACGGCAGGGAGGTGAAGATGCCCTTCTCGCCATACTGGCCGGTCATAAGCGTAGAGGCCGAAAGCACGGCGTGCTCGTTGTGAAGCACAGCGGCGCAGACGCGCGCGGCGGAGTTGGCGACGGCGTACTCGGTGCACTGCTTGCCCTGGTAGGTCACATAGCCGCCCTTGCGTGCAAGCTCCTCGACCTCCATGTGGTCGAAGGCGTACTTGTCGGGGTTCTCGGCCTGAAGCTCGTTAAGGCTCTTGCCGGCGATGGTCGCGGCCTTAAAGGCTGCAAGCTGGCTAAAGCCGTGCTCGCCGATCATATAGGCGTCGATGGACTTGGGGCTCACACCGACCTTCTTGGAGATCTCGGTGCGCAGGCGGGCGGAGTCCAGGCCGCAGCCCGAGCCGATGATCTTCTTGGGATCGTAGCCGGTCAGGTGCCACAACTCGGTGCACACGACGTCGCAGGGGTTGGAGATGCTCACGAAGATGCCGTCAAAGCCGGCGTCGACGATGCGCTTGGCAAAGGTGCGGGCGGCATCGGTGGTAAAGAACAGCTCGCCGTCACGGTTGCCGGCGGCCAGCGCGACCTTGCCGGCGGCGTTGACGATAACGTCGCAGCAGGCCAGCTCCTCGTAGTGGTCGTAGCAGTTGACGATCTTGGTGTTGTACGGGACAAACGAAAGGGAGTCGCGCAGGTCCTGGACCTCTGACGTCACCTTGGCCTCGTTGATATCGCACAGGTACAGCTCATCGGCAATGCCCTGCATAAGTAGGCTGTTGGCGACATGTGCTCCTACGTGGCCCTGGCCGACCACACCGATCTTACGCGTCTGGTACATATATGTATCCTTTCGGCCGAGTTTTTCGCGTCGAACCATTGTAGCTTCCTGCTGTCACTTTGCTAGGCTAAAGCGCCGTAGATTTTTGGGACATGCCTTAATCTCTACTTTTGGAGTGATTTGGGCCGCTGACGGCATCGCTGGGCGATGCGCTCGCGCGGATGGGGCCGGTCGTTGTACCATAGCTGCAACTGACTCGTAAGGAGCATCCATGCCCATTCGTATTCCCGACGCCCTCCCTGCCGCCGCGCAGCTCGAGAGCGAGAACATCTTTGTCATGACCGAGTACCGCGCGCTGCACCAGGACATCCGTCCGCTGCGCGTGCTCATCCTCAACCTCATGCCCACCAAGATCGCCACCGAGACGCAGATCATGCGCAAGCTCTCTAACACGCCGCTGCAGGTGGAGGTAGACCTGCTGCGCACCAAGACACACGAGGCCACGCACGTGAGCGCCGGCCACCTGGAGACGTTTTACCGCACGTTCGACGACATCCGTGATATCCACTACGACGGCCTGATCATCACGGGCGCGCCGGTGGAGCAGATGCCGTTCGAAGAGGTCGACTACTGGCCCGAGCTCTGCCAGATCATGGATTGGTCCACCACGCACGTGCACTCTACGTTGCACATTTGTTGGGGCGCACAGGCGGGGCTCTACCATCATTACGGTATCCAGAAGTACGACCTGCCGGTAAAGGCGAGCGGCGTGTTCGAGCATTATCTGGTGAAGCCGCAAAGCCCGCTGGTTCGCGGCTTTGACGACCGTTTCTATGCCGTGCATTCGCGCAACACCGATGTGCGCCGCGAGGACGTGGAGGCCGAGCCGCAGCTTGAGGTCGTGGCCGTGTCCGACGAGGTGGGCCTGTACATCGTCAAGTCGACCGACAGCCGCCGCTTCTTTGTATTTGGCCACCCCGAGTACGATACCGACACGTTGCGTCTGGAGTACGAGCGCGACGTTAAGCGCGGGCTCAACCCTCAGGTGCCGGCGCATTACTTCCCGAACGACGACCCCACCGCCGAGCCGCGCAACGTCTGGCGCAGCCAGGCTCAGCTGTTCTACACCAACTGGCTCAACTACTACGTCTACCAGACCACGCCCTACGACCTGGCCCGCGCCGGCGAGGAGCACTAGGCTGCGGCCGTGGCTGTGACTGTGCTCACGGCATGACGAGCGTGGATTATCGGACACGCGAGCGTGGATTTTCGGACGTTTACAAATCGAGCGTGGATAATCTCCCACTTTTGGCTTGAAACTAGGCTCAAAACGGGAGATTATCCACGCTCATTTTTTAGGCATGTAGATGCCGATGGCTCGGCTAAGAGACGGTGCGTGCAGAGGCAAGTTCGCATTTGGCGTGGTCTTGAATCTCGACGGGTTTTTCTTTCTGATAATCCGATGGACCAAGGCGCCAAATTGTGGAGACAGGGACCTCTCGACAACCGCCCTACCTGCAGATATAAGTCATCAGCCTAAAACGTCCAAAACCGTCAAGCATTTGGTCAGCGCCTGGACAGCATTTGGTCAGACTGCGCATGAAACCGTCTGGTACGTTTGCGCCGTTCCAAGAGTTGGGAGGCGACATGGGAAACATGACGGCGAATCAAAGGCTTACAAGTCACATTAAAGCATGCGAACAGCAGATGAGCTGCGTGTACGCACGCACGACGGCGGAGGCAAAGCAGATTGAGCGGCGGGTGGCGGCGGGAAGTCTAGAGGCGGTCATGCCGGGGCTGTATGCGCGTCCGGATTATTGGTCCGAGCTCAAGTTTCGGCAGCGTTATCTGCATCGGGTGCGGGCCCTTGCGCAAAAGCATCCCGACTGGACGTTTTGCTCCTATACGGCGGCTGTTATCTATGGCCTTTCGGTTTCGCATGCCAATTTGGCGCACATCCATATCGCCGTGGCGCCGGCGCAATCGACGACGCCCGGCTCTCAGGTGATTCGCCATCGTTATGCTCGTCAAACACGGGCAATCCAGATGGATATTGCCGTGACCGATATCGATCAAACGATTACGGATTGCCTGGTCGATGCATCGTTTGTCGAGGGACTGATCATTGCGGACTCGGCGCTTCATGAGCAGCTGTTGTCGAAGGAGCATCTCGTTGAGGCAATCAACAAGCTTGGCTTAAATCGTCGCGGTGTTGTGACGGCGCGAAGTGTTGCGCGGTGTGCCGATGGCCTATCGGAAAGCGGTGGCGAGTCCAAGGCGCGTGCTCTGATGATTGAGCGCGGCTGGCAGACGCCGGAGCTGCAAGTTGAGCTGTTCGACCCGGTTGAGCCGGGGCGGCCGTATCGAGTTGACTACTTGTGGCGTGTGGGCGACCGGCTGATTATCGGGGAGTTCGACGGATTCGTTAAAAGCGAGAAGGCGGCGGAGGAGGGTAGGCTCGCAAAGGCGCAATTTGATGAGCGCCAGCGCGAGTCAAGGCTTTCGCTGCTTGATAACTGCAAGATCGTGCGCTTGTGCTGGGATGATCTAAGGGATCCGACAAAGCTCGATCGCAAGCTCAGGGTCGCCGGCGTGCCGCGTGAGTGCTGAGGCAGTTGCGGGACGTTTGGCTTGCACTAGCGTGGAAATCCGGACGTGTATTGGTTGAGCGTGGATTTTCGGACGCTTGTTGAATGAGCGTGGATAATCTCCCGTTTTTGACTCGTAAGGGGGCTCAAAGCGGGAGATTTTCCACGCTCATCTTGCGGGTGCGATACAGCGGCGATCAGGCGCTGATGATGTGGGGCAGCGGCAGGTCGTGGGCGTCGGTGGGAACGTGGTCGACACGCTGCTCGTCAAAGGCGATGCCGATGATTTGACATGCGGGCGAGAGCGTGGGCAGGTAGCGATCATAGCAGCCGCCGCCGTAGCCCAGGCGCGCGCCGGCGCGGTCGAAGGCTACGAGTGGCACGATGGCCATGTCGAGGGCCTCGGCAGGCACGATAGGGAAGCGGTCGCTGTCGATGTCCATGGCCGCGAAGGTCCGCGTGGGGTGGGCGATAAACGGAGCCGAGGACGCATCGCCGGCGGCAACTGCCCGCATGCACATGCGCTGGCCACAAGCTGCGGCGTCTGTTGCCGAGAACATGCACGGATAGGCCACGCGCCAGCCGCGTTTGGCGGCCGCTGCGGCAAACGCGGCAGGATCGACTTCGGAACCCATCGCGGCATAGACGGCAACGATGCGCGGCGCCGCGGCATCCGAGCGATCCAACAGCTCAACAAGCCGCGCACAGATAGCGGCGGACTTTGCCGCCCGCACATCCAAATCAAGAGCATCGCGCCGAGCAATCATCGCCCGTCGCAACTCAGCCTTGTCCATCCCAGCCTCCTCTAGCAAACCTGCCAAAAAGGGACAGGTTTATTTTGGCAGGTTTTATCTGGGCAAACGCGATATGGGCAGTAAAGCCACCGCAAATATGCCTGTGAACTGCGCCCTTTGTGGTTGTTTGGGCCTATGCGTTAATGCTATAACGCCGCAGCGATTGCTTCAGTCACAAACTTATTGAGTGACTCACCCTTCTTTGCCGCTGCCAGCGCCGCTTGCTTGTGGAGCTCAGAGCCCGTTCTTACGTTGAACGAGCCCTTAAAAGCCCGCTCGGGTTCCTTGCCTTTCTCGGCGCAAAACTCAAGGTAATCGTCGACGGCGTCATGGAAGCATTGCTCCACCTCTTCAGCTGTGGAGCCTTCAAATACGATTGCGTCCCTAATGCCGGTGACCATACCTGTTAGCACATGCTGTTCGGCATCGAACTCGACTGGGGCGAAATAACCCTTGTATGCCAAAACGTTACTCATGACTACCTCCGACATCTTGCAGAAATCGAACGATGTTTCGAATGGTCCCCGCCGTCAATTCGTCAGATGGATGTGGCGCGTGCATTACGAACATCCTGCCATCTGATGGCCTGTAGAAGCGAATGCGCGATCCGGATGTCTTGCCTTTGTTGTCCATTTCAAAGCCATATGAAGCCATGACTTTTAAAAAATCGGTATACCGATACGTCGAAGGGCAGCTAAGCAGTTGGGCGATGAGTTTATCGGTCCGAGTCATCCCGCCTCACATTCTGCAACTATATCTTAGTTGCAATTTAAGTCCGATGCAAGCACCCCTACTATAGAACAAGTGTTCGAACCAACGCAAAGGCACCTGCCCCTTCGTGGGGGTTTTGCTGGTGGGGCGGGTGTCTACAGCGGTTTGTCTCGATCTGTAACAGTAACTCGGCAAAATCGGACCTAGATGTTACAGATTGAGACAAAGGGCCGGCGTCATCCGGAAACGTCTCGATCTGTAACATCTGGAGCCAATATTGCCGTCCTAGTGTTACGGATCGAGACAAACCGGCGGGACGGGGCGGGCCGAAGCCAGACCGCCTGACCGGTCCGCGGCAAAAGAAAAGGTAGATTTTCAGGCATGTCCCAAAAATCTACCTTTGTGCGTTAGCCCAACAGGTCGACGACGTTAAAGCCGGCGTTGCTCTTGGCGATGACGTCTCGGCCGCCAAAGACGCACGTTGGCGACTCGGCTGCGATACGCGTCACGTCGGCGCCGAGCGAGCGCAGCTCACCGGGCGTGGCGGCGAGCATCTGGGCGCGGCGCTTCTCGCGTGCATGCGGATCGAGTCCGGCCAGGTAGGTCGTGTTGCGGCGCTTGGTGAGCGCGTACGGCTTCACCGGCGCGTCCATGCCGCTCACGCAGCTCACGATAAAGCCCTCAAAGGCGGCCTCGTCAGGCTCAAAGCTGCCGAGCCATTCGCCTGCGCGCGCCACGCGCTCAATCGAGGGGTCGATTGCCGGGTCGCGGTAGGTGTAGAACGCCGTCTGACGCTCACCGGCCGCGCGGAATCCGCAGCCGTACGCACCGCCCTTAACGCGGATCTCGTTCCACAGGTAGTCGTAGGAGAGCGCGTTGGCGGCAACCGCCCAGGCGCCCGTCACGTCAAGCCCCAAGCGACGCGGGTCGCACGCGCTTGCCGCAAAGCAGATGTCGCTGGGGATGACAAAGGCCTCGTGGCGGTCGCGCGGCGTCGGCACCACGAGCGCGTTGCGGCCGGCATCGGTGCTGTCGCCAGCGCCCAGCCCCAGGTCGCCAGCAGCATTCCAGTACGCGTCAAAGTCCTCATCACTGCCGGTAAAGCTCGCCATGCAGCCATCGGCCACAAAGATGCGGCCTGCCAGCTCGGCAAGCTTGGCGCGCAGGTCGTCCAGGCGCTCGTCAAAGTGGTCGAGCAGGTCGCGCAGGAACAGGTAGAAGTCCACGCCCGAAAGCTGCTCGCGCACCACGGCCGAAGGCGAGCTGTAGCTCATCGCGCGACCGAGTGCCGCCGAATGTCCGTTGTTGATAAAGCCCTGCTCAAGCCCAATGCGAATCTGCGTGAGCACGTCGTGCACGCGGTCGGCGTCGGCATCGAGCAAAAGCGTGCTCGACCACACCTCGCGCGGCAGGCTTGCCAGCGCATCGATCTTTTCGGACAGGGCGCCGGCGCTCACCAGCAGGTAGGGGCGCACACCGTCCACGTCGGGCTGGGTCATGACCTCGGTCGTAAAGCTCAAAAAGCCCAGCTTGCCGGCGAGCAAGTTGTCGAGCTCCTCGGCCGAGTGCTCGCTCGTGGGCAGCTGTTTGAGCAGGCGGCAGAGCAGCGTCACATAGGGCAGGTCCTCAAACGCAACGCAGCTCAGATCGAAATACTGCATGGCGTAGGCCAGGCGGTTGGTGGGGATGCCGTGGCGCAGGCAGGGGATGGGCGCGGTCGTGTCTACGACCAGCGAAGGCTCGGGGCGCGCCTCGCCAATGTCGGACACGCGCAGGCGCGGCAACGTGGCCTTGGCCTCGGGCGTGTCCTCCGCCTCCTGCGCGGCACGTAGCGCGACCGTGCGCTCGACCACATCGGCCAGCTCGGCATCGGTCATGGCGTCGCGCTTGGCTGCTAGCTCGGCGGCCTCGGCACCCTCTGCGCCCTCGGCGGCGTCCACCGGTACCAGCTCGACGAGCGCCATGTGGTCGTTTTCCAGTACCAGCTCGCGCAGCAGGTCCTCAAAGTAGCTGCCGTTCAGCTCGCCACGAAGCTCCTCGTACACCGGGCCGTACTTGAGCGCCAGCGTCGCGGCATCGTCATCGTAGAGCCAGGTGCTCAGCGCGTCGCACGCAATGGCCACGCCGTCGGCGATACCGTAGTCGCGCTGGCGCAGGTCGTATTCGTTGCTGCTGATGATGGCCTCCAGGCGCTCGCGCGGAACGCCATGCTCACACAGGTCGCGGCAGGCGTCCTGGAACACGCGGCGCAGCTCGCGCGCCACGCCGGGCTGCGCGTTTTGCAGCATGATGAGCTCATAGGGCTGCAGGCTCTCGGCCGCGGTGTAGCTCACCACGTTGCCGCCCAGGCCGGCGGCCAGAATGGCCTTCTTAACCGGCGCTTCGTTGGAGCCCAGCAGCGCCTCGAACAGGATATCCGCCGCGATCGTTCGCTTGCGGTCGAGCGCGCTGCCCAGCACCAGGCCCAGGCCCACCAGGGCGTTCTCGGGCGTGGTGGCCATCTCGACACGCTTGTACTCGCAGGTCACGGGCGCCTGCACGCTCAGCGGATTGGGCGCCAGCGTGGACGGGTCCTCGCCGGCGGCAACGGCTGCGTCCATGCGCCGGCTTGCGGCACTCGGCTGCGACAGATAGCGCTCGTCCAAAAAGGCCAGCGCGCGGTCCACGTCCAGGTCACCGTAGAGCGTGATGTAGGAGTTGGAAGGATTGTAGTGGCGCGCGTGCGTGTCCAGGAACTGCTCGTAGGTGAGCGCGGGAATCGCGCGCGGGTCGCCGCCGCTCTCGTGCGCATAGGCGGTGTCGGGATAGAGCGCGGCGTTGACGGCGTCGTCCAGCACGCTCATGGGGTCGGACAGCGCGCCCTTCATCTCGTTGAATACCACGCCGTTATAGCGCAGCGTGCCCTCGCGCAGGTTGGCGGCGCTGACGCCGCCCTCGCCCTCGGCGCCCTCCGGCAGGTCCAGTTCGTAGTGCCAGCCTTCCTGCTCAAAAATGGTGGGCTTGGTATAGATGGCCGGGTTGAACACCGCGTCCAGGTACACGTCCATCAGGTTGTACAGGTCCTGCTCGTTGGTGGTGGCAACGGGGTAGATGGTCTTGTCGGGGTAGGTCATGGCGTTGAGGAACGTCTGCATGGAGCTCTTGATCAGGTCGACAAACGGCTCCTTGACGGGAAACTTGGCCGATCCGCACAGCACCGAGTGCTCAAGAATATGGAACACGCCGGTGGAATCGGCCGGCGGCGTCTTAAAGCCAATGGCAAAGGCCTTGTTCTCGTCATCGCATGCCAGGTACAGCAGGCGAGCGCCCGAGGCAGTGTGGCGCAGCACGTAAGCGTCCGAGTCGAGCTCGGGCACGGTCTCGCAGCGCTCGACGGCAAAACCGTGGCAGGTGGTGCCAGGCACCAGCAGCGCGGCGGCAGCGGCGCGCGGGTCGGTTGAGGTAGTGGGCATATGCAGTCTCCTTTGACGCCCCAGCGGGGGCGAATCGAGTCGAATCCTCGAGAGTATACCCATATGGGGCCCTCGACCAATCTGCCGCACGAGCGTGGATTTTCGGACACACGAGCGTGGAAATTCGGACGCAAATTGAACGAGAGTGGATTTTCGGACGGAAACAGCTCCAAAACGCCCAAAAACCGTCCGGAAATCCACTCTCGATTCCTGACCGTCCATCACTCATGCATTTCTCATTTCTCACTCATCTCTAATATGAGAGATAACAGAAAGATGAGAGATAAATATGAGAGATAACTGAGCAGCAAAGAGACAAGCAATCATGGTATTGTCTCAATACCGATTGTTCTACCAGCAAGAACATGTTTAAATGAAACAGATGGCAGACATCTTATCTTCCATCTCTCACTCATCTCTTATATGAGAGATAGCAGTAAGATGAGAGATAATTACGAGAGATAACTGAGAGATGAAGGAAATCTATTCGCGGCATTCTCCGCCGGACCGAGCGAAAGGACGTGCAGATGAACGAAAGCGAGCTGGCCGGTCTGCTCGAGTCATTAAAGCGCACGGGCTCGGATGACCTTAGCGTCGAAGTGAAAGAGAGCGCTACGACGCTTTCCCGCGACGTATGGGAAACAGTCAGCGCTTTCGCAAACACTGCCGGCGGCATTATCGTGCTCGGAGTGAGCGAGCGCGCGGGTTTTGTCCCAGTTGCAAACTTTGAGACCGAGAAAGTGCTCAACCAATTCGTGGCGGGCATGGGCGATGCCGGCGGTCGCGGAAAGCTGGCCAATCCGCCCAAATACACTATTGAGCGCGTGGAGCTCCGGGGCACCGTGGTTCTCGCTATCACGATTGAGGAGCTCGACCCGTCGAGCAAGCCCTGCTATGTAATAGAGCGCGGCGCCCAGGGCGGCAGCTACAAGCGCATCGATGACAAAGACGTGCCACTTTCATCGACCGAGGTTTTGGCGCTGTCGTCATACGAGCGGACGAGCCCCAGTGATCGCGATGCGGTGCCCGGCGCGGTCGCAGGCGATCTTGACGAGGCCCTGGTCGACCGCACGATAGAGCGTGCTTTCTCGCTGACACCCCGGGCAATGCGCGGCGCGCCGGACAAGAAAACGAAGCTGGAGCGCCTGAATTTCCTCGACTCCCAGGGCAATGTTACTAAGGCCGGGCTCCTGGCTGCGGGTGCCTATCCTCAGCAGTTCTATCCTAAGCTCTTTATCGATGTGGCGGTCTATGCCGGAACGCAGAAGGGCGCGGCAGGGTCGTTGAGGTTCATGGACCGTACGATCTGCGAGGGAACGTTGGGCGAAATGATCTCGGATGCCGTCGCGGCAGTCGCCAAGAATTTGCGGCGAACCTCGATGATCCAAGGCGTCTCGCGTGTCGACTCGCTGGAGATTCCCGAGGAGGTCCTGCGCGAGGCAATCGCCAACGCCGTAATCCACCGAGAATACGGAGATCGGTTCTGTGGGCAGTCGATCGCTGTTGACGTCTTTGATGACCGTATCGAGGTGACGAACCCCGGCGGCCTATACGGAGGAAAGACTCGCGAGAACCTGTTTGACGGCAGCTCCCGATGTCGCAATGCGACGCTTGTGAAGCTCATGTCGCTTGTCCCATTGCCCGACGGCGCGGGCTCTCCTGCCGAAGGCAACGGGTCGGGTATTCCAATGATGCTCGATGCCATGCGTGCGCACGGTCTGGCTGAGCCATTGTTTTGCCCGGGTTTCGACCGGTTTAAGGTTGTCCTCTACCGAGCGAAGGTTGAGCAAATCGATCATGGCGGGGACTTAATTGTGGCGGCACTCAAGCGCAACGGCGAACTGGGAACACGTGAACTGGCAGAATGCACGGGACTCACCGTCTCCCAGGTTAGGACGCGCGTCAATGCGCTTATCGCGCAGGGCAAGCTAGAGCCTACGGCCGCGGCGACGAGCCGTAACCGCAAGTATCGACTAACAGGGCGCGCAGAGCAGCTGCACTAGTGGCTGCCCCGCCTCACACCCCGCCATTTCACGCACCGCACATCGAAACCTACGGCAAAGCAGTTACAATAGCCCAATGTGCATCGCGCACGACGATGATATCGGCGCCCGCGACTGGGGGAGAATACATGGCAGAGCAACAGATAACGCCGGGGACCAAGCTTCAGGTGGCATTCGACGTGCCCATGGGCCAAAAAACCGATTTCAACATGCTCGCCACGTACAAAGAAAACCTGGACGAGGCGTACTTCCTTATGAGCGCGCCCATGCTCGCCGGCAAGCCGCTCATCATGGACGAAAACCAAAAGCTGCTGCTGCAATATAAAGTGGGCGAGGAGACGTTCGTGCTCGCCGGCTACCCCGAGTCGGTCGAGAAAAAGGGCATCCGCACCTACTGGAAAATGCGCAAAGTCGCCGAGCAGCGCACCTTTGTCAAGCGCCGCGACGAGCGTTTTAAGGTCGCCATGCGCCTGACCTACCAGCGCGACAACGCGCCGACCCCCGATCCCGAGGACGCCATGACCATCGACGTCTCGGCCGGCGGCCTGGCCATTTACCTCAACGATTACCCCGACGTGGGCGAGGCCCTGGCCGTGCAAATGCCCACGATCCGCCTGCAGGGCGAGCGCCACGAGTTGCCCGAGCAGCTGGGCATTGTGTGCTGGGTGCGCCGTGCGCCCAAGGGCAGCCTGTACCGCAACGTCTGCGGCCTGCAGTTCCGCTACGTCGACGACATGGAGCGCGAGCTCGTCAAAGAATATGTCGGCTATATCCGCACCAAATATAAGATCTGATCGCCATGGCACTGTTCAAGCGCAACGACAACAAAGATCAAGCTGCCGAGGATTTGGCTGAGGACACGTCGCAGGACGCGCCCGGCGCCAATGCCGAGGACGCGCCCGGCGAGGACTCCGCACCCGAGCAGGCTCCCGTCTCCCGCAAGCGCTTTGGCAAACCAAACCGCAAGCCCAAGCCCAAGCGCAACCTGCGCGGCGTGGTGCGCATCGAGGAGTTGGAGCAGGCGCTGGCCGACCAGGACCTCGACGACATCGACCCTGACGCGGTCGTGTCCATGTACATGCCCAAGCGCCGCATGGAGCGTATCGGCGCGGCGCTGCTGCGCATGGACAAGCTGCAAAAGGCCCTCGTGGTGCTGGCGCTTGCCTTTGGCGTGCTGTTCGCCCTGTCGTTTATGCAGGAAAACATGGGTAACTTCACCATCAACCTCAACCGCCTGGAGCTGTTCCGCCGCGGCGTGGCCATTGCCGACAACGGCGACTTTAACAACGCCACCGCGCGCCTGGCGGCCGAGGCCTTGGACAACGGCACCAATATCGCTGCCGAGGACCTGCCCGACAACCTGGACGATATCGACGGTAGCCACAACGGCAAGAACTACGTGGCGTACACCTTCTATATCCGCAACGCCGGCAAGACCGATCTGGGCTACAGCGCCAAGCTCAAGGTGGTCAGCGCCAGCAAGGGCGTGGAGAAGGCCGCGCGCGTGAGGGTGTATCGCAACGGCGAGCCCACCACCTACGCGGCGGCTGCGGCCGACGGCAATCCCGAGCCCAGCACCGAGCCGTTTGCGTCCAGAGACGTGGTGACGACCATCAGCCACAAGAACTTCCGCGTGGGCGATGTGGACAAGTACACCGTGGTCATTTGGCTGGATGGCGACGACCCGGAGTGCGTGGACAAGATCATCGGCGGCGCGGTGGAGTTTGGTTTTGACTTTGATTCGTCCGAGACCGACGATTCGAGCTTGTTCGTTAAGTTCGTGCAGGATATTGCCGACACCCTGACCGGCAACGACCCCATTAGCGCGAGCGGCAACGAGGCGCCCGATTACTACAAGGAACACAACGTGACCTGGAGTAACCGTCGCAACCAAAAGAACTCGCCCGCAGGGGACGGGGACAAGTAGAACGAACAAGCGCCGGGCCGGAATCGATTTTCCGGTCCGGCGCTTTTGGTGACGGCTTATGCCGAGGTTTTGCCGCCGGAGGCGGTGGCGGCTGAGGCGCCGTCCAGCAAGAACAACCGCAGCGCGAGCTTGATTGCGTAGCCCGGCTTGACCTGCGCTGCGTTGCTCGTGCGTTCGTCCAGGTCGCCGCAGTAGGCGTAGAGGTCGCGGATGAGGTCCGCGCCCGAGAGCGTGAACATGTAGCCGGCGTCCGAAAGCGCGTTGGGCGCTGTAGGCAGCCCCGCAGCCGCACAAAAGCTCGCAAGGTCGGGACCCATGACGGTCTTGTAGTCGATCGCGGTGCCACGGTCCCGTGCGGCCTGCTCCTGCTTGCGGGTGTACGACAATGCCGCCGCCAGTACAAAGCTGGGCGTGGGCGCATTGACGTCGTCGGTGGTGGCGACGAGCTTACCGGCCGCCTGCGTGACCAGCCAGGCGACTTCGCGCTGGCAGCGAACGGCCTTGCGTGTCACCGGCTTGATCGATCCGGCGGAAACGCTTCCCTTGGGTTGAGCGGTGGCAGCCATGAGCCCTCCCAACAAAGAGCCTGTTTAGCAGGCAAAAGTGACACGTGCCACACCAATATAGCAGTGGGGAAGGGCTGTAGTGAAGCTCGGCAGAGGGTGAATGTATGCGATGGCGTGGCACTGCGGCCGCAAGGCTTAAGGGGGACTTATGACTGCGCGGGAGAGAGATCAAATAAGGTAAACGATGTTCACATAGCACCACATATAACCCGAGGTAGACCTATGAATCTGCCGGAATGTAGGCTGCCGAAAACTCATAAGGAAATCGTAAGAATTGTGGTATTCTCAATTTCATGTCTAAAGGATGGGCAAGCAACATCCAACACGAAAGCGCGGGCTCCCCTTCCGGGCTTCTCGAGGGTCATCTGGGATGAATGGGGAAAGAAAGGGGTCCGCATGGATACCAAGGCATTAAAGAAGCAGATGGGCGCCGCCATCGCCATGGTCCTCGTGGCAGCCGTAGCCCTCGGCTCCGCCACGTTCGCATGGTTTGTGACGAACAATAAGGTCGACGCCACCACGAGCACGATTTCCGCTCAGTCGAACGCCGCGTACATGACCATTGCGAACGGCCCGACGGGCGCAAAAGACACCGATGCCACGTCGGCCACTACTGCGGTCGGCACCAAGTCGCTCTTCCCCGCTACCTATGGCGAGGAAACTGGGGCGAAAAAAGGTGTTTGGATGTCCGGCTATGGTACGGATCTCGATAATGGCACCCTTAAGGACGAATTGTTCGACTGCAAGGGCGGAGATGCGGTCGCAGGTTCAACTGACGCCGCCATCAAGGGCGATTATGCTCTCGAGCAGGTTTACAACGTCAGCTCAAAGGGCCAGAACCTTTCTAATATTCTTGTCGAAAAGATCGAGGGTATTACCGATACTACTCAAAACCCGAGTCTGAAGAAGGCCCTGCGCGTTCTTGTTACTAGTGCCGATGGAAACAAATGGGAGGTATACGGCCTGAACGCGGCGGGCGATAAATTTGAGAAGAAGCTCGCTTCCGATAATTTTGATTCCTATGGTAACGTTACCGCCAATCAAGATACGGCGTTGAAGGTTTACCTCTACTACGAGGGTAAGGATGCCAACGTAACCACCAAGAATCTGCAGGACCAAAGGCTTACTGCTACTAACGCCGTGACCATTACGTTCACCGCAACTGCGGATAACAAGTAATCGCGGCTACGATTTACGGCTTGCAAGGGCAGGCTCCCAGCCCGGGACCCTGCCCTTTTCCTTAACGAAGGGAGGCGACGGGTATGCACGATTCAGTAAAGAGGCTTAAGATTCAGCTTGTTGGGGCGGCGTTGACCGTCGTCGTCTCGGCGGTGGCGCTCTCTGCAACCACCTACGCTTGGTTTGTCTCCAATAGTAGGGTTCATGCAACTACGAGCACCATTTCCGCTCAAGCGAATGGCATGGTACTCCAAATCGTTGAGGGCGACACGCCCGACCATGGCTCCGACACCTCCACGGTCGCTTCCGCAGCCGGTCACGAGATTAGCCCTTCATCGACGAACGATGCCAAAAACTGGTACGTTCCCCAAAGCTGGCAGGGCGTTAATGTGAGCACCTATCAAAAGGTCGACACATCCATTTCGGGTGAGAATCCCGGCAAGTACACTATTCAAGGCAACGATTACTATGCATTCACCGTTGCGAATTACACGCTGTATACCGTGGCGAACACCGGCGTTGCCGACGTGTATTTGGATGCGAGCAACGGCTCGCCCATAACGATTACACAGCATGGCGGCACGCAGAAATGGTTCGACAAAATCAAAGACAGCCTGCGCGTGGGCATTGTAATTAACGGCGAGCTGCGCGTTGTCTATGCGCCAGCTGCTCCCTCGACAACCGATATGGGCAACGATGTGACTACCGTTGCAGGTTGGTCGTGTGTCAACTCTGAATCTCTGAACGAGGTTGTTGCCCCTACGTATTTGCATCTTTCTGGCACCGATTCGCTCGATCAAAACGGCAATAACTGGGGTGCCACGAAAGCGGGCGAAGTCTACATTAAGCCGATCGGCAACGCGCAAAAGGTCGCTTCGAACGTCGATTACAACGGCACGAACATGAAAGTTGTCGTTTGGATGGAAGGCACCGACAGCGATTGTCAGAATATGTCTGGCCTCGATGTGGGCGAAGGAAGCCCGACCTTTGACGTAACGGTCAGCTTGGTTGGCATCGTAGCTGATTCAAAGTAGTGTAAACGCTGCTAGCAACTTTCATCAAAGACGAGGGCCAGTTCAGGTTTGAACTGGCCCTCGTCTCGTTTATGTCAATATTGGTTCGGCTATAGCCCGTACACCGCAACCATGGCCTCGCCGATGCGGTGGGGTGCGCCGGTGACATGACCAGGCAGTCGTTCTGGTTCAATAAGGGCTATCTGGAGCACATTCTGGGGCTGTAGCCTTCGAGTCGGCAATTCAGCTACCTGCGCATACTCGATTTACGAGGATTTTTACACTCGATTTACGAGGAAGTCTGGACTCGATTTTCGAGTTTTGCCCTACAGGTATATCCCCTCGAACAGGGTCTTATGGAACTGGGTGTGGTGGTCGCGTGCCCAGGTGAAGAGTGCCTGGTCAAAGTCGCCTTGGCTCGCGGGGATGCCGTAGACGCCGGCGACTTCCACGCGCACGAACTCCAGCGCGGGTAGCTTGTTGATGGCCGTGAGTGCAAACGGCGACGTGGGCTCCTCGAACAGGTAATGGCTGCCTTGCAGCGCGCCGCAGCCGGTGCAGGTGCTGGCGAGCGATACGGTCTTGGTGGTGCGCGACGTTACGGGCGTGTAGCCGCAGCGCTCGCGCAGGTAGTCGCGGATCTCGGCCGGCACGCAGCCCAGCGCGGGGACGATGGCTACGGCGTTGGCGCGGGCGGTGTCGATCACGATGTGGCCCGCGTCGTCCATGGCGGGCGCAGCGCTGGGCGTAGCCTTGCTGCCCGAGTCCTCGGCCGCCCAATACGGAATGCCAAAGGCCGCGACCGTCGTCTGCTCGTGACACTTCCAACATTCGCGCTTGCCCAGCACCAGGTAGATGTAGGGCGCGCTGGGGTCGGAGCGATCCACGCCGGGCAGCCACGCGGCAAAGGGCTCGGGGTTGACGCCATCGGGCACGTACCAGATCTTCTTGACCCGGTCCCACTTGGCGCCCAGGGCCTTGGCCTCGTCTTTGTGCGAAAAGGGAACATCGAGCTCGGTGCGCATGGCGGCTCCTTTGTGTGGCTTGCGGTGCATGTGCTCCAAGGATACCCCAGCGGCGGGTGTGTGGTCGCTAAACGAGCGCTTCGACCGCCCGAGAAGTCGCGGAGCATTTTGGCGGGGGCGTGCCGTCAAGCAAATGGGCAAGTGCATGGTCAGCTTTTGGTCAGTTGAGCGGCAACCTTGCCAAAAGCTTGACGGATTTGCATTTAGACGTCGACGAATGAGCAGTTTGGACGCGCCGCGGCAAAAAACCGCCGGTTGTTTGTCGAAAACTCGCCAGGGTCGCGAGCCGCCGCCGACGCGCGTGCTATCTTCGCGCCATGGGGCACTTTATCGTTTCACATAACGCTGCGCTGGCGCTCTTGGCACACATCCCGAACCCGCGCTTTGGGGATTCGGAACCAGAGGTCGTGTCGATTGCGGACGCCTGCGCGCTCTGCGACCAGGAGGCGCAGGAGTTTATCGATCGCTACGACCTGGGGATCGAAACGCTGGATTTGTTGGTGCCGTCGCGAGCCGACCGTCGGCGGAGCAAGCATGTTAAGACGCACCTGTGCACCAACGAGCTCCCAGCAGGTTCGTTTATCTCGCTGGGCCACTGGAGAGGCGACCTGGATGCGTACGTATGCTCTCCCGAGCTGGCGTTTTTGCAGGCCGCGCACGATGACGATGCAGCGGCGGCCATCTATGCCGGTTATGCCATGACATCGGACTATCGGCTGGATAACCTTGCTCCCGGTGGGGTAACAAGCAGGGATGCGGGCATGCGCGATGGCAGGCTCACGACCAAGGAGCTCATCGCGGCGTATATCGAGAAGTCCCCCAAGGTGAGAGATCTTGCGAAGGCAAAGGCGCTCCTTGCATATGTGATCGAGGGGTCGCGCTCTCCGAGGGAATCGGGGCTGTGCATGTTTATGTCGCTGCCTACGCGCTACGGCGGGTATGCATTGGGCAAGGCTGAGCTCAACAAGAAGGTCTTCATCCGCGATGGATACAACGATGGGCGCAATCGCAGGCTTCGCGTGTTGGAACGCACGCCCGACATAACACTTACGGCGAAAGCAGAGGTGGGCTTGGATAAAGTAAGGGCTGGCTTGCTGCCCGAGGTGTTTACCGCACTGGTCGATTACGACAGCGATGCCATCCATGACGGAAGCGAGAAGATCCGCAAGGATGCCGAGCGCCGCAACGAGCTGCAGATGCTCAATGGGGTCGCGTACTTTACGGTGACGACTGACCAGGCGAGCGACTATGAAAAGCTCGTTCGCCTGTGCGAGCGTATCCGACGGAAACTGCATCGTCGCAAGCGGCCCATATTTTACAAGCCTATGACTGAGGAAGCGCGATATTTGGCACAGGCGCGCCTCGAGACAAAGCGGTTTAAGCTCTGGCAGACCGTTATTGAGGCGCATCAGCATTGGTAAGTGGGCCTTTGGCGGCGGATGGGGTGCTGCCGTATTGAAGGTGAATGGTTTCCCGTGAAGTGAACGAGTGTTTTTGGACCCCCGAAGCTACCACACTTTTTGGCGCCAAAACCGCAGGATTCTAACGACAAAACCGCAGGAAATGAGCCGCCAAAAGTGTCGATGCTCCGGGGGTTCGTTTTGGCTCGTTCACTTCGCGGGAAACCATTCACCTTCGATTTGCGGGCTGCCCGGATACGGCTACGAGGGCCACATCTGGGTCTGATCGAGGCGATCGCTGGGGTTGTTTGGGCGACTTTGGGCCTGATCGAGGCGATTATCAGGGCTGTTGGGCGGCTTGGGGCCCGGTTGGGATGGTTGCCAGAGGTGTGGGGGCGGCATCGGCCTCGTCTGGGATGGTTATTGGAGCTGTCGAAGCGGTTTTGGGTGCCGCGGCGCCCTTTTGGCTTGGCGACGTAAAACAAAACAGCTCAGAGGCGAAGCCTCTGAGCTGCGAACATTTGGTGGGCGTTAGAAGATTTGAACTTCTGACCTCTTCCGTGTCAGGGAAGCGCTCTCCCCCTGAGCTAAACGCCCGATCAAGGGTGCGCGAGTGCGCAGGGAATAATATAACGGAGCTCCCGCCCAGTGGCAAGAACTATTTTTTAAAAAGCGGCGATTTGCGACCCTATCCGCCCCGATGTAGCGCGAACAGCACGCGGAAAGTCGCGTTTGTACCCCCGACGAACAGCACATTCGCGTAGAATAACTCCATTATGGGCAAATGGTGTCCAGGCAGTTTACAACACGGCATCTGGGGGAGGGGCATGTCGGACGCGCGCTCGCTGCGAAAACAGTTCAATCGCATGCTCGCCACGTTGCTGGTGGCCCTTGCTGCTGCCGGAGCCGTAACGTATGCCTGGTACATCTACAATGCCAACCGCCATATCACCGACGTCAAGATGGCCGCGGGCACGGGCGTTACCTTCCTTATCTCCAACGAGTACGATGGCGAGTACAAGACCAACGCCGGTCTGAGCTTTGCGGGCCTGCTCGATCCTGTCTCGACCGACAACGTGCTCAACGGCTTTCAAAAGGTAATGGGCTTTACCGGCGGAACCACGCAGGATTCGCTGTTTGCCAGCATGTTTGGCGCGGCCGAGCATTCCGACTACTACAAGACCTCCCTGTACCTGGCCACTAACTCGGCCGCAACCGACGTGTACCTGTCGGGCATCGACTTTACCGAGCAAGATCCGGCAAACCCCATCTCCACCGCCCTGCGCGTGGGGCTGGTCGCCTATGCTCCAGGGCAGGGCGATACCGTTACGGGCCAGTACGTCTTTGAGGTCTCGGGCGAGCACAATCCCCAGGCGCGCTACAACACGCTCGATGGCAAGGACGCCGGCGAAAACGAGCAGAACCACCTGGTGCTCGACAGCAGCCGCTCCGACGGCGCCACGGTCCATTTTGACCAGCTGACCAGTGCAAACTTCTGCGACTACAACGAAGACACCGGCGTCGTGAGCCTCAAGGAGGCCACGACCAAGATCTGCAGCCTGCCCGCTGCCGCCAAGGGCGCCAACCGCAGCATGCCCGTGCGCGTGGATGTGTACGTGTGGCTGGAAGGCTGCGACCCCGACTGCACCAACAACCTGGCCGCCACCAGCCTGCAATCGCTGGCGCTGCGCTTTGCTGGCAAGCGTTCGTAAGGGGGCCGGGGATGAGTACATCGAACATCAAAGACATCCTAAGCTCGCGCCGCCGCATGGTTGCTGCGGCCGCATGGATGCTGGTGCTGGTAGCTGCCCTGAGCGCCGCCACCTACGCCTGGTTTAGCAACTCGCGCTACACCAACGTGACGCCCGTGGCGCATACGGTAAGCGACGAGAGCTCCGATCTGCAGATTGGCCTTTCGGCCAACGGGCCCTGGGACACGACGGCCACACTTGCCGCCGCCGACAAGACGCTCTATCCCATCTCGACGTCGGACCTTTCCCGCTTTTGGCGCGGCACGTTCCAAAACGCCGCGGGCATCACGACCGACTACGCCGACTGCACCGCGCAGCTGGACGACTATGCCCTTTCGGGCACGCTGTACCTTAAGGGCGGCGACAGCGCGCTCAACGTGTACCTGTATCCGGGCCAGATGAGCGTGACGAGCGACCCGCAGCTGCTGGCCGCGCTGCGCCTGGGTCTGGTAATTACGACCCAGTCGAGTACGCAAACGCATATCTTTACCTGCGACGACCTGGGCAGCACCGCGGGTGCCACCAGCAGGCGCACCACCGCGCAAGACGGCGTGGTTGTGGCAGCGGGCGCCTCGGGCTGGACCTACACCGCCGACCTTGCGCGCTCCATAAGCGCCTACAGCATGGACGGCACCGGCGACACGCCCACGGCGCGCGCGGGTGCTACGCCCATCTGCATGCTGGCCGCCAACGAGGTGGCAAACGTTCGCTACGTTGTGTACATGGAAGGCTGCGACGCCAATTGCATCGACGAGGCCCAGGCCCGCGATGTGGTGCTGCAGCTTGCCTTTGCCGCGGCCAAGGCGTAAGGGGGCGAGCGACATGGAAGATCAGAAGCACATGCCAGCAGATAGCCGCGAGGCCAAAACCCAGAGTGAGAGCCCCGCGGCCCCCTCCAGCGCAGCTGCCGAGTGTTCACACCTCGAGGGCGTCGTCACCCGCCGCCACGCCCGCCGCGCGCGTGCCTACATCGCGCTCGTTATGGTTGCGCTCGCCGCCACTTTGGGAGCCGCAACCTACGCCTGGTTTACCAACAACATGAAGGTCAACACCAACTCGGTGAGCGTGCACAGCGACACGTCCAAGCTGGTGCTGGAGCTGGGTGACGCCGACCGCGGCAGCTGGTCGCAGCAGGGCGACGTTTCCCTAACTTCCACCGCGAACGGCGCCGTGACGCTCTACCCGGTCTCGACCTTCGACCTCAACGGCTTTGCTGCCTGTGCGCAAAACAACTCTGCCGGCGATGCCACAGTGTTTGAGCAGGCAAAAGACAACGGCTCCGCCTTCTACCACGGCTGGATTGACCTGCGTCCCACCATTACCGGAACGGGCGCCAGCAAAGTAAGGGGCAAGGTCAACCTGTATCTGGCCGAATCGCTGGTCCCGCAGGGTGCCGATGCCGAACTGCTGCGCGCAGCCCGCGTGGGCATAAAGATCTCGAGCAGCAACCAGGTGCTTGCCACCAACATCTTTGAGCTCGACAGCTCCGACAGCGGCCATCGCGACGAGCACCCCGCGACCGCGCCTACGGGCCTGGCGGGCTACACCGAGGGCATGCTCCTGGGTTGGCAAAACGGCCAGCTCGCTTGCGGTGCCAACGTGACGCAGGACCCGGCCGCCTATACGCTGGACACGAGCGAGACGGCCACGCGCCCGCAGAACACGCTCGCCACGCTTGGGCTTGGCCAGACCTATCGTTTGGATATCTATTACTACATCGAGGGCACCGACCCCGATAGCGCCGACTATCTCTATCAAGATCCGGGCACCTTGCACCTGGCGCTCTTTGCGACCCTGGATGGTGAGGCGTAATGGCACGCATCATGCCCGACGACCGTCGGCCCATCGCCAACGGCGCCCAGACACAAGCAGCCGCCCCCACCGACACCGACCTGCGCCGCAAGCTTACCACCACCGTGGTGCTGGTCCTGTTTGCCCTGGTGGCGATAGCCATGGCAACGTTCGCCTGGTTCTCCATCGCCGATAGCGCCAAGACCCGCATGCTCATGATCGACGCCAACGCCGACGGCTCGCTGCGCTTTGATCTGGACGAGCACGCCACATTCGACGAATACGTGCACAGCCTGGGCTTTGACCAGATCTCAGCACGTATCGCCAGCGAAAAGGGCGTGGACATCGATGCGTCCAAGCTCAAGCCCGTCACCACGAGCGACTACCAGACCTTCACCTTTGAGGACGGCTCCACCGCCGATCCCGCCACCGGTGCCTACCTGGAGTTCACGCTGCACTTTATGAGCAGCACGGACCTGCGCGTGCGCCTGACCGGCCAGGACGGCGACGGCGGCGTGTCCGGCACGCGGTTTAGCTCCGACACGCAGGGCATGGCCAGCGCCATGCGCATGAGCTTTACCGCCGACGGCCGCACTTGGGTCTACGACCCCAACGGGGGCGGGGGCTCATCCGGCGCGGCCACCGTCTTTGGACTCGGCTCGGGCGAGGCGACTGCGACCAGCGATATGTTCGACCTGATAAAAGATACGGATAAGCCGGTAACCGTTCGCATATGGCTCGAGGGAACGGACCCAAATTGCACTAATATGCTAAAGGGAGCTAACTATTCGGTTTCGATGCGCTTTGAGGGCATCGAGGAACAGTAGATATGCACGGCGGCCGCCGGGCCGCGCACGACTTAGTCAGACACGGCAGTAAGGGACATCATGCAATCTGTTAAAAAAGTCGCATCCATCGCGCTGAGCGTCGTCATGTGGATCATCATCCTGGTGGCGGCCCTGTATGCGTTTACCACGCTCGCCACGCGCGAGGACGGCAGCGTCTCTGACATCGCCGGCTTCACCCCGCTCGCCGTGCAGTCCGACTCCATGGCGCCCACGTTTAACAAGGGCGACCTCATCGTCATCCAAAAGTGCGACACCTCCAAGCTCGAGGTGGGCGACATCGTGACGTTCCATACCATCATCGACAACGAGTACGCGCTCAACACGCACCGCATCGCCGCGATCGACGAGGTCAACGGCATGCGCAGCTTTACCACCAAGGGCGATAACAACGACGTGGCCGATACGCACATCATCAGCGATGGCGACATCGTTGGTAAGTACCTGTTCGCGTTGCCGCAGATGGGCAAGGTCATGGACTTCCTGTCCAGCTCCATGGGCTTCCTCATTGTGATCGTGCTGCCCATGCTGCTGTTCTTTATCTACCAGGTGTATCACCTCATCGTGGTGGGCATGAACCTCAAGCGCGCTATGGCCGAGGAGGACCGCCTGGCCGCCGCGGCTGCCATCGTGGACGCCGAGGGCAAGGGCGATACCACCATCACGGCCGATAACGCCGCCGAGCAGCTCGCCCAGGCCGAGGCCAAGCTCGAGGAAGCCCGTCGTCTGAAGGCCGAGGCCGAGGCGGCGATGAACGCAAACAAGCAGGAGGACAGCGACAGTGAGTGAGTTTCTGGGATTTGCCTGGGAGCTGCTGGCAAAGGTCGTCTACAACGTCGTTGCCGTCGTGAGCTCCCTCCTTAATCTGCTGGTGTTTGGCTGGGTTGAGTACTTCAGCATCTTTATGACCTACTTCACCACGTTTGACCTGGTGGGCAAGATCGGCGCGGTCATTCTGTTTGCCATGCTCATCGCGGTCCCCGTGCTGATCGTGGCCATTCTGGTTCACCGCTACCGCATCAACCGCCGCCTGCATCGCGACGACACGTCCAACAAGGCACTCTATCGCGAGATCGGCCGCCTGAACAAGCAGGTGCTCGACCTCATGGACGAGAAGAACAAGCTGCTGGCGCTCAAGGTCAATGCCATGGGCGGCACCAAGCAGATTCCGTACGTGGGCGCCTCGGCCCTGGCCGACGACCACTTGCCCACGGTGGGCAACGTGGTGGGCGCCGCTGCGGGCGCCGGTGCGCCTGCGGGCGAGGGCGCCACGGCCGCCGTGGTGTCGGGCAACGCGTCGCTCGCGCTCGATGGCGATGGCGTCAAGGATGCCGCGGCCGCCATGGCCAAGGCCACCGTCGAGGCCAAGACCCTTGCCGAGGAAAAAGAGATCGCCCAGGCCAACCGCTTCCCCAAGCTGTCCCTTGTGGACCTTAAGTACCGCGACTGGGAGCCCCCGGTCTACGACGATGCCATCTCGCTGGAGGACTTTGTCGACAGCTTCCGCGCGTTCGCCTGCAGCCAGATGAAGCTCTACTACACGCCCGAGGTCATCCGCCGCTTTGTGGCCGGCATGGCCGCCTCCAAGCTGCTGATTCTGGAGGGCATTTCGGGTACCGGTAAGACGTCGCTGCCCTACAGCTTTAGCCGCTATCTGGACAACCCCGCAACCATCGTGTCGGTGCAGCCGAGTTTTCGCGATCGCACCGAGGTGCTGGGCTACTTCAACGAGTTTTCCAAGCGCTTTAACGAGACAGAGTTCCTCCGTGCCGTGTACGAGGCGGGGCTGCGCCAGGACCCGTCCATGATCGTGCTCGACGAGATGAACCTCGCCCGCGTGGAGTACTACTTTGCCGAGATCCTGTCGGTGCTCGAGATGCCCAGCCACGACGAGTGGGTGCTCGACCTGGTGCCTACCCAGTGGGCCGCCGACCCCAAGGGTCTGCACGACGGAAAGCTCACCATTCCCGACAGCCTGTGGTTTATCGGCACGGCCAACAACGACGACTCTACCTTTACCATCACGGACAAGGTGTACGACCGCGCGATTCCCATCGAGCTCAACGAGCGCGCCGACGCGTTTGAGTGCGAGCCGCACGAGCGCGTGCACGTGACGGCCGACCACCTGCAGTATCTGTTCCAGAAGGCCAAGGTCGAGTACGTGATCGATGACGATCTGCTCGAGAAGATGCACAAGCTGGACCAGTACCTGCAGACCCGCTTTAAGCTGGCCTTTGGCAACCGTATCATCAAGCAGATGTACGACTTTATCCCCGTGTACGTGGCGTGCGGCGGCACCGAGTTGGGCGGCATGGACTACATCATCGCCCGCAAGGTGCTCAAGAAGTTTGAGTCCATGAACGTGAGCTTTGTGCGCGACGAGATGAAGGGCCTGATCGAGTACATCGAGAAGACCTTTGGCGAGGGCGGCCTGCCCGATTCCGTCATGTATCTGCAGCGGATCCAGAACTTCTACTAATGCCGTAAGCGCGGGGCGTGGGACAAGACAATCAGTAGCGTTTGCCCAGTGTGGTGTCGTCACGCCCCTTACCGATCGATCCAACCTATGGAGTAACCCATGTCCGAGACCATTCAGGACCTCTATACCAGCTTCTCCGAGCAAATGGAGCCTATCCAGGAGGACAGCCGCTACTTCCGTTATCTGTTTGAGATGGCGCAGGCCTCGGGCACCACGATCGAGCAACAGCGCGAGGAGCTCGTCAAAGTGGTGGACGAGGAGTGGATCAGCATGATCGAGGACTCGCTCGACGCCATCAACACCATCATCGAAAATCCGCGCCGCTTCATCACCACCGAGGAAGAGGTGGTGCCGGTCTCGCTCGCCAAAAAGATCAGCGCCGATAGCGTTCGCCATCTGAGCCAGAACACGCAGTTCCTGGCGCCGAGCGACGATGGTGACGTCCACCCCACGCGCATCCTCAACGTCAGTACCGTCGAGACGTACGACCTGTACGAGAACCGCTTTATCTACCACCTGATTCAGCGCCTGCTGACGTTTGTGGACAAGCGTACCGACGTGATCTTTTGGTCGACGGGCAACGAGATTCGCAACCGCTTTAAGATGCACAGCAAGATCGACGACGCGTACGAAGAGATCGAGTACAACGTCGAGATGACGGTCAAGAACCGCCAGAGCTTTGCCGAGAACGACGCCGACAACATGGACGTCTTTATGCGCATCGACCGCGTGCGCCGTCTGGTCATGGCGCTGCGCGGTGCGTCGTTCTGTCAGATTATGAACGGCTGCAGCGCGGTCCGCAGCCCCATCCAGCGCACCAACCTCATCATGAAGGACCCCAACTACCGCAAGTGCTACCAGCTGTGGCAGTTTATGGAGCGCTACGACAAGGTGGGCTACAACATCGACGTGCAGCAGCAGGCGCTGGCGTTCGATGACGAGTACATGGTGCAGATGTACACCAACCTCATTAACAACTACACCGTCTTTAAGAGCCTGACCGACGACGAGCGCAACCTGCAGGAGCTCGAGAGCGTGCATCCCGAGCCGGTGGCGCCCAAGTTTATTAAGGAGATTAAGGAGGTGCAGGTCGATAGCCCCGACCTGCCCGACGTTGAGGTCCGTCGCGTGTTTGTGGAGGAGGTCACGCAGGCCCAGCTCGATGCCGAGCAGGCGCTGGCCGAGGCTCGCGAGCAGATTGAGGAGCTGCAGGGGCAGCTGAAGTCCTGGAAGGTGCAGGCGCACGCGCTGACCGATGAACGCGACGACCTGGCCGACGAGCTGGATGAGGCCAAGACGCGTGAGCTGGCATTGACGCAGCGCGCACAGATGGCCGAGGCCGATGCCGAGGAGCTGCGTGGCTCGCTGGAGGATGTCGAGGCGGGCAAGAAGGCTGCCGAGGATGCTGCGGCAGAGGCACGCTCGACCGCGGCGGCGCAGCTTGAGCAGATGCGTGCCGAGGCCGATGCCGAGGTCGCGGCCGCTCGCGCCGATGCCGACGCCAAGATTGCGGCCGCCGAGCAGGCGGCCGCCGAGCAGGTCGCGCAGGTCAAGAGCGAGTCCGCCGCGGCTCTGGCTGCCAAGGCGGCGGCCGATGCCGCCGAGCTGCAGGCCACCAAGGACGCTGCTGCGGCCGAGCTTGCCGGCGTGCGTGAGGCCTCTGCCAAGGAGGTGGCCGAGCTGCATGCCAAGCTGGACGCCGCCCAGCTGCAGATCGAGGAAGTGCAGCTGACGGCCGAGCGCGATGCCCGTGCCGCGGCTGAGGCAGCCGATGCCGCCGTGGCCGATGCGGAGCAGAAGCTTGCCGACACCGTTGCCGCGGCCGAGGAGAAGGTTTCCGCTGCTCAGCAGGCAGCCGATGCCGCAATTGATGCCGCCCGTGCGGCCGCCGATTCTGCCGTCGAGCAAGCTGCGGTGGACGCCAGCGAGAAGGTCGCCGCAGCCGCTACCGAGCGCGATGCCGCCACGCGTGCCGCCGAGGAGGCCCGTGCCGACGCCGACGCGCGTATCGCCGCGGCCGAGCTCGAGGCGGGGGAGCGCATTGAGCAGGAACTCGCCGCCGCCACGGCCACGCACGAGCACGAGCTCGAGGCCGTCCGCGCGGAGATGCAGCAGCGCTTGGCCTCGTTGGCGCACGAGCTGGAGCAGGCCGAGCGCGATCGCGCCCGTGCCGAGCGCCGTGCCGAGGGCAACAGCCTGTCGCGCTATCTGTTGGCCCGCCTGCGCGGCGAGGCTGGCGAGGGCGTGGCCGCTGCGCCTGACGAGGATGGCGCTTCTGCGGCGGATGTCACCGAGGCCGAGGTCGCTGCCGACCCCGAGACTTCCGCAAAGGACGACGACAAGTGATGAAGCATGTGCTCCGCGTGATCAACGTGCTGGCGACCGTGGTGATCCTGGTCGCCTTTGTGGTGCTGCTGCGCACGGTGTTCACGCCCGCCGGCGAGATCCCCACCATCATGGGCTATGGCTTTATGCGCACGCTGACCGGCTCGATGGAGCCGGCGATTCCCGTGCATTCGTTTATCGTCGTCGATACCGACAACAGCCAGGTCTACCAGGTGGGCGATATCATTACCTTCCATTCGTCAGATGACGCGCTGGAGGGTTCGCTCAACACGCACCGCATCGTATCCGTGGAGGCCGCATCCGACGGCTCGCCGGTCTACCACACCAAGGGCGACGCCAATCCGGTCGAGGATGCCGCGCCCGCGCCCGCCGCCGATGTGGTGGGCCGCGTGGTCTTTGTCTCGGCAGGCCTGGGCGTGGTGGTGTCGCTGCTCACCAATCCGCTGCTGTTCTTTCCGTTCATCGTGGTGCCGTTGATCGTGCTGCTGGTGCTCGAGATTCGCCATATGGTCAAGACCACACAAGAGGTGGCGCGCGCCGAGGACGAGGCCGCCCTGCGCGCTGCTGTGGAGCAGATTCGCGAAAAACGTCGCCGTGAGCAGGAAGGCCAGGATAGCGCCAAGGAGCAGAACGACGGTGGCCATTCCGATGAAAGTGCGGAAGCCGCCCCCGGCGCCCTAGACGGTTCCAACCACTCGGCATAGCGCGTCTGTGCCTTTCGTCCCTGCAATTTGGATGCTCATAGATGTTCCGAATCGTCTGCTTTTTCATGCCGATATTCGTGCTACAGTTTGAGCGCTTTGTTGCCAATTGATTTCGGGGGAGTGGAATGGAGCAGGAGCGCACAGCTCAGCGTGCACGCAAAAAGACTTCGGTACCGATGACGGCGGCGTCCGATTTTGTCGTGCCCGAGGGAACTGACGAGCTCAGCCGCAACACCCGTCGCGCCTGGCGCGACCGTCTCAACGACGCCCAGACGCGCAAGATGATCACGGGCGTTTTAGCCACGCTGGTGGGCGGTTCGTTTTGGGGTTTCTCGGGTACCAGCGCGAGTTTTTTGTTCGATACCTACCATGTCGATACGCTGTGGCTTATGAGCATACGGCAGATTCTCGCCGGCCTGCTCTTTATGGCTGTGGTTGTCACGCGCGACCGCGCACGCCTGGTCAAGCTTTGGACGACGTCCGCTGATCGCAAGCAGCTGCTGCTCTTTACCGCTTTTGGCCTGCTCTTTAACCAGTTTTGTTATCTTTCGGCCGTGCGCCTGACCAATGCCGGAACTGCGACGGTGCTCCAGTGCCTGCAACTGGTCATCATTATGGGCTACACCTGCGTGATCGACCATCGCATGCCTCGCGTGCGTGAGGCCGTTGGCATTGGGTTGGCCCTGGGCGGCACCTTTTTAATCGCTACCGGCGGCGACCCGACCAGTCTGAGCATATCGCCGCTTGGCCTGGTCGCAGGCCTTATGTGTGCGGTTAGCGCCGCCTGTATGGCGGTGATTCCCGCCAGGATTCTGTCCGAATACGGCAGCCCTATTGTTACAGGCTCGGCTATGCTTACGGCTGGTGTCGTTTCGAGCGTCTTTGTGCAGCCGTGGGCTCATATGCCGGCCCTCGACACTGCTGCCGTCGAAGCGCTCGCGGTGTTTGTGATCGTTGGCTCTTTCCTGGCGTATATGCTCTATATGCAGGGCGTCAAGGATATTGGCTCCGTACGTGCGAGTCTCATCGGAACTGTGGAGCCGGTCTCGGCAACCATTACCAGCGCCGTTATGCTGGGCACGGTGTTTTTGCCGACTGACTTGATTGGCTTTGTCATGATCATCGTGATGATGTTCCTGACGGTATAGCTTACGCCGCTGCCTAGACGGACACGGTGTTGCACCACAATTCCGCGAATTGGTGCCTGCATCTGGAGTTTAACTGACGATGCCAAATATGTCATAAACTAATAGCGTTATTGACTTTTAGTATTGCGAGGACTCCTCTATGGCTGGTAACCACTTTAAGAACGGCGACGGCGAGCGCTCTGCAGTTCCGCCGCGTTCAAATGGAACTGGAAACGCTGGCGTACCGAGTGGATCCAGCCAAAACGGTGCTGGCAACCGTACGTCTCCGGGCGAAACGGCGATGTTTGCCGCTCTGTACGAACAGTCTCAAAAGGCAAAACAAGCTGGTCGCGTAGGCAGGCAGGCATTTCCGGGCGGGGCGGGCTCTGCGGCTTCGTCGGACGGGGTCCGTCCGGCGCCAACGGGCGGTGCAAATGTCGCCGGCCCCACTGACCCCGCTAACAACGCTCATCGCGCCCACAACGCCGGCCCCATCAACCCCGCCAATTCCGCCAATAGTGCTTCTTCTGCTGGAGACGCAGGGCTTACGGGTAACCTAGGCACTATCTATACGGGCGCTTCCGAAACCGGCACGTTTGCCCGTCTCGATGACGACGGTGCCGAGTTTAAGGGCTCGGGCTCTAAAGAAGATTATTACGATTTTGGCTTGAACTACGGCGGTGATTCCTCGACGAGTCCGACCTCGAACGGCCTGGTTCGCCATCGCCATCGCAAGGGCGAGCGCAAGAAGCGCCGCGTTTCGGCTGTTGTCGCTGCCATCGTCGCGGTGGTTCTTGTCGCTTTTGGCGTGAGTGGCTTCATGCTGTTTAACTCGGCAAAAACCGTGAAGAGCCAGGCAAAGGAAACTGTCGAGATCGTCGGCGGCCTTAAGGACAAGGTCACGTCGGGCGATTTTTCGACCCTGCCCGACGATGCGAAAAAGATCGACGAGCTCTGCAGCAGCATGAAGAAGGAGACCTCGAGCCCGGTGTGGACGATGGCCTCGTTCATTCCGGTGTATGGCAGCGATATTAATGCCGCCCGCACCATGGTCGATGCTCTGTCCGATGTTTCGAGCGGCGCGCTGGTCCCCATGGCCGATAATCTCGCTCAGGCAACGCCCGGCAAGCTGTTCCAGGACGGGACAATCAACGTGTCCGCGCTGCAGGCGGTCGCCGATTCGCTCTCCGATAGCTCGAAGGCGTTCAAGAGCGCCAATGAAAAGATTCAGGGTATTGGCGATACGCATATCGCCCAGGTGACCGAGCTGGTCAATAAGGCAAAGGACGGTTTTGCCACCCTGGACGGTGCAGTCGATGCGGCGGAGAAAGTCGCCCCCGTTCTGCCCCAGATGCTCGGCGCCAACGGCCAGACGCGCAACTATCTTGTGTATGCCATGAACAACGTCGAGATTCGTGCTTGCGGCGGTTTTGGTGGTTCGCAAGGTTTGATTTCAGTCACCGATGGCCAGATGTCGATCGGTGACTTTGTTCCATGTATTGCGCTCAGCAAAGACGAGGCGGTTGAGAGCGTCGACGAAGAAGACGAGGCACTGTTTGGTGACCACAGCAACCTGTACAACTCTGGTAACGCGTATTCGCCCGATTGGCCCCGCAACTCGCAGCGTGTTGCCGCGCTGTGGAAGTCCCAGTATGGGCAGGACGTTGATGGCGTCGTCGGCATCGATCCGGTGTTCTTGCAGTACTTGCTGGGCCTTGTCGGTAATGTCTCGCTGCCCGATGGTACGGTCGTCGACGGTGCCAACGCGGCGAAGGTTCTCATGCATGATGTGTATTGGAACTATCCGGTCGAAGAATCGGACGGCATCTTTGCATCTGTTGCCAGCGCCGCCTTCGACAAGATTCTCGGTGGCATCGGTGACGTCGACGTTACGAAGCTTGTCGGTGCATTCGAGCGCGGTGCCGAAGAGGGCCGTCTGATTGCTTGGATGAGAAACGATGATGAGCAGAATGCCATCAAGGAGACGGGCATTGACGCTTCGCTGCCCGATCCGGATGATCCGGGTGCCGATCCCGTTGCCGGCGTTTACTTTAACAACCTGAGCTTCTCCAAGCTCGACTGGTATCTGAACGCCGACACGCAGATTGGCCAGGGCGTGAAGAACGGCGACGGCACGTGCTCCTATCGCATCACCGTTACCCTGACGAACATCATGACGCAGGAGGAGGCCGGCAAGCTGCCCGACTACGTCGCGGCGAGCGCGCCCGATGCCGCGCGCGACGACGAGCGTCTGAATGTCTCACTGTTTGCCCCGACGGGCGGCAACATCAGTGACCTTACGGTTGAGGGCACCCAGTTTGGTCTTGGCGCCGCTACGTGGCATGGAATCCCCTTCTATTCGGGCACCGTTGACCTGCATGCTGGCGAGACGACGACGATCACGTATACGCTGACCACGTCGGCCGAGGCGGGGGACAAGCCGCTTACGCTGCGTCAGACTCCTACATGCCAGGCGGCTCGCGATAGCGCGTCGGCGTAGGGTTTTTCTGGTAGCGCAGATAATCGAGTACCATTTTGGGGCGGACAGGCAATCTGTTCGCCCCTATTTTGTAAGGAGAGCGCATGAAGTACTTTGGCACCGACGGCTTTCGCGGCGAGGCCAACGTTGGACTGACGGTAGAGCACGCTTATAAGATCGGCCGCTTTGTGGGCTGGTATTACGGTGCCAACCGCGGGACCAAAGCACGCGTGATCGTGGGCAAGGACACGCGTCGCTCGAGCTATATGTTCGAGGCGGCGCTGGTGAGCGGCTTGGTCGCGAGCGGCGCGGACGCCTACATGCTGCACGTGATCCCGACGCCGGGCGTGGCGCATCAGACCGTGGAGGGCTGCTTCGATTGCGGCATCATGATCAGTGCGAGCCACAACCCGTTTTGCGATAACGGCATTAAGCTCGTCAACAGCGACGGCTATAAGATGGACGAGGACGTGCTGGAGCTCATCGAGGATTACATCGATGGCAAGAGCGAAGTGCCGCTGGCCACGGGCAACCACATCGGTGCCACGGTGGACTACATGCAGGGTCGCAACCGCTATATTGCCTCGCTCATTGCAAGTGCGAACTTTTCGCTGCAGGGCGTCAAGATCGGTCTCGACTGTGCCAACGGCTCGGCATCCTCGGTGGCCAAGCCGGTGTTCGACGCGCTGGGTGCCGACGTACGCGTGATTAACGCCGCGCCCGATGGCTTTAACATCAACGTCGACTGCGGCTCCACGCATATGGAGCGCCTGCAGCGCCACGTGGTGGAGCAGGGCCTGGACGTGGGCTTTGCCTACGACGGCGATGCCGACCGCTGCCTGGCCGTGGACGAGCGCGGTCGCGTGGTCGACGGCGACCAGATCCTGTACGTGTGCGGCGTGTACCTGAACAAGCACGGGCGCCTCTCGGGCGGTACCGTGGTGCCGACGATCGCCAGCAACTTTGGCCTGGTCAAGTCGCTGGAGCTTGCCGGTCTGAGTGCCGTGACCAGCGGCGTGGGCGACCGTCATGTGTATGCCAAGATGCGCGAGGGCGGCTACAGCCTGGGCGGCGAGCAGACGGGCCACACGATCTTTGGCGATATCGAGCGCACGGGCGACGGCATTATGACCTCGCTGCGCGTGATGGAAGTGATTCGCGCTGAGCGCGAGACACTCTCGCAGCTCACGGCTCCGTGCAAGCTGCTGCCGCAGGCTCAGGTCGCCGTGCGCGTGGCGGATAAGGACGCCGCGCTGGGCAACATGGGCGTCCAGGCCGCCATTGCCGAGGCCGAGGCGTCGCTGGCGGGCGAGGGCCGCGTACTGGTGCGCAAGAGCGGAACCGAGTCGGTGATTCGCGTTTTGGCTGAGGCTCCGGACCAATCGGCCGCCGACGCCGCTATGAAGCGCATCGCCAACGCGCTGGAAGCTTTATAGTTACGCGGTTTTACCAAACCGCGTAACTGCTCGACGCTGCAAACGGCCCCAATGACTAGGTGAAAAAGGGGGCGCCGCGGGATAGATCCCGCGGCGCCCCCTTTGCGTTGGCGTGTTGCCTAAGCTTTACAGCTGGTACAGTGTGGTGAACTTGTCCTGCAGGTAGCTGCAGTAGTAGCGGGCGTCAAAGTCCATGCCGCAGGCGCCCTTGATGAGCTCCGGCGCGTCTTTGGCGCGGCCCCACTGCCAAATGTGCTCGCCCAGCCAGGCACGGACGGGCGCCAGATCACCGCTCGCGCAGGCACCGGTAAGGTCGACGCCGTCGCGGCACATGGCCGGCACAAACATGGCGTCGTAGGCGCTGCCCAGCGCATAGGTGGGGAAGTAGCCAAACGAGCCACCGCTCCAGTGCGTATCCTGCAGGCAGCCGTGCGTGTCGTCGGGAACAGGAATGCCCAGGTACTCGTCCATAAAGCGGTTCCAAAGTGCGGGGATGTCCTTGGCCGTGGCCTCGCCGGCAAACAGCATACGCTCGATCTCGTAGCGCACCATAACGTGCAGCGGATAGGTGAGCTCGTCCGCCTCGGTGCGGATCAGCGACGGCTGCGCGATGTTCACGGCGCGGTAGAGCGTGTCTTCGTCCACGCTGCCGTAGACCTCGGGCGCGTGGCGGCGCAACACCTCGAGCAGCGGGCCCATAAAGGCGCGGCTGCGGCCCACGGTGTTCTCGAAAAAGCGGCTCTGGCTCTCGTGGATGCCCATGGAGGTGCCGCCCTCCAGACAGGTGCGCGCATAGGCGGGGTTGACGCCCAGCTCGTACATGGCGTGCCCCGCCTCGTGGATGATGCTGTAGACGTTGGAGATGCAGTCGTCCTCGTAGATGTGCGTGGCAATGCGCGCGTCGCCCACCGAGAAGCCCTCGCTAAACGGATGCTCGGTAAAGGCAAGCGTGGTGTCGTTCAGGTCCAGCCCGACGAGCTTCATAAGGTCGAAGCTCATGGCGCGCTGGGCGGCCTCGGGCACGC
The DNA here is from genome assembly GCA_902475615.1 of uncultured Collinsella sp. Taxonomy (GTDB): domain Bacteria; phylum Actinomycetota; class Coriobacteriia; order Coriobacteriales; family Coriobacteriaceae; genus Collinsella. The sequence goes on along the minus strand of CABSAD010000002.1, from coordinate 334,705 downwards.
GGGCGTGCAAAAAGTCGGCATCGGGCTGCTGACCGCGCTCGCCGATGGCGTGCACGAGCGGCACGACCGTGGCCTTGACCTCGTCGCAAAACGCGTCGAAGCTCTCGGTAGAAAGGCCGCGCTCGTACTGGTCGAGCCAAACATCGTATGGGTCGCGCTTGGGGTCCATGAGCTCGGCCTGATGCTTAAGTTGGGCGACGATTCTATCCACATAGGGCTCAAAGCTCGCCCAGTCATTGGCCGTCTTGGCCTTGTGCCACACGGCGTCGGCCTCGCAGGTGAGCCTGGTCCAGGCCTCGGCCTCCTCGGTGGGAATGACGCTCGCTTCGCGCTGGTCGCGGCCGAGCACGCGGATCTCGTCGAGCAGCTGCGGGTCGTCGATCTTGCCGCCGGCAACGGTCTCGCGCGCTAGCGAGCGCACAAGTTCGACAGACTTTTCACTGGTCAGAAGCTTATGGTGCTCGCCGGCAAGGGTGCCCATGGCGTCGGCACGGGCGGCGGCACCGTTGGCGGGAGCAATGGTCGCGCCGTCAAACTCGGCAATCTTGAGCAGGTACTCGCGGGTCCACAGCTTGCCCTCGAGCTTGCGGAATTTTTTAACGGCCTTATCGACCTTCATGCCTTTGGGCGTCTTGTCCGCTGCGGGCTTGGCTTTCTTGTCGTGTTTCTTTCCCATACCATATCCTTGATCTCGTGAGCCGAGCGCCTCGGGTGGGCGCGCGGCCAGTTTGCACAGCTACTCGCCTTGTACCCAGCGCGAACAAAACGGAACGCGGCGATGCACGCGCAGAATGTGTTATCCTATAGCCCAATGCGTTGACGGAGAGGGTTTTGCCCGCCGCGTCGCCGGCAAGAGAGGGAAGGTCATGGGCTGCAAGCCTTCCTGCGGTGACAAGGGCCAAGCGTTCACTCCCGAGCAGCAACCTCAACGGGCGCGCGGCCAGTGGCGGCGATGTCTCCAGTAGGGAAGCCGTGAGCCTCGCGACAAGGGGCAAAGAGTGGGCGCGGCGGGCCAGACATCCGCCGGGTCAAACAAGGTGGTACCGCGGAATTCAACCGTCCTTGGGCAATGCACATGCCCGAGGACGGTTTTTTGTTACCGAACCGGGCCGCGTTTTCGCAACGTCAGACGGCGGCAGCCGCCTCGGCAAGCGGGGAGCGCGAGAGACGAAAGGGAAGACATGAGTCTGATTGATGATCTGGTCAAACTCGAGGAAGAGGCCAAGGAGCTCGTCGCAGGCGCCGACGACGCCGCAAAGCTCGAGGCCGCGCGCGTTGAGCTGCTCGGCCGCAAGGGCCGCATCACCGGCCTGATGCGCATGATGGGCAAGCTCGCCCCCGAGGATCGTCCCGTGATGGGCAAGCGCGCCAACGAGATGCGCCAGCTGATCGAGGGCATGCTCGACGAGCGCACCACCGAGATGAAGGCCGCCGCCCTCAAGCACGCACTCGAGCACGAGGCCGTCGACATCACGCTACCGGGTATCCGTCCGCAGATCGGCCACCAGCACCTGATCAAGCAGATCATCGAGGAGGCCGAGGACATCTTCTGCGGCATCGGCTACACCGTCGAGTCTGGCCCCATGGTCGACACCTCCTATTACAACTTCACCGCGCTCAACGCCCCCATGGATCACCCGAGCCGCTCGGCCCGCGATACCTTCTACGTGGTCGACAACAACCCCGGCAGCGTCGCGCACCCCGAGGCTCACGCCCACGGCGAGTCCGATGTGCTGCTGCGCACCCAGACCTCGGGCGTGCAGATCCACACCATGGAGTCGCAAAAGCCGCCCATCTACATGATCTGCCCGGGCACCGTCTACCGTCCCGACACGGCCGACGCCTGCCACCTGCCGCAGTTCAACCAGATCGAGGGCCTGGTCGTCGACGAGGGCATCACCTTTGGCGACCTTAAGGGCACGCTCGACTACTTTGTTAAGTGCATGTTTGGCGAGGACCGCAAGACGCGCTATCGCCCGCACTTCTTCCCCTTCACCGAGCCCAGCTGCGAGGTGGACGTGAGCTGCCACGTCTGCGGCGGCAAGGGCTGCAACTTCTGCAAGCACAGCGGCTGGATTGAGATCCTGGGCTGCGGCATGGTCGACCCCAACGTCCTGATCAACTGTGGCATCGACCCCGAGAAGTACACCGGCTTCGCCTTTGGCATTGGCGCCGAGCGCGTCGCGGCCCTACGCTACGATCTGCCCGACCTGCGCACGTTGATGACGGGCGATATGCGCTTCTTGAACCAATTTTAAGTTGACCTGTCCCGGCGGCTTCCCGAGCCACCGCACCTTGCCTTTCAATCGTCGGTTGCGTACCTAAGTACGCGGCCCTCCTCTTTCAAGGCAATCTGCGGCACCTCGGAAACCCGTCTCCGTAGCTGGAGTTTTCCGTCTGTTTATTGCAGACGTTACAGATGAAAGGAGACCAGTTATATGCGCGTTTCTTACGACTGGCTCAAGATCATGATCGATATTCCGGAGGATCCCAAGACCCTTTCGGACGAATATATCCGTACCGGCACCGAGGTCGAGGCAATCGACACCGTGGGCGAGTCCTTCGACCACGTGGTGACCGCCAAGGTGCTCACCAAGACCCCGCACCCCGATAGCGACCACATGTACGTGTGCTCGGTCGATGTGGGCGACAAGAATCTCGACGCCGACGGCAACCCCGCTCCGCTGCAGATCGTCTGCGGCGCGCAGAACTTCGAGGCCGGCGACCACATCGTCACGGCAATGATCGGCGCTGTCCTGCCCGGTGACGTCAAGATCAAGAAGAGCAAACTTCGCGGCGTCGTGTCCATGGGCATGAACTGCTCCGCGCGCGAGCTCGGCCTGGGCGGCGACCACTCCGGCATCATGATCCTGCCCGAGGATACGCCCTGCGGCATGCCGTTTGCCGAGTACGTGGGCTCGAGCGACACCGTGCTCGACTGCGAGATCACGCCCAACCGTCCCGACTGCCTGTCCATGATCGGCATGGCCCGCGAGACCGGCGCCATCTTCGACCGCGATTTCCACGTTGAGCTGCCCGCCATCAAGGTCGAGACCGGCCGCGCGACCGACGACGAGCTTTCCGTCGAGATTGCCGACGAGGGTCTGTGCGACCGCTATGTTGCCCGCATCGTGCGCAACGTGAAGGTCGGCCCCTCGCCCGACTGGATGGTCAAGCGCCTCAACGCCCTGGGCGTGCGCCCGCACAACAACATCGTCGACATCACCAACTACGTGATGATGCTCACCGGTCAGCCGCTGCACGCCTTTGACCTGGACACCTTTGTCGAGCGCGAGGGCAGGCGTCGCGTGGTGGTTCGCGCCGCCCAGCAGGACGAGAAGTTCACGACGCTCGACGGCGAGGAGCGCACGCTCGACGCCGGCATGGGCCTCATCACCGACGGCGAGCGCCCCGTGGCGCTGGCCGGCGTTATGGGCGGCATGGATTCCGAGATCGAGGACGATACCGTCGATGTGATGGTTGAGAGCGCCTGCTTCAACGCCGGTCGCACCTCGCACACCAGCCGCGACCTGTCGCTGATCTCCGACGCCTCCATCCGCTTTGAGCGCCAGGTCGACGAGACCGGCTGCGTGGATGTCGCCAACGTTACCTGCGCGCTCATCGAGGAGATCGCCGGCGGCGAGGTCGCTCCCGGCTATGTCGACGTGTTCCCCGCGCCCAAGACCATCGACAGCATTAAGCTGCGTCTGGCCCGCGTGCATGCCATCTGCGGTGCCGACATCGAGTCCGACTTTATCGAGCGCTCGCTCACCCGTCTGGGCTGCACCGTCGAGCGCGACGGCGAGGACTTTATGGTCACTCCGCCGAGCTTCCGCCCCGACCTGCCGCGCGAGATCGATCTGATCGAGGAGGTCCTGCGCCTGTGGGGCATGGGCCGCGTGACGGCGACCATCCCGGCTGCCAAGAACCATATTGGCGGCCTGACCCGCGAGCAGAAGCTCACCCGCAAGGTCGGCGAGATCCTGCGCGCCTGCGGCCTCAACGAGACCACGACCTTTGGCTTTGCCGCCCCGGGCGACCTGGAGAAGATCGGTATGTCCACCGAGGGCCGCGGTTGCCCCGTGGTGCTCATGAACCCGCTGGTGGCCGAGCAGACCGAGATGCGCCGCTCGTTGCTGCCGGGCCTGCTGCAGTCTGTGGCCTATAACGAGGCCCACGGCACGCCCAACGTGCACCTGTACGAGGTCGGCAGCCTGTTCCACGGTCGCGAGAACGCCAGCCTGCCCAAGGAGACCAAGTCCGTGGCGGGTGTGCTTTCGGGCCAGTGGAGCGAGCAGTCTTGGAACATGAAGTACCGCAAGCTGCGCTTCTTCTTTGGCAAGGGCATTGTCGAGGAACTGCTCGCCCAGCTGCGCATCGAGAAGGTTCGCTTCCGTCCCGTCGAGGGCGAGGGCTATGCCTTCCTGCAGCCGGGTCGTGCTGCCGAGGTTCTGTCCGGCGGCACTGTGCTGGGCTGGGTCGGCGAGATTCACCCCGAGGCGCGCGAGGCGATGGGCATCGACGAGGTCGTCGTTGCCTTTGAGCTCGATCTGGACAAGCTGATCAAGGGCGCCCGCAACCAGGAGAACTACCGCGAGTTCTCGCAGTACCCGGCTGTTGAACACGACCTTGCTATCGTGGTCGACAACACCGTGACCTGCGAGGATCTTGAGCGCCGTATTACCAGCGCCGGCGGCAAGCTGCTCGAGGGCGTGCGCCTGTTCGACGTCTACCGTGATCCGGTCCGCGTGGGTGTGGGCAAGAAGTCCATGGCCTTTGCGCTTACGTATCGCTCCGACGACCACACGCTCACCAGCGAAGAGGTCGAGAAAGCGCACCAGAAGATCGTCACCAAGGTGTGCAAGGGTGTGAACGGCGAGGTCCGCGGATAGGGCTTGCGCTGGGAGCGTAGGGCCTGATGGCGGTTGCTGTGGGCTCTGCGTGACCGCGGTGTTCGGAATAAGGCACCGTTGAGCCTTCAGATGTTACATATGTATTGCAAAACGGCGCGCTGCTTTGTTGGCGGCGCGCCGTTTTGCTATGATAGCCCGCGTCGTGTTACGAATCGGACGATACGTAACACTGGCAAGGTAATTCAAGCGGCGTTGCAATTCTGTGCGCCGACAACCGGGAGGCGTACATGCACATTCCAGATAATTATCTGTCCCCGCAGACCGATGCCGTCATGGCGGTGGCAATGGTGCCCGTTTGGGTCCACTGCATCAAGAAGGTGCGCGCCACGCTCGATCGCGAGCACATGGCGTTCCTGGGCATCTGCGCCGCGTTCTCCTTCCTGCTCATGATGTTCAACGTGCCGCTGCCCGGCGGTACCACGGGTCACGCCGTCGGCGGCGCGCTCATTGCGCTGCTGCTGGGTCCCGAGGCCGCGGCCATTGCGGTTTCGGTTGCGCTGGCGCTGCAGGCGCTGCTGTTTGGCGATGGCGGCATCCTGTCCTTTGGAGCCAACTGCTTTAACATGGCATTTGTGCTGCCGTTTGTTGCCGCCATGGTATTCCGCGCGCTCAACAGCCGCCTGCACGACAAGAGCTGGGGCACCTCGGTTTCTGCCATCGTAAGCGGCTGGGTCGGCCTGTGCCTGGCGGCCCTGTGCGCGGCAATCGAGTTTGGTATTCAGCCGATGCTCTTTACCAACGCTTCGGGCGCGCCGCTGTACTGCCCCTTCCCGCTGTCCGTGGCTATTCCGGCCATGTTGATCCCGCATATGCTGGTCGCCGGTGTGGTCGAGGGCGTGGCGACGGCCGCGATCTACGGCTTTATCAAGAAGACGGCGCCGGGCGTTATCGTCGGTCCCGAGGCCGCCGATGGCCAGCTTGCCGCCGAGGGCGCTGCTGCCAAGAAGACCTCGCTGGTTCCCACGCTCATTTTGGTCGCCGTGCTCGTGGTGGCCACGCCGCTGGGCTTGCTGGCCACCGGTGACGCCTGGGGTGAGTGGGACGCCGAGGGCGCCGCGACTGCCGTTCAGGAGGCTGGCGACGACAGCCTGCAGGCTTCGGTCGGCCTCGATACTCCGACCTTTGCCGACGCGCTGCCCACGGGTGATTACCTGCAGGCCTATTCCGAGGAGCAAGGCCTTGGCTTTGCCGGCCAGGCTGCCATGTATATCCTTTCCGGTGTGATTGGTGTGGCGGTGCTCACCATCGCATTCCGTCTGATTTCGCTGACGGTTAAGGAAAGCGGTGCTCATGGCAATAGCCGAGCTGCCTAGCTGGCTTGCGACCGAGGAGCGATACGAGCCCGCGGGGGCTCGGCATCGTGTGGTGCAAAAGAATGTCCTGCACCTGGCGAGCCTGCTTGAGCGGGTTCGCCTGGGTGGAGGCGCGCACGAGGGCGGGTCGATGGTCGACCGCGCCCTTTCTTGCGTTTCGGCTCCGGTGCGCCTGGTGGGGATGTTCGTCTGCGTCCTGTGCGTGTGCCTGACGCAGAGTCCGCTGTACCTGATGCTGATGGCGGCTATCGCGCTGGTGCTGGTCGCGGTGCGCCCCGCACGCGGGCTGTCTGCGACCTTTGTACCGGCGCTCGGCGCCACGGGACTTGCGGTGGTTCTGGCACTGCCTGCCCTGCTGCTGGGCGCTTCTGCCACGGGCGCCATGCTCAAGATCGCGCTCAAGACGTTTATTAATGTGTCGCTGGTGCTGGGTGTTTCGTGGACGCTCACCTGGAGCCGCATGTCGGCGGCGCTCAAAATGCTGCACCTGCCCGACGAGGTTATCTTTACGTTTGATATGGCACTCAAGCATATCGAGGTGCTGGGACGCACGCCGCACGATCTGTGCGAATCGGTCATGCTGCGCAGCGTGGGCCGTGCGCCTGCGGGTTTTTCGCGCACCGATTCGCTTGCGGGTATCATGGGCATGACGTTTATCAAGGCGATGGAATGCAGTCGTGCGATGGACGAGGCCATGCTGTGCCGCGGCTTCGCCGGCGTGTATCCGGCGCCTGCACGGAGCGGCTTTGGCTGGCGCGATGCGGTTTACGCGGCCGGCGTTGCGTTGCTCGCCGTGTTGTGCGCGGTGCTGTAGCGCGGACGGTCGAACCGTCGATGTGAGTAGGGAAGGGCGACGTTTTGGCAAACGATACGAATAACGCGATGGGTGCGAGCGGTGCTGCCGGCACCGAGGTCACGCCGCTCATCGAGTTTCGCGACGTGGTGTTTTCCTATGCGGGTCATACGGTGATCGACGGCGTTTCATTGCGGGTGAACCGTGGGGAGCTCGTTGCTCTGCTTGGTCCTAACGGCTGCGGCAAGACGACGATCATGCGCCTTATTAACGGCCTTGAGCCCGCGGACGCGGGCACGTATCTGTTTGACGGGCATGCGGTCGATGCGGCATATCTCAAGGATTCCGCGACGGCCCAGCGGTTCCATCAGCGCGTGGGCTTTGTGTTCCAAAACGCCGATGCACAGCTTTTTTGTGCCACGGTGGGCGAGGAAGTCGCGTTTGGCCCGGCTCAAATGGGGCTGCCGGCAGACGAGCTCGAGCGCCGCGTCCGCGATGCCATGGAGCTGTTCCAGGTTGCCGATCTGGTCGACGCCTCGCCTTATCAGCTTTCGGGCGGGCAAAAGAAGCGCGTGGCGCTGGCTGCCGTCGTGTCGATGAACCCGGATATCCTGGTGCTCGACGAGCCTACCAACGGACTTGACGAGGACTCGTGCGACATCGTGGTCAACTTTCTACTGGCCTATGTTGCTGCTGGCAAGACGGTCTTGATGAGCACGCATCATCAGGATTTGGTGCGGCGCCTGGGCGCCCGCGCCATCTATATCGATCGATATCACCATGTGGTCGAGGCGCCGGTGTCGTCGTATGGAACCGAGAGCGGCGCTGCGGAATAGTTGCTGCGTAGAGCGTGCGTAGCCGCCCGCGCGGCTTTGCCGTGATGGTATAGTTATCCAGGTTTTTATGGGGGTGGCTATGCCAAGCTGGAACATTCATATCGCTCAGACGGAGCGTTTGCTGGAGCGCACCGGTGCGCTTGCCAATAGTGTGCGCGACCGCAATGCCTTTTTGTTTGGCTGCGTGGTTCCGGATATCTTCGTGGGCTATATGGTCCCTGGCATCGCTGATCCCATTCCGTATCGCATTACGCACTTTGCAAACCCCGAGCCTATCCCTAAGCCGCGCGAGCATGAGTTTTGGGATACCTATGTGGCGCCGCTGCTCAAAGGGGCGTCTGTTGGTACGCCGGCTGCCGCGACCTCGATCGCCGAGGAGCGCGAGCGACTCAATCGGGTGCATTATCCCCAACGCTACAAGGATGCCGAGCCGGTTGCCGGTCCCGGTGCTAGCGAGCTTTCGCTCGCGCCCGATGACGTGGCGCAGTCGCTGCTCGATCTGACGCTGGGCGTTTGGTCGCATCTGGTGGCAGATACCGTATGGAATACGCGCGTGAATCAGTACCTGGAGGCGCACGGCGGCAAGCCGTGCGAGGAATTCCGCATTAAAAAGCAAGGCGACTTTGACTGGTTTGGCAAGACGCTCGGCATCGTTTCGATTCCGCGTGCGACCGATCGCCTGTATACCGCTGCGACGCGTTTTGGTCAGTATCCCATCCATAAGGAGTATGTGCTCAAGACCATCGGCGTTATGCACGAGATTGTACGCGAAAACCCCGGCGAGCCCGATCATCCGCCGTATCGCTTGCTAACCGAGGACTTTTTCGATGCAACGTTTACCGAGGTCATCGAGCTGACCGAGGCGGGATTTGCCGCCCGCGTCGCATCACCCGGTGCGCCCGCTCTGCCCCTGATCGCTAGCTGCTAGCCGGCCGGCTTGACGGTGAACGGCTCATCCCAACTGACTAACAGCTCCCGTCGCAGGGCGTAAACACGGCAAACGAGCTGCACATTTCATAGCATGCCATAAGCAGCTGGTTGCGTGTCATGCCGTGCAGGAGGCATCGACGTACAGAAAAAGGGCCCGGAAGGCGAAGCCTTCCGGGCCCTTTGCAATGCAAATGTGCTTGCAAGTGCGTTTTAGCGCACCTGAGCGACGTAAGCGACGTTGGTCGAGGAGACCTTGTCCTCGAGCTGGACGCTCATGCGGGGATCGCCGGCGGTAGCGACAGTCAAATCGCCAGTCTCGACGTAGCCGAGCTCCTTAGCGGTCTCGATCGCCTTGACGATCGTGCCGTTGACGGTGCCCTGGGTAATCTCGGCCTGGTGCGGGATAACGCCCCAGTACATGATCATCTGCTGGACGGCCCACTCGTGGCGGGAGAACGCGCAGATCGGCATGTTGGGACGGAAGTGCGAGATCAGGCGAGCAGTACGACCGGTGGTCGTCGGCACGGTGATGCACTTGGCGCCAACGGTGGTAGCCATGTTCACAGCGGACATACCCACAACGTTGTTGACGACGCGGGTGCCGTGAGCATCGGCCGGAACCTCGAGCGGAGCGTGAGCCGGGAGGTACTTCTCGGTCTCGAGAGCAATGCTGGCCTGCATCTTTACGGCCTCGACCGGGTACTTACCGGCAGCGGACTCGCCGGACAGCATGACAGCGTCGGTGCCGTCGTAGATGGCGTTAGCAACGTCGGCAACCTCGGCGCGCGTCGGGCGCGGGTTCTGCTGCATGGAGTCGAGCATCTGCGTAGCGGTGATGACGGGCTTGTAGGCCGCGTTGCACTTGGCGATGATCTCCTTCTGGATGTGGGGAACGAGCTCGGGCTTAATCTCGATGCCCAGGTCGCCACGGGCGACCATGATGCCGTCGGAAGCCTCGAGGATCTCGTCGAAGTTCTCGACGCCCAGGGCGCACTCGATCTTCGGGAAGATCGTCACGTGCTCGCCGCCGTTCTCGCGGCAAAGCTTGCGGATGCCGCGGACGGACTCGCCGTCACGGATGAAGGAAGCGGCGATGTAGTCGATGTTCTCGGTCAGGCCAAAGAGGATGTCCTGACGATCGCGCTCGGTGATGGCGGGCAGCGAGATGTTGACATTAGGCATGTTGACGCCCTTGCGCTCGCCAATCAGGCCGTCGTTCTTGACGACGCAGGTCATGTCCTGGCCGCTGACGGACTCGACCTCAAGGGCAACCAGGCCGTCATCGATCAGGATGAGGGAGCCCTTCTCGACCTCGGAGGGCAGAGCCAGGTAGTCGAGGGAGATGTGCTCAGCGGTGCCGTGGAAATCCTCGGTCGTGGGCTGAGCAGTAACGACGATCTTGTCGCCGGTCTTGACGGCAACCTTCTTGCCATCGACCAGTAGGCCGGTGCGGACCTCGGGGCCCTTGGTGTCGAGCAGGATGCCGACGGGCATACCGAGCTCCTTGGAAATACGACGGACGCGCTCGATGCGACCGTGGTGCTCGTCGTAGGAGCCGTGCGAGAAGTTAAAACGGGCGACGTTCATGCCCGCCTTGATCATCTCGCGGATGGTCTCGTCGCTATCGCAGGCGGGACCCATGGTGCATACAATCTTAGTGCGCTTGTACATTCAGACCTCCATCTGACATCGTCTTGCGCTGATAGATAAACCATAAGAAATAAAACTGAGCTGATTATAACGAAATGACGACCGAATACCCCAAAAAATCGACCGTATGCCGAATTAGAAGTTCATTTTTTGCGGAAAAACGGTATATGCAAAAACTTTACCAACCGTTCTAACCGCTGCTATCTGGGCGATATTTCAGTTTGATGATGCGCCGAAGAAAAAACGTTTTATCAATGTTGAGCATCACACGGTCTGCACCGTTGCTTGTGGACCATATTTCCAAATGGATTGTTTTGGCTAGACGTGTCGCTTTGGGGTACCATAGCCCCACTATCAACTGCCGCTCAGCACGGCAGCCTTGATGAGCCCTTGCCCTTCTCCTGGGAATTATGATCGGGCATCAATCTGCTGAGTGGCCCGAATCCCAGGAGGGGACTCTATATGCAAAAGGAATACCTGTCCGCCGCGGCGGAGGTGCTCAGCGACCAAGGTGTCGATGAGAACCTCGGCCTGAGCAACGACGAGGCGTCGTCGCGCCTCGCCAAGACAGGCCCTAACAAGCTCGAGGAAGCCGAGAAGACGCCGCTGTGGAAGCGTTTCTTTGAGCAGATGGCCGACCCCATGGTCATCATGCTGATCGTTGCCGCCGTCATCAGCGCGCTCACGGGTATGGTCAAGGGCGAGCCCGACTTTGCCGATGTCGTCATTATCATGTTCGTCGTTATCGTCAACTCGGTGCTGGGCGTGGTCCAGGAAGCCAAGAGCGAAGAGGCCCTCGAGGCCCTGCAGGAGATGAGCGCGGCGCAGTCCAAGGTGCTGCGCGACGGCAAGCTCGTGCACCTGCCGAGCGCCGAGCTCGTGCCCGGCGACGTAATCATGCTCGAGGCGGGCGACTCCGTCCCGGCCGACTGCCGCGTGCTCGAGAGCGCTACGATGAAGATCGAAGAGGCCGCACTCACCGGCGAGTCCGTGCCCGTAGAGAAGCACGCCAACGTGATCGAGCTTGCCGCGGGCACCGATGACGTGCCGCTCGGCGACCGCAAGAACATGTGCTACATGGGCTCCACTGTGGTGTACGGTCGCGGTCGCGCCGTCGTGGTCGGTACCGGCATGGATACCGAGATGGGCAAGATTGCCGGCGCCCTGGCCGAGGCCAAGGAAGAGCTCACGCCGCTGCAGGTGAAGCTCGCCGAGCTCAGCCGCATCCTCACCATCATGGTGATTATCATTTGCGTCGTGATCTTTGGCGTTGATATCCTCCGCCACGGCGTGGGCAACGTCCTTACCGACCCGACTGCCTTGCTCGACACCTTTATGGTCGCCGTCTCGCTCGCCGTTGCTGCCATCCCCGAGGGCCTGGTCGCCGTCGTGACCATCGTGCTGTCTCTCGGCGTGACCAAGATGGCCAAGCGCCAGGCGATTATCCGTAAGCTCTCTGCCGTCGAGACCCTCGGCTGCACGCAGACCATCTGCTCCGACAAGACCGGTACCCTTACCCAAAATAAGATGACCGTCGTCAAGCACGAGCTCGCTGCGCCTAAGGAGAAGTTCCTGGCCGGTATGGCCCTTTGCTCCGACGCCCAGTGGGACGAGGAGTTGGGCGAGGCCGTGGGCGAGCCGACTGAGTGCGCGCTCGTCAACGATGCCGGCAAGGCTGGTCTCACTGGCCTGACTGCCGAGCACCCGCGCGTGGGCGAGGCCCCGTTCGACTCGGGCCGCAAGATGATGTCCGTGGTCGTCGAGACCCTGGACGGCGAGTACGAGCAGTACACCAAGGGCGCGCCCGACGTGGTGATCGGCCTGTGCACCCACATCTACGAGGGCGATAAGGTCGTCCCCCTGACCGAGGAGCGTCGTGCCGAGCTCGTGGCCGCCAACAAGGCCATGGCCGACGAGGCCCTGCGCGTGCTGGCGCTGGCAAGCCGCACCTACACCGAGGTTCCGGCAGACTGCAGCCCCGCTGCGCTCGAGCACGACCTGGTCTTCTGCGGCCTGTCCGGCATGATTGACCCTGTCCGCCCCGAGGTCGCCGACGCCATCCGCGAGGCCCATGACGCCGGTATTCGCACCGTCATGATCACGGGCGACCATATCGACACCGCCGTGGCCATTGCCAAGCAGCTGGGAATCGTCACCGATCGCAGCCATGCCATCACCGGTGCCGACCTCGATCGCATGAGCGACGAGGAGCTCGACGCGCACATCGAGGACTACGGCGTGTACGCTCGCGTCCAGCCCGAGCATAAGACCCGTATCGTCGAGGCCTGGAAGTCGCGCGACCAGATCGTGGCCATGACAGGCGACGGCGTCAACGATGCCCCGTCCATCAAACGCGCCGACATCGGCGTGGGCATGGGCATCACCGGCACCGACGTTACTAAGAACGTCGCCGACATGGTGCTTGCCGACGACAACTTCGCTACCATCATCGGTGCTTGCGAAGAGGGTCGCCGCATCTACGACAACATCCGCAAGGTCATCCAGTTCCTGCTTTCGGCTAACCTTGCCGAGGTGTTCTCGGTGTTTATCGCCACGCTCATAGGCTTTACCATCTTCCAGCCGGTGCAGCTGCTGTGGGTGAACCTGGTTACCGACTGTTTCCCCGCGCTCGCGCTGGGCATGGAGGATGCCGAGGGCGACATCATGAAGCGCAAGCCGCGCAACGCCAAGGACGGTGTCTTTGCCGGCAATATGGGCCTGGACTGCGTGGTCCAGGGCCTGATCATCACCGTGCTGGTGCTGGCGAGCTTCTTTGTGGGCGTGTACTTTGACATGGGCTACATCCACATCGCCGATATGATCGCCGGCAATGCCGACGAGGAAGGCGTGATGATGGCCTTTATCACGCTCAACATGGTCGAGATCTTCCACTGCTTTAATATGCGCAGCCGTCGTGCGTCGCTGTTTAGCATGAAGAAGCAGAACAAGTGGCTGTGGGCCTCTGCCGCGCTGGCGCTGGTGCTGACGGTGATCGTGACCGTTCAGCCGACGCTTGCCGAGATGTTCTTTGGTCCCGTGACGCTTGAGCTCAAGGGCGTTATCGCCGCCCTGGGCCTTGCCTTCCTGATCATCCCGCTGATGGAGATCTACAAGGCGATCATGCGCGCGGTCGAGAAGGAGTAGGTCGAAAGGCCATCCTTCCCACCGGCCCGACCGCCTGCGGGGTTTCCACGGGCACGTCCTCGCGCTTCGCGCTGCGGGATGTGCCCTTAGGAAACCCCTCCCGGCGGGCGGGCCCTGCGGTATCCTTGCTGGCTTTTCTCCTGCGCGGATGATAAAGGGCTGAGGGAAAGTTTGTGAGCTGGTCGGGCTTTGCCCGGCCAGCTCTTTTTGATTTAAAATACCTGTTCAGTTGTGTGGTTTTGTGCTGGGAGGCATCTGTGGGCAAGGCTAAGGCTAAGGCGAAGAAAAAGACGACGGGGGCGCGGGCTAAGCGCGATCGTCGTCGGAAGCTCGCGACCGAAGCCCCCGCGTCTGCCGAGGAACTGCTGGCAAGCGTGCCGGGGCTCGACGCGCTGCAGGATGTTCCGGCGTTCGACGACCTGCCTATCGATGGGGCTCAGCAGGCTGCCTTCGATGATTTTTGTGCCCAGGCCGAGGAGCCCGAGCAGATGCAACTTGGTGCCGTGGTGCGCCTGAATCGCGGGTTTCCGCTGGTGGCGACTGCCGACGACACCTTTCGTGCCGAGCATGCCGTGGGGTTTGCCAAGTCGCGTGGCGAGGATGAGGTTCTGCTGCCCGCCGTGGGCGACCGCGTGGCGGTGCGCCGTGCGCCCGGGCATGACATGGGCGTGATCGAGTGCGTGCTGCCACGCCGCACGAGTTTTGAGCGTTGGCGCGGTCGCGCTCGCGGTGATCGTCAGGTACTTTGCTCCAACGTGGATAGCGTGCTGATCGTGCAGGCGCTCGGCGCCGGCGAGGTGCTGCTCGACCGCGTGGCGCGCTCGCTGGTGTTGGCGCTCGACTGCGATGCCGAGCCGGTGGTGGTACTCACCAAGGCCGACCGCTGCGACGCCAATGAGCTCGAGCGCGATCTGGACCGCGTACACCGCTTGGTGGGTCCGGATGTGCGCGTAATCGTGACATCTTCTGCCGAGGGCCGTGGCCTGGACGAGGTTCGCGCCTGCGTGCCCGCCGGAAGCTGCGCCATGATCCTGGGCGAGTCGGGTGCCGGCAAGTCAACGTTGCTCAACGCGCTGTTGGGCCACGATACGTTGGCTACCGGCGGTGTGCGTGAACGTGATGACCAGGGTCGCCACACCACGGTTGCGCGCGTGATGGTGGCGCTGCCAGGCGACGCCGGCGTTATTGCCGACGCCCCGGGCCTGCGCAGTTTGCCGCTCGTGGGGCATGAGCGGGGCTTGACGCGCGCGTTTCCCGAGATCGTCGAGACGTCGCGTGCGTGCCGGTTTGGCGACTGCACGCATACCCACGAACCGGGCTGCGCCGTTCGCGAGGCCGAGGATGCCGGGCAGATCGACAGCCTGCGCCTGGAGACGTTCCAAAACTTGGCGTCATCCATGCGCGTGAGTGCTCAGATGCTCGATCCCGATGTTCATCTGTAATTGAATGTATCTATGACAGCCGTCTCCCAACGGTACGGGAGGCGGCTTTTTTGCTGTCGATGCACCCTTAAACGTGCGTTTTGCCGACGTGCTGACCAAAACCTTGCCACGAGCTTGACGGGTCGGTCAGCTTTTGGTCGGCAATTGGTTTGACACTCAAAACCAAGATTGCGATCGCGTCGTTTTGCCGCTTGCTCGCTCGGACAATGGTGGTACGGGCATCCGCCCGGTGCTACCTTGAGAGGAGCGGCCGTGAACAAGAGCAAGCGCATTGCCATCAGTCTGATCGCGGGCGTGCTCGCCGCGCTGCTCTGTATGGTTTACGCGTCATCGATTCGCTCGCAGGCAGAGCAGGCCCAGGTCGAGACACTGGCCAAGTACGGCGGCAATCGCGTCGAGGTGTGCGTCGCGGCGCGCGATATCGATGCGGGCGAGACCCTCGACGAGACCAATGTCATAACCCAGGAATGGCTGGCGAGCCTGCTGCCGCGCGATGCGGCGACCGAGCTGCGCCAGGTGCGCGGCGACGTGACGACCTCGCGCATCCCTAAAAATGCCGTGATTTGCGATGCCTACACCAAGGCCGAAAGCCACAAGCTCGAGGTGCCCAAAGGCAAGGTTGCCGTTTCGGTGGCGGTCGATGCCGAGCACTCGGTCGGCGGCGCCACGGGCGTGGGCAGCTATGTGGACGTGTACGTGCAAAAAGATGGCGTGACCGATCGGCTGTGCGGCGCGCGCGTGATCGATACCAGCGAAGTGGCCGGCACCACGCGCGAAGGCAAGATCGAATGGGTGACGCTTGCGGCCGACCCCGAAGACGTTAAGGAATTGCTGGGGGCCTCAGGCAAGGGGACGGTCAGTTTGACGATTCCCGCCACGGTGCGCGGCAAAAAGAGCGGAGGCGACGAGTGATGAAGGCGATCTGGCTTGCATGCTGCGCGTGTGGTGATTACGGATTGCTGCAGCGGGAAGTCGAGGGTCGCGATGCGGGCGCGCAGGTGCTTCGCGTGGGCGACCTGGATGGGCTGGTGTCCATGGCGCGGGCGTTTCCGTCGCGTCGCGGGGCGGCGATTATCGCGGCAGCCCTGTTCGATGCCGAAGACGTGCGAAAGACTGTTGCACGCCTGACGGCCGAGGGTCGTGTGAGCCGCGTGGTCGTACTGATAGAGACGCTCGATCCTTCGGATATCGAGGGGCTGTTTCGCGCGGGGGCGACCGAGGTTATCGCTGCGCGCAGCATATGCGGCAACGGGCGCGCGGGCGAGGGAACGGTTGATTACGACCGGTGTCTGACGATTGAGCCCGATGCTTTTGTTGATAGGGAACCCGGGGCGCCTCGCGCTACAAGAGGCCCGCGTGTTGATGATTGTGGAAAAGCGGAAGCCGAGCATGGTCGGTGCCCCCGGGATCCCCTTGCATACGATGATGCTGGAGAGCCGGTGCCGTATGGCGAGGAGCTTCTGGCTGTAGATATGGGATACGTGCATGGCGTGAGCCTGGTCGATGAGCTCGACGAGGTTGAGGGGCTTGCCGGGAACGACAATGTTCGTGCCGATGCGGCCGTGAAGTCTCCAGACTCGGCCCCGCGGGCCGATCAACCTGCCATGCCGGCTTGGGCGCAGCATATGAGCGCTGCCGGGGAGACGGGAACGTTGCCGCCCGTGTCGGCGCCGCCTGCCCCCACGCCGCCGGCGGATGCCGCCGCCCCGTCGCATCGAGCCCCGGTTGTCTGCGCCGTCTCGGGTTCGGGCGGTTGCGGCAAGTCGACGATCGTCGCCACCATGGCGCACGCGGCGTCGCTGCTGGGCCTGCGTGCCGCCGTGCTCGACTTGGACCTGATGTTTGGAAACCTTTACGACCTGTTGGGTGCCGATGCCCCGCATGACATGGCGACGCTTATCGAGCCATCGGCTGCGGGTGCACTTGCCGAATCGGACATCGTGGCCGCCTCGATGCGTGTTGCCCCGGGCGTCACGCTTTGGGGCCCGGTCGCCGCGCCCGAACAGGCCGAGCTCATGGCGCGCCCGGTGGAGCTGCTGCTCGACGTCTTGCGCCGTGAATCCGACGTGGTGCTTGTCGACACCTCGGTCTTTTGGGGCGACGCCGTGGCGGCCGCAGTGGCGGCAAGCGACCGCTGCCTGGTCGTGGGCGATCCATCGGTGTCGTCTGCGACGTCCGCGGCGCGCGTCATCGAGCTGGCGAGCCGTGTGGGCGTGCCGCGTACGCGCATGAGCGCCGTGTTCAACCGGTTTGGCGCGCGCTGCGCCGACGAGGATGTCGCCATGCGCTTTGAGATTACCTGTGCGTTAAGCTCCAAGATCCGCATCGCCGACGGCGGGCAGGACTTGGCGGCGCTCATGGCATTCGGCCGTGCTGACGAAGCGGTGGGCCAGACCAGCGCTTTTGCCACCAGCGTGCGCGAAGCCACGCGCGAGATGCTCGTGGAGCTGGGCTGCGCCATCGGTCCCTGGAGTGGCATGGTCACCGACCGGGCGACGCGCACCGAGCGCCCGCGCATCCGTCTTCCCTGGTCGCGCGAGGGTGATTCGCGATGAGCTTGCAAACAAGGATTAAGGCGGCCGGCGCGGCCGCGGCGACAGTGCCTGTTGACGCAGGGCGCCACCGTGCCGTCAAGCGCCGCACCAAGCGCGCCGTGATGGATCGCATGGGCTATGACGAGGTGGCGCGTATCAGCGCATACATCGATCCGGCGCGCGCCCGCTCGGAATTGCGTCCTGCGGTGGAGGCGGCGCTCAACGTGGAGGAGCCGGGCGACCTGGCGACGCCCGAGCGCGAGACCATCATCGACGAGATCTTGGACGACGTGGTGGGCCTGGGCCCGCTGCAGCCGCTCATCGAGGACGACACCGTCACCGAGATCATGGTCAACGGTTGCCGCTCGGCTTTCTTTGAACGCGGCGGCGTCTTATATCCCATCGAGCATGCATTTGAGGATGACGAGCAGATCCGCGTGCTCATCGACCGCATCATCTCGCCGCTGGGCAGGCGCATCGACGAGCGCAGCCCCATCGTCAACGCGCGCCTCAAGACGGGCTATCGCGTCAACGCGGTGATTCCGCCTGTGGCGATCGATGGGCCGATCCTCACCATCCGCAAGTTTTCAGACCGCATCTGTTCGTTGGACGAGCTTGTGGGCCTGGGGTCGCTACCGCTTTGGTATGCACAGCTGCTGTCGTGCGCGGTATCGCTGCGTCAGGATTTGGCGGTTGCAGGTGGCACGGGGTCGGGCAAGACCACACTGCTCAACG
Organism: uncultured Collinsella sp.; assembly: GCA_902475615.1. Classification (GTDB taxonomy): domain Bacteria; phylum Actinomycetota; class Coriobacteriia; order Coriobacteriales; family Coriobacteriaceae; genus Collinsella. The sequence goes on along the minus strand of CABSAD010000002.1, from coordinate 316,415 downwards.
CGCTATCGTGCGAAATATCCACCGGCGAGCGCATCGTGACGATCGAGGACTCCGCCGAGCTCAAGTTTGCGCATCACCCGCATGTGGTTCGCCTGGAGGCGCGTGAGGCTTCAATTGAGGGCGAGGGCGCGGTGACAATCCGCGACCTGGTGACCAACGCCCTGCGCATGCGTCCCGACCGCATCGTGGTGGGTGAGGTGCGCGGTGCGGAATGTTGCGACATGCTGCAGGCCATGAACACCGGGCACGATGGGTCGCTCACCACGCTTCATGCGGGCACCGAGCAGGAGACCGTGGTGCGTTTGACGCTGCTTGCGCGCTATGGCATCGACCTGCCGAGCGAGCTTATCGAGGAGCAGATTGCCATGGCGCTCGACGGCATCGTGATGTCCGAGCGCCACGCCGATGGCAGGCGTTTCGTCTCCTCGTATTCGGGAGTGCGTCGCGCCGCGTCGGGCGGCGTAGAGCTCGAGCGCTATGTGACTTTCGATGCCGCCGAGCGCACCTGGACGCTTGACCGCGAGCCGCCGTTTATCGCAGAAGGCCTGCGGTCGGGGACGCTCACACAAGAGGAGGTGGACGAATGGAGGTCGCTGTGCCCCTCGTCGTAGGGGGTTTAGCAGCGTTTTCTGTCGCGACGGCGTGCGGGGCGGAACCTCGTGTGCCGCAGATACCGCCGGCGGAGCTGGCGCGTCAGGTGCTCGAGACGGTGGCAGAGAAGCTGCCGCGTGAGCTGGTGGAAAACGATCTGCTGAAAAAGATCGCCCGTTCGTGGGCATCGCTGGCTCCGGCGCATCGCCTTGGCCTCGTGATCGAGGATGCTTCGGGGCGTTTGGCGTTTCTGCTGCTATCGAGCGGTGTCTGCTGCGTTTTACTAACGATGGTGTCGTTATCGCCCCTCGGATTTGCCTTGGGACTTGTTGCTCCGATTGCCGTTGGCGCCGCTCGGGATGGCTTTGAGAGCCGGCGCGAGCAACACGATGCAGAAGAGGCCATGCCCGAGGCGTTTACCGCACTTTCCATGTCGCTTGCCTCGGGACATTCGCTGGCCCAGGGCATGCGCTTTGTGGGCGCTCATGCGCAAGAGCCGGTGCATACCGAGTTTTTGCGCGTGGCGACGGCGATCGACTGCGGCGTCTCGGCGACTGATGCGTTGGATGACCTACTCGACCGTATCGATGCCCCCGGCCTTTCGCTTGTCACCTTGGCGCTCAAGGTGTCGCAGCGAACCGGTGCCCCGCTTGCCGACCTGTTGTCCGAGGCGTCGAGCATGGTGGGGGAGCGCATTGAGCTCAAGCGCCGCTTGGACGTCAAGACATCGCAGGCTCGTATGTCGGCACACATGGTCTCGGCGATGCCGGCGGGTATGTGCGCGGTGCTGGCGCTGCTTTCGGCCGACTTTCGCCGCGGCCTTGCAACGCCGGCGGGTGCCGGTGCCGTGGTACTGGGACTTGCCCTCAACGCCGTCGCCCTGGTGGTCATCCGACGCATTATGCGGGTGGAGCTATGAGCGCCCCGGTTGCAGTTGCGGCTTGCCTGTGCGCCCTGAGTGTATTTGTCGCGACGGGTTTGGATCGGGCGGATGCACGCAAGATCGCAGGGGCCTGCAAGCGCGAGGCGGTGCTGGTCGCTGCCGCGGGTCGCTCGGTGGTCGATGCCCTGACCGCGCGAGTGAAGGGCGCGGTTGGAGCGGGCGGCCCGGCGCGAGTGTCGCTCGGCGAAGTGTCCGAGATGATCGATGTTGTGCGCTTGGGTCTTTCGGCCGGCCTTTCGTTTGATGCGGCGCTTGAGATTTTCTGCGCCAACCGCCGGTCAGTGTTGGCTCTTCGCCTTGAGCGGGCCTGCATGGCGTGGCAGGTGGGCGTGGGCACGCGTGAGGACGAGTTATTGGCCACCGCGCGCGACCTGGACGTGCGAGCGCTCGAGACCTTTGCCATCACGGTGGGGCAGGCGCTCGCCCTGGGTGCCCCACTTGCCGAGACACTGGCCGCTCAAAGTCGCGAGATCCGTGCAGCTCACCGTGCCGCGGTCGAGCGCGAGATCGAGCGTGCACCCGTCAAGCTGCTGATTCCCACCGGCACGCTCATCTTGCCGGCGTTGCTTCTGTCCATATTGGGCCCGCTGCTGGGAGCAGGCGGGATGATGTAGGGAGGAATACATGAACACGATGACTGACGTTGCTGGCAAGGTCTGGAGCTGGGCTGTTTGCCAGTCAATTCGCGCTCGCCAGCATGCCGGGGAGCTACTGCAGGAGGAGAGTGCGCAGGGCACCACCGAATACGCCATCTTGGTCGGCGTGCTCGTGGTGATCGCCATCATTGCCATTGTCGCATTTAAGGGCAAGGTCCAAGATCTATGGAACGCTATCAGCGAGGGCATCAACAGCCTGTAGAGGGCGCCCGTCCCGTCGGCGCGTTGCTGGTGCTCGCCTGTGCGGTCGTGGCGGTGGCAGTGGCGGTTTGGGGGCTTAACGCAGCACGGCAACAACGTTTAGGGGTTGCCGCGGATGCGGGTTCGGCTGCGGCGTCTCAAATAGACGATGCGCGAGACGCGGACGATGCGAATGCCGCCGTCACGGCGCAAACGTTCTTGCAAGCACTCGACGAGCGAGCGGACGCTGCAACGGGTTCATCTGCAAACAATGCCGTCGCTGTTCGTCTCGCATGGTCCGAGTGCCGACCGATGACCGAAGCGGCGGCGGATATGCTGCGTGCCTATTGCGAGGTGCCCACGGCGCAACTTGCTCTGAGTGGCTATCTCGACATCAAGGGCAACGTGTGGGGCGCCATCGTGCGTGACGGACGCGGCTGGGTCGATATGGTGACGGTTGCCGCGGATGCTGGTGATACTTCGTGTCGCCTGCGCGTGGTCCGCCTGACCCCGCAGACAACGAACTCAAAGGAGGGGTCGTGAAATGCATGATGTCCTGCGTGAGGAATCTGCCCAGGCAACGGTCGAATACGCCATCGTCACGGTGGCACTGCTTTCCATCGTGCTGGCGATCGCAGGGCTTTGGTGTGCCGGTGCCGATGGGCGCTTGGCGGCGCTGGTCGAGCGGACGGCGTCTCACGGCGTCACCTCGACATCGGTTGTCGACGCTGCTGCGGGTGCTAAGGACATCGTGCTCTATTGATGTCACGCGCGAGGACCGGGCGCAGTCTACGGTCGAGGCGGCATTCCTACTGCCGACGTTTCTGACGCTCGTCCTGTTGGCGCTGCAGCCGGTGTGCCTGCTCTATACACGCGCGGTCATGGAGTCTGCCGCCGCCGAGACCGCGCGGCTCATGACCACGACGACGATGGGGGATGACGAGGATATTAAGGAGTTTGCCCGCCGCCGTCTTGCCGCGGTTCCCGACGTTTCGATTTTCCATGCCGGCGGGCCCCTGTCGTGGGATATCGAGCTTGGTCGGGCCGATGCGGGCGGCGTCTCGTCCGTTTCCGTTACCGGCGAGGTTAAACCGCTGCCCGTGATCGGTGCGTTTGCGCAGGCTATGGGTAGCGCAGGCAAAAACGGCTATGTCGAGCTTAAGGTCGACGTCTCGTATCGATCGCGTCCCGAGTGGCTGGAGGGAGATTATGATTCATGGATTGCTGCATGGGATTAAGCGCTGCCTGTTGAAGGTGACGAGGGGGCTTGCGGGCCGTTGCCGACCGCGTGCTCGCTGCAAGCGAGGCGGCTTTATGGGTCGAGCCGGGATCGACCTGTTTATCGAAGACGGTGCCTATACCACGCTCTCCTCTGCGGTGGTCATCTTGGTGGTGCTCACGCTGCTGTTTTCGTCAACGGCGGCGATATGGAGCATGTCGCGCGCGGGGGACACCCAGGTGGCTGCCGATAGCGGCGCGCTGGCAGGCGCCAATGTGGTGTCGTCCTACCACACGGCTGCGACGGTGGTGGATGCGAGCATTTTGAGTTTGGGCCTGGCGGGGTTTGCCACGATCGGCACCGGCTTGGTCGCCATCCTTATTCCGGGTGCCGAGCTTGCCGCGGGCGATATGGTCGACACGGGAATTGAGATCATTAAAACGCGCAACAAGTTTGCCAAAAGCGCCTCCAAGGGCCTGCAGAAAATCGAGACGGCTCTACCGTATCTGGTCGCTGCGCGAGCTACGCAGGCCGTGTCGGCGCAGGAAACCGAGGGCGCGACCTATACCGGTACGGCGCTTGCCGTACCCAGGACGTCCGAGTCGGATTTCGTTGCGCTCGAGGGGTCCGAGATCTCGACCGATATCATTAAAGACACATCGAAAGATCTGGAACGCGCAGCAGATGAGCTGCAGAAGGCCTCGGAGGAGACGGCGAAAGCAAAAGAGCGCGCCTGGCTTGCGGATTGCGGCGGGTCGGATCCGGCTTCGGTCGGCAGTTGCTCATGCATGTGGGAACGCGCGAGGAGTTTGGCGAAGCTTTCGGATATTGAGAATCCGCACTATGCCTCGAGCGTCACATGGGAGCCACAGGTGGCGTTCGATCGCGCGAAGACCTACTATCACCAGCGTCTGGCAGACGAAAAACCGCAGGGTTCAAGCGTCGAGATGAAGGCGGAGTCGGCGGCGCGCAAGGCGTTTTACACCTATGCGAGTACAGAGGTCAATCGTGCATATGTAACCGAGGACGGAGATGAAGTCGCTTTCTATATCCCGCTGTTGCCGCGCAACACCGACGAGGTGCGAGCGACGGAGCTCTATACCGATGCGGTGTGGCCAGCCAGTGCCAATGATGGCAAGACGTATCTGCATTACGGAACGAGTTGCCCCAACTATAAGAAAGGGACGCCAGGCGGGCTAGCCTCGGTCGCTGCTTATGACGGGCAGGACAAATGCAACAGATGCCATTTTGGTGTTTCGTCGCTCGGCGCCGTTGCGGCTCCTTCGACTTCAATCGAAAACGGCTTCGAGTACCACTTTGATCGATTCAAAGACGCTCTGGAAGACTACGTCGAATGCCGCAACAAAGAGCTTGAGCTCATGCGCCAGACCGAGGACGAGGCTGACCGTGCGGGCAATGCGTTTGACGAGGCTATTAAAACGCTTTCGGGCGAGCGTCCGCGTATCGCCCCGCCCGGTCGCAACGGCGTGGTCGCCTTTGCGGTTTCGGGTGCCATCTCGAGCCCCGATGAGCTCAACTCTTCGTTTAACACGACAGTCAGACTTGGTGAGCGCGGTGCGATCTCTGCTGCGGTGCTGGCACCCGATGACGCGACGGCGCAGAACAACGTTCTCTCGCGGTTTTTCTCGACGTTGGAGGAACGTTCGGGTGGCGTTGCCGGCGTACTCGATGGCGTCATGGATGTTTGGGGACGGCTACTTGTGGGATACGGAGACATCCAGGGCTCGGCCGACGAGCTTATGGACGAGATGATCGATGGCCTGGGAGGGAGCAGTGGCGCGCTGGGCTCCATTGCATCGTGGCTCGGCGATACCGTTTCGGCGTCCGTGGCGGCGCTGGGCTTGGAGCCGTGCGACTTGCGCCTGCGAAAGCCGGTGCTGACCGACACCGCCAATGTCATCAAGAGCCCTGGGTCTGACATCACAGGTCTTTCTAAAGTGCAGGACAAGCTACGAAGTATTCCGCTGGGCGTGACCGACCCCAAGGCGCTTTGCGAGGCGCTGGAATATCAAGTCGAGCGCACCATCAGCGGCACGGTGTTCACGCTTGCGGAGATTCCGCTGCCCGGCGGCGGTTCCATTCCACTCACCGTCGATGTCGCCACGCTGGCGGGTGCCCTGGGCGGTGGGTCGTAATGAGCATCCGCAAGCGCCTGCGCGAGGAGCGCGCCCAGGCGACGGTCGAGATGGCCGTGGTCACGCCCGTCCTGCTGGTTCTGGCGCTCATCGTGTACAACGTCATGGTCTTTGCCGCCGCGGTCGCGCGCTTCGATCGCGTGGTGCCCGATATCGTGCTAGCGCATGCCGTGGCGCCGAGCGGGGAGGGCGATGACAGCTCCATCGATGCCTCCGCGACCGTTCAGGCTCAGATCCAACATGCCATGGAAGGCTATGACTTGCAGATTGAGGTCTCGAGCGAGCAGGGTGCGACGACATCGGATGGCGGTCTGCTTTCGCTCTCCGGCACGTTTAGGACCTATACCTGTACCATGCGCTACGAGCCGTGGCCGAGCTCGCTCAGCATCGCCGGCGTTTCGCTGGGGGCACCGGCAAAGTTGTCGCACGAGCGCGCAGTGACGGTCGATCCGTGGCGTCCGGGGGTGGTTATGTGACCGCGGCCTCATCCTACATTGCCTACGCGCGGGCGCTCAACAGGCTGGGTTGGACGCCTGCCGAGTTTGTGGTGGCGGAGTCGTTTGCCGTGCGCCTGCGCGGCATGCTGGGACGGTCTCCGATTGCCGCCAACAGGTTGCCGCTCGTCATGGCGTTCCCACGCTGCTCTTCGGTCCACACCTGCTTTATGGCCTACCCCATCGACATTGCTTTTATCGACCGCAACGGCAGCATCCTCGCATGCTACGAAAACGTCCGTCCTTGGCGCATGTGTTCCTGTCCCGGTGCCTGGGCGGTGCTGGAACGCCCTTCAATCCTCGCTACACCTCCCGCCTTTCAACAAGTGCCGGCGTAAGAATTGGCGACAGCGGACTTTCGTCATACGAAATTGGGTAAGATGGAGGAGAAGATGCATGGATGTTGAGATCCATCCCAACGCCAAAAAACACTTGACGGAAAAGCAAGTGCTTGGTGCCTGGTTCGCGGTTACTGAGTGCATTCGCCGCGAGTCGGAGGACGAGCCGCCGAGATGGCTTGCCATTGGATGGCTTCCAGATGGTCGAAGTGTGGAACTTGTTACAGTCGAACTAATTCGTGGATGGCTCATTATTCATGCCCTGTCTCCGGTTCAGAAGAAATTCTGGCAAGAGATCGAGCAAGCTCGGCAGAGGGGTCGATGATGAGCAAGGCGTATACGGCTGCCAATGGTCAGGTTGTAACGGATGAAATGATTGACGCGTGGTGCGAGTCGTACGAGCATGGCGGGTTTCCGGACGGCGAGCATACCGTTGGGGGGATCGTGCACGGGCGGCCTCCGCTCTCAAGCGAAGGGACGGCAACGCTATCGGTCAAGATTCCCCTAGGGATGAAGGAGGCGATTCGTCGTCGGGCGGCGGCTGAAGGAATGACGCCAAGTGAGTTTGCCCGTGCAGCCTTGAGCGAAAAACTTCTTGCGGCGGGTTGATGTCTCTAACGTGCTGTTCTATAGGGTCGGCCTTGTGGCTGGCGCCGTGCTCAAAAACTTTTTTCAAATTCTCGGTTGACCGGAGCGCGTCCTTGGTTATACTAATCAAGCCTTGAAACAAGGCACACCTCAAATGGCTGGGTAGCTCAGTTGGTAGAGCAGAGGACTGAAAATCCTCGTGTCAGGGGTTCGATTCCCTTCCCCGCCACCTTGAATTGACTAGGACCTCTGCAAAGGGGTCCTTTTCTTTTATGTGGACCCGCGGAAAGCGCATCCCATTATTGAGCGAAAGAATGGAATGCGCTTTCCGGCGCCTGCCCTCGGCGTGTATGCGCATCTCGGTACGTCATCTTGACCCCGCTCGCCCCAGACATTCCTCCCGCTTTTGCGCCACTTTACAGACCGTTCGGTCGTCTGTCCGCACGCGCGGGTATACTCAAAACGATACTTTTCCTATGCAATACGATGCAGGTTTGGCCTGCACGATCCGAAGGGGGCAGTGATGGAGAGGATACTCGGCGTTAATCTCTCTGGCTGGTTTATTCCCGAGCCTTGGGTGACCCCGTCGCTATACGCGGCGACCGGTGCATCCAACGCGGCCGAGCTGCAGGAGGCCATGGGCACCGCCGCCTATAACGAGCGCATGCGCCGTCATTACGAGACGTTTGTGAGTGAGGACGATTTTCGCCGCATGGCGCAGATCGGTCTCAATGCCGTGCGTCTGCCGGTGCCCTGGTATGCCTTTGGTTCGCAGGAGTCCGATGCGTCCTACATCTCGGTTGTCGACTACATCGACCGTGCAATTGAGTGGGCTGCCAAGTACGACATCCGCGTGCTGCTCGATCTGGCGACGGTGCCCGGTGGCCAGGGCGATTCCAACGATTCGCCCACCACGCCGGAGGCTGTTGCCGAGTGGCATTCGTCCACCAACGGCCGTCATGTCGCACTCGACGTGCTCGAGCGCTTGGCCGATCGCTACGGCGAGGCCGAGAGCCTGCTGGGCATTGAGCTGCTGGACACGCCGCAGATGAGCGTCCGCAAGAGCCTCTTTACCATGACGGATGGAATTCCGGCCCACTACTTGCGCAATTTCTATCGCGATGCCTACGAGCTCGTCCGTTCGTATATGCCCGAGGATAAGATCGTCGTCTTCTCGTCTTCGGGGCATCCCAGCGAGTGGAAGCATTTTATGCGCGGTGCCAAGTACAAGAACGTCTACATGGACCTTCACCTGTACCATTACCGCGACGAGTATGCGCTCGACATCACGAGCCCCCGCGGGCTGACGACGGCGATTTCGCGTAACAAGCGCGAGCTTAAAGAAGCGATCTCGACTGGGTTCCCCGTGCTGGTGGGCGAATGGTCGGGCGCGGCGATCTTTGCCAACTCGTCGGTTACGCCCGAGGGCCGCAATGCCTACGAGCGCGTGTTTATCGCCAACCAGCTGGCTTCGTTTGCGCCGGCTGCCGGTTGGTTCTTCCAAACGTGGAAGACCGAGAAGCGCATTGCAGCGTGGGACGCCCGCGCGGCGCTCGGCACGCTCGAGCGCGGCATGATTGAATAGGTTGATATGACGCAAAACAGCGCCCATACGGGCAAACTCTATGTGGTCGGCACGCCCATCGGCAACCTGGGCGACCTGTCCCCGCGCGTTGGCGAGGCCTTTGCCGCCGCCGATGCCATTTGCTGCGAAGACACGCGTGTGACGTCGAAGCTGCTGATGCACCTGGGCATTTCCAAGCCGCTTGTCCGTTGCGACGAGAATGTGATCGCCAGCCGCGCCGCCGGCCTGGTCGACCGTCTGCTGGCGGGGGAGACCCTCGCCTTTGCCTCGGACGCCGGCATGCCGAGTGTGTCCGATCCCGGCCAGGCGCTGGTCGAGGCGGCGCGTGAGGCCGATGTGCCCGTAGAAGTTATTCCCGGGCCCTCCGCTTGCGTCACGGCGCTCGTTTCGTCCGGCATTCCCTGCGAGCATTTTTTCTTCGAGGGCTTTTTGGGCCGAAAGCACGGCGACCGCGTGCGCCGTTTGCAGCGCCTTGCCGTAGTGCCCGGCGCGCTCATCTTCTACGAGTCTCCACATCGCATCGTGGCGACGCTCGAGGCCGTGGCGGAGGTCTTTCCTCAGCGTGAGGTTGCCGTCTGCCGCGAACTCACCAAGCTGCACGAGGAGGTCTTGCGCGGGCCCGCTGCCCAGCTCGCCGAGGAGCTGCGTGCTCGCGGCGAGGTAAAGGGCGAGATTGCGCTGGTCATCGCGCCGCCGAGCGAGGACGAGGAGGCCGGTATCGTGCCGGTTGGCGCCGCGGCAGCGGATTCCGATGAGGCCCTGCGCGAGGATATCCGCGCCGCGCTCGAGGAGGGGGAGCCCGCCTCTGCGGTGGCCAAGCGCCTGTCTCAGAAGTATTCGCGCCGCAAGCGCGATGTCTATGCCATGGTGCTCGATATGCAATAGATGGAGGATATCCAGCCCTTGCGCTAGAATCATCCCCTGTATGCAACGTTTTTCTGGAGGACAAACCCCATGGATCAAAGCAAGCCTTCGTTCTTTATCACGACGCCCATCTACTACGTCAACGCCGATCCGCACCTGGGCACGGCTTATTCCACCATCATCGCCGACGTCCAGGCTCGCTATCGCCGCTCCGCCGGCTACAACGTCAAGTTCCTGACCGGCATGGACGAGCACGGCGAGAAGGTCGCCGAGGCCGCAGCCAAGCATGGCATGACGCCGCAGGAGTGGACCGACAGCCAGGCTCCGCACTTCAAGGAGCTTTGGAGCAAGCTCGAGATTTCCAACGACGACTTCATCCGCACCACCGAGCCGCGCCAGCATCATGCCGTGCAGTACCTGTGGGAGCGCATGAAGGAGTCCGGTTACCTGTATAAGGGCAGCTACGACGGCTGGTATTGCGTGCCTGACGAGACCTACTTCACCGATACGCAGGTCCAGAAGGGCGACGAGGAGTACGGCAGCGTCGGCCAGCACCTGTGCCCCGACTGCCACCGTCCGCTCGAGCGCGTGCAGGAGGAGTCCTACTTCTTTAAGCTTTCCGCCTTCCAGGACAAGCTGCTCAAGCTCTATGACGAGCACCCCGACTTTGTCGAGCCTGCGTTCCGCATGAACGAGGTGCGCAGTTTTGTCGAGGGCGGCCTTAACGACCTTTCCGTGAGCCGCACGAGCTTTGACTGGGGCATTCAGGTCCCGTTTGACGAGGGTCACGTGACCTACGTGTGGTTCGATGCGCTGCTCAACTATATGACGGCCGTCGGCTACGGTGTCGACACCGACGAGGCGCGTGCCGAGCTGGCCTATCGCTGGCCCGCGCAGTTCCACATCGTGGGTAAGGACATCATCCGTTTCCACTGCGTTATTTGGCCGGCCATGCTCATGGCCATCGGCGAGGCCCTGCCCGAGCACGTCTTTGCCCACGGCTTCCTGACCGTGCGCAATGCCGAGACCGGCAAGGCCGAGAAGATGTCCAAGAGCCGCGGCAACGCCATCGCTCCGCAGGATGTTATCGACATGCTGGGCGTCGAGGGCTATCGCTACTACTTCATGACCGACGTCGTCCCCGGCACCGACGGTGCCATCAGCTTCGATCGCATGGAGCAGGTCTACAACGCCGACCTGGCCAACAGCTGGGGCAATCTGATCTCGCGTTCGCTCAACATGAGCGGCAAGTACTTTGACGGTTGCGCGCCCGCCAAGCCCACATCGTTCGATGCGTTCGACAACCCGCTGGCAAAGATCGCCGATGGCCTGGTCGAGCGCTACATGGCCAAGATGGACGTGCTCGATTACGGTGGAGCTAAGGACGAGGTCATGGAGCTCATCCACGCCGCCAACCACTACATCGAGGACTCCGAGCCCTGGGCGCTTGCCAAGGACGAGGCCAAGGCTGACGAGCTGGCGTTTGTGATCTACAACCTGCTCGAGGCCATCCGCATTGCCGCTCACCTGCTGATGCCGCTCATGCCCCAGACCTCTGCCGAGGCCCTGCGCCGCCTGTCCTGCGAGGACGAGGCCACGAGTGACGACCTCAAGGGCATTTGCGCTTGGGGCCTGCTTGCCGGTGGTCAGCCCGTCGAGAAGGGCGAGCCGCTGTTCCCGCGTCTGGGCTAAGACGCCGCGCGCCATATCGGCAATTTGCTGTTTAGATGTAAGGGCATGGCCGCAACGGTCCATGCCCTTTTGCTTCAAGACGCCGCCACCATGCTAAGGAGGCAACTATGACAACTTCGCCTTTGGCAAACCCCACGGCAACAAGGGAACTGCTGGAGGAGTTTGGCCTTGCGACCAAGCATCGCCTGGGCCAGAACTTCCTGATCGACAATCATGTAATTGAGCGCATCTGCGAGCTTTCCGAGCTTGCGGGCGATGAGCGTGTGCTCGAGGTTGGCCCGGGCGTTGGCACACTCACGCTTGCGCTGCTGCAGGAGGCGGCGTGCGTCACGTCGATCGAGGCCGATCCCGAGCTCGAGCCGGTGCTCGATGCCCACGCCGCCGACTATGCCAACTTCCGCTTTATCATGGGCGACGCGCTCAAGGTGACGCTGGAGCAGATTAAGCAGGCCGCCGGTGGTGAACCCACGGTGTTTGTCGCGAATCTGCCCTATAACGTGGCGGCGACGATCATCCTTCAGTTCTTCCAGACGATGCCCGCGCTCAAGCGCGCCGTCGTCATGGTTCAAAAGGAGGTTGCCGATCGCATTGCCGCAGTGCCGGGTAACAAGACCTATGGCGGCTATACGGCAAAGCTCGACCTGTATGCGCAGGTTACGGGTCGCTTTGAGGTGCCGCCGCGTTGCTTTATGCCGGCGCCGCACGTAGATTCGGCCGTCGTGCGTATCGACCGTGTTGACGGCGTGGTGCCCGAAGGACTCGATCGCGAGTTTGTGACCCGCGTAATTGACGCTGCGTTTGCTCAGCGTCGCAAGACCATCCGCAATTCCATGAGCGCCAACGGCTTTGCCAAGGACGTGCTCGATGCCGCCTTTGAGACTTGCGGTATTGCACCCACCACGCGCGCCGAGACGCTCGATGTTGTCGACTTTGTCCGTCTGGCCCAGGAGCTAATCCATGACGCCTAATGCCGAACGCGTGACGTTTACCAAGAAAAAGAAGACGGCTGCTTGTCCCGTGCCCTTGGCACCGCTTGCCGACACGCATGCGCATCTGCTTTCGTTCTGGGGCAAGGAGGTGCCCGAGACGCTCGTGCGCGCCAAAGCCGCGGGCGTCGACCTGCTGGTGACGATGCTCGACCCCATCGCCGACAAGCGCAGCGTGACGGACTATAGCGACTGGCTCGTGCGCGAAATTCTGCCGATGCGGGATATTCCGCAGATCAAGTATCTCGCTGGCGTTCACCCCTATGGCGCGCCGGATTATACCGACGACATTCACGCACAGGTTGTTGCTGCGCTTGATGACCCTTTGTGCGTCGGCATCGGCGAGATCGGTCTGGACTATCACATGGATTACGACGACGACATCGCGCCGGCGCCCCACAGTGTGCAGATTGATTGCATGGCACGTCAGCTCGAAGTTGCCGTGCGCCGCAATGTGCCGGTGGAGCTGCACCTGCGGCACGAGGACTCGGATGGGGAGCGCACTTCGCACGTTGATGCGTACAACGTGCTGCGCGAGGTAGGCGTGCCTCAGGCCGGTTGCGTGCTGCACTGCTTTGGCGAGGATCGAGCTACGATGGAGCGCTTTGTGGGTTTGGGCTGCTATATCGCCTATGGCGGCGCGGCCACCTTTAAGCGCAACGACGACGTGCGCGAGGCATTTGCGGCGACCCCGCTCGATCGCATTTTGTTCGAGACGGATTGCCCGTATATGGCACCGGAGCCCATTCGTGGTCTTGAGTGCGAGCCGGCAATGATTTCTATCACGGCAAACACGCTGGTCAACGACCGTGTCGATCGTACCGGCGAGGATGCTGAGGCAATCGCGCGAGCAGCTTGGGAAAATGCCTGCAAACTTTTTCAAAAATAGTTCTTGCGTTCGCGGTAGCGCTCCGTTATTCTAATTCCTGCACGCGGGCGTGGCGGAATTGGCAGACGCGTACGGTTCAGGTCCGTATGGGGGCAACCCCATGAAGGTTCAAGTCCTTTCGCCCGCACCATTGATTGAAAGAGCTCCCAGCAATGGGAGCTTTTTTGTTATGGGCCCATCACGGGGACTTGAACCTGTGAAGGAGCGAGCGCAAAGAAAACGCGGAGCGTTTTTAGCGAGCTGGCGAGTCCGCTGGCAGGCGAATTGACAGATGTGACATAGGGTCCTCGTATAGCGAAGCTTCCTGTGGGGCAAAAAATGTCAAATATGAGTACTGTCACTAAATGAATCACATTTTCAAAGGTGATCATTGCACTATTTACGCAACAAATGTTTGCTAACTTAACACTGCCTTGAGCTGAACTGAGTCAATTTGAAAGGAATCTTGGTCCAACAGTGCGTTTTGGTCTTTAAAACGCTGTTACTAAACTGGTAGCAGTACTCATATTTGGACTTTTTTGTCCACGGCTCCTCTCGTCGGGATCGTGTGAGGGTCTGAGATGGGTATCCTAGTGCCAACGTGTGCCTATCAGAGGAGAGACCATGCTGTTGTCCGGTATTATCGCTGCTCTTACGAGCTTTCTACTTCCCATCATCATTTTGTTGCTGCTGCTCCCCAACGCCTGCTATGTCGTTGAACAGCAGCATGCCGTGATCATCGAGCGTCTGGGCAAGTTTAACCGCATCGTCAACGCGGGCTTCCACATGAAGGTGCCCGTGATCGACCGCAAGGCCGCCACGGTGAGTCTGCGCACCATGAAAAACGGTTTTGGCATCGACGTTAAGACCCAGGACAACGTGACCATCGGCCTTGAGGTCTCTGCTCAGTACCACGTGAGCTATGACATGGGCGCCGGCCCGGCAGATTCGGGCATCTACAAGAGCTACTACATGCTGCAGGAGCCCGTCGACCAGATGCGTGATTTCATCACCGACGCCCTGCGCTCTTCCATCCCTGTCTATACGCTCGATGAGGTCTTTGCCAAGAAGGATGACATCGCCAAGGACGTTAATGCCACCGTGTCCGAGCAGATGGCTGCCTACGGCTTTACCCTCGTGTCGACACTCATCACCAAGATCGCGCTGCCGACCGAGGTCGAGAACTCCATGAACGACATCAATGCTGCCCAGCGAAAGCGCGCTGCTGCGCAGGAGCTCGCCGAGGCCGACCGCATCAAGCGCGTCACCGAGGCGACCGCCGAGGCCGAGGCGATGGAAAAGGCGGGCGAAGGCATCGCCAACCAGCGCAAGGCCATCGCGCTGGGCATCAAGGACTCGCTCGAGATCATCCAGGAGACGGGTGTCGGCAACGACGAGGCCAACCAGCTGTTCATGTTTACGCAGTGGTCCGAGATGATGACGGAGTTCGCTCGTACGGGTAAAACCTCGACGGTCGTGCTGCCGAGCGATTTCTCGCAGTCGGCCTCGATGTTCGAGCAGATGCTGGCCGCCGGCAAAGTTCAAAACGATTTGAAGGAGTAGACGCGCGTGAAATACACCGTCGTTTGCGTCGGTAAGCTCAAGGAGCGCTTTTGGAAGGACGCGTGCGCTGAGTACACCAAGCGCCTAGGTGCCTATGCCAAGGTGGATATCCGCGAGGTGGCCGATATCGACCCGGCTAAGGCGGGCGGCGTGGATGCCGCACGCGACAAGGAGGGTGCGGCGATTCTTGCAGCCCTGCCGCCTCGAGCGCATGTGATCCTGCTTGCCATTGAGGGCAAAGAGCGCTCGAGCGAGGAGCTTTCGGCGCGGCTCGACGATCTTATGCTGCGTGGTAACAGCGACATCGCCTTTGTGATTGGCGGATCGGACGGCGTGAGCGATGACGTGCGCACACGAGCCGACGAGATGCTCAGCTTTGGACGTATTACCTTGCCGCACAACTTGGCGCGCGTGGTGCTGCTGGAGCAAATCTACCGCGCCTGCAAGATCAGCCGTGGCGAGCCGTATCACAAATAGGTCGGCAATACGAAACAATGCCATGGGACAATAGCCTTCGTTTTGAAGAGCGTGTCTGAGAGGACTATGAGATATGAAGATCGGATTTGTCGGTTTTGGCAATATGGCGAGCGCTATGGCCGATGGCTGGATCGCCGCCGGTGTGGCTGCGAGCGATATGTGCGCCTGCGCGGGCCACTACGACGCCTTGGTTGAGCGTTGTGAGACGCGTGGGATGGTTGCCTGTCGTGATGCGGCGGAGGTTGTCGCTGCATCCGATATCGTGGTTGCTGCGGTCAAGCCATACATGATCGAGAAGGTCTTCGCTCCGCTCAAGGACGCTCTAGCCGACAAGGTTGTCCTTTCGGTCGCCTGGACTTGGGATAGCGTCAAGTGGGAGCAGGTCCTGCCGGGTGTCGCGCATATCTCGACGGTGCCCAACACGCCGGTTTCGGTGGGCGAGGGCGTCATCGCCTGCGAGAAGTCCTCTACGCTCAACGGCGAGCAGCGTGCCACGGTGCTCGGTCTGCTCGGAAAGCTTGGCACCGTCGTCGAGCTCGATTCGAGTCTGCTGTTTGTGGGCGGTACCGTGGGCGGTTGCGCACCGGCATTTGTCGCCATGGCGATTGAGGCCTTGGGCGACGCGGCCGTCAAGCACGGTATCCCGCGCGCCGATGCCTATCGCATTGTGAGCCAGATGGTGCTGGGCACGGCAAAGCTACAGCTTGCGACTGGCCAGCATCCTGCGGCGATGAAGGATGCCGTATGCTCACCCGGTGGCGCCACCATCAAGGGCGTCGTCGCGCTCGAGGACGCCGGCATGCGCAGCGCCCTGGTCAAGGCCATCGACGCCACCCTCCAGTAAAACCTGCCATTTAGGGACAGGTTTATTTTGGCAGGTTTTCCTGCGTTTTTATCTCTATAGCAAAAAGCGCCTCGCAACTGGCTCAATTCCAGTTGCGAGGCGCTTGCGTTTGCCCAGATAAAACCGACCAAAATAAACCAGTCCCTTTTTGGCAGGCTAGTCCCAGAAGCCGTCTTGATCGTCCTCGTCCTTGGGGCCGCGGTCGACATACATCTTATGGGTGCGCTTCTCCATTACAAAGGCAAGAATCGCAAACAGTAGGATGCCGCCGGCGAAAAGGATGGCAAAACCGGTGCGGGTGCCAAACAAAAAGGAAAAAACTGCGTCCATTGGGTGCCTTCTTGCGTAGTTGGGTTGGGTCGTAAACGCTCATAAGTATATACTTGCCCATACATGTACAAGGTTGCAACCTAAATGGAATGTATATCGCCGGAGGATCTAATGCTTGATATCAAGTTTGTTCGCGAGAACCCCGATGCCATCGATACCGCCATGGCCAACCGCCAGACGTCTTGGGATCGAGAGAAGTTCTTCGAGCTCGACGACGAGCGCCGTGCCGTCATCACCGAGGTCGAGGAGCTCCAGGCCACGCGTAATGCCGAGTCCAAGAAGATCGGCGCCCTGATGAAGGAGGGCAAGAAGGACGAGGCCGAGGCCGCCAAGGAGGCCGTGCGCGCCGTCAACGAGAAGATTGACGGTCTGGCCGAGCGCCGCACCGCTCTCGAGCAGGAGCAGTACGACTTTATGGCTCACCTTCCCAACATCCCTTGCGAGGCCACGCCGTACGGCAAGGACGAGGACGAGAACATCGAGCGCCGTCGTTGGGGCACCCCGCGCGAGTTCGACTTCGACTTTAAGCCGCACTGGGACCTGGGCACCGACCTCGACATCCTCGATTTCGAGCGCGGCAACAAGCTCTCCGGTAGCCGCTTTACCGTTCTCGGTGGCGCCGGCGCCCGTCTTGAGCGCGCCCTCATCAACTTCTTCCTTGACACGCACACCAGCCGTGGCTTTAAGGAGTGGTGGCCGCCCATCGTCGTCAAGCGTCAGACCATGTTTGGCACGGGTCAGCTGCCCAAGTTCGAGGACGACGCCTATCACGTCTCGGGCGACAACTTCCTGATCCCCACCGCCGAGGTCGTGCTTACCAACCTGCACGCCGGCGAGGTTCTCGATGCTGATACCCTGCCGCGCCGCTACACCGCCTTCACCCCCTGCTTCCGCGAGGAGGCCGGCTCCGCTGGTCGCGACACCCGCGGTATCATCCGCCAGCACGAGTTCGACAAGGTCGAGATGGTCAAGTTTGCCAAGCCGGAGGAGTCCGACGAGGAGCTCGAGAGCATGACCGCCGAGGCCGAGTTCCTGCTTCAGCAGCTGGGCCTTCCGTATCGCGTGATTAGCCTGTGCACCGGCGACCTGGGCTTCTCTGCCCGTCAGACCTACGACATCGAGGTCTGGCTGCCGAGCTACAACGCCTACAAAGAGATCAGCTCCTGCTCTAACTGCGGCGATTTCCAGGCCCGTCGCGCCAACATCAAGTATCGCGACCCCGAGAACTTCAAGGGCTCGCGCTACCTGCACACCCTCAACGGTTCCGGCCTGCCGGCTGGCCGCACCATGGCCGCCATTCTGGAGAACTACCAGAACGCCGACGGCACCATCACGATCCCCGAGGTTCTGCGTCCCTACATGGGCGGCCTCGAGAAGATCGAGCCGGTCGCGTAGGTTGCCTGCATAAGCGATTTGCAAGGGCGCTCCTTTCTGGGGCGCCCTTTTTGTGTGCGGAGCTTTACCATATCGCGCGGACAGCTCAATAGAAAACACACGAACAAACGTTCTGTATACAGCCATCTACCTGCTATGCTTTTGTTAGATAGAAGCGAGAGGAAGGGGATGCGATGGAGCTGTTTGATGAGCGGGTAGTTTTGTTTGAGAGCGATGAAGGTGGGGAGCACTTACTAGTTACGTGTGAGCCATCGGGTGTGGGTGGTTTGGTGGTGCGGCAGACGAGCGGGGGCCCGTTGACCCAATGGTGTTTTGAGGAGTCGTCGCATGTAGTCGAGACTTTTGTGACGCACGAGGGGCTTGTGGCGCTTGAGCGGTTCTATGGAGTTGGGACTTCTAACCAGGTCGCGCGCATGCTGAGCATCTCGTTTGCCGATTATGACTGTGCCCAGCGGGTGCGCTCGCTTTTGAGGGAGCTCGGTGCTGGGTTCGATGTGGTTGAAAAACCGATTGATCGCATGGGGGACGCTGGCGCATGCGGAGCTGCGTAAGGAACATATTCTCAAAAAAGTTTGAGATTGTGCTTGACTCCAACTAACTAAAGTGGTTTTATATGTCTTGCGCTGCGGCGTTACCTCAGCTGGATAGAGGGTCTGACTACGAATCAGAACGTCATAGGTTCGAATCCTATACGCCGCACCAATCGAACTTGAAGCCTCCGGCAACGGGGGCTTTTCTTTTATGGCGACACCGCATGGATTCGAACCTCGGTCGAGGGCTATTAGGGCAAAATGTGTGCCCACGTTGGGGCATCGGCGCAGGTCGATGCCCCTTTTTCAGCCGTTTAGATTCCGTGCCCGCTTTTAGCCGCTCGGACAGAATGCGTGACCGGTTGCCTATCGCTCCCGCCGGTAGATAACCTTTTCCGGAACCGTTAAATAACCGTTCGGAAGAGGTGCCCATAAAGGTCGTTATCGCCCCTGCTGTGGCGGTCGGACCAGGCGCAGCGGCAGGACATGATCGAGGGAGGGGTGAACTCGCAGCCGGGGGCCGTCCTGCGCAACCACCGGGGGCTGACGTCGGCCAAGCGCGTGAAGGCGGCGTTCCGGTGGCGCCGCGCGCGCTCGGGGGACGCGAGGACGGCGCGCGAGAAGCCCGCCGCGATGCCGGCCGACGCGGACATCGACTTCCCGCTCCGCGTCTGCTCCGCCTCGCCGTCGCGCGAGGACGGAGGGCCGGATTGGGGCGGCGGTGCCGTGTGGGAGGACCTCCACCACAGGGACCCGTACCCCTTCTGGCTGGATTAATGGATGGAAACGGATGTTCCATCGGGACACACATTTTGTCCTATAAGCCGCGCAAACAGCCTAATCACCACTCCGTAAAATTTTTTTCAAATTGTCGCTTGACCCATCGGGGGCTCGCGTGCATAATAATCCGTGCGTTGCGGCGTTACCTCAGCTGGATAGAGGGTCTGACTACGAATCAGAACGTCATAGGTTCGAATCCTATACGCCGCACCATTTGAGCTTGAAGCCTCCGGCAACGGGGGCTTTTCTTTTACGCCGACATCTCATGGATTCGAACCTCGGTCGAGGCGCGAGCGTGAAGCGGACGCGGAGCGTCCGTAGCGAGCGGGCGAGCGCGCCGGCAGGCGGGCGAAGCCGGTGCGGATCCGCGCAGCGGATGCGCGGAATCCTATACGCCGCACCATTTGAGCTTGAAGCCTCCGGCAACGGGGGCTTTTCTTTTACGCCGACATCTCATGGATTCGAACCTCGGTCGAGGCGCGAGCGTGAAGCGGACGCGGAGCGTCCGTAGCGAGCGGGCGAGCGCGCCGGCAGGCGGGCGAAGCCGGTGCGGATCCGCGCAGCGGATGCGCGGAATCCTATACGCCGCACCATTTGAGCTTGAAGCCTCCGGCAACGGGGGCTTTTCTTTTATGACGGCACTCGATATTTGATACGCGACTGGAATCGTGCACCTCCGCCCGTGGGAGACTATTTCTTATCGACTCGTGTAAGATTCCGAGTAGGTGTCGCGGCCCATCCGCGACCACTCCTTCTTTCAACGACTGATCAGGGTGATATTTCGTGGCAGAGCGTCCGACATACAAGCTCAGGTTTCTCGACCCCAAAAAGCGTTTTCCATCGATGCCAGAGCAGCCTGCGGGGCGCTCATATGGTGTTGTCTGGAAAGTCTTTGGCGAGGACCCCAAAGAGTCGTGCTATGTCGTCGAATTCGTCGGCAAAACTCACATATCGCTCTTGGGCTACGTGGACGTGTCGGGCAAGGTTTATAAGGTTGACCGCCCTGTTCGGGAAGTACCGTTGCCCGAGGACCCTGACATGGAGCTGGTCCTTCACGAGTCCGATTCCAGTATTGGCGAGATTATGGTGAGGGAGGCCAACGGAGCAATGCACGCGTGTGCGCGAACTGCCGGCTCTCCCGAAGGCCCCATGCGCGAGCAGTCCGACCACGAGACATGGAATTCGACCCGCGCCCTTCCTTACGGCGAGTTCATGGCCTCGATGTTCTTGCGCTACGTGATATTTGCCAACTCCGAAAGCGCTCTTGCGAACACGACGGGCGTCGACGGTCTCGATGTAGACATGCAAAACGTTGTCGACAAGATCAAACTCGTAAAGTTGCCCGAGCCGGTCGAGGTGTTTTTGGGCTTTGACACGGCACCGCTCCCCGATGCTATCGAGACGCTGCTTTACCGTGTTGACCATGCCGAGAATCCGAGCGGTATCGAGCGCTATGCCGCCGCTCTTATGAGCGAGATCGACTTGCCCCGCCTGCGCACCATTGCTGCCAAGTCCGAAATGAGCCTAGCGCGCATTGACCGCTCAAAGCTGTTCTATCTCAATTTTGATCGTAGCCTGCTGGACCAGGACGAGATTGACATGCTGCTTGCCATCGAGTGCCGTCTCAACCGCCTCTCCGGCATCCTTGAGCGCATCGGGGCCGGATTGGTCCCCGCGGCATCCTCGCCGAGCCTTGAGGGCTGCGCGCTCTTTGACGCGTGGCATATCGCCAAGACGACCAACGATGTTCCCCGACTGCTCGATACGGCCTCGAGCGACAACCCGTGGGACAAACCGGGAACGGTGGCTTGCCAGCCGGGCGGTGAGTGGGACGTGCGCACCCGCTTCGCGCGTATCGTCGAGGCGCTCAACGTGGTCACACGGCTCGACTATACCTATCGGGCAAACGTTGCCGAGGGGATTATGCTCGTTCGGTTTGGGCACTCTGTCGTGGATGCCATGCCACAACGTGAATACGACGCCCGGGAGGATGTCTGGCGCGAGTTGGACGAGAACGCGCGTGTGATTTGGGCCGCGGAGCACGACGCGCGCGTGGCGCTTACGCTGGCAGCGGCTTGCTTTGCCGCAGGTGCCTGCATTGCGCGCTGCTATGTTCAGATTGCGGCTCCCGACGGCGAGCAGGGCGAGCGCGTCATTGCAACATATTCCTTTGGGCGTGCGGCCTATCTGGCCAATTGCGTGCCTGTCGCCAAGGATCTTGAGAGCATGGATATGGACGATATGCCGTGCAAGCGCATGCTTGAGGCATATGAGTCGGACGCGCCGGATGCGATTGAGCCTGCAGAGGTTCACGCTCGCCCGCGTGACGACCACCGTTCGCTGCCGCCGGCGTTGCGCGACCTGCTGCTTGCCGATACGGCTGATGAGCTCGAGGTCATGGAGATGGACGATGACCCGTATGTGGCGCGCGTCGTCGAGTTGCGCGAGCAGGCAAAAGTTGACCGTGCAAGCGCGTTTGAGGGCTTCTCCCGTCTTGTTGAGGAGTTGGAGGCTAAGTGCGCCGTTGCCGAGCTTTTGGCAACGGGTCCGGTCCAGACGCAGTTTTGCGACAACCAGCTGGTGCGTATGGTGCTGCCGGTAATGGAGGAAGATCGCTCGGTGCGCATCCTGCGCGCTCCCGACGCGCTCTACTTTGCTCAGCACGAGATCTGCAGCTTTTACGCCGAGCAGGAGGATTTTGAACGGGCATTGCCCGAGGTGCGTCGTCTTTACGATCTGGCTCGCTCGTCCATGCAATCGCACTTTGCGCTCATCAACGTGCTGGCGCGCCTGGAGCGCTTTGACGAGATTATCGAGGTGGCGCGACACGGCCTGCGCATTGCCAGCGACCGCCCCTCAATCGGTTATCTGTTCTATCGTCTGGCGTTTGCCTATTGGAACTGCGACCAGCTCGAGCTCGCGTTGGCGTGCTACCGCCTCGTGCCGCGCGGCGAGGAGTCGGGTAGCAGCGCGTTGGAGGAAATGCAGGGCCTTATGAACGAGATGGGCGTCAATGAGCCGCCGACGTTCGAGGATGCGGTTGAGACCATCCGTAAAGCCGGGCTCGAGCTGCCTCCCGTGCCCGCCGTGACCAACCAGCTGGCGGATGCTGCCGTGCAGTTGGTCGATAACGGCTTCTTTTTCCTGGCGCGCGTCTGCATCTTCCAAATGTGGCGCACCATGGGTAACGATGAGCTCGGCTCCCTCAGTCGCTCGCTGGGGTAGGGGCGAAAACTGCAAGGAGGAAAGGCCGCTAGGCAATTAGAAATTCCCTCTTGCCCAACTTCGACTGTTTGGTTACTATAGAACGGCTGTTACGGAGAGCTGACCGAGAGGCCGAAGGTGCTCGCCTGCTAAGCGAGTATGCCCCAAAAGGGCATCTGGGGTTCGAATCCCCAGCTCTCCGCCAGTTTAACTTTAAAGAAGGGTCCCGTTTGGGGCCCTTTTTTGTTACCAAAAACGTTAGCTGGGGATTCGAACCCTCAAAAAATGAGGCGCCCCGTTGGACGCCTCATTTGGTTCGATGTGATATCGCTCCGGCCCTACATCTCGGGTGCCTTGGCTACGGTTTCGCTTTCTGCCGTAAGCGGGCGATTGTCGATGCGGCGGCCCAGGCGGTCGAGCTTCACAAGGAGCCACTCAATGGGATTCGGCCCCGAGCCTTCTTCGTCGGCAACCAAATCCATGACGGCGATCTTGGTGCCGTCTTGCTTGAGCGTCACGCTACCCACCTTGTCGCCCACATGTACCGTGCCCGAAAGGTCATCATAGGTAACCTTCTCGGTCACCTCTCCGGCAAGCGCAAAGACGGTCGCCTGAGCTGCGGGATCGGCGAGCGTGGCATCGATCGTCTTGTCCGTCCAGTCGGTCTGGCTGATGCGCGCGATGAGCGGATTGCCGTTGGCGGTCTTTTCCTGCGTGTTGGCGATCGCAACCGTCACCTTGTGGTCGTAGTACCAGTTGGCAAGGGCGGCCGTGTCGGCAAAGCGCTGATCGGTGGTGCTGGAGTTCAAGACGACGGTGTAGGTCTCGTCGCCATCGCGGTTGTAGGCTCCCGTAAAGCAATAGCCGGCATCGTCGGTGGTGCCGGTCTTACCGCCGATATTGCCGTCCTGCCCCAGCAGCTCATTGTGCGTATCCATGGAATGCGAATGGTCGGAACCGTCGGCGCCCGTAACCTCAATCCAGGAATCATCGCTCGCCACGATTTCGCGGAACGTGTCGTTCTTCATTGCCTCCTGCATCATCAGGGCTACATCGTGCGCGGTGGAGTGCATGTTACCGGCCCACTCATCAAAGTCCAGACCGTGCGGATTCTCAAAAAGCGTTCCCGTGCAGCCGAGCTCTTGAGCGCGCTCGTTCATGGCCTTTACAAAGGTGGCCACGGCGTCCTTGGTCTTGGGGTCGATCTTTTTGCCCACGTGCTCGGCAAGCGCGATGGCGGCATCGTTGCCCGAGGGGATCATCAGGCCGCGCAGAGCTTGCTCCACGGTGAGCTCGTCGCCTTCGAGCAGGCCGGCGGTCGAGTTGCCTACGGTGGCGGCAGCATTGCTCACCGTGATCTTCTCGTCCATTTTGCAGTTCTCAACGGTCAGGATCGCGGTCATCACCTTGGTGATCGAGGCAATCTTGACCTGATCATCGGCGCTGCGGGCGTAGTAGACGGTGCCGTCTTTCCCCATGACAACGGCATTGGTTGCCTCGATATCGGGGAGGTTTTCGGCCGTAATACCGCGTGCATCGGCGGTTTTGCCGCAAATGTCGTCAGTTGTTAGCACTTGGGCGCTGGCGACCGTTGGCGCGCCGGCAACAAGGGCGACGGCACAGATAAAGCCGGCAGCAAGCTGGGCAGAGCGCTTTGCAAAAGAGGTGAAGGGCTTCACGGATTTCGCTTTCGACGGGGTGGTCTCTTCTGGCACTAGAGTATATCGTTTGCCGGCGCAGGCGAGCGTCGAGCGCGCGCATGGCCTGCATCTGTGCCCGAACGGACATATGGGTGCTTAAGGACGACTTAATCGCCCGCGCTTGTTGTGTGTGGCGAGCGTCCCCTCGGGCATAATGGAGCGCGAGAGGAGCACGCATGAACGAGCGCATTTTGGTAGTCGACGACGAGAAGGCCATCGCCGACCTGGTGGGTATCTACCTTACAAAAGAAGGCTTTGATGTTCAGATTGCCTATAGCGGGGCCGACGCGGCCAAAGCAATCTTGGAGCAAGAGTTTGATCTGGCGTTGCTCGATGTCATGCTGCCTGATATCGACGGCTTTGAACTGCTGCGCACGATTCGTGCCAGCCACACCTATCCCGTGATTATGCTGACGGCTCGTGATGCCCAGCAGGATAAGATTGAGGGCCTTTCGCTCGGTGCGGACGATTACGTGGTCAAGCCGTTCCGCCCGTTGGAGCTTGTTGCGCGCGTCCACGCCCAGCTTCGCCGCTATACCAGCTACGGTAGCCGAGTGCAGGTGGCTGAGTCTCCGGTCATTCAGCTCGACGGTCTCGAGATCAATCGCGACGCTCGTGCCGTGACAGTGGACGGTGCGCCGGTGCGCCTCACACCCATCGAGTATTCCATCTTGCTGTATCTGGCCGAGCATCGCGGCAGCGTAGTGCCCGTGGAGGACCTGTTCCGCGCGGTGTGGAACGAGGACTTTATGCCCGGCTCCAACAATACCGTGATGGTGCATATTCGCCACCTGCGCGAAAAGATTGGCGACGATGCCCAAAAACCGCGCTTTATCAAAAACGTCTGGGGCGTCGGCTACATCATCGAATAACGCTTTTCGCTTGTGAGGATCTTGATATGACAAAAGATGATAGACAGGCGTTCGAGGTGCCCGATCGACTCTTTGAATACGTGAGGGCAGTCGTCGACAACCGCGCGCTCGCGACGGTACTGCTCTTTTTGCTGAGCCTGCTGCTGGTCGGTATCGACAACATCGCTGGCATTTTGGCAGTTTTGCTTATCGGGTTTTTGCTGATCGATCGATTCGAAACCGTGCGCCGTTGCGTGGTGATTGGCGGTGCCGCGTGGGTAATCACGCTGGCGATTGGCGCCATGGCGCTTGGCGGCATTGCCGAGCCGGTGTTCTTTGACGCCGGCTTTGTATTCAACATGCTTGGTTTTGTCTTGGCGCTTGCCGTGTGCGTCTTATTCTTTTGTGGCCGAGCACTGTATTACCAAGGCTACGAGCAAGGGGAACAGCATGCCGATCGCGTGCTTGCGGCCCGTATCCAGGACCGCCTGATCGATCATCCTGACGCCTGGGATAACATCGACGGCGACTTCCTGGAGGTCGAGGGTGCGCTCAACCGCGTGCGCGATCGCGAGCGTAAGGTGCAGCAGGCCCTACGCGACGAGTCACATCGCAAGGATGACTTGGTCACATACCTGGCGCATGACTTGCGCACGCCGCTCGCCAGCGTGGTGGGCTACCTCTCCCTGTTGCAGGAGGCCCCCGAGCTGCCAGTCGAGCAGCGCGCGCACTTTACGGGCGTGGCGCTTGACAAGGCACATCGGCTCGACGCACTTGTCGAGGAGTTCTTCGACATTACACGCTTTGATTTCCACGATATTGTGCTTACGCGCGGCTACGTCGACTTGAGCCTGTTGCTGGCGCAGGTCGCCGATGAGTTCTATCCCATTCTCAACGAACAGCATAAGGAAGCACAGATTGATGTGCACGAGGACCTGACGGTGCTTGTGGATGGCGACAAGATGGCGCGCGTGTTCAACAACATCATGAAAAACGCCGTCGCCTATAGTTACGAAGGCTCGACCATTACGATCGAGGCCCGACGCCAAGATGACGGCGGCGTGCGCGTGCGCTTTATTAACCATGGTGACCCGATTCCCGCGGCTAAGCTCAAGGTGATCTTTGAGAAGTTTTATCGCCTGGATGCAGCGCGTGCGACCAATCGCGGCGGTGCTGGGCTGGGCCTCGCCATCGCCAAGGAGATTGTATGCGCGCATGGCGGTACCATCGCGTGCGAATCGACGCCCGAGCATACCGTCTTTACCATCGAGCTGCCTGCCGCGTAGCGTAGGCGCCCTTACAAACACCTGACAATGCGCTCACGTGCATATGAGCCGCGATTTCTACTATCGATACTGCTGAATTGATATCGATGTGGAGGTATGCGGTATGACGGCTGCTGCGGCTATGGAGCCCACGGAGCTCGAGGAGCTAATGGAGGCGCAAGCCGAGGCTGCGCACGAGCGCGAAGTCGGGGACGCGACTCGTCCCACGGCGCAGGATCTTGCCGCCTCGTCGACGCGCATCGACGTCGAGGGCCTCGATCTGTTCTATGGCGACCACCACGCGCTCAAGGACGTATCCATCAAGATTCGCGACAAGCAGATCACCTCGTTTATCGGTCCTTCGGGCTGCGGCAAGTCGACGCTGCTGCGTTGCTTTAACCGCATGAACGACGACATCAAGGACTGCCGCATCGAGGGTAAGATCGCGCTCGACGGCCAGGATATCCTGGGCGACTACGACATCTGCCGCCTGCGCCAGCGCGTGGGCATGGTGTTCCAGCGCCCCAACCCGTTTCCCATGAGCATCTACGACAACGTCGCGTATGGTCCACGCGGCATGGGCGTGCACGACCGCGCCGTTCTGGATGAGTTGGTCGAGGACTCTCTTCGTCGCGCTGCGCTATGGGATGAGGTCAAGGACAAACTCAAGGAGTCGGGGCTGGGCCTTTCGGGCGGGCAGCAGCAGCGTCTGTGCATCGCCCGCGCGCTTGCCGTGCAGCCCGATATTCTGCTGATGGACGAGCCCACGAGCGCTCTCGATCCCGTGTCGACGCTGGTGGTTGAGCAGCTGGCCTGCGAGCTCGAAGAGACCTGTACGCTCGTGGTCGTTACGCACAATATGCAGCAGGCGGCGCGCATCTCCGACTCGGTCGCGTTTTTCTTGCTGGGTGAGTTGGTGGAGCACGCACCCACCGCTCAGCTCTTCAAAAATCCCACCGACCCGCGCACGGCGGATTATTTAACGGGACGTTTTGGCTGATACCATCTAGTAAAGGTACCTTTAGGGTTAAGATGCGGTCATGCCGGCCGCAAAGGGGTTCAACATGATCTATTACGTCGAGGACGATGACAACATCAGGGATTTGACGGTCTATGCACTGCGCAAGCAGGGAATCGAGGCCGAAGGCTTTTCGTGCGATGGCGAGTTTAAGGCCGCCGTGGCGCGACGGGTACCCGATGCCGTCCTGCTCGACATCATGCTGCCCGATACCGACGGTTTGGCAATTATGCGTCGCCTGCGCGCCGACCGCCTGACGGCGACGGTGCCCATCATGATGCTCACTGCCAAGGATACCGAGCTCGATAAGGTGATGGCGCTCGATGGCGGTGCCGACGATTATCTGACCAAGCCGTTTTCGCTCATGGAGCTTGCCAGCCGTTGCCGTGCGCTGCTGCGCCGCGGCGGCATGGTCAAACAAGCAAGCGATGTGCTCAGCGTGGGCGATATCGTGCTTTCGCCCAGCCATCGCGAAGTGACCGTTGCCGGCGAGCCGCTCAAACTCACCTTGCGCGAGTTCGATTTGCTCGAATATCTTATGCGCAAGCCCGGCGTGGTCTTTACCCGCGAGTCGCTGTTGCAGAGCGTGTGGGGCTGGGACTTCGATGGCGGCTCGCGTACCGTCGACGTGCACGTGCAGACGCTTCGCCAAAAGCTCGGCGAGCGTGCCGGCGCTATCGAGACGGTGCGCGGCGTGGGCTATCGCCTGGCGGAGCCTTCCGCCGGTAGCGATACTGAAGATGCCGTCGCTGCGGCAGCAGCATCGGAGGAGTAGTCCGTGGTCTTTGCCCCTCAGGGAAAACACACGCTCTCGCATCGCGTGTTTGCGACGATATTTGTCTGCGCTATGTCCGTCATTTTGGCGTTTACGGTGCTGGGCGCGTTCTTCGTGCAAAACACCTTGGCAGATGCCACGAGTGCCAACCTTTCGCAAGAAACCGAGCTTATTGCCGCCGCCTTAAACGAGCAGAAGGAACCCATCGCATTTTTGCGAAGTCTCGATCGCGAGGACCTTCGTATCACGCTGATCAATAAGGATGGATCGGTCGCCTACGACAACGAGGCGTCTCCTTCCACGTTGCCCAACCATGGCGATCGCCCCGAGGTCGTTGAGGCCCTTGAGAGCGGTTCGGGCTCCGCGGAGCGCTCGAGCGCCACGCTCGACGAGATTATGCTATATCGCGCCGTCGCCCTTGATAACGGTCAGGTCGTTCGTTTGGCACAGGCTCAGCCTGGCGTTGCGGCGATTTTGCTCTCGTTGGTGGCGCCGATGCTGCTTATCGCGGTGGCGGGCGCGGTGCTCTCGTTTTTCCTTGCGCGTCGCGAATCCCGTGCCATCATTGCGCCGCTGCAGGAGGTCGATTTGGACCATCCGCGCCGTAGCTATGAACATGCCTACGCCGAGATGGTTCCCATGCTCGAGCGCATTGAGTCGCAGCGCCAGGAGCTTAAACGCCAGATGGCGGTGCTGGCCGATAACGACCGCATGCGTCGTGAGTTCACGGCCAATATCACTCATGAGCTCAAGACCCCGCTTACCGCGATTTCGGGCTACGCCGAGCTTATTGCAAGCGGCATGGTTGAGGGCGAGGACGATCTGCGCAACTTTGGCGGTCGCATCTATCGCGAGGCGGGCCGCCTGGCAGCGCTGGTAAACGACATCTTGACGTTGTCTAACCTGGACGAGGCCGAGCGCGCGACCGAGGGCGAGGCAGTGCCTATTGGTTCCACGGAACCCATTGAGCTCTCGCGCGCTATTACGACGGTGGAGCAGCGCCTTGAGCAAGTCGCCCGACAGTCGGACGTGACCATCGTGCGCAAGACGAAGCCCGTTGTGGTCGAAGGTGTGTCGCGCCTGATCGATGAGCTGATTTATAACCTGGCCAGTAACGCTATTCGCTATAACCAGCCCGGTGGCACGGTTACGCTTCGATGTGGGACCAATGATGAGGGCCATCCGTACCTGACGGTTGCCGATACAGGTATCGGCATCGCGCCCGAGGAGCAGGGCAAGGTGTTCGAGCGCTTCTATCGCGTGGACAAGAGCCGCTCCAAGGCACGTGGCGGAACAGGCTTGGGTCTGGCCATCGTTAAGCATGCCGCCGTGTATCATCATGCTTCGCTCGACCTATCGAGCGAGCTGGGTGTGGGGACTACCATCACGGTGACGTTTCCCGTACAGCAGGACGAATCATTTGCGTAGCAATGCAGCAAACGTGTTGTTTTGACGCCGCACCGGGGTTGCCGATGCGGCGTTATTATTGCGCAACATTGCCGTATGTGCTGTATCTTATGTATAGAGTTCGGACTTGGCAGAAAGATGCGATATGATACGAGCAGTTTTGTCGATATGAACTAGGGAAATGAAAGGCAAGCTGCATGACCCTTCTCGAACTGTTCCAGCTGCTTAAAAAGCACCTCAAGCTGGTCATCGCCCTCCCGGTGATTTGCGCGGTCGCCATGGGCATCGTGTCCTTCACCATGATGGACAACACCTACACCGCCACGACGAGCATGTACGTTCTCGCCAAGACCGACGATAGCAGTCAAATGAGCTACACCGATCTTTCGGCGAGCCAGATGCTTTCCAACGATATCGCCACGCTGCTCGATAGCGATAGCGTTAAGGGTGGTGCTGCCAAGGATCTGGGCCTCGCCGATCTGGACGACTACAAGATTTCAGTTTCCTCCGAGACCACGACGCGCGTCATCACGCTTTCGGTGACGGGCACCGATGCCGAGGAGACGGCAGAGGTGGCAAGGGCCATGGCCAGCTCGGTGAGCACGGTCGCCCAGAATGTCGGTGCCGCTCAGAGCATCAACGTTATCGATAAGGCTAAGACCCCCGAATCCCCCAGTGGTCCCAAGCGCACGCTGTACGTCGCCGTCGCGTTCCTCGCCGGCGTCTTTATCGCAATTGCCTATGTCGTTTTGGCAGATATGCTCAACACGCGCATCCGCGGTGTCGAAGAGGCAGAAGAGCTCCTTGGTATTCCCGTTGTTGGCCGAATTCCGGCTATGAAAGGTGGTAAATAGGCATGGCTAGGGCTAAGAACACCGATAAGCTCGTTGTACAGAATGCCGCCAAGACCCTTCTGGCCAACATTCGCTTTGCGAGCGTGGATGACCCCATCCGCACCATTACCGTTACGTCCTCGATTCCCAACGAGGGTAAGACTACGGTTGCCATCAACCTGGCCCAGGCTATTGCCACCAGCGGCAAGAGCGTTCTTCTGGTCGAGGGAGATATGCGTCGCAGGTCTCTTTCCGACATGCTTGGCGTCCGTTCGCATGGCGGACTCTACGCAGTCCTGTCCGAGCAGATTTCCATCGACCAGGCAATCGCCGAGACGGGTCAGAAGAACTTCTACTTCCTCGATGCGGAGCCTCATATTCCCAATCCTGCCGACATCATCGTGTCTCATCGTTTTGCCAAGCTGGTTAAGGCGCTGTCTGCCAAGTTCCAGTATGTCATTTTTGACGCTCCTCCGGTCGGCACCTTCATCGATGCTGCCGAGATCGCCAGCCTGACTGACGGCACGCTGTTTGTGGTGCGCGAAGACTTCACCAAGCGCGAGGAAGCGCTCAACGCCATCGCTCAGCTTAAGAAGTCCGAGAAGGTCAAGCTCATCGGTACCGTTATGAATTACTGCGAGACCGAGACCAGCGAATATTACTATTCTTACTACACCAAGGACGGTAAGAAGGTAAAAAACGGTTCCGCTGCTCAGGGTGCTTCTAAAAAGGGGATCTTTACCAACAGGGCAAACGTTTAGTTGATTAAGGCCGACCTATGCGCGACATTCATTGTCATATCTTGCCGGGTGTAGACGACGGTGCCGCCGATCTCGATGAGAGCCTGGCGATGCTTGCGGCTGCCAAACAGGCTGGCGTAACCAGAATTGTCTGCACCCCGCACTGCCGAGATCCCTATTTTGACTACGACAAGATGTGGGATGCCTTTGAGTTATTGCGGGATAACGCAGATGGTTTTCCGCTTCAGATGGGCTTTGAGGTCAACCACCGAAAGCTTGTCGAGCTGGGCATCGACGCCGCAGAATACCTGCATTTCGATGGCACCAATGAGTTTCTGCTTGAGCTTTCGACGCATGCTGATCCCTATGCGTTTAGAGAGTACGAGAGTACGATTTACGATTTGCAATGCAGCGGCTACCAGGTGATCATCGCTCATCCCGAGCGATATCGCGCTGTTCAAAAGGATGTGAGTGTGGCGGAGCGTCTGGTCGATATGGGCTGCAAGCTGCAAGCTTCGGCGGACTTTATCGCCGGTGGCCGCTTTGGCCGCGAGAAAAAGCCGGCGCAGCGTCTGTTTGACGAGGGCTTGTACAGCTTTATCGCAAGCGACGCCCACAATGTTCGCCACTACGATTACCTAGCAAAGGCGCGGGCCAAGTTTAGCGTGCGAGGCGCTCACTTTCGCTAAAATCTGTCCCTAACGTTTGCTTTGAACGGAGGGGCGACCATGGATATTCAAATTAAGACGGGATGCTTTGACGGCGCGGCGCTGGTGCGCCGCGCCGTCTTTATGGACGAACAGGGTTACGAAAACGAGTTCGACCAGATCGATGAGGCTTCTGACTGCATTCATGTGACGCTGTATGTGGATGGTCAACTCGCCGGCTGCTCGCGCGTGTTTCCCGAGGAGCTGGAGCGCGCGGCAGATGCGGAAGCCCCGGTGTCGCCGGCATGCGACATGGACGAAGGCGTTGCGGCGGGGGAGACCTACATTATGGGGCGCGTCGCCGTGCTGCCGGCTATGCGTCGTCGCGGTCTGGCGAGTGCGATCGTCGAGGCCAGTGATGCGTGTGCACGCAATGCTGGCGCTAAGCTTATTAAGCTGCATGCGCAGGAATACGTGCTGCCGCTCTATGTAAAGGCGGGCTACACGCAAATTGCCCCGGTAGACTACGAGGATGAGGGCCAACCCCATGCCTGGATGGCCAAGCGCGTAGATGGCAGATAGGGACGCTCCTTTTCTGCCGGCAGTCGGGGACACTCCTTGGCAATTGGCGCATCGGAGCGCTCTGGCATACAGTTTTTCGATTCCGTATGTATATATGCGCGCTAATGGGTTATAAAATCTAAGTCTGAACATAGCAGGTCTGCGATCCGGCTCGGGCAACCGGGCCGTTTTTGCGGACGGGGATAGCGCGAAAGGACTGCACATGCGTCAATTTAAGACCGAGAGCAAAAAACTGCTCGACCTTATGATCAACTCCATCTACACCAATAAGGAAATCTTCCTGCGCGAGCTTATCTCTAACGCGAGCGACGCCGTCGACAAGCTCAACTTTAAGAGCCTGCAGGACCCGAGTGTCAAGCTCGACCAGGGCGACCTGGCTATTCGCGTCTCCTTTGATAAAGACGCCCGCACCATTACCATCTCGGATAACGGCATTGGCATGACCGCCGAGGAGCTCGAGCGCAACCTGGGCACCATCGCCCATTCCGGCTCCGAGGAGTTTAAGACCGAGAACGCCGAGCAGCAGGGTTCCGATGTCGACATCATCGGTCAGTTTGGCGTGGGTTTCTACTCCGCCTTTATGGTCGCCAGCCACGTGAAGGTCGTCAGCCGCGCCTATGGCGAGGATGCCGCTCATGTGTGGGAGTCCGACGGTCTGGAGGGCTATACCATCGAGGACGGCGAGCGTGCCGAGCACGGTACCGACGTTATCCTCACGCTGCGCGAGAACGAGAAACTCGACGCCGATGGCGAGGCCGAGACCTACGATCGCTTCCTGACCGAGTGGGGCCTCAAGAGCCTGATTCAGCAGTACAGCAACTATGTGCGCTACCCGATTCAGATGATGGTGACCAAGAGCCGCCAGAAGCCCAAGCCCGAGGACGCTGGTGACGACTACAAGCCCGAGTACGAGGACTATCAGGAGCTCGAGACTGTCAACTCCATGACGCCGATCTGGAAAAAGCGTAGCTCCGACGTTGAGCAGAAGGACTATGACGAGTTCTACAAGTCCACGTTCCACGACTTTGATGACCCCGCGCGCACCATTAGCTTTCATGCCGAGGGCACGCTCGAGTACGACGCCCTGCTGTTTGTGCCGGGCCGCGCCCCGTTCGATCTGTACAGCAAGGACTACGAGAAGGGTCTGGCGCTCTACAGCTCCAACGTGTTGATTATGGAGAAGTGCGACGACCTGCTGCCCGATTACTACAACTTCGTGCGCGGTGTCGTTGATTCCGCCGACGTGTCGCTCAACATCTCGCGCGAGACGCTGCAGCAGAACCGACAGCTCAAGGCAATCGCCAAGCGCGTGGAGAAGAAAATTACTGCCGATCTTGAGGATATGCGCGACAACGACCGCGAGGCATACGAGAAGTTCTTTGAGAACTTTGGTCGCGGTCTTAAGTACGGTATCTACTCGAGCTACGGCATGAAGGCCGACGAGCTCGCCGACTTGCTGCTGTTCTGGTCTGCCAAGGAGCAGAAGATGATCACGCTGGCCGAGTATGCCAAGGGCATGCCCGAGGGCCAGAAGGCCATCTACTACGCCGCCGGCGATTCGCGCGAGCGTCTGGCCAAGATGCCCGTCGTGAAGGGCGTGCTCGACCGCGGCTACGATGTACTGCTGCTGACGCAGGACGTGGATGAGTTCACCTTCCAGGCCATGCGTGAGTACGTGGCTGCTGATATGCCCAAGGTCTACGAGGATGACGCTGCTCGCGAGGCTGCCGAGAAGGCGGTTGCCGATGGCGCCGAGCCCGAGGTCGAGGATCGTCATCTAGAGCTCAAGAACGTCGCGACCGGCGATCTTGATTTGGCGACCGATGACGAGAAGAAGGAGGCCGAGGACGCCACCAAGGAGAACGAGGACCTCTTTAACGCCATGAAGGAGGCGCTCGGCGACAAGGTCGAGAAGGTTGCCGTCTCCGCGCGCCTGACCGATGCCCCCGCCTGCATCACCACCGAAGGCCCGCTTTCGCTCGAGATGGAGAAGGTGCTCCAGAAGGGTCCCGAGGGCGCGCCCGACGGTATGCCCAAGAGCCAGCGCGTGCTCGAGCTCAACGCCAAACACCCGGTCTTCGCCAAGCTTGTCGCTGCCCAGAAGGCCGGCGACGCCGATAAGATCAAGCAGTACTCCGGCCTGCTCTACGATCAGGCCCTGCTGGTCGAAGGCATTCTGCCCGAGGATCCCGTAGCCTTCGCGGCAGCCGTCTGCAACTTGATGTAGTTCGGGGATACGGCACCGTAACTAGATTAGAACGAGAGTGGATAATCTCCCACTTTTGGCTCGAATGCGGGCTTGAAGTGGGAGATTTTCCACTCTCGTTTCCTTTTGAATCATTCCTCCGTCCCCAAGGGATCAATTATTTGTCGGGGTTGTGGTTTTGTGACCTGCTGAAATTAAAGATACTGTACAACTGTACGTTAACTTATCTTCGTAGTATATTGCTACCCGCAAAACTCAGCACCATTGTGCCGTGAGACACTAAAGCGCCTACGTACAATGGTTGTCGATAGTACGATTCGATTCAACGACAGGATGGATGGTCCAAGCGTGAGTCTCGGCAGCAAACTATCCAACGCAAAGGTCTCCTTTGCGATCTTTAAGCGCGACATTAAGCGATTGCTTATGAACCCCGTCGCCTTGGTGGTTACCCTGGGCGTGTGTGTCATTCCCTCGCTATATGCCTGGTACAACATCGTGGCAAACTGGGATCCGTACGGAAACACCCAGGGCATCAAGATTGCCATCGCCAACAATGACCAAGGAACTCAAAACGACCTGGTGGGCGAGCTCAATGCGGGCGACAAGGTTGTCGACCAGCTCAAAGAGAACGATCAGCTGGGCTGGACCTTCGTCGATTCGGCCGCCGATGCTAAAGAGGGCGTCGAGAGCGGTGAATATTACGCTGCCATCGTGATCCCCAAGAACTTCTCTGACAATCTTGTCTCAATGCTCGACGGCAATTACCATCAGCCCAAGCTCACGTACTACGTCAACGAGAAGAAGAGCGCTATTGCGCCCAAGGTCACCGACACTGGCGCCAATACCATCGAGGGGCAGATCAACTCGGAATTTGTCTCTACGGTGGGCGAGACTGTTGCCGGAATCGCGAAAGATGCCGGAGTCGATTTAAAGGACAAAGCGACCCAGACCCAGGATTCGCTGGCTGGTTCGGTGTCCGAAGCGTCTGATACCCTGGGCGAAGTACGTGATTCCATCGGCGATATGAACACCGCCATCGACAAGACAAGCAGCTCGATTGCTTCGGCCGATGCTGCGTTGGCGGGCCTGCAGGGACAGGCGCCTTCGCTAACGCAGGCAATCGCTCAGGGCAATGACCTGCTGGGCGAAGCTCGCACCACGGCTGGCAAGTCCATCACCTCGCTCTCCAAGGCACTTTCGGAGGGCAGCATCGTGCTGAGTAAGACATCGGCTTCTGCGAACGCCGCGATTGGCAGGCTTACCGGTACGGTTACGTCCACGACCACTCGAATCGACAACTCGCTCGAATCCCTTCAGGCGACGATTGACCACAACAGCGCTGTCATCGAGCGCCTGCAGATTCTCGTTAACGATACGTCGACGGGATCGGAGAACGCCGATGCGCTCATCGCGTCGACCATCAATTCGCTTCGCGAGCAAAACCAGAAGCTGCAGAGCATCAAGGATGGCCTTTCTGCACAGTCGCGCGCCATGGCAAAAGACGCTACGGTAATCTCGAACGCGAGCCGCGAACTCAACACGGCAATTAAGACCGGTACGGCTAACCTCGGTCAGGCTCAGACCGATCTGGGGCAGAACGCGCTGCCGAAGGCTTCGAGCGCGCTTGACTCCTTTGCCGCCGTTTCGGGCGATTTGACCGGCATTGTATCGGGTATGACCCCCACGATAGCGAGCGCGCGCGGCACGCTGGCGCAGCTCGACGCCACGCTCAAGCAGGCAAAGACCACGCTGTCCCAAACCGATTCCTCGCTTGCCAAGGTTCAGGACAAGCTTGCAACCGCCGCCAACGACATCGCGGCCCTGCAGACTTCCGAGTCCATGGGCGAGCTGGCCGACCTGATGGGCGTCGACGTCGATGACGTTGCTGACTTCATGGCATCTCCGGTCGAGCTGACCTCCAAGTCGATCTATCCGGTTAAGAGCTTCGGCTCGGGCATTGCTCCTTTCTACACCAATCTGGCGCTGTGGGTGGGCGGCTATGTGCTCATCGCCATCTACAAGCTCGAGGTCGACCGCGAAGGCGTCGGCAGCTTTACCGCGCGTCAGGGCTACTTTGGTCGCTGGCTGCTGATGGTGATCCTGGGCGCGTTGCAGGCCATCATCGTTACGGTGGGCGATCTGGTCATTGGCGTGCAGTGCGTCAACCCGCTCCTATTTGTGCTGGGTGGCATCGCCATCTCGTTTACGTACGTCAACATCATTTACGCGCTGTCCACTACGTTTAAGCACATCGGCAAGGCAATCGGCGTCATTCTGGTTATCGTGCAGATTCCGGGTTCATCGGGTATGTACCCCATCGAGATGATGCCCGGCTTCTTCCAGTGGCTGCATCCGCTGCTGCCCTTTACCTATGGAATTAACTTGCTGCGCGAGACCGTCGGCGGCATGTACTCGTTTAACTACCTGTTTAACCTGTGCATTCTGGGCGTGTTCTTGATTGTGGCGCTCTTTATCGGTCTGCAACTGCGTCCGTTGCTGCTCAACCTCAACCTGCTCTTTGATAAGCAGCTTTCCACGACGGGGCTGATGATCTGCGAGTCCAATGACCTGCCGCGCCAGCGCTACTCGCTGCGCACGGCCATGCGTGTCATACTCGATTCCGATTCGTACCGTCGCGAACTGCTCGATCATGCGGTCGCCTTTGAACATCGCTACCCGTACTACATCAAGGGTGGTTTCGCCGCTGTAGTCGGCGTGCAGGTGCTGCTCTTCGTTCTGTCGACGGTTCTCGATATCGACAACAATGGCAAGATCATTTTGCTGGTCATCTGGATTATCTCGGTCATTGCCATCTGCGGCTGGCTCATCAACATCGAGTACATCCGCGCAAGCCTCAACACCCAGATGCGCATCTCGGCGCTTTCGGATGAGGACCTGCGCCGCGAGATGCGCGAGCACACGGCCGCCATTCCGGCCGCTCGTCACATGTTCGGCCTGAATGCGAGTGAGCGGGGGTCTGAACCCAAGACTCAGACTGTCAGCCAATGTGGTCATCGCGATGCGGTCCATGTGCCCGAGAACGGGGATGACACGTTTGTGATGAATGAAAATAACGCCCCGCTCGGCAAGCACTCCAAAGGAGGTGAGGCATAAATGAAGAACATCCTGCACCTGTTTAAGCGCGATGTCCAAAACGTGTCTCGCTCCGTGATCGGCTTGATCGTCGTGATGGGCCTCATTATCGTGCCGTGCCTGTACGCGTGGTTTAACATCGCCGGCAGCTGGGATCCGTACGGCAACACCGGCAACCTCAAGATCGCTGTCGTCAACACCGATGAGGGCTACGAGAGCGATCTGATTCCCGTCGAGGTCAACGTGGGCGAAAACGTGACCGCCACCCTGCGCGGCAACGAGAGCTTCGATTGGATTGTGCTCAACGATCGAGAAAAGGCCATCGAGGGCGTCAAGTCGGGCGCATACTATGCGGCCGTCGTTATCCCCAAGACGTTTAGCGCCGATATGATGACGCTCTTTTCGACCGACGTGAAGCACGCCGATATCGAGTTCTACGAGAACCAAAAGGCCAACGCCATTGCTCAGATTGTGACCGAGAAGGGTTCGAGTGCCGTTCAGAGCCAGGTTAACGAGACCTTTACCAAGACCATCACGACCATCGGTCTTAAAACGGTGTCAAACCTGCTCGACTATATGAGCACCGAGCAGGTTAGCAACTTTATCGCCAACCTGTCCTCGACGCTCGGCGATTCGGTCGAGGACCTCCAGGACGTCAAGGCGAGCGCAACCTCGCTCGCGGGCATTTTGAGTTCGACCGCTGATTCCCTCACGTCGGCGAGCGGCATGCTCAAGCAGACCGGAACAACCGAGGAATCGACGAAGCAGTTGATGGAGCATGCCAAGAGCGGCATCGGCGATTCCGAGGCGGCGCTCAAGGCCGCCAGCGATGCCGTCGATTCTGCAATAGACGGAAGCGCGGACTCGTTCGATAACGTATCCAGCGAGCTTGCAGGGGCATTCGATGCCGCGAACCAGCATGTTGACCTTACCGTATCTCAGCTTAACGATGCCGCCGACTCGCTCAATACGCGTGCCGATGAGATTGATGCCGCTTCGGACAAGATTCGCGACCTTGCCGATCAGGTGAAGGGCGAAAAGCTCCAGGATGGCTTGAAGTCCGTCGCAACGTCGCTGGGCAGAATCGCGATGGAGTATCGCAACAACGCCAAGGAACTGGCGGGCATCGCGACGTCTCTTTCGAATAACATGACCAAAGTCAACGACACGCGTGCCGAAGTCGACCAAGCCATTGCGGATGCCAAGTCGGGCATTTCGGGTGCTAAGTCCGATTACGATTCCACGTTCTCGGTCAAAGCCAAGGAGCTCAAGAAGACCATTTCGGGTGTCTTGGATTCGCTCGACGGTATTTCGGGTGATTTGGATAGCGCCGTAAGCGGCCTGACCGATGCATCTGGCTCTTTGGCAAAGGGCCTTTCCAAGGCCGCGACGCTGGTCAACAAGGCTTCCGATCAGCTTGGCGAGGCGTCGGACAAGATCAGCGCGTTCAAGGACGAGCTTGATGGCGCCCTAATGTCGGATGACCTTGCCACAATCAAGAAGATGATCGGCAATGATCCCGAGGGTCTGGCTGTGTCGCTTTCCGGCCCCGTTGCGCTCGACCGCAAGCCGGTCTATCCGATCCGCAACTACGGTTCGGCCATGGCGCCGTTCTATACGATTCTGTCGCTCTGGGTCGGCTCGATCGTGCTGGCAGCCATGATGAAGGTCTCAGTAGACGACGAACTCATCAACGAGCTCATCCCCGTGCGCCTGCACGAGATCTATCTGGGCCGCTACTTGTTCTTTGGCGGCTTGGCCTTGCTGCAGGCGACGCTCGTGTGCGCCGGCGATATCTTGTTCTTTGGCATCCAGTGCGACAATCCGCTGCAGTTTGTGTTGGCGGGCTGGGTCGCAAGTCTCGTGTTCTCCAATATTGTCTACACGCTCACAGTGTCGTTTGGCGATATCGGCAAGGCGCTCGCTGTTGTGTTGCTGGTCATGCAGGTCGGCGGCTCGGGAGGCACGTTCCCCATCGAGATGACCGGTCCTGTGTTCCAGGCGATCTATCCGTTCCTGCCGTTTACCCATGGCATCAACGCCATGCATGCCGCCATGGCCGGTGCATACCACATGGAGTACTGGGTTGAGCTGGGTATCTTGGCGAGCTATCTGATCCCGTCGTTGGCCCTGGGTGTTGTCTTCCGCCGTCCGGTCATCAAAGCCAACGACTGGATTATCGAAAAGCTTGAGAGTACTAAATTAATCTAGCGCAACAATGTAAACGCCGTCGGAACATCGAGGTCTTCCAACCCGATGCTTTAGCGTAGTGAATTGCGTGGGCTGCTTGGTTGTTGCTACAGTAGCGGGGCGTGCCGGGGGTCCGGTGCGCCCCGTTTTTATTTGACCATGAGGCGGCACGCAGCCATACGCGTGCGGACACCACGCCCAGATTGAGTGTGAGGATGTTCCATGGCCCAATACGCTGCCAGCGAAATCGAAAACATGCCCGATAGCCCTGTGGCCCGTGAGGATTTGGGCGCGGGCGGTATTCCCCGGGGCGCCGGCGCACGCTCTCCGCTGTTCTGGAAGGTTCTGCTACTTTCGGTGGCAGTCGTCTGGGGCTACTCCTTTACGACCATGAAGGACGCGCTCGACACCATTCCGGTGTTTGAACTGCTCTACGTGCGCTTTCTGCCTGCGGCGTTGGTCATGTTTGTCATCTTCCACAAGCGCATCATCGCGCACCTCAATACCCGCAACCTTATCGTCGGACTTGGGATGGGCACACTAATGTGGGCCGCCTACGTCCTGCAGACAGTCGGCCTGGCGCACACCACGGCGGGCAAGAATGCTTTTTTGACGGGCACGTATTGCATCCTCGTGCCATTCGCGAGCTATTTTCTGAGCGGCGAAAAACTCACCCGCTATAACCTGGGCGCGGCACTGCTGTGCTTGGCGGGCATTGGCTTGGTGGCCCTCGATAGCGTTGAATTCAACATCGGTGACGTCATTACGCTGGCGGGCGCGGTCTTCTTCGCCGTCCAGATGGCGGTGACCGCCAAGTACGGTCGCAAAATGGACATCAACGTCATCACGTTTTGGATGTTTGTGGGCAACGGCGTGCTGAGCCTGATCTCGTCGCTGCTATTCGAGACCCAAGCGCCTCTGTCCGTTTGGACGCCGAGCTTTATCAGTGTGATGGCGTTTCTCTCGGTGGGCTGCACATGTGTGGCCCTGCTCATCCAAAACGTCGGCCTGGCGCATGTCCCGGCCTCGACGGGCTCGCTGCTCCTTTCGATGGAGTCGCCTTCGGGCGTGTTGTTTTCGGTGCTGCTGATGGGGGAGGCGCTCACCTCGCGCCTGCTCGCCGGCTTCGTGCTTATCTTCCTGTCGATTATCTTGAGCGAGACTCACTTCGATTTTTTGCGCAAAAAGCCGCGTCCGCAATTGTAAACAACTTGTTGCGCCGCCCTTCCGGGGCGGCATTTTTTATGCGTCGCCCTTAAAGTTGTACCTTGCACTTTATGCTATCAAAGTGCTTGCTGCAAAAACGTTACTGGAGGGCATCTATGGCACCAGCTTTGTCCGATTTTCAACCGCAACCAGCGCCCAAGGCTACCGCAGCGGCGCAGGCCGCTATCGGTGACGGTCTTGTTGCAGAAGCTCAGACTTTTGCAGACGAGCTTGCTGTGTGGCGACACGATCTACACCAGATGCCCGAGCTGGGTAACAACCTTCCGCAGACGTCCGCCTTTATCCAGGCGCGTCTGGACGAGATGGATATTCCCTATGCCGTGCTTGTTGACGGCTCCTGTGTCGTTGGCCTAATCGGTGCCGGCGCGGCAGCTGCTGCTCGGGGTAACGGTACGTGCACGGACAAGCAGGCCGGTACGGTCATCATGCTCCGTGGCGATATGGATGCCCTGCCTGTTGCCGAGGAGTCGGGCGAGCCTTTCGCCTCTACGAACGGCTGCATGCATGCTTGCGGTCACGATATGCACGCGACGGCACTGCTTGGTGCGGCGCGCCTGCTCAAGGCCCGCGAGTCCGAGCTTGTCGACGCCAACGCCACGGTTAAGTTGCTGTTCCAGCCGGGCGAGGAAACCTTTGAGGGCGCCCGCGCTGCCATCGCCGACGGTTTGCTGCAGAGCCCACGCCCCCAGGCCGCCTTTGCCATGCATGTCAATAGCCAGTCGCCGCTCGGCCTGGTGCTCTATGGGAGCCCGGCGCTTTCGGGCGTGTACGGTTTCCGCATCACGCTGCAGGGCAAGGGCGGCCATGGCTCGAGCCCCGAGATCTGCATCGACCCCATCACGGCCGGCGTCCATGTGCATCTGGCGCTTCAGGAGCTTATCGCTCGCGAAGTGCCGGCGGCCAAGGAGGTCGCACTGACCGTGGGTAAGTTTGCCGGTGGTCAAGCGGCCAACGTCATCCCAGATACCTGCGTGCTCGAAGGCACGCTGCGCGGCTTTGACGTTGAGCTCATGGAGCACCTCAAGGAGCGTATCGCCGAGGTCGTCAACGGCGTGGCCGCAACGTATCGCACGTCGGCCACCATCGAGACGCTCTCGGATGTTCCCCCGCTCGTGCTCGATGACGACGTGACCCAGGCTTCGCTTGGCTACGTGGGTGCGACGCTGCCCAAGGCCGCCTTCTTGCCGCTGTTCCATGCCATGGCGAGTGAGGACTTCGCGTTGATCTCGAGCGAGATCCCGAGTGCGTACTTTACCGTGGGCGCTGCCGTGACTGATACGGACGAGCATTTTGCTCAGCATCATCCCAAGGCACGTTTTAGCGATGCCGAGCTTCCCCTTGGCGCCGCGGCTTATGCGGCAGTCGCTTTGGGCTACATCGCCGACCACCGGTAGCACCCAATCTTGCTACTCGTTTGTTTAAAAAGGAGCAGTATGTCCCAGCAGCGTAAGTTCTTCCCCGGCTGGCTCGTGGTGGCTTCCGGCTTTGTCATCATGGCCACGTGCTACACGATTTTCGTTAACTGCATGAGCCTGTTTCAGCCGCTCGTCGTCAGCGACCTGGGCATCACGCTTGCGCAGTACAACATCTCCAACGCCATCTCCACCGTGGTGAGCGTTATCGGCTCACTTGTGATCGGTCATGTTGCCGATAAAGTAAGCGGTCGCGTTTTGGGCTCCCTCACTGTAATCGCCACCTCTGCCGTTCTTGCCGGCATGAGCTTTGTCGGTGAGCTGTGGCAGGTCTACGTGCTCTTTTCTGTTTGCCCCGTTCTGTTTGTGGCCGCCCTGGAAGCCGAATGGATGCTCGTACCATCATTCGGTTTCCAAGGCGGTCACGGGCCTACGAAATGATCCGTTTTCCTCCGTCCCCAACAGATCACGTGATCCGAAGGGGACGGAGGAAAGCGGATCGCAAACAGCGGCGGTGCGTCAGGCCGAACGAGCCCCCATACCCTCGTTCGGTCAGACGCACCGCCGCTGTTTGTGTTTGTGCCGTATAATGTCCACTACCTATGACGCGATACAAAAGAAAGGTGTTTGCCCATGCAGGCACAGAAGGCGGAGGGAACCCGCGACCTTATCGGCGCCGAGATGCGCGCCTGGCAAAAGATGCAGCAGATTGCTGCCGGCGTGTTCGAGCCGTTTGGCTTTAAGCCCATCGAGACGCCCGCGATCGAGCAGGTTGACGTGTTTGTCCACGGTATCGGCCAGTCGACCGACGTCGTGCGCAAGGAGATGTTCCGCGTGTTTAGCGGCGCCAACCTGGAGCGCGTCTTTACCGAGGGCACCGACACCAAGCTTAAGCCCAAGCAGCGTCTGGCCCTTCGTCCCGAGGGCACGGCCGGTGTGGTGCGCGCCGTCGTGGAGAACAACCTGGTGCCCCAGGGCTCCACGCCGTTTAAGGCTTACTACGCCGAGGCCATGTTCCGCGGCGAGCGTCCCCAGAAGGGCCGCCTGCGCCAGTTCCACCAGGTGGGCATCGAGTGGCTCGGCGCTCCCGATCCGGCGGCAGACGCCGAGTGCATCATCATGCTCATGGAGTTCTACAAGCGTCTGGGCTTCGATCTTTCCAAGCTCCGTCTGCTCATTAACTCGATGGGCGATCCCCAGTGCCGTCCGGCCTATCGCGAGCAGGTTAAGCAGTTCATTCTCGACCACGCCGACGAGATGTGCGACGAGTGCCGCGAGCGCGCCGAGCTTAACCCGCTGCGCGCCTTCGACTGCAAGAACGACCATTGCCGCGAGATCATGGCCGAGGCTCCGCTGATGGGTGACAACCTGTGCGACGAGTGCCGCGAGCACTACGAGCAGGTCAAGCGCTATCTGGATGCCGCCGGTATCGAGTATGTCGAGGATCCCACCTTGGTGCGCGGCCTGGACTACTACACCCGTACCGTCTTTGAGGTCGAGGCCCCCGGCGCCGGCGTCGGCTCCATCGGCGGCGGCGGCCGCTACGACGGCCTGGTCGAGCTCGAGGGCGGCAAGCCTACGGCCGGCGTCGGCTTCGCCGTCGGTTTTGAGCGCGCCCTGCTGGCCCTACAGGCCTTTGGCGGCGACCTGGGTGCCGATGAGGCCCCGTGCGTCTACGTCGCCAACGCCGGCAAGGAGTTGCGCCAGAACGTCTTCGCCATTACGCAGGAGCTTCGCGCTGCAGGTATCGTGACCGAGGCCGACTACCAGGGCCGTTCGCTCAAGGCTCAGTTTAAGCAGGCCGACAAGGTGGGCGCCAAGCTCATTTTGGTCTTGGGCGGCGACGAGCTTGCCGCCGGCAAGGTCAAGGTGCGCGACATGCAGAGCCATGACGAGGTTCTCGTCGATCTGGCCAATGTGGTCGAGGCGGTTCGCGAGCGCCTGTAGCGCATCTTTTTGAGCTGCGGGCCTGCTAACGTGCCCTGCTCATGGAGAGCGATTGTTACGGGGGTGTTTCGCTTTTATGCGGAATGCCCCCGTTTACGTATGCCGCCCACCGAGAAATACGACCATTTGGGGCAAAAACCCTTGCAATGCAGAAAATACTTTTGTGTGGTAAAGCGCAATCAGTGTCGAAAGTATTTCTCAAGCGCCTATAATGAATACCGCATGTTACGTGCATAGAAGGAGGAATGGGAGGAAACGTGGCTGAGAACCTAAGCAACCAGTCTGTACCCGAAGCCGCGGCGCGCGTCGCTGCCGTGGTCAACCGCCTCGTTAACCGAATCGGCTCGAATGCCGAGTCCAGGGAGCGTCTCGCCGAGATCGAGATCCCCGAGGAGCTGCGCGATAATCTGGCGCTGTTCCTGCGCCTGGAACGTCGTGTGCTTAGCGAGTATGATCCCGAGATCGCGGACCTGTTCGACAAGATTTTGACAGCCGAGATTGTGGTCAATGCCGGCAACCCCGGTAGCCGCGCTGCCGACGAGTCCGTTGACGAACAGGGCGTGCCCACTGCCGACGAGCCCACCGCCGTGGCGTTTCGCGAAGTCGTCGATTTGATTGACAGCCTGCCGCTCGATAAACAGCAGGTCATTGTCCGCGCCTTTACGAGCTTTTTCCATCTGGCAAACCTGTCGGAGGAGAACTACCGTGTGGCGCAGCTGCGCGAGCGC
Organism: uncultured Collinsella sp.; assembly: GCA_902475615.1. GTDB lineage: Bacteria > Actinomycetota > Coriobacteriia > Coriobacteriales > Coriobacteriaceae > Collinsella. Next base: position 271,511 of record CABSAD010000002.1, on the reverse strand, counting down.
GAGGCCGGCGCATCGACCGATACCGAGGTCGATCCCGCCAACGAACTCACCGTCGCCTATCACCAGTTGGTAAACGAGATGGGCGTCGAGGGTGCCAATGAGCTGCTCGGCAAGCTCGAGTTCCACCCTGTCTTTACCGCACATCCCACCGAGGCCCGTCGTAAGGCCGTCGAGGGCAAGATTCGCCGTATCTCCAACCTGCTGGAGGAGCGTCCGCGTCTGGGCGGCTCCGACCTGGTGGAGAACGAGCGCCATATGCTGCAGGAGATCGACGCCCTGGTGCGTACGAGCCCCATCGCGCTCAAGAAGCCCACGCCGGTCGAGGAAGCCGATACCATCATCGACATCTTCGATAACACGCTGTTCGACGTTATCCCCGTCATCTACCGTCGTTTTGACGACTGGGTGCTGGGCGACAAGGCCGGTACCGTGCCGCCGCTGTGCCCGGCGTTCTTCCATCCCGGCAGCTGGATCGGCTCCGACCGCGACGGCAACCCCAACGTCACCGCCAAGGTGAGCCGCGAGGTCGCCGCCAAGTACTTCACTCACATGGTGCTCAAGCTCGAGGACAAGTGCCGCCGCATCGGCCACAACCTCACGCTCGAGGCCACCTACAGCAAGCCTTCTGCCGAGCTCATTAACCTGTGGAACCATCAGGTCGAGATGAGCCCTCGTTACACGGCCCGCGCCGAGCTGATCTCCGAGCACGAGCCGCATCGCGCCGTCATGCTCGTCATGGCCGACCGTCTGAACGCCACCGTGCGCCGTATCACCGACACCATGTACCACAGCGCCGACGAGTTCCTGGATGACCTGCGCGTCGTCCAGCGTTCGCTGGCCGCCTGCGGTGCCGTCCGTGCCGCCTACGGCCCGGTCCAGACCATCATCTGGCAAGTCGAGTCCTTCGGCTTCCATATGGTCGAGATGGAGTTCCGTCAGCACTCCGTGGTGCATGCCCGCGCCCTCAAGGATATCCACGAGAACGGTATCCATGGCGACCTGCAGCCCATGACGCGCGAAGTCATCGATACCTTCCGTGCTATCGGCTCCATCCAAAAGCGCTACGGCAAGAAGATGGCGCACCGCTACATCATCTCGTTTACCAAGAGCGCCCAGCATGTGGCCGACGTCTTTGAGCTTGCCCACCTGTCCTTTGCACACGAGGAGGATGTCCCCGAGCTCGACGTGATCCCGCTGTTCGAGCAGCTCGAGGACCTCGAGGGCTGCGTCGACGTGCTCGATCAGATGCTTACGCTGCCTGTGGTGCAAAAGCGCCTTGCCCAGACCAACCGCCGCATGGAGGTCATGCTGGGCTATTCCGACTCCTCCAAGGATGCCGGTCCTACCACGGCCATGCTCGCGCTGCACTCCGCGCAGGAGCGCATTGCCAAGTGGGCCGAGAAGAACGATATCGACCTGGTGCTCATGCACGGTCGCGGCGGTGCCGTGGGCCGTGGCGGCGGCCCGGCCAACAAGGCCGTGCTGGCGCAGCCCAAGGGTTCGGTCAACTGCTTCTTTAAGCTCACCGAGCAGGGCGAGGTCATCTTTGCCCGTTACGGCAACCGCACGCTGGCTCAGCGCCATGTTGAGTCCGTTGCCGCCGCAACGCTTTTGCAGTCGGCCCCGAGTGTCGAGAAGACCAACACCGAGACCACGCAGAAGTTCTGGGATATGGCCGAGAAGCTTAACGCCGCAAGTCACGAGCGCTATCTGGACCTGCTGAACACCGAGGACTTTACACCGTGGTTCTCGACCGTGACGCCGCTGACCGAGGTAGGTCTGCTGCCGATCGGCTCGCGTCCCGCCAAGCGCGGCTTGGGTGCCAAGTCCCTCGACGACCTGCGTACCATTCCTTGGATCTTCAGCTGGAGCCAGGCGCGCATCAATCTGGCCGCTTGGTACGGCCTGGGTACCGCCTGCGAGCAGTTTGGCGATCTGGACCAGCTTAAGGCTGCCTACCAGGAGTGGCCGTTCTTCCGCACCTTTATCGACAACATCGAGATGTCGATTGCTAAGACCGACCAGCGCATCGCCAAGATGTATCTGCACCTGGGCGATCGCCAGGATTTGTCCGAGAAGGTCTTCACCGAGATGCAGCTCACGCGTAAGTGGGTCCTTGCCATCGTCGGTGACGAGTGGCCGCTGCAGCGTCGTCGCGTGCTCGGCTGCGCCGTTCGTGTGCGCAACCCCTACGTCGACGCCCTGTCTATCGCCCAGGTCCGCGCCCTTCGCGAGGTGCGTATGAACCAGGACGAGATGGCCGAGGAGAAGAAGGCCGAGTACATGAGCCTGATCCTTTCGACTGTGACCGGCGTCTCGGCAGGATTGCAGAACACGGGGTAATCGATAGCCCTGTGGCTCTCACCGGGACCCGATGGGTTTCCCTCTGAATGCGTCCTCGCACTTGAAGCCCCCTTATCCTACTCCTTCGGAGCTGCGGATAAGGGGGCTTCGTGCTGCGGAATGCATTCAGAGGGAAACCCGTCGGGTCCCTTCGTCCTCGATCTTCAGGGATTAAAGCTGAGGAGAAGAATGATGCATTGGGCGCTTCGCACCTTACAGCTGTGACGGCCGCGGTCCCGTTTGGGATCGCGGCCGTTTTGTTGTGGGTCAAATATGAACGTTGTGTTAATGAGTCGGTGGACGGTGGAGTTTTTCGGTGAGCGGCGTATCCTTCCAACGGTTTATCTAGTGTGTCAGTTGAAAGGAAGAGGGCGCTCGTCATTGTTTGAATGTGAACTGCCGTTTGACCACAAGACGTTGCATCTGGAGCTTGAGGATAAGAACTTCGCGGGTGTGATGGAAGGTCATCAAAACGAGTTTAAGACCACGAAATCGCAGGAAGAGCTGGTGGAGGAGTCGCTTGCCAACCCTTATGGCTCGCCTTCGCTCGAGGAGCTTTGTGCTGGCAAGAAGGATATCGTCATCATTAGCTCCGACCATACGCGCCCCGTTCCCTCGCGTGTGACGATGCCTATTCTGCTGCATCACATCCACTCCGCTGCGCCTGAGGCGCGCGTTCGCATTCTGGTTGCTACGGGTATGCATCGTCCGTCGACGCACGAGGAGCTCGTCAACAAGTACGGCGAGGAGATCGTTGCCAACGAGGAAATCGTTATGCACGTCGCGACTGACGACAGCATGATGAAAAAGATCGGCACCCTGCCTTCTGGCGGCGAGTGCATCATCAACAAGATTGCCGCCGATTGTGATCTGCTGCTTGCCGAGGGCTTTATTGAGCCGCACTTCTTTGCCGGTTTCTCCGGCAGCCGCAAGTCCGTGCTGCCCGGCATCGCCAGCTACAAGACCATCATGTACAACCACAACGGTCAGTTTGTGAACGATTCTCATTCGCGTGCCGGCAACCTGTGCCACAACCATGTGAGCGAGGACATGTTTGCCGCTGCCGAGATGGCTCACCTTGCCTTTGTGCTCAACGTGGTGCTCAACGGCAAGCACGAGGTCATCGGCTCCTTTGCCGGTGACATCCACAAGGCACACGAGGCTGGCTGCGAGTTCGTGAAGAGCCTTGCCGGCGTTGAGCCCGTCGAGTGCGAGATTGCCATCACCACCAACGGCGGCTACCCGCTCGACCAGAACATCTATCAGGCCGTGAAGGGCATGTGCGCTGCCGAGGCCACGCTTCCCGAGGGCGGCGTGATTATTGATGTCGCCGGTTGCGCCGACGGTCACGGTGGCGAAGGCTTCTATCACAACATCGCCGACAACGATCCGGCGGAGTTTGAGCGCGCCTGCATCGACCGTCCTAAGGACGAGACCCTGCCCGACCAGTGGACGAGCCAGATTTTCGCCCGCATCCTGGCGCATCACCCTGTGATTATGGTCACCGACCTGTGCGATCACCAGATGCTCAAGGATATGCACATGACGCCGGTCAACACTATCGAGGAGGCGCTCAAGCTCGCCTTTGAGATGAAGGGTGCCGATGCCAAGGTTGCCGTCATTCCCGATGGCCTGGGCGTTGTCGTCGCGCAGCACTAGTGCACGGCCCAAACGAATCGTTTATAACCGACAAGAAAGATAAGGTTTTATGCTTACCAAACTCCTCTGCGAATTCGGCGCAACGGCCCTCATGATCATCTTTGGCGTGGGCGTACACTGCGATACCGTGCTTAAGGGCACCAAGTATCAGGGCTCCGGCCACATGTTTGCCATCACCACCTGGTCTTTTGGCATCTCGGTCGCTCTGTTTATCTTTGGCGGCGCCGTGTGCATGAACCCCGCCATGGTGCTTGCCCAGTGCATCGTCGGCCTGGTGCCGTGGAGCAGCTGCATCCCCTTCATGATTGCCGATATGCTCGGCGGCTTTGTGGGCGCCGTAATCGCTTGGCTTATGTATGCCGATGAGTTCAAGGCTTCCGATGGCGTCGTCGACCCCATTGCCCAGCGCAACATCTTCTCGACCAACCCCACCACCGAGGGTACGAACTACGCCCGTAACTTCTTCTGCGAGGCTATCTGCACCTTTGTGTTCATCAGCGCCATCCTCGCTGCCGCTAGCCGCGCCGGCGAGAACGTTTTGATGCTCGCTATCTGCGTCGGCCTGATCGTTTGGGCCGTTGGCATGGGCATGGGCGGCATCACCGGCTTCGCCATGAACCAGGCTCGTGACCTTGGTCCTCGCATGGCCTATCAGGTGCTGCCGATCAAGAACAAGGCTGACAACAACTGGAAGTATGGCCTGCTTGTTCCTGGTATTGCTCCGTTTGTCGGTGCCGCTCTGGCCGCGCTGTTTGTGCATGGTTTCTTGGGCATGTTCTAGTCCAAGACAATTGATATAACGCCCGGGTCCGGCATAGGTTAACTTTCCGCCGCGTCCTCGGACATGCAAGAAGCTCCCGCTGCGCACTTCGTGCGGCGGGAGCTTCTTGCGTCCTGCGGAGTGCGGCGGAAAGTTAACCTATGCCGGACCCTGCGGGAATCCAGTTGCGTTCGAACAAGCAACCAACATATATATCTGAATTTGGATGTGGTGGGCACTTTGTTGTTAGGCGCTTTGAGGTGCGAGTGACACTTTGGGATGCGTGGCGCCTTGGGGTGGGGCGGTGCTTTGGGATGAGAGGCTTACTTACTTAGTTGAAGAGGGGTTTTATGGCTGATAGGTAATCTTTTGCCACATCGGCCTTATCTGCTTGGAAGTTGTGCCAGGCCCACCATTGGACGGTGGCTACGAAGCTTGAGGCTATGTGGTGCAGTAAGAAGCTGCGGTCCATGGTGCCGGCGGGGCCGTTTGGGTCGGTAGGGACGGTTTCGGCTGCTCGTGACATGATGGTCTTGCGGAGGCAGTCGGCGAAGACGCGTGAGCCGGCGCCGGCTACGAGGGCTCGAACGCCCTGACGGCGTTCCCAGAGGTTGTTGAGGATATGCTCGACTTGCACGAGTGGGTCGTCGAGCGGTGTGCCATCGTCGTCGAGGGCGTGGGTGCAGATGTCGTTCACGAGCTCGGACAGTAGGTCGTCTTTGCTCTTGAAGAGGCCGTAGAACGTGGCCCGACCAACATGGGCACGAGCGATGATGTCGCCGACGGTGATCTTGCCGTAGTCCACTTCGCGTAGCAGCTCGGAGAACGCCGCAACGATGGCAGCGCGGCTTTTTGCCTTGCGGGCATCCATGGCTATGCGTCCGCGTCAACGAGCAGGCAGCGGAGCGTGCCGGAGCAACCCTCGTAGGGGCGCTTACCGGCGCCGTAGCCGACGGCCTCGATGCAGTAGCGGGCCGGTAGGTGCTCGGACGTGCGCAGTGCGGCGACGATGGCGGCGCCCGTGGGCGTCACGAGCTCGCCGGCGACCGGTGCGGGCGTGAGGGCGATATTGCCTGCTTGGCATAGGTTGACGACGGCGGGCACCGGGATGGCCATAAGGCCGTGGGCACAGTGGATGGTGCCGTGACCCTCGGAGAGCGACTCGACGACAATGTCCTCGATACCCAGGTCATCGAGACAGATGGCGACCGAGCAGATGTCGACGATGGAGTCGATGGCGCCTACCTCGTGGAACATGACGGTCTCGGGCGTTTTGCCGTGGGCCTTGGCCTCGGCGGCGGCGAGCGCGGTAAAGATGGCGAGCGCGCGGCGCTTGGCGCCATCGCTTAGCTGTGAACCGTCGATGATGGCGGTGACGTCCGCCAAAGAGCGGTGGTGATGGTGGTGGGCGTGATGATGGCCCTCGTGGCCATGGCCGTGGGCCTCATGGTCATGCTCGTGGCAGTGCTCGTGTTCGTGCTCGCTATGGTCATGATGGTGGTGCTCATGCTCGTGCGTGTGCTCGGTAGCTGCTTCGTTGCCGTAGAGCCAGGCCATGTCGTGATCGTGGTTCTCGAGCTCCTCTGCAAGCTGGACGTCGAAATCGCAGGCGTCGATGCCATGCTTGTTTGCACGCGTGACGGCAATCTCAAAGCCGTCGACCGGCAGCGTGGCGAGCTGTTCGCGCAGGTGCTCCTCGCTGGCGCCCAGGTCGAGCAGGGCCGCGACGGTCATGTCGCCGCTGATGCCCGAGGTGCCGTCGATGATAAGCGTGTGCTGATGGTTGGACATGGAATGCTCCTTAACGGGCGCGGGATGTGCCGGCGCCCAGATGATTGATAAGACTTGCCTGGTAGGCGGCGCCAAAGCCGTTGTCGATATTGACGACCGAAACGCCGCTGGCGCAGGAGTTGAGCATGGCGAGCAGCGCGGCTACGCCACCAAAGCTCGCGCCGTAGCCCACGCTGGTGGGAACGGCAATGACCGGACAGCTCACCAGACCGCCGATAACGCTCGCCAGGGCGCCTTCCATGCCGGCGATGGCGACGACCACCTGCGCCTGGGCAAGTTCCTCGGCATGAGCGAGCAGGCGGTGCAGGCCGGCGACACCTACGTCGTAGAGGCGGTCGACCTCGTTGCCGTAGAACTCGGCCGTCAGTGCCGCCTCTTCGGCGACGGGCAGGTCGCTCGTGCCGGCGCAGGCGACGACAACGCGTCCGTTACCGGTGGGGGAGGGCTTGCCACCCACCAGGGCGAGCTGGGCGTTCGGGGCATATCCCAGGTCGATGTCGTTGCCGAGAAGCTCCGAGGTACGGGCTGCTTTTTCGCTGTCCAGGCGCGTGACCAGGATGCGCTCCTGACCGGCATCGCGCAGCGCTTCGATAATGGCGGCAATTTGCTCGGCGGTTTTACCGGCGCCGTAGACAACCTCGCCGGCTCCCTGGCGCACCCCGCGCGAAAGATCGAGCTGCGCAAAACCCAGATCGGCGGTTGGCGCCGTCTGGAGGCGCGTGAGGGCGACTGCCGGGGTGACTACTCCGTCGGCAACATCGCTCAGCAATTGCTCAAGATCTCGCTTATCCATATATGTTCCCTTCGACGGCGCAAAGTCTAGCACTCAAAGGGTATGTTTCCGAACACTAAGACAAAATTGTTCGGAAACTATAGGACAGACTGATTCAATTGTTAGAAGGATCGACTAGTCGCGCAGGATGATGTCCATGGCGAGCATCAGGTTACGCTCATCGATGGCAAACGGGGCGGCTTCGCGCGTCTTGGGCTTGGCGCAAAACGCGATGCCCGTGCCCGCGGCCTGAATCATGGGGATGTCGTTGGCACCGTCACCGATCGCGACGGTGTGGGCCATGTCGACACCGCACTCAACCGCCCAATCCAGCAGCTGGATGAGCTTGGACTCCTTGGTCACAATGTCTGCCGCCAGCTTGCCGGTGAGCTTGCCGTCCACGACTTCCAGACGGTTGGCCAGGCAAAAATCGATGCCCGCGGCGGCCACGATCTTGTCGGCGACCTCGTGGAAGCCGCCGCTTACCACGCCGACCTTCCAGCCTTTGCTGTGCGCCGAGCGCACAAGCTCCAGCGCGCCGGGGGTAAACGTCACGCGCTCAAAGGTGCGCTCGAACACACTCTCGTCCAAGCCGGCAAGCAGTCCCACGCGCTCCTCGAGCGCCTGCTTAAAGTCCAGCTCGCCGCGCATAGCGCGCTCGGTGATTTGCGCAACTTGCTCGCCCACGCCGGCCTCCTCGCCCAACAGGTCGATGACCTCCTGGTTGATGAGCGTGGAGTCGATATCCATAACGATGAGGCGTGCAGTCATGGCGGGCCTTTCCGAGTGTGGTTGTATTGGGGCACATTGTCGCACGCCGCGCGCCTTGGCGACGGCCACGGTGCGTCAATTGTTTCGTCTCCGTCAAGTCTTTGGGCAAGAGCTACTTTTTCGTGGTACATCGACGCGGGTGCGATAAGATAGAACGCCATGTCCGGCTGCGCGGTTTACGCAGGCTGGGCAAATCTGTACGACGCCGCCCGGAACGACACGGGGCGGCACAGATCCATAAAGGAGGATCACTGGTATGAGCCAGACCCGTCCCATCGATGAGCATTCCATGCACACCCGTACCTGCGGCGAGCTTCGCCGCGAGAACGTGGGCGAAGAGGTTACCCTCACCGGTTGGGTGAGCCGTCGCCGCGACCACGGCGGCCTTATCTTCTGCGACCTTCGTGACCGCGAGGGCATCACGCAGCTCACCTTCGACCCCGAGCACTCCGACGGCGATGCCTTTAAGATCGCCGAGACTATGCGTCCCGAGTGGCCCATCAAGATTCACGGCGTCGTGCGCGCCCGTGGCGAGGAGACCACCAACACTAAGCTCGCGACCGGCGAGATCGAGGTCTTGACCGACCACGCCGAGGTGCTCAACACGTCCGTCACTCCGCCGTTCCAGATCGAGGACGGCATCGAGACCAGCGAGGATACCCGCCTGCGCTATCGCTATCTGGACCTCCGCCGTCCCGAGATGATGGCCAACCTCAAGCTGCGCTCCGACTTTACCTTTGCCATTCGCGAGGCGCTGCACAACCGTGAGTTCATGGAGGTCGAGACGCCCTCCCTGTTTAAGTCCACGCCCGAGGGCGCTCGAGACTTCATCGTTCCCAGCCGTATCCAGCCGGGTAACTTCTACGCCCTGCCGCAGTCCCCGCAGCTCCTGAAGCAGCTGCTCATGGTCGGTGGCGTCGAGCGCTACTACCAGGTCGCCAAGTGCTTCCGCGACGAGGACCTGCGTGCCGACCGTCAGCCCGAGTTCACCCAGGTCGATATCGAGATGTCCTTCGTGGACCAGAACGACGTTATGAGTGCGCTCGAAGAGGTCCTGGCCGATGCCTTCGGCCGCATGGGCGTCGAGATGCCCACACCGCTGCGTCGCATGAACTACTGGGAGGCCATGGACACCTATGGCTCCGACAAGCCCGATACTCGCTATGGCATGCACCTGATCGACCTGACCGACATCTTTGCCAACTCCAAGTTCAAGGTCTTTGCGACCGCCGCAAACGAGGAGGGCTCCGTCGTCAAGGCCCTCAACGCCAAGGGTGCCGGTGCCTGGGCACGTGCCAAGATCGATAAGCTCGCCGGCGTGGCCTCCACGTTTGGCGCCAAGGGTCTGGCCTGGATCGCTTTCCGCGAGGATGGCTCCATCAACAGCCCCATCGTCAAGTTCTTCTCGGACGAGGAGATGGCTGCTCTGCGTGAGCGCATGGACGTTGAGCCCGGCGACCTTGTGATGTTCGCCGCCGGCCCGCGCCTGCTCTCTGACGAGATCCTGGGCGGCATGCGTTCCCACATGGCCAACGCACTCGAGATCAAGCGCGAGGGCCACGACTTCCTGTGGGTCGTCAACTTCCCGCTGTTCCACTGGGATGAGGACCGCAAGGCCTACGCTGCCGAGCATCAGCCCTTCACGCTGCCGACCGAGACCGACATCGCCAAGATCGAGGCCGACCCGCTGGCGGCCGGTTCCTGCACCTACGACTTTGTCATGGACGGCTTTGAGGCCGGCGGCGGCGGTATGCGTATCCACAACGCCGAGATGCAGATGTCCATGCTCAAGCTCCTGGGCTTCACCGAGGAGCGAGCCGAGTCGCAGTTCGGCTTCCTCATGGAGGCGCTCAAGTTTGGTGCACCCCCGATGGGTGGTTTTGCTCTGGGCCTGGACCGCGTGTGCATGCTGCTCACCGGTTCCGACTCCATCCGCGACGTCATGGCGTTCCCCAAGACGGCCAGCGGCTCCGACCTTATGTCGGGTGCTCCGAGTGCCGTTTCCGGCGCCCAGCTCAAGGACGTCAGCCTGCGCCTGATGTAGGCGAGCGGCTACCTATTGTCTCTAACGAGGGAAGGACGCGTGCCTTCCCTCGTTTTTTATGCGCCGAGGTTGTGATGGCATGGGGCGACCGGACGTCGCGGAAACTGCGTCCCATCATTGACACTCGAAGTAGGATGCGGTTTCCGTCCCGCCCTCAACAAGCATCTAACGCTACAATATCTACCACGTGGCTGGGTTTTGCCGGCCGAATGTACGATGTCGCGGGAGGGGACATGGTCGAGTTTACAAAGACGATTAAAGATCCGTTGGGACTACATGCCCGCCCGGTTGCGCTGCTCTATGACATTATTGCCAAGCACCGTAGCGACGTGTCAGTCAGCATTGGCGATCGCCACACGGATGGTCGCGATGTCATGGGACTCATGGCCCTCTATGGTGAGTGCGGCGAGAGCGTCGTCTTTCGTGTTTCGGGCGTAGACGAGGCTTCCTGCGTTACGTCGATCAGAAACCTCTCGCTCTAAGCATGACGGGGCGCGGCAAAGGACAGCTCTTTGCCGCGCCTTTTTGTTTTGTTTCGTATAGGAAACTTTTTCGAAATCTGAATGGGGACCCTTTCCAAAAAGTTAACCACGTGTTAGTTTACTAAAGCGAACATAGACGTGGTTAACTTTTATCGCGTCGATGTTAAGGACGAACTGACGTTAGGAGCTACTCATGTCTTGCGGACCGCAGATGCCGGCCATGCCGCTTTCGATGGTAAAAGCGGGCGAAACCGTGCGCGTGTCTCGTGTAAAGGGCAATGAGGACATGAAGCACCACCTCAAGGACCTCGGCTTTGTCGAGGGCAACGAAATCCACGTGGTGAGCTCGAGTGGCGCCAATATCATCGTCACGGTGCTGGGCGCACGCTTTGGCATCGATTCCAAGGTGGCCATGCACATCATGACCGTCGGTTAGTTCGCAGCATTTGATAAAAACCGAAAGGGGGACAAGAGGATGAAGACGTTGGGTGACGTTAAGGTGGGCGAGAGCTCTACCATCGTCAAGCTTCACGGTGAGGGCGCGCTTCGCCGCCACCTTATGGACCTGGGGCTCATCAAGGGCACTTCGTTCAAGGTCGTGAAGGTTGCACCGCTCGGTGATCCGGTCGAGATCAACGTGCGCGGCTACGAGCTTTCCATCCGCAAGGAGGAGGCCGCCGTCGTCGAGGTTCAGTAAGGACTCGCGGCGCAGATTTCTGCAGATAAAGTTAGGTTTTTCTAACTTAATGCTGCAACTTTGAAGCACATTATCCAGCCTGCGCGGAGAAAGCAGCGCAGGCACACAAGGAAGAAGGATTGAATGGCGGATTCTCAGATCCATGTCGCGCTGGCGGGTAACCCCAACTGCGGCAAGACCACGCTTTTCAACCTGATTACCGGCGCCAACGGCTACGTTGGCAACTGGCCCGGCGTCACGGTTGAGAAAAAGGAAGCCAAGCTCCTAAGCGACAAGAACGTTACCATTACGGACCTCCCCGGCATCTACTCGCTTTCCCCCTACAGTCCCGAGGAACAATGCTCGCGCGATTACCTCATGAGCGGAGAGCCCGATGTCGTCGTCCAGGTGGTCGACGCCACCAACCTCGAGCGCAACCTGTACCTGGCGCTTCAGGTTATCGAGACCGGCCTGCCCGTGGTCGTTGCCCTCAACATGGCCGACTTGGTCGAGAAGAACGGTGACAAGATCGACACGGACAAGCTCTCCAAGAAGCTCGGCTGCCCGGTTATGATGATCTCCGCTCTTAAGAACAAGGGCATCAAGGAGCTGTTCGAGCAGGTTAAGAAGTCCGCTGCTTCCAAGGGCCAGGTGCCGGAGCACAAGTTCGATTCTTCTATCGAGGACGTTCTAGACCACATCGAGAACAACCTTCCGGCGAGCGTTCCCGCCAACAAGCGCCGCTATTACGCCGTCAAGCTGTTCGAGCGTGATGCAGACGCCTGCAAACTCATCAACCTCACCAAGGAGAAGGCCGCTCGCGTGGGGGAGCTGGTCGCCCAGTGCGAGCAGGATTGCGACGACGATGCCGAGTCCATCATCACCGGCGAGCGTTACGGCGTCATCGCGCACATCATTGACGAGTGCCTCACTAAGGCTCCGGCCAAGATGAGCACCTCCGAGAAGATCGACCGCGTGGTTACCAACCGTATCCTGGGCCTGCCGATCTTTGTGGTCATCATGTTCTGTGTGTACTACATCGCCGTTTCTACCTTGGGCGGCACGGTGACCGACTTCACCAACGACCAGCTCTTCGGTACCGACGGTTGGTACGTGCTCGGTCAGGGTCGCGACGCCTACGACGCAGCTGTCGAGGCTGCGGGCGACAATGCCGACTCGGTCGACCCGGCGCAGTACGGCCCCTATGTCCCCGGCATCACCACCGTGGTGCACGACGCCCTTGTGGCAGGCGGCACCGAGGACGGTGGCCTGGTTGATTCGCTGGTCTGCGACGGTATCGTCGGCGGTCTGGGTGCCATCTTTGGCTTTGTGCCTCAGATGTTCCTGCTGTTCGTCATGCTGTCCTTCCTGGAGGACTGTGGCTACATGGCCCGTGTCGCCTTCATCATGGACCGCGTGTTCCGCCGCTTTGGCCTGTCCGGTAAGTCCTTTATTCCCATGCTCGTGTCCTCGGGCTGCGGCGTCCCCGGCGTCATGGCTACCAAGACCATCGAGAACGAGAAGGACCGCCGCATGACGGTCATGACCACCACGTTCATTCCCTGTGGCGCCAAGCTGCCGATCATCGCCCTGCTCATGGGTTCCATCATCGGCGATTCTTCCACCACCGCCGCGTGGATCAGCCCGCTCTTCTACTTCCTGGGCGTCTTTGCCGTCATTGCTTCGGGCCTCATGCTCAAGAAGACCAAGCTCTTCGCCGGCCGCCCGACGCCGTTCGTTATGGAGCTTCCTGCCTACCACTTCCCGGCGATCCGCTCTTGGGCGCTGCACGTGTGGGAGCGCTGCTGGGCCTTTATCAAGAAGGCCGGCACGGTCATCTTTGCCTCCACTGTCGTGGTTTGGTTCCTGTCCAACTTTGGCAGCTACAACGGCTCCTTTGGCTTCCTGCCTGCGATGGACGGCATCCCCGAGGAGTTCATGGACTACTCCGTGCTTGCCATGCTCGGCAACCTGGTCGCTTGGATCTTCGCCCCGCTCGGCTTTAGCACCTGGCAGGCAACCGCACTGACCGTCTCTGGCCTTGTTGCCAAGGAGAACGTTGTCGCCACTGCCGGTTCGCTCCTGTTCGTGGCCGACGCTGCCGAGACCGACCCGAGCCTGTGGACCGCATTTGCCGGCATGTTCCCGACTATGGGCGCCTGCGTTGCCTTTGGTGCTTTCAACCTGCTGTGCGCTCCGTGCTTTGCCGCCATGGGCACCATTCGCAACCAGATGGACTCCGGCAAGTGGACTGCGATTGCCATCGGCTACGAGTGCCTCTTCGCTTGGGTGATCGCCCTGTTCATCAATCAGTTCTACAACCTGCTTGTGTTGGGACAGTTTGGTATCTGGACGGTTGTGGCCATTGTGCTGCTGGTTGCGATGCTCTTCCAGATCTTCCGTCCCATGCCCAAGCATGCATGGACCGACGAGGACGAGACCAACACTGCTTCCGCCGCAGTTTCCGCTTAAGTCTGAATAAGGATTAGCCCCTTTTCAAAAGCCCGGGTGTCCCAGCGACACTCGGGCTTTTTGGTGGGGGAGATGTGGCGTTTCCGCAGATAAAATCGACCAAAATAAACCTGTCCCTTTTTGGTAGGTGGAGAATGGGGTAAAGTAAGTGATGGTTAACTAGAGGAGGCTTGCTATGGCACCTATCGATATTGTTGTACTGGCTGTTATCGGTATTGCGTTTGTCGCGGTATGCGTGCGCATCTACCGCAAGGGCACCTGCGCCGACTGCGCTCAGGGTGGCGTTTGCACGGGGCATTGTTCCAACAAAAAGACGTGCGCCGCGCTTAAGGGCGTAGACAAAATCGCCGAAGACTTGGGCCGCGGTATTCATTAGCCGACCGGCGTTTGGGCATGTTTGACTGCGAATGCGGCAGTTGCTGATAGGATAAGTACGTTAGCAACTGCCGCCGAGCGGCTCAAACGAAAGGAACCCTGTATGGAGTCCTCCGCCTACCCGATGCTCTTTAGCCCGATCAAGGTCGGTACGACCGAGGTCAAGAACCGCGTCTTTATGCCGCCGGTGTCCACGAATCTGGCCGATCATGGCTACGTGACCGACGACTTGGTCGATCATTACCGTGCCCGTGCCAAGGGCGGCGTTGGCCTGATCATCACCGAGGTCGTGACGGTCGAGCCTACCTATACCTATCTGCCGGGTGACATGTGCTGCTACGACGACACGTTTATCCCTGGCTGGGAAAAGCTCGCCGCGGCCGTCCACGAGTATGGCTGCAAGATCATGCCGCAGCTCTTCCACCCCGCCTACATGGCCTTTAACATTCCGGGCACGCCGCGCCTGATCGCTCCGTCCTTTGTGGGCCCGTCCTATGCCCGCGAGGCGCCGCGCCCCATCACGGTCGATGAGATTCACGAGCTCACGCATCAGTTTGGCGACGCTGCCGTGCGTATGCAGAAGGCCGGTGTCGATGGCGTCGAGGTCCACGCAGCGCACGCCCACGGCATGCTCGGTGGTTTTTTGACCCCGCTCTACAACAAGCGTACCGATGAGTACGGTGGCTCGCTCGACGCCCGCATGCGCTTCCTGCTCGAGGTCATCGCCGAGATTCGCGAGCGCTGCGGCAAGGACTTTATCATCGACGTCCGTATTTCGGGCGATGAGTACACCGATGGCGGCCTGACCCTCAACGACATGATCTACGTCTCACGTCGCCTGGAGAAGGCCGGCGTCGACATGATTCATGTGTCGGGCGGCACCACCATCAAGCGCGGCTCCGCGATTCCCGCCGCCGGTACCCAGCAGGCCTCGCACGCCGCCTGCTCGCGCGAGATCAAGAAGCACGTCAACATTCCCGTCGCCACCGTTGGACGCATCAACGAGGCCTGGATTGCCGAGGAGCTGATCGAGGACGGTGCTGCCGACATCTGCATGATGGGCCGCGCCAATCTGTGCGATGCCGAGTTCTGCAATAAGGCCGCTGCCGGCAACGCCGACGACATCCGCCCCTGCATCGGCTGCCTGCGCTGCCTGAACGGCATTATGTTTGGCAAGCGCATCTCCTGCACCGTCAACCCGGACGTGGAGCGCGACGAGGCTGGCTACGAGCCTGCCGCCGAGGCCAAGAACGTGCTCGTTGTGGGTGCTGGTCCTGCGGGCATGGAGGCAGCCTACATTGCCGCCAAGCGCGGCCACAACGTGGTACTCGTGGATAAGCAGGACGAGCCGGGCGGCGAGATGCGCATCGCGGCCGTTCCGCCGGCAAAGCAGGAACTCACCCGCGTGATCAAGTATCAGTACCGTCGCCTGGCCGAGGTCGGCGTGAAGTGCGTATTTGGCACCGAGCTTTCGGCCGAGGACATTCAGCGTGACTACGCGGGCTACGAGGTCGTCCTGGCCTATGGCGCCGAGCCCATCGCTCCGGCCTTCATGCAGGGCTTTAAGCAGGTTATGACGGCTGACGACCTGCTGGGTGGCAAGGCTTTCCCGGGCAAGAAGATCGTCATCGTGGGCGGCGGCACCGTTGGCTGCGAGACGGCCGATTACCTGGCCCCGCTGGTCAACGACCTGTCGCCGGCCAATCGCGATGTCACCGTCATCGAGATGACCAAGACGCTCGCCGCCAACGAGGGCGGCGCCGGCCGCGCGGTGCTCATCACGCGCATGCTCTCCAAGGGCGTTCACGTGCTAACCGAGGCCAAGGTAACCGAGATTACCGAGGACACCATCAGCTACGAAAAAGATGGCGAGATCCACACTGTCGCCGATGCCGATACGCTGGTGCTTGCCATGGGCTATCGTCCCAATACCAAGCTGGCCGACGACCTTGCCGCTGCCGGCGTTGCCACCCACGTGCTGGGCGATGCCAACAAGTGCGGCAACATCCGCGATGCCATCGGCGATGGCTACAAGGTTGCCTGCGAGCTCTAGTCAACCCTTAGTGCGTGGGGAACAGGTGTCTCTGCGCCATCCGATAGCAAAACAGCGGCGGCGTCTCGGGTTTCGGGATGCCGCCGCTTGCTCTTGTGATCCTGGCGACGCGAGCGCGCCCTATTTCACCGCAACTGAGGAGATAGGGGATGCGATAGTATTGCATGGTGATATTCGACAAACCGTGAGCTTCATCCGAGGGCTTTATGGAACAACGCCAGCATAATCAGAGCCTGCAAGACCAGGCATACAACGCATTGCGCTCCAAGATCATCTATGCCGAGCTCAAGCCCGGCACGCGCCTTTCGGCGATTGGGCTGGAAAAGGAGACGGGAATCGGGCGCACGCCCATTCGCGAGTCCTTTGTGCGCCTGCGCGAGCAGGAGCTGGTGGAAACGCGTCCCAAAAGCGGCACCTATGTCTCTAAGATCAGCATGGAACGCGCCGAGAACGCCTGTTTCTTGCGCGAGAAACTCGAGCGAAGCGTGCTCATTAAATGTTGCTCGGCCGCCTCGCCCGAGCAAAAGCATCGGCTTGAGCAGATTCTTGTCGAGTCAGAGTCGCTCGGCCATAGCGAGACGCGTCGCTTTTTTGATCTGGACAACCTGTTCCATGAGACGTGTTTTGCGATTGCCGGCCGTCACATGTTGTGGGATTGGATGAAGAGCGTCAATACGCATTTTGAGCGATACAACTGGTTGCGTATGGTGTCGCAGGATCTGGATTGGGAGCCGATTCGTCGGCAGCATCGCCGAATTCTCGAGGCCATTAAGAGGGGCGATACCGATGCGGCGAGCTATCTGGCAGAGACACACTTGCACCTAATGCCCGAGGAGCAGGGCCCGGTTATTGCCTTGCATCCTGACTATTTTGAGCTGTCTAAAGACTCGGCTATCTAGCCCATCATCGCATCTGCTCGAGGCGTAAAAACGATGCTGCTCACCTGCAGCGTTTTGCAACCGAGATTTTTAAAACATGCCTAAAATGGCTCAGACTGCCGACAAATGGGAAACGGGGTGCGCTATGGCGCAGATGAGAATCAAGGACATTGCCGCCGAGGCGGGCGTGAGTCCGGCCACGGTCTCGCGCTATCTCAACAACCGCCCCGGGCAAATGACCGAGGAGACCCGTGCCCGCATTGCCGAGGTCATCGAGCGCACCGGCTATCGCCCGCGTGCCGCTGCGCGCAATCTGCGCAGCTCGCGCACCAATCTCATCGGCGTGATCTTGGCCGACATCGCCAACCCATTCTCGAGCGCCATGCTCGAAGGACTTTCCGCCAGTGCCGCCGCGCGCGGCTGCTCGCTTATGACGGCCATTAGCGGCAACGATCCCGCTAAGGAAGCAGAGTCGCTCACCAGACTTATCGATGCCGGCGCGGACGGCCTGGTCGTCAACACCTGTGGAGGCAACGACGAGGCAATCGCCGTGGCAGCGGGGCGCCTGCCCGTTGTGCTGCTCGACCGCGATGCTGCCGACGGCGGCGTCGATCTGGTGACATCTAACAACCGTGAGCTGGTCGCCGGCTTGGTAGACGCCTTGACCGCCGCTGGCAGCGAGCGTCTGTGCCTGCTCACCGAGGCAAGCGACGACAGCCCCGTCCGTCGCGAGCGCGCCGAGGCCTTTACCGACGAGCTTTCGCACCGCGGCCTTGCGGGCGAGGTTGTCACCCTGGCCGATGGCGGCGCCACGGGCGTTGGCCGCTTGGACGAGACTATCCGCGACTATGTAGGCAAAAAGCTCGGCCTCATTGCCGTCGACGGCCTGGTCTTTCTGCGTCTGACCGAGGCGCTGACGCAGCTGGGACCCTCGTTGCCGGCGGGTCTCAAAATCGCGACGTTTGACGATTGCCCCTGGAACCGCGTGCTCTTTGGCGGCGTGACCACGGCCGCGCAAGACACCCTCATCATCGCCGAGCGCGTGGTCGAGCGCCTCTCCGAGCGCATCGACGTTGTTACCACTACGGTGGGCGAGGCCGCAAAGCTCGCCCCCAAGCGCATCGAGGTTCCCGGTCACATCGAACACCGCGCATCAACCTCGCGCTAGTTTGTATGATAATATATAGACAATGTCATACAGGAGGTATCCATGGCTGCGTCTGTGCTGAGTGTGCGAGTGGACTCGTCAATTAAAGATTCATTTGCCGAGCTGTGCGAAGAACTTGGCATGACTTCGTCTGTTGCGGTCAATATGTTTATGAGGCAGATGCTGCGCGAGCGCTCTCTGCCGTTTGTTCCTTCACTTGGTAAAAGCTCTGCGAGCGAAAGCGCCGCGACGGGCATTTTGGATACTGCCCAGATTGAGTCCGCCGTCCGCGAGGCAGCTAGCACGATTCCCGCCATCAAGACCGTGATCCTTTTTGGTTCGTATGCCCGTGGCGAGGCGCATGCCGATAGTGATATTGACTTGCGTCTCGAAGTCGATCGCGAGCGGGGCTTTGGTCTTTTCGCGTTATCGGCGTTTGGCGAGGCGGTGCGCAAAGAAACCGGGAAGCAGGTTGACCTCGTCTCGAGTGACTATCTTGATGATGATCTTGCCGCGGTAATCGAGCGCGAAGGAGTGATCCTTTATGATCGCGCGTAAGTCAGACAGCCTTCGCGCTCAAGAGGTTTTGGAGGCCATCTCCGAAACGAACGAGCGCATCAAGGCTTTTGATATCACCGAGGACCAGTTTCTGCATGCGAATGACGTGCGGACGAGGGCGTTGGCGGACTCCCTTTTGATGTGTGCGCTTAGGGTGACGGAAGAAGCGGGCAAATTGTCGGAACGCTCGCAGCGGCTTCATCCCGAAATTGAGTGGCGTGGAATTATCGGCATGAGAAATTATCTTGCGCATGATTACGGCAATGTCGACCGGTCGGTTGTTTGGGATGCAGTGACGATGGAGTTCCCTTCGCTGGAACGAGCCTGTAGACAAATTGTCTCCGAATCTGAACGCTAGCCGCTCGTTCGCAACCGCCTGTTCACACACGTTTTTTGAGCGCTTGATACGCTTTAACCCTGCGGAAACATTTTTCTGCGATAGTATCTGCGATATAGACCAGTCGAAACCCGCCCGAAAGAAAGGGGAGCGACATGAACCAGCAGAACATCGATTACGTACTCCGCTCCGTAGAGCAGCGTGACATCCGCTTTGTGCGTCTGTGGTTTGTCGACATTCTCGGCCGCCTCAAGAACTTTGCCATTAGCCCCGAGGACCTCGAAGTCGCTTTTGAGGAGGGTATCGGCTTTGACGGCTCCGCCATCGAGGGCTTTGCCACGCCCGAGGAAGCCGACATGCTCGCATTTCCCGATGCTTCGACCTTCCAGATTTTGCCGTGGCGCCCGAGCCACAACGGCGTCGCCCGTGTGTTCTGCGACGTGTGCACTCCCGATCGCAAGCCGTTTGCCGGCGACCCGCGCGATGCCCTGCGCCGCATGTTCCGCAAGGCCGAGAAGGCTGGCTATCTGCTCAACGTGGGCGCCGAGCTGGAGTATTACTACTTCCCCGACGAGCACACCCCCGAGCCGCTCGACAACGTGGGCTACTTCGATCTTTCGGTGAGCGATGCCGCCCGCGACCTGCGCCGCAACACGGTCCTCACGCTCGAGAAGATGTCCGTGCCCGTGGAGTACACCTTCCACGCCGCCGGCCGCTCGCAGCATGGCATGAGCCTGCGCCACGCCGAGGCCCTGAGCATGTCCGACGCCATCACCACGGCCAAGCTCATCATTAAGCAGCAGGCTTACGAGAGCGGTTGCCACGCCTCCTTTATGCCCAAGCCGTTGGCGGGCGAGGACGGCAGCGCTATGTTCCTGTGCCAGTCGCTATTCGACCACGACGGCAACAACGTCTTTTGGGGCGAGGACGACGAGAAGTACCACCTCTCCGATATCGCCAAGCACTACATGGCCGGCATCCTGGCGCACGCGCGCGAGATCAGCGCCATCACCAACCCCACGGTCAACTCGTACAAGCGCATTACCACGGGCGGCGACTCCGTGCCGCAGTACGCCACGTGGGGCCTGCGTAACCGCGCGAGTATGGTCCGCATTCCGGTCTACAAGCCCGGCAAGCAGCTGTCCACGCGCATCGAGCTGCGCAGTCCCGATCCCATGGCCAATCCGTACCTGGTCAACGCCGTCACGCTGGCGGCTGGTCTGGACGGCATCGAGCGCAAGCTGGAGCTCCCGCCCGAGGCCACGGCCGAGACGCTCAAGCTCACCGACCGTCAGATGGTCGAGGCCGGCTACACGCCGCTGCCGCGCTCGCTCAAAGAGGCGCTCGACGTCTTTGAGGGCTCGCAGTTTATGAAGGATGCCCTCGGCGAGCACATCCACAGCTTCTTCCTCAAAAAGAAGCGCGACGAATGGCATAAGTTTGAGTCCACGATCACCGAGTGGGAGATCAAGCACTACCTGGCGAACTCCTAATCGCGCTGGCTTGTTCCAGTACGATTGAGCTCATTTCCTTGGAGACCGATATGTCCGAAAAGAGTGCCCTGTTCATGGCGCGCACGACGCGCTTCCACGAGTTTGCCCGCAGCCTGACGACCACCCTGGGTGTCGAGGTGAGCCTGGCAACCCCCGATTCGCCGACTGCGGTGCACGATTTTGACCTGCTGATCCTCGATTGCGATGGCATCCGCAGCGACCGCATCGATCAGATTGCCAAGTGGCTTGACGATCGCGGCGGCGTCCCCATGTTGGTGATCGTCGACGACGAAGCGCTCGGCACCCTGCGTCTGCCGAATCACGCGCATGCCGACTTTGTATGTCCCACGGCGACGCCCAACGAGCTCAAGGCTCGTGCGCAGCGCCTGATGGGCGAGGAGGAGACCGTCACCGCCGACGATGTGCTCAACATCGACAACCTCGAGATCAACTTGGCCACCTACCAGGTGACGCTCGATAACGAGCCCATCGACCTGACGCTGATGGAGTACTCGCTGCTGAGCTTTTTGGCGACGCACCCCAACCGCGCCTACAGTCGCGAGGTGCTGCTGCACCGCGTGTGGGGCTTTGAGTACTGCGGCGGCACGCGCACCGTCGACGTGCATATCCGACGCATCCGCTCCAAGGTGGGCCCGCAGATCGCGGCGCACATTACCACCGTCCGCGGCGTGGGCTATCTGTTTAAGGACTAGCTTTTCACCACAAAGGGGACAGGCACCTTTGTGGTGGTTTTGAAGCATGCGTGGGTTCCTTTCGGGTCCGCAACAGAACTTAAGCCTTCCTAAAAGATTGCGTTCTCATACACGTGCACCCGCATATTGGGGTACAACTCAACGTGAACAATGATGGCCCGCCACATGTTTGGCGGGCCTTTGGTTATTTGACGAAAGGATCGCAGCTATGAGCGAGAACGATTCTCAGCGTCCCCAGGACGCGGGCAACGCCGGCGAGACCCAGCAGCAGCCGCGCGTGCAGGTGGAGTCGACGCCTGCCGATGGCAACATTCCCTACGTGCAGGCCTTCGACACGCAGACCGGCAAGCCGCTGGGCGGCCAGCAGGTTGTAAATAAGCACACGGTGGTCAAGACCAAGACCAAAAAGCTGCCAATCTTTATTACAGCGCTCGCTGGTTGTGCGTGCGGCGCCCTGCTGGTCATCGCGCTCATTATGAGTGGCACGCTCGATATCGGCGGAGGCAAGAATGCCGTGACGGCGGGTGCTTCGGGTTCGTCGACGCAAAAGATTACGATTGATTCCGAGGACACCACGCTGGCCGAGGCCGTTTCTGCCAAGGCCCTGCCCTCCGTGGTTTCCATTACCGCCACTTCGAGCGGCAGCCAGAATGGCTCGCTTTCGCAGTCTGCTGACGGGTCGGATAGCTCGGGCAGCGTCGGTTCGGGCGTGGTGCTCGATACCGAGGGCCACATCCTCACCAACAACCACGTGGTTGATGGCTATGATCAGTACGTGGTGACCATGGATGACGGCACCACCTACGAGGCCGAGTTCGTGGGCAACGATGCCTCGAGCGACCTGGCCGTCATCAAGCTCAAGGATGCAGACGCCTCCAAGCTTACGCCGATCGAGATCGGCGATTCCTCCAAGCTCAACGTGGGCGAGTGGGTCATGGCGATCGGCTCGCCGTTCGGCAACGAGCAGTCTGTCTCCACGGGCATTGTGTCGGCGCTGTATCGCTCCACGGCCATGAGCTCTACCAGCGGTAACACCATCTACGCCAACATGATCCAGACCGATGCCGCCATCAACCCGGGTAACTCCGGTGGCGCACTCGTCAACGACAACGGCGAGCTCGTGGGTATTAACTCGCTTATCGAGAGCTATTCGGGCTCCAGCTCGGGCGTGGGCTTTGCCATTCCCGTTAACTACGCCAAGGACATTGCCGACCAGATTATCGACGGCAAGACGCCGGTACATCCGTACCTGGGCGCCACACTTTCGAGCGTCAATGCGCTCAACGCTCGCACCAACAAGCTGAGCACAGACAGCGGCGCGTATGTGGCGAGCGTCGTTGAGGACGGTCCTGCCGCCAAGGCTGGCATCCAAGAGGGCGATGTCATTACCAAGCTGGGCGACGACGAGATTACGAGCGCCGATGGCCTGATCATCGCGCTGCGCAGCCACGAGGTGGGCGAGAAGGTCGAGATTACGCTCATGCGCGGCAAGGACGAGAAAAAGGTTACGGTTGAGCTGGGCTCCGACGAGGAGCTGCAGAACCAGCAGCAGGACGACAGCGCGACTGACACCGGCAACGGCGGTATTACCGACGAGCAGTTGCGCCAGTACCTGGAGGAGCTGTTGGGCCAGCAGGGCCAGGGTCAAGGCTACGGTCAGGGCTACTAGCGAGCCGTATTGCACATATCGAAGCCAGAGGGGCTGTCCCATCAACGCGGGACAGCCCCTCTTTTCTTATTGATCCGTTGGGGACGGAGGAAAACGGATCATGTAGAAACGGCAAGGGCATGGTTTGATCGCGCGATCCACCCCGATCCGACGGCTGCCGATTCGGTGCGGTTTGAGACCGCTATTCGGCCCCTTTGCGACCGGTGGTACTCTAGTATCCGTTTGAAATCGAGCGAAGGAGTGCCGCTATGGAGCAATCGAGCCTGTTTGGTGACGGCGTGGACATCGATACCGAAACGCCCGCGAGCGCGGATGTCGCCTCACCGGCCGACGCCCGTGCCCAGGCGGCAGCGCGTGCGGCCGAGCTGCGCCACGAGCTCGATTACCACGCCTATCGCTACTACATGCTCGATGCGCCCGAGATCACGGATGCCGCCTTTGACAAAATGCTCGTTGAGCTGCAGGAAATCGAGGCGACCTACCCCGATTTGGTGACGCCCGACAGCTACACCCAACGCGTGGGCGGCTACGTGAGCGAGCAGTTTACGCCGGTCACGCACATGGCGCGCATGTATTCCATGGACGATGCCATGGATCTGGACGAACTTGACGCGTGGCTCCAGCGCGCCGAGGATGCGCTCGGTGCTGGTAGCGTCACCTATACCTGCGAGCTTAAGATTGACGGTCTGGGCGTGGCACTTACCTACCAAAACGGCACCTTCGTGCGCGCGGCCACGCGCGGCGATGGCACCACGGGCGAGGACGTGTCGCTCAACGTGCGCACCATCAAGGATGTGCCCATGCACCTGTCCGAGCCGGCGCTCGCCCACATGGGCGCCGACCGCGAGCGTACCATCGAGGTACGCGGCGAGGTCTACATGCCCAAGGGCAGCTTTGTACGCCTGAATGAAGAGGCCGATGCCGAGGGCCGCGACCCCTTTGCCAACCCGCGCAACGCCGCCGCCGGCAGCCTGCGCCAAAAGGATCCCAAGGTCACGGCGCGCCGCGACCTGGCCACCTTTATCTACGCCATTGCCGATACCGACCCGCTGCACGTCCACAGCCAGCGCGAGTTCCTCGACTGGCTGCGTAGCGCCGGCTTTAGCGTCAACCCCAACGTGGCCCGTTGCGCCACGCCGGCCGAAGTTCACGAGTTCTGCGCTCAGGCGCTCGAGCATCGCGGCGACCTGAACTACGACATCGACGGCGTGGTCGTAAAGGTCGATAGCTTCCAGCAGCAGCTCGACCTGGGCTTTACCGCCCGCGCGCCGCGCTGGGCCATTGCCTTTAAGTTCCCGCCCGAGGAAAAGCAGACCGTCCTGCGCGAAATTCGCATCCAGGTGGGTCGCACCGGTGTGCTCACGCCGGTCGCCGAGTTCGACCCGGTGACGGTCGCCGGCTCCACCATCGCGCGCGCCACGCTGCACAACATCGACGAGATCCGTCGCAAAAACGTGCGCGAGGGCGATACCATCATCGTGCACAAGGCGGGCGACGTAATCCCCGAGGTTGTGGGCCCGGTGCTCGATAAACGCCCGGCCGAGTCGGTCGACTGGTCCATGCCCGAGGCCTGCCCCGTGTGCGGCAGCCCCGTGGTTCACGAGGATGGCGAGGTTGCCTACCGCTGCGTCTCCATCGATTGCCCCGCACAGCTCAAGGAGCGCCTGCTCCACTGGGTGAGCCGCGGCTGCATGGACGTCGACGGCCTGGGCGATGAGATCGTCGACAAGATGATCGCCGCCGGCCTGATCCATGATGTCGCGGACTTCTACCAGCTTACGGTGGACGATATCGCCGGCCTGGACACGGGCCGCACCTATGCCAGCTCCAACAGCAAAAAGGGCGTCAAGAAGGGCGACCCCATTCCGGTAGGCCTCAAGACGGCCGAGAAAATCATCGCCGAGCTCAACAAGTCCAAGAGCCAGCCGCTCGGTCGCGTGCTGTTTGCCCTGGGCATCCGCCACGTGGGCAAGAGCGTGGGCGAGGTCATCGCCGAGCGATTCCTGTCGATTGACAAGCTCATCTTGGCGAGCGAAGAGGATATTGCCGAGTGCGAGGGCATCGGTCCCAAGATTGCGGCGAGCGTCAAGCAGTTCCTGGCCGTGCCCGAGAACCTTGCCGTGCTGGAGCGCCTGCGCCAGGCGGGCCTGCCGCTCGAGGTTGACCTAGGCGCCGCTCATGCGCAGGCCGCAGCCAACGCTGGCGTGGCGGGTGAGCTTGCTGACGCACAGCCGCTTGCGGGTCTGACCTTCGTGCTCACCGGCACGCTCGTCAACCGCACCCGCGACGAGGCGGGTGCGGCGCTCAAGGTGCTCGGCGCCAAGGTTTCGGGCAGCGTGTCAAAGAAGACAAGCTATCTGGTCGCCGGCCCCAAAGCGGGCTCCAAGCTCACCAAAGCCGAGCAGCTGGGTGTGCCCGTGCTGGACGAGGACGCACTCGAGCAGATCTTGGCTACCGGTGAGGTGCCCCAGGCTTAAGGCATCAATAGTCAAATTGAAGAACCGCCCGGAAAGCATGATTGAACTGCCTTCCGGGCGGATCTTATTTGGACGGGGCAACGGGCACTGTGATCTGCGTCACGTAGGTTGTGGGGTCGTCGCTGATGATGTCGTCGATGAGGGCGATCTCGCGTTGTCCCGCTACGCTACCAACTTGTCAAAAGCCCCGCGCCGGTTGAGTACGGTAAACGCGACAACGCAAATGACTGCCGACAAAATCGACCCGCACGGCGACGCGATGCCCATGGGAAAGAGCGTGTCGGAATAGGCGTTCGACAGCAGCCATGCACCGGGCACGCGAATGAGCGCCACGGCCAGCACGTTGTGCGCAAAGCCGATGTAGCTCTTGCCGTATGCAGCGAAAAAGCCGCTAAAGCAAATGTGGATGCCGGCAAAGATTGCATCGAAAATATAACTGTGCATATAGCCGGTACCGGCGGCGACCACCGCGGCGTCCTTGGCAAAAAAGCCGATAAACGCCGGCGCCACCAGCCACATCAGCGCCGTGATCAGGCAGCCGTACACCACCGAGATCGTCATGGCGTCCTTGAGCACCTGACGCGCGCGATCGCCCTTGCCCGCGCCGGCATTTTGCGCCGTGAGCGCGCTGACGGTGGCGCCCATGGAGCTCGGCACAATGAACAAAAAGCTGATCATCTTCTCGACCAGGCCCACGGCGGCGGCGTCGACGAGCCCTCGGTGGTTGGCGATGACGGTGATAAACATAAACGCCACCTGGATACAGCCGTCCTGCACGGCCACGGGCACGCCGATCTTAAGAATGCTGCCGAGCACCTCGGGCTGGGGGCGCAGGTCGCTGCGCTTAACGTGGATGTTCGTGCGGCGGCTCTTGAGCCACACGAGCGCGAGGACAACGCTGGCCGTCTGGGCGGTTACCGTGCCGAGCGCCGCACCCACGGGGCCGAGCCCCATGTGTCCGATAAACAGAAAGTCGAGCGCGATGTTGATGATGCATGCCACGCCAATCACGTACATGGGCGAGCGCGAATCGCCCAGCCCGCGAAAGATGGCCGAAAGAATGTTGTACGCGGCGATAAACGGAATGCCGACAAAGCAGATACGCAGGTAGGCGGCGGTTCCTTCGATCGCCTCGGCCGGCGTGCCAATGAGCGCCACAACCTGCGGGCACAGCGCAAGCAGGACAACGGCCAGCACCACCGAGACACCCATAAAGAGCGTGATGGTGTTGCCGATGGCGGTCTCGGCACGGTCGAAGCGACGCGAGCCCACGGCGTGGCCGACAATAACCGTCGTTCCCATGGCCAGGCCCACAAGCGTCACGGTAATGATATAGAGCGTCTGCGCGCCATTGCCCACGGCGGTGATGCCGGCGGCGCCGCTGAACTGCCCCATCATGTACAGATCGGCCATGCCGTAGAGCATCTGCAAAAAGTACGAGAGCATATAAGGCAGGGCAAAGACCGCGATGGTCTTGAGGACATTGCCGCGTGTGAGGTCGTGTTCCATGGGCGGGGCTTTCTGGCTGGGTTTGTTTACGTACCAGTGTAGTGAAAATCCTACAACGATTGTAGAGTCAAGGTTTATGTTGGGTGCCGGGCGAAAAAGTGAGCCTGTATTCATTTCCCATGGTTTAAAAGAGTTGGATTAACCCGTTCGAGCATGATGCTTTGACCTCTCCGTGCCCCTCGCCTCAAACCATCACAACATTCGATGTTTTTTGCCAAAATCGGGAAAAGCATCGAATGTTGTGATGGTTTTTCTACCACTCGATCGGGTGGAATCGCTTTCTTGCGCGCGAAGGTGTGCGGACCCGTGGGCAGGGGAATAAGGTTGGTTATCCGACTCCATTGGAGGGCTCATGGACCTGCCGATCGTCCTGTCCCATAAGACTGCCTGGCTGTACCACAACGTGGCGCGCCCGTCCGAGCCGCTCTCGCGAGCAAGCAGCCTATACGATGAGGACTCGCTTGCTAACGAGGCGGAGCCGACTGCGGACCTGCCCAAATTGGGGCTCGATACCAAGGGGCTGAGGGCTTCAACGGCAGTTGGGATCGTTACCGACTATCTGGTTTCGCTCGGTATTCCACGAGAAGAACTCGATCATATCGACACGCTCGTCAACTTTGATTTTGAGCGCTCGACGCCGGCTGGATTTAGGTGCCACGTGTTTGGGGCGCCGGTACCTCCAGGCCATCTTATCGAGGTGGCAGAGGGCCTTCTAGTGGTTGACGAGGCCATGTGCTTTGTTCAAGCGGGTTCGTGGATGAGCGAGCCCGAGCAGCTGGAATATGGCTACGAAATCTGCGCCCGATACCATTTGAATCATCTGTCGACAGGCGATTATATCGAGATGGGGCAGAGGTATACCGTTGCCGACTTGATTGCCTATTGCAATGAGAACCGATCTCGTCAGGGGGCTGTACGCGCGGCCGCCGTGCTCAAGCGCGTGCACGATGACGCGCGGTCGCCCATGGAGACGGCCACCGCAATCATGGTCGTAGCAAAGCGTTCTCAGGGCGGGCTGGGATACGCCAAGATCGAGCTCAACCATCGGGTCGATGTTCCCGGCGAGTTCAAGTATCTTGCAAAGGCCGGGTATTTCGAGATCGACGTATATGCACCTGCGAGCGGTACGGGGATTGAATACAACGGCTCGGACCATCTTGATAAACAGCGCAGCGCGTCGGATGCGGAGCGTATGGCCGTGCTGAGCGCGCTGGGCTTTAGGATGATCGTCCTCACCGGGACTCAGTTTGCCCATCAACTGCAATTGCATCGGGCAATGAATGCCATCGCGCTCGCTATGGGCCTTAAGTGCGACCGAAGCGAAGCGTTCCAGAAACGTCAGAACGACCTACGAGAATTCGTGATTCGGCACTGGGACGGCGGCCTTTAGGGGCGTTTTGGTCCTTCTGCGGGGTGCTGTGGGCAGGCAAACCATCACAACATTCGACGTTTTTTGCCAAAAACGGGAAAAGCATCGAATGTTGTGATGGTCTGTGTTGAGGATGGGCTTGGAAGGTCCGTTTTGTTCGAGGTGACCTGTCCTGTCGTACGGGTGTCGGCATGATTCTCTCGTGGGGTAATATGTTTTCCGAAGAATAAAACGCCGCGTGAGGGGAGGGCTGCGTGGACGGGCACGTGCAACATGACGGTTTTGGTCGCGATATCAACTACCTGCGCATTGCCGTTACCGACAAGTGCAATTTCCGCTGCATTTACTGCATGCCGGCCGACGGCGTGGCGCCCCGCGCGCACGACGAGCTACTCAGTGCCGAGGAAATCGCCCGCTTTGTGCGCTTGGTAGCGGGGGAGGGCATTCGCCGCGTACGCCTGACGGGCGGCGAGCCGCTGGTCAGCCGCCGTATCATCCCGCTCATTCGTGACATCCGCGCGATTCCGCAGATCGAGGACATCTCGCTTACCACCAACGGCGCCCTGCTGCCCAAGCTGGCGCCGCAGCTCAAAGATGCGGGGCTTAACCGCGTCAACATTTCGCTCGACACACTCGATCCCTCGCTGTTTGGAAAGATCACGCGCCTGGGTCGGCTCGAGCAGACTATAGCTGGCATCGACGCGGCGCTGGCTTGGGGCTTTGAGCCCGTTAAGGTCAACTGCGTTGTTGTGCGCCGGCTCAACCAGGATGTGGCGGCCCTCGCACGGCTGACCGTCGACCGCCCTATTCATCTGCGATTTATCGAATATATGCCCATCGGCGACGAGCACACGAGTTCGCATTGCGCTGTGGATCCGCATGCTCCCGCGCTCAATCCCGAGCTGTGGGATGCGAGCGATACCGTGCCGAGCGACGAGCTGCGGGCGCGCATCAATGCCGGGGTCGCCGCGGCGGGTCTGGGCGAGCTCGAGCCGCTCGACATCAACGACGCTCCTGCCGGCGCGGGCCCTGCGCGCTACTGGCACTTTCCGGGCGCGGCGGGAACGGTTGGCTTTATCAGCGCCATGTCCAATCATTTTTGTGCGAATTGCAACCGTCTACGCCTGACGGCCGATGGCAACGTGCGTCCGTGCCTGTTCAGCGATGCCGAGTATTCGGTGCGCGACGCCCTGCGCCGTGGTGATGATATGCAGGTACTTTCGATTTGGCGCGATGCCGTCGCCCACAAACCGCAGGAACACGCGATAATTGAGGGCACGCAACGATTTATGTCCCAAATCGGAGGATGATCATATGGCCAAGAGCAGGTACGCCGATGCCACCAAGGCCGCTCGCAGGGCCGCGATGTCTGCCCACAAAGTCACGGCTGCGGCGAATGCTGGCAACGCCGACGCGTCCGCACGGCCGACTGCCAGCGCTGCCACCGAGCCCGCCCGCGACGCCCGTCGCGACGAGCTGACGCACGTGGACGCCAAGGGCGAGGTGCGCATGGTCGACGTGTCCGACAAGGCCGAGACCCATCGCATTGCCATCGCCGAGGGCACCATCCTCATGCACCCCGAGACGCAGACCATGGTGCTGCAGGACCGCGCCAAAAAAGGTGACGTGCTCGCTTGCGCGCGCGTGGCGGGCATCATGGCCATCAAACGCACGAGCGACATCATTCCCATGTGCCATCCGTTGCTCATTACCAAGAGTAAGTGCGACATTGCGCCCATCGCTCCGGCGGGGACGCCGGCCGAGGACGTGCCCGAGGGCTGGGCACCGGCGCGTGCGGACGGGCAGGTTGGCTTTCACGTGCTGGTCACGGCCGGCGTGACGGGCAAGACAGGTATCGAGATGGAGGCCCTGACCGGCGCGAGTGCCGCGTGTCTGACCATCTACGACATGTGCAAGGCCGTCGATCGCGGCATGGAGATCGTCGACGTGCGCCTGTTGCACAAGGAGGGCGGCTGCTCGGGCGTGTGGGATCGTGCAGAGCGTCAGGCCGCTGCTGTTGAGGCCGTGGCTGCTGACGGTGCCGCCCTCGCGAGCGCGTCCGCTGCCGTCACGCCCGCAGCTCCGGCGCCGGCCGTCCCCGCGATCGCGTTTATCGGCTACCAAAACTCGGGCAAGACCACGCTTGTCGAGAAGGTCATTGCCGAGCTCACCCGCCGCGGCCTGCGCGTGGGTTCGCTCAAGCATCATGGGCACCACGGCTTTGATATCGATGTGCCCGCCAAGGATACGTGGCGCCATCACCAGGCCGGATCCAAGCACGTGGGCCTTATCTGCGCCACGCGCTGGGCGGAGTACGCCGACACGCGCGAGGAGGACGAGATGCCCGCGCGCGAGCTGCTGTCGCGCTACAACGATGTCGACGTGGTGATCATCGAGGGTTACAAGACCGAGGGCTTCGACAACATCGTCGTCGCGCGCTCCGGTGTCGACCGTCTGCGCGGCAAGAGCTCGCTCGACCTGGTCGACGGCCGCACGCTGGCCCTTGCCTGTAACGAGGCCCTGGCGCGTCAGGCCTTCGACGCCGGCTTTGCGACCCGAGCCATCAACATCAACGACGCCCGAGCCATCTGCGATCTCATCCAAGACCACCTTCAGGCTTGACGCTGCGCCGGCCCCAAGCACCCCATCTCGCCCCTCA
Source organism: uncultured Collinsella sp. (assembly GCA_902475615.1). Classification (GTDB taxonomy): domain Bacteria; phylum Actinomycetota; class Coriobacteriia; order Coriobacteriales; family Coriobacteriaceae; genus Collinsella. The sequence continues at coordinate 240,504 of CABSAD010000002.1, read as the reverse complement.
AGCCGTCGCTCGCGTCCCAAAGTACGCGTCGCTCCTCTTTCGGGGCGACCTGGGGCACTTGGAACCGGCTCGCTGCGCTGCCATAACATGCCAAAAAGGGACAGGTTTATTTTGGCAGGTTTTATCTGGGCAAACGTCATTTCCACCACAAAGGGGCCAGGCACCTTTGTGGTGGTTTTGCTTTGGTCGATGTGTGGGACATGCCTTACAATCTACCAAGTAGTTCATGACGGGCGAAAAACGGAGAGAAGGGGCTTGATGCGTCCTTAATGTTTCGTGCGGATAGATTGATTTGACAGACGCTGGCGAATGCCCGCCGTCCGCATTCGTATGAAACAAGGAGTCTCCATGCTTGCCCCTCTTTTCTCAAAGCCTCAATCATCGCTGTCCGTGCAGGCTAAGCGCCTGGTGGCGATGCGCTTTCTCATCTACACCGGTTTTCAGACCAGCTACTTCATCGGCGTCATCGGAACGCTTACCTATGCAGACGATGCCTCGGTCGTGGCGACATCGCTGGCCGTCCTGTTTATGAATGTATTTGTGATCCTGGGATCCTTTGCGGGCGGCGCTGCGCTCGACGCATGGGGTCCGCGCCGCCATTTCTTGCTGAGCATCGTCGGCGCTCTCGCAACCGGCGCGGCGATCCTCGTCTTTGGCAGTGCGACCGGTATCGTCCTGCTCGGCGCGGTGCTCCTGGGCTTTGTGTTGGGGTTCGCCCAGCCCATCGCCACATCCTATCCGGCCTACCTCACCGACGATCCTGTCGAGCTCAAAGACATCAACTCCGCCATCGCCATGTTTTCAAACGTGAGTATCATCGTTGGCCCCACGCTGGGCGGCTTTGTCGCGGCGGCTACATCGTCACGTGCGGTGTTCGTGCTCATGATGATCTTTACCGTACTGGCGCTCGTCGCCGGTTGGGGCTTTAGGCCGCAAGCGGGTCGCGTCGCCGCGCGCGAAAGCGATCTCGCGGAAAGCGGTGCGACGGCAAGTACTGCCAGCCAAAGCTCCAACCCCAGCACGTTCGCCCGCGCCACCTTCGCGACAAGCATCAAGACAGTCTTCACCAACAGTACCCTCGCCTTGCTGTTCTGCATCATCTTCCTCTCGAACTTTGGCTACGGTGCCTTCGATCCGCTGGAGTCGTTCTTCTACCGCGATGTCCTGCACGTCGGTGTCGAATGGATGGGCTGGCTCTCGTCGGCCAGCGGCGTCGGCGCGGTACTGGGCGCCGTGGTCGCGCTCCGCTTGCCGCCGCGCCTCGTCAGCCTCAAAACGCTGCTCGTGGCACTCATGTCCGTGGGCGTGGGAAGTCTGATTTATGTGGGGACACCGTACGTGGGCGTGGCCCTTATCGGCCAGATTGTCCTGGGCGTGGCCTGGGGCGTCGTCAACCCGCTCCACAACACTATCGTGCAAACGACGGCTCCGCTCGAGCAACTCGGTCACGTCAACTCGGTCATGGGTTTTGGCAACATGTTCGCCGGCGTGGCGCCGCTGGCGATTGCCCCGTGGCTGGCGGCGACATTTGGCGTGCAGCAGACGCTCGTAGGGGCGGGCATGGTCGTGACGGCGGTTCCCGCGGCGTTGCTGCTGTTTGGCCGCCGGCATTTCGATCGTGCCGCAAGGCAGTAAAACCATCACAACATTCAGCGAAAATCGCGATTTTGCCGAAAAACGTCGAATGCTGTGATGGTTTGCGCTCCGGCCAGGCCACCCTTCGGGTTCGGCCACCACAAAGGGGCCAGGCACCTTTGTGGTGGTTTTTGCTTTGATAGGCCGCGCCCGCGCCTTGGTATACCATGTACGCCGTTTGCGAATACACCCCACACCGCCGCGCTACCCAGAAAGGCCCCCATGGACACCACCTTCAGTCACATCAAAGCCGTGTTCTGCGATATTGACGGCACGCTGCTCACGAGCCAGCACACGGTGTCCCCGCGCACCGTGGCGGCGATCCGCGCCCTGCGCGAGCGCGGCGTGCTCTTTGGCCTGTGCACCGGGCGCGATGCCCACGCGACCGAGGCCATGTACGAACTCTGGGGCATCGAAGGTCTGGTGGACGTGCTCGTGGGCTGCGGTGGCGCCGAGGTCATCGACCGCGCGCACGGCATCAACGAGCTGAGCTATCCGCTGCCGGGCGAGACCATCGCGCGCATCTGCAAGCACATGGCAGGCCTGCCGGCAACGCCCGTTTGCCCTCGGGACGGCGTGCTCTATGTGCCCGAGAGCAATGCATGCGTCGAGCACCTGTCGCGTGTCGACGGCGTGCCCTACAAGGTGGTCGACTTTGCCGAGTTTTTGCGCGAGCCGCAGACCAAGGTGATGTTTACCATGGCGCCCGAGGTAATGCCGCGGGTGATTGAGCGAGCGTCGACATTTGCCGATGGCACCGTTAAAGCGGCGGCTCTGCAAACCACGCAGCGGCTCTACGAGTTCATGGATCCGCGCGTGTCCAAGACGCGCGGCCTTGTACGCGTGGCGGAGCTCAACGACATGGAGCTCGAGAACATCTGCGTGTTTGGCGATGCCGACAACGACACCTGCATGGTGGCCGACGCCGGCGTGGGTGTGGCCATGGCAAATGGCAGCGACGCCACCCGTGCCGCCGCCGACTTTGTAACCGCGAGCAACGACAAAGACGGCATCGCGATCTTTATCGAGGAGCATCTGCTGTAGCGCTAGGGCAGAATCACCACAAAGGGGACAGGTGCCTTTGTGGCGGCTTCAGGCGATTTGGGCGAATTGATGCCTAAAATCTGCGCACAAAATCAAATATGATTGTCTGAACATCACGCTTCTAACCACCGATGGGTTAAAGATATTCTCATCAGTTTGGTAAGGTATTCCTGCTGGCTAATGACCTACCGCTCACGGTCGATTTTCGACCGTGAGCGGGATGTTTGCTCTTGAGCAAAATGTTGTGCAAATAAATTTAATGCCATTAAAAAATGATAGTCAACTAAATTACCAGTAGAAACCAAAAATAGATAGCGAATAAACGAAGGCAAATCTGAGTAAATGTCAAGAGAATTGAGAACTTGCTACAAAAATGCCGGTTTTGTTGCTCATATGTTTAAGCAATAGTTACAATAACTTTACTAAACGAGCGCAATTACAGATTGCGCAGATACGTTTGATAGTGAAAGAGCAAGATCGCGGTCTCTTGGGGAGGAGACATCGATGAAAGCAAATTCAGATAAATCTAAGCAGAGTAATAAAGCGACGCGCCGTGTACTGGCAGGTGTTTTGTGCGGAGCCTCCGTTTTGAGCCTGGTACTGTCGCTCGTCATGCCCCCGATCTCGCAGGCCATTGCCAACGATGCCCAGACGGTTTCTGCCGAGAAGACTGTGACGGAGGATTCCTCAACTGAGTCTACTGATGTAGAAAACACCAACAACGGGGATACCGAAAAGCAGAATAGCAGCGATGCCGAGAATGAGGCGAACGAGGATACCGTTGCACCAGACTCGACAGCCGATGACGCGGAGGCCGAGGGCGCCGTGCAGCCTTCCGACGCACAGACTTCTGATGATGAAAATAGCGACGAAAACGCAATTGCCCCCGCCAGCGTCAGTGACGATGACTATGACAAGGTAAATGGTGATGTTTCTGGGAAATTCGACAACGGCGGCAAGTTTCAACTGACGGGTCCTGCCTATTCGAGTCAGCAGATTGACATCAAAAAAAACACCACCATTAATCTTGCGGGAAACATGCTCTACAACCGCTCCGGCGGCTTAGACTCCTTCTTTGTGGTCGAAAACGGAGTCACGCTCACCATCGAGAACATTATCGAGGGCTCAGATAGCACAAAAGACGAAAAGACTCCGGTCGACAATGCGCCGGCGGGTCAGCCTGCGATTATGACATGGGAAAGGGGAGACGAGTCTAGCTCTAATAACGGCGCTCCTAAGAGTCTTACTTACTATGAGACTAAGAGCACGCCCAATACAGATGGACTTTGCACCACCGAGACTACGTACAGGCATGACGTTACGGGCTTTGGCGCTATCGTTGCGGCATCGGACCACGGTTCCGTAAAGCAAGTGGTCACCGTTAATGAGGGCGGCATGCTCGATCTCAAGGGCGGCATGATTACCACGGCCGCCAATCTGAGCGATAACGGCCATGTGATTCTTTCTACGGGTAAGGTCAAAATCGAAGGCGGTTACGTCACCAACGGCAACCGCGGTGGCTGGGGCGGTGGTCTGTGCATAACGGGCGCGAATGCCAGCCTCGAAATGACAGACGGCGTGGTCGCGGGAAACAAGGCAGCTTCTGGCGGCGGCGTCTATGCTGACAACGGAGCCACCTTGAAGCTTACGGGTGGAATCATCTCTGGCAACGCTACGTACGGCGAGGCGGATGGTCTCGGTGGCGGCATCTTGGTTTCGGGCGGTAGTGTGACCGTTTCTGGTGGCTACATCACTAACAATAAATACGCTAAGTTTTGCGGCCACGATGGCTGGGGTAACCATGGCGGCGCTGGGCTTGCTGCCAATAACGGCGCCCATGTCACCATTTCTGGTGGCAAGATTACTGGCAATTATTCTGAAGAAGCTGGTGGCGGCGTTTACGTTACCAATCAAGATCAATCAGGTATGGCATGGCTCGACATTACGGGAGGAATTATTGCCTCTAACGTGAGCTACCGATCTGAAGGTGCCGGTATCCGAGTGGGCCAGCAAGTTGACGCGATGATTAACGGCACTCCAAACAGCAAAGTCTACATCACTCACAACCGCTGCATGTCTCGCTTTGACTGGGGCGGTGGCGGTATCTTCGTCCAGGGAAACTCGAATGAGGGTATGGAAAAGACCGCTGGTAGATTATTTGTATACAACTCGTACATTAGCAGCAATACCGCTGGCGGCTATGGCGGCGGCGTAGCAGTCTGCCCCACGGGCAAGACGTTGGTAACGAACACTGAGGGCACGGCAATCTTTGGCAATTCGTCTGCTGACAGTGATCAAAATTTCAAAGAATACAATCGGGTAGATGGTAGTGGTAATGATGGTACGCCCCATCTTTCAGCTGGTGGTGCTGAAGGTACTAATAAGACTGAAGATAGAGATGCATACGATTCGGAGACGTTTCGCACGTACGGTCATGCCGATTTCTTCCTCGCAGCGACAGGTCACACAACGCCGGTTGCAGTGGTAAGCGGCAAGATGCTTGGCGATATAGACGCCAAGTATTCGGGAAGCATTGAGCTAAATGATCCCATTACCATCCCCGCCAACGGTGTTGCTCAGGTAAAAAATAGCATCGGTCTGACTTCGGCTGTTAGTGCCACGGATAAAGCGGTGACTGAGGCAGTACAGAAAAATAAAGTGACAACTTTCATCACGGACAACTATTCCTGGAACCATGGTGGCGGCATCATGTCGAATGGCGACCTGTACTTGGGTCAGCCAGCAGACACGTATGTCTATCCGAGCCTTAAGCTGAAGGCGACCAAGGCGCTGTCCGGCCGCAAGATCAATAAGGGGGAGTTCTCCTTTACGGTCTACCGCAAGGATTCGGTTGATCCTTTCGCTAGCGGGGTATTCAATCATGACGTTTGCACCCCGGTTGGAACTGCAAGTAATGTTGATGGAGGCAACATCACGTTTAACCTGGGTGAGCAGTCTGCAGCGAACGGTACGGCTGGCACGATTACATACTACCTAGTCGAAAATGCCGGAAAGGTTTCCGGCATCACATACGACCCCGCCGTGTACGAGATTAAGGTGACAGTCGAAGACCACTCGACTGTGCTCATGACTGTTCCGACTCGGAACGATCCGAACAAGACCATAGAGATCAAAATCCATAACTACGAGATCAAAAATGTGAGCGCGGTCGAGCATTCCGAGGGCAAAACTGACCACCGGAACGCTGATGTGCAACTAGATGCTATTGGGGGCTATTATTCGATTGGCGGCCCCGACGGGGAAAAGACCTTCACCAACACGTACGACCCTGAGGTTTCCTGGACTCCTAAGGCGACTAAGGTCGTTAAGGGTGGCGAGATGAAGAAGTTTACACTTCAGCTCGCGAAAGACAGCCATTTTAAAGACGAAGACATCATCGGTACTGCCGTGACTTCTGGTTCTGATAAGACGCAGACGCTTCCGTTCAAGGACACCAGAGATAATACGGTTGAGTTCAAGTACTCGCTCTCTGATATCAGCAATAATCCCGACGACCCGGGCGGCTTCACGGGTGGCTCTTTCAAGACCTTTACGTACTATGTGCGCGAGAAAACCGACGGTTCGCAGTTCTCGCACTACACGTACGACCACTCGGTCTATGGGTTCACGGTTAAGCCAACGTATGACACCAAAACAGGAGAGATCAACTGTAGGGTGACCTACAAGAAGGGAACCGTTGACTCCGAAGGCAATTGGACAGCAGACCCCAATGCCAAAGAACGGACGTTCATCGACACCTCCACCCCCAACTCCACCGACACCTCCATCCCCACCTTCACCAACACCTACTCCACCTCTTTGCCCCTTTCTGGTATGTCGGGCGTCACTCTGACGTACCTTGCCGGCGCGGCGGTGCTTTGCGCTGCTGCGGCCTGGATGCACATTCGTCGCAAGGCGAATGCGAAGGGAGGTAAGCGTCGTGAATAAGAAAGTTTGCTCCTTCCCGATCTTGTTTGCGCTGCTTGCCCTCCTGATCGGCACCTGCGCGGTTGTGTTCCCCGCTTCCGCGCAGGCCGCGCCGACCTCGACCGGTTCCATCACGGTGAGCGGCACCGTGGCGCGCAGCTACGATGCCTACCAGATCTTTAGCGCCAACGTCGTCGACGGCGACAGCGACGCCAAGATCGCCACCGACCTCGCCTGGGCAAGCGACGCCGTGCGCGACGCCGCGCTGCCTGTGCTGCACAGCGCCGGCATGCCCAACTCCCAGACCACCGCGCAGGAAGCTGCCGAATGGCTCAACGCCGATTCCCACCTTACGAGCGCGCTGAGCGCACAGCTCGCTCGTTCCCTCCAGAGCTCTGACGCCGTGCCCCTTAACGCGGGCACGGCGTCAGAGCTGCCCTGTGGCTACTGGCTCATCGTCGCCGACGACGACGTCATCGCCCAGGGCGAGGCCGGCACCGCGCCGATCATGGCCCTGGTCGGCGGCAGCGCCGTCACCGTCAAGCCCAAGGCCGCGACGCCCAAGGTCTCCAAGCATGTGCTGGAGGACAGCACCGCCGCCTGGCAGAAGGCCGCCGACGCCACGGTCGCCGACGACCTGTACTGGCGCCTCTCTGTCACGGTCCCGGCGGGGCTCACGGCCTACGGCACCTATACGGTGCAGTTCGTCGACACCATGAGCGCGGGGCTCGACCCCTCCAAGGTGGCCGCGAGCGTGCGCGTGTACGTGGCGGCGGGCGCGGACGGCGGCTTTGACGCCGTCTCGACCGGCAAGGACGGGCGCGTCGGCACCGAGCCCGCGAAGGGCTGGACCGACATCACGGCCCAGTGCGCCACCAAGGTAGCGGCCGACGGTAAGACCTTCACCGTGTGCACCGGCGACCTCATCGCCGCGCTCGGCGGGGCCGACGCCTTCACCGCGGGCGCCCGCGTGGTCGCCGTGTACAATGCGCCGCTCAACAGCGCATGCAACCACGGCATCGCGAAGGGCAACCCCAACGAGGTCTACCTGCGCTACCCGCGCTCTCCCTTTGCCGACCAGTCCGGCGATGCCGGCTTTACCCGCACGCCGAGCGACGATGCGTGCGCCTACACCTGGGATCTCGCGCTCACCAAGCGCGGCAGCGACGGCGACAAGCCGCTTGCCGGGGCGGTCCTGAGCATCGCCGATGACCGTGGTCGCACGCTGGCGGCCGACGGCATGTGGGATGCGGAGGGCAAGGCCACCGTCACCACGGGCGAGGACGGCCGCGTGACCGTCTCGGGCGTGGACTCGGGCAAGCTGGAGGTCCGCGAGCTCAAGGCGCCCAAGGGCTACACCGCCTTTGAGGGCACGCGCTCCGTGACGGTCAAGGCCGAGGGCCTGGACGTCGACCAGGTGGCCGCCGCCAAGCCCAAGCTCACCATCACGGCCGAGTCGCCCCTGCGCGCCGACAGCGCGGACGGGTCGACGGGCAGCCTGGAGGCGTCGCTCATCAACACGCCCACCGGCACACCCCCTAGCATTACCACCGGAGGCTTTATGCCCTCGACTGGCGATATGGCAATGTACGCCGCGGCCGCCGCAGCGGTCGCCGGAGCCGCGCTCATCGTGGTCGCGCTCCTGGTCAAGCGGGGAGGTGGCAGCCATAAAGAGTAGCTGGCAGCCCCACAGAGAGCGGGGCGAGACGTAGCGAAGTAGATGCTAAGACACAGACAGACAGATTTAGATCAAATGGACTTCAAGCAGAAAGCAGAGGAAAAGAAGATGAGCATGAGCAAGAACATCGCACGCCTGGCAGTAACCGCCGGCCTCACAGCAGCGCTGAGCTTCGGCGGAGTCATGGCCCCGGTGACCATGGCGTTTGCTGATGGTGTGCCAACGGTGGCCAAGAGCGGTAACGTGACGATTAACGAACAGACCTACACGGATACGACATTTAAGGGCATCCAGATTTTCAAGGCTAAGGTCACGCAGGATTTGGAAGACGCTAACAACTGGAATGGCGCTAAGACGCTTTCCGACATTGAGTGGGCGTCAAATGCCGTTAGGAATGCTGTGACCGGGGCATTTGCCGATACTAGCGACACTACAAAGCCCTCCGACAATGATGCTCAGAAGTGGGCCGACTGGCTTAAATCAAAAACCGAAGGTGAGTACGAGTCAGTTACAGACAAGACTACTAAGCTCGATGCCGGAACAACCCTCGACAAGATTGCCAAGGCACTGGAGGACGCCAATATCACTGAAGGGACGGATGAGTGCAAAACGAGCACCGGTGGCACCTTCACTGGTCTGAATACCGGCTACTGGCTCTTCGTGACTAAAGACGTCAACACTAGCGCTAATCCACCCAAACGCAACAAGGATACCTTCACTTCGCCGATTTTCGCCGTTGTCGGCGGTTCCGATGAGACCATTGCTCCCAAGAAGCAGGTCCCAACTGTGACCAAGGCCGTAAAGGACGACGCAAAGGGCAGCACGTTCGGCGCACCCGAGGAGCCCAATAAGGCTGCGGACTCTCAGATGGACGACTATGTCGACTACCTGCTTACCGGTACCGTTGCGGGTAACATCAACACTTACAGCACCTACAAGTACACTTTCACGGATAATCTTCCCAAATCCATGACGCCGAAGTTTAAGGATAATAGCACGACGCCAGACGTCACGGTCAAGATCGGTGATACCGAGGTCAAGACAGGCTGCTACACCGCCAAGTACGAGAACGATACGATAACTGTCGACTTCACCAATCTCAAGAATTGCACGGACGTGGAAGGCACTGCCATTTCGTTGAGCAGTGACTCGAAGGTGACTGTCGAGTACAAGGCCAAGCTCGACTCCACCAAGATCTTCGATAATGGCAAGATCAAAGAAGAATTCGATGGCTTGGTTGGTAAAGCCCAGAAGAATATGGTTACGCTGACTTATTCCAACAATCCGCATGCTGAGGATGTCGGCACCACGGTCGAGCACCTTGCTTATGACTACACCTACGGCATCGATGTCACCAAGGTGGGCTCTGATGACAAAGCTAAGGGGCTCGAGGGCGTTGAGTTCACGCTGCAGGAGAACGGTGATACGAGCAACTTTATCAAAGCGGACGGTACCAAGACGACTGATAGCGAGCAGGCCAAGCTGAAGACCGACGCAAACGGTAAGATAAACGTTGTCGGTCTCGATGAGGGCACCTACACCCTTACAGAGGTAACCCCGGCGCCTGGCTACAACAACTCTGCTTCCAAAGGTGTCACGTTTACCATTGCTCGCGGCACGCTTCAGCAGGATGGCACCGCGGTGACTCCTGACAAGGATTCTGCCAACGTTACTGCTGCTGATGGTGTTGTAAAGGCCGATTCTGCCGCCGTATCTACCGGTAAGCTCAGCTTCACCATCGTCGACCAGGAGGGCACCGGCCTCCCGCTGACCGGTCTTAACGGCGTGACCTTCACTTGGATCGCTGGTGGCGCGGTGCTGTGCATCGGCGTGGCGCACCTCATCCGCAGCCGTAAGCAGGCTGAGGAGTCCGAGCAGGAGTAACGCTCGCTCACCCATCCCTTTGGCAGGTGGGATGTGATGGCCATGAGACTTGCGGACACTTTTCTCGTCCATCGACGTTCTTGCTTTGCCATTCTCTTTTCGGGGCAGACTCCGCACTGGAGTCTGCCCTGTTTTTTGGGACAACGCAGCCAGCCTCCACCGTCCGATGCGGGTATGTTCGTCATCGCGTTTCTTGACTCGTATGAGGTTCGGATTAAGGTCCGTAGGCGCACGCGCGGTGCGGACGGTAGAAGGCATTTGCGCCGCAACAAGCGCAAATAAGAATGCCCGGGGGTCGGATCCCGGGCATTTAACAAAAGCTGAAAACTAGGCCGCCCGCGCTCCCAAACATTTACGCGAGGTGCGTCGTTTTCTATTGACATTGTATCCCGAATCGCTCAGCCGATTCGGGACATTTTGAAAACTCAAATGCGGGCCTACGTACGAAAGGGATTTCGTTGATTCCGAAAATTATGTATAATTCCAATTTAAACAGGAATCAAACGAAAACGATGGAAATGAACGAAGCGCTAATCTACTTACAAGAAGCACTAGGCCTCTCCGCCAAGACCAAAACTTGGCCTGGATCCGCACGCTTGCCGCTGCATCTGCGGGCGATTGAGGTCCGCGCTGTTGACGCAAACGGTTTTTCGTTTTTGCTTGCAAGTTTGCCTACTGGCGTCGGACTTCCCGAGGCTAAGAGAGTCTATAGTCAGCTAGCCTTGCGCGCGGAGACTCCTGTTGTCGTTTCGTTTCCTGATGCCGATGCACGTCAGCGCAAAGCATTGGTCGCACAAGGGATTCCCTTTGTCTGCCCGGGTAGACAGGCTTTTCTTCCATTTATGGGTACAGCCTGCACGGAGAGGGGCGGTGCCCGGTTTCGCAATCACGCGACCAAGATGTCGCCCAACGCGCAGGCTGCCGCAATCTGGGGAGCAACCCAGGAGCCATATCGTCCCTATGACCTTTGTCGTGCGCTTGGGATCTCGGCAAGCCGTGCGAGTGAGGCCATAACCGAGCTTGTCGACAGGGGGCTCGCGAGGCGCGAGCGTCGCGAGCGACGTGTCGTCGTGTTCCCTGTTGCCGTTGATCTTCTGCTCAGTGAGCACATGTCAGAGCTCTCCTCGCCTGTCTCGAAGGTCTTTTTTGCAAGGAAGACGCCGAAGATCGACTATCTTGTTGACGCCGGGGAGACGGCGCTCGCCGCGCGTTCGATGCTCGCTGCACCGGGCATGGAACAAAAGGCCGTCTTAAGAAGTACATGGCGTCAACTGAGCGACCTCGAAGTCGCAGACGGGGAGTTGCCGGATAACGAGACGGCGATGATCCAAGTGTGGCGCTATGCGCCCGTGTTTGCCGGCTCCTCCCGTGTCGACGACATTTCGCTTGCGCTATCTTTGGCGGCAATCGACGATGAGCGAATTCAGCTCGAAGTCGATCGCATGTTTGGAAAGGAATATCCATGGCAAGAAGCGCTGTAGAAGGTCTCCAAGAATTTCAGCAGCATATGCAAGAAGCCGCAGGATCGTATGCCCTTATCGGCGGCACGGCATACGACATTTTGCTCGCGGAGGCGGGACTTCCGTTTAGGGCGACTCACGATTTTGATGTGGTAATTGTCGCCGATGACCGGTTGCCTCAGACGGCAGAAGCTATATGGACTTTGGTGCGTGATGGCGGTTACCGCTGCGGCTGGGGCGAAGGTAAAGGCTCATGTTTTTATCGGTTTACAGAGCCTAAGATGCCGGGTTACCCCCATATGATTGAACTCTTCGCGAAGTGCCCCGACTTTCTAAAGGGTCGTGAGGGGATTAATGTGACGCCAATTTACGTTGATGAAAACATAAGCAGTCTTTCGGCAATTTTGTTGGACGATGCTTACTACAGCTTGTTCCTTCAGGGAATTCGAACCGTAGGCGGCGTTTCGGTCCTGGGGACGGAATACATTGTCCCGTTCAAAGCGAAGGCGTATCTCGACCTAAAAGCTAGAAGGGAAGCGGGGGAGAACGTTGATTCGAGGAAGGTAAAAAAGCATAAACGCGATGCGCTGAGACTTGCTCAGCTGCTTGGAGAGTCGGAAGGTGTCGATCTGCGCGGAGAACTGAAGGATGATATGCTTGCGTTTGTCAAAGATTGTGAGGTGGGCGACGTCAATCTGAAACAGATTGGGGTTGCGGGCGTAACGATGGCGCAGTTGCTCGAGACGATGAAAGCAACATATGGCTTGATTGGTTGAGTGGGGTTACGTGGCCCGGACGGTGCAGCCAAGCTGCGTTGTCCGGCGCATGAGCTCGCTAATCGGCTATTATTTGTTTAGACAACCTGAGCTGTAGAGGAGTGACCGGCGATGGTGCAGGGCGCCAAACATATGAAGAGCAATAACGCCGCGGCCAACGGTGGCTCAAGCCCTCAGCCCAAACCTCAACCAAAGCCCAAGCGCCGTCGCAAGCGGCTGCCGCGCTGGGCCGACCGGCTCATCACCATCGTCATCATCCTTATTGGCGTGGGCCTTATGACCTGGCCGTGGATCTTGGACCGGCTCGAGGCCTCGGGCGTGTTCAACCAGATCAGCACCGTGTCCAGCACCGTGGACGCGCTGTCTGCCGAGGAGCGCGAGCGCATCCTGCTCCAGGCGCGCTCCTTTAACGAGCAGCTGGCGGGCGAGGCCACCGAGCTTCCCGCCGACCAGATCGAGCCCTACGCTCAGCAACTTATCTTTGACCGCGACCCCATGATGAGCTGGGTCGAGATCCCCTCCATCGACGTAAGTATGCCCATCTACCACGGCACGAGCGAGGAGGTCCTCATGGCGGGCGTCGGCCACCTGGAGGGCACGAGCCTGCCGGTGGGCGGCACCTCGACGCATTGCGTGCTCACCGCGCACTCGGGCATGCGCAACCTGAGCATGTTCGACGACATCCATTCGCTGGAGCCCGGCGACCTGGTGCTGCTGCACACCATGAACAAGACGCTCGCCTACAAGATGGTGGACTCCGAGGTGGTGCTGCCCGAGGAGATGGAGTCGCTGACTATCGAGCCCGGCGCCGACAAAGTGACGCTCGTCACCTGCACGCCTTACGGTGTAAACGACCATCGCCTGCTGGTACACTGCGTGCGCACCAAGTACAACAAGAAGGATGTCGACAAGCAAAAGTCGCTGGCCGGCCGCCACTGGGGCAAGCGCGAGTTTGCCGTGCTCATCGTGGTCGTGGCCATTGTGCTGTTGCTGCTGGACATCGTGATCCACGCGGTCCGCAAGCGCCGCAGGGCCAAGGCCTCGGCATAGGGCATTCTCCAGAACCACCACAATGGGGACAGGCACCTTTGTGGTGGTCGGGGCTTCTAAACCATCACAACATTCGATGAAATTCTCGATTTTGACGAAAAGCGTCGAATGCTGTGATGGTTTTCGTTGTGGGCGAGACGGTTTTCGCTATGGACGGTGCGGTTTCGCTGTAGAACCGCCGGCCCGCCGCCTGCCAGCTCGCCGCCCTCGTTACGTTTTCGCTGCATTTGGGTAAAGCGCCTGCTCTAAGCCGGCGCTGCCCTGTATACTAGAGCGGTTTAACTGTTATGCGGAAGGGAGCGCCTATGGCACTCAGCGAGAAAGACGTGCGCGGCATCGCCGAGTACGCAAAGATCGCACTGACCGATGACGAGCTCACCCAGATGACGTCCTACATGAACGACGCCGTCCAGATGCTCGAGCCCGTCTTGCAATATGACTTGCCCGACGTGGAGCCCACGTTCCATCCCATCGGAAGCCTGTCCAACGTGATGGGCGATGACCTGCGCGAGCCCGAGCGCGACCTGCCACTCGACGTTGCGCTCGAGAACGCTGGCAGCGCGCGCGACCGTTACTTCCGCGTGCCGTCCATTTTGGGAGAGGGGGAGAGCGAGTAATGGCTCAGAGCTTCGATTCCCTTACCGCCGCCCAGATCGCCGCGGGCGTTGCCGCCGGCGACTTTACCGCTACCGAGGTGGCCCAGGCCTCCCTTGCCGCCATCGAGGCGCGCGAGGGCGGGGTCCAGGCATTCCTGCAGGTGGCGCCCGAGCTTGCGCTCGAGGCCGCCGCGCGCGTGGATGCCGACCGTGCCGCAGGCAAGCCGCTGCCCCCGCTCGCGGGCGTGCCGCTGGCCATTAAGGACAACATGAACCTCGTGGGCACGCGCACCACCTGCGCTTCCCGCATGCTCGAGAACTACCAGAGCGTCTACACCGCCACCTGCGTCCAGCGCATGCTCGATGCCGGCTGCCTGCCCATGGGCAAGGCCAACATGGACGAGTTTGCCTTTGGCAGCTCCACCGAGAGCTCGGCGTTCCACCGCACCAACAACCCTTGGGATACCGAGCGCGTGCCCGGCGGCTCCTCGGGCGGCTCCGCTGCCGCCGTCGCCGCGGGCGAGGTTGCGCTCTCGCTGGGCTCGGACACCGGCGGCTCCATTCGCCAGCCGGCGTCGCTGTGCGGCGTGGTGGGCTTTAAGCCCACGTATGGCGCCGTGAGCCGTTACGGCGTGGTTGCCTTTGGCTCGTCGCTCGACCAGGTGGGCCCCTTTGGCCGCACGGTCGAGGATGTCGCGCTGGCCATGAACGCGCTTACCGGCGCGGGCCACGATCCGTATGACTGCACCAGCCAGGATTGCGCCGTCGACTTTACCGAGCATCTCAACGACAGCATCGAGGGCAAGCGCGTGGGCATTATCCCTGCGTTTATGGAGGCCGAGGGCCTGACGCCCGAGGTCAAGGCCGCTGTTCAGCGCGCCGCCCAGGAGCTGCAGAACCAGGGCGCCGAGCTGGTCGAGGTCGACCTGCCGCACCTGGACGCCGCCATCGCCGCCTACTACGTCATCGGCCCGGCCGAGGCGTTCTCCAACCTGGCCCGTTTTGACGGCATTCGCTACGGCTATCAGGAGGAGGGCTGCGCCAACCTGTCCGACCAGAGCTCGCTCTCGCGCGCCCACGGCTTTGGCGCCGAGGCCAAGCGCCGTCAGATGCTCGGCGCCTACCTGCTGAGCTCGGGCGTGTACGACAAGTACTACTACGCTGCGCAAAAGGCCCGCACGCTCATCACGCAGGACTACGATGCCGCATATGCCAAGGTGGACACCATCCTCATGCCCGCCTCGCCGCGCACGGCCTTTAAGTTTGGCGAGATCAGCGACCCCACGCAGATGTATCTTTCGGACCTGTACACCATTTCGCTCAACATCTGCGGCAACGGTGGCATCTCGGTGCCGCTTGGCCTGGGCGAGGATACTCAACTGCCCGTTTCTGCCCAGCTGGTGGGTCCGGCCTTTAAGGACCGTCAGCTGCTCACGTTTGCCCGCGCCCTGGAGCGCGGCTTTGCCGATGCCGCCACGGGTGCGCCCGCGCTTTCCGTCGCGCCCGATTTTGCCGGGAAGGGAGGCGAGCTGTAATGAAGGAGCTTTCCGAGGTCCTGCAGGATTGGGAGGCCGTGATCGGCCTGGAGATCCATACCGAGCTCACCGCACTCGATACCAAGATGTTCTGCAACTGCAAGCTCAGCCACGATGACGAGCCCAACGCCAACGTGTGCCCGGTGTGCCTGGGCCTGCCCGGTGCCCTGCCGGTGCCCAACAAGCGCGCCATCGAGAGCATTGTCAAGGCCGGTCTCGCCACCAACTGCGAGATCCAGCGCCACTCGATGTTCTACCGTAAGCACTACTTCTATCCCGATATGGCCAAGAACTTCCAGACCACGCAGGGCCCGGTCGCCTTTGCCATGTACGGTCACCTGGATCTGGACGTGACCGGTCGCGGTGCCGCCGAGCGCCCCGATTGCGCGTTTGGCGAGGCCGAGGCTCAGAGCCTGGCGAGCGCCTCGGCCAACGCCGAGGGCCTGTCCACGTCCATGACGTCGACCATGCGCGAGGGCAACCAGCGCGCCGGCCACCTGGCCAGCTATGACGCGTCCAACCTGCAGATGCCTGAGCGTCGCGAGGACGGTTCCTACACGGTGCCCATCCGCATCCTGCGCATCCACATGGAGGAGGACGCCGCCAAGATGGTGCACGTGGGCGGTGCCGAGGGCCGCATTACCGCCGCTGCCGAGTCGCTCGTCGACTACAACCGCTGCGGCACGCCTTTGATTGAGCTCGTGACTGAGCCCGATCTGCGCACGCCCGAGGAAGCGCGCCTGTTTATGGAAAAGCTCCGTCGCATCTTTGTGACGCTGGGTATTTCGGACTGCTCGATGGAGAAGGGTTCCATGCGCTGCGACGGCAACGTGTCGCTGCGCCGCCGCGGCGAGACCAAGCTGGGCACCAAGACCGAGCTCAAGAACCTCAACTCGTTTAAGAGCCTGCATGACGGCCTTGCCTACGAGATTTGCCGCCAGGCCGAGGTGCTCGAGGAGGGCGGCATCATCTACCAGGAGACCCGCCACTGGGAGCCCAGCCGCAAGCGCACCGTGGTCATGCGTGTGAAGGAGACGGCTGACGACTACCGCCTGTTCCCCGATCCCGACCTGGCGCCGTTCGATCTGGACGACGAATTCATCGACCGCTGCCGTGGTGAGATTCCCGAGCTGCCCGATGCCAAGCGCGCCCGTTTTGAGGCCGACTTTGGCATTAAGGCGGCCGATGCCGAGCAGATCGCCGGCGACCCGGAGTTTGCCGATTTCTTTGAGGCGGCCGCTGCCGGTATGGCTGGCAAGGAAGCCCAGACGGTTGCAAACTTGCTGGTGAATGAGATGATCGCCTACCTTAAGGGCGCAGGCGTGTCGCTCGCCGAGTCCGGCATCGCGCCGGCTCAGGTGGCGGCGCTTGCCAAGCTGCTGGCGACCGATGCCATCAGCTCCAACCAGGCGCACGAGGTCTTTGAGGCCATGGCCCAAACTGGCGACGACCCCAACAAGATTGTCGATGAGCGTGGTATGCGTCAGGTGAGCGATGCCGGCGCGCTGCAGCCGATCGTGGACGAGGTGCTGGCTAACTGTGCCGATCAGGCGCAGCAGTATCGTGACGGCAACCAGAAGGTTATCGGCTTTTTGGTGGGCCAGTGCATGAAGGCGAGCCGCGGCAAGGGCAACCCGAAGCTCTTCAACGAGTTGCTGAGAACGTCGCTCTCGTAAACGGGAACCCGGGAGCCCCGGCAGGGCGGGTGCTTCCTCAAAATTTCGAACAGTCCTGCGCAAGACGAAGGCCACATTAAGTGGCCTTCTTTGCGTGCGGAACTCATTTTGAGCAAGCACCCGCTCTGCCGGGGCTCCCGGGTTCTGTGACGACTCGGCCGTTCGGGTCAGGTAGGCTGAATGGAATTTGGTGAATGAGGGCGCCGTTGGCGCCCTCATTCTTTATGGATGTTGAAAACGAAGGTGAATACTTTTCCGCGAAGTGAACGATCTATTTTGGACCCCTGAAACATCAACACTTTTCTGGCTCGGTTTCCTGCGGTTTTGCCGAGTGTTTCCTGCGGTTTTGCTGCGAAAAAATGCGGAAGCTTTGGGAGTCCAATTTTGCTCGTTCACTTCGCGGAAAACCATTCACCTTCAATTTGCTGGAGAGG
Source organism: uncultured Collinsella sp. (assembly GCA_902475615.1). GTDB lineage: Bacteria > Actinomycetota > Coriobacteriia > Coriobacteriales > Coriobacteriaceae > Collinsella. Next base: position 222,809 of record CABSAD010000002.1, on the reverse strand, counting down.
AGAGGGCCTCCTCTTTGGCGTTACGGATGTACATCGCGGCGGGCGGATCGCCAGAAGCCGGCTGTTCCGCACCTTAAGATTTCCAAAAAGTTAACCTTTGTTGACCTCAATAGTTAGATAAACTAAACTATTTTCCAAAAGTGTGCTCGAGCTAACTAATGAACTCGAGTGCTGAGGCACCGTGCCGCGTCCAATGCGGCAAAAGGGAGAAGCAACATGAAGAAGTCGACGTTCAATACCCTGCTTGTCGGTGGCGGTTTTCTGCTTGGCACGGCCGGCATCAAGCTGCTTACCAGCGCTCCGGTAAAGAATGCCTGCGTGCAGGGTATCGCGTGCGGCATGCGCATCAAGAATGGCTACCAGGACATGGTCGAGCAGGCCAAGGCTAATGTCGACGACATGGTTGCCGAGGCGGCCTACATCACCCAGAGCGAGGCCGCTGCGGACAAGGCAGCCGAGTAGCACTCCCAGGCACAAACTATGAGATTCTCGATTATCAGCGACATCCCCGGCAGGACCCGCCTCCAGTTGGCGGGTCCTGTGCCAGAGAGCGATCTCGATGCGCTTCTAAAGCTCAGTGGCGAAATCGATGGCGTGCGCAAGGTGCGCGTCTACGGCCGCATCGGCCGGATGGCGCTCGAATATGACGAGCAGCGTCGTGCAGGCGTGCTCGATGCTCTGGGCGCACTCGACGCCCAGGCCATTGCCGACGCAAAGACGGGTTACGTGATGCAGCTTGAGCCACGCAAGCACAAGCTCGTTATGGATCTTGCCACACTCATCGGCGCCCACTATGCGCGCCGATGGTTTTTGCCCACGCCCCTGCGTACGGTGTTTGTCGTAGCCGGTTACATGACCTTTTTGCGCGCCGCCCTCCGTGAGCTCGCGCAGCCGCGCCTGACCGTTCCCGTGCTTGACGCGTCGGCCATCGGCATTTCGTTCGTCAAACGTGATGTCGACACCGCGGGCCAGACAATGTTCCTGCTCAACGTGGGCGAATTGCTCGAGGACTACACCCGCGCCATGAGCGAAAACGAGCTCATCAACTCGCTGCTCGATGTGCCCGACAAGGCGCAAAAGGTCGTCGGCGACACCGAGGTAAGCGTTGCCGCGACCGAGCTTGAGCCCGGTGACTTGGTGGCCGTGCGCACCGGCATGTCCATCTGCATCGACGGCGTGGTCGAGCAGGGAAGCGCCATGGTCAACCAGGCGACCCTGACCGGCGAGCCGCTTGCCGTCGAGCGCAGCGCAGGCGACGACGTGTTCGCCGGAACCGTCGTGGAAGACGGCAGCATCTTGGTGCGCGTGCGCGCCAACACGGCGCAGACCAAGCTGCGCTCGATCGTCTCGCTCGTGCAGACGGCCGACTCGCTCAAGTCCGAGGGTCAGTCGCACATGGAGGACCTCGCCAACAAGATCGTCCCGTGGAACTTCCTGCTCGCGGGCCTGGTTGCGCTCACCACGCGCAGTCTCATCAAGACCTCCGCGGCACTGATGGTCGACTACTCGTGCGCGCTCAAGCTCACGGGTTCCGTCGCCGTCATGACTGCCATGAGCGATGCTGCCAAGATGGGCGTCATGGTCAAGGGCGCGAAGTACTTTGAGTCGTTTGCCAAGGCCGACACCATTGTGTTTGATAAGACCGGCACGCTTACCGAGGCGCAGCCGCGCCTAGCTTGCGTGCTGACGACCGATGGCTGGAGCGAGGACGAGATCCTGCGCCTTTCCGCTTGTTTGGAGGAACATTTTCCGCATCCGGTGGCGCGTGCTGTGGTCAATGCTGCACGCGAGCGTGGGCTCGAGCACCGCGAGCGCCACGCCGCCGTCGAGTACATCGTGGCACACGGCATCGCTTCGTCCATCGAAGGGCGTCGCGCCATCATCGGTTCCGCGCATTTTGTATTTGAGGACGAGGGCGCACAGCTCGAATCCGACATCAAGGAGCGCATCGAGTCCCGGATGCAGGGCCTGTCGCCGCTCTACCTGGCGATCGACGGCACTGTTGTGGGCGTGCTCGGTATCGAGGATCCGCTCAAGCCCGGGGTCCGCGAGGCCATCGCCGACCTGCATGCGCTGGGCGTCAAACATGTCGTTATGCTCACGGGCGATTCGGAGCGCACGGCCGAGCGCATTGCGCGCGAGGCGGGTGTCGACGAGTTTAAGGCCGAACTGCTGCCCGAGGACAAGTACGCCTATGTGGAGCGCATTAAGCGCGAGGGGCGCCACGTTGCCATGGTGGGCGACGGCGTCAACGATTCGCCGGCGCTCGGTTTGGCCGACGTGGGGCTGGCCATGGGCGGCGGAAGCGACATCGCCAAGGAGGTCGCCGATATCATCCTGACCGATACGGATCTGGCCGCAATCGTGCGCCTGCGCCGCATGAGCCAGGGCCTCATTGATCGCCTGACGAGCTCCTACTCTAAGGTGATGCTCACCAACTCAGCGCTCCTGGCGCTGGGCATTACCGGCGCGATTACCCCACAGACGTCGTCGCTGCTGCACAATGGTTCGACGATTGCCTACAGCCTGAGCAACGCGAAGGCATATCTGCGCTAGCAGACGTGTTCGCCCACGTTATCTGGCCTGCGCCCAGACGGCATCGGTGTCGTCTGGGCGCAGGCCTTTTGCATTTGACCATTTGCTAGCTTCTCTATATAGTGTTGCTAGCGGTGCTAGCATTTGAAGGGAGTGGGATCAACGTGGGTGCTGTTGGCGGCATGGCGCAGGTGAACGTTCGCGTGGATCGCCAGGTCAAGAACCGTGCCGAGGAAGCGCTGCGGCTTTCGGGCGGGTCACTGCCCGAGCTCATCAAAAAGGTGGTGGCCAAGGTCGCGCAGGGTGGCGGGCAGTGCGAGGAAGTGCTTGCGGCCGTCGACGACCGGCAGCAGACCGTCGCGCCCGATACTCCGTTCGCCGCATCATGGGCGGCGGCGGATCAGCTTTACGCGGACCTGGGCATCGCTACGTTGCCCGTATCCGACGATCGCGATTGGGACACAATCTATTCCGAAGCCATGGACGAGCGCTATCGCCAAAAGGGGATGATCCAGTGAGCGGGGCTCCCCTCAAAATAATGGTGGATGCCAACGTATGGGTTGATTCGTTTTGCGTCGACCATGCCGAGTCGCTTGCCGCGCGTGCGTTTATCGGACGGGCTGCGGAATCTGGCGCAACGTTGCTCTTTCCGGTGCATATCGCCAAGGATGTACTGTATGTTGTCCAGCACGAGCTCAAGCGCAGGGTTATTGCTAAAAAAGGCTCGGTCGACGAAGCATCGGCACGAGCGATTGGCGAGGCCGCGCTGGCGTTTGTTCGAAATATGACCGAAAACGCCACCGCCGTGGGCGCAGACGCATCCGATTTGTGGTTGGCCGATAAGTATCTAACGCTTCATCATGATTACGAGGATAATTTGGTGTTGGCGGCATGCAGACGCGCTGGGGCAGATTACTTGGTAACTAACGATCGCAAACTGCTCGAACATGCCGATCTTGCAGCAAAGACACCTCGTCAAATGATGCCGATTCTTATTTTGGCCGAACGCGGCGGCGCGGCTATCAGTTGACGCGAACTGTTTGCAGGCCTCTTGGACGACGATGCGCCAAGGGACCCGCATCTGCTATTTACAAAAGCTCGGCCTTAATGGCGGGACTTTCTGCGAGCTGCTCGGCTGCCTTTTCGTCGGAGCTATCGAGTGCTGCCAGACTGCGGTAGACCCACTCGTTGACCTGGGTGTTCTTGACGCCTGCGGTCTGCATAAGGGCGCCTACCTCGCAGATTGCTGCGAGCAGATCAGCTTTTGGACCCGCGAGCTCGACCTCGATGCCGTGGTAGGCGGACACGCCGCGGTTCTCACTCACATGGTCGATAAAGCCCTCGACGGTCTCAAGCTGCTGGGCGAGAGCTGCATCATCGTCAGCGTCCAGCACGACGAGTGCGTTCGATACCGTGAGGGCGGGATGTCCGCAGGGGACAAAGCCTTCGATGACATCCATAGCTTCGGTAATGGTTGAGCCCAGACCTGCGAGGGCATTGACGAGTTGCTGCTTGGTATCCATAACGGTCCTTTCGATGGGTCAATTTTGCTTGGCGAAAATATACGTGACGTGTCCGGTAGCAAAAGTGCGAAGTGTGGTGCACATTATGGTCTTCACAGCTCGTGCATAGAGCAGCTGTCCGCCTTTAGAACGTGGTAAGATAGCTATCCACGAGCGGGGCTCACCCCGCGTGTTCCTTGAAAAGTCGACGGGTGTTGGGTGCTCGTGCCCAATGCCATCCAGACTTTCCCGACATTCGGGGGCGACTGGTTTCGACACGATAGCTCTGAGAGAGGAAGCAAGCCGAGGTCTCCTCGCCTCGTTAAACAGGGGTACCGTCAAATTGAATTGACAACAACTCTTCTTTTGAGCCTATGGCTCTCGCTGCTTAGTTTATAGCGGCGCGTCAACCCGGTGATTTCCCCGACACCGGCGCGACGTCATTTTAGGGGAATGCTCCTGCGCACGTAATCGGTATGGCGCGGGCTAAGACCGAACCGGTTGGGATGCCGCGAGCGTGTCGCTGCGCGCAAAGCGTCCGAGACAAAACCAGCGACTGAGCTTGGAGATGCCAATCAGGGGGCTTTCGTGGACCGGAGTTCGATTCTCCGCGCCTCCACCAATAGTTACAAGCAGGTAGGTAAACGCACCTACCTGCTTTTTTATTACTTACAGATACCGCGGAGAATCGAACTCTATGCAGGGCGCGAGCGTTAAGCAAACGCGAAGCGTTTGTAGCGAGCGGGCGAGGACGCCGACAGGCGGCCGAAGCCGGTGCGGATTTGCGAAGCAAATACGCGGATTCTCCGCGCAAAGCCTCGATTCAAAACGGATGCGATGTTTATTGAATTTCAGCTGGCCAAACCCCGCATCAACGGATCCCCCGTACCGCGGAGAATCGAACTCTGCGCAGGGCGCGGTCGTAAAGAAAACGCCTTGGCAACGCAGGCCGGGACACGCTTTCCGAATGGTGAGCTCAGCGGAAACTGCGACCCGGAATTTGCTCTGAGACCGGGACGCGCTTTCCCGCCGACCGCCCCGTCCTCCGCAACTCAAAAACCAATGCGCTCTCTATCCCAAAACTGGGTAGAAGAAGCCCAAACGAAACAGCAGGAGGTCAACATGACTGCAGAAGATAAGGCAAAGAACGTCGGCAAGGTCGCGCTTGTTTTGGAGGGCGGCAGCTTCCGCGGGCAATTTACCGCAGGCGTGCTTGACGTTCTCATGGAGACCGGCGTCGAGATTCCGGCGGTATATGGCGTATCGGCCGGTGCCCTCAACGGCGTGAACTACAAGTCGCACCAGATCGGCCGTGCCAACCGCATCAACCTGGCTTTCTGCAACGACAACCGCTTCATGGGCGCCGCATCGTTTGCGTCCACGGGCTCTATTGTGGGTTACGACTTTATCTTCAACGATGTCCAGGACCGCCTGGATCCCTTTGACAACGAGACGTTCGACGCGAGCCCCATCGAGATGTACGCCGTCGCGACGGACATGCTCTTTGGAACCGCCGCGTACCTGCCGGTCAAAAGCGCCGTGCTCGACCTCGATGCCGTGCGCGCCTCGACCTCGCTGCCGCTGGTGACGCCGCCGGTCGAGATTGACGGGCATAAATACGTCGACGGCGGCGTAGCCGATTCGGTCCCTATCGAGCATGTGCTGGAGGAGGCGGGCTTCGATCGCGCGGTTGTCATTGTCACGCAGGACCGCTCGTACGAGAAAAAGCCCTACGAGTTTATGCCCGCCGCGCGTGCCCGCTATGCCGACTACCCCTACCTGCTCGAGGCTATCGAGACGCGCCACGACCGCTATAACATCCAGCGCATGCATCTGTGGAAGTATGAGCGCGAGGGCCGCGCGCTGGTCGTTGCTCCGCAAAAGCCGGTCGAGGTCGGCCACGTTGAGCACGATCCAGCAAAGCTCCTCGACCTGTATATTCAGGGCCGCCAGGAGGCAAAGCGCTTGCTGGGAGATATCGAGGCGTTTGTCGAGCGCTAGTGTCGTGACGTCATGACCCATGGACGACATGTGCAGAAAGTCTGGTCAGAGCCAAAATACCTGTTGACTCGGGCGACGAGCGGGGTAATATGGACGGGTTACTTGCAGAGCCCCGTGAATCTCTGTAACAACACGTACTGTACATGGAGGAGTCTAAGTGATTTCGAAATCGACTCACTACGCCAAGCAGGGCGAGGTCCAGCGCAACTGGGTTCTCGTCGACGCCGATGGTGCTGTCCTGGGCCGTCTTGCCACCCAGATCGCAATGATCCTGCGCGGTAAGAACAAGCCCCAGTTCACGCCCAACAGCGACTGCGGCGACTTCGTTGTCGTCATCAACGCCGATAAGGTCCAGCTTACCGGTAACAAGGCCGACACGAAGACCTATTATCGCCACAGCGGCTACAACGGCGGCCTCAAGGCTGAGAGCTTCCGCCAGGCTATGGAGAAGCACCCGGAGAAGGTCATCGAGCGCGCCGTTCGCGGCATGCTGCCCAAGACCACCCTCGGCCGTGCCCAGATGACCAAGCTTAAGGTCTACGCTGGTGCCGAGCATCCGCATGCTGCCCAGAACCCCACGAAGATTGAGCTGGAGGCTTAAAGATGGCTGAGAACACCGTTGTCTACCAGGGTACCGGCCGTCGTAAGAACGCCGTCGCCCGCGTCCGTCTCGTCCCCGGCACCGGCAAGGTGACCATCAACAAGCGTGACGCCGAGCAGTATTTCGGCCGTCATCAGCTCGTTGAGAACGCCCTTGCTCCCTTCAAGGTGACCGACACCGCCGGTCAGTTCGACGTTATCGCTCTGTGCGATGGCGGCGGCATCTCCGGTCAGTCCGGCGCTCTGCGCCTGGGCATCGCTCGCGCTCTTCTGAACGCTGGCGACTACCGTGCTGACCTCAAGAAGGCCGGTTTCCTTACGCGCGATGCTCGCGTGGTCGAGCGCAAGAAGTACGGCCTCAAGAAGGCCCGCCGCGCTCCCCAGTTCTCCAAGCGCTAAGGTTTTATCTCCTTACGGGATACAATGTACAAGCGGGGCCTGCCGATTGCTCGGCGGGTCCCGTTTTCTTTTTCGACTAGGGTGGGCGACTGCGTTTTGCCCACTTGGGAAGGAGCGATCCTATGCCCCAGAACATCTTCGGTACCGACGGCGTCCGTGGCGTCGCCAACGCCGACCTCTCGTGCGATCTCGCGTTTCGCCTTGGCCGCGCGGCGACCAAGTTCCTTGGTCCGGACATTTGCATCGGCCGTGACACGCGTCTTTCGGGCACCATGCTCGAGAGTGCTCTGACCGCCGGCATTATGGCCGAGGGCGGCCGCCCGCACTGCTGCGGCGTTATCCCTACGCCGGCCGTGGCGCTGCTCACCGTCCAAAACGAGCTCGACGGCGGCATCGTCATTTCTGCTTCGCACAATCCGCCGGAGTTCAACGGCATCAAGTTCTTTAGCCGCAAGGGCATGAAGCTTCCCGATGCTGTCGAGGAAGAGATCAGCGCTTGGGTCATGTCCGAGGAGGCCATGGCTGCCGATACGCTGCCGACCGGTGCCGGTGTGGGCCACATCATTAAGATGAAGGATGCCCGCAAGGCATATGTCGATCATGCCATCAGCACGCTCGACGGCCTTAAGCTCGATGGCCTGGTTGTTGCCGTCGACTGCGGTCACGGTGCTTCCTGCCAGACCACGCCCGCCGCGTTGCAGCGCCTGGGCGCTACGGTCCATGCTATCAACACCGACTACTGCGGCACCGACATTAACGTCGAGTGCGGCTCCACTCACCTTGAGCCCCTGCGCGAGCTCGTGCTGCGTACCCACGCCGACATCGGCCTGGCCCACGATGGCGACGCCGATCGCGTACTGTTCGTGGACAGCGAGGGCAACGAGATCGATGGCGACTACATCCTGGCCATCTGCGGCTCCGACCTGGCCGCTCGCGGCAAGCTCGCCAACTCCGAGATCGTCTCGACCGTTATGTGCAACCTAGGCTTCTCCATCGCCATGAAGGAGCAGGGCTTCGAGATGGTTCAGACCGCCGTGGGCGACCGCTATGTTCTTGAGCGTATGCTCGAGGACGGTGCCGTCATCGGCGGCGAGCAGTCCGGCCACATCATCTTCCTGGAGCACAACACCACCGGCGACGGCTTGGTGACGGCCCTGCAGCTTCTGGCCGTGCTCAAGCGCACCGGCCGTACCCTCACCGACCTTGCCGGCATCATGAAGAAGTACCCGCAGGTGCTTGTCAACGTGCATTCCGACAACAAGGCCGGCCTGGACGATTGCCAGCCCATTTGGGACGCCGTCGCTGCCGCCGAGAAGGAGCTCAACGGTCGCGGTCGCATTCTGGTGCGTCCGAGCGGTACCGAGCCGCTGGTTCGCGTGATGGCCGAGGCCGAGACACACGAGCTGACCCAGCGCGTTGTTGACGACATCGTCGAGGTTGTCAAGCGCGAACTTCCCTAATGGTCAAAAACCAGTGCCAAGTGGTAAACTAGCAAGACTGTATTTGATTATTGGTATGTCCAAGGGGGAGCATGTTCACTAAAGTCCTGAGGTCTTTTGGTATGCGTGGTCGAGTCCTTACGCTGGATGCTCCCATCTCGGGCGACGTCATTCCGTTGTCCGAGGTCAAAGACCAGACGTTTGCCACCGGCCTTTTGGGTCAGGGCGTGGCGATTCAGCCCACGGGCACGCGTGTAATCGCGCCGGCTGACGCTAAGGTCGAGGCGATTTTTCCCACGGGTCATGCCGTTGCGCTTAACACGGTTGATGGCCTGGACGTTCTGATTCACGTTGGCCTGGACACCGTTCAGCTCGAGGGCAAGCACTTTACCGTGCATGCGCAAGTGGGTGACATCGTCCATAAGGGCGACGTGCTCATCGAGTTCGATCGCGAGGCAATTGCTGCCGAGGGTTACGATGTGACGGTTCCCATCTTGGTGTGCAACTCTGTTGAGTTCTCGAGCATCAAGGGCTCCGTTGGCGAGCATGTCGAGGAGATGGACCAGCTCATCGTCGCGCGCGAGCGCTAGTCGCTCCGCTTGGCCTTTAGCCTACAATTCAATCACGTTTACGGAGGGCGCCCTTGAAAGAGGGCGCCCTCCGTGGCAAGATGGGGATTGTCCGAAGCTAAAAGGCTTTGGGTCACCGTGGACGGGCAGGGGCCTCGACGCGGTTAGACACGAGACACATATATTACGCGACCTCGCCCTGGTGGCCGCACACGTTGGTTGCGGCCGACGCGGGCCGCGGGCAAGTGCTTGTAAGGGGAGCCTTGCCTCTCTTGTACGAGAAAGGACGCGTAATGAAGATCATTAAAGCTAAAGACTACGAGGATATGAGCCGCAAGGCCGCCAATATCATCTCGGCCCAGGTTATCCTCAAGCCCGATTGTGTGCTCGGTCTTGCTACCGGCTCCACCCCGATTGGCGCCTACAAGCAGCTCGCCGCTTGGTACAAGAAGGGTGACGTCGACTTTGCCGAGGTCAGCACCTATAACCTCGACGAGTATCGTGGCCTTTCGCACGACGATCCCCAGAGCTACCACTACTTTATGCGCGAGAACTTCTTCGATCACATCAATATCGATCTGAACAATACGCACGTGCCCGATGGCTCCAACCCCGATGCCGCCGCTGCCTGCTCCGAGTACGACAAGATCGTCGCTGCCGCCGGTTACCCGGATCTGCAGCTGCTCGGCATTGGCAACAACGGTCACATTGGCTTCAACGAGCCCGATGACCACTTCTCCAAGGGCACGCACTGCGTCGACCTCACCGAGAGCACCATTCAGGCCAACAGCCGCCTGTTCGACAGCATCGATGATGTGCCCCGTCAGGCTTACACCATGGGCACCCAGACCATCATGTATGCCCGCATGATCCTGGTTGTCGCCAACGGTGAGGCCAAGGCCCAGGCCGTGCATGACATGTGCTATGGTCCGGTTACCCCCGAGTGCCCTGCCTCGATCCTGCAGCTGCACACCAACTGCGTTGTCGTTGCCGACGAGGCCGCTCTTTCGCTCTGCGAGTAACGCGACCAAGCGATCTTGCATAGCTTTTCAAAAGGCCCTCGCTTTGCGGGGGCCTTTTTAGTGGACATGGGCCGTGGCGCATGCATGACGGAAACCTTGCCGCGTGCTTGACTGGAGGGTTTTAAATTTTTGTGATTCATTCTATAGCAGATTCTATGCACATTTGCCACCATAGAGTCGCAGGCGGTAGCGAGGAGTAGGCGAGTTGCGCAACTCAAATAAAAATAGCCGACTGCGCTACACTGCAAATGAGATGGGACATGCTGGCAAGCGCATTGACCTGCGCAAAGACCTATTGGTCGGGGGATAAGTTACCATCGGGCCTCGCTGTACAAAAACTTGCCAAACACGTACCGGCAGACAATTAAAAACTCTAAGTCGCGCTATTCACGGGGCGGCTCATATGGTCCTGCAGCTACGGTGTCCATATGGTCGAGTTGAGGAGCAGGTATGGTAAACGATTTGGGCAATATGGACGACCTCGAGTTGATGCCGACGGGCGGCGGCTATATGGTGCGGCGCGATCGCTTGATGAACGAGCTCATCGTTAAAGGGCGCAAGGCGGGAATCGTTTTGCTCTACGCGCCCGACGGGTTTGGTAAGACGTCGGTGTTGCTGCAATACGTGCAGGAGGTTAAATCGGACCCCACGCGAGGGCCGGTTCGGATTATCGAGGCCGACCGCGCGATTGGACGCGAGCTCTTTATGCAGCTCGAGGTTGTCGCCGATGAGCTTAAGGACAAACCTCATTCGCTCGTTGCGATCGACAACGTGCCCAATCTCGAGCAGCACGAAACCGAGGACCTCATCGATCGAATCCGCAGCTTACGTGCTACGGGGACGGGGGTCTTTATTGCCTGCCGCCCCTCTAACCGATTGCTTATCCACGGGCTGGGCGATTCTGTAAAAGTCAATGCGCAGATGCTCAAGGTGCACGCCTATGAGTATTCGTCATGGGCCACGGCCTTCTCGATCAGCACATCGCTTGATTTCTATCGGCTCACACAGGGCGTGCCTGAGCTGGTATCAGCCTTGCAAACGGGAATGTATGGACAGGGCGATGTTGCCGGGTTGCTCGAGAACGAAATCGTCAACGTGTACGGTGCGGCGCTGGCCGATCTCGCATCGCTCGAGAACAACCTGTTGTTTACCGTTGCCTGTTTGATGGTACTGATGGGCGAGGGCCGCATTGCGGAGCTAGAGGCGTGCGGCGTGAGGCTTTCGATGGTCGACCAGTCCATCTTTGTGCGCGATTATCCGATTTTTGGCGTGGATCCGTCTGATCGCACCTTTAGGTGTTTGGGCGCCAAGGACAACGCGCGCCTGAGGTTGCGAAAGCTTGTTGCCGAGATCCGTCCCGAACTTGTATCGCGGGCTGCTCGCATTTTGATCAAGGCGGGCCGATGCGATTTGGCTATGGACCTGGCCGACGCGTTCTTGGACCGCCATGTGGTATTGGAACTTGCCGGGCAGTATGGGGCCGATCTTGCCCTGACCGGGCACGGAGGGGACATTTGCCGCGCGGCGACGGCGATGATCAATGCGGAAAAGCAGGAGCAAGAGCCGGCACCCGCCGAGGCACTCGGCGTGTATCTGGCGGCTGTCAGCGTGTGCAATACAAAGTTAGCAAGGTATATGGCGTCCGTTATCGAACGTGCGGGCGATCAGGCGGAGCGCGAGGTCGATCCTGCTACCTGGAAAATAGCGCAGGCGCTCACCATCGCCTTTTACGGCGACAATGACCTGGGGCTTCCCGCCAACCCTGTTGTGCAAGAACAGACATCCTGCGAGGTGCTCGACATGCTGTCCGCGCATATCGAGGTCAAGCGCCACCTAACCGAGCGAGCGGAAGACGGCACTGTTCTCGCGAAGCTCAAGGTGTGCAAGGCCTATGATTGCGAGCTCGACATCGCGGGGATTCTCATACAGGCCGACCATATGCTGGTGGAGCTGTTCGACGGCTCGTTTACTAAACCCGACGAGCGCGATGACAAGATGACGCAGATACTCGAGGCGCTCGATATCCGCGGGCTTAAGGCGCCATCCATTTGGCTGCGTATGGTGCTGGCGGCGCGGCGCCTGCTCGCGGGCTTGCCCGTGACCGACGATGTGGCGTTTGGCGAGCTCGACCGCTTTGCGGTGCGTGTTCGCGACAATCAAATTCAGCTGTTTGGGCTATTGCTGGAGGGTTGGCAATCGCTGGCGGAGGGGCGGCCGGTCAACGCGAAGTTCCGCGCGGTTCAGGTGCTCAAGCTCGCCGACGAATCGATTGCGTACATGCGCGAAAACGCTTTGCTGCTGGAGCGCGTGGCGTATCTGCGCAATACGTCGCTGGTATCGGTTCGCGAAGAGGCAGAGCTGCTCGACATTAGCAAGACGCAGGTCGGTGGCTCAGAAGCCTGGATCGTGGCGCTGCATCTAGCCGCTGCGGGCCGCGATAGCGATCTTGCCGCCTGGATGTCTATGAATCGCTCGGGGATTTTAGACCCATCGTATCGGCTTTTTGCCCGTCTTGCGATGCATTGTCTGGGCGAGCCTGCCGTTAGGATACGCAAGAAGCTTCCGGTGCGCGAGCTGTCGCGGTATTCACTACGCGATGACTTTGAGGGCGAAAGTGAGCACCTGTTCCAGGCGGGCGAGGTTGAGGCTGTCGATACGATCGGCCATATTGAGATGCGCATGTTTGGCGCATTTCGCGCCGAGCGCGACGGCTTTCCCATCACGGATAAGATGTGGCGTCGCAAAAAGGCGGCAACACTTGCCGAGCGGCTCGCGTTGGGCATGGATGCCATGGTCGACCGCGAGACAATCGCCATGGAGTTGTGGCCCCATGCCGAGTTTAGCGCCGCGCGCAACAATCTGTATTCGACGGTATCGCGCTTGCGCTCGGCTTTGGGTCCAACGCCGGATGGCAAGTCGTGCGTGCTCATCCAAAACGAGTGCATAGGGCTCAACGGCGACTACGTTAAGACCGATGTAAGGCTCTTTGACCAGCTGAGCCGCGAGATCCTGGGAAACCGTATGGGCGCGAGAGGCCCTCACCTGGTTGAGCTTTGTCTTAAGGTTGAGCAGCTCTACGCGGGGCCGCTGTATGTTCCCACCGGTTGCAATCCCACGTTTTTTACGCGCATGCGCCACATAATGCAATCCAAGTACATCGACTGCATGATTAGGGGAGCGAATGCCGCTCTCGAGGAAAATGACCTGCAATCGGCAATTTGGCTCGTTGAATCGGGGCTTCGCCAAGAGACGGCGCGCGAGGACATGGTTCGCTGTGCCATGCGCGTTTACGGTGCGGCGGGACGACGCCGCGATGTTGTCGAGCTATACAGCGGCCACATGCACCACCTGCGAGAGCAGGTTCAAGGCGTGCCCGAGCCCGAGACAAGGCGCCTGTATGAGCGCCTGGTCGAAGGCAGGCTCAAGCGCGTGCTTGTCGAGCGATAAAAAACGGGCGCCCGAATCACTCGGACGCCCGCAGGCTACTCGGTATGGCCAGTCGGTTTTAGACGAGCTTGATCTTCTCGATATCCTTGCGCGAGGACTCGCGATACAGCGAGAACTTGCGGCCGATAACCTGAACGACGTCGGCGTGGCAGCGCTCGGCGAGCTCCTCGGCGGCCTCGCGGGCAGAAAGGCTGGAGCCGTCCAGCACGGAGCACTTAACGAGCTCGTGCTTCTCCAGGTAGGCGACCGTCTGCTCGACGGTGCCCTCGTTGACATCGGACTTACCGATGATGATGGCGGGGTTGAGGTGATGGGCCATGCTGCGAAGCTGCTTGACCTGGGCTCCTGTCAGTGCCATGGGTTCTCGCTTTCTATGTATGGGGCGCCCCGCAATGGGGCCTTAATCTACGTGAGCTGTCCCACGATAGCGCAGGAACGGCGTGGTGTGGAGCGCGTTTGCCCAGTTCGCAAAGAATGCGGATGCCGAACTGGCGGACGGCGCGGGCTGCAAGCGGGTAAGCGGCGCGGGTGCAATTGGGCTACAGGCGGTTCGCAGAAACTGGCGCCCAGGCAATAAAGGCCCAGCGGACCTTACGGATATGGTCGAGCATATAGCGCCCCTGCGGCACGCCCTTGGACCCCGGCTCGCCGGCATGGGGATTCTCGATCATGTGCTGGGCGATGTAGTCGCGCAGACGGTCGATTTTATCTTCGTTGCCATGTTCGAGCATACGGGAGAAGTCCGTCACGCCCGCCTCGAGACTATCGAAGGTGTCGCGGCGGGGTGATTCAAAATACGTGACCTGTGGCAGTGCACCCATCTGAATAAGGATGTTAAAGGCGTACACAAAACCATTGCTGCAGGTAACCGAGGCGCCGATGGCATTCATCAAGTGCAGGTCATAACGCGGGCTCGAGTTGGCGACCATCGTAACGGCACAACGCCGACGAGCCGTTCGATCAAGCTTGGCAAATGCGCCTTTTAGGTTGGTCGTGGTGACAGAGCGACTGGCAAAGGCAACATCCACCGCTTTTGCGACCGGTCCAACCAAATCCCAATCATCATCCCAAGCAAGCTCAAGCGGTGTAATGCAATCCTCGAGCCCATAGTACTCAATGCCAGCATCAAGCGTGCCCAACATAGCAGGAGAGAAGTCGGCAGCAATTACGGAATGCCCAGCCTGAGCAAGCGGAATAGCAATCGACCCAGCCCCACACCCCATATCGAGCACCGACTCACCAGGCTCAAGCGCCAACAGCTTTATAAAATCCCGAGCATACGGGGCAGTCTCCAGTGGACGAAAATGCCGAGCCCGCTTATCCCACTCAAAAGAATCATCAGCCCGATGCCGAGCGGCCTGCAGACGCATCCATTCGCCATTCCAATCAGCAGAAAGAAGCTCAGAGCGAATCAAATCATCAGCCACGGGCCATCTCCCTCACAACAAAAAAGCGACTCCTCCCAAAAGAAGAGCCGCAACCAGCATATATCAGAAAGAACCGATCCAACGCCAAACCGTCGTACCAGCCAAGTGGTGCAGGAGCGAAGCAACTGCAACCGGGATAGAACCCAACCGAGGTCCCGTTGTGCGGGAGCCCCGGGGAGGGCAAATATATAAGGTCGATCGCGAGTTCCGCACGAGCCGGAGAGCACTTAATGTGCTCTCCGTGCGAGTCAGGACTGTCCGAGCAGGCGACCTTATATATTTGCCCTCCCCGGGGCTCCTCGCCCGAACCCTCAGCTAGTTCTTGAGCGAGTTCAGCGGCGCCGGGAAGCGTCCGCCACGGTGGGCAAGCACGGTGCCGGCGTTGGGGTTCACCGGCATGATGGGCGCACGGCCAAACAGACCGCCGTACTCAACGCAGTCGCCCACGCCCTTGCCGATAGCGGGAATCACGCGCACGGCCGTGGTCTTATTGTTGATGACGCCGATGGCCATCTCGTCGGCGATGATGCCGGCGATGGTCTCGACCGGGGTGTCGCCGGGGATGGCGATCATGTCCAGGCCGACGGAGCACACGCAGGTCATGGCCTCGAGCTTCTCGAGCGAAAGTGCGCCGGCCTCGACGGCAGCAATCATGCCGGCGTCCTCGGACACGGGAATAAAGGCGCCCGAGAGACCGCCCACGCTGGAGCTGGCCATGACGCCGCCCTTCTTGACGGCATCGTTGAGCATGGCGAGCGCGCAGGTCGTGCCGGGGCCACCGCAGGTGCCCACGCCGATGATCTCGAGGATGCGTGCAACGGAGTCGCCGATGGCGGGCGTGGGAGCCAGCGACAGGTCGACAATGCCCTTCTCGACACCCAGGCGATGGGCAGCCTCGCGGCTCATGAGCTCGCCGGCACGGGTGATCTTAAAGGCGGTCTGCTTAATCTTCTCGGCGACTTCCATCATCGATGCGGAGTCGGGCAGCGTCTCCAGGGCTGCAGCCATAACGCCGGGACCCGAGACGCCTACGTTGATGACGGCGTCGGCCTCGCCACCGCCGTGGACGGCGCCCGCCATAAACGGGGAGTCCTCGACCATGTTGGCAAAGCAAACAAACTTGGAGGCGCCAACGGAATCCTCGTCTGCCGTAAGCTTGGCGGCATCGATGATGGTCTGAGCCGCCATGAGCACGGCATCCATGTTGATACCGGCGCGCAGGCTGGCGACGTTGACGCTGGAGCAGACGCGGCTGGTGGTAGCGAGCGCCTGGGGGATGGACTGGATGACACGGCGGTCGGCGTCGCCGATGCCCTTCTGGACGAGCGCGGAAAAGCCGCCCAGGTAATCGATGCCGAGCGTCTCGGCCGCGCGGTCGAGGGCATGCGCGATGGGGGTGAGGTCCTCATCCTTGCAGCATGCGGCGATCTGCGCCACCGGGGTGACAGAAACGCGCTTGTTGACGATGGGGATACCGTACTCGCGCTCGAGGTTCTCGGCGGTCTCGACCAGGTGCTCAGCTGTGTGCGTCACGTGGTCGTAGATTTTCGTGCACATGCGGTCGAGGTTCTCGTCGCCGCAACCCATGAGCGAAACACCCATGGTGATGGTCCTGATGTCGAGGTTCTGCTCCTCAACCATGCCGCGGGTTTCCGCGATTTCTGCGGGCGTGATCGCCATCCTTGCGCTCCTATCTGCCAAAACGAGCATAGTCTTATCTATTCTAACGTGCCGCACGTGCCAAGTGGCGCGTGCGGCACGTTTTGGTGCTCGGTTGTTTCCGTTGTGTTACTGCCCAAAGACCTCTTCGGCGATACGAGCACTTTCGGCGGCGTCCTTGGCGTAGTAGTCAGCGCCGATCTGCTTGGCGTATTCGGGGGTGAGCACGGCACCGCCTACGATGATCTTGACGCCTGGCACCTCGGCATGAAGCAGCTTGATGGTCTCCTCCATGGCGACGACCGTGGTGGTCATAAGCGCCGAGAGGCCGACGAGCTTGATGTCACGCTCCCGCACGGTCTTGAGCACCTCTTGCGGGTCGACGTCGCGGCCTAGGTCAAAGACGGTGTAGCCGTAGTTATCGAGCAACATCTTGACGATGTTCTTACCGATGTCGTGGATGTCGCCCTTGACGGTGGCCACGCAGATTTTGCCCTTGTCGGCAATCTCGCCGGCGGGCATCAGGCGCTTGATGGTGTCAAAGCCCACACGCGCGGCCTCGGCCGAGGCCATGAGCTGCGGCAAGAAGAACTTTCCCTGGTCAAAGAGGACGCCAACCTCGTCGAGGGCGGGGATAAAGTGATTGTTGATGAGGTCCATGGCGTCGTGATCTGCCAGCAGACGCTCAGTCTCGGCAGCGATCTCGCCTTTGCGGCCCGAGACGACCATGCGACGAATCGGGTCGTCGGTGCCGTCGGTGCCGGCGGTGCCAGCAGCGGGCGCGGCGTCGGTCGATACCGCCTGGGCCGCCGCCGGGTTCGCGGCGATCTTGTACGGATCGGTCCAGCCGGCGTAGCGCTCGATGTATCCGGTCGAGCCCTCGTCCTCAACGCTCAAGACGCGATAGCTGTAGACGGTATCCATAAAGCGCTTAGAGCCCGGGTTCATGATGGGGGCGTCCAGGCCTGCGCCAAAAGCGGCAGCCAAAAAGACCGAGCCCAGCAGCGGGCGGGCAGGCAGGCCAAAGCTGATGTTCGACACGCCGAGCGCGCATTTGACGCCCAGGCGCTCCTTGCACAGGGACATGGCGCGCAGGATCTGCTCGGCCTGGCGTTGATTGGTCGAGGCGGTCATGACCAGGCAGTCGATGAGGATGCGGTCCGGACCGATGCCGTAGCGGGCGGCCTCGGCCACGATGTGCTCGGCGATGGCGAAGCGGGCCTCGGCGGTATCGGGAATGCCGCCTTCGTCAAGCGTGAGGCCGACGACATTGGTGCCGTAGTGGGCGACCAGCGGAAAGATCTCATCCATGATCTGCTGCTTGCCATTGACCGAGTTGATGATGGGCTTGCCGGCGTAGCGGCGCACGGCGGCCTCGACGGCCGCGGGGTCGGTGGAGTCGATCTGCAACGGCAGGAGCGTGGAGCCCTGGAGCTGCTCGGTGGCCTGTTGGATGATCTTGACCTCGTCGATCTCGGGCAGGCCCACGTTGACATCCAAGATGTCGGCGCCCTGCTCCTGCTGGCTGATGCCCTGGCTTACGACGTAGTCAAGGTCACCGTCGCGCAGGGCCTGCTGCAGGCGCTTTTTGCCGGTGGGATTGATGCGCTCGCCGATGACGGCGATCTTGTGGCCGTCGCAGGGAAGGTCCACGACCGTCTGGGCGCTCGTGACCGACATGCTGGGCTTGCGGTGGCGCGGGCTGGGCGTGTGATTGTCGATAAGCGTGCGCAGGGCGGCCATGTGCGCCGGCGTGGTTCCACAGCAGCCGCCCACAACGCTCACGCCGTCCTCGATCATGCCGGCGACGGCCTCGGCGTACTCGGGGGCCTGGATATCAAAGACGGTATTGCCGTCATCGTCCACGCGGGGCAGTCCCGCATTAGCCTGCACCATAACGGGCTTGTCGGTAACGGTGAGCATGCGTGCAGCGAGCCCTCGGAGCTCGGCCGGTCCCTGGCTGCAGTTGATACCCAGGACGTCGGCGCCGATGGCGTCGAGCGTGATGGCGGCCACCTCGGGACTCGTACCCAGGAATGTGCGGCCGTCTTCCTCAAAGGTCATGGTGGCAAAGACGGGCAGGTCGGAGTTCTCGCGGCAGGCAAGGACCGCCGCCTTGATTTCGGCCAGGTCGGTCATGGTCTCGATGATAAAGAGGTCCACACCCGCGGCGACGCCAGCGCGCACCTCCTCGGCAAAGAGGTCATAGGCCTCGTCGAAGCTGAGGGTACCCAAGGGGCGAAGCAGCGCGCCGATGGGGCCGATGTCGCCGGCGACATAGTGGGCACCGGCCGCTCGGGCGCAGGTGACGGCCGCGGCAAAGACATCTGCCACGGTGGCGGCGCCATCGAGCTTGTGCGCGTTGGCGCCAAAGGTGTTGGCGGTGATCACGTCACAGCCGGCCTCGACGTACTGACGCTGAATATCGGTAATGACCTGGGGCTCCTCAAAGTTGAGCAACTCGGGCAGGGCGCCGGCCTTCATGCCGGCAGCCTGCAGCATGGTGCCCATGCCGCCGTCGAACAGCAGGTGCCCCGTGCCCTCGATGGCGGCGCGCAGACGATCGTCCTTAATGCGAAGGTCTTCAAACGTGCGCGTCTTGTATGCAGCGCCATTACGGCGTGCGGCATCAACAGGCGCCGCCAGCGCGGCACCGTCCAGATCATGAGTGATAAGCGGGGTAAACATCGATGGCTCCTAATGGCTGGAATAGCAGGTGGTGTGGGCGGCGCGGAAGCGGCAGTGCTCGCGCATGCGGCAGATATTGCAGGTAGGGCGGCTCTGGGCGTCGTGGACCTCGCCATCAAACAGGCCGATCACCGCGGTCACGCTCTTGGTGGGCATGAGCAGGCTGGTGGGGGTGACGGTAAGCCCGATGAGCCGCGTGGTGTTGAGTGCGGCCACGATCGAGCGCTGTGCCGTAAGCGGGCAGTCGCCGTAGCCGGGGCTAAAGCGCCAGTTACCGGCGAGTCCGTGTGCGGTGGCCGCAGCCTTGACCTGCTGGTCCATCTGCTCGACGGCGGCTTCTACATAGGCAGAGCATGCGGCGTCGAGCACGGCTCCCTCTAGGGGCTGCTGGGCTCCCGTGGTGCGCAGACGACGCTCGGCGTCCATGCCGAGGGTGCATGCCATGAGCGCGGCAAAGCGGGCGTCTTTGAGATGGCGATAGATGTCGCGACCACGCAGCTCAACGTTGGTGCCGACCAAGCGAATGCAAGGCTCGCCCTGCTCGTCCACGCTCGTGGCATCGATGGCAAATACGCGGCGCACGCCACGGGGCTCAATGTCCAGTTCCAGACGCTCAACGACAAGCTCAATACGCTGCGACAGTTCGGGCTCAATCTGCTGACCGCTGTAGCCCAGGTAGCGCAGCATTTCGGCACGGTCGACTCGGGGGCGATGGGCGGCATCGATACGGTAGAGCGCCGGCGACGCAAGGTCGGCCGGCACTTCACCAAAAGCTGTATCGATGTGCGGTTTTTCCATTACCCCAGGCGCTCCATAATGGTTGCGGCGATCGCAGGACGATTCATAGTGTACAGGTGCAGACCGTCGGCACCGTGCTCCTTGAGGTCGCAAAGCTGACGGGCGGCATAATCTACACCGGCTGCCTGCAGGCTCTCGGGGTCGTTCTCGTACTTGGCGAGAATCTTGATGACGGGGGAGGGCAGCGACGCGCCGCACATAAAGACCATACGGCTGATCTGCGACTTGCCCATAAACGGCATGATGCCCGCGGTAATGGGCACGGTGATACCGGTCTTGTCGGCAAGCTCGCGAAAACGGTAGAAGCACTCGTTATCAAAGAAGAGCTGCGTCACAAAGAAGCTCGCGCCGGCGTCCTGTTTTTGCTTGAGGTATTCGACCGAGAGGTTGAGATCCTCACAGGCAATGTGGCCCTCGGGGTAGGCTGCGGCGCCCACGCAAAAGCCGGCGTCGACGAGCTCGGGGATGAGGTCACGGGCGTAGGCGTAGTCGGAGGCGGGCTTGTCGTCCTCAGTCGCGCCAGCGGGGAGATCACCGCGCAGGGCCAGCACGTTTTCCACGCCGACCGAGCGATACTCGTCGATCTTGGCGGCGATGTCGGCATGCGTGCGGCCAACGCAGGTGAGGTGCGCCACCGAGGGCGTATCGAATTCGCTCGTAATCATATGCGCGATGGGGGCGGTGGTGGCGCCGTTGCCCGAGCCGCCGGCCGAGCAGGTGACCGAGACAAAGCTCGGCGAAAGCTTGCACAGATTGCCAGCAACCTCGCGGGCCGTGTCGAGGGTCAGCTCGCCCTTGGGCGGGAACATCTCAAACGAAACGGGCGCGGTGCCCTGGGATGCTGCCTGCTTAAAAACCTCGTCGACGCGCATATCGTGCTCCTTTAGATACATTAATGTGATGTGTTGTAAGGATTCTACAGCACCACTGCGCTGCGGTGGAGTTTTACTCGCTATTTGGGGATACCAATCGAAAATGCTTCGCTATCGGCATTTCCTATAACAGAGCGGTCAATGTAGGATGGGGCTATATTGAATGGTATCTGATGCGAAATACCAGTTAATAGAGCCCCATCCTATCATTGACTACTCTTAAACCATGAGGAGAGGTCTGCAATTTATGCAGTTGATTGGCTGTTGAGGGTGGCAATGCCGCCTCGATAGGGTAACCTCATTGATTGGTTTCGCGACAGCAACATAACGGTAATGTCGCGGAAACACGGCGAGTCTAAGCTATGACTCGTTCGTTAGTAATCAACACCGCTTCTCACGCGGTGCCGATACGAAGGGAGTTCCGTATGGCCGAACTTACTGACCGCTTCGGGACCATGGTGTTCTCTGAGGAAGTCATGAAGGACTACCTCCCCAAGGACATTTGGAAGCGCCTTGCTGCAACCCTCGAGGGCGGTGAGCCGCTCGACCTGGATGTGGCCAACGCCGTTGCCCATGCCATGAAGGTCTGGGCCATCTCCAAGGGCGCGACGCACTACGCGCACTGGTTCCAGCCTCTTTCGGGCATTACTTCCGAGAAGCACGACAGCTTCCTGGAGCCCAACCACGACGGCACCGCCATTACCAAGTTTACGGGCAAGAACCTCATCCAGGGCGAGCCCGATGCCTCGAGCTTCCCCAACGGCGGCCTGCGCGCTACCTTCGAGGCCCGTGGCTACACCGCTTGGGATCCCACCAGCCCCGCCTTTATCAAGGACGATGTCCTGTGCATCCCCACGGCTTTCTGCTCCTACACGGGCGAGGCCCTGGACAAGAAGACCCCGCTGCTGCGCTCCATGACCGCGCTCTCGCGTGAGTCTAAGCGCGTTTTGGCGCTGTTTGGCAAGACCCCCAAGAAGGTCGTTCCTTCCGTGGGCGACGAGCAGGAGTACTTCCTGATCAAGAAGGACGCCTATCGCAAGCGCAAGGACCTGGTCATCACCGGCCGCACCCTCTTTGGTGCTGCTCCCTGCAAGGGCCAGGAGCTCGAGGAGCACTACTTTGGCGCTATCCGCCCCACCGTCTCGGCCTATATGAAGGACCTGGACGATGAGCTGTGGGCGCTTGGCATTCCCGCCAAGACCAAGCACAACGAGGTTGCTCCCTGCCAGCATGAGCTCGCACCGGTCTATGGCGAGGTCAACGAGGCCATCGACCAGAATCTGGTCATGATGGAGAAGATGAAGCTCATCGCCTCCCGCCACGACTTGGTCTGCCTGCTGCACGAGAAGCCCTTCGAGGGCATCAACGGTTCGGGCAAGCACAACAACTGGTCGCTTGGCACCGAGTCCGAGAATCTGCTCGATCCGGGCGACACCCCGCTCGACAACCTGCAGTTCATCGTCTTCCTCACCGCGGTGATCGAGGCCGTCGATAACTATCAGGAGCTCCTGCGTGCCTCCGTTGCCTCTGCCGGCAACGACCATCGTCTGGGCGCCAACGAGGCTCCTCCGGCGATTATGTCCATCTTCCTGGGCGACCAGCTTACCGAGGTCGTCGAGAAGATCATCGATGGCAAGGCTTCCGTCCATGCCACGCGCGGCGTGCTCGACCTGGGCGCCGATACCCTGCCCAAGCTGATGCAGGACAACACCGACCGCAACCGCACCTCCCCGTTTGCCTTTACCGGCAATAAGTTTGAGTTCCGTGCCTGCGGCTCCGAGCAGAACGTCTCCGACTCCAACCTGGTGCTCGATGCCGCCGTGGCCAAGTCGCTCAAGTCCTTCGCCGACGCGCTTGAGGGTACGCCCGAGGATGAGTTCCAGGACGCCGCGCTCGAGTACTGCAAGAAGGTCCTGACCGACCACCAGCGTATCCTCTTCTCCGGCGATGGCTACTCCGACGAGTGGCCCGTCGAGGCCGAGAAGCGCGGCCTTGCCAACAACAAGACCACGGCCGACGCCCTGCCCGCCTTTGTTTCCGATAAGGCCATTGCGCTCTTTGAGGAGACGGGTGTCCTGACCAAGGCCGAGGCCCAGTGCCGCTACGATTGCAAGCTCGAGAAGTACAACAAGCTCATGAACATCGAGGCCACCACGATGGTTCGCGAGGCGCGTCGTACCTATCGCCCGGTCATTACCGCCTATGCCACCAAGGTCGCTAAGGGCCTTGAGACTATTCGTGCCGCTGGTGCGGAGGCCGCCATGCAGTGCGAGCAGAACACGCTCAACAAGCTCTGCAACGGCATCACCACCATCAACGACTCCATCAAGGCGCTCGACGCCGTGCATCAGAAGGCCGAGGCTCTCGATGGCCAGGAGCAGGCCAACGTGTATGCACATGAGGTCGTTCCCGCTATGGATACGCTGCGCGCCGCCGTGGATGCCATGGAGGAGATTGTGGCCGCTGACTACTGGCCGGTCCCGACCTACGACGACATTCTGTTCTATGTGTAACAGACACGTTTGATTTTGCGTGTGAAGGGGTCTCGCCTGTGTGAGGCCCCTTCTTTTTTGCCGCTTTGACCTGCTTTGAACTTGCAGCCGAGCGAGCGTTTCGCGCGGGGCATTTTAAAAGTTGTAACCTGTTTTGGCATGCGGACGTTTCGGGCGTTTGTTCATAAAGGGGAGGATGATCCGATGAGGGTATTCGATATCGTGTTTAGCCCGACCGGCGGAACGGAAAGGGCGTCTGGCTACATTGCCAATGCGTTGGAAGGGGAAACCGTTGCTGTAGATCTGACCGATAGCGGGCTTGGTTTTCGTACGGTTGCGATGACAAAAGAGGATGTAGCCGTGATCGCGGTGCCCTCGTATGGCGGGCGAGTCCCGGCTGTGGCTGCGGAGCGCTTGGGTATGATGCGGGGAAACGGTGCGCAGGCGGTTCTGGTTTGTGTTTACGGAAACCGCGCGTATGAGGACACGCTGGTCGAGCTTGAGGATGCGGCAAAGGGCGCGGGCTTTCGGGTGATCGCGGCGGTTTCTGCCATCGCCGAGCATTCTATTGTTCGCCAGTTTGCAGCCGGTCGGCCAGACCCACAGGACGCGGCGCAGCTCGCTGGGTTTGCGAATCAGATTCAGCAAAAGATATCTGCAGGAGATGCTTCTGAGCCGGCTATTCCGGGCAATCGTCCCTATAAGAAGGCCGGGGGCGCCGGTATGGTGCCCAAGGCCACAAAAGAGTGCACCGCTTGCGGGGCTTGTGCCGCAGCGTGCCCTGTTGGCGCTATCGATAAAGACGATCCCAAGCGGGTGGACAAAAAGGCCTGCATCTCTTGCATGCGCTGTGTCGCCGTATGTCCGCATGCCGCCCGCGCGGTAAACCCCATCATGCTCTCTGCGGCTACCAAGATGTTGAGCAAAGCCTGTGCCGAGCGGAAGGAGTGCGAGCTGTTTATCTAGCGCAAGGGCATTGAGTCTTCTTCATCTAATGTCAAGAAAGAACGAACCCGTGCGATGGTAACTCGCACGGGTTCGTACATTTTTGAGTTGGTGCCCCCAGCGGGATTCGAACCCGCGATATCCACCTTGAAAGGGTGGCGTCCTTGGCCGCTAGACGATGGGGACAGCGGGAAAGAGTATAGCAGACTTTTTTATCTGTTCACATATCGTTGGCAAACTGGAAAACCACCACACAGGAGCTGACCCTCTATCCCGATCTTCAAACATCTCGATTTGTAACATCTGGGGAGGCAAATCGGCTCTATCTGTTACAGATCGAGACAAACGGCGGGCGTCGGGACGAACATCTCATTCTGTAACAGTAAGACGACTTTTAACGGTCTAGATGTTACAGATTGAGACAAACTGCCGTGGCAGGTCAAAACCACCACAAAGGTGCCTGTCCCCTTTGTGGTGGTGGGGTGCTAGGGGAGGAGCTTCATCGCGGCGTCGTGGGCGGCGTGCTCGTAAGCGTCGTCGAGGGGCTTGAGCGGCAGCAGAGCGTTGGCCTGCGCGTCGCCGCGGCGCTCGAGGGCGTGCGCGATCAGCCAGTCGGTGAGTTCGGGGTTTTTGGGCAGCGCCGGGCCATGCAGGTACGTGCCGATGACGCCCTTGTAGATCAGACCCTCAAAGCCGTCGTCGCCGTTGTTACCGGTGCCCGTGACGACGGACGTTCCGAGCGGCGTGGCCTCGGCGTCCAAAAGCGTGCGGCCACCGTGGTTCTCGAATCCTACAAAGGGCTCGGGTGACAGGTCGGTCTTGACGGCGACGTTGCCGATCAGGCGGTCGGAGCCGCGCACGGTTTCAGCAGCAACGACGCTCAGGCCCTCGATGCGATCCTCGCCCATATAGTACGAACGGCCGAGCAGCTGATAACTGCCACAGATGGCAAGCAGTGTGCCACCGTCCTCAACATAGGCCGCGACCTTGTCTTTTTGGGCGAGCAGCTCGTGTGCCACGGCTAGCTGGTCGCGGTCGGAGCCGCCACCCATCATGACGATGTCGGCGTCGGTGAGATCGAGCGACTCGCCCATACGGACCTCGTCCACGCGCACGGGGATGCCACGCCAGGCGCAGCGGCGCTCGAGGGCAATGACGTTGCCGCCGTCGCCATAGAGGTTGAGGGCATCGGGATACAGGTAGACGATGCGTAGCGGGCGCGAAAGCTCGACCGGCGCAATGTCGGTGGGGACAGCGCTGCCATCGGCGCGCGTTACGGCGTGGGAGGCGACCGAGCTCGCATCGGTGCCCTTAAGCTCGTCGAGCTCCTTGACCAGCGGCGGGAAGGCCGTGTAGTTGGCGACGGCGTAGAAAGTATCGCCAGCCTCCTCGTCCGCCACGGCGCCGATCGCTTGCTCGATATTCGAGATGATGGCGGAGTCGATGCCGGCGTACTTCAGACGTACCTGCATATCGTGTGCACGCGTGCCTCCGGCAAAGGCGACAAGACCCGGCGTGTCGGCGATGCGCTCAAAGTCGACGTCGTAGATCCACGATACATCGTGGCCGTCGGCATCGTTGTCGTTGAGGAAGAAAGCGCAGAGTCTGCCGCCTGCAGTCTTGATGGACTGGATTTGTCGATCGAAGCCTACGGGATTCTTAGCCAGGTTGGCCTCGACGGTGCGACCGGCGATATCCCAGCGCCCCATGCGTCCGCCGGCGGGGACGTAGGCATCGAGCGTGGGCTGTAGATGCGCCACGTCCACGCCCAGCTCGCGCGCCGCAAAGAAGGCGGCGGCAACGTTGTAGACCATGTATAGGCCGTTGTAGCGCGTGGCGATGTGCGTTGCGGGTGCGTCGGTATCGGGTCCAAAGTTCAGGTCAAAGCCGTAGCCGTTGCAGGTGAGCTCAACGCCCGTCACGCGACGG
This sequence comes from uncultured Collinsella sp., assembly GCA_902475615.1. Classification (GTDB taxonomy): domain Bacteria; phylum Actinomycetota; class Coriobacteriia; order Coriobacteriales; family Coriobacteriaceae; genus Collinsella. Next base: position 196,485 of record CABSAD010000002.1, on the reverse strand, counting down.
ACCAGCGCGGGACGACCCCAGCCGCACGAGGGGCAATGGTATGCGCCGAGCTGTCCGTACTGCACATAGTCGTACTCCAGCGGCGCGTTGCACTGCGAGCAAAAACGCGAGTCGCTAATGCGATCGGACTCGGTGCCTGTGGCACCGTCGATGCCAAAGGCGATGCTTGCATTGGGAACGCGCGCGGCGATCGCGGCACACAGCGGGTCGTCGGCGTTATAGATGAGCGTCGTTGTCGGCGAAAGCTCCAGCGCGTGGGCGATGACGTCCTGGGTGTGGTCGATCTCGCCGTAGCGGTCCAGCTGGTCGCGGAACAGGTTGAGCAACACAAAGTAGGTCGGCTTGAGCTTGGGCAGGACGCGCACCGTGTAGAGCTCGTCGCACTCAAAGACGCCTACGCGCTTGCTGCTGGCGGTTCGCTTAAGGTTGCCACGCGCCTCGAGCAGTGCGCCCACCACGCCCGGCTCCATGTTGTTTCCGGCACGGTTGCATACCACGGTGGCACCGCTGGCGGCAACGGCGTCGGCAATGAGATTGGAGGTGGTGGTCTTGCCGTTGGTGCCGGTGATCACCACGCTGCGGTCGACAAGGCCCGCGAGGTCGCTTAACAGCTCGGGGTCGATCTTCATGGCGATGCGGCCGGGGAGTACGCCGCCCTGGCGCTTAAGGACAGAGCGCAGCCCCCAGCGGGCGATATCGCTCGAGGTGCAGGCGAGAGAAGAGCGGAAGTTCATGAAGCCGTTCCTAACGTGAATGACATGGTCGTGGCGTTTGCGTCGTTAAAAACCGTAACGGCGCGCAAATTCCTGGGCAAGCTGCGATACGTCTTCGCAAGCGCTGGCCCAGGGGGCAAAGTCGGGAGTATCCGAGATGATGCCGTCGGCCTCCCAAACTGCCTGATGCGAAAGGTCCCAGGGGTCGTGCGGTTCGGGCCGGCAGGGAAGGTACGGCGTCTGATACATGGGGTTCAGCAAAAAGAACGCGCCGCCCTCGCAGCGGTTGGCAAACTCACGCAGCGCGCGTGTCGCCGGGCGCATCTTGTTCGTTTTGAACAGCAAGATCGTGCGGGCGAGCAGGTACCAGGGGGAGTTCTCGAGGGCATCGGCCCCCATCTGTTCTTCGAGCTGGTGGGCCAGGGCAAAAAAGCCGTCCTCGTCTTCCAGGCGAGCGAGGGCGAGTAGCACGGTGCCTGCAGCTCGGGTGGGATAGCCTTCCGCCTTAAGAACGCGGCGAGAATAGTTGGCGGCAGCACGGTAGCGAGCGCTCGCCATGCACAGCTGCGAGATGGCCTCGAGCGTGTGGAGCCACCCGATAAGAGCCGGCTCGCTTACGGTGAGATCGGCCGCCGTCACGCCGTCCGTCAAAACCTTGTTGGCCCAGTAGTGCGGGGCTTCCATATCGAACCCGGGCACGCTTTGCTGCAGGTAGTCGGCCGTGCTCGCCTCGAGCTTCATCAGATCGCCCAGACAGGCGTCGACGGGCGTGTCCGCCAAAATGATGGCGAGCAGCTGGGCATCGAGGACATGCGCATCGATGCGGACGATCTTGAGCAGCTCATCGCGCATGTCGTCGAACAGGCGGTTGCGCGTCTGCTCAAACTCCTCGTCACTGCCCATGTCCTCGATGCGATGGAGTTCGTCGAGCAGGTGGCGGTGAACGCCGGCATAGGACAGCAGCGCCTGGGCATGCTCGGTCTGCGCATACTTATGAGGGTTGACGCTCACGTCGTTATGGACAAGTTCGCGTGCTGCATCGGTGAGTTCGGGGTGCGACGCAACGTAGGCGCGCTCCAGGTAGGCGGGGATGTAGACGCTCGGATCCATTAGAGGTCTCCTCCCTTAAACGGCAAGCCCTGCTCGGCCGCCCGCAGGATGCGCTCGTCGATCTGGGAACGCACGATATCGTTGGTGGCGACCCAGGCGGCAAAGCTGGCATTGTCGGGGGCGCCCAAGCCCTCCTGCAGTACCGGCGTCGCCTCGGACAGCGCAAGGACAAGCTCGTCGGTAGAGCCCACACCCACGTTGACGCGGGCATAGACGCCATCGGGAAACTCGGTTTGGAAGTAGAGTGCTTCGGCCGCGTGCGGGCATGAGCGCACCAGGATGCGCAGGTAGTGTTCGGCGCCCTCGTAATCCAGCTCGCGCCAGGCAGCGCTCATCAGCGCGATGAGCGTCCACGGGTCCAAGTCACGCTCCGCGTCCTTGGGACGACGGCGTAGCGGCGTGTTGGCGAGATAGGGGACGGAGTGGGCAGAGCGAAAGCGCTTGAGCTCCTCGGCGGGGTATTCGAGCTTTGCCATGGCGAGCATCGCGGTGTGGCGGACGCCGGCCGGATCGTTGGGGGCAAAGTCGAGGCTGCAGTTTGCAGCTTCGAGCGACATGCGATAGCGACCGCTAATGAGGGCGCGCGACGCAAGGGCGGCAAGCCAGCGCAGATAGGGGCGGCGCGTAAGGTCGCCTGCGGCTTCGCACTCGTAGGGGTCCTGCGCCGAGGCGATTTTGAGCGCTAGGTCGTGCTCGACCTCATCGCACTTGGACACCAGGTACTGTACGTATTCCTCGTTGGAGTTGGCGGTGAGGGCGGTCAGCATGCGCTGGGCATCCCAGTTGGTGGGGTCGAGCGCGGCTGCCTCGCGAAGCATGTTCTCGGCAGCGGCCTCTTCTTGCTCTGCCTGGGTATCGTCAGGGATAAAGGGAATGCGGTAGTCGACAGCCTCGACCACCTTGGCAATGAGGTGCCCGGCGCGGTCGCGGTCGTGCACGATGAGCGGCGCGGGGTTGCGGGTGAATTGTTCCATCAGACGCTCTACGGCGGCACCGTCGGTGAGCGGGATATTGTCGCGGCGCAAGGCCTCAAGAACGAGGCGATGGCAATCCTCTTGAATGGGATCGAATGCCATGGGGCCTCCTTTGCTGCGGTTAGGGTTCAAATGTCTCTATATAAGGTTCTAGTTTACCCGCATGTGGCACACCGGGGGTGTCGCACTTGGACATGCACCTTTGCACCACGAAGACGGATGTCGCACAAATGTCGGCACCTTGGACGACTGAGTGGTATTACGGTGCCGCAAACGGTCGATTTTTGGCGGCGAACGGGGCGCATTTTGGAGGGGCACAGTCCTGCCCGGGATATGTGGTCAACCTTGATAAAACGTTTGCCCAGCTTGGGAGTATGAATGCCCCACAAGGGTCTTCAGGGATAGAAAAAACGTTTCATCATTGTCGGCTTTAGGTGAATAACTGACCAACCAGAACGGTAGAATAGTGTTTGTCTGAGCGTTGAGACGTTTAGACATCGCGCATTGTCATCGCCGGCAACGCGCAAAACGGTCCTAACGGAGCCAATTGGGTGCTCCGTTATATACGCAAGTCTAAGAGGGGCTTGTTTAGGAGGCACAGTATGGGACGTTTTACCAATCCTCGCGATCTGTACTTTGGTGAGGGCGCTCGCCACGAGGTGAAGAACCTCAAGGGCAAGAAGGCCATCATCGTTTCTGGCGGCAGCTCTATGCGCCGCGGCGGGTTCCTGCAGGACGTTGAGGCCGACCTCAAAGAGGCCGGCATGGAGGTCAAGCTGTTCGAGGGCGTCGAGTCCGATCCGTCCATCGAGACGGTCATGAAGGGCGCCGAGGCCATGCGCGAGTTCGAGCCCGACTGGATTATCGCCATCGGCGGCGGCTCGCCCATCGATGCCGCTAAGGCCATGTGGGTCTTCTACGAGTATCCCGAGGAGTCCTTCGATAACATCATCCAGCCGTTCAGCTTCCCCGAGCTGCGTCAGAAGGCTCACTTCTGCGCCATCTCCTCTACCTCCGGTACCGCTACCGAGGTCACTGCCTTCTCCGTCATTACCGACTATGCCAAGGGCATCAAGTACCCGCTGGCCGACTTCAACATCACCCCTGATGTCGCCATCGTCGACCCCGAGCTCACCTACACCATGCCCGCCAAGCTGTGCGCTCACACCGGCATGGACGCTCTGACCCACTGCATGGAGGCCTACGTTTCCACCTGCGCTTCCATGTTCACCGACGCCAACGCTCTGCACGGCATCCGCGAGATCGTCGAGTGGCTGCCCAAGTCCTATGCTGGCGACCATGAGGCCCGTCAGCACATGCACGAGGCTCAGTGCATCGCCGGTATCGCCTTCTCCTCGGGCCTGCTCGGCATCGTTCACTCCATGGCTCACAAGACCGGTGCTGCCTTCGAGAACGGCCACATCATCCACGGTGCTGCTAACGCCATGTACCTGGGCAAGGTCATCCAGTGGAACTCCAAGGATCCCCGTGCTGCCGAGCGTTATGCTTACGTGGCCAAGGAGATCCTGCACCTTCCCGGCGAGACCAACGAGGAGCTCATCGCTGCGCTCGTCCAGAAGATTCGCGACCTCAACGACCAGCTCAACATTCCGCAGTCCATCAAGGATTACGCGAATGGTGGCGTGAAGGTCGACGCCGAGAACTCGCAGATGGTCTCCGAGGAGGAGTTCCTCGCCAAGCTTCCCGAGATCGCCGCGAACGCCGAGACCGACGCCTGCACGCCCGAGAACCCGCGTGAGACCAAGGCTGCCGACTTCGAGAAGATCCTCAAGGCCTGCTACTACGACACCGACATCGATTTCTAATCGACTCTTGTTATCGTAACGAGGGGCTCCGCACGTATCCGTACGGAGCCCCTTTCTTTTTTAGAGAATGGGATAGTTATGGCTGCAATTTTCAATAGCCCCAGCAAGTACATCCAGGGTCCGGACGAGCTCGCCAAGCTCGGCTCCTATGTCGAGCCGCTCGGCGCTAAGGCCCTCGTCATCGTGACGCCTTCGGGCAAGAAGCGCGTCGGTGCCAAGATCGAGGGCGGTTTTGCCGAGGCCAAGGCCGAGCTGCTGTTCGAGGACTTTAACGGCGAGTGCTCCAAGGGCGAGGTCGATCGTCTGGTTGCGCTCGCTCGCGACAACGGTTGCGACATCATCGTCGGTGTCGGTGGCGGCAAGATCCTCGACACCGCGAAGGCCGTTGCCTACTACCTGGAGTCCCCGGTCATCATTTGCCCCACCATCGCTTCGACCGATGCACCGTGCTCGGCACTTTCGGTGCTCTACACCGACGACGGCCAGTTCGATAAATACCTCTTCCTTAAGGCAAACCCCAATATTGTTCTGATGGATACGACGGTTATCGCGGCGAGCCCGGTGCGCCTGACGGTTTCCGGCATGGGCGATGCGCTCGCAACCTACTTTGAGGCCCAGGCGACGCACGATGCCGACGGCGGCACCTGCGCTGGCGGCAAGGGCGGCATGGCCGGCCTGGCGCTCGCCAAGCTCTGCTACGAGACGCTTATGGCCGATGGCGTCAAGGCCAAGGTCGCGCTGGAGAAGGGTGCGCTCACGCCTGCCGTCGAGCACATCATTGAGGCCAACACGCTGCTCTCCGGCATTGGCTTTGAGAGCTCGGGCCTTGCTGCTGCTCATGCCATCCACAATGGTCTGACGATGCTGCCCGAGTGCCACGGCATGTATCACGGCGAGAAGGTCGCCTTTGGCACTATCGTCCAGCTGGTACTCGAGGATGCTCCGACTGAGAAACTCGAGGAAGTCTTGGGCTTCTGCATTGAGCTGGGCCTGCCGGTCACGATGAAGGAACTTGGCGTTGCCGAGCTTACGCGCGAGCAGGCCATGATTGTTGCCGAGGCCGCCTGCGCGCCCGATGACACCATGTGCAACATGCCGTTTGAGGTGACGCCCGAGATGGTCGCAAACGCCATCCTGGGTGCCGACGCGCTGGGCCACTACTATCTCATGGATGAGTAAATCAAGCTAAGGAAGGGGCAAAGCCAGCAGATGGCTTTGCCCCTTTTTGCTATGGTGCAAAGTGGCCTGTCTCCAATGCACAAGTTGGTGCAGGGGGCAGGTTACTTTGTACCAATCGTTGTTTGATGAAGGGCGGATTCTCGTATGGCGCTTCCCATGGTTTATGGCGGTCCCGGCCGGTATGTTCAGGGGCCGGGCGAACTTTCGCGTCAGGGCAGGTATTTGTCATGGTTGGGCTGCGCTGCTTATGTCTTGTTTGACCAGGGCACCGAGGATCGGCTGTGCAAGCAGATTGTCGATGGATTTCTGGACGAAGATCTAAGCGAGCCGTTCTTTAAGATTTATGACGGTCCGTGTACGGAAGAGGCCGTTGTCGAAATGGCTAAGGAAGCCCAGGCCGAGTATTGCGACATGGTGGTGGGTATTGGCGGCGGCAAAATGCTCGATATCGCCAAAGCAGTAGCGTTTTATGCCGAGCTGCCGTTGTGCGTATGCCCCACGGCGGCTTCGATGGACGGTCCGTGCAGCGCGATTTCGGTGCTGTATCACGAGGATGGGTCGTTCGACCACTACCTGATGCTCGAGAAGAATCCAGACCTGGTCGTGGTCGATACCAACGTGGTCGCGGCAGCCCCGCTGCGTATGACGGTCGCTGGCATGGGCGACGCACTGGCAACGTACTTCGAGGCGCGTTCGTGCGCCGCGGCGCACGGTACCAACGAGCACGGTGGCGAGCCGGGGCACTTGGCTCTGGTCGCGGCTCGCGCCTGCTACGACACGCTCATGGAGTGCGGCGTCGCTGCCAAGCGCGATCTCAAAAAGGGCCGTACATCGCCGGCAGTTGAGCGCCTGATCGAGTGCAATATTCTGCTCTCGGGTGTTGGCTTTGAGAGTGGCGGTTTGGCGCTGGCGCATGCCATCGCCAACGGCCTGACGATTTTGCCCGAGTGCAAGACCATGCACGGCGAGGCCGTAGCGTTTGGTCTGGTGGTCCAGCTGCGCCTGGAGCGTGCACCCGAGCTTGATCAGGTGCTCGAGTTTTGCCAGCGCGTTGGTCTGCCGACGACGCTCGAGGAGCTGGGCCTTGGCGAGATTTCCGATGCCGATCTGCAGAGTGTTGCAAATGCGGTCTTTAGAAATGAACGTAATATGGCCAACGAGCAGGCAAAGGTGACCAAACAAAAGCTCGTGCAGTTCATGTGCGAGGCATAGTTTGGCGCTTGATTGACCTTGTGCAATCGAGGCGGCGATGGGCCATGGGCTATTTGCCGCAAAGATGCGCCGCGTGTAATTTGCCCGAGGCGTGGGCCGATAGCGTATCATTATCTCTTGCTTGTTTGCACTGCTCAGGGAGGGGCCGCGCATGGCGCAGGAACACGATCTGTTTGATGACATTATCGAGATCAGCAAGGGTTTCGACTTTCTTAAAAACCCGCTTGGCGGTGTGACCGATGCACTCGATCCGTCGGCACCGCAGTGGAATCCTGCCGACTACAAGGAGCGTCCGCGCGGCAACACCATTCCGTGCCTGACCTGCAAAAACGAAAAGAGCGGTTGCACCGCGTGCATGGACGTGTGCCCGGTCAACGCTATCGAGGTCGAGGAAGACGCCATCGAGATCCTCGACTCCTGCCGCAAGTGCGGCCTGTGCGCCGCTGCCTGTCCGACCGAGGCGATCATCTCGCCGCGCCTGGCGCCTAAAAACTTATATGACGATATCGTCTCTGCTGCTACGAGCCACGAGACCGCCTACGTCACCTGCACGCGCGCCCTCAAGCGCATGCCGCGCGAAAACGAGGTCGTCGTCGCCTGTGTGGGCGATATTACGGCCGAGACCTGGTTCTCGGTGCTGGCCGACTATCCCAACGTGAGCGTCTACCTGCCACTGGGCGTGTGCGATAAGTGTCGCAACACCGGTGGCGAGGATATTCTGGGCGAGGCCATCGCCACTGCCGAGGAGTGGGCCGGTACGGGCATGGGCCTGGAGGTCGACCCCAAGAGCCTCAAGTGCCATAAGCTTCGCGAGTACGAGCGCAAAGAGTACATGGAAAAGATCGCCCGTACAACGGGCCTGACGGTGACCAAGCTCAATCCGGCGACGGCGGCGCTGGCCTCGGTGACGCAGAAGTTGAAGGCCCACCGTCACCAGATTACGCAGCTGGAGCGCACGCTCAACACCATGTGCGGCACCACGACGACCAAGCGGCGCCGTACGCTTACGCACGGGCGCCAGCTGGTACTCTCGACGCTGCAAAACCATCCCGAGCTTGCCCAGAACATGCAGGTGAGCACGCCGGAGTGCGATTTTGACAAGTGCACGTCGTGTGGCGAGTGTGTCAACGTGTGCCCCACGTTTGCCTGCGATTTGGTGGGAAGCGGTCGCTTTGCACTGGAGTCCACGTATTGCCTAGGCTGTGGGGCCTGCGTCAAGGTGTGTCCCGAGCATGCGCTTAAGTTGGTTGAGCATGATGCATCCAACCTGGTCGTCGTCGATCCCGAGGCCGAGGAAAAGGCTGCGCAAAAGGCCAAGGCCCACGAGGAGGCCGAGAAGGTCAAGGCCGAGGCAAAGGCCAAGCTCGACAAGATGCTCGATCAGGTGGAGAAGCTCGCGGACTAGCTAAAAGAGCGTAAATGATGGCCGGTGGGACAGGTACTGCCCCGCCGGCCAAAAAAGTTGCGGTGGAATAGTTCCTGTTTTGCCCTTAAGCTGGCCATTCTAGGAACTATTCCACCGCAACTAATAAATGGTTAGTTCATGCTGCTTTGGTGGCCGGTTCGACCGATACCGTTGCGCGTCACGGTTTCATGGAGCAAAAAGAACCCGGGAACCTGTTTGGTCTCGGTGTATTCCATAAGGATACCGTCGGCGTTGTAGGTCTGTCCGCGTATAACGGCGAGTGCGTTAAAGTCGTCGAGATCGAGCACGCGCGTATCCTCGGGCGTGGGATGCTCGATCGTTACATCGCGTTTGCCCGTGGCAATCTTAATGCCAAGGTCTTCTTCGAGGTAACGATAGATCGAGTCGTTGACAATCTCGGGTGTCAGCCCCGGTACCTGTGAGCTTAGGTAATAGGAGTCGTCGGAGCACACGGCTTGTCCGTCTGCATAACGGATGCGTTTGGCGCGTGTGAGCTCACAGCCTTCGGGAAACCCGGTAATCTTGGAGAGCGCCTTGCTGCAGATGAGGAGCTCAAAGACGGTGGTGACAGTCTTGAGCTCAAAGCCTCGGTTGACCGCGATTTCCTTAAAGGTCTCGAGTCCGCCGCCACCACGACTCTTCTCGTCACTGATGTTGCGAATGACGCGCATGCCTTTGCCTTGCTGGGGGAGCACGTAACCATCTGCCGCAAGCATCGAGATGGCGCGACGGACCGTCATGCGCGAACAGTCAAACAGCTGCGTGAGCTCAGTCTCCGAAGGCAGATAGCTCTGATAGGCGTATGTGCCGTCGTCAATCGACTGCTTCACGTTGTCATAAATAGTTTGGAAGATGGCTCGCGCCATGACGGTCTCCTAGAGCTGGGTGCGTGAACGACGGATGAGGGCCGTCCGCGCAGGTGTCAATCGATTTACTTGCTGGGGTCGATTATATATTTACCCATGGCACGCAGAGCTGGGTCTGACAGGATGGCGCCGAGTTCGTCGAGGGAAGCCACCTTGGCGACCATCGAGGATACGTCGAGCCTGCCAGAGTCGATGAGCTCGAGCGCGCGACGCTGCGTATAAGGGTTGATGTAGGACGAGGTAAGCACAAGCTCCTTCTGGAAGACCTCGAAGGGCTTGACGGTGATTGTCTCATCGGGCTTGGTGAGGCCGAACATCATGACCGTAGCCTTGTGGCCGGCGATCTGGATGGCCTGCTCGATGGTGACGGGCTTGCCAACACACTCGATAACGACATCGACGTTGCCGACGCCCTCCTGCTTCAGGCGGGCCGGGACGTCCTCGTGGATGGAATCAATTGCCAGGTCGGCGCCGAGTTTGAGCGCAACCTCGCGCTTGCCTTCGACAGGCTCGAGCAAGACAACCTTGGTGGCGCCGGCGTTTTTAGCAAGCTGCATCATGAGCAGACCGATCATGCCACCGCCGATAACGACAACTGTGCTGCCGGGCTTGATGTTGCACATATCGATGCCGTGCAGGCAGCAGGCGACGGGCTCGGTCATAGCACCCTGCTCAAAGCTGGTGTGATCGCCCAACTTGTAGACTTGCTGCATATCGACGGAGCAGTACTCGGCAAAGCCGCCGTTAACGGTGGTACCGTAACCGGTCATATGCTCGCAGTAGTGGTTGATTCCGTCGCGGCAGGGTTCGCAGCAGCCGCAGGGATGGTTTGGGTCGATGCACACGCGATCGCCCGGCTTAAAGCCAGCGACGTCGCTGCCCACGGCCTCGACAACGCCCGCAAACTCATGACCAAGGATCGTGGGCGGGGTAACGTCGGCTGCACCCTTGTCGCCTTCATAGATATGAACGTCGGTACCGCAGACGCCGCAAGCCTTGACGTTGATCAGAACGTCGCGCCTGCCCACGGCTGGCTTTGCCGATTCCTCGACTCTGAGGTCGTGCTTTCCATAGAAGACCGCGCTTTTCATGGTGACTCCTTAACGTGGCGGTGAATGTTGTATCGAAGTATAGGTATGTAAACATCCTTATACAAGCATATCTAGACAAGTTGATAAATATTTTGGTTTTAGAGAATTACGACAAACAGGCAATAACAGGTAAATTATTTGAAATAAACCGTTCACCGTCAATTATCGACCGCTGACCGAACATAGAAACCGTATTAACTTGTCTAGATAAGTGATATGATAAAAAAGAAGCGCAAGAAGTCGGGGACACGGGCCCACCCGTCCTATTGCACGAGGTACACGCAAACGGCGCGTCTGCGGTCTCGAGTGAAGCCAAAACCGCAGCCGCTCCGAATGAAGAGAGGGGGATTCCCCGTCATGATGCAAAAGATACAACGTTTCGGCGGCGCAATGTACACGCCTGCAATTCTTTTCGCATTTTCCGGAATCGTCGTCGGCCTGGGTACGTTGTTTACCACCGAGGCGATCTTTGGCGAGATGGCCACTGCGGGCCATCTTTGGTTTGATTGCTGGAATGTGCTGCTCCAGGGTGGTTGGACGCTCTTTAACCAGATGCCGTTGCTGTTTTGCGTAGCGTTGCCAATCTCGCTCGCGAACAAGCAGAACGCTCGCTGCTGCATGGAGGCTTTGGCCATCTACCTTACCTTCAACTACTTTGTAAGCACAATCTTGGGGCAGTGGGGCCCTGTCTTTGGGGTCGACTACTCTGTCGAGGCAGGCAGCGGTACTGGTCTTGCCACTATCGCAAGCATCAAAACGCTTGATATGGGCATCATGGGCGCGCTTATCATTTCAGGTATCGCCACGATGCTTCACAACAAGTACTTCGACACCGAACTTCCTGAGTGGTTGGGCGTGTTCTCGGGCTCCGTGTTCATCTATATGATCGGTTTCTTCGTTATGGTTCCGGTCGCTCTTATCGCCTGCCTGGTGTGGCCGCATGTTCAGGCTGCTATCTCCGCCTTCCAGGGATTCATCCTTTCCGCCGGTACGTTCGGCGTGGGCGTCTTTGCTTTCTTCGAGCGCGTGCTGATCCCTACAGGCCTGCACCACTTTATCTATACGCCGTTCTATTACGACAACGCGGCGGTCAACGGTGGCATCTTTGCTGCTTGGGCCAACATCCTGCCCCAACTGGCTGCCGATCCGAGCATTGCTCTTAAGGATGCCGCACCCTGGGCTGCCTATACCTGCCCTGGTTGGACTAAGGTCTTCGGCTCGCTCGGCGTCGCCATTGCGTTTTATATGACCGCCAAACCCGAGCGCAAGCAGCGCGTCAAGGCTCTGCTAATCCCGGTCACCCTTACCGCTATGCTTTGCGGTATTACCGAGCCGCTTGACTTCACCTTCCTGTTCATTGCGCCCGGCCTGTTCGTCGTCCACTGCGTGCTCGGAGCGCTCGGCTGCATGGCTCAAAACCTCCTTGGCGTCGTGGGTATCTTTGACGGCGGCATCATCTCGATGCTCTCGTGGGACTGGCTGCCCCTTTGGGCCGCACACGGTCTGCAGTACGCCATCTCCATTCTTGTCGGTCTGTGCTTTACCGCCCTTTGGGTCGTGGTCTTCCGTTTCCTGATCGTCAAGTTCGACTTTAAGACCCCCGGTCGCGAGGATGACGATGTTGAGGTCGAGCTCAAGTCCAAGGCCGACTACAAGCAAAAGCAGGGCGGTGCTGCTGCTGGCAAATCGGTCGCCCAGAGTAAAGATGATGAGCGCTTGGTGCTTGCCGAGAACATCCTCGATCTGCTCGGTGGCACGGATAACATCATCGATGTAACGAACTGCGCTACCCGTCTGCGCGTTAACGTCAAGGACAAGAGCGTCGTTGCACCCGAGGCTTCCTTCAAGGCGATCGGTACGCATGGCTTGGTGGTCCAAGGTCAGTCAATCCAGGTCATCATCGGCCTTAGCGTCCCGCAGGTTCGCGAGAAGTTCGAGAGTCTTCTGAAGTTCGAGAGTCTTCTGTAAACCATCGTCCATCGAAACAATCGGCCTTGCAGAGCCGGTATGCACCGCAAGGCCGATTCTAGAGATAAAAACTCCACTTCTAGGTAACAATTCCAAACCGTGCAGGCCGCGTACGGGGATGGATTGAGCAAGCGGCCAGAATGAGGAGGACATCATGTCCAAGAAAAACTATGCCGTGACCATTGCCGGCGGTGGCTCTACCTTCACCCCGGGCATCGCTCTGATGCTGCTTGAGGAGCGCGACCGCTTCCCGGTCAACAAGGTGACCTTCTACGACAACAACGCCGAGCGCCAGGAGACCGTGGCCAAGGCCTGCGAGATCTACTTCCACGAGAACGCCCCCGAGGTTGAGTTTAGCTACACCACCGACCCCGAGACCGCATTCACCGGGACCGACTTCGTCCTTGCTCACATCCGCGTCGGCCTGTACGCCATGCGTGAGCTCGACGAGAAGATTCCTCTCAAGTACGGCTGCGTTGGCCAAGAGACCTGCGGTGCCGGCGGTATCGCCTACGGCATGCGCTCCATCGGCGGCGTTATCGAGATCCTCGACTACATGGAGAAGTACAGCCCCAACGCCTGGATGCTCAACTACTCCAACCCTGCGGCCATCGTCGCCGAGGCTTGCCGCGTGCTGCGCCCCAACAGCCGCATCATCAACATCTGCGACATGCCGATCGACCTCATGGATAAGATGAGCCGTATGTGCGGCATCAAGGATCGTCGCGAGCTGCAGTATAGCTACTACGGCCTCAACCACTTTGGTTGGTGGAGCAAGATCTACGACAAGGACGGCAACGACCTCATGCCGCAGATTAAGGAGCACATGGCTAAGAACGGCTACCTGGACGGCATCGAGCACGAGGCCGGCAAGGAGCAGCATGTCGAGGAGAGCTGGATTCACACCTTCGGCAAGGCCAAGGATGTCTATGCTGTCGATCCCGAGACGATTCCCAATACCTACCTCAAGTATTACCTGTACCCGGACTATGTCGTCGAGACGTCTGACCCCAACTACACTCGCGCCAATGAGGTTATGGACGGCCGTGAGAAGAAGGTCTTTGGCGCTTGCCGCGACATCATCGCCAAGGGTACTGCCAAGGACGGCGGCTTTGAGCCAGATGTACATGCCAACTACATCGTCGACCTTGCCTGCGCACTGGCCGAGAACACGCTCGAGCGCTTCCTGCTGATCGTCCCCAACGATGGCGCTGTGCCCAACTTCGACCCGACGGCCATGGTCGAGGTGCCTTGCATCGTCGGCTCCAACGGCTTTGAGAAGATCTGCCAGGGCCCGATTCCGCAGTTCCAGAAGGGCCTGATGGAGCAGCAGGTTTCCGTCGAGAAGCTCGTTGTCCAGGCTTGGGTCGAGGGCAGCTACCAGAAGCTCTGGCAGGCACTCACGCTCTCCAAGACCATTCCTTCGGCGAGTGTTGCTAAGCAGATCCTGGACGAGCTCATCGAGGCCAACAAGGATTTCTGGCCCGAGCTTAAGTAAGGACTACTGTCTCGAACCTCACGCATCTCTGCTTCATTTGCGCCGCCGCGGTGTCCGGATTCGCCCGGATGCTGCGGCGGCGCTATACTTATGAAGTTTGAAGTACCTGTACCAAAAGGAGCTGTCGTGTCCCTTTCCATCGGTATCGTGGGCCTGCCCAACGTGGGCAAGTCGACGCTGTTCACCGCGCTTACCAAAAAGACCGGCCTTGCCGCCAACTACCCGTTTGCCACGATCGACCCTAACGTGGGTATCGTCGATGTGCCCGATAGCCGCCTGCAAAAGCTCGCCGACATCGTTAACCCCGGCCGTATTGTGCCGGCTACGGTCGAGTTCGTCGACATCGCTGGCCTGGTGAAGGGTGCCAACGAGGGCGAGGGCCTGGGCAACCAGTTCTTGGCAAACATCCGCGAGACCGATGCCATCTGCGAGGTCGTGCGCTACTTTAAGGACCCCAACGTCATGCGCGAGGTGGGCCGCACGGGCGAGTTCGTCGATCCCGCCGGCGATGCCGACACCATCATGACCGAGCTCATCCTGGCCGACATGGGCACGCTCGAGAAGCAACTGCCCAAGCTCGAGAAGGAGGCCAAGCGCGACAAGGAGCTCATGCCTAAGTTCGAGGTGGCCAAGCGCCTGCTTGCCTGGCTCAACGAGGGCAAGCGCGCCGCATCCATGGAGATGACCGACGAGGAGCGTGCTGCCGCCAAGGGCCTGTTCCTGCTCACCATGAAGCCCATCCTGTATGTGGCCAACGTGGACGAGGATATGCTCAACGAGGACCTGGCGCCCATCGACGGTGTCAAGCCGCTACCCATCTGCGCCAAGATCGAGGCCGAGCTTTCCGAGCTCGATCCCGAGGACGCCGCCGACTACCTGGAGAGCCTGGGCTTGGAGCAGCCCGGCCTGGACGTTCTCGCGCAGGCAGCCTACAAGCTGCTCGGCCTGCAGTCGTTTTTTACGGCTGGCGAGATGGAGGTCAAGGCCTGGACGGTTCGTCAGGGTGCGACCGCCCCGCAAGCCGCCGGCGTCATCCACACCGATTTTGAACGCGGCTTTATTAAGGCCGAGGTTATTGGCTACGACGACTACATCGAGCTCGGCGGCGAGCAGGGCGCCAAGGCCGCCGGCAAGCTGCGTATTGAGGGCAAGGACTATGTCATGGCCGATGGCGACGTCGTGCACTTCCGCTTTAACGTGTAAGGACGACGCATATGTTTAAATATGGCAAAAAAGCTGGCTACATGGGTATTGCGCTGCTCGTACTTGCGGTGATTCCGCTGGTGGTTGCAGCGTGTGTTATCCCCAACATTGGCCCCGAGGTGGCAACGAAGTTTAACGCAGCCGGCGAGGTGACGCGCTGGGGTAAGAGCTACGAGCTGCTGGCACTGCCGGTGCTCAACCTACTGCTGAGCGTGGCGACGTACTTTACGGCGGGACGCCAGGCAAAGAACAACGAGGACTCCGCTGTGATGGCACGTCTTGCCTGCGAGCGCTACCTGCGCAACGGCTGCATCACGGGCGTGTTCCTCAACGTAATCAACGTCTACTTTATGTATTCGGCGATTACTGGAACGGGCTTTGGCTTTGGTTTCTAGCTTGTCCTTTTAGGCAACGAGCCTGCACACATATTCAATGGCTGCTGCGAGGCCGCCGCTCGATCGTGGTTGAAAGACCATGTCGGCGGCGGCCTCGTTTTCGTATCCGGCGCCGCGGAGGGCGAGCGCGATGCCGGCTTCCAAAAGGAGCGACAGGCCGCGTTGGCTGGTTACGATTACGGCAGCCTGATTGAGCGAGCAGCTGTGCGCTTGGCATTGGATGGCAAGTTCACCTTGCGCCGGGCAAGGGACCAGAACGGCGGCGACGCGACTTGATAGCAATGCAAATGCTGTGCGCTCATCGGGCGAAAGACATTCTGCTTCAACGACGACGAGCTTGGGCGGTGCGCTGTTTGTGCGAAGCGTGGCTCGGTACGTGCGGACCGAAGAACCCGACATAGAAAACTCCTGTGTATTCGGCAAAACGTAAACTATAGTTTACGTTTATGTTCGGCTCCATTTCAAACTCGGCTGCATGGACGAACGTGCGAAACAGATTCTTGGCAGGCGGGTCGAAGAGACGCGCAGAGACCTTGGTATCTCCAAGGTTGATTTTTGTGTGGCGACAGGAATCAGCCGACCCTACCTCGACCGAATCGAAGATGGGACGGCAAATTTCACGCTCAAGGTTCTATTTAAGATCGCACCCGCACTCGGCATGACGGTGTCAGAACTTCTCGAGGGTATCGAGTAGCCTTTTTTGCTAGATTTGCCGCTTGTTGAACGGGTCCCCCCGACGGCGGCGTGCAAAAACGCGAGTATTCAGCATCCCTCAATAATTTGACGGCAGCCGGGGCCACAAATACGACGCGTAATGTTTTGGATTATCCACAAAATTCAATAATATGAGGAATAACAAGCGCGCGGAACGAGTCTTTCGAGTCGAAAGGCAATTTACAGCCAGCGGTTTTAACGTTCCCGGAAGGGGCGGATGCTGAAAACTCCGCTTTTTGCACGTTCCGAGGGGTACCACGTGCCCTACTAGGCCCAAAGAGGCGGATTTTGTTTTTTGCTACACCATCGGGATACGGTCGTGGTTGACTTGGCTGTAGAACAGGCGCTGAATCTCTGCCGCATCACGTGACTGGCCGAGCGCCCACATGGTCTTGGCCACGAGCGTCTCGGTGGTCATGTCGTCGCCGCGCAGAATGCCCGGATGATCGGCGTAGGCACGGCCGACCTCATAAACACCCAGGTCAAGGCCCTCCTCGGGGACCTGCGTGGTCATAACGACGGTGCGACCCGAACCGACCCAGCGAAAAATCGCCTCCTGGAATGACTCGCCGGACTCACCAAACTCGGGAATACCGCCAATGCCAAAGGTCTCAAGAATTACAGCATCGTAGCTATCGGCAAGGGCGTCCAGGATACCCGGGTTCACGCCGGGCGTGAGCTTAAGGACAAACACGCGCGGGTCGATGCTGTCGTAGAAACGCACCGGGTTTTCGCCCTGATGCGTGCCGTGAAGCCCGTTGCGCACAATGCGGTCGTTGCGGATGTAGGCAATGGGCGGATAGTTGACACTAATGAACGCGTTAAAGCTCATGGTGCGCTGCTTGCGGGCGCGCGTGCCGGCAATGGCGACGCCGCCAAACACGATCGAGACGTCGTGTGAATGCTCGTCGAGCGCATAGAGCAGGCTCTGGTACAGGTTGAGTTTGGCATCGGTAAAGGGGTTACCCATGGGCTTTTGCGAGCCGGTGAGTACGATGGGCTTGGGACTGTCCTGAATCAGATAGGAAAGCGCTGCCGCGGTGTAGCTCATGGTGTCGGTGCCGTGCAGGACCACAAAGCCGTCGTGATCGGCATAGCCTTCGACGATGACATCGCTGATGCGCATCCAGTCGCTCGGGCGCATATTGGTGCTGTCGATGTTCATGGGCTGCACGACGTCGAGCTCGCAGAGGCCCGAGATCTCGGGGACGCTCTGAGCGAGTTCCTCACCGGTCAGGGCGGGGGAGAGGCCGTTACCGTCCTCGGTCGATGCGATGGTGCCGCCCGTGGCGATGAGAAGGATGCGCTTCATGCTGATTTTCCTATCGTGTTTGCCGCCGCGAGGGCGGAGTCGTTCGGCAGTATTGTGGCACAGGGCGTCCAATGTTCAAACGTATTACATCATCCGTAACGTTTGGTAACACTTCAATTGCCGTCAAATAGGGGCCCTGGTCGTGCGTTTGCCGTGCACTGATGGCTGCGAGGGACGAGAAACCCCATATAACGTGTACACTATGAAAGCAATTTTCGTTTATTCGCGCGGGTGGGCACCGGCTCCCCGCCAACAAGAGGGGGAAACCATGGATCAAAAGGCTTCCGCAAAGGTCCTCGTACTCGACTTTGGTGCGCAGTACGGTCAGCTCATTGCCCGTCGCGTCCGCGACCTCAACGTGTATTCCGAGATTGTCCCCTGCGACATCTCGGCCGACGAGATTCGCGAGATGAACGCCTCTGCGCTCATCCTTTCCGGCGGCCCGGCTTCTGTGTATGCCGAGGACGCTCCGTCCATCGACCCCGCCATCTTTGACCTGGGCCTTCCCGTCCTGGGCTTCTGCTACGGTCATCAGATCACGGCCGTGACGCTCGGTGGCAAGGTCGGCCACTCCGAGGTGGGCGAGTATGGCCGCGCCACCATCACGCGCACGGCAGGCGCCAAGCTCTTTAACTCCACGCCCATGGAGCAGACCGTGTGGATGAGCCACCGCGATGCCGTCTCCGAGGTGCCCGAGGGCTTTACCGTTACCGCCAGCACCGACGTGTGCCCGGTTGCCGCCATGGAGTGCGTCGAGCGCAAGATCTTCACCACGCAGTTCCACCCCGAGGTCAAGCATTCCGAGTACGGTCAGCAGCTGCTGAGCAACTTCCTGTTTGAGATCTGTGGCCTGGAGCCCAACTGGAGCATGGACAACCTGGTCGAGACCATGACGGCAGACTTCCGCGAGAAGGTCGGCGACGACCGCGTGATTCTGGCCCTGTCCGGTGGCGTCGACTCCTCCGTCGTGGCTGCGTTGGGCGCTCGCGCCGTGGGCAAGCAGATGACCTGCGTGTTCATCAACCACGGTCTGCTGCGCAAGGGCGAGCCCGAGCAGGTTGAGGAGGTCTTCACCAAGCAGTTTGACGTCGACTTTATCCACGTCCACGCCGAGGACCGTTATGCCGAGCTTCTGGCCGGTGTGACCGAGCCCGAGGAGAAGCGCCGCATCATCGGCACGCAGTTCTGGAAAGAGTTCTTTGCCGTGGCGCAGCAGCTCGAGACCGATGGCAAGCCGGTCAAGTACCTGGCTCAGGGCACCATCTACCCCGACATCATCGAGTCCGGCGCTCGCAAGACGGGCGGCAAGACGGCCACCATCAAGAGCCATCACAACCTGATCCCGTTCCCCGAGGGCGTACACTTCGACCTCATTGAGCCGCTTGATCACTTCTTTAAGGACGAGGTCCGCGCGCTTGGTCTGGCACTGGGCCTGCCGGGTCACATCGTGTTCCGCCAGCCTTTCCCGGGCCCGGGTCTGGCCATCCGCATCATCGGCGCGGTCGACAAGGAGAAGCTCGAGATCCTCAAGAACGCCGACGCTATCGTGCGCGAGGAGCTCGATGCCTACAACCAGCGCCTGTTTGAGCAGACCGGTGAGCGCAACTCCGAGCACAGCTGCTGGCAGTATTTCGCGGTTCTGCCCGACATCAAGTCCGTCGGCGTTATGGGCGACGAGCGCACCTACCAGCGCCCGATTATCCTGCGCGCCGTCGAGTCCAGCGATGCCATGACCGCCGACTGGGCCAAGCTGCCCTACGACGTGCTGGCCCGCATCTCCGGCCGCATCGTGGCCGAGGTTCCCGGCGCCAACCGCGTGTGCTACGACATCACGTCCAAGCCGCCCGCGACCATCGAGTGGGAGTAGGCCGATAGGGTTCTGACCTGCGATTTTGAGTGCCGCACTGTGCCGCTGAGTTTCGTTTCGTACGAGAGTCATGACAAAGCCACCAGCGACGGAGATGAGTAAAAGCGATTAAAGAGCCTCCGTTCCCTGCGTTGGGACGGAGGCTCTTTCTTTGCCGTTTTACTCCCTTGTCTCCGTTCGGGGATTATTTCTTGCTCATTTAGGGCTATTCGCGCTGAAAGATTTTGACTAGCTTGGTGTCCTTTATTTCGTAGACAATGTCTGCGACGTTCTCGACCAGCCTCTTATCGTGGGAGACGAACACTATCGTTCCGGCATAGGCGCTCATCATCTGCTCGAGGGCTTCGGCGCTCTTGATGTCCAGGTAATTTCCAGGCTCGTCCATGAGCAAGATGTTGTATCTGCCCAGCAGCATCTTCGCGAGTAGCAGCTTGATGACTTCGCCTCCCGAGAGAACGCCAACGTCCTTTGTCAGGTCGCGCGGTCCGATTCCCATAGAGGCGAGGATGCCTCGAATTTCGGTCATGCTGTACTCGCAACCATCCTGCATGAACGAGATCGCAGACTGACGGGCGTCGAACTTGTAGCCTGTTTGCTCGAAGTAACCGATCTCTGCCTTGGGAGAGATGTTGATACCGTCGGCGCGTCGAGCGATTGCCTTCAGCAGGCTGGTCTTTCCTGTACCGTTGCCACCGGTGATGGCCACTTTGGCACCGAGCGGTATCTCGAATTTCGCGTGGTCATAGAGCATGCAGTTGCCGAAGCTCAAGCTGAAATCGTCTGCCGAGATGGGAAATTTACTATGCAGTTCCAGGGCCTTGCTCTGGCGGAACCGCACGGCGCGAATGCTATCTGGGGCCTCAATCCCTTCGAGCGCTTCGAGGCGCTTCTCCATGTCCTTAGCCGCCTGGTACATCCTCTTCTGTTTGGTGCCGGTTGCTTTCTGATGCCCCAATCGACCTGCATACTCGTTGCTTTTTTTCGCAGCCTTCCGCTTGGCGTCGACCTGCCGTGCTTTTTTCCGTTGTTTTTCGATGGCGGCTTCGAGGCGATCGCGCTCGCGCATCGCCTCTTCGTATCGAGTCGCCTGAGCTTTGCGCTCTTCTTCTTTCTGTCGCAGATAGTCGGAGTAGTCACCCCAGAATTCGGAAATACCGCCGTCTTTGAGCTCCCAGATCTTGTCTACCACCTGGTCGAGAAAATGACGGTCATGGCTCACGATGAGCAGAGCCCCATCAAATGCCTTGAGTTGTCCGACGAGAAGGCGGATGCCGTCTTGGTCGAGGTGGCTCGTAGGCTCGTCGGCGAAGATCGCGCTTGCATGCTGGGAGAGTGCAGAGGCAATCTTGGCGCGTGTTTCCTCCCCGCCGCTCATCGTCTCCTGCGCCACTCCGGCGACGTTGAGACGGGAGAGCATCTCACCACTGTCCTGAGCCGCATCAAGGTCGAGTTCATCGAGTTGGCCGATGAGGGCAATGCTGCCGAAGCGCCTGACGTCGGCGTCCGCAATGGTAAGATTGCCGCTCAGAATTTTAAGCAGGCTGGTTTTGCCTGCGCCATTGTCTCCCACCAAGCCGATGCGATCGTAGGAGTAGATTTCCAACTCTTCGATATCTAGGATATCGCGGCCGGCATATTCCAAAAAGATGTCTTTAGCTTTGACTATGAGTTCCATAGGTTGAACCGCCTTTTGTGTATTAGCGTTTTACTGGAAGCGCAGCCATGCCAAAAAAGATTGCTCACGTCGATTTTTCGCCTTTGCCCAATTGCCGGCGCGAGCGTTTTGACCTTGCGCAAGCCGGCAAATCCGAAAATGATAGTTGGCGACGAATAAGGAGCGCGATGCGGAATGTCGGTGCAATACCTCGTCGTCGCAAGGGCTTGAAGGCTGACGCTTGAACCGATGGCTGCTGCCTCTTTTTTTCGAATACTTGGGCTATTGAATCTGCCCGGTATCTCTTTTCCCCGCGTTTCGGACGCTCGGAGCAAGCAGCATAGCCATCGCAAGCAGTACCATGGTCGCTCCAGAGCCGACGAACCATAACGGAGCTCCAAGCAGATCCGCAAAAACGGAGGGGGCTGCGAGGCCCATGGGCATGGCCCACGCCATGATGGTTCCGTAGAGGCCGAAAACGCGGCCTAGGTACTCAGGAGGTATCTGCTCCTGCATAAGGGCAGTCTGGGTTCCCGCGTACAACGGGGAGCATGCGCCCATAAGAAAGCTCACCGGCAGGAAAGCAGCGAACAATGACGGGCCGAGCGATCCGGATACGATTGCGGCAATGCCGAAGCCGGCAATCGCGGCGACCATGGTGAACGACCTATTGCGGAACCCTCCCGTGGCCGCCAAAATGCCGGACCCAGCCAGCATGCCTGCAGAAAAAAGGATTTCCACCAAAGCGGCATCCCCCGTGCTACCGCCAAAATGCCCCAAGGTCATTATTGGGAACAATGCCGCGAGCGGAGAGAACGCGAAAGCGAAGACGAACCCGCACCAAAGAAGGGCGAACAGCCCCCTGTACTCCCTAATCAGCTTGTAGCCGTCCGAAATCTCAGAGAAGAGCTCTCGAACCTTATTGGAAAAGGACAAGCTGCGGTCGGCTTCATCGAGGCCCCCTGCGTCTATCTGTGCGGCGAGGACGGCTAAAGAAGCGAAAAGCGCTCCCAGCACGTCGAGGACAATCATAGCGGTAATGCCCGCCACGGGATAAATCACTGCTGCAAGCGCGGCGCCAAGAATGTATCCGCCGGACTGAATCGCCTGAGTCACCCCCGATAGGCGAACGAGATGCTCTGGCGGGGCGAGATGGGGCGTGAGAGATTGGGAGGCTGGCGTGTAGAACGAAGTACCAACTGCACGGAGAAACAGGGCGATGAGAATTAGCCATGCAGGTAAGCTGCCGGCCAACGAGGCAATCGCCAAGGCGGCACCCACCGCGGCAATGAAGAGGTCGGCGCCGATGAGGACACGTTTCAAAGGCAGTCTGTCGACAACGGCGCCCGCAAGGATTCCGAACAAAGCAATCGGCAGAAAGCCTGCCAGCGATGCTAAGGAGAGGAGAGAAGACGACCCTGTCGTGAGGGCGAGATGCCAAATAAGACCCATTTGGAGAATCGAACTCGTCAATGTCGAAACGAGCTCCCCGCCCCATACGAAACAAAGCTTGAATTGCCATGAATGGCACAGCAGAACAGACCTGCCCCGAGAGGTTTCAAATATCATGGTTATGTCCAATCGTGAAATGGCGTGCAGAAAAACAGCGCGACGCCACAACAGCGCCGCTTTCTAGGCGCTCATCCACGTGCGGAAAAGACCAACCACGACACCCCTCCTTTGTTAATTCGGTCTGGCAAACCATGTAATATTAACGAGGCTTGAGTTTGCCTGTCAAGAATCGAGCATCGGTAAGGGCAATCCTCTCTGGCCATTCGATTCCTTTTGTATCTTTGGTTGCATAGGTGACCCGCCAGGGCTATTACGCGTGGAAGAGGCGCCTGCCGAGCTGGCCGATGAGGCGCTGAAGATGGCCCTGGTCAGGCGAAACGATCCCAAGGGATGCGTACATCATTCGGATAGTAAGAATGTTGCCAGCAGGTTTTGCGGCAACCGCAAAGGAGCCGTATCCTGCAGCTGGAATCACGTTGCAGCATCCTGACCCGCATTCCGATTGGCGGACGGCCCGCTTCGGCATCCTGACCAGCACAGCGATCGAGCCTTGTCATTCCTTGGATATGCCGGTTGCTCGGGGCGGTCCCGACGGAGGCCCTCGCCTCCCCGGTCCGTGACCCAAGAAGGGCAAGCATGCTGATCTGCATGGCTGGTTCCTCCTTTATGTAGACGACCATGCAAAGAAGGGACAACCGAGGAGGCAGGTTACTGATGCGGGCTCCCGCACGCCCATGACTACCCGACGGGCTGTTTTTCATCTCCGATGCCCGCATTGCAGCATGAACGAATGTGCCTCGACATCTCTGCTGGCATGGTACGACTGGGATCGCACCTCGACGCATCCTTGCGCATACTGCCTTCCAAGTTTCGAAACCGGGAAGGAAAGTGTATGTGAGCGACGATATCGGCGCCGATTCGACGCTCGAGAGGGAGATTGCGCCGATTCTATCCATCGGGGATGCATTCCCGAAGATTCTCATCACTCGCACGAGGCATGAGCCCCATACCCGGGAGGGCGTGCTCGTGCTGAATTTCGCGAGGTGGCTGCTTGGCGGGTAGGGTTCTGAACGTCGCATTGGGATATCGCGCGACAGGGCACGCAGGGCTGTTTGTGCCCGCACGGGAAACGCCGTCGCCATGCGGGCGGCCTGTCGTGTCCGATTAGCCTTTTGCTAAACAGGCTTACGCCAACTCATGGGCAAGCCACCTGAGACTATTCACTTTGCTTATCGTTGACAAAGACCTGTGGCCTGCGGTTTTGTGAACGGCTCGTAAGCCACCCGCGTCGACTCACTTACTGTTGAAGCTGGTGGTTTGCAGGCTCAAAGGCGGTTGAGTTTCAAAACGGGCGTTTTTCGGCGATATCGAGCCTCCAAAGGCGGCTCTCCGTGCCCCTTGGGACAAAAATAAAAACTCAATACTCTGAGTTTGAAAATGGTTTTTGAAGTTGTCCCAGCTTTTGTCCCCGAAGCCGATGAAACGCGACGTCGCGTCATTCAGCGGCACTCACTTCGAGATGCCGCCGAAAACTGGGTGCAACTGGAGTGACGAGACGGCAAAACTATAACCACCGAGTGGGAATAGAACAGACGTTCGATTCTGTGTTATAATATCCTGCAATGGGCGCGGCCTCTTCCGAAGCCGCGCCCATTGCTATATTTGGTCGGATATCGACGGAAACCCAAGCTCAGGGAGGTTTGTTGCGATGGCATACGATTTCAAGAAGGAGTTCAGGGAGCTCTACAGGCCGTCCGGCAAGCCGAGCGTCGTAACCGTTCCGCCTATGAGCTACGTCGCCGTGCGGGGCAAGGGCAATCCCAATGCCGAAGGCGGCGAGTACCAGAACGCGTTGCCGCTGCTCTATGGCGTCGCTTATACCATCAAGATGTCGAAGAAGGGCCAGCGAGAGATCGAAGGCTATTTCGACTTCGTCGTGCCTCCGCTCGAGGGCTTCTGGTGGCAAGACCGCACCGATGGCGAGATTGATTATGCGCGGAAGGATGACTTCAACTTCATCTCGTGCATCCGTCTGCCCGATTTCGTCACTCGCGAGGACTTCGACTGGGCAGTTTCGGAAGCTGCCGCCAAGAAGAAGCTGGACTTCTCGGCGGTCGAGCTGCTGAGGGTCGACGAGGGCCTTTGCGTTCAGTGCATGCATACCGGGCCTTACGACGACGAGCCGGCGACCATAGACGCCATGCGCACATCCGCGGCGGAACGGGGCTACGCCCCCGACTTCTCCGAAGCCCGTCTGCATCACGAGATTTACCTCTCCGACCCGCGCAAGTGCGCGCCGGAGAAGCTCAAGACCGTGATCCGTCATCCCATAAAGTTGATTTAGCGAAGCGAGTGACGCCGATCGCTTCGGCGTTTTGGGGGCTCACCGTGGCGTGGTCGGCAACGGGACGCGCCATGCGACCGGCGGCGGAGGTCGAGGAGCGGGAGCGCGCGTTCGTTTGCACCGCCTCGCACGGCTTCGTCACCCCGCTCATGACGGTGACCGCGAACCGCGACGTGCTTGAAGCGGAGGCATCCGATCAGGCCGGCCTTGCGTCCTGGGTCGCCAACATCCGTGCAGCGGCGGACGAGATGGCGACTCGCATCGCCGACATGCTCATGCACATGGGCGGCGACTAGCCAGTGCGATCCCCGCAACGGGCATTATTATCCGGGAAGCGTTTGATTACGAGGCACGCCGGTGTGAGGGTCTGAGTCGTCAGATCCCGCACAGGGGGACCGCGATAGTGGCCACCGCGCCGCCCGAGGGGCCGTTGGCGAGCGAGACGGAGCCCCCGTGGGCGCTCGCGGCCTCGGAGGCGGCATGGAGGCCGAGCCCGTAATGGCGGCCTCCGTCGCGCGAGGAGCGGGAGGAGTCGTCTGTGAAGAGGCGCTCGCAGCCGCGCTCGAGGGCGGCGGGAGAGAAGCCCGGTCCGTCGTCGGCAACCTCGATGACGAGGCGCCCGCCCGCGACGTCGCAGGAGACAGCCACGCGCGAGCGTGCGTGCTCGGCGGCGTTGGCCACGAGGTTCGCGACGGCTCGCGCCAGGCTGGTTCGGTCGAGTGGGGCCTCGGGCGCGCCCGCGACAGCGGGGCCCGTGGCCGCGTCGAGCGTCACGCCTCGCGCCCGGGCGATCTGGGCAGCCTCGGCGAGGACCTGTTCGCAGAGCTCGGCCGGCCGCATGGGGGCCCTCTCCGCCCCGCCGGACCCGCGCGAGGCCTCGATGAGCAGGCGCACGTAGCCGTCGAGCCTTTCGACACCGCCGGCTATGTCGCGCGCGGCGGCCGCGAGGTCGGCGTCTTTCTCGTCTTCCAGCTCCTCCGCCACGAAGTCGGCGTTGGCGCGCAGCACGGTGAGCGGCGTCTTGAGGTCGTGGGCGAGCGACGCCACCTGCTCGCGCTGCCCCCGCTCCGCGGCCCAGCGGGCCTCGAGCGACTCGGCGAGGGAGGTCCGCATGGCGTCCATCGCGGCGAGGACGTCGTTCACCTCGCGCACGTTGGTGCTGCCGACCGCGAAGTCGAGATCCCCCGCGCCGACGCGCCTCGCTGCCTCCGCGAGCGGCGCCATCTTGCGCGAGATCACGCGGCTCGCACGGCGCGCCACGAGCGCGAGCGCGAGCGCGCTTCCCGCAGCGGCGCCGACGAGCATGAGGTTCTGTGGGTTGGGAAGCAGGCCGGCGAGATCGCGCGAGACCCACTGCGGCAGGTACTCGCTGACGAGTGCGCAGGCCCCGCCGCCCTTGAGCGGGAACGCGGCGTAGGTGAGGCCCGAGCCCCCGCCCTCGATCTCCACTGTGCCCGGATCCGCGGCGAGTGCCGCACGGGCCATTTCCGTCGCGTCCTCGAGCCTCGTGCCCTCGAGGTCTGTCATCAGCACGTATCCGTCCTTGTTCAGGATGAGGTAGCGGTACGCCGTCGGCACGTCCTGCTGCCCGCAGACGCCGTCGCGTGCCAGGCCCTCCGCGACCTCGCGCACATTGGCCGGCCCCCAGCTTGCCTCGTAGACGAAGCCCGCGTTGATCGCCACGGAGAGCACCATGAACGAGGCGAGCCACGCCGTGGCGACTGCCGCGAACGCGTAGGCGAAGTAGCGCGCGATGACGAAGGAGAGCGGCATGCCCCCGCGACCTCGCGCCCCGATCCTCAGAGCTGCCACTTGTACCCCATTCCCCAGACGGTCGCGATCGGATCGGCGCCGGCCTCGGAGAGTTTCCTCCGGGCGCGGCTGACCTGCATGGATATGGCCGCGTCGTCGGCGTCGCTCTCCCAGCCGAGCACCGCCTCGCGTATCTGCGTACGGCTCATGACCTGCCCGGGGTGACGAGCGAGGTACTCGCAGATGGCGTACTCGGTGGGCGTGAGCGGCACGGCCTCGCCGCCCACGGCGAGGTCACGCGCCCCGAGGTCGATCCGCACCTCCCCGAAGGAGAGGGCGTGCGAGCGCGGCCGGCGCTCACGGCGTAGATGGGCCGCGACCTTGGCGCGCAGTTCCGCGGCCCCGAAGGGCTTGCGAACGTAGTCGTCGGCGCCCAGGCCGTAGGCAGCCACGGCGTCCTCCTCGGCCACGCGCGCGGTAAGGAAGACGATGGGCCCGTCGAAGTCCGGGCGGATCTGCCGCACGAGCTCGAAGCCGTCGAGCCCCGGCATCATGACGTCGCAGAGCACGAGGTCGAAGCGCGAGAGGTCCATCCCCGGGACCGCCGTCGGGTCCGCCGCCTTGACGACCTCATGGCCGTCGCGGCCGAGGACGCGCGCGAGTGCGTCGAGGATCGCCCGTTCATCATCCACTGCCAGTATCCTCGCCATGTTCGACCTCCTGAAACTCCCGTCGGCATTGTACTAGCGCCGCGCTCAGCGGTCCAGAGCCCCGCGCGCAGCCGCGGGCGCCTCGGCCGCATCGCACGCGCGGTAGCGCACGCCCGAGCCGCCGCGCGCCTCGATTTCGAGCCAGCCCTCGCCGTCCGACTCCCGCCCGAAGAAGATGAGCTGGAGCTCTCGGACATTGCCCCTATCGTCCGCCGCGTCCACCAGGTAGACGTAGTTTGCCCCCGCCCCGGTGGCGTCGGCGTAGGAGCTCGCGTGGCTGCCGGGCTCGGGCGCGGGCGCCCACATGGCGATCTCAGGGTTGGGCAGCACGCGGTCGGCGATCGAGCGCAGTGCCGACCCCCAGCCGGCGTCGAGCAGGGCATTCCCGCCCAGGACGAGCGCTGCGGAGAGGAGGGCGAGCACGGCGGCGAGCGGCTTCCTACTCATCTGCCCTCCCGTCCTCGAAGCGGCAGAACCAGGCCAGAAGGACGGCGGCGGCTGCTAGGGCGAGCACGAGGCCAGCGAGCGCAGTCGTGAGGAGAGGGCCCGCCGCGCGTGCGGCGTCGATGAAGGCCTCCACCCCGAGCGACCCTAGGCGCGCGGGCCAGGCGAACGGCACCCAGCTCAGGGGCGTCGCCAGGGCACCGGTGAGCTCGCCGGTCATGAGGCCGTGCGCAAGTCCGCCCACTGAGAAGAACGCGAGGAGCATCCCCGCCGCGCCGGCGCCGATGGCGGCGTTGCGGCCGAGGCGCAGGGCCACGCCGAGCCCCAGCGCGTAGAGGGGCAGGCTGCCCAGCACGATGCCCGCCCAGGCGGCCGCAAGCGGAGCGGGTCCGAGCGGCAGGCGCCCGGCGACGGCGAGCACGGCCCCGAACACGCCGAGCGCCACGGCCAGCGCGCCCGCGCCGAGCGCCGCAAGGGCGAGCAGCTTCGCCGCGACGGCGCGCCCGCGCGAGGGGACCGCCGTGAGGTTGGCGAGGCGCCCGGCAGCGCGCTCCTCGTCCACGGCGAGCCCGCAGACGATGGCGGACATGAGCGGCATGAGGGCGCCGAGGAACTGGGCGTAGGCGTCCGCGCCCAGCGCCGGGTCCCATCGGGTTATGGAGAAGTACTCGCCGCAGGCAAGACCGGCTGCCAGGCCGCAGACGAGGTGCACAGCTGCGAGCGGGGAGCGCGCCAGGCGCAGGGCCTCGGAGAGCAGGGCCCGCGGGAGAGTCATGCGCGGCGTCGCGTCGGAGAGTCGTGTCATGGCCATCACCTCTCCTCGGAGCGCGCGAACCAGGCCGCGCCCGCCGCCGTGAGCGCGGCGAACGCGAGCGCGCAGACCGCAAGGCCCGCCAGTGTGAGCATGCCGTCCGCCGCGAGCGCCCCGCCGAGCGCCATGTCCGCCGCGAGTGGCTCGCCGCTCGGCAGCACGGGGATGAAGCTCGTGGGGATGACCATGCTCGCCGACGGCGGAAAGAGCTGCGGCAGCGGCACCAGCGACCAGGCGAAACCACCCACGAGCTGCGCGGCGAGCGGGCAGAAGATGCCCGCGAGCATGCCGAGCCGCGCCGTGAGGAAGAGCCCTGCGGGGATCATCCACGCCGCGGTCACCGTGTTGACGAGCGCGCAGAGGAGCATCGTGAGCGTGCCCGCGACCGTGAGGCCCTGCGAGGAGAACGCCGAGCCCGCGAGGTAGATGCCGAAGACCACGAGGTTCGAGAGCGCGCAGAGCGCGAGGCACCAGAGCGCCTTGGCCCACCAGGCGCGCCTAAGCGGGAAGCCCAGGCCCAGAAGTCCCCGCATCCGCGTGCGCGCGTCCGCCCGCGCGACGCACGCCACCACGAGCGAGAGAGACACGGGCAGGAAGAGCGCGTACCAGTAGTTCCACGCGCTGAAGATCTGCACGCCCCGGTAGGGCATCGCGCCGAGCAGCGGCATCGGCAGCGCCATGAGCACGGCCAGGCGAACCGGTGCCGCGTGGCGCGACTTCAGGGCCTCGGCGCGCAGGCACGCGAGCAGGCCGCCTTTCTCGCCCGTCATGCCGCCACCTCCCCGCGCGCTCGACGCCCCTCCCGGCAGACGCTCATGAAGAGTTCCTCGAGGTCCTGCCCGGACCGAAGCGCATCCTCGTAGGCGAGGCGCCCCCCGTAGATGATGCCGATGGTGTCAGCCATCTGCTGCACCTCGGAGAGGATGTGGCTCGAGACGATCACCGTCGTACCAGCCGCCGCGAAGCCGCGGATCTGGTCGCGCAGCTCCTCGATGCCGATGGGGTCGAGGCCGTTGGTGGGCTCGTCGAGCACGAGCAGGCGTGGCCGGGCGATCAGTGCCAGCGCGAGTCCCAGGCGCTGCCGCATGCCCATCGAGAAGCGACCGGCGCGCTTCTTCCCGGTGTCCGCGAGGCCCACGGCGGCGAGCACCTCATCTACGCGGCTCTCGGGAAGGCCCAGCAGCGTGGTGCGCACGCGCAGGTTCTCGCGCGCGGTGAGGTTGGGGTAGAGCGGCGCCTCCTCGATGAGGCTGCCGATTGCGTAGAGGTCCTCGCGGCGCCAGGCGTGCCCGGCAAAGAGGATCTCCCCGGCCGTCGGCCGCAGCATCCCGCAGATCATCTTGAGCGTTGTCGACTTGCCGGCGCCGTTGGGGCCGAGCAGCCCGTACACCTCGCCCTCGCGGATATGAAGGCTCACGTCGGCCACGGCGTCCTGCGCCTGGTCGCCGCGGCCGAAGCGCTTGGTGAGCCCGCGCGTCTCGAGCATGTAACCCATGGGTTCGTCCTTTCTCTTCCGGGCGCGCGGGCCGAGTCGCCGTGCCCGCGCGCCTTACCTTTCGGGTTCATCATCCATGGTGGGGCGCGTTTCTAACGAAGCCGTAACGGCCGTTGGGCTCTTTTGGCGCCAGCCCTTCTCGACCCGTACGCCACTCATGGTATGTTTATCGCGATAACAAGGACGGAGGTGCCCGTGGCACGCGATAAGTACCCGGAGGAGACGGTCGAGAAGATCAGGGGTGACGGCCCATCGAGTGTTATTTTGCGAGCTAGGCGCATCGAAAGCGACCTTTCGTGGTATAAACTACTTGCCGGAAGCCGCGGCTTTCAGAGTACGGCTTACGTGTACGTTTAACCTCCGTGGGCGACGGGGTGCCGCAAGGCGTAGAATATCGCCCACCTGTAGGGGCCTGCAGCGATGCGGGCCCCGCTTCGTATGAAGGGGGGCGTAACCGATGAAGATCGTATCCATCTCCCAGGACTTCTTCGACCTCGTCGAGGGCGACCGCGAGCTCATGCTTAAGCACAATCGTCCTTGCATCGTGGTGGTGAGGCTGCGTTTCCGCGGGAAGCGCAGGGACTTCGCCGTGCCGCTGCGTTCCAACATCGCCCCTAACGTGCCCAAAGACCAGTACTTTGCGTTGCCACCCCGCCCCACGACGCGCCCCGGCTGCCGCCACGGCATCCACTACATCAAGATGTTCCCCATAACCAAGGCCTACCAGCGCCGCTTCAGGACCGAGGGCTCGGCCTACTACGAGACGCTCCAGCGCATCATCGATGGCAACACCAAGCGCATTGTCTCCGAGTGCCAGGCGTACCTCGACCGCTACGAGCGCGAGGGAAGGCCCCGCTTTGCCGTCGACATCGACCGCATCGTGGGGCTGCTGGAGGGCGAGAAGTAGGGCACCTCGGCTCAGTCTCGAGCCATGCGGAACCGCTTTACATTTTTGAACGCCGCGTGTGCGTCCCAAATACTTGAGAAACAAGCTGTGAAGTGCGGTGGCGCGCCCGTGCCCGTGCATAGCCGTCACCATCAGCGTCTACGCTGCGTCGGCTTCAAGTGGAACTGGCGCCGCTGCTGTATATGGTTTGCCTTGCTGCAAATGGCGATCAATGCCCGCGATGTTTCTGCTTGCGCTTCAACTTTCGCTGCTCGAAGCGCGTCTCCGCCTCATCCGCGCGACGCTGACTTCTTGCTTGAGCCGACTCCCGCTTCATTGCTTCCCGCTGTGCCGCGAGAGCCTGTTGTGCCTTGGTGCTCACCGCGGGCCGTTTAAGGGCTTTCGCTGCCTCGCGAGCGCGCCGCTTGGGGTTCTTCGCGGGCTTGCTTGTTTCAGTGGCCTTGTCGCCGAAGAACGAGAGCTTCTCCCATTCGCTTGTAACGAATCGCAGAATCTCCTCATCGGATGGCTCCGCGCCGAAGACGATGCGGGTGACGCCATACCTTCCGCCCTCGACGTGCTCCGCCAGCCCGACCCAGAATTGACCGTCGTGATATACGGTCAGGGTGGACGACACGCTGATCTGCACGGTTGGTTCCTCCTTTATGTAGATGACCATGCAGAGAAGGGACAACCAAGGAGGCAGGTTACTGATGCGGACTAGCGCACGCCCACGACTACCCGACGGGGACTGTGTTTTCATCTCTGATGTCCGCATTGTAGCACGCGCAGACGCGCCCTTCGTCGCTGCCGACACGACATGGCTGGGGCTTACCCCTCCGACGCGTCTTTGCGCATATTGCCTTCTCGCTTTCGAAACTTCAAAGTTATTTGACTTTCGAAACTAAGCGGGAATAAGTTATCGGTACGCTTTTTTATAAAATGTAAAAAAGTACCCCCATAACTGATATAATGGACACTGAAAAGGGGGTGCATCTTGCGTATATACC
Organism: uncultured Collinsella sp.; assembly: GCA_902475615.1. Taxonomy (GTDB): domain Bacteria; phylum Actinomycetota; class Coriobacteriia; order Coriobacteriales; family Coriobacteriaceae; genus Collinsella. The sequence continues at coordinate 164,513 of CABSAD010000002.1, read as the reverse complement.
GACGTGAAAAGTATCTGAAGCGAATGCGTGGTTTCTACCACGATGACGGGATGATCAAGGTAATCACCGGTGTTCGCAGGTGTGGTAAATCCTGCCTCATGCAATCAATCGCAGACGAACTTGTGGAATCCGGTGTAGCGAGCGACCACATCATCTATATCGACCTCGACTCACGGGAGAACAGGAAGGTCAAGACGACCGATGAGCTCGAAAATCTGATTGACATGTCGACCCCAGCAGACACTGAGGAGACGAAGTACCTCTTCATCGATGAGATTCAGAACGTAGAGGAATTCGAGCTGCTCATCAACGGCTACCGGACAGATGGCGGTTGGTCCATTTTCATTACCGGTTCGAATTCATATCTGCTTTCTGGGCAGCTTGTTACAAAGCTGACGGGTCGCTATATCGAGTTCGAGGTGTTCCCACTCGACTTTGCGGAATATATCGATATGAAGCGTTTTCTCGGCAAGCCTGTCAATGACGTTCTCGTGGGAGAGTTTACCGAGTACCTGACCCTTGGAGGATTTCCCAAAGCGTTGGAGTATGAGGGCGAGGATGAAAAGCGCACCTATATCAAGAGTGTTATTCATGAGATCTTTGAAAAGGACGTCAAACATTCGAACAAGATTAAGAATGTCTCGGTTTTCGATGCCGTCCAGACGTATCTCATCAACAACTTTGGTGCGCCGACGAACCTGAAGAACCTCCTTGCGTACTTCAATGATGTCGAGAAGATTCCCATCAAGCGCGAAACGCTCAATCGGTATATCCAGATTCTTGTTGACGCGAAGATCCTTTATCGCTGCTCGAGGTTCGATCTCAAGTCTCGGCGATCGCTTATCCGCGAAGAGAAGTACTACCTGGCTGATCCCGGCTTCTATTTCGCCATGAACACGGATGCGAGGATTAACTACGGGCCGGCGTTGGAGAACGTGCTCTACCTCTATCTTGCATCGCGCGGGTACGAGCTTTCTGTGGGCCGTATTGGGAAGCTCGAGTGTGACTTCATCGCTCGTAGGCGCAATGCTTACGCCTACATCCAGGTCTCTATGTCGATTGCCGACAGAGGCGTCGAGGAGCGCGAGTACAGGCCGTTCGGCCACATCAGGGATGGGTATCCGCGCTACTTGTTCACGCTTGATCCTCTATTGCAGGAGAGGGATGGCGTCAGGCACCTTAACATGGCGTCGTTTATGCAAGATGGCGGTGATCTTATTTGAGCGGCGGCCAGATTCTTTTGCTCCCTAGTGCGCAAACAGTGCGGGCATCAAATGGGGACCATTGCCTCACGTAGAATCGATAGATTGAGGACTTGTTTTGATGTTGACAGGCTTTTGGCCAGTGGCTCCTATTGCCGAGTGGGAATAGCGGAAATAACAGCCTCCGGACCTTTTGGTTCGGAGGCTGTCTTTTGTATTTCTACCCGAATAGGACTCCTCGCCAAAGCTCCTTTAGCATCGGGCGGCGTTATCGAACGTGCGTGTTCTCGTAGGCGCCTTTGATTTCTTCTGGCAAATCGTCGGGAATCAGCGCCTTCACTCTATCCTCGTTGCCATCTTGGATCGCCTGCTCGTAGTACCAGCATTTGAACCTCAGCATATCCAGCGCACGGTTCATGTTTGCGATTTCCGACTCCATGTGGGCCTTTCGCTCCTCGAACATGGCCTTGCGCTTGGGATATGTCGATGGGCCCTCCGCACACCATTCCATGAACAGCCGGATGTCCTTGATCTCCATCCCAGCCTTCTTCAGGCATTCGATGACCCGAAGCGCCTCGAGTTCCGTATCGCCGAATCGGCGAATGCCGGACGTCCGCTCCAGCCCCGGGAACAATCCCTGCTTATCGTAGTACCGCAGCGTTGAGGCGGGCAGACCGAACATCTCCGCCACCTGTCCGATTGTGTACATGGTCCCTCCGGACAAATCTCGAATTAACTCCTTGACCTAAAGTTAGGTTTAGGTATTACCTTTATTTTCGTCAATACAAATCGGGAGCGCAAGGGATTTTCGCCAAAGGCGCACGCTTGCCGGAACGGTTTTCGCCGGTGGAGTGAACGGTGTGGGCGAAATCGCCGGGCACCCCGCCCTTGAGCAGGCGCGACGAATGGGCATAGGGATCTAGGCGGGCAGCTTGACCGCGCGGAAGCAGTTTTGCACTCAAAACCATCGACAGGAGGAATCAAACATGACGGTTAAGCAGACAGCGGGCAGGGATGCCCTGGGGAACTTCGCTCCCAAATTCGCTCAGCTCAATGATGATGTGCTGTTCGGCGAGGTGTGGAGCCGAGAAGACGGGCTTTCCCTTCGAGACCGCAGCGTGGTGACGGTGGTTGCCTTGATGGCACAGGGGCTGACGGACTCTTCGTTCCAATATCATCTGATGTCCGCAAAGAACAATGGCGTGACCAGGACGGAGATAGCAGAAATCCTTACGCACGCGGCGTTTTACGCGGGATGGTCCAAGGCATGGGCGGCCTTCCGCATGGCGAAGGAGGTCTGGGCGGACGAAGACGCTGCCGACGCAAAGGCGCAGCACCAAAACGAGATGGCGTTTCCCATCGGTGCCCCCAACGACGCATTTGCGAAGTACTTTATCGGTCAAAGCTACCTCTCACCCCTTTCCACCGAGCAAGTCGGCGTTTACAACGTGACGTTTGAGCCCGGCTGCCGCAACAACTGGCACACCCATCACGCCAAAAGCGGCGGCGGGCAGATCCTCGTCTGCGTGGCTGGCCGAGGGTTTTACCAGGAATGGGGCAAACCGGCACAGGAGCTGTGCCCCGGCGATGTAGTAAATATTCCCGCAGGCGTAAAGCACTGGCACGGTGCGGCGCCCGACAGCTGGTTCTCCCATCTCGCGGTGGAGGTTCCGGGCGAGGAGGCCTCCAACGAGTGGTTGGAGCCCGTGGACGACGAGCAATACCTTAAAGCGACTGACAAGGAGGTTTAGGTATGGAACAGTTGAATCTGACGCAGGAATGGGACAAAGTATTCCCCAAAAGCGACAAGGTTGAGCACAGCAAGGCGACCTTCCATAACTGATACGGCATCACGCTGGTGGCTGACGTCTACGTGCCTAAGAACGCGGAAGGCAAGCTGCCCGCCATCGCCGTCAGCGGCCCTTTTGGCGCGGTGAAGGAGCAGTCCTCCGGTCTGTACGCGCAGAAAATGGCGGAGCTGGGCTTTTTTGCAATTGCCTTTGACCCGTCCTATACCGGCGAGAGCGGCGGCACGCCCCGCTATGTAGCATCGCCGGACATCAACACCGAGGACTTCTGTGCAGCGGTGGATTTCCTCTCTGTGCAGGAAAGTGTCGACCCGGAGCGTATCGGCATCATCGGTATCTGCGGTTGGGGTGGCATGGCGATTAACGCCGCGGCCATCGATACCCGTATCAAGGCCACTGCTGCTATGACCATGTACGACATGACCCGCGTGACCGCAAACGGCTATTTTGACGCCGAGGATTCCGAGCAGGCACGCTTTGATAAGCGGAAAGCGCTGAACGCGCAGCGCACCGAGGACTATAAAAACGGCAGCTATGCGCTGGCGGGCGGCGTGGTCGATTCGCTACCGGAGGATGCGCCGCAGTTTGTAGCGGACTATTATGCCTACTACAAAACTCCGCGAGGCTACCATCCCCGCAGCCTGAACTCCAACGGTGGCTGGAGCGTGACGTCCTCGCTGTCCTTTTTGAATATGCCGATTTTGCAGTACGCCGGCGAGATCCGCTCTGCCGTGTTGCTGGTGCATGGCGAGAAGGCGCACTCCCGCTATTTCAGCGAAACCGCGTACGGCAAGCTGACGGGGGACAACAAGGAATTGCTCATTATCCCCGGCGCCAACCACACCGACCTTTACGATCAGACGGACATCATTCCGTTTGAAAAGCTGAAGGCATTCTTTGAGGAGTATCTGAAGTAAGGCGTGCCATGATTCAATACCAAGCCCCCAGCAACGATTCTTATAAAGAGTGGGAGTAGCTGAAACGAGGCGATTGAATAACTCTATCCGTTTTGGTTAAAACAAAAAATATGCCGCGCGCCTGCGGCATGAAGGAGGGAGATTTCTATGAATATCGTTGTATTGAGTGGTAGCCCGCGCAAGGGCGCCAATACCGACACCATGGTCGAGGCGTTTGCCGAGACCGCGCGCGAGGCCGGCCATACGGTCGAGGTCATCCGCGTTGCCAGTAAGAAAATCGCTGGTTGCCTGGGGTGTCAGTATTGTTTCGCCCACGAGGGCACTTGCGTGCAGAAGGATGACATGGCCAAGGTGATCGAGTCGCTGAAAGACGCCGACATGGTTGTCGTCGCTTCGCCCATCTACTGGTTTGATATCACTGCGCAGGAGAAGGCCGCCATCGACCGCCTGTACGCCTTCGGTGCTACGGGCTTCCCGTTCACCAAGACGGCCCTTTTGCTCGATAGCCACAGCGAGGGCGTCTATGATGCGGCGATTGCTATGTACAAGTCCACATGCGCGTACTGCAAGTGGGAGGATCAGGGCATTGTCACCATCAGCGGTATGACCGAGCGCGACAGCATGGCATCGTCGCCCAAGTTGGAAGAGGTGCGAGAGCTCGCTCGCAAGCTCGCCTAAGGGCAAGAAGAACGCATGGCAATCAGCGTTATTGGAAGTACTTGCCGTCCTTGCCGGGTGAATCGTTGATTGCCATGCACCGTTGCCCTTGTGGACAATCTCCGCGTGCTAGGAGACTTTCTCGCTCAGGAACTCCCTGAACGCGGGGATGTCAAAGCCAACGAGTCCACGTCCACGTTCCCCGATGACGCCGTCCTCGAGGAGACGGCGTTTATATTGGCTTGCATAGTTGCTGGCAACGCCCATGCGTTTGGCTATCTCCGAGACCCTGCTGGGGCCAGAATCGGGCAGCATCGCGAGCAAAAACTCAATGTCTTTATCGGAAAGCTCCCGATAGGTCGTTTCGAGAATTCGATCGCGCAGCTCCATACGGGCAAGCAGAGAACCCTGCTGGACATCAGGTGCGCTGATTTTGGGCGAGTTCTCCGAAACATCCCATGTGCGATATCCGACGAGCTGCATCATGTAGGGGAATCCGTCGACGGCCTTCACGGCATCCTCGAGCGCTTCTGGCGTGATTGAGCGGCCTCCGGCCTCAACGGTTTTGCGGAATGCGTTTGCAATTTCAACGTCAGTGATTCGTCCCAACTGATGATATTGGGAACGCCTGAGAAACGAGACGGAATCGTTACGCAGCAACGCCGATACTTTGTAGGGCAGTCCTGCCATGAGTAGGGCAACTTTTTTACCTTCGCGTACAAAGTGCTGGTAAACAGAGGCAAATTGAAGCATTTCTTCGAGATCGACGGTGACTTCATCGATGGTGATGAGAAGCCCGATGCCATGCTTCTCGAGTTGCCTGAAGATGCCATTCATGCACGTGCGCCAGTTGCCCTGGGCTTCTTGAACATATGTCCAATTGATGCCCACTGGACCAATTTGAACGCCGTTCATGCGCGCGTGAGACTGTGAAAGGTAGCTATCTGCCGCTTCTTTGGTTCGCTCGATAATATCTTCGAGCATGCCTGGCATGGCGGGAGACATTTGCTGCAATCCAGCCGTGTTCAAGCGCCGTTTTTGAAAGGAGCGAGAGAAGCGCCGTCTTACCCGTTCCTCTTGCGCCCGTAAAAATGTTCGACAGGTTGGGGTCTCCCGGACCGTTGATAAAGCCACGGTTGATATCACGGAGGATGTGTTCGCGACCCGCTAGAAAGGGAGGGACGCTTCGGAACGTCGGGGTAAAGGGGCTCTTGCTGCACTGCATGGTAGCTCCTTTGCAAGTTTTGCTAATTTTTGCAAGTTTTGCTAACTTTTGCAAGTTTTGCTAACGACTGGCCAAAGGGCATCGTAGCAGTGACGCTGACATTTTTTTACGCAGAAAAATAAGCAGAAATCAATTTATCTGCGTTAAAAAATAGTTGAGAAGAAAAACGACGAGCCCCGGGCGCAATGCCGTTGCGTTCCGGGCCTCGTCGCTTTGCGAAGTATCTAACGATCTCGTTGCCGTGGTACCTAGTCAAACAAGCTCGGCATGTCGTTTTCTTTCATGAGGGCACCGGCAGAGGGGAGGCTCTGCGCGGTAAACTTCTCGGCCGAGACGCCGGCGCCAAGGATTTCTTCGGTCGTGCCGACGGTGGTGACCGAGCGGCCCTTCTTGGCGGTAAAGGCCTGGATGCCCTGCGTGTTGGTGGTCGTCTTGGTTTTGAGCAGCGACGTGTTGAAGTTCATCAGACGGTAGTCGCTCGAGACCAGCGCGATGTCGCGATCTTCCTTGAGCACCTGGGCATACAGCAGCTTGCTGCCGCCATAGATGGCGTTCTTCAGGCGCTTGCGGTTGGTCTTGGTGACATATCCAGAAAGTGCGACGCGCACCACACGGCCGTTCTCAAAGACGAACAGCACGTCGGCCTTGTAGTCATCGGGGTCGATGACCCAGATGACACTCTCGTCGGGTTCCATCTCAAGATCGGTCGGCAGGTACGAGCCCAGCTGGGCCGACTTGGTGTCCTCAAATGCCGCAACCTTGCACTTGTACACCTGGCTCTTGTTGGTAAAGACCAGCAGCTCGTGGGTGTTGGAGGACGGAAACTCGATAAAGGGTTTGTCGCCGTCCTTGTACTTGAGCGTGGTTGCCTTCTTGAGCACTCGGTCGGTCATCTTTTTGAGGTAGCCATCGCGCGAGAGCATGATGGTGACCGGATACTCCTCGACCTCGGGCTCCAGGCTCACCTCGATGACCTCGTGGGGCTCAATCCTGCCCGTGCGGCGCGGCATCACGTACTTCTTGTTGACCGCGGCCAGCTCGTCGCTGATGACCTTCTTGATGTTGTCTTCGCTCGAGAGAATCTCCTCCAGCTCGGCAATCTCACCCTCGAGCTTGGCGATGTCCTTGGTGCGGTTGAGGATGTACTCCTCGTTGATGTTGCGGAGCTTAAGTTCGGCAACAAACTCGGCCTGGGTCTCATCGATGTCGAAACCCTTCATAAGGTTTGGCACGACCTCGGCCTCGAGCTTGGTGCCGCGGATGATGGCGATGGCCTTGTCGATGTCGAGCAGGATCGCCTCAAGGCCGTGCAGCAGGTGCAGACGCTCGGACTTTTTGCCCAGGTCAAAGTTAATGCGGCGACGCGTGGACTCAATACGCCACTTGACCCACTCGTGCAGAATCTGGCGCACGCCCATAACGCGGGGATAGCCGTCGACCAGCACGTTAAAGTTGCACGAGAACGAATCCTGCAGCGTGGTCGAGCGATAGAGCTTGGCCATGAGCTTGTCGGGGTCGACGCCACGCTTAAGGTCGATGGCGATGCGCAGGCCCGAGAGGTCGGTCTCGTCGCGGATGTCGGCAATCTCCTTGACCTTGCCCTCTTTGGAGAGCTTGACGATGCGCTCGATGATGACATCGGTCTTGGTGGTGTAGGGGATCTCGTAGACCTCGATGATGCGCTCTTCAGGAATCCAACGCCAGCGGGAGCGAATCTGGAAGCTGCCAAGGCCGGTCTCGATGATCTTCTCCATCTCCTCGCGGCGGTAGATAATCTCGCCGCCGGTCGAGAAGTCGGGCATGGGCATGTACTCGAGCAGATCGCAGTCAGGATCCTGCAGGTAGTGCATCGTGGCGGTGCAGACCTCGTTGAGGTTGAAACCACAGATGTCAGACGCCATGGCGACACCGATGCCCTTGTTGGCCGAAACCAGAATATTGGGGAACGTGGTGGGCAGCAGGCGCGGTTCCTTCATGGCGCCGTCGTAGCTGTCGACGAAGTCGACCGGGTCCTTGTCGATGTCCTTGAAGATCTCGGCGCTGATGGGGGAGAGCTTGGCCTCGGTATAACGCGAGGCGGCGTAGCTCAGGTCGCCCGAATAGTACTTGCCAAAGTTGCCCTTCGACTCCACGAAGGGCGCAAGCAGAGCTTCGTTGCCCGTCGCCAGACGCACCATCGTCTCGTAGATCGCGGCATCGCCGTGCGGGTTGAGCTTCATGGTCTGACCCACAATGTTGGCGCTCTTCTGGCGCTCGCCCTTGAGCAGGCCCATCTTGTACATGGTGTAGAGTAGCTTGCGGTGCGAGGGCTTAAAGCCGTCGATCTCGGGGAACGCACGCGAGACGTTGACGCTCATGGCGTAGGGCATGTAGTTGACTTCGAGTGTCTGCGTAATCGGCTGATCAGTGACCTCGGAGTGCAGGCCGATGACGTTCTCGGCGTTGACCTGCTTTTTCTTTGGCTGGTTCTTCGTCTTCTTCTTTGCCACGATTTCCTCTTGAACTTCTTATGGGCCGTCGTTATCGATTTGCTGCTACTGCAGGTCCAGCTGGTCCAGGTATTCCTTGCCGTGCTCGGAGATATGGCGCTTGCGGCCTGCCTCGTCGTTGCCAAGCAAAAGGTTGAACATGGTTTCCATCTTGGTGACGTCCTCGGGCTCCACCTTGATCAGGCGGCGCGTCTCGGGGTTCATGGTGGTGAGCCACATCATGTCCGGATCGTTCTCACCAAGACCCTTGGAGCGGTTGATCGAGCACTTTTGGTCGCCGATCTCTTTGAGGATGCCGTTCTTCTCGAGCTCGGTGTAGGCAAAGTAGGTCTTCTCTTTGCAGTTGATCTCGTAGAGCGGCGACTCGGCGATATACACGTAACCCTCGTCGATAAGTGTGGGCACCAGGCGGTAGAGCATGGTGAGCACGAGCGTGCGGATGTGATAACCGTCGACGTCGGCGTCCGTACAGATGATGACCTTGTTCCAGTTGAGGTTGTCCAGGTCAAAGGCGCCGAGGTTCTTGATGCGCTTGTCCTTGATCTCCACACCGCAGCCCAGCACGCGCATAAGGTCCATGATGATGTCGGACTTAAAGATGCGCGGATAATCCTCCTTCAGGCAGTTGAGGATCTTACCGCGGACGGGCATAACGCCCTGGAACTCGGCATCGCGCGAGGTGCGAATGGCGCCTGCTGCCGAGTCGCCCTCTACGATGTAGATCTCGCGGCGGCTCTTGTCCTTGGAGCGGCAGTCGATGAACTTCTGCACGCGGTTGGCCATGTCGGTCTTCTGCTGCAGGTTGGTCTTGATGCTCTGACGCGTCTTCTCGGCGTTCTCGCGCGAGCGCTTGTTGATGAGCACCTGCTCCATGATCTTGTTGGCGGCGTCTTTATTCTCGATCAAGTAGGTCGAGAGGCGCTCCTTAAAGAAGGCCGTCATAGCCTGCTGGATAAAGCGGTTATTGATGGCCTTCTTGGTCTGGTTCTCGTAGGACGTCTGAGTGGAGAAGCAGTTGGTCACCAGCACCAGGCAGTCCTGGACGTCCTGCCATTTGATGCCGCTCTCGTTTTTGTTGTATTTGCCCTGTTGCTTGATGTAGGCATCGATGGCGCTGGTCAGAGCGCTACGGGCGGCCTTCTCGGGCGAACCGCCGTTCTCGAGCCACGATGAATTGTGGTAGTACTCCTGCATCATGAAGGTGCGCGAGAAGCACATGCATGCGGTGATTTTTACGTTGTAATCGGGCAGGTCCTCGCGATCGCGACCGCGACGGTCGGCCTCGATAAAGAAGGGCTCGGTGAGGTAGTCGGTACCGACCTTCTCGAGCACGTAGTCTTCGATGCCCTTGGGATAGCAAAAATCCTCTTCGGAAAACTCGCCATCGTCACCTTCGATGCGCAGGCGGAAGGTCACGTTGGCGTTGACCACGGCCTGGCGGCGCATGGTCTCGCGATACCAATCGTGGGGAATGCTAATCGAGGTAAAGACCTCAAGATCGGGACGCCATTTGATAGTGGTGCCGGTGCGGTTCTCGTCGCTGGGCTCAATCTCGAGTGCCTTCTTTTTGGCGCCGACAACCTTGCCCTTCTTAAAGTGCAGGGAGTACTTGTTGCCGTCGCGCCAAACCGTGACGTCCATGTATTCGGAAGCGTACTGAGTCGCGCAGGAGCCCAGGCCGTTGGTGCCGAGCGAGAAGTCGTAGTCGCCGCCCTGGTTGTTATTGTATTTGCCGCCGGCGTAGAGCTCGCAAAAGACGAGCTCCCAGTTAAAGCGCTTCTCGGAAGGGTTCCAGTCGAGCGGGCAGCCACGGCCGTTGTCCTCTACCTGGATAGAGCCATCGCGAAAAGCGGTAAGGGTGATGAGCTTGCCGTAGCCCTGGCGCGCCTCGTCAACGGCGTTGGACAGGATCTCGAAGGCGGCATGCGCACAGCCGTCGAGTCCATCCGAGCCAAAGATGACGGCGGGGCGCAGGCGTACGCGCTCCTCGTCCTTGAGCTGGCGGATACTGTCGTTACCATAGTTTGCGGTGTTTTTTGCCATACTCGCTCTCTCGGTGCTCCTTTGCTGCGTTTAAGTCATATAGATAGTCAAGGTAGCATAGCCCAGTCCACAGACGATTCCAACTAACACGAAATCCATCGAACAATCGTTCGGTTAGATAATGAATGCTCGGGATGCGGGAGGAGCCTGTCCTATTCAAACATCTGCGGCAGGTCGATGAAGACGGTTTGATCGCTTTCGCCAGCTTCGAAGCCCGAACGGGAGAAGAATCCATAGCGATGGCACTTGAGCCCCGTTGCCTCGACTTGGGCGATTTCCTCGTCGACCATTTTTTGCGTGATGGGGGATTTGCGGAACTTTGCTTCATAGAATGCGTAGCCCTCGGGGTCTTGCGTTACCACATCGAATTCGCCGCTCGCTTTGTTTGCGGGATCGTCGTACCAGTACTTGCCAATGGCGTCGAAAGCCGGTTCGATCTTGCCGGTCCTGTTTTGCCGCACGAGGTATTGACGGCAGATCTCCTCGAACATATGTGGAACGTAGTTTTCCTCGAAGTCTTGGGAGACGTGACGATCATAGAAGACTTCCGGGTCGAGCAGCTGACGCGCAGAGGCATTGCGGAAAACGTAGCGATAGTAAAAGAGCGAAAGTGGGTCCACTACAAAGTAGCCAGACTTGCGCTTGTTCGTAGGGTCGTTGATGGGTGCGCGCTTTTGGACGATTTCGAGTGACATGAGCTTGTCGAGTACGTCTGCCATGGCCGGACCACTCGAGACGTGCGACTGTGCCAGCACGTCCCCCCAACGGGAGTAACCTTGTGCGAGAGCTCCGAAAACTTCGTTGGCGTTGGTCATCTTCGAGATCTCGGCGTTGAGATAGGACGGCACTTCGCTTTCTAAGCGTGCGCCAGGTTCTGTGACGAGTTCGATGATGTTGTCGCGTACGCTTTGGGACTGATCGATGAGGCGATTGTAAAAGGGGATGCCGCCAAAAACGCTATAGAGCCGCACCTTGTCCTCGGGTGAGAACGCGGGATAGAATTTCGCAGCGTCAAAGTAGTCCATGGGCTTAAGCTCAAGCGCGAGATCAATTCGCCCGTAGAGGGGGCTCTCATGCTCGATGAGGGATTTCATAATCTCAACGTAGGAGCCGCACAGGACAATGTTTAAACGTGAGTCTTCCCTGTGAGCGTCGATTGAGGTCTGGAGAATGCTGTCTAAGCCTTTAACCGCATCTCTCAAGTAGGGGTATTCGTCGAGAACAAGGGTAACGTTCTTGTCTTTGGCTTGGGCAAACAGAAATTCGATGAGCTCGCGGATGCCTGTGAAGGCGAGCGGAGGAAAGCTCAGCGCGTCAGCAACAAGGGCGGACAGACTCTCTAGGTTGTCTGCCTCGGAGGTTTGGCGGCACTCGTAATAGACCGTTGCGACGTCCGGCAAATCGGTTAGCGCCTGCTTGATGAGCTCACTTTTTCCGACGCGACGCCTGCCGTAAATGAGAACATTGCGCTGCTCGGGTGCTTTGAGCGTTTTCTTAATACGGGCGAGCTCACGCTCCCTGCCAATGAATTTCACTTACTCGGTTCCTTCCGACTCGGTTTTGTCCGAGTTAATTGTATCGCATGGATCAGTTTATGCCCGAGTTTACTCGGACACAACCGAGTCGGTTCTGTCCGAGTAAGTTTGAATAGCGGATCGAAATTGCTATGTCCGCATGGCGATGTCGGACATGGTTTTCATAATGACAGATATAGTTGACATTGCCTGATGGATGCAATATATTTCTGTCATGTTGCAACGGATATTTGTCCATTACCACGAAAGGAACTTTATGCCAGGTAAGAAAAACCTTTGCATGAAGGCGGCGCGCGCGGCGGCTGGCCTTTCGCAAGCCGACTTAGCCCAAGCCGTGGGCGTTACGCGCCAGACCATCGGCCTGATTGAGGCGGGCGGCTACAATCCTACGCTCAACTTGTGCGTGGCAATCTGTAAAGCGCTGCGCGTTACGTTGAACGATTTGTTTTGGGAAGACGAAATCGACGCCGACTCTAACGCTCTTTAGGAGTTCACTATGAAATTTGAAGATCTGAAAATCGTGCAAAAGTGGCGTGAATATGCCGGTCCAAAGGATGAGCGCCTGGAGGCGGAAAGCGCAAAGATCTACAAGATTGGTTTCGTGCTGCTTTCGTTTGGCATGTTGATGATCTTTTTCTACCAGTTTATAGCTCGACAGGTCGCGTGGGTTCACAGCGACGCCAGTGAAATGCCGCATGGCTTTGCAACGCCGTTCGAGGTAGCCATGTATTTGTGGCTCGTTCTCGTGATGTTGATTTGCGCAGGACTGCAAACGCGGAAGGGCTATGTCGACACCAATCGTTTTGGGCAAACCGAGCATCTTCCTGTTGGATATTTCCTGCTTCTCAGCGGTCTTAGCGGCGCCGCGTTCGCGCTTGTTATTGCCGCAATGCGCTGTATTGCTGAGGCGCAGATCGTACCACTCGAAAGCGTCTTTTGGTTGGCGAACCTGGCCACGGGCGTGTTCTGCGGTGCGACGATTTTCGCGGCCACGTTTGCTGGCCTGTGCGCAACGTTTTTCGCGGCGAAAAGACGCCGTGCCAAGCTCGAGGCAGAACTCGACTCCACTGACGATATCTAATGCGAAATGGGCTGGCTCTGGGTATCCAGAACCAGCCCATTTGATGTTCGATGAGCCGAGTCGGCGTCTCTCACAAAAGTAACTAGGAGCTAGCGAGGCCTATCCGAATTGACCTCCTTGGCGGTGTCTTTTTCGAGCGCCGTGCGGCGGGCGCTGTAGGCGACGAGGCCGGCGCCTGCCGCGGCGAGTGCTGCAGCGGCTGCCGTAAGGGGAGCGTTGACATCGCCCGTGCCCGCAAGCGCGCCCGCTTTTCCGGAGCGCTTGCTATTGCCGTGGTCCTTGCCACTGCCGGAGCTGCTTCCGCCGGAGCCGCCGCCCTTGTCAGTACCGCCGCCACTCGAGCCACCATCGCCGTCCGCCGTCATCGGGGCGTCGTGAAGTCCTGTCGTATCCGCGCTGTCGCATATGCCGACCTGAACTTCTGAGCGCTCGCATGCCGCGTCAGGCACATGAAGCTCATGCAGTACGGCACCCAGCGCCGAGTTCGCGCCCGGTCGAATTTCCTCAAGCGTTACGGGATCGAGCGCTACCAGGTCACGCGCCTTCGCATACAGCGTGACGCGTTTGCCCACTTCGTCGCCCCAACTCTCGGGGATGGCGAAGCTCATGCGGAACTGTGCCGTGCAACCCGGTGCCAGCACGGCGTTGCCGTTGTCGGCTACCAGCGGGTGCGTTGCAAAACGCGCGCCCAGCGTCTCGAGCGCGTATTTCACGCGTGCCATATCGTTGTCCGAAGCGTCCTCGGCAAGCTCTGGATCAAAGATCGAAGCCATGCGTGCGTTCGCGCCGAACCCGATGGATGCGCTGGAGAACGGCTGGCTGGAGCCCTCTCGGTACAGATCGATCGTGCCGGCGGTCAGCAAGGTGTTGCCGTCGTTTCGCACCGTGACCATGAAGGATTCGCCTGCTGCTCCGGGCACCACCGCGCCTGAGGTAGCGACCGCGCCCGTCGGAGTGGCACACGCCACCAAGGGCACTTCGATGCCGTGCAGCTCTGCCTCGCTCTTCTCCGCGCTCACAATGTGCGTGGCGAGCGCGGAGAGCATGCCCCCCGACGTCAAAAATGTCGTTATCTGATCGACGGGATGGTTCAGCTCGCACATCACGAACGGCTCCGTGAACAGATCGCCTGCCAAGGTGCTGGCGAAGATGCGGAAGTGCTTGCCCATCACTGCCACCGGGTTGCCTTCTTCGTCGTAGGTTTGTCCCACCTTGCCATCGGTGTTCTCTACATAGAGCGCTCACCTGCCGTTGTCGCTTACGCTAAACGATGCCGGGCCACAGCCTGCGGCACCCACGGGCTGCGTTGCAAATGCCGATGCTCCTCGCGTCCAAGTAATATGCTGCAGTTGCTCGTTGACGGTGGCCAAAAAGCCCGTGTGCTGCGGCCACGGCACCGCACGGGGTACCGTGGCGTCTGGTGACATAACGCCCCAGCCCGCAATGGACTGGCCGATCACGGCGTACGATGCGCAGCCGCAACCGTCTGCGGTCTCGTACGCAACGGGCACCACCATTTTGCCGTTGATATCCTCGGGCTCGCCCAGTTCGATACTCGACGGTGCTTGCGGAAAGCGGAGAACTTGGCGGAACGTCAGGCTGTCGCCCGAAACGTCCGACCACAGGGTAAAGCACTCCAGCGCAACCTCAGCCTCGCTGCCGAGTGCCTTTTCTGCGGTGGTTCCGCGGCGGTGGAGGTAGGCACCCGACAAGCGCCCGTCGACGAGCGTCTTGCCCACCGTGATACGCGGGCACTGCAGGCAATGGTAGCCATCCTCTTGCAGGCGGCCGCGCGAGATGCTGCGCCATGACGTATGCGACACCACGCGGATCTCGTCATTACTTATGCGCAGGCGCACAACGGACAGTATGCCGGCTGTGCTTGCCGTATCGAAAAGGGTGTTGTCGCCGTTGGGGCGCTCGCCCGAGACCAGCAACACGTAGGCGTCCTGGTTTTCTCTTCCGTCCGTATATTCCACCACGTCGAAGTCGTAATCGTATATGCCGTCGCGCTCCACGTCGCCCTCGCCAAACCCAAGGGGAAAGTCCACGGGCGTGGGAGCGGACCACGTGCCGTTTGCCTTTGTGTGCACCACCAGACGCGAGCGGCCATTGTCGCCGTAGCGCACCGAGGCGATACGGAACAGGCATTCTACGCCGGCGATAATCGCCAGCTTCATGTGAGCTTCGCTGAGAACGCCGGTAAACAGCACGTTGTCGCTCGAGGGCTTGATTCCGCCACGCTCGTCCTCCGATACACCAGCAGAATTGGCGTTGGGGTCCGCAACGGCGTTCGTCGCCTGCCTGACATAGGTGTACGCATACATCGGCGCGGCGTTTTCGTCGTTCTCTATCAGTGCGTGGACGAAATGCTCGATCTGTCCCGTGTCGTCGCTTTCTGCATCCGCCTCGAGCTCAATGCGCGTGACCGACCGGTCCCAATCGCGTACGGTAGGCGCGACATTCCTTGCAGTGGCCTTAACCTCAGCGCGTGCGAGCAGCTCGGCGTTGGTGACGATGGTGGCCGATGCGATAAATTGCGGCACGCCGTCCGCCTCGATGTTGCCGGGCATGCCGAAGCGGGCATCCAGCGTGTAAGGCGTATCTCCACCCAATGCGAGCTCAGAGCGATGGAGCACATACTGGTCGCCATTGTTCACCGACATATTCCACGAATCGAGGAGTGTGGGCCACGACCCCGACCAAGCCTTGGTGGTCCACTTGAACATTACGAACTGGAGTATCACATCGACATCGACGTCTGCACCCACGCGCAGCCGCGGAAGCTGGTGCCCGTCCGCCTTCTCGTACCCAATGAACAGGGTGAGGGATGCGGCGCCACGCACGGCAGACGAGGCGACGCCTGCAACGCCGGCGCCAAAGGTGACGGCAAGCCCGATCTGGATAGTGAATGAGCCCGACGTGTTGGAATAGTCGAGCGAAATGTTCTTGAAAAACGCCGCGCCGCTGCCGTGCGTGTGGGCACCCACGGCGAGCGCCAGCTTCGCCAGCACCCAGGGGTTGACGTTTAGGAAAAACGGCACCGGTCCTAGGGTAAACTGCTCGGTCCAATTGAGGTCGGTTCTTACCTGGAAGAGGGCCTTAATATTGCCGTATGCGGGGTCGTTGTTGTTGCCCCAGGTTTTGCCCACCCAATCGTAGGCGAGCGAACCGTACACCTGTGTTGCGATATCCATCGTGAACAGCAGCGTGCAATGGTGGCGAAGGAGCTTGGTGTTTCTTGGATCGGTGCCCGAACCGGCACTCATGCTCTTGTACTGGTTCCACTTCCCCTCCATTTCGTCGAGGTAGCGGTTTGCCTGCTTGGCACCCGACTCGCGCGGTGACTTCTTCCAATACTCCGGATCCGGATTGCCCGAATCGTTCATATAGCTGGCTGGTTTGTATCCTCCGCCAAACAGCACGTATCCAGCAAACGAGAAATCGAAAAGGATCGGAAATGTGGGCATCCAACACGTGAACTTATTACCACCGATGCCGGGAAACGATGCGGGGAAATCAAACGGAGTGATCTCTTGGTCCATGGTAGTGGGGACGATAGTGGTCGAGCCCGATTCCGCCTTGGAAGCCGGTGCGGTGGCAACGCCCATGGGGGACGAGAGCGTGTAGGTTTTACCTTGGTAGTCGAGCACAAAGCGCAGTTTGCATCCTTCTTCCAGAATGCCCGACGCCGCATCGAGGAACTTGTCCTCGAGCGAGAACGTCGCCAGATTATCCGCACCCGATGCGCTGGCCTTGACTTGGCCAATCTGCGTGAAGGTTTCGGGTGAGCTGCCCGCGGCAGGCGTCACTTTGTTGATGCGCAGCGTTGCCTGTCCACCCTGTGGCAGATGTGCCTGCACGGTAAAGGCGTGCGTATCGGGCTGCTCGTTTGCCGTGTCGTCCTTCGGCAATGTCATGAACGTGGCTTCAGCGTACTGGATGTCCCATTCGTCGAATGTGAGCTGGCGGAAGTACGGCTCGCCGTCGGAAAGCGGACGCGTGGGCGCGGTTATGGCGGTGCCGCCCTGGATACGCGCAAGGGGAATCTCGACATCACGGTAGCCCGCCATGCTAATGGAGATGCCGCCGTTAAAGTCGTACGCGTCGAGAAGCGTTGCCTCGTCCACGTAGCCTTCCGAAAGAGGCGCGACCTCAAAGATGGCCGTGCCCTCGTCGTCGGTAGTGGCGGAGAGCTGCTTGCCCGCGGCATAACGCGACGCGAGCGTGACCTGGGCTCCCTTGATGGGCATATTCTTGTTGGCGACGTCGATCACAACCACACCAAACATGGTGCGCGAGAGCACCAGGACCTTGAAGGGGTCTTCTTCGTCGGCATAGGCCGCGGTGGGCGCGAACGGCAGCAGGAAGGCATTTTCGCTTCCCGGCACGCGAGGCAACATAATGCTCGCTAGCGAGGATGTTCCGGCGATAAGTAGCGAACGGCGATCAAGCATTTTGGGCTCCCATCCCGCAAATTTCGGTGGAAATAATCCAATTTTTGCGAGAAGGTGCCCCGTGGCGGTAGTGCCGTTCGAGGGTCAAAATGTCCAATTTGAGCGCGCGAAAGCGCTAGGCCCCCGGAGTGCTTTCGATACGCCGGGCAGTCTGGCCGCTAGCGCAACATGTGGGCAACCAGCTCGGCGCGAGTTCCGATACCAAGCTTGGCATACACTCCTGATAGGCGGTTTTTGACGGTGCCCGGCGATACTCCCATATGGCGTGCGATTTCGGCGTTGGTCCACCCGCGACAGGCGAGCATGGCCATGGTGAATTCCGTGGTCGTTAGATCGTCGGCCACGTCCTCGCCCGAATCGGGGTTGTGGATGCGCCGCCAGCCGTAGCTGAATCGATACGTAATCTCGATGATGCGTGCGAAGTCGTCAGGGTATTGCGTTTTTAGACACGCCTCGATAAGCCCCTGCAAAAGGCCGTGGTGCTCGCCGATAAGTTCGACAAGGCCGTCGGGGCGCGCAACGTTCCAAGCAGCTCCGAAGTGCGTTTTTGCGGCGTCGATGTCCTTGAGGCTCATGCATGCCATGGAAGCTGCCAGGTGCAGGAACAGCTCCGAGATGGGATAGCTTCCCTGTTTCATAATCAGGGCGTTTTCCGCCATGCCCAGGCTGCGGCCGTAATCGCCGCGCAGGTACAAGGCGTGCGCCATCACGTAGCTGGCGAATAGGCGCAGGCCTTCGGGCAGATGCGCCGCAAGTGGATAAAACTCTTCAGCAGAATACGGGGAAGGCAAGTGCAGCAGGACACTCGCGGCCGAGGCGAACAGGATATGCGTGGCGTGGACGGCGGGCGATTCCTCGTCAGTTGGCGTATCGAGGATGCCAGCAAGGCACCGGCGGGCGTCGGCGATACGGTTGAGCGACAGACTGGCATATCCGCAGATAAGGCATGCGGAATAGCGCAGTGCGGGATCGGTGGCGTCAAGATAGGGGCGCGCCGTCTTGGCAGCGAGCGTGGCCTGTCCGCGAAAGTACAGCGCTTCTGCCGTGGCGATGGTGCGTGAATCGGGGTCGGAAATGCCTGCAACCGCAGCGTCAATCTGCCCCGGCACAAAGGCGGTGCACATCAACGGCATGGGAATGCGCGGGTAGCCATCGCAGTCCATCTTCCATCTCCCAACAGCTGGCAACAATTGCAGCAATTGTACTCCTGTTGCTCGGGACTGGAATTTGTGGGTATCGCCTACGATTATGCCGAACGTATAAAGGAAGAGTCTATTGGCGATGCTTCCAAGGTGGCTACCGAAGCCTATCTGACCTTGGGATATAGAAAAACTGCCACCCCTGCAAAAAGCTCTGCCGCAGCGATGGGAAACGCATCTTCTGGGCATTCCGGCGTCTCCAGCCAGCGCTGGACTGCTGCTGTCGCCTGCGCGTTGGCGAGCGGGGCGTGGGGACCGTCCGGCGACCAGCGGTGACGGGCGAGCCCTGCCGCGTACGTGGGACTCCATCGGCGTAGACCCATGACCCCCATGGCATCGGAGAAGTTCACCATGGCGTCCAGGACTTTACCGTCCGGCACGTCCAGCCTAGCGGCTCTCTTGAACCCAAGGTTGAAAGGGGGCGTTGTACAAGGCGAATGGGGCCGAGTGGAAGTGGATCAAAAGAGCGTTACTTGACGTTTCATGCATAATGCCAACCGCCCCGCGACATCACGTTCGCAGCGCGCAGGGGCCGGAGAATCTTCGCGATGAGAGTTGACGTCTAATACCTTGCATCGTATAGTGTGTATAGCATAGTATATGACGAGAGGAGGTGTGCGGATGGAGGCACAGATGAAGCGCGGCTTCCTGGAGGCCTGCGTGCTCGCGGCCGTCTCCGGCGAGGAGTCCTACGGCTACCAGATCGTGAAGGACGTACCGGCGAGCATGGGGCTCACGGAGTCGACGCTCTACCCGCTGCTCAAGCGCCTGGAGAAAGCCGGGTGCATCACGGCGCGCTCCGCCGAGCACAACGGGCGGCTGCGCCGGTACTACCGCATCACGGACGACGGGCGAGCACGCATCGAGGAGTTCCTGGCCGAGTGGCCGTCCGTACGGGAGATTTACGCATACGTTGAGGGGGCGCACCATGACGCGCGATGAGTTTCTGGGCCGGTTGGGCGAGCTGCTCGCCTGCCTGCCGGCCGAGCAGGTGGAGGAGACCAAGGCGTTCTATGCGGAGGCCATCGCTGACCGCATGGAGGACGGTATGAGCGAGGAGGAGGCCGTGGCCGCCATGGGCACACCCGGCGAGGTGGCGGAGGCCACGCTCGACGACCTGCCCGCCGTGCCGCGCGCGATCGCGAGGACGCGCCGGCGCAGCACCACGCTGCTGTGGGTGCTGACCATCGTGGGCTCCCCGGTGTGGGTGCCGCTGCTCGCCGCCTTCGCCGCCGTGGCCGTCACGGTCTATATCTGCATCTGGCTGCTGGCACTCTGCGTGTGGATCGTCGCGGCGGCACTCGGGGGCGTGGGCGTAGTTGAGCTCCTGCTTGCCGTAAGCGGCGTCACCATCGGCCACTTCCCGTACGCCCTCGCCTCGGCGGGCGTGGGGCTCGGCCTCGTCGGCGTGGCGCTCTTCGTTGGTGCTGGCGCTTGGGCCGCCTCAAAACAAATTGCGCGCCTTTCGGCGCTCTGGGCGAGGAAGGCCGCCTCGCCCTTCTGGAAGGGCAAGGGCGAGAAGGGCGGCGCTGCCGCGCATCTCGCGGCGTAGAAAGGAGTGAGTACCATGACCAGCGCGAAGAAGATCTACCTCGCCGTGGCGGGCGGGCTCGTTGCCGCGGGTGTTGTCCTCGCGGGCATTGGCTTTATCGCTTCGGGCTTCGACCCGGCCGTGTTCACAACCCATATCGACACGCGCGACAGCACCATCGTGCTCGGCGGCGTCGAGGTGGACGACCCGATGGGCCTCCCCCTCATCGAGCAGCTCGCCAATCTGGGCGAGATCGACACCTCCGGCGTCGCGGATCCCGCCGCGCCCTAGGCGCAGCGAGCCCGGGCGCTCTGCCCGCCAAGCTGCGTAAGCCGGCGAAACCCGAACCTCAACCTCTACGCAACTGGCCCCAAGCCTGCGCCGATTCGCTCTCGGCGCCGCGCGGGGGCCCGTGACGCATGCCCAAAAGGTATGAGGAGAAAGGAACGCGATGACGACAACCACGCCCTTCCGCCTTCATGGGGCCACGCAGGACCGGAAGCGACTGGGCCGTGCGGTGGGGCTGTGCTTGGATTGGCTACACTGATATGGACAGTTCCGTGAGGGGCGCGAGAGACGGGACTCTGGGGAGATCTTCGAGGAGGAGTGTCTCGACTGGAAGCGCGGATTCAGTGGAGCAGGAACCTAATCTCTGTCTCTCCTGCTTTTTTGATTTGTTGAGAAGCCGGCATTTGGGGGCATTTTGGATAGCGAACAGTTCAAACAAGAAGCTGAGAAAATAGAACAAAGCCTGAGTGCCTTGAGAGTCGCCGAGCGCAATGCAGTGATTCCCTTCATGAACGGCGACTTTACCCAATGGGATCTATATCTGGCATCCTCCTCTGAGTATGCGATGAGACTGATAGACGGATTCATCTCCATGCTCGAGTCGAGGAATCTTGTTTGCGTCGCCCAGCTTCTCCGCGCACAGGTTGGAGTCTGCCTGCGGACATTCGCATTATTCGCCGCCGAAGACCAGGATGACTTTCTCAAGCAGGTGTTTCAAGGTGTGCCTGTGAACAAGCTGAAAGATTTCTCGGGTGAGAAGATGTCCGATGGAAGACTTCAAGACTTACTCGAGAAGTTCGATCCAAAGGTAAAAGATGTATACAAGGTGACGTCTGGATTCGTCCACTTCTCCATTGATGTTCTGCCGAGCATGGGTGTGCCTGGGGAGGGCTATGAGGTCGAGTTTAATTTTGGAGCCGAGCCCAACGAGAGAAACAATGCGCCTCTCGTGGAATGCGGCAAGGCGTTCTGCCACTATGTCGACCTGCATCTCCAGATGCTCCATAAGGTGATTGCTTCGGATGAATGGTATGCCGATCGATTCCGTATCGATTCCGATGGTCCTGCAGACGAGGCCTCGAAAAGCGAGAAGGTGTAGGTCGAACGCATTGACGCTGCCTTGACAGCATCCCGATATGATAACGAATGGGAGGTTCCCTGCGAAATGTGCGCCTCTGTATATTCTCGCTAGGACGCCCTCGACCGATAAGGCATCGTTGAGTTCAATTTGAGTTCAGCTCGGGTGCCTGAAATCGCCCAACTCTGATAAAAGGGGAGACGACGGTACACCACGTAGACGAGAGGCTATGGAAGTGCACGATTTGATTATATTGGCGCGCTAAACCGCCCCGCTGCCCAACTTGAACTCCGCTCACGCGTGTATGGGGCTGCGAGAGGTAACGGCCTGCGGCCTCCTTTGTGTGCTCGATGATATCTTCGAGCATGCCGGGCATGGCGGAGACATTCGCTGCAATCCAGCCGTGTTCAAGCGCCGTTTCGGATAGGAGCGAGAGGGGGCTGTCTTGCCCGTTTCCCTTGCACCCGTAAAGATGGTTGACAGTTTGGGGTCTCCCGGGTCTTTAGCTTTTACCGTGCTAGATGCCTCATGGAAACTGTTGGACTTTAATCAGACAGACCCAGCATGTCGTTTTCCTCCATGAGGACATCGGCTAAAACCGCAACACCTATGCTTGTTTAAGCAAACTTCCTGATAGTCGTGGAGCTGCTGTAGCCCGACATGCAGGACATCGCTCGGCTTAAACACCGGATGCCGCATCCGCGAAACGAGTTGCGGTGCACCCTGTTCCAAAAGGTTGCCAAGTACCATGGCGTGAGCGTTGGGGTAGCCATCATTCAGCGTGGATACATCCGGATGCGCATAGATCCAGACGATTCCAACGTTCTCGTATTTCCCGTGCAGGTAATCGAAGAGGGCAAGCGACGCCATACAGTTGCCGCCGACGGTCACGACTCTGTCGGGGTTTTCTGCCGTAAGCTTCCTCTGCGCATCCTGAATTCCCGCCAGGACTTCGTCCTCGGCACAGATGCGAACTGCCTCCCATTTCTCATGTCCAAGTTTTGGGACGCGTTTCGCAATGCCGAGTGGGACCCCTGGACAGTCGGATCACGTGGTGGCCCCCTTTGAGAGGGTCACGAGCATGGTGGTCCCGTTCTCGGAACTTGCTTCGACCTCTACCGTGCCGCCGTGTAGGGCTGCAATCTCCCAAACAAGCGCTAGCCCGAGTCCTGCGCCGCCGTATGCCCTGCTGCGGGATTTATCTAGACGAAAGAACGGCTGGAAGATGCTCTCTCGGTACTGTTTGGGTATTCCCGGGCCCTCATCTTTGACTCGCAGGAGCACGTGGCTGTCGCTGTCGCTGATGGAGACGTTGACAGTCGAGCCGGGGCGGCTGTAACGGATGGCGTTTTCGACCAGATTGAACACCAGCCGATAGAGGAGCGTATCACTTCCGATTGTCAAAGCGTCTCCAGCACAATTGAGGGCTATGCCCTTATTCTCGGCAAGTGGCGCAAGGTCGGTGAGGACCTCTTCGGACAAGGGACCGAGTTCAACATCGTCCTCGCAAGGAACGCTGCGGAGCTCACTCATCTCGAGTAATACCTTGGTCATTCGAGACATGCGCTCGGTTTGTTCTTGTAGCAGGCCGAGCAGCTCGGCTGTTTCGGGTTGCAAACCGGAGTGCTCGGAGATGAATAGTTCAATCTGTGCTTGCATAAGGGCGAGCGGGGTGCGCAGCTCGTGTGCGGCGTTGCCGGTAAACTGACGCTGTGCAGAGAACCCTTCGCCAAGACGGGCGATCATGTCGTTGAAAGAGGCGCTACATCGTTGTAGCTCGGTGGGCACATCTTCACTGAGTCTGATTTCGCTTAGGTTGTCAGGCTGCACACGCTCAACCTGGGCGGCAAAAGCTCGTAGCGGTTTGAGCGCACGGCCGCTCACAAAGTATGCCAGCACGCCGCCAAGGAGTGTGACTCCAGCCGTGATGCACCAGGCTGTCGTGCCAAAAGACTCCTGTGCGTCGTTTACGACGATCGTGACCTCGTCATCGAGGGTCGCTTTCGTTGGGTCGAACGCCTGGGGCGAATCTTCGCCGGCTGCGCTAAGGGCCGAGACGTCGCTGCCGATAGCATCCATGTAGCGCATGCCCGTATAGCCGACCAGGCAGTTCGTCAGCACGCACGCAGCGCACGTGAGCAGTGCCGTCATAATCGTTATGCGCCATTGCAACGAAAGCCTTTTCATTCGCTATCCTCCATAACGTAGCCCTCTCCAATCCGATTGCGAATCGGGTCGTATCCCAAAGCGATGCGTAGCTTTTTGCGGAGTGACGAGATATGAACGCGGGTCGCGTTGCTAAAGCTGTTCACGCTGCTATCCCAAACGTGCTCGATAAGCTCCTCTTGGCTTACCGGACGCCCCTGATTAAGCATCAGGTATTCCAAGATTCCCGTTTCCTTGCGCGTAAGAGATAAAGTCTCGCTGTCCACGGAAGCGATGCGCGCCTTGGTGTCAAAGCGGAGCTTTCTGCAGGTTAAAACTACGTCGCTTTGTGTAAAGCATCTGAGGGTAAGGCTGCGGATCCTTGCCGCAAGCTCGTCCAGATGAAACGGCTTGGTGAGGTAATCGTTGGCGCCGGCATCGAGTCCGGCGACTTTATCGGATACTTCGCCACGCGCGGACAGAATCAGCACCTTGGTCTCGCAGTCGGTTTTCCTAAGTTCCCTGAGTACGGTCATGCCGTCGATACGGGGAAGGTTGAGGTCGAGTATCACGAGGTCGAAGGCCTCAACGTCCAGTAGGTCGAGCGCCTCCTGTCCGTCGTGACAGCAGTCGACACTGTACGCCAAGTTCCGCAAGCTGCGCGCGATTGCGTCGCACAGCGCCCGCTCGTCCTCGACGATCAAAATACGCATAACAGTCTCCTTGCACATTTCAAATCGCGCTTAACACGGATTTTATAGTCGATATGGTCCAATGGTCGCGTAACGAAAGGAGTGGTCAGGTTGTTCAAAGCGGTAAAACCCGTGGTACAGGTCGCTTTGTTGATCGTCGGAATTACCATGGTGTGCTTTGGTGTTATGCGTGGCGAGGCGGATGCCGTGCTGGCCAAAGCGATTAGGCTGTGCTTGGAGTGTATCGGAATTGGATAAAAGAGAAAACACTGCGTCGCATGTTTTGGTCCGATTTCGCGGATTCATTCAGGCGGCGGCGACGCTGGTCACCAACATTTACCTGCCAAACTTTGCCAAAGGCGGCATCTATCAGGGCGCGGGAAAAACAGTCTGCGTACCTGGACTTAATTGTTATTCGTGCCCCGCGGCATCGGGTGCGTGCCCCATCGGGTCGTTCCAGTCGGTGGTAGGTTCATCCAAGTTCAACTTTTCTTACTACGTCACCGGTACGCTCATTTTGCTCGGCGTGCTGCTGGGACGCTTTGTATGCGGCTTTCTGTGCCCGTTTGGCTGGCTGCAGGAACTGCTTCACAAGATTCCCGGCAAAAAGTTCTCCACGAAAAAGCTTAAGCCGCTCACGTACATCAAGTACGTCGTGCTGCTGTTTGCCGTGGTGCTGCTGCCCGTCTTGGTGGTTAACGACGTGGGCATGGGCGACCCGTTCTTTTGTAAGTACATCTGTCCGCAGGGCGTGCTCGAGGGCGCCATTCCGCTGGCCATTGCCAATGCCGGCATTCGATCTGCGTTGGGACATCTCTTTACTTGGAAACTTGCCGTTCTCATTGCCGTGGTAGTGCTGAGCGTTTTGTTCTACCGCCCCTTCTGCAAATGGATTTGTCCACTCGGCGCATTCTATGCGCTCATGAATAAGGTATCCCTACTGGGCATCCGGGTCGATGCATGCAAATGTGTCTCGTGCGGCAAGTGCTCAAAGGTTTGTCAGATGGACGTTGATGTGGTCCGCGCGCCCAATCATGCCGAATGCATCCGGTGCGGAAAGTGCATCGGGGCCTGTCCCGTCGATGCCATCAGCTATCGCTATGGCCTGGATGTGTCGGCGGAAAAGCTCACCTTGACCGCAAAAAAAAGTAAACAAGCTTCGACAAAACGGAGGAATGACCATGAAGCTTTCTAAGATTGCGGACCTGTTTATGGTGCCGGTGCTGGCCTTGTGCCTTGTGGCATGTTCGGCGCCCGGTGGCAATGCGAGCGAATCTGCGAGCTCCGATCCTAAGATCGCAGAACTCACTGCGCAGAAGCCGGCCAATGCCGACGAGGCCGCCGAGCTGTATGCGAAGCTCATGCAGAAGGAGAACGAGATCTTTTCGAGTGATAACGCGCTGTGGGAAAAGGTATTCAATGCGGCAAATAAAGACTCGGCAATGATTGAGGACGGCAGCAATTACGGCGATTTCCTGCTCAAGACCATCGACGGTGCCAAGGATGAGTTCACGGCGGATGAGCTTAAGACGCTCAAGGCCGGTGCACAGCAGATCAAGGAGATCGAGGACAAGCTCGAGAGCTTGGAGAAGGAGTTCCCCGGCTGTGGAAGCACGCCGAGCGCAGGCGAGAGCGTCGACGCTTCGACCGCTGGCATGACGGCCGGCGCCAATGCTTCGAGCGAGGCGACGAAGTTCCCCAGCTTTACGGGCAAGGACCTGGATGGCAACGACGTGAGCAGCGACGAGCTGTTCTCTAAGAACAAGGTCACCGTCATGAACTTCTGGTTCACCACTTGCAAGCCGTGCGTGGGCGAGCTGGGCGATCTTGAGAAACTGAATCAGGAGCTTGCCAAGAAGGGCGGCCAGGTCGTGGGCGTCAATTCCTTTACGCTCGATGGCAACAAGGGCGAGATTGCAGATGCCAAGGACGTGCTGAGCAAGAAGGGCGTGACATATAAGAACATCTGGTTCAAGTCGGATGGCGAGGCCGGTAAGTTTACGTCAAATCTGTTCTCGTTCCCGACGACGTATGTCATCGATCAGAATGGTAACATCGTAGGGGAGCCCATCGTGGGCGCCATCAGCTCCGCTGAGCAGCGCGCAGCGCTCGACAAGCTTATCGACCAGGCGATTGCGAATAGCGAGCAGTAGAAAACGCGTAAAGCATGGCGATGATCGTGCACCGCTGTGCGGAGTAGTCCGCTGCCTTTCAAGATAATCTCCACCATTTAGAGGTCCCGCTCGGGACCTCTTCTTTTGGACGTCGTCCCGTTCGTTTTTTGATGCGGTTCCCTACATTCCTCACTAGCGCCGGTAAAAAATGGGGATAGAGTAGGACAAACGCGTCGAATACGAACGGCGGGGGAGAGCGGGCGAGTGCGCCCGCGTGGGAGAGGTTGCCGTCCATGTTGGAGCTCAAAGGTATTTGCAAAAGGTACGTTACGCAGTCGTTTACGCAGGTGGCGCTCGACAACGTAAGCCTGTCTTTTCGCGATAACGAGTTCGTGGCCATTCTGGGTCCCTCAGGCTCAGGTAAAACCACGATGCTCAACGTTATCGGCGGGCTCGATCATTTCGATTCTGGCGACCTGCTGATCGACGGCATTTCGACCAAGGACTTTCACGATCGCGATTGGGATGCCTACCGTAATAACCGCATCGGCTTTGTGTTCCAGAGCTATAACCTCATTCCGCATCAGACTATTTTGGAAAACGTGGAGCTGGCGCTCACGCTCACGGGCGTGGGGCATGCCGAGCGCCGCCAGCGTGCGCGCGAGGCGTTGGAGAAAGTCGGCCTGGGCGAGCACGTTAACAAGCGTCCGAGCCAGCTTTCGGGTGGGCAGATGCAGCGTGTGGCCATTGCCCGCGCCCTGATCAATGACCCTGAGATCGTCCTTGCCGACGAGCCGACTGGCGCTTTGGATTCAACGACATCCGTGCAGGTTATGGATTTGCTCAAAGAAGTTGCGCGCGACCGTCTGGTCATCATGGTCACGCACAATCCCGACCTGGCATACCAATACGCCACGCGCATCGTCAACCTGGCGGACGGCAAGATCACCGACGATTCCGATCCTTTCGATGTCGCTGACGCCACGCGCCGCGAGGCCAAGCCTACGCGCAAAACCTCGATGAGCTTTGTGACGGCGCTGGGGCTTTCTGCCCGAAACCTCATGACCAAGAAGGGCCGCACGGCCATGACGGCCTTTGCGGGCTCGATTGGCATTATCGGTATCGCGGCGATTCTGGCGCTGTCCAACGGCGTAAACGGCTACATCAAAAAGGTCGAGGAGGATACGCTTTCGAGCTACCCACTCACCATTTCCAAGCAGGATTACGATCTATCGTCCATGATGGGCGGGCATGGGGCTGCGGATGATGACTCGCCTGAAAACGTGGATTCGTCCGACGACAGTGCCGGCGGCAAGGCTAAGGGAACCGATAAGATTCCCGTGGTTACGGCCGTAAAGGATATGTTTGCGAGCGTTAAGTCCAACGACATGACGAGCTTTAAGGCATGGCTCGATGCCGGTGGCGACGGCATCGATAAAGAGGTCAACGCCATTCAGTACGGCTACGGTGTATCGCCGGTTGTCTATCGTGCCGGCAAGGGCGATGAGAAGCCTGTCCGGCTGGTGCCCAACGCCATGACCGAGGCCATGAGCGGAGGCGCGAGCTCGGCGGCAACGGTGAGCATGGAATCCATGGGAACCTCGGTCTTTAACGAGATGATTGACGACCAGAACCTGCTCGACGGCCAATACGACGTCGTGGCGGGGCATTGGCCTACGTCTGCCGACGAAGCCGTAATGGTGCTTTCGAGCCGCGGCACGGTGGGCGACTACACGCTCTACAGCATCGGTGCGCTGGATATCGATGAGCTCAACGATCTGGTAAACAGCGCTATGACGGCTGACGGTGGGGTCGAAACGCCCGAGACCGGCACCGACTTTACCTACGACGATGCGCTGTCTACCACGTTTAAGGTGCTGTCGCCGGCTGATGCGTATCGCAAAAACGAAGAGACTGGCATGTGGACTGACATGTCTGACGATGCCGACTTTATGACGGCCAAGGTTGCCGACGGTATTGACGTGCGCATTGTGGGCGTGGTGCGACCTAACGAGACGGCCAACGCGAGCGCATTGACCCCGGGCATTGCCTATACGCATGCGCTGACTCGCCAGCTTATGGAGCGCGCCGCCGATTCGCAGATTGTGCAAGAACAGCTTGCCCATCCCGAGACGGATGTCTTTACGGGCAAGTCTTTCGATGAACTGCAGGGCGAGGCCAAACAAGGAGTTGATCTAGGCAGCATGTTCAGTGTGGACGAGGCAGCGCTGAAGAGCGCGTTCTCGTTCGATGCATCTGCGCTCTCGGGTGTTGCCGGCGGTATGGACCTTTCTGGTATCGACTTATCCGGGCTGGACATTGACCTTTCGGGCGTTGGGAAGGATATTGACTTCAGTGACATCATGGCCAAAGCGCCAACCCCAGATTTCTCGGGTATCTTTGACGGTCTGGAACTCACGCCCGAGCAAATGCAGCAGGTGGGAACACTAGCCAACCAGCTGTTTGAGGGCTTTTTGCAGTCTGATCAGTTTAAGGCGCTGTCGCCCGATGATCTTAAGGACGCGTCAAAGCTCTCTGCCGCATTCTCGACGTATCTTGAGAATGATGCCACGGCCCAGCAAATCCTTGCCCAGCTAAAAGCGCTCGGCGGCGATGCCCTGGCCGAGCGCCTGCAGCAGGTGATGACCGACTATGTGCAAAAGCAGCTGGCTCCGTATCTGCAGCGGGCTATGGATCAGATGATGAAGACAATTAGCGAGCAGATAGCGTCGACGGTATCGTCCCAGCTCAAGGCGGGCGCAGCGGGGCTCATGGGCCAGATGGCGACGCAGATGTCATCGGGTTTTGCCAACCTGGCGAGCGCTATGCGCGTGGATGCGAGCGCCTTTGCCAATGCCATTCACTTCAACATGGACGCCGAGGATCTGAGCTCGCTCATGATGAGCTATGCGAAGGCGTCGAAGCTCACCTACGACAACAATCTGACCACGTTGGGCTATGCGGACGAGGCAGACCCCATCTCGGTCAAGATTTTCCCGCGCGACTTTGAGGCCAAGGAGCGCGTGCTCGATCACATCGACGCGTACAACAAGCAGGTCAAAGCCTCTGGCCACGATGAACAGGCAATCTCATACACCGACTACATGGGCATCATCATGGGCTCGGTGACCGACATCGTGAACACCATCAGCTTGGTGCTCATCGCATTCGTGAGTATCAGCCTGGTGGTGAGCTCCATCATGATCGGCATCATCACCTACATCAGCGTGCTGGAACGCAAAAAGGAGATTGGCATCCTGCGTGCGATCGGCGCGTCGAAGCGTAACGTGGCCAACGTATTCAATGCCGAGACCTTTATCGAGGGCCTCATCGCCGGCGTCTTTGCTGTTGTCGTTGTGGTGGCCGTGAGCTTTCCGGTTAATGCCTGGGCGCTTACTGCCAAACAGGTACCCAATCTGATGAGCCTGCCCGTGCAGGATGCGCTGGTGCTCATTGCAATTTCGGTGCTGCTGACGGTTGTCGCTGGCCTGCTGCCGGCCCGTAGCGCATCCAAAAAGGATCCCGTGGAAGCCCTGCGCTCCGAATAATGCGACAAAAGGGTTGTTCCTTTGTCACATTGAGACCCTTGCGAAATCGGGGTCTAATACTTTTCCGAGAAGTGAGCAAGTCAAAATGGACCCCCGAAGCGCTAACACTTATTGAAGGCGGTTTCCTGCGGTTTTGATTGTTAAATCCTGCGGTTTTGGCGTCAGAAAATTTCGATGCTTCGGGAGTCAAAAAACGGTCGTTCACTTCTTGGAAAAGTATTAGACCTCGAGATATAGACGATGTTCGCGAGCGGCAATTAGAGCGTAAGCCTTTAGTTCTTCTTTGCAGAGAGCATGAGCCTAATTTCCGGATGGGTGTATTCGTCGAACTCTTCTTTGGGCTCGGTGTCAAAGGTGTAGTACGACCTGATAGATTCGTCTTCCGTCTTGATGCTGATTTCTTCATATAGGGATCCGGCTAAAAATGCCTGTTTAAATTCATCCGACAGGCTGCATGGCGTGAGGAGGCCCGGTGCGGCAACGGAAATGTCCAACCCGTTGAGCGGGGCACAGAGCGTCGCGATGTCCTGCTCGGCGCGGGCGAGGTTGTCTGCAAGGCTTGCCTCGGGGTCGATCTGGCTGGTGTAATCGACGTCCGTGAGCATGCCGTCTGCATCGAAAGAAAGGTAGACATAGGCTGCTTGAGCGCCGAGGTCATTATCGCGCAGATAGCCGATAATGCGATAGCCGTAGTCGTGATACGACTCATATGGGTCGTCTGCCGCAACGCGTTCGCACACGGGCTCCAAGGCATCTTGCGCTATGGCGAGCTGCTCGGCGGCTGCAGCCTTTCTTACCTGAAGCTCGTTATTCCCCTGGACAAACTGCGGGATGTAGACGCCAAGCAGCACAATGGCGGGCGCCACTGCGAGAGCTATGATCTGCTTCTTGACGCTTGGAATCGTCACGTCGTATGCGTTTGCCATGGCCTCGGCATTGCTCGAGGTTTCGGCTAGCACGTCTGCCGCCGTGGCGACTGCCCCTACGGCGCCGGCGACCTCCGCGGCGCCGCCCAGGTTGCGCGCGAGATCGTTATCGCTGTTCTTGAGCAGGTGGCCGGCAGCTTGCGTGGCGAGCACACCGGCGACCTCCGCGGAGCGGTCTTTGTTGGTCTGGGCCACCGCAAGCCTGCCCTGCAGCTCCTTCCACTGTTTGCCCTGCATTCCAAAGCGCGGCGCAAGAGCGCAATAGCAAAAGATGGCGAGTTCGATTGCGGTGAGTGCGATGGCGGTATATATGCCCGCGGGTTGGAATTCCTTTTGATGGAACGCGATATCGTTGATCATTTGGAGCGGCAACATCAATAGGCATGCTACGAACGACATGACGAGTGCGGTCGCTGCGATTTTGGGGTATGTGCAGTACCGCTGGATGCGTTTCTTTTCTTGCTCGGTGAGCTGCTGCATGGGGCCTCGACTCTCATCGTTTTTCGGGGGCGATGCGCACACGCTCTTGAGTATAGATGAGTGGAGGATGTCTGTTGTTCATACATGGCGGTCAACAGCGTGCTGTTGGTGATCGTTTGATCGCGAACGTCGTCTTTTGGAGCATGAAGCCGCTGCCGATGCCCACAAACAGCAAATCGAAGGTGAATGGTTTCCCGAGAAGTGAACGACCTAATTTGGACCCCTGAAGCACCCACGTTTTTCGACGCTAAAACCGCAGGATTTGAGTGATAAAACCGCAGGAATTGGCCTTCCAAAAGTGTCGATGCATCGAGGGTCCGATTTCACTCGTTCACTTCGCGGAAAACCATTCACCTTCGTTGCATGAGGCGCCGGATGGAAGGGTGATTATCGTCAAGCTGCTGCCTCTGCCTTGTGAATCATCTGGAGCACAAGGCATAATGCATGTAACAAGGGGGGCGGTTCCTTTGTCACATCCGTTGATATGAGAGAAGAGTAGATGATTCTTTCGCTTGCCCCTATGGAGGGGATTACCGGGCATGTGTTCCGTCGCGTGCATGCGGAGTGCTTCGGTGCGCTCGATTGTTATTACACGCCGTTTTTGCCGCCGCCGCGGGTGGGAAACCGCTTTGGCGGCAAGGCGTTTAAGGAGATCGATCCTGCCAATAACCAGGGGCTCAACGTGGTGCCTCAGTTGATGTCCAAGAACGCGGACGAGTTTGTGTGGGCGGCACAGGTGCTCGCCGACATGGGCTACCGCGAGGTCAATCTCAACCTTGGCTGCCCCTCGGGTACGGTTGTTGCCAAGGGTAAAGGATCGGGCTTTTTGCGCAATCTCGATGAACTCGAGGTGTTCTTGAGCGATGTGTGCGAGCGGTCACCGTTGCCGGTATCGGTCAAGACCAGGCTGGGGCTTGAGAGCGACGACGAATACGAGCGTGTGCTCGATCTGTATTGCCGCATGCCGTTGGCAGAGCTGATCGTGCACCCGCGCGTGCAAAAGGACCGCTATACGGGATCGCCGCGCAAGGAGTTTTACGGCGAGACGCTGGAACGCGCGCCGTTTCCGGTGGCATACAACGGCGACATTTTTGATCTTGAGGATATGGACGCGCTGGTGGAGGCCTATCCCGGCACGCGCCATGTGATGTTGGGGCGTGGCCTGCTCGCGAACCCCGCGCTGGCTCGCATGGTCAACGGTGGTCCTGCTGCCACGACTGCTGAGCTGCAGCGCTTCCACGACACGCTGTTTGCGGCATATGCGGAAGAGATTGGTGGCAATGCGGTCTTTCGCATGAAGGAGTGGTGGTTCTATGCCAAGTGCGCTTTCGCCGACCCCGCTACCGTCCACAAGCTTGTACGTAAGACCAAAAAGGTCGACGAATACCGTGCCGCCGTTGATCGCGTCTTTCGCGAACAGCCACTTGCGCCCATAGCCCGCTTCCACGGCTAGTTAGTCGTTGGGGACGCACTTTAACGACTAGTCATTTAAGAACGTCCCCGATGACTATGCTGCTCTAGAGCAGGTTCTCCTGCGCCCACGCGATGATGTCGCTCGATTCGTAGAGTGGCTTGCCGTCGATGAACAGGCAGGGAACCTGGCGTTTTCCGCCGACGGCGATGAGCGTCTGCTCGGCATCGGTATCGGTCGAGATATTGCGCTCGGGAATGGTCACGCCGTTATCGGCAAGGAAACGCTTGACCTTTATGCAATACGGGCAGCCGGTCATAACGTACAGCGCGAGCTCATGATTAGTAGCCATAGGTCTCCAATCGGTTGCGGTTTTGATTGAAATACCCAAAGCCGCCGCGGTCTATGCGCGCGTCAACGACGACTCGATCGCCTGGACCAGAAACGCCGTGGCTCCGGCGCCGCAGGGCTTGTCGTAGTAGTCAATAAAGCGCTGGTCGGCAAGATAGTCGTGGGCGAGCCCCAGATACGCCTCGTTCTGGGGTTCGCGTCCCCAGTTGAGACCAATCCAACGACGATGCATCGCGACGAGCTTGCGAGCCTCGCTTCCATCCGCATCGCCGTCGCCCATGGCAATCGAGAGCTGACCCAGAATAGCGCGTTCAAGTTCCTTCATGTCGTTCCATGTCTGAGGATCCATGTCCAGCAGCGTCCCGTTTGCCGCATCGATAGCCTCATCGCCATAGCGCGCCCGCGCCTCGGCACCGTAGCGCTCCTCGTTTTCTTGCACGGCGCGCCAGCGCTCCAGTTGCGGCAGGACGGCGCCCATGAGCGAGACGGCTTCGTCGAGCGACATGCCGGTGTTTTGTGCCAGGCGCGGGGCACAGTCCTCGATCATTGCCTCCATCGTGGTGTCGTAGGTGTACTGGCCGTGGTCGTAGCACCACTTGCAGTAATGGTCGGTCGCGGCGCCCGTGGCATCGGTGCCGCAGTCGTCGGGCGTGAGTATCATGCCGCAGCTCTGGCAATAGCGCTCGGGCATTTCGAGCAGATGAGACAGGGGCTCGCCGGTCACGGCGGCGATGAGCTTCATCATGTCGATGCCCGGTGTGACCTCGCCACGCTCCCAACGGCTGACGGCTTGGCGTGTGACGAAGAGCTTGGCGGCGAGTTGCTCTTGGGTGAGGTGATGAGCGCGACGGACAGCGATGAGCTTTTCTGCAAAGGCCATAACGGCTCCTTTCTGCTGGTTGATGGCTTAAGCATACGCGGCAGCAGGCGCCCTTCCAAGCAACCGTTGGTTGCACGACGGGGGACCGCGGCGAAGAATTGCACGCAACGCCCCACACCTCCATGCCGTACAATGACCGGCATGGAACCTATCGCACACATACATACCGACCTGCCGCAGAAGTTCGGCATTCCGCGCAACAGCTTTTTGGCGCCCCATCTGCAGGGACGCATCGTTTTTGAGCCGGAATTTGCCTCCAATGCAGCGGTTGAGGGTCTAGACTCCTTCTCTCACCTGTGGCTGCTGTGGCGCTTTGAAAACGGAACGCCCGGCGGCACGGCTAAGGACATAGCTACCGATGCCAAGACGCAGGACAGGCCCGGCACCAATGCCAAGTGGTCGAAAACTGTGCGCCCGCCGCGTCTGGGTGGAGCCGAGCGCGTGGGCGTGTTTGCCACGCGCAGTCCGTTTCGCCCTAATCCCATCGGGCTTACCTGCGTCAAGCTCGATCGTGTCGAGCTCACCGACGATGGCCCCATCATCCATGTGCTGGGGGCCGATCTGCGCGACGGCACGCCCATCTACGACATTAAGCCCTACATTCCATTTGCCGACTGTCACCCGGATGCGACGGGCGGCTGGATTGAAGACGCGCCGTGGCAAGAGCTCGACGTCGAGTTCCCGCAAGCACTGCAAGACAAAGTTCCAAGCGCAAAGCTCCCTGGCTTGGTCGAGGTCCTGCGCCAAGATCCGCGCCGTGCGGGCAGCAAGCACGAGCCAAACCGCGTTTACCATTTGGCTTACGCCGGGCTCGACATATCGTTTACGGTCGACGGAGCCGGGTTGACGGTAACCGCCATCAACGACGCTCAAGACTAATCTGCCATCCGCCCGTATCCGTCAAAATCAACAGCAAACCCCATGCCAAAATCGCCTACGCTGGTGGACAATAACGCCTATCGAAACAGCCTACTTTGCACGGGAGCTCAGCATGAAATACGACTTTAGCTCGCTTATCGACCGCCACGGCATGGATGCCATCGCCGTTGACTCTTGGGGCGAGATCCCCGGTATGGCTCCGAACGCACCCGACGAGGGCTTCGACCGCATTCCCATGTGGGTGGCCGACATGAACTTCGCCACGGTGCCCACGGTTCAGGAGTACATCATCAAGCGCGCTCAGCACCCCATGTTTGGCTACTTCAATCCGCGTCCCGAGTACTTCGACCGCACCATCGAATGGCAGAGCCGCCGTAATGGCGTCGAAGGCCTGGCGCCGGAGCATATCGGCTACGAAAACGGCGTGCTGGGCGGTGTCGTGTCGACGCTACGCGCGTATGTCCAGCCAGGCGATGCGGTGCTGGTCCACAGCCCTACCTACATCGGCTTTACCAAGTCCATCGAGGCCGCGGGCTATCGTATTGTCCACAGCCCGCTTAAGCTCGACGACCGGGGCGTGTGGCGTATGGACTTTGAGGACATGGAGCGCAAGCTCGCCCAAAACCACATCCATGCCGCGGTGTTCTGCTCGCCGCACAATCCCTGCGGCCGCGTATGGGAGCGCGACGAGATCGAGCGCGCCATGGACATCTATCGCCAGCACGATTGCGTGGTGATCTCGGACGAGATTTGGTCCGATATCATCCTGCCGGGGCACAAGCATATCCCGACGCAGTCGGTGAGCGAGGATGCCCGCATGCGTACGGTTGCCCTCTACGCGCCCAGCAAGACGTTCAACCTGGCGGGCTTGGTCGGCAGCTACCACATTATCTACAACGAGACGCTGCGCGACCGCATATGCGCTGTGTCTAACAAGACTCACTACAATGAAATGAATGTCCTCTCCATGCATGCGCTTATCGGTGCCTACCAGCCGCAAGGCTACGAGTGGGTGGACGAACTCAACCAGGTGCTTGCCGGCAATATCGAGTACTTCTGCACGTATGCAGAAAAACAATGGAAGGGCGTCGCGTTTTCACGTCCGCAGGGCACGTACATGGTGTTTCTGGACTGCACGGAGTGGTGTCGCGAGCATGGCCGCGATATTCAGTGGCTGCTCGACGAGGGGGCGCGCGTGGGCGTGGGATATCAGGACGGCCGCCCGTTCCACGGGCCCTGCCACATTCGCGTGAATCTGGCGCTGCCGCTTTCGCGCGTAAGGGAAGCGTGCGACCGCCTAGACCGTTACGTTTTTAATGCACGGTAAGTGTGCCCTGCATGCGGGGCCTTCTGCCAAGTCGGCTGGAAGGCCCCGTGTGGTAAGGCATCTGTAACCATTGGGCGCAGACCTGCTGCGGAGGTTTATTTTTCCTGAATCTGCTTACCGCAGAGATGCTCAATCGTAATCTCGTAGAGCTGGACGCCCTTAATGTCCTTGGCGATTTCCTCCTCGACTTCTTCGGCAGAAGGGTAGTACTTAAGCGCGAGCTGGCGGACTTTGTCCTCGATGAATGCAGGCGCCTCATCAACCAGGCGACAGCGGCCAAAGACCACAGTACTCATAACGTAGGGAGCCCAGTCACCGTCCTTGTACCACTCGTTGCCGTAAACGGTAAAGCAGATCTTGTCATCGCGTTTGAGTGCGTCGACCTTGTGGCCGGCTTTGGCGCCATGGAAATAAATCTTGTCGTGCTCGGCGTCAAAGAAGTAGTTGACGGGAATGGCATAGGGGTAGCCATCATCGCCGTTGACGGCAAAGACGCCGCGCTTGCAGGTGGCGAGCAACTTGCGCGCTTCCTCGTCAGTGATGGCGCGTTTCTTTCGACGTAAGGGCCTAAACATCATTGGCTTCCTTTCTGCTGCGTATGGTGGTTGAGCACAAACTATAGCGAAACAGCTCCGTATTTCTTGATGCGGGCGAGTGTGTTTTTGAGCTTGTTAAAGTCGATCGGTTTGGACAGATGGGCGTTCATGCCGGCATCGTGTGCCGCCTTGGCGTCCTCGGCAAAGGCGTTGGCGGTGAGCGCGATGATGGGGATATCGGCTGCATCGGCCTTCTCACTCAGACGAATCGCGCGGGTTGCCTCATAGCCGTCCATGCCTGGCATCATGATGTCCATCAGAATCGCATCGAAGCTGCCGGCGGGATGTGACAGGTACAGATCGACGACTTCGTTGCCATTGGCGGCGCGGGTGACCACGACGCCCTCGGATTCTAGCAGCGTCTGGGCAATCTCGGCATTCAATTCGTTGTCTTCGGCGAGCAGCACGTTCATGTCGGCGAGCGAGCAGTCGAGCACCCTCTCGACCGTATCTGCCCGCGCCTGAGGGTTCTTGTCGATATCGAGCGGAATCTGGACGTTGAACGTACTCCCCACGCCAACCTCACTCGAAATCTCAATCGTACCGCCCATCAGTTCAATAAGCGACTTGACGATTGGCATGCCCATGCCGGTTCCTTGGAACTTGCTGCGCGCATCATCACCTTCTTGGGCAAACGGTTCATAGATATGCTTTAAAAACTCGGGAGCCATGCCAATGCCAGTATCCGAAACACTAAAGCAAAAGAGCGCGCGCCCATCATCGAGTGGCTTGGTCTTTGAACTAAAGGTGACGGAGCCGCCGTGCTTGTTGTACTTAATGCTGTTGTCTAACAGGTTGATTATGATCTGTCGGATATGGGTGGGACTGCCGATCATGTATGGCCCCGTGGCGTACGGCAGACTATTGTCCTGCATTGTGATGCCGTTATCGGATGCGCGGAGCTTGCACAGCACCAGCGTATCGTCACAGAGCTCTTTGAGGTTAAAAGGCGCATGTTCCAGAGTTAGCTTGCGGTCTTCGATTTTGCCCATCTCGAGGATGTCGTTGATCAGCGAGAGTAGGTGATTGGCGGCAACACGCGCCTTGGCGCGGCTTTCGCGGGCGGCCTGCATGTCGCCGTCTTTCAATTCCTCAATTTCGATAAGACCCAGGATGCCGTTGAGTGGCGTACGGATGTCGTGGCTCATGCGCGTGAGGAATGCCGTCTTAGCGGCGTTGGCGGCATCGGCTTTTTCGCGCTCGGTTCGAGCGCGCACGAGCGTCCAGATGAGCAGGACGATGCCGACCGACAACATACCGATGAGGGCAGCGGCAATAGCGGCGCGGTTGCGATAAAGGAATCGAAGCGTGTCGGATTCCTGGGCTGTGTACGACGTGGAGGAGTAATTGCTTGCGGAGAGCGATTCTCCGGCATTGATGATGCCCTTGTTGATGATTCCCAACAGCTCGGGCTTTCCGCGCGAAATCCAGCACGAGAGCTCACAGGTGCCAGGGAGCTCGACCGTCTCGTAGCCCTCGAGATCATGACGGTCGCCAATGGTTTTTACGCGTGAACTGGGAGCGACGATGCAGTGCGCCGTTCCCTTCCTGAGGGCGTCGAACACTTCATCGCCGGATTGGTATTCGGTTACGGCCGCTGTGGGGAACAGACTTTCAAGTGCATTTTTGTTGATAAACGATGATTTGGTGCAGGCGATGTTCTGGAGGTCTTTGTTCAGGTTGCTGCCGGTGTGGATGGCAGTGAGGGACATGGTCCCCAACGATACCGACTGCACAACGCCTGTTTGCTCGGCAAACCAGTAATCTCGGTATACCGGCAGCGCAACGTCTATGCTTCCCTTTGACAGGGCCTTTGACATCATCTTGTAGCTATCAAAGGCGACGGTTTTGACCGTAATGCCAAATTTATCGTGCAGCGTCGTCGCAAGCGATGCGAGCGAACCTTCCATTTCGCCGTCTTCGTCTTCGTTACAGTAGGGGAGTTTGCCTGTAATGTAGCCGAGCGTGATGGTGCTGTCATTTGCTTTGAGCCAGGAACGTTCGGGACCGTTGAGCGATGATGAACCGCTGTTTTGGGCCGAGTAGTTAGATTTGACTTCGTCGATATAGCGTGGGTTGACGCGGGCGATTGCTGTCATGGCGGCATTGATGTCGTCCAACAGGTCGGGGCGGCTTTTGGGAACGGCAAAATAGTAGTCGCTCGAGCCGATGTAGAACATGGGGGAGGCACTGGGCGACGAGGTCGTGTCGTTCATGATGACGGCATCGACTTCGTCGTTTGCGAGCGCGTCAAAGAGATCGGATCCTCCGTCATACTCCCTGTATGTGCAGGTGATTCCTTCGTTGGCGAGCCACTGCTGGCCAACGAAGGTTTGCATAACGCCGGGGTTGCAGCCGATGGTAAGGCCTTGGAGCGCTTGGGGGTCACCCTTGGCTAGATCGTCGCGATCGGGCCTGGCATAGATGTAGTAGCGCTCGGTGCCCTCGGGGTTCGAGGAAAAGAGCAGCTTTTGGGCGCGTTCCTCGGAGTAGGAGATGTTGGGCATGAGGTCGATTTCGCCCGCCTCGAGCATGTCCATAAGTTCGGTGAAGGTGCCGGAGACGTATTCGTACTGCCAGCCGGGCGTATAGTACGACAGGGTCTGGAGGTACTCGTAACCCCATCCCGAGAGGCGCTCGCCGGGGGTGCCGTCCTGGAAGCCCTCGTTGCTGACGAGCCAACCAACGCGGACCGTTTTGACCTGTTGATCGGAGCCGGCGGCAAAGGCGGGGGCGGGCATGATGGTGCTCAGTACGGCGAGCGCGGCAAGCGCGACGGCCAGGGTGCGATATATAACTGAACGAAGGACAGCGGAAGCTCTCACATGCAATCCTAACGAATCGAGACATTACCGCACAAGGATACCAGCTCAGCCTGCCTAGCCGGCAGTTGCGCCGCTAAACGGTTCCTCCCAGCACTTGGGGACAGTCCCTTTCTGCCGGCACAAAAGGAACGTCCTCAAGTGCCGGATGTGGGACAATACCGAGCGAATGTGATTGGGCATCTGAGAAAAGGGGTCGCGATGAACAAGTTGAGGACGCTTGCCGACGTGTTGCGCCAGGCTGGCTTTGCGCGCATCACGGGCCTGTTTCTTATCTTCTATCTGCTGTGCTCGACGGCTGTCTGGCTGTCCGAGCCCACGACCCTCACGTTTGGCGATGGTCTCTGGTTTAGCTTTGAGACGGTCTCGACCATCGGCTTTGGCGATATCCCGGCCGAAACGCCGGTCGCTCGCGCTATTACCGTCGTCCTGAGCGTTATCAGCATCTTCTACATCGCCATGCTCACGGGTGTGGCGGTGAACTACTGCAATATGCTCATCAAGCTGCGCCAAAAGGACACCATGGCGCGCTTTATGGACGATCTGGAGCATTTGGAAGAGCTCGATCGTGACGAGCTCGCCGACCTGTCGCGCCGTGTGCGCGAATATCGCCGACGCCAACGCTAGAACGGGCGCCGCGCGTCACGACGAGGGGGACTGAATATGAATATCACGGTATACCTGGGCGCCAGCGTCGGCAATGACCCGGCGTTTCTGCCTGCGGTGCAAGAGCTGGGCAACTGGATTGGCTCCAACGGGCACGCGCTGGTATACGGCGGGTCCAAATCGGGCCTGATGGGCGCGCTCGCCGATAGCGTACTCGGGGCAGGTGGACACGTGACGGGCGTTGAGCCGAGCTTTTTTATAGAGGCCGAGTTTCAGCACGACGGCATCGATGACCTCATCGTGACGAGCGATATGGCCGAGCGCAAAGCCAAGATGATTGAGCTCGGCGATGCGTTCATCGCCTTTCCCGGTGGGACGGGCACGCTCGAGGAGATTGCCGAGGTCATGTCCGCGGTGTCGTTGGGGCACCTGAGTGCTCCGTGCATCCTGTATAACCTTGACGGTTACTACAACGACCTCAAGGCGCTGCTCGGGCACATGATTGATAAGGGGCTTTCGAGCCCGAGGCGCCAGCAAGGCATCTACTTTGCCGACGATTTGCGCGAGATTGTCTCGATTATCAACGGATAAGTCTTGAGCCTGCCCCACTATGACTCCCAATGGTGCCGTTTGTGGCGCAGATGGTTGGCTTGTCTGGGCAACGCTCGCTCTACAATAAAACATAACTATGTCGACTTTGACCGCGGGAGGACCCGATGGACAACCTTGCCAAACCCACAAACCGCGTGCTGTTTTTAGTTAGCGTTGCCGTGACCGGTGCGTTCGCAGGTGCCGCGGTCTGGCTGTTCTTTTTTGCGATGGAGCACGGTATCGACTATCTGTGGACCGAGATCCCCC
The DNA here is from genome assembly GCA_902475615.1 of uncultured Collinsella sp. Lineage (GTDB taxonomy): Bacteria > Actinomycetota > Coriobacteriia > Coriobacteriales > Coriobacteriaceae > Collinsella. The sequence goes on along the minus strand of CABSAD010000002.1, from coordinate 123,368 downwards.
ACATGCTGGGCGCGGCGTCGCCCGAACTCGCCAGCGGCCCGTTCGGTTTTCTGCCGTATCCGTTTTTCGTCTGCCTGCTGGGCGGCCTGCTGATCGGCCTGTACGAAAAGCTTACGGGCACCAAGACCGACGACCTCAACCAGGTGATGGCTAAGGTTAAGCAAGACGGGCGCTACCCGTACGACAACCTGGGCAAGCTTTCGCTCGCGGCATTGCTGCCGCTGCTGTTTGGCGGAAGTATTGGACCGGAGGCCGGCCTGACCGGCGTTATCGCGGGTCTGTGCAGCTGGGTCGGCGACCGCATGCGCCGCTTTGGCGCCGAGTTCAGGGAGCTCACGCTGTTGGGCACCCAGGCCGCGCTGACGGCGCTCTTTACCGCGCCCGTCTTTGGCTTTGTGGCGCCGCTCGCCGGTAGCGCCGACGGCCAGGGCGAAGACGCCGGCGATGGGTCCGCGTCCGGCGAGATCACCATCAAACTGCCCAAGGCACAGAAGACTGTGGTCTACGGTATTGCGATTGCCGGCGGCCTGGGCACCTATCTGCTGCTCGGCCAGGTTATGGGCGGCGGCATGGGCATGCCCAGGTTCGAGGCCGCCGAGGTGGGCAACCTGGAGCTTGCCTGGCTCATCCCGCTGGCGTTGGTTGGCACCGTTTGCGGCTGGCTGTACTTTGTCTCGGAGCACGCGAGCGAGGCGCTGTCCCATGCAATAGGGGAGCGTCCTGTCGTCAAGGCCATGCTGGCCGGTCTGGCGCTCGCCATCTGCGGCACGGTCTTGCCCTACACCATGTTTGCCGGCGAGACCCAGGCCGATGTACTTATGGAGACCTACCTCACCATTCCTGCCGGCGTGCTTATCGCGACCGGTCTTGTTAAGGCCATGCTGACGCCCGCCCTCATCAGCCTTGGCTGGCGCGGCGGCCACTTCTTCCCGGTTATCTTCTCGGGCGTAAGCCTGGGCTATGGCCTTGCCATCCTCACCGGCGCAGATCCGGTCTTTTGCGTCGCCGTCTGCACGGCATCGACGATGGGCGCCGTCATGCGCCAGCCCGTCATGGTCGTGGGCCTGCTGCTCATGTGCTTCCCGCTCAAGGGCATCGTCTGCATGATCATTGCCGCAGCCATCGCCGCCGGCATTCCGCTGCCCAAGCCGCTGCGCAAGTAGCACGGCAGCGCGCGGTCAGTACAAACATCTCAAGTCCGGTGCGGGCGCTCTGTCACGGATTTGCGGGTGGACTGGATTTCGTTCGGTATCGGCGCTACTTCCAAATTGCAAGCGCGGCGGTGCCCAGTACGATGAGGACGAGACCGATGGCGCTGCGGCGGGAGAGTTTTTCGTTGAATGCCAGGTGCGCAAATAGCACCGATACGACAATCGATAGTTTGTCGATCTGCACCACGACACTCACCTGGCCTGCAGCGATGGCATAGTAATAGAGCAGCCACGATGCTCCAGTCGCGATGCCCGATGTTGCGAGAAATGTGAGTTCGCGCCGGTCAACGTGCGCGACCTGCTCCAGTTTTCCCTTGGCTGCCACGATTGCCCATGCCATAACCAGTACCACGCAGGTGCGGATTGCCGTGGCCAGGTTTGACTCAACGCCTTCGATGCCGATCTTGGCGAGGACGGAGGTGAGTGCCGCGAACACGGCGGCGCCGAGGGCGTAAGCGAGCCAGGTTCGGTCTTGCTGCTGCTCGGGTTCGGCGGACTGCTTCTTCTCGATCATTAAAAACGTGCCGAGGGTGATGACAGCGGTTCCCACGAGCTTAACCGCAAGGTTGCTCGTCTCGTCAAAAAGCGCGATGGCGACCAGCGCGGCGAGCACGGCGCTCATCTTGTCGACCGGTACGACCTTATTGACATTTCCGATGCTCAACGCCTTAAAGTAACAGATCCACGAAGCACCGGTAGCGAGTCCCGAGAGGACGAGAAAGAGCCAGGATCTGGGTTCGATGCTGCCAATGGTTCCAATGGATCCAGAAATGCCCGCCATTGCCCAGGCGAAAACGAGCACCACGCAGGTGCGAATGGCCGTCGCGACATCGGAGTCGGTCTGCTTGATGCCGCATTTGGCCAAGATGGATGTGATGCCGGCAAAGAATGCTGACGCAAATGCTGCGACAACCCACGACACGGGTGCGGTGCCTCCTTGGATAATGGGTTTATCCTGCGAGTTTTATGGACATGAGGATACCGCCCCACCATGAAGGTTTGATATGGCCGCGGCGAGACGGGGGTTATGTTCCGGGGAGCCATTTGGTGAAGGCTCGAATTGAAGGTGAGTGTTTTTCCGAGAAGTGAACGAGTAAATATGGACCCCTGGAGCATGCACACTTTTTTCGAATAAAACCGCAGGATTCCTAGGCAAAAACCGCAGGAATTAAGCCCATAAAAATGTCGATGATACGGGGTGCTGATTTTACTCGTTCACTTCTCGGAAAAACATTCACCCTCGATATGCCGTCGGCTTCTCTTTGGTTGCCAAGATTTAAACGGCATGCCGTGAAGGGCGGTAGCGACGTTGTTGCTGCTTCGTCTTATCTAGTAAATGAGGTGGCGTGCAGCCCAAGCCCTTTGGCTGTCGATTACAGGTCGCGCGCTCGATAGACCTTGGTGCTGACAGCGCAGCTGATTGCACATAGCGCGAGGGCCAGTACGGCAATTCCTGCGCACAGACCGCCAAGGACGGCAGGATCGGGATTCGCTCCGGCAATCGACATGAGCCAGTTGCTGATGGGGTTGGAGGAGCTCAGCGTGGCCATGGCAAGGCATCCGAGCATGGCAAACAGGCCAACGGATAGGCGCAGCGCCTCCATGTGTCCAAATCGAAAGAACAGCGGCTGTGCCAAAAACACCATCATGAGGGAGATGAGCATCGATGCTGCCGAGGCGATTGCGATTTCAAAGACCGTCTGTCCCGTCGAAGGAATGCCCGCGCCATTGAAGAGCGGGATGGAGGCGATGCTCAAAAGCGTAGCTGCACATGCCATGAGGGCGGAGAAGACAATAACGCTCAGGTAGCGTGCGCGGATGATGTCTTTGCGCGAGAAGGGCAGCGTTGCCCGGTAGCGCTCCCAACCGTTTTGATTGTCGAAACCGGCCAGTGAGTTCATGACTATGATGGGCGACATGGCACTGACGGCGCAGGCGCCGGCGCTCATACCGGAATCGCCATCCGACGCGTTGACGAGCGTCAGCACAACGAAGATGAACAAGCCGACGCCCGCAATGCTCGGGATGAGCGTGCGAACGATGGCGAGTTCGGACATAAAGGCGCGTTTCATTTCGAAGCCCCTTTCAGTATGAGGCGCAGATAGTCATCAATGGTTGCCCGATCGCAGGGAATCTCGGGGAAGGCCTCGAGCGTTTCGCGACGGTTGGGTACGAGTACGTCCACGCTGTAGGCGTGGTGGGCGGCACGGGCGCCTTCGACGCAAGCCATAAGCTCGGCAGCCTGCGATTGGGTGCAGTGGGCGATGCCAGCGCGGTCGGTAATATCCTCACGCGGCAGGTCAAAAATAATCGAGCCATTATCGATGCAGATGACGCGATCAGCGGTGCGATCGAGGTCGGACGTAATGTGACTCGAGAGCAGCACGCTGCGCTGACCGTCGGAAACAAAGGCAAGCAGCTCATCAAGCAGTTCCTCGCGTGCCATGGGATCGAGGCCCGCGGTGGCTTCGTCCAAAACGAGCAGCTTGGCCTTGTGGCTGAGCGCACAGGCAAGCTGAAGTTTCATGCCCATGCCGCGGGAGAGGTCCTTGACCTTTGTCTTGGGATCGAGGCCAAATCGGTTGATGAATCCGGCGAACGTTTCGCGGTCCCACGTGGGGTACGCTGGGCCTACGAGCGACTCGATCTGGCCCACCTTGAGCGTGGAGGGGAAGGGGCACGTGTCCAGGACAAGACCGACGCGGGAGCGTAGATGGCGTTGCGACTCATCGGGCGCGTCGGCGCCACAGCGCTGCCCAAACAGGTGCACTTCGCCGGCATCGAGCTTTATAAGCCCGAGAGCAGCTCGAATCGTCGTTGTTTTGCCAGCACCGTTGGCACCAACAAAGCCGATGATCTGGCCAGGCTCCACGGCAAGCGTGACGTCGCGCAGCGAAAAGCGGTCGCTTACAGCGTGTGAGATGCCTTTGAGTTCAAGCAAGTTTTGCATGGTATAGCCTTTCTTGCAGATGGCTACTGCATGGTTTCGGGGGCTACCAGGTCGAGCATCTCGTGCAGTTTGTCGCGCGTGACGCCCAGGGTTTCGGCTTGGCTCGCCGCTTTCGCAAGCAGCTCTTCGATATGGCAGAGCTGGTTTTCGCGCAAGAGTTCTTGGTTGCCCTCGGCGACAAAGCAGCCCTTGCCCTGCACGGTGCAGATAAAACCGAGTTGCTCCAGGTCGGCGTAGGCGCGCTTGGTGGTGATGACGCTCACGCCCAGGTCGCTCGCGAGCGCACGGATGCTGGGGAGTTTGGCTCCCGCAGCGAGCGTGCCCGAAAGGATCCGAGCTTTGACCTGCGAGGCTATTTGCTCGTAGATGGGCTTATCGCTCGAATTGGATAGGATGATGTCCACAGCGGCTCCTTAGCTGTTGGGCTACACGTGTATATAACCGGTAAGCACAGTATATATACACTATGCACAGTTATGCAAGAGGTAAATAGGGAATAGCCCATCGGTGCCGCGCTTGCTCCAAAACAATCTCAACCTGTAACACCTGGGTCCGTTTTTGGTCTCCTGCTGTTACAGATTGAGACAGTCTGCTGCAGAATACTTCCGATAACTAGCCGTTCACGTTCTGACTGATGAATTTGTCCTGATAGGTGCCCTAGAGCGGGATTTCGCGGCTACAATAGTGCGGTTACAACGACGTTATGCACTCAATGCAAGAAAGGATCCGCATGGCAAGCCTGTCGGATGAAATCTCGTCGCGCCGCACATTCGCGATCATCAGCCACCCGGACGCCGGTAAGACCACGCTTACCGAGAAGCTGCTGCTCTATACCGGTAGCATCCAGACCGCCGGCTCGGTCAAGGGCAAGAGCTCGGCCAAGCATGCCGTCTCGGACTGGATGGACATCGAGAAGGAGCGCGGTATTTCCGTTACTTCTTCGGTGTTGCAGTTCACCTACAACGGCGCCTGCGTCAACATCCTCGATACTCCCGGCCACCAGGACTTCTCGGAGGATACCTACCGTACCCTTATGGCCGCCGACGCCGCGGTCATGGTCATCGACGGCGCCAAGGGCGTCGAGGCCCAGACCAAAAAGCTCTTTAAGGTCTGCACGCTGCGCCACATTCCCATCTTTACCTTTGTGAACAAGCTCGACCACGAGGCTCGCGACCCGTTTGAGCTCATGGAAGAGATCGAGAACGTCCTGGGCATCAATACGTATCCTATGAATTGGCCGATCGGCAGCGGCCGCAACTTCCGCGGCGTGTTCGATCGCCAGACCCGTCGCGTCATTGCCTTTGAGGGCGATGGTCACGCCAACGCCACCAAGAAGGTCGCCGAGGTCGAGGCCGAGCTGGGCGACCCCGCCATGGATGAGCTCATTGGCGAGGAGAACCATAAGAACCTAATGGACGATATCGAGCTGCTCGATGGCGCCGGCGACGAGCTCGACTTGGATGCCGTGGCCTGCGGCAAGCTGAGCCCGGCGTTCTTTGGCTCGGCGCTCACCAACTTTGGCGTGGAGCCCTTCCTCAAGGAGTTCCTGCGCCTGGCCCCGACGCCGCGCGCCTATACCGATACGCTCACCAGCGAGCCGGTCGATCCCTGCCGCGACGACTTTAGCGGCTTCGTGTTTAAGATCCAGGCCAACATGGACAAGAACCACCGCGACCGCATCGCCTTTGTGCGCATTTGCTCGGGCAAGTTCGAGCGCGGCATGGATGCCTTCCACGTGCAGGGCAACCGCAAACTCAAGCTTGCCACGGGCACGTCGATGATGGCCGATGACCGCGCCATCGTGGACGAGGCGTACGCGGGCGATATCGTGGGCCTGTTCGACCCGGGTATCTTTAGCATCGGCGACACCGTGTGCTCCGGCAAGCGCCACGTGCAGTATCCGCAGATCCCGACGTTTGCCCCCGAGATGTTCGCTCGCATTACGCAGGTCGACACGCTCAAGCGCAAGCAGTTCGTCAAGGGCATGGAGGAGCTTGCCCAGGAGGGTGCCATCCAGATCTTCCGCGAGCTGGGTGCCGGTATGGAGAGCGTCATCGTGGGCGTGGTCGGCGTGCTGCAGTTTGAGGTGCTCGAGCGCCGTCTCAAGGCTGAGTACCGTGTTGAGGTTCGTCGCCAGCCGCTGCCCTATACAGACATCCGCTGGATCCAGAACGACCCCGACACCATCGATATCCCGGGCCTTTCGCTCACGCGCGACACGCTGCGCGTCGAGGACATGCGCGGCGGCAAGCTGCTGCTGTTCACGAGCCCGTGGAACGTGGACTGGGCAACCGACCACAACCCCGACCTTATCCTGTCGGAGTTTGGCAACGTGGCCTTTTAACGCATCGGCGCGGTGACCCTGCGGGGCTGCCGCGCCATTTACTTGCCTGATGCCGTGTGAGCGGCTATCATACCCACCGTCGTCTCAAGACCGGGGCGTCCGAGCAGTTCGGGTCCGATATCCTGCTCGTTAAACCTAAAACCAAAGGAGTACATAATGATCAAGAAGGTCATGGAGGACTACAAGGTCCTGTTGCGGAGCATTCCCGCGGCAACGGTTTCGCTGTTTTTCGTGAGTGTCATCATGATGAACCTGCTGGCCAACAAAGAGCTCATCAGCCTGCCGTATCTGGCACTCGATTGCGGCTTTGTGGTGAGCTGGGTTTCGTTTTTGTGCCAGGACATGATCTGCAAACGCTTTGGCGCCAAGGCATCCATCAAAATCTCTATCCTCGCGCTGCTGGTCAACCTGGCCGTGAGCCTGTGCTTTTGGGCATGCTCGCTCACGCCCGGTATGTGGGGCGCCTACTACGACACGGGCATGATCGAGGTTAACACTGCCCTTAACGCTACCATCGGTGGCACCTGGTACGTGGTGCTGGGCTCTTCGCTGGCAATGCTCGTCTCTGCCGTGGTTAACTCCACGCTCAACCAGTCGCTCGGCCGCATGCTCAAAAAGAATAATTTTGCGAGCTTCGCCTTCCGCTCCTATGTGTCCACGGGTGTTGGCCAGTTTATCGACAACCTGGTCTTTGCCATTGTGGTGAGCCACACGTTCTTTGGTTGGACCTGGGTGCAGGTCCTTATGTGCTCGCTGACCGGCGCTGTCGCCGAGCTGCTGTGCGAGGTCTTCCTGAGCCCCGTGGGCTACAAGGTCGTGCGCGGCTGGGAGCGCGAGAATGTGGGTTCCGAGTACCTCGAGCGCCATGCAACCGCCTAAGGAGCAAGTATGCGGGTTTTGATCACGGGCGCTTCGGGCGGTATCGGAGCCGCGTGCGTGCAGCGCTTTTTGGACGAGGGCCACGAGGTCGTGGGCTTTGATCTGCTGCCGGCGGCGATCGAACACGAGCGCTACCGCCATCTGATCGTTGATGTACGCGAGCCGGACTCGTTTCCAGGCGATCTTGAACCCCAGGTAATCGTGAACGTTGCCGGTACGCAGGATTCGGCCGACGATATTGCTGCCAACCTGCGTGGCACCATCAACGTGACCGAGCACTACGCCTTTGTGGGGGAGGGGCTTGCCGCCAAGCCTGCGCCGGCTATCAAATCCGTGGTCAATGTGGGGTCGGCGAGCGGACATACGGGATCGGAGTTTCCCGCCTATGCTGCCAGCAAGGGCGGCGTTATCGCCTACACCAAGAACCTTGCAAACCGCCTGGCACCGCAGGCCATCGCCAACAGTGTGGACCCGGGCGGCGTTATCACGCCGCTCAACCGTTGCGTGATGGAAGACGAACACCTGTGGAACCAGATTATGGAGCTCACGCCGCTTAAACGCTGGGCCACCGCCCAAGAGATCGCCGAGTGGATCTACTTTGTGGGCGTGACCAACCGGTTTATGACCGGGCAGAGCCTGCTGATCGATGGCGGCGAGGCCGGCCGCACACAATTTATTTGGCCCGAATAGGAAACGCGCCCGATGGAAAGCCGTCGGGCGCGTTTTTGATGTATCGATTTTTAGCTGAGGCAAGTCCAGTTGACGGGGGTCGAGCCGTGCTGTTCGAGTAGCCGATTGGCAGCGGAGAAGGGGCGCGACCCCATAAAAGCGGGGAGTTCTGCCGTGGCACGGTTGGCCGAAAGCGGCGAGGGGTGCGTAGAGGCCAGGCAGAACTTGCCGGTTGCCTTGCCCGCGCCGATTGCGGCGAGCTTGCCTTCGACCATCTGCTGGGCAAAGCGGCCCCATGCCAAAAAGACGACCGGCTGGGGCAGCTGGCAGCAGCGTTCGATAACGTAGTCGGTGAGCGTGCTCCAGCCCAGCTTGGCGTGCGAGTTCGCGGCATGCTCGCGCACGGTGAGCGTAGTGTTGAGGAGCAGGACGCCCTGTTGTGCCCATGGGGTTAGGTCTCCCGTGGCGGGAATGGGGCAGCCCAGATCGGCTTTGAGCTCCTTATAGATGTTGCGCAGGCTCGGCGGCAACTTGGTTTGCGTCGCGGGGACCGAGAACGACAGCCCCATTGCCTGGTTGGGTCCGTGATAGGGGTCTTGACCCAAGATGACAACCTTGACCTGGTCGGCCGGCGTGTAGGCGAGGGCATTGAGGATGTCGTCTTGTGCCGGGTAGATGGTTTGCTCGGCACGCAAAAGGGCGATGCGCTCGAGCAGCTGGTTCGTAGTGTCACGTACCGGCTGCGGCGCATCGCCCAACCAAGTTGCTATGTTGCGGTCGCGGGTCGCGGCGTCCATGGGGCTCCTTTACGTCAGATGCTCTGTTGACATCTATTGTAAAGGCGCACCGGTTGCCTTTATGCCACGGCTGTATGAGGAGTGGGGTCTACGAGACGTGCTCGGGCGCTCCTGCCATGCGAGCCTGTCCATGTGCGCGAAGGTGCGGAAGTTCGACGGTTGCCACCATGACGCCGGTGAGGATGAGGGCGGCGCCAATGAAGGCGATGGGGCTGAGGACCTCGCCGACCAGGAAGAACGAGAAGACGGCGGAGCATACCGGCTCGAGCGAGAAGGCGAAGCCGGTGGTCTCGGCAGGCACGTGGGGCTGCACGAGTGTCTGAGTGATAAAGCCGTAGGCGGAGCAGATGAGTGCGAGCGCGACGACAACGACGATCTCGCTGGGCGTGCCGGGAAGCGTGAAGCCGCCAAAGGTGAATGCAGCGATGCCCGAGAACAAGCCGCCGAAGCCCAGCTGCCAAACGCCCAGAGCCAGCGGGTCGACTTCTTCGACAAAGCGCTTGGCCACGATAATGTGGCTGGCATAGATAAAGGCGGAGAGCAGCATGATGAGCGCGCCCGGGTTCAGGCTGGTGAAGTCGGCGCCCGAGAGCAGCAGCATGCCGCAGGTGACGATAGCCGTGCCGACGAGCACCTTGCGCTCGGGGGCGCGACGCAGCAGGGCGGCGTTGGCAAACGGCACGATCACGACCGTCAGGCTCTGCAAAAAGCCGGCAGTGGAGGCAGAGGTGAGGCTGGAGCCCAGGCACATGCAGGTGAGCTCGGTTGCCATGATGGCGCCGATGATGGCGGCGCGAACCATAAGGTCGCGGTTGATACGGAAAACACGCTTGTGGAAGAGCAGCAGACAGGCCACAAAGGCGATGATGCAGCGTAGCGCGACGATACTCGTGGCGTTCATGCTGTCCATGCCGATTTTCATGAGGGGGTACGAAAAGCCCCATGCGACGGGAACGGAAAATGAGAGCGCGATTGCTTTTTTGCGATCCATGGGACTCCTTTTGTTACAGAACGGTTTCGCACAAAGGATTCTGCTCCCAGATGTGGATGTAGTAAAGCGAATGTATCTTCAGTATGATTAAGAAATGCTAAAGTAGGCACGAAAAGCGCTGGCAAAACGTTTTACGGCTGCATTGATGCGGAGGCACGATGGCATTGCGGTATCAGATTGTTTGTATGGTGGTCGATTGCGGCAGTCTGAAACGTGCGGCGGACGAGCTGGGCTATACGCAAAGTGCGGTGAGCCAGGCCGTCAAGGCGCTCGAGCGCGAGCTGGGCACCACGCTTATCGAGCGCGGCAAGCAGGGTGTCTCACTTACGCGCGACGGTAAACAATATCTGCCGTACCTGCGCCAGATTGTGACCGCCGAGGCCGAGCTCGAGGGCAAGCGCCAGGAGCTGCTGGGGCTCTCCTCGACCGATATTCGTATCGCGACGTTTACCAACGTGAGTCGAACCGTGTTGCCACGTGTGATCCGCGATTTTGGGGCCCTGCACCCGGGCGTGCACTTTACCCTCAAGCAGGGTGATTACACGCGCAACGCCCAGTGGGTGCACGATGGCGTGGTTGATTTTTGCTTTACGGCGCGCGGATTTACCGCTGGGCTCGAGAAACGCGTGGTCTATCACGATGAGTTGGTGGCACTGTTACCGGCTGCGCATCCGCTGGCGGCAAAGGAAAAGGTGACGCTTGCCGACCTAGCGTCCGAGCCGTTTGTGCTGCTGGATGAGGGCGAACAGAGCCTGGTGCTCGATGCATTCGCAACGCATGGGCTGTCGCCGCACGTGACGAGCGAGGTCACCGACGACTACACCATCATGGCGATGGTGGAGGAGGGTCTAGGCGTGAGCATGCTCTACCGCCGTACTGTGGAGGGCATGCGAGCCGATATTCGCGTGCGGCCCATCGTGCACGCTCCCTCGCGTGACGTAGTGGCAGCCTGGCGCAGCTGGGATACCATGCCCATCGCCACGAGGCGCTTTATCGACTATATGAGCTCGCATATTGTCAATTTATGACTGGCGTGGCTTTGAGTGCGGTGTTTAGCGGGCTGTCGCTTTGGCTTGGGTGGCGCGATAGGTGCGTGCCGGGTGGCAAAGTAGTACCGCCACGACCATAAAGAACGCCGTGGTGCCCAGGCTGATGGGGTAGACCATCATGATGTTCGCAAAGGTGCGGAAGTGCGGGAACACGCAGAACACCCAATAGAAGCGGATGCCGCAGACGCAGATCATGGTGATGAGGGCGGGCGTGAGCGAGATACCAAAGCCGCGCAGGTAGCCGGACATGTTTTCGTAGAACATGCTAAAGGCGTACGCCGGGAAGATCGAACACACGCGGATATAGCCGATCGAGACGATGTTGGGATCGCTGTTGAACAGCGACAAGATCTCGCGTCCCAGGCCGACAATAACGATGATCGTGGTGAGTGCAACGATACCGCCTTCGACCAGGCAGACCTTGAGCGTTTTGGTGCAGCGGTCGATCTGGCGGGCACCGTGGTTTTGTCCCACAAAGGTGGTGCAAGCCTGGCTAAAGCTGTTGAGCAGGTTGTAGCATACGTACTCCAAGCTCATAGCGGCGCTCGATGCCGCCATGACCTCGGTGCCCAGGCTGTTGATAGCAGACTGGATGATGATGTTGGCGACGGCAAAGACGGCGCTCTGGATGCCGGCGGGCAGGCCGATCTTGACGATGCGCTTGAGGGCGACGGGGTCGATAGCCAGGTCGCGCGGGGTGACGCGGACGACGGAGTCGGTCTTGAGCAGGCGGATAAAGAGCGTGGCGGCGCTGACAGTGTAGGCGATAGCGGTGGCGATGGCGACGCCCGCGACGCCCCAGTGGAGTATGGGGACAAAGATGAGATCCAGGCCAATGTTGAGGACGGTGGACACGGCAAGTGCCTGCAGCGGCATGCGGGTGATGCCGACGGAGCGGAAGATCGCGGCCTCAAAGTTGTAGAGCAAGATCGAGGGCATGCTGAGCAAAAAGACGCGCAGGTAGAGCGAAGCGAGCGGCATGGTTTCGGCGGGAACATTGAGCGCGGCGAGCATGGGCTCGGCAAAGATCTCGCCCAGCGCAATGACGACAAAGCCCACGAGCGCCATTAAAATCGAGGTATGGACGGCGCGTTTGACCATGTTCTGATCGTTGCGGCCGATAGCGTTGGCGATGACCACGTTAGAGCCAAGCGACATGCCAATAAACAAGTTGAGCATAAGACTGGTAAGCGGAACATTGGAGCCGACCGCCGCCATGGCGAGGGTTCCCTGGTCACCCGAGAAGTTACCGATAATGACCGTGGCGATGAGGTTCGACAGCTGCTCCAAGATGCTCGTGGCGGCCACGGGGAAGGCGAACAGGGGAACATTGCGCCACAGCGATCCGGTGGTCATGTCAATGTGCTTAGATACGGTGTCAGCCATACGCTCTCAATCTCTAACATGCTCTTTTGTGCTTATTTGCGCAGACGATGATACTCCTAATCGACTAGTCATTGGGGACGTTCTAAAACGATTACTCATTCAAGAACGTCCCCAATGACTAGGCGGGGAAGGCGTGCGACAATGGTGGGCGTTGTGTTGTTCGCGCTAAGGAGTTGCCATGTTGTTGTGTCCCGTTTGCCATGAGCCGCTGGTGGATGACGAACGCGGTGCTGCATGCGCGGGTGGGCACCGGTTTGACCGTGCGCGCGAGGGCTATCTATATCTCCTGCGCTCGTCCAAGAGCGGCGACTCCATGGGCGATCCCAAGTCGCAGGCACGCAGCCGTCGCGACTTTCTGAACCGCGGTTACTATGCGCCGTTGCGCGATGCGATGGTCGAGCTGGTGCGCGAGCGGGTGTCTGGACGTGCCGCGTCTACGAACTGCCCCATGACGTTGCTCGATATTTGCTGTGGCGAGGGCTATTACACCAGCGCCATGGGTGCGGTGCCGGGCGTGGATGCTTACGGCTTTGACCTGGGCAAAGAGATGGTGCGCCTTGCCGCCAAGCGCGGCGATGCGACCTATTTCGTGGCCAACATGAAGGACATCCCCGTGGCCGATGGCACCTTCGATATGGTGACCGAGCTCTTTGCTCCCTTTAACGAGCGTGAGTTTTCTCGCGTGCTGGCGCCAGAGGGCTCGCTCTACACCGTGGTGCCGGGTGCCCGTCATCTGTTTGGGCTCAAGGAGGTACTCTACGACACGCCGTACCTTAACGATGAGAAGCTGCCGAAGACCACCGAGCTCGAGTTGGTCGGAACGCGGCGGGTGTCTGCGAACATTACGCTCCAAACCCAGGCCGACATCGAGGCGGTGTTCCAGATGACGCCGTACTACTACCGCACGCGCCCTGCCGATAAAGAGCGCCTGGCAAACTTGGACACCCTTCAAACCGACATCGACTTCATCATCGCCGAGTACCGCCACAGCTAACAACCTGCCAAAAAGGGACAGGTTTGTTTTGGTAGGTTTTGTCTGGGCAAACGTAAAGGGCCGACCGCGGAGATGCGCGATCGGCCCTTTTTAGTTGCTTGGCTGCAGAGGTTATGAGAAGCGAGCGCTTACAGGCGGTCCTTGTTCTCGGCCTTAACGGCGTGTGCCTGCTGAACAAAGAACAGGTCGTAGACCACGATGACAAAGGCGACGATATTGACGGAGCTGCCGCCGAGCGCGGGAAGCGTGAGCGCGGCCTGCGCAATCGTGGCGATTGCGGCAACGATGCCGAGCTTAAACGCACCATCCACCTGCGAAGGCTTGTTGGCGCCCTTGATGCCCGCAACGCCCGCGGCGAGATCGATGAGGCCCTTGGCGACCAGCACGACCGCGGCGAGCATGGCGTTCGACCCGTACGTGGAATCGAGGTTGCCGGTCGCGATGCCGACGCCGGCGATGACGAGGCTGGCGATGCCCAAAACAAAGTAGACGAGGGCAAGGATTTTGAGAGTCTTGCGAGCGGAACTCATGGCTGGTCCTTTCGATACGAGTACGTCAATCTGACGTACCCCATGTGCTGCACATATGGTGAAGCACATTGTAGTTCAACGCGGCGATGCATGCGCCTGAAAGCGCTTTGACCCCGCGCAGCCCACCCCAACCTTTCAAAAAGGAAAGCTGGACGTAAGCCAAATCGATGGCAGCCCATGTGCGGCGCTGCGATGATGAGGCCGTAACAAGGAGCTGGTCTCAAGGAGGAGTCATGATGTACGGAGCAGGGCAAGTGCGTGAGCCGCGGTCGTTGGGAAGGCGCATGGGTGATTCTGTGATCGCTGCCGTGTGCACGGGATTGATGGCGGTGCCTTGCATTGGGATGCTGTGGGCCATGTCGCATGTGGGACAATAGCGGACGGTTGGGTGCTGGCATGAACGGCGCTCACGTATTCGTTTTGCTTGTTAAGGAGTACCCATGGGTGTCGTCGATCCCTTTTCTGTTGCTCGGGCCGCGGGGCTTGAGCTGACCGGGAAGTCCGAGGGCCTCACGCTCACCGACGGCACGATGGAGCTGCGTGCCGATTTTGGCCGCATGCTGCCGCGACTCAAGCAGGGCCGTCTGCAGCAAGAGCTGTTGGTGAAGGCTGCGCGCACAAAGGGCATCGAGCGACCATGGGCGATTGACGCTACGGCAGGCTTTGGCGAGGATTCGCTGCTGCTGGCGGCCGCGGGCTTTACCGTCGATCTGTATGAGCAGGATTGCGTGATCGCGGCACTCCTCAAGGATGCCTTGGATCGCGCGGCAGATGATCCGGCGCTTGCGGTTGCCGTGTCGCGTATGCGCTTACATGCGGGCGAGGACAGCATTGCCGGCCTTCGCCATACAGCTGAGCTGATCGGGCAGGGCGAGCTTGCCGCTCCCGACGTGGTGTATCTGGACCCCATGTTTCCCGGGCGCACCAAGAGCGCGGCGGTTAAAAAGAAGTTCCAACTCTTGCACCATCTGGAACAGCCGTGCGCCGATGAGGAGACGCTGGTCGAAGCTGCGCTTGCGGTGCATCCGCGCAAGGTGGTTATCAAGCGACCGGTGAAGGGGCCGCTGCTTGCCGGCGTTAAGCCGAGCTATCAACTTGCGGGCAAGGCCGTTCGCTACGATGTTTTGGTGCCGCCGCACCCGTAGCTTGCGCGCGATAGCTGGCGCTCCGTCAGTGCCGTGCCGAAGCGGCGCCTATTTCCAAGGGTGCGACGTCAGGTGCCATCCGCCGCAGTATTCGCATTTGTAGCAGGCCAGCCCGCGGCGTCCGCGGTTTTCGCAGTCGGCCATAACTGCCTCGGCCTCGGCACGCGTGTCGTAACGGTTTTTGCGCTCGCACGACTTGTAGCGCCAGGCTTCATCGCGCTCGGCGTCCAGGGCGTCGCGGCGCTCGTCCTCGCGTGCAAACAGGTCGCTCATATCGCCGCCGGTGGCAGCGCCTAAAAACTCGCTTTTGGCCTTTGACCAGGCGGCTCGCTTTTTGCTTCCCATCTGCTTCGCGCCCTTCTCAAAACGTTGGTATCATTGCTCAATCAAAGTGATACCAATAAACGTGAGGTCGCCGCGTGATGATCAGAAAAACCCTCGATACCGACACTCCCGCCGTCATGGCTATCTATGACGTGGCCCGCGCCTTTATGCGCGCGCATGGCAACGCCACGCAGTGGCCCGAGGGCACGCCTTCGGCCGAGCAACTGGCTGCCGATATTGCCGCTGGTGGCAGTTATGTGTGCGAAGTCGACGGTCGCGTGGTGGCGACGTTTGCCTTTTTACCGGGTCCGGACGAGTGCTATGACGTCATTGAGGACGGTCAATGGCGCAGCGACACTCCGTACGCCGTGCTGCACCGTGTGGCGTCCGATGGCACCGCGCACGGCATCGCGGCTGCGATGTTTGCCTTTGCCAAGGAGCGCGCCAACCACCTGCGTATCGACACGCATCAGGATAACCTGCCCATGCAGGGTGCGAGTATTAAGGCGGGGTTCGAGCGTGCCGGCGTCGTGTATGTGTCGGACGGCACGCCGCGTGTTGCGTTTGACTGGCTGCGCGAGGCATAAGAGCGAGGGCTCATATCAATAATTCGTGCGAACGAAAATGGCCCCGGGTGGGGCTATTTTCGTTCGCTGCACTGTTTTGCAAGCCGGCTTTCGCAAGGCGCGAACCTACGAAAATCGCCGCGCGGCAACGCAGGGCGATGAGCTCGGTCGGGGGATAGGGTCCACTTCGCCCGCCGGCCCGTAAATTGTATCATCCAGTGTGGAACGAGGATGCCCGTTGTCGCGTGCGATGGGCTTGCAATAAGAGGAGAGCCATGTCGAAGCAAGTGGTCGTTGGAATCTTGGCGCATGTCGATGCTGGCAAGACCACGCTGGCCGAGGCCATGCTGTTCAACGCGGGTCGCATCCGCAAGCGCGGCCGCGTGGACGATGGCGATTCGCATCTGGACACTAACGCGATCGAGCGCGAGCGCGGCATCACGATCTTCTCGTCGCAGGCCGTGCTCGACCATGGCGATACCCACGTCATGCTCGTGGATGCGCCGGGGCATGTCGATTTTTCTGCCGAGGCGGAGCGCACGCTGCGTGCGCTGGACTACGCGATTTTAGTTGTGGGCGCCAACGACGGCGTGCAGGGGCACACCGAAACCCTGTGGCGCCTGCTTGCACGCTATGACATCCCGACGTTCATCTATATCAACAAAATCGATTTGGAGAATCCCGGCCGCGATGTCTTGTTGGCACAACTTGGGCAACGTCTTTCCGAGGGCTGCCTGGATGCCAACGAACTGCTGGCGGGCGGCGCCGTTCAGGAGGACGCTGCTGCGTTGGACGAGGCGGCGCTCGAGGAGTTTCTTGAGGCGGGTGAGCTTTCTGTCGCAACGCTGTCGCGCATGGTTGCCGAGCGCAAGCTCTTTCCCTGCTTTGCCGGCTCGGCGCTCAAGGACCAAGGCGTGGACGAGCTGCTGGATGGCATATGCGCGCTGATGCGTGAACAGGCGTGGCTCCCGGAGTTTGCCGCGCGCGTCTATCGTGTCAGCCGTGGGGATCACGGCGAGCGCTTGGCTTGGGTTAAAGTGACCGGCGGCACGTTGCATGCCAAGCAGATGATTGACGGACGTTCCGGTGCCGAGGCATGGGAGCAAAAGATCGACCAGGTGCGCATCTATAACGGCGAGAAGTATGAGCTTGCCCAAGAAGTTGCTGCTGGCGGTATTTGTGCCGTGACGGGTCTTGCGCACGTTCGCCCGGGGGACGCCCTGGGCGCGGAGCCCGCGGGCGATGCGCCCGTCATTGCGCCGGTCCTCACCTATACGGTGCTGCCGGGCGAATACGACGTCCATGCGGTGTTCAAGGCGTTGACTGAGCTGGCGGACGAAGATCCCATGCTCGGCGTAAGCTGGAATACGCATCTCGAGCAGATTCACTTGCAGTTGATGGGCGCCGTGCAGCTCGAGGTCGTGCAGCGGGTGCTGGCCGATCGCTTCGGTCTTTCGATTGCGTTTGAGCCCGGCGGCATTCTCTATAAGGAGACCATTTCGCAGCCGGTCGAGGGCGTGGGCCACTTTGAGCCACTGCGCCACTATGCCGAGGTGCATCTGCGTCTGGAGCCGTTGCCGGCGGGTTCGGGCGTGCAGTTTGGCACCGTGACCTCGACCGACGAGCTCGATCTTAACTGGCAGCGTCTGGCACTCACCAACGCCATGGAGCGCGATCACCTGGGCGTGCTGACCGGCTCGCCCATCACCGATGTGCGCATTACGCTCACGGGCGGCCGTGCGCATGCCAAACACACCGAGGGCGGCGATTTTCGCCAGGCCACGTACCGCGCGATTCGTCAGGGGCTCATGCAGGCGCGTGAGGCTGGCGCGGCGGTGCTGTTGGAGCCGTGGTACCACTTTGAGGTTGAGGTGCCGGGGGAGTGCGTGGGCCGGGCGCTCTCGGATGCCACGCGCATGGGTGCCGAGTACGAGCCACCGGCGATGGCGGGAGACCGGGCGAAGCTTGTGGGTCGCGTGCCGGCATCCGAGGTGCAGGATTACGCGCTGGAGGTGGCTGCCTACACGAGCGGTCGCGGGCATCTGTACCTGGAGTTCGCCGGTTATGCGGCCTGTCATGATGCCGAGCGCGTTATAGAGGCGGCCGCCTATGAGCCCGAGGCCGATCTGCCCAACACGCCCGACTCGGTCTTTTGCTCTCACGGCGCCGGTTACACGGTCAAATGGTACGACGTACCCGCCGCGGCACACGTAAAGGTCGATCCCGCCACCTTCCGCCCCTGGCGTGCAGCAGACGCGGAGTTTTTCGGCCACATGTGACAAAGGGACAACCCCTTTGTCACATGCTATTGGTATAACTCGGTATAAGTTGGTATAACTATTACCAGGGTTTGCCAATCCGAGGAGGCCGACATGAATCCGAATCCCTTTAAGCCAACGGCAGGCAAGCGGCCTCCGATACTCATCGGTCGCGAGTCGGTCATCGAAGATTTCGAGGAAGGGCTCGATAACGGCGCCGGAGCGCCGGGCAGGCTCATGCTCATTACGGGAAACCGCGGCTGTGGCAAAACGGTTCTCCTGCGGGAGCTGCAGCGTTTGGCTAGTGAGCGCGGATGGGCGGTTGTCTCCGATTCCGCGTCGCTTGGCTTATGCGACCGCTTGGCCGACGCGCTTCGCTCGAATAAACCCGTTGTGACGTCAATGGAGTTCGGTCCGTCGTTTGGGCGGATGTCAGTCGAGGCGGCGCGAGCAAAGG
Source organism: uncultured Collinsella sp. (assembly GCA_902475615.1). Classification (GTDB taxonomy): domain Bacteria; phylum Actinomycetota; class Coriobacteriia; order Coriobacteriales; family Coriobacteriaceae; genus Collinsella. The sequence continues at coordinate 104,818 of CABSAD010000002.1, read as the reverse complement.
GCGAGACGTTGCGAGGGCTGGTCAACGAGCGTCTCAAGAAGCTCGGTCCAGGCAAGGGCATACTGTTTGCGATTGACGAGGCTCAATCTGCGTCTATCGAGGAGCTGGCGGCTCTTGCCGTTCTCTATCAGCAGGTGCTCGGAGACCAGGATGCCACGGGCTTGTCCGATAGCGACCAGCGCGGCCTTGCGCTAGTGTTCGCCGGCTTGCCCAGCATGGTTGATGACTTGCTCGAAGAGCCGAGCGTGACGTTTTTGCGGCGCGCCCAGCAGCGTACGCTGGGGGCGATTTCTTTGCCCGAGGTGCGCGATTCATATATCCAGACGGTCAAAGGCGCTGGTCTTTGCGTTGATGCGGGGACGGCGGACCTTGCGGCGCGCAGGAGCATGGGGCATCCCTATATGGTCCAGCTGGTGGGATATTACATGTGGCGGGCTGCTGTCCGGCGTGACTCGCGGGTCATTGAAGAACGCGATGTCGAGGATGGCCATGCGGATGCCGTCTCCGAGTTCTACGAAGCGGTTGACGCGCCTCTGTATTACGGGCTGCGCAGTCCACAACGCCTCTTTATCGAGGCCATGGCTGCTGACGAGGGTAAACCGACGCGCATGGCGGATATCATTGAGCGCTGCGATCGCACCCAGAGCTGGGCGAGTAAATATCGCGCAAGCCTGATTCGCGAGCGCGTCATCGAGGCTGCCGGATACGGCCTCGTCCGATTTACCGTGCCCATGCTGGGCGAGTATATCCGCGACCGCATTTTATGGCATGAGTAGGGTGATAAAGGTGACGGAACAGAAGATGAGCCCGCAGGCTATCGAGGTGCGCGGCGCGCGCGTACACAACCTCAAGGACATCGATATCGATATTCCGCTGGGAAAGCTCGTGGGCATTGCCGGCGTATCGGGTTCGGGCAAGAGTTCGCTGGCGCTGGGGGTTCTTTATGCCGAGGGCTCGCGTCGCTACTTGGAAGCACTCAGCACTTATACCCGCCGTCGTTTGACGCAGGCCGAGCACGCTCAGGTGGATGAGGTATTGCACGTACCGGCGGCGCTCGCGCTGCACCAGCGTCCGAGCGTGCCGGGCGTGCGCTCCACCTTTGGCACCATGACCGAGCTCAACAACAGCCTGCGTCTGCTCTTTAGCCGTTGCGCCCATCACGTGTGCCCGCATTGCGGGGCGCGTGTGGAGCCAAGCCTCAACGTAGCGGCTGGCCTGTCGCTCACGTGTCCGACGTGCGACCGCGAGTTCTACGCTCCGAGCGCCGAGGACCTTGCCTTTAACAGTGGCGGTGCATGCCCCACCTGTGGCGGCACCGGTGTCATGCGCGAGGTGGACGAGGCGAGCCTGGTGCCCGACGAGTCAAAGACCATCAACGAAGGTGCGGTGCTTCCCTGGGGTACGCTCATGTGGGATTTGATGAAGCAGGTCGCCGGCGAGATGGGCGTGCGCACCGACGTGCCGTTTAACCAGCTCACGCCTCAAGAGCGCGACATCGTGTTCCACGGTCCGGCGGTTAAGAAGCACATTCTCTACGTTCCCAAAAACGGCGAGGGCGCCACGCCGCTCGACTTTACCTATTACAACGCCGTCTATACCGTTGAGAATGCGCTCGCCAAGGTTAAGGACGACAAGGGCCTCAAACGCGTTGCACGCTTTTTGCGCGAGGGAGCATGCCGCGATTGCGGCGGCACGCGTCTCTCCGAGGCTGCGCGCCAGCCTCAGGTGCGCGGTATCAATCTGGCACAGGCCGGGGCCATGACGCTTGGTGATGCGGTCGAGTGGGTGCGCGGGGTGCCCTCATCCTTGCCGGTCGAGATGCGGCCCATGGCGATGGATATCTGCGATTCATTTTTGGGCGCGGCCCGTCGCCTGGTCGACTTGGGTCTCGATTACCTTTCACTCGACCGCGCTGGTGCCACGCTCTCCACGGGTGAGCGCCAGCGCGTGCAACTCGCCCGCGTGGTGCGCAACCGATCGACGGGCGTGCTCTATGTGCTGGACGAGCCTTCGATCGGCTTGCATCCCGCCAATGTCGACGGCTTGGTGGGCGTGATGCGCGATCTGGTGGATGACGGCAACACCGTGGTTGTTGTCGACCACGATACGCGCGTACTGGTGGAAGCCGACTATCTGGTCGAGATGGGCCCCGTTGCCGGAGCGGGTGGTGGTAATGTGATTGCCGCTGGCACGGTAGACGAGGTCGAGCAATCGCAGGGCAGCCGCATCGCCCCGTTTTTGCGCGCCGAGCCCAAGCGCTTGCGTCCGCAGGTGACTGACGAGGAAATGTTCGACCAGGGCCACATCCGTATGGCAACCGATACCATCCATACCGTCAAACCGCTCGAAGTCGATATCCCGCGCGGCCGTCTCGTTGCGGTGACGGGCGTTTCGGGTTCGGGCAAGACGACGCTGGTGCTTGAGACGCTCATTCCGGCACTCAAGGCGCAGGCAGATGGCGAGCGTCTGCCAAGACACGTGCGCTGGGTCGATGCCGAAGGCATTGCCCGCGCCAACCTGATTGACGCCACTCCCATCGGCGCCAACGTGCGCTCGACGGTGGCGACTTATGCCGACATCCATGATGAGCTGCGTCGCGCCTTCGCCCGTACGCCCGAAGCCAAGGCAGCCGGCTACAAGGCGGGCGCCTTCAGTTACAACACTGGCGCCTTGCGCTGCCCTACGTGTGACGGCACGGGCTCGATATCGCTCGACGTGCAGTTTTTGCCCGACGTCGAGATCGTCTGCCCGGCATGTCGCGGCTCGCGTTATGCAGACGCGGCTTCGCATATCCATCGCGAGGGCAAGGACGGGAGTCTGCTTACGTTGCCGCAGCTCATGGACATGAGTGTGGACGAGGCCCTCGACGCCACGGTGGGACTCAAGAAGGTTCAGGCGCGCTTGCAGACCTTGCACGACCTGGGCCTGGGCTATCTCACACTCGGTGAGCCCACACCGGCGCTCTCGGGCGGCGAGGCGCAGCGTCTTAAGCTTGCGAGCGAGATGGGTCGCGTGCAGGATGATGCCGTATTCGTATTCGACGAGCCCACGATCGGCCTGCATCCGCTCGATGTTCAGGTGTTGCTGAGTGTGTTCGACGGCCTCGTTGCCAAGGGCGCCACGGTTATCGTGATCGAACACGATCTCGACCTTATCCGTAACGCCGATTACGTGATCGACATGGGCCCGGGCGGTGGTGGCGCCGGCGGGCAAATCGTCTGCGCCGGTACGCCGGGCGACATCGCAGCCTGCTCCGCAAGTATCACCGGTCGCTACCTATAACCGAATGAGGCAAAGGGACAGTCCCTTTGCCTCATTGATGCCTATTTCACGCATTGAGCGGCGAGATAGTCGCGGAAGAATGGCAATTCAAATGCGACGAGCCCTCGTCCTCGCTCCCCGATGATGCCGGCGTCTATCATGCGGCGTCGGTAGCGGGAGACCTGCTGCGGCGAACGCTTAAGGCGCTCGACAAGGTCAGCGGTGGTGGACTCTTCCTCGTCATCGAGCATGGCGATGAGGAATCGCTTGTCCTCTGCAGTGAGTTCCCGATAGGTTGCCGCGAGGATTCGGTCGTCCATTTCGTCGCGCGCGATTTTGATTCCCAGGTCAAAGTCGCGTGACGAGATTTCCTTCGAATCGCTTGTGAGATCCCAGGCACGGTAGCCTACGAGTTGCAATAGGAAGGGAAAACCAGAGATCGAGCGAACGGCTCTATCGATTCCCTCAGCATCTGCCAGGCGATCGTTTTCCTGGATCGTGCGAATCAAGGCCTCGCGTACGTCATAGTCGGCAATGCGACCCAGATGATATTGTTGGGCGCGGCGAAGGAACGAGACCGTCTTGTGGTTCAGTAGCGTCGATACGTTGTTGGGAAGTCCCGCCATGAGCAGGGCGACGCGTTTTCCATCGGTCACAAAGTGCTGATACGTCGCTGCGAGCTGAATCATCTCGTCGAGTGTCGGGTCCACCTCGTCAACCGTGACGAGCAGACCGGTGCCCGCCTCGTTGAGCTGGTCGATGATGTCGCTCATGCGATAACGCCAGGTTGAGGCATCGTGAACGCGACTGACCTCGATGCTGCCGAGCGGTGCAATTCCGAGACCGGTGACTTCGAGGTGGTTGGACGAGTCGATGAGATGGGCTGCGGCGCGTTTCGCCCCGAACTCGATTTCCTCAAGCATTCCCGGGAGCGCGGTTGTCTTTACGGCAATCCAGCCGTGGGATTCCGCCCTTGTCGCGAGCGACGACATGAGAGCGGTTTTACCGGTTCCACGCGCGCCTGAGAAGATCGAGGTCAATTCTGGGCGCCTGCGCTGGCTCAAGAAGGCACGGTCCAAATCCCGAATAATCTGTTGTCTGCCAGCGAGATGGGCAGGAACCTCACCAAAACTGGGGGTAAACGGGTTCTCGAGATATTTCACAAGACTCTCCTTTCACACCGCCGTTTAACTTCATTTTACTTTAGTTAATTCTGATTAAAAGTGAGGGCTCTTTATCTAGAGCATCAATTAGGCGTGTGTGCCGTCGGCGTGGCGCTTGAATGTGACAAAGGGACAGTTCCTTTGTCACATGCCGGCAAAGCCTGTTTGGCGCAGGGCTTCGTAGAGGACGATGGCGGCGCTGTTGGAGAGGTTGAGTGCGCTGATGCGGTAGTCGTCCGGATTGACGAAGTTGCCGCAGATATCCTGCCGAAGGATGGCCTCATGGCCGTCCTCGATATGCCCCAGCGATTCCTCGTGAGCTTCCCAAGCCTCGGCGTTATCGAGTGAGTCGCAATCGCGCAGCATCGGGATGCGCTCGCAGCGCTCGGGCGCCGCGGCAAGCAGTGGCTCGGGAATGCCCGAGCTTTCGCTGCCAAAGACCAAGAAGTCGCCGTCGCGATAGGTGCTTTGCGCATAGGTGCGACGAGCCTTTTTAGTCAGCAGGTGCAGGCGCTCATCGGCGGGGGAGAGGCCGTTGCGGGCAAGGAAGTCCTCCCAGTCGGCATAGGTCGTCACGTCTAAGTTTTGCCAGTAGCCCAGTCCGGCGCGACGCACCGTCTTGTCGTCGAGCGAAAACCCCAGCGGCTCCACCAGATGCAGGCGGGCGCCGGTAACCACGCAGGTGCGGCCGATATTGCCCGTATTGGCTGGAATTTCGGGCGCATACAGCACGATATTGAACATGAATCTCCTTGGCTTAGAACGAAAAACCACCACGAAGGGCACCTTCGTGGTGGTTTGGCGGCTACGTAGGCGGAAAAATGCCCGCTTGGATAAACCTAGGCGCGGTGCCAGTCGGTCAGGCAGGCATCGAGGGAGGCGATGAGCGCATCCTTGTCCATGTGACGGCCGATGATGCACAGGCTCGTCATGCGGTCGCCCGTCTCGTCGTCCCAAATTTGCATGATCTCGGGGTTCTCGTCGATGATCTTCTGCTTCTCGCCCTCGGGTGCCGAGTCAACGAACAGGCCGTTCTCCATCAGGCGCATCTGGTGGCCGGCCTGCTCGAACATGTAGCACATGTCCGGATCGCCGGTCTGCCACAGCGGACCCTTGACGCGGATGACCTCGTCGGGCCACTCCTGCTCAACAAAATCGGTGAACTTCTGCAGGTCAAACGGCTTGCGGCGCGAGTAAACAAAGGTCTCGATGTCGTACTCGAGCACCTCGGGGTCGTCGTGCTCCTCGGGATGCTCCATGGCCTCGATCCAGGCAGCGGAGTTGTAGGCGCGCATAAAGTCGAAGCGGTCGGTATCGAGCAGTTCCTCCATGGGAACCTCGCCGTTTTGGGCCTCGACGATCACGGCGTCTTTCTGCAGGCTGCGCACGATGGCCTTGAGCTCGGCGATCTGCTCGGGCGTCACGGTATCGGTCTTATTGAGGATCAGCGTGGAGCAGAACTCGATCTGCTGGATGAGCAGGCTCTCGATGTCGTCCTCGTCGATATCCTCTGCCAGCAGGTCGCGGCCGCCGTTGAACTCGTCGTACATGCGGGCGCAGTCGACCACGGCCACGATGTTGTCGAGCGCAAGCTTGGGCTCGCCGCCCACCTTGGCCTCGTCGCAGAAGCTCGAGATGGTGTAGGCGATGGGGATGGGCTCGCAAATGCCCGAGGCCTCGATGATGATGTAGTCGAAGTTGCCCGAATCGGCGATGCCCTGCAGCTGGTTGGCCAGGTCATCCGAAAGCGTGCAGCAGATGCAGCCGTTGGTGAGCGGGATGAGGTCGTCGGTCTCGGAAAGGCCGCCGTCAGCGATGAGGCTGGCATCGACGTTGATTTCGCCGATGTCGTTGACGATCACGGCGGCGCGGATGCCGCCGTCGTTAGCGAGGATGTGGTTGAGCAGCGTGGTCTTGCCGGCACCGAGGTATCCGGTAAGCATGATGATCTTCACGGGTTTGTTGGGCATGTGCCCTCCTTTGTTAGACATGGCTTACAGCTGAATCATATGCCAAACGCCTGCTCTTATACCCACGCGCCGGCAAATAACACAGGCTACTCCCAGGCTCCCCATACATCGGGGCAATAACCGACGGTGGCCTTTTTGCCGTTGCGCACGATGGGCTCGGCCAGAACCTGCTGATTCTCGAGCAGTTTATCGAAGCGCTGACTGGGGGTGAGGTGCTGGATGAGCGCGAGCGTCTCCTCGTCCTTGGCTTTGGGGTTGAGCAGCTTGTCGATGCCGCCGACCGCCTGCATCACGCTCGTGAGCTCGCCCTTGCTCATCTCCTTTTCCTTAAGGTCAATAAACTGCACCTTAATGCGGCGCTCCTTAAAATAGCGCTGGGCCTTCTTGGTATCGAAGGACTTTTTGGTTCCAAAAATCTGGATAATCATGCTCCGCCGCTCTATCGAATGAAGTTGGTCCTGGCGCGATCGCCTTCGGGGGCTTTGATGCCGGCGGCCTGTCCTGCCTCGATGCAGCGAAGGAGCCAGGCCATGTTTTTGCCGATGTTTCGCATGGTGGCCAGGCCCTCGGCGTCCTGGGCGGCCTCGCCCGGCATGGCACCAAAGACGTTGTTCCAGTACGTGGAGGCCACCACGGGCATCTGGTTGATAGTGAAGTACTTGTTGAGTACATCGAAGGTGGTCGACGTGCCGCCGCGACGGGCGACGGCGACAGCGGCACCCGGCTTGTGCGCAAAGGCCTTGCTGCCAGCATAGAATGCGCGGTCGAGAGCCGAGAGGATGCGTCCGCTGGGATGCGCATAGTAGACGGGGGAGCCAAAGACAAAGCCATCTGCCTGCTCGGCGGCAGCGATCAACTCGTTCACCACGTCATCGTCAAAGGTGCAGCGACCGCCAAGCTTGCCACACTGGCCGCAACCGATGCAATCGCGAATGGGCTTGGCGCCCAGCTGAAACACCTCGGTATCAATGCCTTCGCCATTGAGCTGCTCGGCGACCTCGGCGAGTGCGCGGGCGGTGTTGCCGTTTGCCTTGGGACTGCCATTGACCAAAAGAACCTTCATCACAAACTCCCTCTGCTGTTGGTGACTTCTGCGGAGGATTATCGCACGAGAGGGCAGATGGCGTGGGGCGCGATGTGAAACGGCCTGTGTTTCACATCGCGCCCCACAACGCTAGTCCAGCTTGGTGCCCGGTACTTGCGGTGCCTCTTTAAGCAACGCTTTGAGCTCGTTCAAAATGGAAACGGGCTGTCGGTCAACGCTGTTCAGATGGAGCGTGGCCACGCGAATGGGCGGCTGATATTCAAGCGAGCCGATGAGCACGGGAGAACCCAGGAATCGTTCGATTTCGTTTGCGAGCTCGTCGATTGCCTCGGGGCCGAGCTCATCGAAAAGCGCCACGAACATTGGTCCCGTCGAGCGGAACAGGCGACCCTTGCCGCGCGAACAATCCATGAGGCAGGCGGCGCTTTCGGCGAGCACGCGGTCGCCTGCATCGAATCCAAAGCGGGCATTGACTTCGGCGATATCGTCGACCTTAATGGCAATAAAGCCTGCCTCGCGCGCCACGCGGCGCATCTCTCCAATAGCGTTGACCAGCGCGTGGACATCGCCCAGGCCCGTTACCGAGTCGGTCGTATCTGCCAAGCTTCGGTTGATGATAATGCCCACATACATGCTGGGCTCGGTATCGGTGCCGTCCAAACGGTAGCCCGTGCAGTCGCAAAGCACGTATTTTCCGGTGGCGTCCATTACGCGATACTGCATGTAGTGGAAGTGCCACGTGCCGTTTATCACCATGTCGAGCTCGACGCGTACGTTGTCGCGGTCCTCGGGATGAACGCGGGCAAGCCACATATCGACCGAATTAAAAGGGTGCTGGGAGGGCAGGTCAAAATCGCGCACGGCGTTAACCGACCATTGCGATTCGCCCGTATCGAGGTTAAGGATGAACGGATAGCGCGTCTCGGAGCTCATGGAGATCGCTTGGAACACCCGGTCGTTGCAGGGAAGCTGATCGACGATTGGGCGTTGCGGCGCGTCATTGTCTTTCGGCTGCTGCACACGATGCATAAGCTTATAGCGATACATCTTGCGATCGGCATCCATCGTCATCTGGCGGCGCGTGTCGCCGGCAAGTGGATCGACGCGCGAGCAGCCAAAGCTAAAGCTGCCGATCATGGGCGCCTTGCCGCCTGAGCTCGCCTCGATCAGCCCGGCACGTACCTGCTCCAAGCGCTGCTCGAGTTCAGTCTCGTTTGCGGAGGGCGAGATAAGCACAAACTCGTCTCCACCGATACGGAACAGCATCTCATCGTGCTCCATGGTTTCGGAGAGCGTGCGGCAGATGCTCAGAATATAGCGATTGCCTTCGGCGTGGCCAAACCTATCATTGCAATGTTTTAGATGGTCGATGTCAATATAGGCGCAGGTGAAGGGGTCGCCTTTGTGCCAGAGTTGCTCGACGTGACGGTCGAGTTCGCTGCGGTTGCCCAAGTTGGTGAGCGGGTCGATATAGGCGTTGCTCTCAAGCAGCCGGAGCTCTTGTTGCAGGATGGCGTGCGTCTTTTGCAGTTGCTCGCCAACGGCGCGTAGCCCAGCGGGCAGCGCGGCAACATCGAGTTCGGCGGTCGAGATGCCATTCGCAAGCCGCTGAAGATAGGCAATAATCGATTGCTCGCCCAGGCGATATGACTCGTTCATGATGGATACCCTCCTTGGACGGAACAGCGGTTTGTATCATATCCCCAATTCGGTTTGAATTGGGGATATAAGTTGGCTAATGGAGGCAAATCCCCCCCGCTCGGCGGTGGCGTTTTGCGCGCGAGCGTATCAGTTGTTATTGCCACCATCGAGCAATGCCTCAAAATCCTTCGCCGGCATGGGACGGTAGTAGAGGAAGCCCTGAGCGTAGCGGGCGCCCATTTGTCGTAGCATGTTTGCCTGCTCATTTGTCTCGACGCCTTCAACCACGACGGGCAGATGGAGCGACTGCGCCATCTCGAGCATCGATGACACGATCTGCGCGCTGCGGCCTTGATCGCGGTCGGTGGGCACAAAGGTGCGGTCGAGCTTGATGACGTCGACGTTGACGTTCTTGAGCATCGCGAGCGTGGACTGGCCGGTGCCAAAATCGTCCATGTAGGTCGAGAAGCCACGGGTGTGCAGATCCGCGGTCAGCTTATCCACGGCCTCGGACTCTCCGGTATAGGCGGTCTCGGTGATCTCGATGTGCATGAGTTCGGGCGGCAGGTTGTACTGGGCGGCGAGCGACCCCATATGCTCGGCGACATCGCAGGCAAGAATGTCTACGCGCGACACATTGAGGGAAATCGGAACCACGCGAAGTCCTCGATTGAGGCGCTCGCGGAGCCACATGGCGACGCCCTGCCAAACATATTTGTCGAGCGTCACTACAAAGCCGCTTTCCTCGAGTGCGGGGATAAACGTTGCGGGCGAAATGAGAGAGCCGTCCTTGTCAATCCAGCGGGTGAGTGCCTCGGCGCCAATGATCTCGCCGGTTTCCATATCGACCTGGGGCTGCAGGTAGTACGTGATGCGGCCGTTTGAGAGCGCGTACTGGAACTCGGTCAGCGTGCGGTGGAACGTAATCTCGTGTTCATATTCTTCGGGGCGGAAAATGGCAATGCGCTCCTTGAAGTCGTTTTTGGCGCGTCGATTGGTAAACATGGCCTTTGCCTGCGCATCGATGGTGATCTCCTCATTGGAGTCGATGGGGTAAATGCCCATGGACGGCCAAAAACCTACGCCGTCATCATGCCTGGCTACGACCTCGCGAACGCGGTTGTAGATTTGATGGACGGTGATGCGCTTAAAGGGGATGAGTGCGCAAAAGTCATCTTGGCCCCAGTACCCTGCGACGCCCATATCGGCATTCTCGATGTCCTTGAGGACCGTGCCCACATCGGCGAGTACGCGGTCGCCCTCGGCCTGGCCGTGCCATTCATTAAACAGGCGCATGTGGCCCATGTCGACCGTGGCGATGCACCAGGTGCCGTCGCGCCTTGCCTCGAGAAATGCGTTGGCGCGCCGCATAAACTCGCTGGGTCGATAGAGTCCCGTGAGCGAGTCGATACGTTCGGCGATGGCGCTTTTGCGCTCCGCCTCGGGTATGGGGAGGCTGTCGTTGGGAACAAGCCCGCCAGCCGTGCGAAGGCGACGGTCGAGTTCGCCTAAAACGGCGGTCGCTTGATGGGTTAAGTGCTCGTAAAAGGCCGGTACGACAAGACAGACGGGAGTAATGGCGTCGCCTGCGATTTGAACAGGAGCGAAAACGGCCTCTTTAAGGTGGCGGGTCAGTTGCTCGAATGCCTCGTGGTCCAAATCGTTGCTGAGCACGACGAACTGGACGCTTCGTGAACGGTAGACCCGGCTCCTGCCGCGGGTGATCGACAGCATACGGCCTGCGTATTCGGCAAGCATGTTGTCGACAGCCTCGGCCCCGTAGAGCTCGTTGAGCTTTGTCGTGCCACGAACGCGCACCGCTATAAGCCCCGTCTCGCAACGATCGCGGCGGCAGGCATCGATAGCGTTGATCAGCATACGCTGCGTTCCGAGGCCCGTAGCGGCGTCGACGGTTTCGGCGAGTGAGTGGTTGACAAGTTCGCCGACATAGAGCGAGGGGGCATTTCCGTCGCCGTCGATGCGAAACCCGCGAGCACGGCAGAGAACGTAGTCACCCGCGGCATTGCGCATGCGGTACTGCATGACGCGGCGGTGTTTGGAGCCGTTAAAGATCTGGTTGATGTCGTTGGCGTAGGCCTCGAGGTCATCGGGATGGACGCGCGTCTTCCAGAAATCGCGGCAGCTGTCTATGTGCTCCGAAGGAAGACCGAGATCGCGCAAGGCACCTTGCGACCAAAGGGTGCGGTCCTTGTCCAAGTTCTCGATAAAGAAATAACGGCCCTCGTTGAGCATCGAAAAGGCGTCAAAAATGCGATCGCTTATTTCGAAGTCGTCGGCGTGGACTTGCGTGATATTGCGCCGATCGAGGTGCATGGCATGACGTAGCTTGTAGTCGTACATGCGATGGTCGGCATCGAGTGTCATGCGATTGGAGGCTTCGCCCAGGGCGGGGTCGGCGTGTGCCACTCCGTAGCTAAACGAGTGGGGCATCTCGGAATCGTTGTTTTTGAGCAGGATCGTTCGGCAGTGTTCCAGACGCTCGGCGAGGTCGTCCTCGGTCGCAATCGTAGATAGGATGGCAAACTCGTCGCCGCCTATGCGAAACGCCGCCTCGTCCACTTTCATATACAGTTTGAGATAGAGGCTTACCTGCAAGATATAGCGGTTGCCCTCGTCATGCCCAAAGACGTCGTTGCAGTGCTTGAGATTGTCGATGTCGATGAACGCCATGGTAACGGGGGTGTCCTGCTCCCAGAGCTCCTCGAGGGAACGGGCAAAGCCGCCACGGTTGCCAAGCCCGGTAAGCTGGTCGGTAAAGGCGGTCCTGATCAGATCCTCCTGACGCTCGAGAAGGTCACGGACGGTCTTTTCGAGCGTTTCGGTGTAATTGCTGACAGTATCCATGTTCTAAGCGGCTTTCTGAAGTCGGAGCGGATTGCGTCGGGCGAGCTCGTTGTGTACACGCATCGTTGCTCAGCGTTTTGCGTGTATCCAGGCCCCCGCCTTGCTGCGTTGTTGGGTTACTTTGCCGGCTAATGTTCGCTGTTGATAACTGCTGAGTAGTATAAACAACAGTGCAAAATTATATAGGGGTACACATGCTGTGGGTGGCTATTATTCGACAAACGGCAGCGCGATGATGCGATGTTCGATAAAAATGCGACTGGGGCGGTATATGTTGACGGGTATACTTGTTCCGTTTGAATTTGTGGGGATGGAGATGGTCGCATGGCACAGTCAACTATGACGCGCACGGTGGGGCTCGCGCTCGAGGGAGGCGGCTACCGCGGTATGTATACGGCGGGCGTGCTCGACGTTTGGATGGAGCACGGTTTGACCTGCGACCATATGGTGGGCGTCTCGGCGGGCGCGGCGTTTGGCTACAATTTTAAATCGCGCCAGATCGGCCGTGCCATTCGCTATAACAAGGCCTATTGTGCCGATAAGCGCTATGCGGGTGTAGCAAGCTGGCTGCGGACCGGCGATATGTTCAATGCCGATTTTGCCTATCACGAGGTGCCTATCGAGCGCGATCCCATTGACTTGGAGGCGTATCGCGCCTGTCCTATGCGGTTTACGTGCGTGTGCACCGATATCGAGACGGGCAAGGCCGTCTACCACGACCTGCCCTATGGCGACGAGAGGGATATCGAGTGGATCCGGGCATCGTCGGCGATTCCCGTGGCGACGCGTCCCGTTGCTATTGACGGGCATAAGTATCTGGATGGTGGCGTGGCTGATTCTATTCCCAGTGCATGGCTGTTTGCGCAGGGGTATGACCGCAATATCGTGGTACTCACGCAGCCGGCGGGCTTTGTGAAGCAGCCCAACAGCGTGATGCCCATGCTGCGGCGCGTGTTCCGTCACTACCCGGAGTTTGTCGCGGCGCTTGAGCATCGGCATGAGGTCTACAATGCTACGCTCGATGACCTGGCGCGTCGCGAGGCTGCCGGCGAAATCTTTGTGGTGCGGCCGAGCGAATCGGTGAAGGTGCCGTCGCTGTGCCGCGAGCCCGATGAACTCGAACGCATCTATCAGATCGGCCGCCGCGATGCGGAGGCAACCTTGCCGGCACTGGAGACATATCTGGCAGGGTAGAGGCTGCTGCCGCCATCTCGGCGGGAAGCGCATCCCGGAATGGAGGTCCAAACTGGGATGCGCTTTCCATCGCTGAAGATATGAGGCTGCGAATCGGCTGCTCGGCTTGAGCCTATGCCTGCTGCCAGGTATCGACGAGCTCCTTGGCGGCGGCGTAGGGGTCGTCGGCACTGCAGACGGCGCTCACCACAAAGAAGCCATCGACGCCGGTGGCCTTGAGCTGTGGCAGGTCGGCCGTCTTGACGCCGCCGCCCACCACGATGGGCACGGGGCTTGCCGCGTGGAGTGCGGCCAAGTCCTCAAAGCTCTTGGTGATGATAGAGCCGTCGGCCGCGCGTCCGCAGTCGCGCTTGGTCTCGGTCTCGTGGAGCGGGCCGATGCCCAGGTAGTCGACCAGGCTCATGTCGGCGGTCTTGACGTACTCGAGCATCTCCTCGCAACGGGCCGAAAGGCCCACAATGGCATCGGGGCCCAAAAGTTTGCGGCAGACCTCGACGGGAATATCGCTCTGGCCAACGTGCACGCCGTCGACAGCGATGCCCTGCTCGCGCGCGGCGAGTACGCAGTCCAGGCGGTCGTCGATCAGCAGGGCGACCTGACCGGTCTTGCCGGCCTGTGCGATTGCCTGCGCGGCGTCGCCCGTCAGCGCGATGATCTCGCGGGCACTTGCCACCTTGGAGCGCACCTGGATGCAGGTAAAGCCTGCGTCGAGCGCCTGGGCCACCACATCGCCCACGGGACGCCCGAGCGTGTTTTCGGGGCCGAGTACCAGATAGGCCGAGATATCAAGGTTGTCGCGGATGCTCATCGTGCTTCCTCCTGCTTTTTGATCTGTGCTTCCATGCGCTCGAGCTTGCCGGTCATGGTGTCGGTAAATCCGGGTCGAATATCGGCTTTGAGCACGACTTCGGTGCGGATGCCCTTGCTCGCCAACACAAAGGTTGCGTCGCGCACGACCTGCATGACCTCGTCCCAGTCACCCTCGATCTCGGTGAACATCGAGGTGGTGCGGTTGGGAAGGCCGCTCTCGCGAATGACGCGCACGACCTCGGCGACCTCGGCGGACAGTTCATCGCCGGTGCCGCACGGGGCGATGGCCACGGCGACGAGTGTGTTCATGCCGGCATTGGTTGCGGGCTCGGACATGGCTTATGCCTCCTCGAGCTCGAGTTGGTTATCGGCGATGTCCTGGGCGGTCGCGCGGTAGAGCTCGTCGATAAAGGCGACCTTAAAGCTTGCCGGGGCGTCGGCGACAGCGGCGGCACGCGTGCCGGCAACGTTGTAGACGGCGGTGCCGCAGATGGCTGCCGTAAACGGGTCGGCGGCACAGGCGTACACGGCCAGCACGCCGCCCTGCGAGCAGCCGCAACCGGTGATCTTGGACATGAGCGGGCTGCCGCCGTGGGACTTGGCCACCGTCGTGCCGTCGGTGATCAGGTCGACTTCGCCCGAGACGACCACGGCGCCGCCGGTGTAGCGGGCGAGCGCCACGGCGGCGCCGCGGGCGGCATCGACCGTGTCGGTGGTATCGACACCGCGCACGCGGCTCAGATCGGCCGCCTCGCCCTCAAGACCCCACAGGCCGGCGAGCGCGATAATCTCGGAGGCGTTGCCGCGCACGATGGCGGGCTTGTACTGCTTGAGCTCGTTTACCAGCTGGGTGCGCAGGCTACCGATGCCCAGACCAACCGGATCGAGCACCCAGGGCTTGCCGGCATCGTGTGCCGCCTTGGCCGCGCGGGGAATCGTCTGCTCGTAGATGGGGAAGAGCGTGCCCATATTGAGATAGATGGCGCCGCCGCCGGCAACGAGTGCCTCGCCCTCGTCGGGCAGATAGACCATGGCGGCCGAACCGCCCACGGCGAGCTGCGCGTTGGCGACAAAATCGATCGTCACCGTGTTGGTGATGGAGCCGGCCATCGGATTGGTGGCGCGAATCTCTTCCACGGCCTTGACCATATGTTGCTTAAGCTGTTCCGAATCAATCACTGCACATGCCTCCTTGGCATAGAAAAGGGGCGCTGTGCATAGACAGCGCCCCTGTAAAGGCGGCATGCTCCCTACGCCAGCATTAACTGACAGGTTCAAAGGATTGGGCCCCATGCCCTCTCAGCCTTGTGGTCTGCACCGCCGGCACTCCCGCATCGAATCTGTTGTTCCCTATACTAGCGCACCTGCCAAAAAGGGACAGGTTTATTTTGGCAGGTCGTTACAATAGGTAGGACCGATACGAATGGGGGCCTTATGATTAAACTTGTGCTGACCGATATGGACGATACGCTGATTCCAGCCGGGCATGACGGCGCTAGCGACTACGCCATCGAGGGCATTCATGCCATGCGGGCGGCGGGTCTGCACTTTGGCCCGGTTTCGGGCCGTCAGCCGTCCGCGATGGGCTGGATGTTCAAAAATCGTTCCGAGTGCTTCTCGACTGGCGCGTTCTGTAACGGCCAGGTCATGTTTGTGGACGGTGAGGCGGTAGCCTCGCATGCGACCGACAACGCCGCCCTTATGCGCTTGGCTGACTACTTGGAGCAGGAGACCGACGATACGTACCTGAAGGTCTACAGCCTGGGTGATGACTTTTGGGGCAACGATGCCTATTGCGTGACGAGCGATCCCGAGCGCGTTCGTCGCGCCATGGAGTCGGGCGGCAACGCGTGGCTCAAAGGCGAAGAGGCCCCGTGCCGTCCTGTTGTCGATGATGCCCCGGTATACAAGGCGAATATCTGGAGCGCCCGCTCGCGCGAAGAGCTCGCTGAGCTGCGCGAGCGCATTGCCGCTGAGGTGCCGGAGCTCTCGCTTGTATTTCCCAACAACCGCGTGCGCCTATTCGATATTCTCCCGGCCGGTTGGGACAAGGGCTGCGCTGCGCTGGAGCTGGCGCGCGCTTTGGGCCTGACGCCCGATGAGGTGGCCGTGTTCGGTGATTCCGATAACGATCTGCCCATGATCGATGCCGTTCCCAACTCCGTTGCAGTCGCCAATGCCAACGAGGCCGTCACTGCTGCCGCACGCTGGCATATCGGCGCTGCGGCAGACGATGCGGTTGCCGGGGCTCTGCATCAGATTGCCGCCTGCGCCGCGACGGGGGAGATGCCGCCTTTTATGCGTCAGATGGATGCGGTGGGTTCGGGTATCGCGGACGTCTAGGGAGGCCATCATGAAGCTCCAGCAGCTCAGATATGTCGTCAAAGTTGCCGAATGTGGCAGCATCACCGAGGCCTCGCGCCGGCTTTTTGTGTCGCAGCCTTCGATTACTGCGTCGATCCGCGATCTCGAAAACGAGATGGGTGTGCACATCTTTGAGCGCACCAACAAGGGCGTCGTTGTGTCCGAGGAAGGTGAGACCTTCTTGGGCTATGCGCGCCAGGTACTCGACCAGGCCGACCTGCTCGAGGGCAAGTACAAGGGCGCATCCGAGCAGGTGCCGCACTTTAGTGTGAGCTGCCAGCATTATTCCTTTGCCGTTAATGCGTTTGTCGATGTGATCCGTGAGTTCGATGCCGCGCGCTACGACTTTACCCTGCGCGAGGAGCAAACCCACGAGATTATCGAGGACGTCGCGCACATGAAAAGCGAGCTCGGCATCCTGTATCTGTCGGAGCACAATCGCGAGGTCATCGAGCGCATGCTGGCGGCCAACGAGCTCGTGTTCGAAGGGCTCTTCTGCGCCACGCCGCACGTCTTTGTGTGTGCAGACCATCCGCTGGCTGGCCGCTCCAGCGTGACGCTCGAGGACTTGGAAGACTACCCGTTTTTGTCCTATGAGCAGGGCAGCTATAACTCGTTCTACTATTCTGAGGAGCTGACCTCGACCTTTGAGCGCCGCAAGAATATCCGCGTGCGTGACCGTGCGACGTTGTTCAACCTGGTCATGGGCCTCAACGGCTACACGGTATGCTCAGGCGTGATCAGTCACGAGCTCAACGGGCCCGGCATCATCTCGATTCCGCTCGATGTAGACGAGTACATGGAGATCGGCATCATCACGCGCAAGAACACGACGCTTACGCGCTACGGCCAAGCCTATATCGACGTGATTCGTCAGCACATATAGACTGCTGCATTCTGTACGGGTCAAATCTCTTTATGGCAGTCCAAACTGATATAGGAAGCATCTATATCAAACTGTTATAAACGTATATTTTGCGATGGCCATATGAGCGCTCATACTCTGTTCCAGTAAAGCAACCAATGCAAAGGGAGATATCTATGAGTGCTTTAACCACGCTGAACGCGCCGTTTCGCGCCGATATCGTCGGCAGCTTTCTTCGTCCACAGGCCGTAAAGGACGCCCGTGCCGCCTATGCTGCGGGCACACTCGACACCGCCGGCCTTAAGGCCGTCGAGGATGAGGCCATTCGCGACCTGGTGGACAAGCAAAAGTCCGCTGGCCTGCAGGTGATTACCGATGGCGAGTTTCGCCGCAGTTACTGGCACCTCGACTTTATGTGGGGGCTCAACGGCATTGAACGCCGTACCTCGCGTACGGGCTATATGTTCCACGACGAGGAGACCACAGCCGACACCGCCGTGGTAACCGGCCCCATTAGCGGCGAGAACCATCCGTTCGTCGAGCACTTTAAATTTGTCAAGGCGCTCGAGGGGGAGGGCCAGGTCGCGCGGCAAACCATTCCGGCGCCGATCCAGACGTTCTCCGAAGTCACGCTCGACCGCTGCGACGGCCAGCAGGAGAGCCTGCGCGCTGTCTATAAGACCGATGAGGAACTTGCCGACGCCATCGCAGCCGCTTATCGCACGGTGATCGCCGACCTGTACGCAGCAGGCTGCCGCAACATCCAGTTTGATGACTGCACCTGGGGCATCTACTGCGATACTGACTTTGTGTCCAAGACCGGCATGAGCCCGGTCGACCTGCAAAAGGTAAGCGAGCTGGGCGTGGCGCTCAACAATGCCGCCATCGCGGACAAGCCCGACGATCTGGTCATCAACACGCATGTGTGCCGCGGCAACTACCACTCCACCTATGCCTTCGAGGGCGGCTATGACCCCATCGCGCCGTACCTGTTCGCAAACGAGGATGTCGATGCATTTTACCTGGAGTTCGATACGCCGCGCGCCGGCGGTTTTGAGCCGCTGAAGTACGTTGCCCCCGGCAAGAAGGTCGTGCTGGGCTTGGTAACCACCAAGGCGGCAGAGCTCGAGAACGAGGATGTTATCGTCGAGCGCATCCGTGAAGCCGCAAAGTACGTGCCGCTCGAGAACCTGTATCTGTCGCCTCAGTGCGGCTTTGCCAGCTGCGAGATTGGCAACAAGCTGACCGAGGATGAGCAATGGGCAAAGATCGCGCTGGTCAAGCGCATTGCCGAGCGCGTTTGGAAATAGCGCTAGTGTTTGCAGGTGGCGGCGCGTGCGAGGCATAGTGTATCGCGTACAATGGTTCGGATCGTATCGTTCGGGCAGGTTATCCGATATGCCTGATCGCCCTTCCATTCGAAAGGACATCCATGTCCCAGTCCTCGACGCCCGCCGTCAGCGATGCCATCTACGACGCATCGTCGCTCGGCCGCCCGCGCATGTTCCTGCTCGGCCTACAGCACCTGTTTGCCATGTTTGGCGCCACCGTGCTGGTGCCCGTGCTCACCGGCCTCTCGGTATCGGCAACGCTTTTGTTTGCCGGCTTGGGCACGCTGCTGTTCCACTTCCTGTCGCGCGGTAAGGTGCCGGCATTTTTGGGCTCATCGTTTGCCTTTATTGCCGGTTATGCCGCAATCGCGCCCAACGGCGAGACCGAGCTTTTGCCCTACGCCTGCCTGGGCGTAGCTTGTGCCGGTCTGCTCTATCCGGTGCTGGCGGCGCTCTTCCGCGCGTTTGGCGCCAAGCGTGTCATGCGTTTCTTTCCGCCGGTGGTGACTGGCCCCATCGTCATTTCCATCGGCTTGATCCTGGCAAGTTCCGCTATTGCTAACTGCCAGACCAACTGGCTTGTGGCTGTCATTGGCGTTGCTGTTATCGTCATCTGCAACATCTGGGGCCGTGGCATGGTCAAGATCGTGCCGATTTTGCTGGGCGTTGTGGTGAGCTATGCCGTTGCGGCTGCGCTCGGCGAGGTTGATTTCTCGGGCGTTGCCGCCGCTCCGTGGGTCGGTCTGCCCATCGTGTGGGACAACACCGTGTTTGCACTCTTTGGGCCGCAGTTCGATAGCGGTCTTGCCACGACGGCCATCATCACCATCATGCCGCTGGCCTTCGCGACCATGATCGAGCATATCGGCGATATCTCTGCTATCGGTTCGACTTGCGAGCGCAACTACATTGCCGATCCCGGTCTGCATCGCACGCTGCTCGGCGACGGCCTTGCCACGATTCTGGCTTCGCTCTTTGGCGCTCCGGCCAACACTACGTATGGTGAGAACACCGGCGTGCTCGCCCTGACGCGCGTGTTCGACCCGCGCGTAATTCGAATTGCCGCGTGTTGCGCCATCGTGCTTTCGTTCTGCCCCAAGTTCGCGGCTGTCATTGCGGCCATGCCGGCGTGTGTGATCGGCGGTGTGTCGCTCGTGCTCTACGGCATGATCAGCGCTGTGGGCGTCCGCAACCTCATCGAGAACCAGGTCGATTTCCAGAACAACCGCAACGTGCTGGTTGCCGCGCTGGTGCTCGTGCTTTCGCTCGGCATCGCGTACAGCACCGCCGGCGCCATCGTGTTGGAGCTGGGCGGCGTGACCATTTCGCTGTCCGGCATTGCCGTGGGCTCACTGGTGGGCATTGTGCTCAACGCCATCCTGCCGGGTAACGACTTTGAGTTTGATGTCTCCGAGCTTGAGGAGGCTGCTGAGTAGCAGCTGCGTTCAGCTAAAACAAGATATGGTGCCCATGCGTATATGCGTGTGGGCACCATTTTTAATGTGTCAGTATCCAGTGGATGCCGCGGGCCATGCGTAAGTCGGTTTGGGCAAAGTGATTGCCGGGGTTGAGCTCCAGCGTTGTTGGAATGCCGCGCTCGACGAGCAACGCTTCCATCGCGCGTGTGTCGTCGAGTACATGCCGCATCATGCGGTTGGGCGTCTTGGTTTCCTTTTTGCCGAGTGACAGGTAGACGGCTTGCGGGCTGCCGGCAAAAGGGGCCGTGCTGGCACGGTCGACAAAGTCGGGAAACCATAGCGACCCCGATGCGCTCGCGGCGCGGTCAAAGGCGTCGGTTTGCCAGAGGGACCAGAGTGCGAAGAGGCCCGCGAGCGAGTAGCCGGCAATGCCGCGCCAGGTGGGCGGCTGAGGAAGCGACGACTCGACCTGGGGGATTATCTGATTCAGCAGCTCATCAAGAAAATCGGCAGCTTGGCCGCCGAAAGGCTCGGCATCGCGTACGGTCCCGTCGCATGCCCAGGGGCTCAGCTCGCGATTCCAATCGAGCCCGCCAATGGTGACGAGGGCGAATGGCGGACAGTCGAGCTCTCGGCAACACTTATAAACCTCGCTGCCGTCGCCCACGACCACAGGAAGGTAGATGACAGGCGCGCTTTCCGTATGATTCGAATAAACGGTTATCTGCTTTTGATGCGCTTCCATGACGGGCTTCTCTCAGTGTTGTGATATCGGCAGCCCCAATTGTCGCACGCCAGCGTATGCCGGTTGGGCTAGACCAAAGACAATCTCGCGCATCCCCTGCGGACGCATATGGAAAACGCCACCGCCGGAGGGGAGCTCGGCGGTGGCGTTGTTAAACGGTGCTGGGGCTCGGGGCCTTCGCGGGAGCTGCCATGTGCGCAGAGGCGTCTAAGAACGCTTACGGCTCGCCATGGTGCCTGCGGCGATAGCGGCTGTTCCCGCAAGGACGGTTGCCACGATGGCCGCACCCGAGGTGTCGCCGGTTGCCGCGAGCACGCCGGTAGTCTTGGCTTTCGTGGTTGAAGCCGCAACGGCCTTGGTCGGCTTTGAGCCCTCAGGCTTGGGGTTCTGCTTGGACTCCGCGGGCTTGCTTTCTGCGGGCTTGGTCTCGTCGGGCTTGGGGTCTTCCGGCTTGGCTACCTCGGGAGGTGCGATGGTCGTACTTTTGGCGACTGCTTTGATATAGAGGGAGTCGACCGTGGCGTCGCCCGTGCCGATGGCTTGGCCTGCCTCGTAGATGCCGTCACGGAGCTTGCGATAGTCAATGACCTTGCCGCCTTCGGGCGTCTGGATGGCGGCGTTCTCAATCTTGATGGTGCCGATTGTCTTGCCGTCAGCGCTCATGGCACGGGCAAAGATTGCCGCTGTATCTCCTTCGGCCGTTACCTTGCTGCGGATGATCGAAATGGCTGCGGGTGTGACGCCCTCGCTGGTCTGGGCGATGATGCCGATGTTCTCGCCTTGGGGTTCGCGCCTCGTCTCGCCATCTTGGTTTTCGCTGTAGGGGATGGGGCCGTCGCCGTTCTCGACATAGCGGGCTATGGCCTTGACAACGGAGTCGCTGATGTAGATGTGGCCGCCCTTCTCGTTGGGTCGATCGTTTCTGGTGGAGAATGCAGCCGAAACCTCGCCTTCCGCAAACGCGTCCACGGTGGAGCCGTTCTTGACGACGATGTCGTCCTGGTAGGTGAAGAGGGCGTTGGCGCCACCGTATCTGCCTTTACTTGCACGGACCGTCACGTTTGCATGATCGAGGGTGATGCCCTTGTGGGCATAGACGCCATATTCAACACCGTTTACGTTGAGGGAGGCGTTTGTGGCTGCGAGGCTGCCCTTGGCCTCGACGGCAGCGTCTTTCTCGGAGCTTGCCTTGACCTGGTCGCCGTCCGAGATGTTGATATTGCCGCCGCTCCAAAGGGCTTCACCATCGGCTGAGCTTGCCTCGACCGTCCCGCCACCCTTGATGGTGAGGTTCTTGTCGGCTCCAATACCCTTGTCCTTGGTAGCCCTGGCGGTGACGGCTCCGCTGTCGTCAATCGTGATATTGCCGTTTGCCCTGATGCCATCCGATGCACCCGTGGCGTTGACGTTGCCCGAACCTTTGATAGCGAGATCACCTCCGGCATTGATGGCATCAAACCCAGTGCTCGTGGCGTTGACGGATCCGGCTCCGTCGATGTTGATATTACCCGTGGTGAGGATAGCGTCCTCAGTAGATGTCACGCTGAGCGTGCCGCCCTCGTCGCCTTGGATATTGAGCTCGGCATTTTCGTTAGTGCCATGAGAAACGTTGATGCTTTCGATCCATTCGGCAGTGACGATGTTGGTTCCCGAGTAATTCACGTTGAGCTTGCCTGCGGCCTGGATCTCGCCGCCGTTATAGTTGTTGAGCTTCAAGTCGTCGGCGCCGTCCCACGACCAGGTACCGGCCTCGTCGCTCGCCGCGGTGTTGTACTTGTTGCCGCCGACCTTGA
Organism: uncultured Collinsella sp.; assembly: GCA_902475615.1. Taxonomy (GTDB): domain Bacteria; phylum Actinomycetota; class Coriobacteriia; order Coriobacteriales; family Coriobacteriaceae; genus Collinsella. Next base: position 82,353 of record CABSAD010000002.1, on the reverse strand, counting down.
CCCATTCCGCTGCGAGCGAGACGCTCGGCATGAGCAGCGAGCTCACCGTGAGCGCGCACACGGCGCCCGCGACGATGCGGCGCGTCACGCGGCGCCAGCTGCCGTGCGCGAGTCCTATGCGACGGCGAACGTCGGGTTCGGCAACATGGGTTCCGGCGGTAGCGTCATTGCGTTTGGGGGTCGTGAACAAGGCTGCCATGGTTGCTCCCGTTCTCATAGGGCCTATACGACTAGATTCAGCGTATCTGCTGGATGTTGCCGGCGGTAGTGCCGTTTGGAGGGCAAAATGGCCAAAATGGGGGAGAAATAGGCCGCACGCCGGCGCAGGGACCGGCGCTAAAAGAAAAGCGCGGGGCCGCATGGCGACTCCGCGCTTTATTGTTCAGCTTTTGCAGCCTTGCCCTTACGCTACGAAGAAGTAGACGAGGAAGGCAAGGGCCGCGATCCACCCGTCCCGTGCGAAAAAGTGTTTACGAGCGCTTGCGGCTCACCACGGCGCCCGCGGCGATGGCGGCTGTTCCTGCAAGGGCGGCTGCCACGATGGCTGCGTTCGAGGCGTCGCCGGTTGCCGCGAGCTTGCCGGTGGTCTTGGCTCCCGTGGCTGCAACTGCAACGGTCTTGGTCGTCTTCGTGCCCTCGGACTTGGAACCCTCGGGCTTGGTCTCGCCGGGCTTTTCCTCGGGTTTGATCTCCTCGGGAGGCGCGATGACCGTGCTCTTGGCGACAGCGGCGTCATAGGGGGAGTCGATCGTGGCGGCACCCGTGCCGATGGTTTGACCTGCTTCGTAGGAGATGCCGTCGCTGAGCTCTTCCTTGTTGCGATAGTCAATGACTTTGCCGCCTGCAGGCGTCTGGATGATGGCGTCCTTGATTTCGATGGTGCCAATCGCCTTGCCGTCCGCGCTCATGGCAAGGGCGAAGATTGCCGCCGTGTCTCCCTCAGCTGTGACCTTACTGCGGACAATCGAGATGGTCGCGGGCGTGATGCCCTCCTTGGTCCGGGCAAAGATGCCGATGTTCACGCCCCTATGCTCGGGAATGACCGCGCCGCTTTGGTCGTTGCTGTAGTGATCGGGGCCGTCGCCGCCGGTCTCGGCATAGCGGGCTATGGCCTTGACAACGGAGTCACTGATGTAGATATGGCCACCCGCTTCGTCGGAGTAGAAATTACTGGTGGAGATTGCAACCGAGAACCTGCCTTCTGCGAGCGCATCCACAGTCGAGCCGTTCTTGATGACGATGTCGTCCTCATCGGTGAAGAGTGCGCTGACTTCCCCGCCATCTGAGCTTGCGCGGACCGTCACGGTCGCGCCATCGAGCGTGATGCCCTTGTAGACATAGATGCCATACCCAACGCCACTTGCGTTGAGGGAAGCGTTCGTGACCGTGAGGCTGTTTTTACCGTCGATGGCGGTGTCTTCCTCGGAGCTTGCCTTGACCTGGCTGCCACCCGAGATCTCGATGTTGCCGTCGGCCCAAATCGCATTGTCTTTGATAGAGCTTGCCTCTACCTTGCCGCCGCCCTTTATGATGAGGTTCTCGTTAGCATCGATACCCTGATCCTCGGTGGCCTTGGCGGTGACGGTTCCGCTGTTGTCGATCGTGATGTTGCCGTCGGCCCTGATGCCATCCGAATCGCCCGTGGCGTTAACGTTTCCCGAGCCCTTGATGGTGACATCGTCCCCGGCATCGATGGCATCGTGCTCGGTGCTCGTGGCGTTGACAGTGCCAGCGCCGTCGATGTTGATGTTGCCGACGGAAGTGATGGCGTCACGAGAAGATGTCACGTTGAGCGTGCTGGACGCGTCGCCCTGAATATTAAGCTCGGCGTTCTCGTTCGCGCCATCCTTAACCTTGATGCCGCGGCCGTCGTCGTTAGTGACGGTGTTGTTGCCCTCGTAGCTCACGTTGAGCTTGCCCGCTGCCTCGATCGCGCCGCCGTCATAGCCGTTGAGCTTCATATCGTCGGCGCCGTCCCAGCTCCAGGTGCCGGCCTCGTCGCCTGCCGCGGTGCCGGCGTTGTACTGGGTACCGCCGACGTCCACCCACTCGGCCGCGAGCGAGACGCTCGGCATGAGCAGCGAGCTCACCGTGAGCGCGCACACGGCGCCCGCGACGATGCGGCGCGTCACGCGGCGCCAGCTGCCGTGCGCGAGTCCTATGCGACGGCGAACGTCGGGTTCGGCAACATGGGTTCCGGCGGTAGCGTCATTGCGTTTGGGGGTCGTGAACAAGGCTGCCATGGTTGCTCCCGTTCTCATAGGGCCTATACGACTAGATTCAGCGTATCTGCTGGATGTTGCCGGCGGTAGTGCCGTTTGGAGGGCAAAATGTCCAAAACTTGGGAAGCAATACATCGCGCGTCCGTGCGTTGCCTGGCTTTAAAAGAAAAGCGCGGAGCCGCTCGATGCGACTCCGCGCTTTGGTGTTCTGCTTTGGCAGCTTTGCCGCTACGCTACGAAGAAGTAGACGAGGAAGGCGAGGGCTGCGATCCACATGAGCGGCTTGATCTTGGAGGCCTCGCCCTTAAAGAGCGCGACGATCACGTAGGCGATAAAGCCCAGGCCAATGCCGGCAGAGATGGAGTAGGTGAAGGGCACGCCGGCGACAATCATGAACGCCGGGAAACCCTGAGATACGTCGGACCAGTCGATCTCGGAGGCCTCGCTCATCATGAGGTAGCCGACGTAGACCAGAGCACCGCAGGTGGCGGCGCTGGAAACGATGGTGACGATGGGGGAGAAGAACGCGGCGAGAATGAACAGCACGCCGGTGGTGACGGAGGTGAGGCCCGTGCGGCCACCGTCGGCGGCGCCGGAAGTGGACTCGACGAAGGTGGTGATGGAGGAGACACCCATGAAACCGCCCACAGCGGCGGCGGCGGAGTCGACGATTAGAATCTCCTTGATATTCTCGACGTTGCCGTCGTCGGTGAGGAACTCGCCCTGCTTGGCCACGGCCATCGCGGTGCCCATGGTGTCGAAGAAGTCACTCATGAGCAGCGAGAACGAGATGACGAGGAGCGCGGGGTCGGTAAGGACCTTGACGATGGCGGGCACGCCGCCGGCGTCGGCGATGGGGCCACCGATGCTCGAGAAGTCGAGCGGGGCGATGATACCGGTCGGAGCCTGGGTCACACCTAGGGGGATACCGGCGATAACGGCGACGATGATGCCGATGAGCAGCGAGCCCGGCACGTTGCGGGAAGCCAGGGCAACCGTCACGACGATGGAGATGATACCGACGATAAAGGTGGGGGAGGCGATGTCGCCCAGGCCGACGAGCGTACCGGCGCCAGCGGTGATGATGCCAGCGTCGCACAGGCCGATCATGGCGATAAACAGGCCCAGACCCACCGAGATGGCGTGACGCAGGACAACCGGGATGGCGTCCATGATGGCCTCGCGCAGGCCACAAAGCACGAGCAGCAAGATGACGACGCCCTCAAGGAAGATGACGCTCATGGCCACGTGCCAGTCACCGCCGCAGACGGTGGTGGTGATTCCGGCGATCATCGCGTTGACGCCTAAGCCCGACGCGCAGGCGAGCGGGCGGTTGGCGAAGATGCCCATGCAGATGGTCATGATGCCGGCGCCCAGGCAGGTGGCGCAGGCGAGCGCTCCCGCATCGATGCCGGCGCCCGAGAGCACCGCGGGGTTGACGGCAATGATGTAGGCCATTGCCAAGAACGTTGTCAGTCCAGCGCGGAGTTCGGTCCCGATTGTGGACTTGCGCTCGCTGACGTGAAATAGTTCGTCCATGCATACCCTTTCCTTGTTCGGCCCCGAGTTTAGGCCGATTGACACGAACGCTCCCACTATAGCCCCTTTACGACGCTGTTGTTCCTCGCATGTTGATGTTCGGCGCTTTGTAGCAGACGGACGGTATTTTTCGCATGAAAAAGTGTGGGTACCGTATACTTAAGCGGTTACAACGACCCCTATGGAGGAACGTATGATTAAAGAGCTTTGCCACGACGAGGCTATCCTGTCCCAGCGTTGCGAGGTTGCGACCGTCGAGGACGAGTCGGTTGCTCAGGACCTGATCGATACCATCAAGTCGCTCGACGATGCCGGCTGCCTTGCCGCTAACCAGATTGGCGTTACCAAGAAGGTTTGCGTCTACCTGGACGATGCCGGCGAGCCCCACGTGCTCTACAACCCCCGTCTGGTGTTTGGCCTGGGCGCCAGCAAGATGGAGGAGAGCTGCCTGACGCACGAGGAGGTCACCAAGTCCACGCGCTATATCAAGTGCAAGGTCGCTTATGACGTGATCGTCGACGGCAAGATGCGCGAGCGCAAGCAGGACTTTGTGGGCTTCGAGGCGCAGATGATTCAACATATGATCGACCACTGTCTAGGCAAGCTTGTCTAGGGCGACCACAGCACCACACCTCGCCGCTCACTCGTCGCTTGCGTACCGTTAGTACGCGGCGCTCCTCTTTCGTGGCAATCTGCGGCACTTTGACCCCTTAGACGGCCTGCGGGGTTAACTTGGTTGAGTTTATCCAGCTTGAATAGTCCGGACATGACATTGTTGTCATGTCCGGGCTTTTTTGTTTAGCGCCCCTTTGTTTGGAGACAATGAAATTAGCAAGAACGTAAAGCTAGGAGGCGCTATGTGTACGAGCATTCGATTTACCGATAATTCTGGTCACATGTATCTGGGCCGCAATCTCGACTGGAGCTTTGACTACGGCCAACAGGTTCGCGTGATGCCGCGCGGGTTTAACATTCCGTATTCGTTTATCGACGACGCGACAGCGGCACACGCGGTGATCGGTATGTGCATCGATTACAAGAACTACCCTATGTTCTTCGATTGCGGCAACGATGCGGGCCTCGCCGTGGCGGGCCTCAATTTCCCGGGTTATGCCGAGTATGCCGAGGGGCCGGTTGATGGAAAGACCAATATCGCGGCCTATGAGTTTCCCCTGTGGGTGGCAGCGACGTTCTCGACGGTCGATGAGGCCGAGGCCGCGCTGCGCGACACGGTGATTGTCGCCAAATCTGCCGGAGAGGGGCTGGGTGTGTCGCTGCTCCATTGGATTATCGGCGACAGCCAGCGCAGCATCGTGGTCGAGATGATGGCTGACGGCCTGCATGTATACGACGATCCGGTCGACACCCTTGCCAATCAGCCCACCTTCCCGTGGCACATGGAAAACCTGCGCACCTATATCACCGCCACAAGCGATTTTCCGCAGACGGCGAAGTGGCGTGGCGCCGAGCTTAAGCCCTATGGAGCCGGTGCCGGCATGCGCGGTATTCCGGGTGACTGCTATTCGCCGAGCCGTTTTGTAAAGGCGGCGTACCTCAATGCCAATTACCCGCAAAAGGAGAGCGAGACCGAAAACGTCGTCCGCATGTTCCGCTCGCTCGAGGGCGTGGTGATGATCGAGGGGGCGTCCAGGATGGGCGATGGCAAGTTCGAGAAGACTATCTACACCGGATGCTTTAGCGCGCGCACGGGCAATTATTACTACGCGATGTATGGGGATCCGTCGATTCGCTACGTGAGCCTGATGGATGCCGAGGGCGCAAGCCCCGATAGGCTCGTGGTTCCCGAGCCGCGTCGTTCGTAGCCGTTAGCTTTACTGCAATGCAAAGCGGCCCTGCGTCTCTCGTGAGGTGCAGGGCCGCTGTCGTTGATTTGTGACGTCGCTAGAAGTTGGCGTCGTTGAGCTGGGTGCTCTCGAGGCCGTCGAGCTGTTGCTGTTCGGGCGTATCGGCGACGCTCTCGAGCAGCTCGGTGGGATCGACGTTCATGTTCTTGCCGGCTTCGTTGCCGTTGACCAGGTCGTCCGAGAAGATATCGACATCCATTTCCTCAGCTTCCTCGATCTGAACTTCGAGCGGCACCTGGGTGCGTACGAGTTTGACTGCCGGACGCATACGGGCAAAGAGGGGCACGTACTCGATGATGATGGCCGAGTTCTCGAGACCGTACCAACGTGCCGGGCTTCCGCAGGCGCGGCGGACGGCGTACTTGATGGCCATGACGCGATGGTCGTTGCGGTTGATGTCCGTTTCGGGGGCAAGCATCTTGCGCAGCATGCAAAAACGGAAGTCGCCCACGTTGCCGCGTGTCTCGTAGATGGAGTAGGTGTGATGCTGCGGTGGCAACTCACCCGATGCCATCAGGTCGCCAACGATCTGGCGCAGGTAGGCGTTGATGCGCTGATTGACCTTAAAGCCCAGGTCCAGGCGCACGCGGAACAAAAAGTCCGTGCCAAAGGTCTCAACGGAATACTCGTGAGTATAGGGCTCGTCGGTAACGTGCACGTTGATGAACCAATAAGCCTTAGCGCGCTTGGGATGTTTGTCCAGGATGGAATAGAGCACGTCGCGGTCGAGCGTGAGCGGGTCGGGGCTGTTGGTGAGGAACACGAGATTGTCGGCGAGCACGGGGTAAGTCTCGTCGTTGCGCAGGCGGTTGAGCTGATCGATGTACTTGGAGACGGGCAGCAGAATCGTCTGCGTGCGCTCGATGGCGGTGCCGCGACGCCACACATACATAAGGCCAAACAGCAGTGCGGCCAGGAAGATCATGACGTAGCCGCCGTCAAAGAACATGGTGAGGCACGAAGCGAAGAAGCACAGTTCAATGGCACCAAAGAGCAGGGCAAAGACGCAGGCGCCCAGCTTGTGCTTGAGGATGCCGGCGATGTAGCTCGTCAAAAGCGTCGTGGTCATGAGCATGGTCACGGTAATGGCGAGGCCGTAGGCGCTCTCCATGCGCTCGGAGTTTTGGAACAGCAGCACGATGAAGATGCAGCCGACCCACATGATGTTGTTGACGAGCGGAATATAGAGCTGGCCCTTGGTGTCGCTGGGGTAGTGGATGCGCAGATGCGGCATAAGGTTGAGGCGCGTGGCTTCGGATACCAGCGAGAACGATCCGGTGATGAGCGCCTGCGAGGCGATGATGGCCGCCACGGCCGAAAGCACGATGGCAAAGGGGCGCAGGGGCTCGGGGAGCATCATGTAGAACGGGTTGACGATATCCATCGCGAGCATCTGGGGGTTGGAGTTATTGGCGAGCAGCCAAGCGCCCTGACCCAGATAGTTAAGGATAAGGGCCGCCTTAACAAACGGCCAGGATGCATAGATGTTTGCCTTGCCAACGTGGCCCATGTCCGAGTAGAGCGCCTCGGCGCCGGTCGTCGACAGGAAGACGAAGCCGAGCACCATGATGCCCGAGTGGTTGATGGGCGAGAACAGGAACATGATGCCGCGGATGGGGTTGAGCGCGCGTAGGATGGACAGGTTGCCGAGCATGTTGAACAGGCCGGCGCCTGCCAGGAACAGGAACCACAGTGTCATGAGCGGGCCGAACAGCTTGCCGATCGACGAGGTACCGGCGCGCTGCATGGCAAATAGGCCGCAGATAATGATGATGGTAATAATGATGACGTTGGTTTGTCCGTCACCCAATAGCGCGTGGCCCCACTCGATAGTGCGCAGGCCCTCAATGGCCGTGGTAACCGTGACGGCGGGGGTGAGGATGCCGTCGGCGAGCAGCGCCGCGCCGCCGATCATGGCGGGAAGAATCAGCCAAGGCGCCACTTTGCGCACCAAGCTAAACAGGGCGAAGATGCCGCCCTCGTTATGGTTGTCGGCCTTCATGGCGATTACAACGTACTTGACCGTGGTCACGAGTGTCATGGTCCAGATGACGAGCGAAAGCGCGCCCAGAATCATGTCCTCGCTGACGGTGCCGATGCCGCCGTTGCTGGCGACGATTGATTTCATGGTGTACATGGGGCTTGTGCCGATGTCACCGTAGACGACGCCGAGCGTTACGAGCAGCATGCCAGCGGAGAGGGGAATGGCTCCATGCCCGCCTTGACTACGCTGGTCTTGGAGGCTTGCCTCCAGCTTGTTGTGTGCCACGTGGACTCCCTTGGACATCTGGCCTCTGCCACGAGCAGTAGACCTTTATGCCATCTTTATACATATAAGAGCAGTTTGGCACATCGGGGTGTTTTAGACAATAATCCCCATCTGGGGATTATTCATATACGCAGGTAGCATTTCAGAGCAGGGGCATATCCGCTGAATGGCTTGCTGCAATGTGATAACCGCGGACGCGCCCCTGCTTCGAAACAGAAGAGGGGCTTTTAAGCGCGTGCTGTCTGGGCGATGCCAGCCTTGGCGTTTGCGCGTTTGCCGGCGAGTTCGCAAAAGATCGCGCCGCCGATGATAAGCACGGCGCCCATCAGACGGACCGGTGTTATGGCTTCGCCCAAAAGGACGGCCGAGAACACGACCGCCGAAAGCGGCTCGAGGTAGCCGACGACGGCGACGGTCTGGACGGGCAGTTTGGCGACGGCGCTAAAGTAGAGCAGGCAACCAATGCCGGTGTTGACAATGCCGAGCATGGCAACGGCGTGCCAATCGATGCCGGCGGCAATGCTGGGGGAGAGGAACGAGGGGACACCTTGCGTGAAGAGCGTAAGGATCAACGCGGTTACAAAGGCGGCACTCACCTGGAGCGTGGAGTTCTCGAGACCCTCGATGTGCGGCGCACCCTTGCTGGCGATGACCATCAGTGCATAGCAAAATGCCGAGGCGATGCCGCAGGCGATACCCGCAATGGGCATATTGCCGCCTAGACCTTGCGCTGCAATGAGAAAAGCACCGCAAGCAACGGCGATAAAGCCGGCGATTTTGCCGGCGGTCAGCTTTTCGCCAAAGATGAGCGGGGAGAGCGCCATAACGATGATGGGGCCGCAGTAGTACAGCAGCGAGGATATGCCGACGCCGAGCGTCTGGTAGGCGCGGAACAGAAAAATCCAGCTGGCGCCCAGCGCGGCTCCCGAGAGGAGAAGGGCTGCGGCTTCGCGGGGGCGAGATGGCGCCTGCAACTTATGGCGTTGGGTGATGGCGAGGACGGTGACAAGCGAGAGTGCGCCCAAAAACGTGCGCAGGAGCACGATATCGGAGCTCGGCAGCGCGATGGCAGCGGCGATGATGCCGTTTGAGCCAAACAATAGCAATGCTGCTAGGTACGTAAACAGTCCGTTGTTCATGCGCTGACATCCCCTCTATATCCGAGCATGTTCACTATGGGTGAACTGGCTTTAGAAGAAAAGCGAATATAATGCATGGCAAACATGACAAAAACTCATGCAAAGGTGGAGGCGTGCCGTGGAGACCAATATCCTAAAGATGCAAGTGCTGCTCGAGACGGTGCGTGCCGGCAGCTTTACGCGTGCTGCAGAGCGGCTGAGCTATTCGCAGTCGGGCGTGAGCCGCATGGTGGGCGACCTTGAGGCAGACTGGGGTTTTAAGGTGCTTGATCGCAGCCGCGAGGGCGTGGTGCTTTCTGCCGACGGGCGGCAGGTCATGCCGGCGGTCGAGGCGTTATGCGAAGAGTTTGGCCGCCTGCAGCGACGCGTGGACGAGATGCGGGGGCTCATGCGTGGCAAGATCTGTATCGGTACGTTTTCGAGTGTGGCGACCCATGTACTGCCGCCGGTGATCGCGCGGTTTCGCGCCGATCACCCGGACGTCGATTATGAGTTGCTGATGGGCGATTACTCCGAGATTGAGCAATGGGTGGCGGAAGGCCGCTGCGACCTGGGCTTTATTCCGCGCGAGCCACGCGGCGCCGGCATGGCGTCGCGGCCGTTGGTACAAGACGAGCTGATGGCCGTGGTGCCAGCGGGCTCCTCGCTTGCCACCGCGGAGGTCGTTTCCCTTGCCGATTTGGCCAACGAGCAGTTTATTCTGCTGGAACGCGGTAGCGACGACGAGATTACGCCGCTGTTCCGTCGGGCGGGGCTGACGGTGCGCTCCAAGCTGTCGACCTGGGATGACTATGCGATTATGGCCATGGTCGAGGACGGCCTGGGCGTGAGCATTCTTCCCGCGCTCATCTTGCGCCGCTGCCAGTTCGATGTTGTCGTGCGCCCGCTCGAGGGACATCCTCATCGGCAGATCAACGCCATATACCGCACCGCCGACGTTTCGCTCGCGGCGGCTCGTTTCCTCGAATATCTCTAAACGCGTGCATGTCATTGTCCGCTTTGGGCAAATCTCGGAGTTCGGTTCGTTTTCTTATGAAATTGAACTTTCGAATGAGGTGCCGCGTTATACTGCTGCCTAAATTGAACCTTGGTTCAATTCGTGTTCTATAAATTGAACTTTGCCAGCAAGGAGGTTCCTGTGGCCCAAGAGACGTTTAGCGATCGCCTGCGACAGACTATGTCCGATCGCGACGTTCGCCAGTCGGACGTAATCCGCGCATCGGAGATGCTCGGTAAAAAACTCGGCAAGAGTCAGATGAGCCAATATGTGAGCGGCAAGACGATTCCGCGGCGCGATGTGGCAGAGCTGCTCGCCCGCATTTTGGAGGTCGATGTTTCCTGGCTGCTCGCCAGTGACGCCGATCAAGGCGAGACGTCCTCGTCCCATAACGTTGCCAAATCCGAACCTAGTCCCACGGCTCAAATTCCAAGGAGCACCACCATGCGTACTTTTTCTAAATCCACCAAACTCGAGAATGTCCTGTATGACGTGCGCGGTCCCGTCGTCGACGAGGCCGCCCGTATGGAGGACGAGGGCGAGCGTATTCTCAAGCTCAACATCGGCAACCCCGCGCCCTTTGGTTTCCGCACGCCCGATGAGGTCATTAAGGACATGCGCCAGCAGCTGCCCGACTGCGAAGGCTATTCCAACTCGCGCGGCCTGTTCTCTGCGCGCAAGGCGATTATGCAGTACTCGCAGATCAAGGGCCTGCCCAATGTTCAGATGGAGCACATCTACACGGGCAACGGCGTGTCCGAACTCATTCAGCTTTCGATGAACGCGCTGCTCGACAATGGCGACGAGATTCTGATCCCCAGCCCCGACTATCCGCTCTGGACGGCGTGCGCAACCCTTGCCGGCGGTCATCCCGTGCACTATCTGTGCGATGAACAGGCGGATTGGTATCCCGACCTGGAGGATATGGAGTCCAAGATCACGAGCGCGACCAAGGCCCTCGTCATCATCAACCCCAACAACCCCACGGGCTCTGTCTATCCGCGCGAGGTGCTCGAGGGCATTGTCGAGATCGCGCGCAAGCACCAGCTCATGATTTTTGCCGACGAGATCTACGACCGCCTGTGCATGGACGGCTACGAGCACGTCTCCATTGCCTCGCTCGCCCCCGACCTGCCCTGCATTACGTTTAGCGGCCTGTCCAAGTCGCATATGATTGCGGGCTATCGCATTGGCTGGATGGTGCTTTCGGGCAACCAGCGCTGCATGAGCGACTTCATCATGGGCGTCAACATGCTCTCCAACATGCGCCTGTGCTCCAACGTGCCGGCTCAATCGATCGTTCAGACGGCACTCGGTGGCCATCAGTCCGTCAACGACTACATCCGTCCTGGCGGCCGTGTCTACGAGCAGCGCAACTTTGTGTATGAGGCGCTTAACAAGATCGATGGCATCTCGGTGGTCAAGCCGCGCGCGGCGTTCTACATCTTCCCCAAGATGGATGTTAAAAAGTTCAACATCACCGATGACGAGCAGTTTGCCCTCGACCTGCTGCACGAGAAGAAGATCCTGATCACGCGCGGCGGCGGCTTTAACTGGGCCGAGCCCGACCACTTCCGCATCGTGTACCTGCCGCGCATGGAAGTACTCAAAGAGTCCCTCGAAGACCTCGCCGACTTCTTCGATCATTACCGCCAGAGCTAAGGGATAGAGGCTCCATACAATCGAAAGCTCCCTGCAGTTGCTTGGCTGCAGGGAGCTTTCTTGAATCGGTGGAACTAAATAACGATTCCGTTGCAGTGGTCGATTTCGTGCTGGATGATCTCGGCGGTGTAGCCCGAGAAGTTTTTGATGCGGTGGACGAAGTTCTCGTCCAAATACTCCACCTTAATGCGGCGATAGCGGGTGCAGGGACGCTCGCCGATCAGCGAGAGACATCCTTCGCTCGTCTGATAGGCATTGACCTGCTCAAGAATTTGAGGGTTGTACATCAGGAGCGTCCTGTTGCCGTCCTTTACGCAGATGATGCGTTTGCGCACGCCGATCATGTTGGCGGCGAGACCCACGCACTCGTGCTCATGCTCGTGGAGCGTATCCAGGAGGTCCTGCCCGGTCGCGGCATCGTCGGGTCCCGCGTCTTCGGAAGGAAGGCGCAAAAAGAACTCGGATTTCATGATGGGCTTAATCATGGCGGGCTCCTTATGGTAGATGCGTTTGGTTCAGGCCATGATACCGCGACATGTCGCATTAATGTGTGCACATAGATTCTGCAGTTAGATTGGATGGCGACACCATAAACTAATGGACGTTTTGCCGAGAGGCATGATTGTTTAAAGCGCAAAGAGTGCGCGACGGGCCCCGCGAATGGGGCGATGATGCCCGAGAGGGCCAAGAAGGAGTCTCATGTCCGAGAACGAAGAGATCATGAACGAGACCGAGAACGAGACCATGGCTGCCGAGGTCGAGGCAGTCGAGACCGTGGAGACCGAAGCTGCCGAGGTTGAGGCTGCTGACGAGGTTTCCGCCGAGGAGGAGGCCGAGGTTGTCGAGGCCGCCGTTGATTACGATGACGAAGAGCTGATGGACAAGATGCAGAAGGCCGCCCGCCTGCTGCGTAGCCGTCGCTTTGCTATTTCCAAGGAGGAGGAGGCCAAGGCCGAGCGCATGGCGAACATCGAGCGCGCCATCAAGCTTCTTGACCTCAAGCCCAAGATGGAGCAGAAGGAAATGTCTGACCTGCTGGGCATGCGCCTCCGTGAGCTCGATGGCCTGATGGCCGAGGCCGAGGCTGCCGATCTGGTCGGCCGCATCGACGACGCCGAGGGCGATATGCGCAAGATCGTCGTCTTCGCCGCCGAGGATGCCGCTGAGGGCCTGGTCGAGCTTGCCAACAAGAAGGAGAAGCTCCTGCCCGAGCTTTCTTACGAGGAGGCCACCGAGCTGATGGCTGCTCTCGATAAGGTTATCGCTCCGCTCGTCGCCATGGGCCTGGACGAGGACCGCGGTCCTCGCGGCGGCTTTGGCGATCGCGGTGGCCGTGGTGGCGACCGTGGCGGTCGCGGTGGCGATCGCGGTGGCCGTGGCGGCTTTGGTGACCGCGGCGGCGACCGTGGCGGTCGCGGCGGCTTTGGTGGCAACCGTGGTGGCTATGGCGATCGCGGTGGCAACCGTGGCGGCTTCGGCGGCAACCGTGGTAACGACCGCGGCGGTCGTGGCGGTGACCGTGGCGGCCGCAACGGCGGCGGCTTCCGCGGCAACCGCTTTTAGGGGTTACGCGGTTCTACGAACCGCGTAACTAGTTGACGCTGCAAACTCGTCAGAGCGGCAATCTGCCTTTCAACTTCGGCGGCATGACCAGAAGGTCAATGCCGCCTCGTTTCAAGGCACCTTGCTCGCTCTGGCGGGTTTTCGCTGTCGGCACCAAAACATCGGCGTTGCCTTGATCAAAACCCGCCAAAAAGGTAGTCGTTGGGGACGTTCTTATTTGACTAGTCGTTTAAGAACGTCCCCAACGACTACATAGCATGAGAGTGGATAATCTCCCGGTTTGAGCCTGCATTCAAGTTCAAAGTGGGAGATTATCCACTCTCATTTGTTATGTGCCCGAAAATCCACACTCGTTTCTACTCTGTCTACATTTGTAGGAACAGTTCGTGGAGGCGGGTGTCTTCGTCGAGTTCGGGGTGGAAGGTTACGCCGAGCTGGCTGCCCTGACGGGCGGCGACGATACGGCCGTCGACTTTCGCTAAGGCCTTGGCGTCGCCGTGGACCTCGACGATGCGGGGCGCGCGGATAAACGTCAGTGGCACTTCACCGTCGATGCCGGCTAGCTGCCCCTTGGTTCGAAAGCTGCCGAGCTGCCTGCCGTAGGCATTGCGCTCGACAAGTACATCCATGGTTGCCAAACGCGGCGTGCCCTTATCGTCATGGGCGGCAAGGTCGTGAGCCAGCAGAATTAGGCCGGCACAGGTGCCCAGGACGGGTATGCCTTCAGAGATGCGGGCACGAAGCTCCTCGAGCATGCCCAACTCATCAAGCAGCTTCCCTTGAACGGTAGACTCGCCGCCGGGAAGTACCAGACGGTCAAAGTCCTGCTTTAAATCAGGCGCCTGCCTCAGCTCAATACAGTGTGCGCCAAGCTCGGCTAGTCTTGTCTCGTGCTCGGCAAAAGCGCCTTGGACCGCCAGCACGGCGACCGTTTGGTCTGCATAATCGCTCATGTGCGATCCTTTCTGCTGGACTAGCGCCCGCGCTCTTCCATGATAATCTCGATCTCGTCGGCGTTGATGCCCACCATGGCCTCGCCCAGGTCCTCCGAAAGCTCGGCAATGAGTTTGGCATCGGTGAAGTTTGCCACGGCCTTGGCGATGGCGGCTGCGCGCTTGGCGGGGTCGCCGCTCTTAAAGATGCCCGAGCCGACAAAGACGCCTTCGGCGCCCAGCTGCATCATCAGCGCGGCGTCGGCGGGGGTCGCTACGCCGCCGGCGGCAAAGTTCACGACGGGAAGCTTACCCGTGGCATGGACCTCGCGCACCAGCTCGACCGGAACCTGCAGTTGCTTGGCTGCCTCAAAGAGCTCGTCGTCGCGCAGGGCAACAACGTCGCGGATCTGCTTTTGGATTTTGCGCATGTGACGCACGGCCTGAACGACGTCGCCCGTACCCGGCTCACCCTTGGTGCGAATCATCGTGGCGCCCTCGGCAACACGGCGCAGCGCCTCGCCCAGATCGCGGGCGCCGCAGACAAACGGCACGTCAAACTGGGTCTTGTCGATGTGATAGACGTCATCGGCAGGGGAGAGAACCTCGGACTCATCGATGTAGTCGATCTCGATGGCCTGAAGGACCTGCGCCTCGACGATGTGACCGATGCGGCACTTGGCCATAACAGGGATGGAGACGGCCTCTTGGATGCCCTTGATCATCTTGGGGTCGCTCATGCGCGAGACGCCGCCTGCGGCGCGGATGTCGGCCGGAATGCGCTCGAGTGCCATGACGGCGCAGGCGCCCGCCTCCTCGGCGATGCGCGCCTGCTCGGGTGTGGTGACGTCCATGATGACGCCGCCCTTGAGCATCTGCGCGAGTTCGCGATTGAGTTTGACGCGATCGGCCTTGCTGGTCTGTTCTGCCATGGTTGCTCCCTTGGTTGGCATGTGCATTGCTTGACGGAACATCCTATCGGGGAGCTGGGTATGGCGAAATACTCAGTTTTCGAGATAATAATAAGGTCAGCTTAATACCAGATTGAACAGCTCGATAAGGTCAGGTGGCAAACTCATGCTTGACTACAATTTGGAAAAACGTGGCGAGGCATCGCTTTATGAGTATGTTTACCAGCAAATCCGAGATGATATTGTTGCTGGACGTATTGTGGCGGGGGAGCATCTTCCGTCTAAGCGCGCCTTTGCCCGTCATCTGGGAATCAGTGTCATTACCATCGAGAATGCATATAGCCAGTTACTCGCTGAGGGCTATATTTGCTCAATGCCGCGTCGTGGCTACTACGCTTGCGAGCTTCCGGATGCACCGGTTTTGGCTTCGGCTGCGGAGGGCATCGACCGAGATGTCGTCTCTGTGGGCCCCAGCGTGCATGATGTCAACGGACAGGTCGAGCGATTCGATGCGCTTTCTCCTTCTGCTTTGGAGGCGGCGCGGCTTTGGCAAAGCGCGCTACGGGCGACGCTGGCATCCGAAGACGAGCGCGAAATCTTTTCGCCCGCACCGGCGCAGGGCACTGCTCGGCTGCGACGCGCAATTGCTCACCATCTGCACGGGACAAGGGGTATGAATGTCGACCCCAACAACATCGTTATCGGTGCGGGCGCCCAGCTGCTCGATACCATGTTGGTTCAGTTGCTTGGCGCGGACAAGGTGTATGCGGTTGAGGATCCGGGCTATTTGCGTCTGACGCGTATCTATCAGGCTATGGGCTGCCAAGTTCGACATATCCCGTTGGATGATGAGGGCGTGGACTTGAGCACTCTGCAGAAAAGCGGGACCGATGTCCTTCACCTGATGCCGTCCCATCAGTATCCGACCGGCCTTGTGACGAGCATTGCGCGTCGCTATGCGCTTCTGAGCTGGGCCGCCGAGCGACCAGGTCGGTATCTCATCGAAGATGACTTTGATTGTGAGTTTCGCCTTGCTGGCAAGCCGATTCCCGCGCTCGCGTCGATCGATGCCGCCCAGTCGGTTATCTACACCAACACGTTTTCGAAGAGCCTTTCATCGGCGTTGCGTTTGGCGTACATGGTGTTGCCCGATGAGTTAATGGAGCGGTTTAGGCGCAACCTTGGTTTCTACGCCTCGTCGGTGAGCTCTGTTGACCAGGTCGCTTTGGCTCGTTTGCTGGAATCGGGTGATTACGAGCGACATGTGAACCGCGTGCGCGTGCGCGCTCGCGAGGCGCGCGATGGACTGGCGTCGCTTGTGCGGAAAGCGTTTCCGGCGGGGGAGGTCTCGATCGAACATGCGGACGCGGGCCTTTACTGCACCGTGGTTGCGGAGCGCGGAGCGGGTGGAAGCTCTTTTGTGCGGGCCCTCACGCGCTCGGGTATCCCGTTCGTCGATGTCAGTGACTGCTATTGGTGTGCCGATGGCGCATCTGTCCCTGAAAACTCAAGTCAAATTCTTGTTCAGTATGACGATTTGAGTCCAAAAGTGCTTAATACCTTGGAATTGCAGCTAATGGGAGCACTCTGCAACCTAAGTGAGTAGACCTTTGGAACTTTGGCGACCAGGCAGTTTTGTAACAAGCTATCTACCTGCGGTTTTGAAAAGCAGGATGACCGGCCTGCTCGGGATGTTCAAAAAAGTCTACTCACTTGCCGCGCAAAGTTTCTGCATAAGAAAAAAATGGGTTTTCAACAGGGCTTCGTCCAGCTTTTGGCAAGCTTTTGGCCAGTTGGGGAGGGCTGTTGAAAACTTAACAGTCCGTTCGGTGCCATTTTTGGTGCGTTCGCCCCAATGCGAGACAGGCTGGGTTGAAATTCGTGTTTTCCTGTGCCTATGAAGGATTTACTTTGTGACATATCGGCTTTTAGATACTGGCGTTTGCCCCCTCAAGTCCGCGCTTTGTGTCCGCCGCTTCCGCGAGCGGAAGAAGACCGGCAGCGATATGACCTCGCCCGTAACCCGACGGCTGCGGTTGCACTCGGCTTTCCGTTGTATACATTGGTTCGGACGAGAAGCAAACGGACATGCTCTGCCAGCATTAGGCAGCGGCTGTTTCTGGGCGAGCTTCCCAGGGAATCCGTGCTGGAAACGGAGCATGGATTTTTGATTACGTCTCCTCTACTGACGGCATTCATCATGTCGCGGCATCTGACGGATCTTCAGCTTCTTTTTGTGTTGGCGGAGATGTGCGGCCTGTTTGCGGTGTGTGCCCTGCCGGCGGCACTTGAGGCGGAGCTTTCGCGTGCAATTGATTCGGGCGCGATTTCGACAACGTTCGGTTGGGTGCGCTGCCCGTCCGAGGACGGCACCGCCTCAAATTTATGGCGTCGAGACGCTTTGGTTTTGGGCGGAGACCTTGACCGTTTTTGTTCAGATGTTTGCGGGATGCGTTACGGCAATAGATTTATGGCGGTATCGCAACTCGTTCCATTGGGTGCCGCGTCGCCTTTTGAGGTCGAGGCGTATTTGCTACTTGCACTGCCGCGATCCCTGGGAGGCGAAGGTTTTTGCGGCATAGAGCTTAATGTTGAAGTGACGTTAAGCACAAGTGCCCGAGCGATTGTGGGAAAGTCCCGTGTATATATCGACCTACTTCTTTCTTCACCGGACGGTAAGCGACAGGTGGCCATTGAATGTCAGGGAAAGGCCTCGCACGGACGCGCAGGGGATGGCTTGCGTGACGCTGACCGCATGACAGCCCTTCAGGCCATGGGCTACGATGTACTTCTCCTGACACACAGACAGATATCCGATGAGGATAGATTCCGCGCGATCGTTAAGGCCATATGCAGGATGCTCGATGCTGAATATCGTGATAAAAGCTCGGATGAGCAAAGGGCTGAGACATTACTCCGGTCTGAACTATTCGTTGACTGGACAAAATTGGGAGTAATTGACGGAAAGATGCCCGTTAGACACAAAACAGCTCGATCGTGGACGGCTGCGGTTCTAAGTGAGTAGGCTTTTGGCACTTTGGAGACCAGGCCGTTTTGCAACAAGGCATTTACCTGCGGCTTTATAAAGTGATATGGATGACCTGCTCGGCAAGTTTCGAAAAGTCTACTCACTTAGTTTTTGACGAGAGACCGGTGCCGAAGATAGCTCTATTTCAGGGCGTTAACGAGTCCTCGAGACACAAAAAGGCCCGAACCAATACGGTCCGGGCCTCATCGAGCTAGAGGTTATGTCTCAGGCGGTTGGCTTAGCCAAAGTAGCGCTTGAGCAGGCCGGCGAAAGCCTTGCCGTGGCGGGCCTCGTCGCGAGCCATCTCGTGCACGGTGTCGTGGATGGCATCGAGGCCAGCGGCCTTGGCGCGCTTGGCAAGATCGGTCTTGCCGGCGGTGGCGCCGTTCTCGGCCTCAACGCGCATCTCGAGGTTCTTCTTGGTGGAGTCGGTCACGACCTCGCCCAGGAGCTCGGCGAACTTGGCGGCATGCTCGGCCTCCTCGTGAGCAGCCTTCTCCCAGTACAGGCCGATCTCGGGGTAGCCCTCGCGATGAGCGACGCGAGCCATGGCCAGGTACATACCGACCTCGGAGCACTCGCCCTCAAAGTTGGCGCGCAGGTCGGCAACGATGTCCTCGGAGACGCCCTCCATCTTGGCGACACCCACGACGTGCTCGGCAGCCCACTCGAGCTGGCCCTCCTCCTGCTTCAGGAAACGAGAACCGGGAACGCCGCACTGGGGGCACTTAAAATCCTCGGGCAGCTGGTCGCCGTCGAACTCTTCAACATAACCGCAAACGGGGCAAACAAATTTCATGATTCGATCCCTTCGATCGATGGCGATGGTGCGCTCGTCCGGTCCCGTAAGGGCCCTCTCCGGACGTGCGTCTTGACGGGTTCTATTATCCATAAATGCAACCAAATGTGAAGCCTATTAGGAATGATTTTTAATAAAACAATTTTGAGATATGAAGATGTTGATTGATTAACGATTAGCAGGCCGTCTTTGACCGCCGCTGAGTACAATCGGTCGAGCAAATGTTGACCAATCAACAAATGAGGGAGTTTCCTTTATGCATCTAGCCCGCCGCGCCTGGTGCCGAACGTATCAAACGGTTTTTCGCATCGCATTGCCGGTGCTGCCCTATACCGAGCCACGCATTCTGGAGCATGCTGAGGATGTGCCCGCGGTGCTTCAAAAGCGCTCGATCCAGAAGGTCCTTATCGTGACAGACCCTGGTATTGCACGTTTGGGGCTCACGGCAACACTCGAGCGTGCGCTTACGGCTCAGGGGATTGGCGTTACGGTCTATGCCGAAACGCGTATGAACCCCACGGTCTCGAATGTGGAGGAAGCGGCGGCGCTGTATCGCGAGAACGACTGCCGGGCCATTATCGGCTTTGGCGGTGGCTCGGCCATGGACTGTGCCAAGGGCGTGGGAGCACGTATCGCGCAGCCAAACAAGCCCATCAACAAGATGCGCGGCCTGCTGCGGATTCATCGTCTCCTGCCGCTGCTCATCGCCGTTCCCACCACGGCAGGCACAGGAAGCGAGGTCACGCTTGCGGCGGTAATTACCGATGACGAGACGCACTACAAGTACCCCATTAACGACTTTGTGCTTATCCCGCGCTTCGCGGTGCACGACCCCGAGTTTACGTGCGGCCTGCCCGCTTCCATTACGGGGCAGACGGGCATGGATGCCCTGACGCATGCTGTCGAGGCCTTTATCGGCCGTAGCACCACGCCCTATACGCGTAAGATGGCGCGTCAGGCGGTCCAGCTCATCCGCGACAATTTACTCGAGGCCTATGAGCATGGCGACGACATGCGTGCGCGCCGCAATATGCTTTCGGCGGCGTATAAGGCGGGCGTTGCGTTTACCCGCTCCTATGTCGGATATGTGCATGCCATTGCGCACAGTTTGGGCGGCCGATACGGAATTCCGCACGGTTTGGCCAACGCGATCATCCTGCCGCACATGCTTCGCGCTTATGGTGACGCCGCCGCCCCCAAGATTGCCGATCTTGCTCGCATGACGGGCATTGCGCCGGCTACCGCGCAGGACAGTCTTGCGGCCGAGGCCTTTATCGATTGGGTCGACCGCATGAACGAGACCCTGGGAATCCCCAAATATGTCTCAGGTATTCGCCGCTCCGACATTCCCGAGATGGCGGCGCATGCCGATGCCGAGGCCAATCCCTTGTACCCCGTTCCTCTTTTAATGGACCGCCTGGAGCTCGAGCATATGTACGAAGTTGTTGCAGGTGGTATGTTTGAGGACGAGAACTAGGAGGGTCCATGAACACCGAGGAAATTGCGCGCATCGTCGGCGATCAGCGCGCCTACTTTAAGACGCACGCCACGTTTGATGTCGATGCTCGGCGTCGCGCGCTCGTGAGTTTACGCGATGCAGTACGGGCCCACGAGGCCGATATCGCCCATGCGCTCAAGACCGATTTGGGAAAGTCGCATGACGAGGCCTATATGTGCGAGATCGGCACGTCGCTTTCCGAGATTCGACATCAGATCGCTCACGTGGCTCGATGGAGTCGTCCGCGCCTGCGTCCGTGCGATCTCGCTAACGCCGTGAGCGTGTGCAAAACGCAAGCCGTGCCCTATGGCGTCACGCTCATCATGGCTCCGTGGAACTACCCGTTTTTGCTAACACTCGAGCCGCTCGCCGGCGCCCTTGCCGCGGGCAATACTGTGGTCATCAAGCCGAGTGCCTATGCTCCGGCATCGAGCGCGGTGCTCAAGCAAATCTGTGAAGAGGCATTTGATCCGCGTCTGGTGACGGTTGTCGAGGGCGGGCGCGCCGAGAACGAAGCGTTGCTCGATGAGTGCTGGGACAAGATTTTCTTTACCGGTAGCGTTCCGGTCGGCAAACTCGTCATGGAGCGCGCAAGTAAAAACCTTGCGCCCGTGACGCTTGAGCTGGGCGGAAAGAGTCCCTGCATCGTGGATGCGACGGCAAACTTGAAGGTTGCGGCACGGCGTATCGCCTTTGGTAAATGGCTCAACGTGGGGCAGACCTGCGTGGCGCCCGACTACCTGCTGGTCGATACGAGCGTGCACGACGAGCTGCTGGGCCTCATCAAGGAAGAGGTCCGTCGCATGTTTGGCGAGCACCCGCTCGATAACGAGGATTACGGGCATATCGTCAACGCCAAACATTTTGCGCGCGTGCGTGGGCTGATCGATCCCGATAAGGTCGTGCTTGGAGGTGTCACGCGCGAGGCTTCGCTCAAGATCGAGCCGACGATTTTGGATGGCGTGGCCCCCGATGACGCCGTGATGCAGGAGGAGATCTTCGGCCCCATCTTGCCGGTACTGACGTTTGAGAACTTAGACGAGGCCGAAACGTTTATTACGGATCGTCCGACGCCGCTGGCCCTGTATATCTTTAGCCAGGACCGCGAGGTCCAGCAGCGCTTTGTGCGCTACGTGCCCTTTGGCGGCGGCTGTGTTAACGACACCATCATGCATCTGGCTACGAGCCATATGGGCTTTGGCGGCATGGGCGCGAGCGGCATGGGGCAGTACCATGGCCGCGAGAGCTTCGATGCGTTTAGCCACAAGAAGAGCATCGTGAACAAGGCAACCTGGCTGGACGTGCCGTTTCGGTATGCGCCCTACGCAAGCTGGAAGCACAAATTCGTGCGCATGTTTGTGCATTAGGAAATGGCAGGTAATACGAACAAGTGTTCCTATTACCTGCCATTTACGTTAGACTACTGCCATGGGGTACGGATGGGCCAACTCCCTTTAGAAGGGAATTGGTATGAACGTAAGCGATGTTATTTCGTTACTGGCGTTGTTAATCGCGGCTATCGAACTCGGCCTGTTTATCGGCCGAATGAAATAGCCGCCCCCGCGTAAGCGAAGACGGCCACTTCTCACGATGTAAACGTGCACTGGAGTTGGCAAGACCCGCTGCAACGGGTGCCATCCGTGCCTCTATCTTATCTGCAAGCGCTCTGTCTCGCAAGCGTTGCGGCAACTGGGTGAAAGGCGCGAGCGGGTGAATTCGTGTCCGCACGGGCCCGTAAACTTCTCAGTAAGGTTAAGCGCCGGTTTATCCGGTCGTTAGAGGAGTTGCCATGTACGAGCCTTCACGTGTTCTTTTGTCGTTTCATATCGCAGGATTTCAGTATGCCGACGGTGCCTTGGTCCTGGGCGATCTTAAGGTCGGCGATAAGCTGACGCTGTGTGCCGAGCGCGATAATCCCCATGACCCCGAGGCGGTTGCGATCTATTACGGCAACACCAAGCTCGGCTATGTTCCGGGAAACGAGGTCGGTCCGCTGTCCTTGATGATGTATTACGGCCACGAGGACGTATTTGAGGTCCGTGTGCAGCAGATTGCTCCCGAGCGCAGCCCGTGGCATCAGGTGCGCGTTGGCCTCTATGTGGTGGATGCTCGCTAGCCGGCAATGGAGGCGGTCATGTTTGATGACGATGATCTGTTTGATCTGACGGATGACCCGTTTGAGTGGGATATGCTGCTCGATGACGATGAGCTGGAGCAGGACCGTAAGAAGCGGCAGGACAAGAACGCCCGGGGTGACGCTTCGAAAAAGCAAGACAAGCGCCGCCGCGGACTGTTCGGCGGGCTCTTTGGATAACCGCCGCATCGCTGCGTCTGTATACTTAGCAAGAGTTGAACACGTTGCGAAATGAGGACAGAGACGATGATGTGGTTTACCGCCGACCTGCACCTGGGCGACACGAATATCCTGCACGACATGGATCGACCGTTTGATTCGGTCGAGGAGATGAACCGCAAGGTCATCGATGCCGTGAATGAGTGCGTGGCGGCGGACGACCGTCTCTATATCTTGGGAGACTTTACCTATCGTTTGCCCCTGGCGGATGCTGTGCGCCTGCGCGAGCGCATCGAATGTCAGAACGTAACGCTCATCCGTGGTAACCATGACGGTGACTGGGAAGATCCAGCTGCGCCCCAAATCTGGGAAGACGTGCGTGATTACCTGGAGATTGCTCCCGGCTATGCCAAGGGCCATCGCCTGGTGTTGAGCCATTACCCCATGCTCAGCTGGAATGGCAAGGCGCGTGGCGCCATCATGCTGCACGGGCATATCCACAGCAGGGGAGACCGCACCAACGCGCGCAACCGCGATCGCGAGCGCCCTATCTTTCGCTACGATGTCGGTCTCGATGCCAACGAGTACAAGCCCGTAAGCCGTGATCAAATCCTCGGCTTCTTTGGACTGTAATTCTCGAACCGTCACACAAACCGCCACAAAGGGGACAGGCACCTTTGTGGCGGTTCTGGCGCTGTTACCATTATGGCGGCGGCGTCTTTTTTGTCCGTGCGGCGCGGTAGAGTGTAAGCGGTTGAAATTTGCGTCCATCGAGGAGCTGCTATGAACGAGATCAAGTGCCCGCATTGTGGCGAAGTTTTTAAGGTCGATGCGTCTGGCTATGCGGACATCGTCAAGCAAGTGCGCAATGCCGAGTTTTCGCGCGACCTGGATGAGCGTGTGAAGGCAGTCCAGCGCGAGGGCGAGCAGGCGCTGGAGCTTGAGCGCTCGCGTTCGACGGCTGCCTTGCAAAAGGCAGAGTCTCAGCGCAACGCTCAACTTGTCGAGCAGAAGAACGCCGCGGAGCAGAAGCTGGCACAAGAGGTTGCCAAGCGCGACGCTGAGCTTGCCGAGCTGCGAGCCAAGCTCGAGGGCGCTGCCACAGAGCGCGAGAGCGCAAGTCAGCGCGCGGCGGTTGAGGCCCGTGCCGATGCTCAAAAGGAAAACGCCGAGCTTCAGCGAGAAATCGACAATTTGCGTGCGCAGCTGGAGCGCAAAGATGACGAAGCCAAGCTCGTCGAGTCGGCGGCCCGCAATGCTGCTCAAAACGATTTGGCTGCACGTGATGCTCAGATTGCCGAGCTGCAGGCCAGGCTTGCCGCGGCGGACAAGGCCCAGGAGATGGCGCTTGCCGCCGCCGCGGCCGAGTCGCAGCGTGAGCTTGATACCGCTCGCAGCGAGGCCGAGCGCGCGCTTGCTGACTACCGCGCGACGGTACAGGAGAAGTTTTCCGCCGCAAAGGCACAATCTGAGCAAGAGGCCGAGGGTCTGCGTGCCCAGTTGCGCGAGCAGGAACTGATGGCAAAAATGAACCTGTCGGAGGCGGTCGCCGCGGCGGAGCGAGAGCGCGATGAGGCACGTGCCAAGCTGACGAGCGAGCTGGCGGTGCGCGATTCTCGCGAGGAACAGGCCAAGGCGGCACACGAGCTCGAGCTTGCGCAGGCCAAGCGCGCGAGTGATGACCTGATTCGCTACAAGGATGAAGAGATTGAGCGCCTTAAGGACATGAAGGTGCGCCTGTCCACCAAGATGGTGGGCGAGTCGCTCGAGCAGCACTGCGAGACCGAGTTTAACCGCCTACGCATGGCGGCGTTTCCCAACGCGTACTTCGAGAAAGACAACGATGCGTCCGAGGGTACCAAGGGCGACTTTATCTTCCGCGAGTGCGATGCGAGCGGCAACGAGGTCATTTCGATTATGTTCGAGATGAAAAACGAGAACGACGAGACCGCGACCAAGCACAAAAACGAGGACTTCTTTAAGAAGCTCGATCACGATCGTCGCCAGAAAGGCTGTGAGTACGCGGTGCTCTGCACGCTACTCGAGCCTGAGAGCGAGCTCTATAACGCGGGAATCGTGGACGTGAGCTATCGCTACGAGAAGATGTACGTGATTCGCCCACAGTTTTTCATTCCCATGATTACACTTCTTCGCAACGCCGCCATGGGTTCGCTGCGCTATAAGCAGGAGCTGGCGGAGTACAAACAGCAGAATATCGACGTCACGAACTTCGAAGCCAAGATGGAAAAGTTCAAGAACGACTTCGGCCGCAACTACGAGATCGCGAGCCGCAAGTTCCAAACGGCAATCGATGAGATCGACAAGACGATTAGCCATCTGCAGAAAACCAAGGAGGCGTTGCTGTCCTCCGAGAACAATCTGCGCCTTGCCAACAAGAAGGCCGACGATCTTACCATTCGCAAGCTCACATGGGGCAACAAGACCATGAAGGCCGCCTTTGACGAGGCACGCGGGGCTGAGCCAGAGACAAACGATGAGCCAGCCGAGGCGGATTCGTATGAGGTCGAGGATGCCGAGTAAGGCATAGCGTATAGTGCAAAAGCGGGGCCGCTGGCGATATTGCCAACGGCCCCGCTTCGTTTCGTTCCGGTATGTGCGGCTAGTCCTCGAGCAGGTCCTCGATAAAGCCGACGCGGTAGTTTTTGAAGATGACCTCGCCACCGTCTTGCGTGGCGTCCAGATCGACATCGCCCATGATGCCAAAATCGTGGTCGCCATCCTCGTCGGCAAAGATCTGGTGCACGTGCCACACGTGATCGGTCTTCTCGTCGGATTCATCGATGGAAAACATCGCGGCACTGCGGGCATCTCCGTCGGTGATGATTTCCTCGTGTTGCTCGTGATAGGCGTCGAGCGCTTTTTGCCAGCGGATCTCGCTCATGCCCCAGTCGTCGTCGAGCTCGCCCAGGTCGCGAACGTGCTCGCGGGCGGCAAGGGTCACGCGGCGGAAGAGCGCGTTGCGCACCAGCAGCGTGCAGCCGCGACGGTCCGCAACGACCTCGTCGATGCCCTGCGGCGGCGCGGCGTCGAGGGCAGCCGGGTTGCCGGCGTTTTCCCACTCGTCCACCAGGCTCGAGTCGACCGAGCGCACCACAAAGCCCAGCCACGAGATAATGTCGCGTAGGCGCTCGTCGCGCTTCTCGATGGGCACGGTGCGGTCAAGCGAACGGTAAGCCTCTGCCAGGTAGCGCAGCAAAATGCCCTCGGAGCGGGCGATGCCGAGCTTTTGAATGTAGCCCTTAAAATCGCTCGCGCTTTCCAGCATATCGCGCAGGACGCTCTTGGGAGAGAGCTGGTAGTCGTTGGCCCAGGGCACTTCCTGGCAGTACTTGTCAAAAGCGGCGTCGAGCAAATCCTCGAGCGGCTTTTTGTACGTGACGTCTTGAATGCGCTCCAAACGCTCCTCATACTCGATGCCGTCGGCCTTCATTTCGGCCATCGCTCGGTCGCGCGCGGCGCGCTCCTGTGCGCGCAGCACCTGCTTGGGATCCTCGAGCGTTGCCTCGACCATCGAGATCAGATCCATGGTATAGGTTTCGCTCTCGGGATCGAGCAACTCCAGCGCGGCAAGCAAAAACGGCGAGAGCGGCTGGTCGAGCGCAAAGTCCTCGGGCAGGTCGACCGTCAGCGCATAGTCGATGTCTGGTGCGGCGTCAGTCGGGGCGTCGGGTGCGGGCGGCACCTCGGTGCGAACGACGACGCCGGAGTCGATGAGCGTGGCGAAGATTTCGTCGGCGCGAACCTCGAGCTTAGCCTTTTCCTCGGGGGTCTGCAGGCTCGTCTCGATGAGGTCGTGTACGCGGGCTCGGGCATCGCCGCCCTGCTCGACCACGCTAATCACCATGGAGTGTGTGATGCGCAGGCGCGGCTTGAGCGTCTCGGGCTGCGTCTCGATCAGGCGCTCGAAGGTCTGCTTGTTCCAGGTGACAAAGCCCTCGGGGGCCTTTTTCTTTTTAATCTTACGGAGTTTTTTGGGGTCGTCGCCCGCTTTGGCCATAAGCTTGGCATTCTCGATCTCGTGCTCGGGTGCCTCGGCGATCACCATGCCCTCGGTGTCGAAGCCCGAGCGGCCGGCGCGACCGGCAATCTGATGGAACTCGCGGGCGCGCAGGCGACGCATCTTGTAGCCATCGAACTTGGTGAGCGCGGTGAGCACCACGGTGTGGATGGGTACGTTGATACCGACGCCGAGCGTATCGGTACCGCAGATGACGGGCAGCAGGCCCTGCTGTGCCAAGCGCTCGACCAGCAAGCGATAGCGCGGCAACATGCCAGCATGGTGCACGCCGACGCCGCATCCAAGCAGACGTTTGAGAATCTTGCCAAAGGCCGTGGAGAAGCTCGTGCCTTTGGCAGCTTCCTTAATGGCCTCGCGCTGCTCCTTGCTGGCGATGCCAAAATTGGCGAGCGACTGCGCCGTCGCAAGGGCGGCATCCTGGCTAAAGTGTACGATATAGAGCGGGGCCTCGCCACGGCGCATGGCGAGCTCGACGGTGCCCTCGAGGGAGGTCGTCGCATAGTCGTAGCTCAGCGGAACAGGACGCGGGGCGTCGACAACTAAGTCGCAAGCAGCGCCGGTGTGCTCCTCGAGTGAGGCGGCGATGGCGGTGACATCACCGAGCGTGGCGCTCATGAGCATAAACTGCGTGTGGGGCAGGGTGAGCAGCGGTACCTGCCAGGCCCAACCGCGGTCGGGGTCGGCAAAGTAGTGGAACTCATCCATGGCCACGCAGCCCACATCGGCGTCCTCGCCCTCGCGCAGTGCATCGTTGGCAAGGATTTCGGCCGTGCAGCAGATGACGGGTGCCTTGGTGTTGATATGCGTGTCGCCGGTGATCATGCCGACGTTATCGCGGCCGAGCACCTGCACAAGGTCGAAGAACTTTTCGCTGACCAGGGCCTTGATGGGGGCCGTGTAATAACAACGCTTACCCTGCGCCATGCCCATAAAGAGCATGCCCAGCGCGACGAGCGATTTACCCGATCCGGTCGGTGTGCCTAAAATGACGTGATCGCCTGCTGCCAGGTCCATGAGGGCCTCTTCTTGGTGATCCCACAGCTCAATGCCGCGGCTGCTCGTCCATTCAAAGAAGCGTTCGAAGGCCTGATCGGGCGTGAGCCATGGTTCGGGCTCGCTGCCGTCCTCGGGCTCCCACCAGGTGGGGGAGAGCGCGCCGAGCGAGCCGAACTCGGCTTCGGTTCCCGTGCCGCCCGAGAATGAGCTGGCGGCGCCGGCGCCGGAGACGGTGCTGGCGGCGGTATCTGTCGTGGTCTGTGCCATGTGTTTGCTTTCTCTCGCGATTGTCCGCCAACTATTATGGCGTAGCGGCGGCGCGGGGCGGCAGCGCGTGAGAAAATGCAGGAAATGGGCGTTCTGCCCAGTCGTTTGGTGCAGTTGCCGGCTAAGTGAGTAGACTTTTGCAATATCGCGAGCACATGGCTTTTGCGCAAGGGCTCTACCTGCGGTTTTATTTTTCGCTATGCGAGTTGTGCTTGGCTATTGCAAAAAAAGTCTACTCACTTAGATTTGAGGGTCGTTTGCTGGCGTCTATTTGCGCTTGTTTGCCGAAGCCGCGACCATCAGAGGCCCCTGGGACTCCTGCGGCAGGCGCTTCTTGCCTTTCCGGGCACGGTTTCTAAAGTTCTCGACGGCCTCTTCCATGCCGAGAGGCACGTAGGTGAGTTCATCGAGGTTATCGGGCAGGTAGCACGCAAGGCTTTGCTCCTGCATGCGGCCTACTGTGAGTTGTTCGTCGGTTGGCTGTGCTCCGGGTGTGGCGCATATGCCATAGACGGCGGCGCCCATCTCGCGCGTGCGGCACTCATATTCGGTCTCGGGATGCTCGGGATGGTCGCGGCGGACGTCGTCACTTTTCCAAAGCGTGTCGTAGCCTGCCGCGGCAAACTGCCCCAGGGCGTAGTCGCGCAGTGGCTTGCTGTCGGTTCGCAGCGTTACGGTGGCGCCGGCTGCAAAGAGCGGGCGATAGAGCATTAGATGGTCGACATGGACGAGTCGTTTTTTGGCGTACTTTGCCTTGGGCTGCGGCGTGGGAAAGTTGATGGTGATGGCGTCGAGCTCGCCGGCGGCAAATAACTGCGGCAGCGATGCGGCGCCTCGGGGCAGGACGAGCACGTTGGATAGCTCCTGCTCGCAGATTTTCTGTGCGGCATAGGCGATGCAGATGGGCTCCTGGTCCATGCCGATAAAGAGGGTGTTTGGCTCGTGGGCCGCGCGCTCTACAAGGTACGTTCCCTTGCCACAACCAAGGTCCAGGTGAAGGTGTTCGAAGGGCTTGCTGCCAACTGGCGCACAGGCCTCGCGCCAATCTCCGGCATAGGCCTCGGGGTTCGTCTCAATTGCATCGGCGTAGCGCTCCAGGCGCTCCTCGAGCACAAAGTTCTTAGGCGTGCGAACGTGGACGGCTCCCATGAGGCTCCTTGGTCATAAGTATGGAACGTATAGCTGCGCGTTCCGTCAATGGGTTGAAAAGGGGGTGGGCATAGTTTGCCCGAAAGACGCGGTGCGGCTCGACGGCGAGTCGTCGGTGCCTACAGACGCTTGAGAATCACATAGCGGTTGAGATCGCCGCTGCGACCGTCAGCATGGAAGCGCTCAAGCTCGCGCACGGGGACCTCGCCGCTCTTGTAGAACGTACGGACGCCGCGCACCAGGTCGGTGATCTGCTGATCGTCAAAGTGATGGCAATAACGGTAGGCGTGACGGTCGTTTTGCCAGCCAATAAGGTGGTCGCCGGCTTCAAACTGCGCGGAATCGTAACCCTCAAACGGCGGGGTGAGCTCGGCGCGGGCTTCGGCGCGAACGGCCTTGCGCGCCATGCGCTCGTCGTTCATAAACTCCCAAAAACTGATAGCGATGATGCCGCCCGGGCGCGTCTGGCGCACCAGGGCGTCGAGCACGCGTACACGATACTCGCATGACGGCACGTGGTGCATAAAGCCAAAGCAGACCGAGATGTCGGCGAGCGGTGCGTCGAAAAGGACATCGGGCGTCTCGGCGGGGTTGAGCTTCATGAGGGCATCGAGCGCGTCGAGTTCCTGGAAATGCAGGTTGGGAATGCGCAGGGCGTGGCCATGTGCATCGATAGCCAAATCTTGACACGAGTCGACACCATAGAACTCAAACGGGCAGCTGGCGTCTGCCGAGGGGTTTGCGCCGTCGACGCCCTTGGCGGCAAGTGCGCCGCCGGCGGCAAAGTTCTCGAATCGCATGTTGCCGCAGGCGAGATCGAAGACGCGGACGGGATGCTCGATTGTGGCGACGTCGAGCTGTTCGAGCGCGATATCCATGGTACGTACCCAGCCGGGCCACGGGGCCTGGCGCGTATCGGAGAAGGAGGCGGAGTGCTCGCGATAGAACGTGTTGTTGAGCTGGATGAGCGATGAGGCGAAATCGCGGTTCACAGCGCGAAACTCCCTCCGTTGGCGGTGCGGAATAAACAGTACGACCATACTACCGTTAACGCCGCAACGGGGACAACCAAGCTACGGGTCATTGCTTTGTTTGGACACATTTCCGCAGCTCATATGCACCCGCAACCGCCGGTTGTCAAAAATCTCACTAGAATAGGTGGCATGCTTTTGGCGGTGGCGGATAGATTTTTAACTGTGCAAGGCGCCTTAAGAACAAAAACGGTCCGGCGGCACGGCTGGCATCATATAGGAGGAACCATGAATGTAGAAACTGCGCAGCGGCTCGCCGACCTTCGTCGCAG
Source organism: uncultured Collinsella sp. (assembly GCA_902475615.1). Taxonomy (GTDB): domain Bacteria; phylum Actinomycetota; class Coriobacteriia; order Coriobacteriales; family Coriobacteriaceae; genus Collinsella. Next base: position 51,882 of record CABSAD010000002.1, on the reverse strand, counting down.
CAAGGGTTTTAGCCAAGAAGGGCTGGCGCGAAAGCTGGGGCTGTCGCGCCAGGCAGTCAGTAAATGGGAGCGCGCGGAGAGCTCGCCCGATACCGAGAACCTGATCTCGCTCGCCAAACTCTATGGCGTGAGCCTGGACGAGCTGCTCAATCCGAGCGACGAGATTGAGGACGATATCGAGTTTGAGAACGAGGACCGCGCCCGTCAGCGCGAGGCCGAGGCGGCAGAGCGTGCTCGCACCCATGAGGCGGCGGCGCGCGCTACCGAGGCGGCAACGCAGGCGAGTGATGCTGCGGCCAAGGCGGCGCAAGCGGCAAGCTGGAGTGCGCAGGCTGCCAATGCGGCGACGGCTCAGGCGACGAGTGGCGGCGCAGCTGGCTCGACTCCGGTGAAGGGCCCGTTCCAGTCGTTCCCGTATTGGGCCGTGTGTTGGCTGCTGTTCTTTTTGCTGATGTTCCTGTTTGGTGCCGGCCCCTTTGCCGCGCTGATCTTCTTTACGATTCCCATCTATCACTGGGTGGCGCGTGCGCTCGATGGTGATTGGGCACGCGGGGATATTCAGGTTGGTCCGGCACCGGCGGTCGCTAGGACTAAGGGGAAGGACGTTTCCGCTTCGGTTGACGCTGACATGGCTGCCGCGGCCACCGCTGAGCCGATTGCCAAAGAGGGTGATGAATGATGAAGCTTTCGCATGAATCCAAGGTACGCTTGGGCGTTGGCATCGGAGCGTTTGTGCTTATCATCGGGCTTGTTTTTGGTGCTTCGCAGCTATTGGCTCATTCCGATATGGTGCGTACGACCGGTATTCTATCTGGAGATTTGTCTGATTTTGACGATATGTTTGACGACGATGATCTCTTGGATAGCGGTAACTATTCCGCTCGGCCTCAGCAGCTTTCGAGCGAAACGTTTGATGCCGACGCGTTCCAATCGCTCGACTTGGACGTGACGTCGGGGACGGTCGAGGTTAAATGTGTCTCTGGCGGCCCGGTGCGTGTTATCGAAAGCGGTCGCGTTGCGAAGGGAACGTCTGCTTCTGATGCGGCTACCCGGAACCTTGCTGAGGTCAAGGGCTCTACGCTCAAGATCAGTCAGTTCGACTACGATGATAAGCGCGCGATTGACCGCACAATTACCATTGAGCTGCCGCGAGATGTTGCGGATAACCTGGTGGGCATTACGGCGAATGTAGGGTCGGGCGACCTGGCGGTCGCGGACATTGCGTGCCATGATCTGGTTATAACGTTGAATTCGGGAGACGTTGAGTTTACGGGCACCGTGACCGACACCCTGAATGCCGAGGTCGGTTCGGGCGACATGACGTTCGATCTCTACCAGGCGCCCGCGAAGTCGATGGACGTGAGTGTGGGCTCGGGTGATGTGGAGATGACGGTTCCGAACTCTACGGGCTTTAAGGCGAGCCTCACCTTGGGCAGCGGCGACTTCGAGAGCGATTTCCTTCCGCTTGACTACGACGGCGAGACCATTTTGAATCTTGAATTCGATAATGGCGATAAGTCCGCTACGTATCGTTTTGAGGTTGGTTCGGGCGACATGTCATTTGATTCAGAGTGACGGGCGGTTATCGAAGACTTATAAACCATAGCTGCGCTGTTTGATGGAGGCGCCGGAGCCGTGACGGGCTCCGGCGCCTTTGCCTTTACAATGGGGGCATGGAACAGATTATCTTGAACATACTTGAGGCCCTGCGTCGCGGCGAGACCGTGGACGACAAGGCGCTCGTCAAACTGATACATGCCGAGGCGCGCCGTGAGGGTGCCGACAAACGCGATTTGGCCAAGCGCCGTCTGCTGCCGTTCTACCAGCGGGTTAAACGTGAGGAGCCGGCTCGTTGGGCTGCGTGGAATGTCGATACCGAGCTGGAACGTCGACTGCTGCAGGTGCTGCGTATGAAGCCTCGTCGCACGGCTTCGGGCGTGGCGACCATTACCGTCATTACCAAGCCCTGGCCATGCTCGGGCGATTGCCTGTTTTGCCCCAATGACCTGCGCATGCCTAAAAGCTATCTGCACGCCGAGCCGGCGTGCGCCCGTGCGGAGCAAAACTGCTTTGACCCGTATCTGCAGGTGAGCGCTCGTCTGACCGCGCTTTCGCAGATGGGGCATGCGACCGACAAGATAGAGCTCATCGTGCTCGGTGGCACCTGGAGCGACTATCCGCAAGGGTATCAAACGTGGTTTATGTCGGAGCTTTTCCGTGCGCTCAATGACGATGCCGTCGCCGGCGTGGCGGCAAACCCCATGTTGGCGCGTCCGGGCATCAGCCGTGCCGAGGCAGGGCGCCTGCTCGATGACGCTCCCGCCGATGCCCTGCCGCCGGTGGTAACAGAGCGCCGCGAGCGCTATCGGGCTGCCGGCATTGCGACAGACGAGGCTGAGCTTGCTGCCGGCGTTGCCGACGAGCAGGGGCGTGTGGATGCTGTCGTTGGTGGCTATAACCGCGCAGTGCGCCGTCTGTACGGCCCCGGTACGCCATGGGGCGAGGCTGCCGAGTGGCAGACGGCAACGATGGAGGAGCTTGAGCGTCAGCAGCGCATCAACGAGACGGCGAAGCATCGCGTGGTGGGGCTCGTTATCGAGACGCGCCCCGATGCCGTAACGCCGCAGGCCCTCACGCTCATCCGCCGCCTGGGTTGCACCAAGATTCAGATGGGTATTCAGAGTCTTGACCAGCATCTACTCGATATCAACGAGCGCCGCATTTCGGTGGCGCAGATCGAGCGGGCGTTTTCGCTCGCGCGCCTGTTTGGCTTTAAGATCCACGCGCACTTTATGCTCAACTTGCTGGGCGCCACGCCTGATGGGGACAAGTGCGACTACGAGCGCTTTATGACCGAGGGCGCCTTTATGCCCGACGAGGTCAAGGTCTACCCGTGCGCGCTCATCGAGGGCTCGCGTCTGGTGGGCTGTTACGAGCGTGGCGAGTGGCGCCCCTATACCGAGGACGAGCTGCTCGATGTGTTGGCCGACGACATCGTGGTGACGCCGGCGTTCTGCCGCATCAGCCGCATGATCCGCGACTTTAGCTCCGATGACATCATGGTGGGCAACAAGAAACCCAACCTGCGCCAGCTCGTTGAGAACCGCTTGGCTGCTTGGGGTGACGGTGCGACGGTGCGTGAGATTCGCTATCGCGAGATCAGCACGGCGGGCGCCGACCTGGACGAGTTGACCCTTGACGAGGAAGTGGCGTACGAGACGCCGGTGACGCACGAGCGCTTTTTGCAGTGGGTGACACCGCAGGGCAAAATCGCGGGCTTTTTGCGCCTGTCGCTGCCCGACCGCGCGTTTGTTGCCGCGCATGCGGACGAGTTGCCGACGGTGTCGGACGAGGCGATGATTCGCGAGGTTCACGTGTATGGCATGGCGGCGCGCGTGGGCGATCAAGGCCAGGCGGCGCAGCATCACGGGTTAGGGCGTTTGCTCGTAGAACGTGCGTGCGAGATTGCCCGGGATGCGGGTTATGCGCGTATCAACGTGATTAGCGCGATTGGCACACGTGAGTACTATCGTCATCTTGGATTTTATGACCATGGCCTTTATCTGCAAAAGGAGCTCTAGATGAACAAGCCGAGTGTTTCTGCCGGCGTCGTTGCCGGCGTTGCTCTGGGGGCCGCGGCGCTTGGCGCGGCCGCTGTCGCTGTCCGTGCTGCCTGTCTGCAGGTTGCGCGAACCCGCCATGGGTTGGCGCGTGTGAAACGCGTGCACGATGAGGGAGGCGACGAAGTCCGTGTATTGGTGCAAGGCGGCGTTTACCAAAGCGCAAGCTACGTTGGCGAGCGTTGGGCGGAGCCCGTCTTTGCGTACTATCGCGCGTTTGACGACGTGTTTGAGGCTGAGGACGCAATGCGTGATGCTTACGGGCATGGTATCGACCGTATGCTCATGCTGGGCGGCGGCGGGTTTGCCTATCCCAAGTTTGCACTGATGTCGCACGAGAGCTTGCGCATGGACGTCATTGAGTACGATGCCGAGATTACGCGCCTGGCGCGCCGTTGGTTCTACCTGGACGAGCTGGAGCGCACGGTGGGCGATCGCCTGCGAGTGATTACCGCTGAGGCTCGCTCGTATCTGGGCGTGACGAGCGTGGGTCATCGTCGCTACGACGTGGTCGTGAGCGATTGCTTTGGCGGTGCCGAGCCCGTACGCGAGCTGGCGACGGTTGAGGCATTGCGTTTGGTGCGAGGCAGCCTGAACCCCGGGGGCATCTATGTTGCCAATATCGTGAGTGCGAACAGGGGGAGCGGCGTGACGTTCCTGCGCGATTGCGTTGCCGCGGCACTCGAGGTATTCGCCCACGCCTGGGTGGTCCCATGCGGCGACGCGGAGTTCGGCGGCGAGGAAAACTACCTGCTCGTCGCCAGTGACGGCGATTATGCCTTTGCCGAAGCCGTGCCCTTCGACGCCGACTTCCTCGGCACCGTCCTTCACGATAAGTAAGTCTCTCCGTCCCAAAAAGACGGGTCTTAGGCGTGGTCGCTCCAGCTGCGGACACGCTGCTTCATGCCCTCTATGTCGAGCACGCCTTCGGCAAAGCCCTTGCGCACGAGCTCTTCGGGAACAAACTCGTCGTAGCGGTCAAAATAAGGCACCTCGTCGGGATAGACGAGCTCGATGGGATCGAAGTCCTTCTCGGCCTCGGCGGCGAGCACCTCAAAGAACGTCTCCTCGTCGGCCTTCATCTTAAACTGCATAAAGTACGGGCGTGATGGGTCGAGTCCGCGAAGGCCCAACTCCGCGGCACATTTAATCTTGAGCATGCGCTCGAGGGCCAAAAAGGCGTAGCTGCCCAGCCAGGGGAAGAGCACCCAGGTATCGCCGCCCAGGTTAATGAGCGGTTTAGTTCCCGCGCCCGAAATCTCGGCCGTATGACGAGCCTGCGCAAGGCGGGCCCGTGCGTTACCCATAAGGTACGGATACGCGGCGTGTTCGTTGAGCGCCTTGCGCATGCGCTCGAGTACGTGTGTATTGATGTCACCGGGACAGTCGCCAAAGTAGGCCGGCACCCGGCCCTTGACCTGCGTGGCAAAGACGGTATGACGCTTCCAGTCCACTTCCTCGACAATCCAGCAGTGTCCGGCGATGGCGATGCGCTCACCGGGCGGTGGCGGATTGACGATCGTGCCCAACTCGGCCGACTCGCTGCGAACGGTGAACTCCTCGTTTTCCTGGAACACGGCGTAAAACTTAAAGTTGTTAATGATGCGCTCGCCCGCGAGGCCCACAATGAGCCCACCGCCCTCGGTGACCTGGATGTGGTCGATCTTGATGAGGTGGCGCAGCAGTACGCGATAGTCATCGGCCGAGACGCGGTGGAAATAGCTGAGCGTGAGCACGCGCTGGGCAAGTTCGGCAGGCGTGAGTTCGCCGGTGCTGGCGAGGGTCGACATGGTCTGGTGATAGAGCAGGCTGTAGGGGAGTCGATCGAGCTCGGGCGGCTCGACCCACTTTTCCTCGCGATAGAGTTGTACGAGCGCGATGCCCTGGAGGAGCTTCCAAGGTATCGTTTCAGGCATCATCGTGCGCGGCTCGGGCTCTTCCTCGCGCATGACAAACCACATCTCGGGCGGAAGATCGCGGCGTCCCGTGCGCCCCATGCGCTGCAAAAAGGAGCTGACGGTAAACGGTGCATCGATCTGGAACGCGCGCTCCAGGCGACCGATATCAATGCCGAGCTCCAGCGTGGAGGTGGTGACGGTTGTCTGTGCCTGTTCCTCGTCGCGCATGAGCTCTTCTGCCGTCTCGCGTAGCGATGCCGAGAGGTTGCCGTGATGGATAAGGAAGCGGTCGGGCTCGTGCCGGCTCTCGCAGTAGCTACGCAGCATGGAGCATACGGCCTCTGCCTCCTCGCGCGAGTTGGCAAAGACCAAGCACTTTCGGCCGCGCGTGTGCTCAAAGATATATCCCATGCCGGGGTCGGCGTTGTCTGGTGCTGTATCGGTGGGGTTGAGTAATGCCTGTTCGGGTGCTTGGGGGATGTCGACTTCGCCCTCGGGGGCCGAGGAAACTTGGCGGTCCTTGGGAGCGGCCTTGCCCTGTGCCCGCTCACGACGTTGACGGCGCTCCTCTTGTGTGAGCTGTCCGCTGTGACGCATGTCTTGGGCGCCGGCGGGCAGTGCCGCGGATGCCGCCGCATCGATGCGCTCGCACGCAAGCACTTCGGCCTCTTGAGGACCTGTACCCATGAATCCCCGCTGCTGCGCCTGGGGGCCCGAGTTGTAGAAGTGCTCCATGGAGATGCGCCACACGCGGCGCGGTTCTTCAAAGCGGGGGATAACGCAGTCGCGCCCCGTTCCCTGTGAGAGAAAAGCGCCCGTGCGCTCGGGGTCGCCGATGGTAGCCGAAAGGCCAATGCGGCGAGGCTGCACACCGGCCATGCGCGAGAGTCGCTCGATAAGGCAGAGCGTTTGCCCGCCACGGTCGCCGCGCATGAGCGAGTGGACCTCATCGATGACCACGTAGCGCAGGTCGCAAAACATGCGCGGGATCGCCATGTGCTTATGGATTAAAAGCGCTTCGAGTGACTCGGGTGTAATCTGCAGGATGCCGCTCGGTTTTTTAATGAGCTTAGCCTTGTGCGACTGCGAGACATCGCCATGCCAGTGCCAGACAGGGATATCGGCCTCTTCGCAGAGGTCGTTGAGGCGGACGAACTGATCATTGATGAGCGCTTTGAGGGGGCCGATGTAGAGGGCGCCCACGCTCGCGGGCGGGTTCTCCCAAAACTCGGTCAGGATGGGAAAGAAGGCTGCCTCGGTTTTGCCGGAAGCCGTGGATGCCGTCAAGAGCACATTATCTTGTGTGTTAAAGATGGCATCAGCTGCTGCAACCTGGATAGAGCGTAGACTCTCCCAATCGTGGGAGTAGATGAAGTCTTGGATAAACGGAGCATATCGGTCAAAGGCGTTCACGGGACCTCCCCTCAAATACGAACTTCTCAACGCGGCTGGCAATGGTTTGCTGCATTACTGCCTCAGCGTTTGCCCAGATAAAACCTGCCAAAATAAACCTGTCCCTTTTTGGCAGGTTAGATGGTGAATTCGGCGAGGTTGCGGTCGCCGTCTGCGGTGCCGGTGTCGCCTGTTGCGGCTGCCGGTGCCAGCGCGTCGCCGCCGACGCTTTGCAGCAACTCGGCCACGTTTGCATCGGGGTTCTGGCACAGGATATCGAGCAGCTCGATAAAGTCACGGATGACCTCACGCGGCGTCAGGTGCGTATCGGCTCCCACGCGGCCAAACTCAATCTTGAGAAAGTCTACCAAGTCGTTCTCGGTAAGCGTGGGCGTCCAGCCAAAGTATCCGGCATGGATCTGCATGAGTTTTTCGATCAGCACCAGCAACTCCTCGTAGGTGAGTGGCTGCAGGCGGATGATGGGCGCGAGCATGTCCTTAAGGTCCTCGCGTGCAAAGCGGCCCTGAGCGAGTCGACTTCGCAGGGCCTCGTAGGAGAACACGCCACGGCGGCGGTCTTCGATGGAGGTTGGCGTGCCGCCCATGATCATGCCCAGGTACTGCGCCTTGCCCTGGAGCGTGTCGTTGTACATGGTCAGGATCTTCTCGTAGTTGTATTGGCGCGTGATGGCGTTGGGAATCTTATACAGATTCACGAGCTCGTCGATGAGCGCCAGCATGCCCTTGTAGCCGCTGCAGACCAAAAAGCGCGCAATGAGCTTAACGTAGTCGTACCAGTCGTCATCGCTGATGATGGTCGAGGAGCCCAGCTCGGCGCGTGCCTCACTCTTGGTGCGGTACTCGCCGCGAATCCATTTGGTCACGCGGCTCATAGCTTCTTCGTCGCCCTCGGATACTGCCGTGCGGTAGCGGCGGAGCATACGGGCGAAGTCGAAGCCGTGGACCATTTCCTCGAGCGGGGCCAGTTGGGCATTGACGGCAGACTCATCGGCATCGGCACACGAGGCGACCCAGCGATCGAGGATTAGGTTGAGCGCACCGCCCTCGGGGCGCGTCTTGGTCGATATGTTGCGGATGAGCTCACGGTAGGTGGCAAGGCCCTGTCCCTGGCCGCCCTGTAGGCGGCGCTCGGGAGACAGGTCGGCATCGGCGACGACGAATCCCTCGCCCATGGCGTGCGTGCGGATGGTCTGGAGCAAAAAGCTCTTGCCGGCTCCGTAGCGACCGACCAGAAAGCGGAAGCTCGCGCCGCCGTCGGCGATGAGACTCAGGTCGGTGAGCAGGGCGCGGATCTCGACCTCGCGCCCTACGGTGATGTAGGGAAGGCCGATGCGCGGGACCACGCCGCCCTTGAGCGAGTTGAGAATGACGGCGGCGACGCGCTTGGGCACGCGGGGTGCTGCGGATGCGGTATCACTCATAGTCTAGGTATCCTCTCACGTCTGCTTCGTAGTCCTCGATAATTTGCGGTCCTGCCGCGCCAAATTCAATTACGGTGTCACCCACCAGGTCAAAGAGCGCCTCATTGATGCTGTCGACGAGCATGTCCTCGCTCTGCCCCGACCTCTCCACCGCCGATGCCGTCTGCGCTGCGTTTTGCTCGAGTAGTGCTCGAAGATAGGCGTCTGCGGCGGGATCGAGTGCGGTTGCGGTGCCAGCGGGTGCAGTCGATACGACCGCTGGCGTCGGTGCGAGCAGCGGCGCCACGACACCAAACTGTTCGGTGGATATGGTCGGCTCGTCGGCCTCGTCCTGCCGAATGGGTGCCGCGACCAGCTCGACAAACGCGTCTGCTGCGGGCTCGGCTTTCGGCTGCTCGGAACCCGCCGTATCGACCTCTGCGAGCACATCATCCTCGCGCTCCTCATCAATCAAAAGCGCTTCACGCGTTTGCGCGGCGGCGCTCCGAATGTGCCCCAGCTGACTCAAATCGATATCGATCTTGACAGGCTGGTGCGCGGCGTCCCACGAAAGCCATGCCACGATCTCGTCATCGATGATCTTGGCCAGATATTTGGGGACCTTCTCCTCCTTTAGGGGATGGGTGGGGTCTAGGGCCAGGCGCAGGCGTTGGTCGCAGGCGCGCATCATCTCACCGAGCTTGCTACTTTTTTGTCTGCTGCCGTGGATGCGCATGCATTCCCAAAAGCCATTTTGGCAGCGATAGATGTGAATGGGGTCCAGGCGATATTCGCAGTCCTCGTGGCGCTCGGGCGCAAAGAACACGGCCGAGGCAAACATGGTGTAGGGCATGGCCGTCTCCTCCCCAAACAAGCTCGCTACGATGCCGGTCTTTCGGTGCGTGTCATAGTAGCGCGCCATACGGACATACACGGCGCATGCCACGTGGCGCAGGTCGCGATGGTGGGAACGGTCGAGCCGTGAGTTATTCAGGTTGTACGTGGAGAGGGCGTTTATAGCGGTCATGAGTCGCTCCTCGCCTGCCTCGTCGGGCGGAAGGGGGAGCGTGGGCTCGGAGGTCTTGCGACGCGCAGGCGCCAGGTCTGACGGCGTTGGCGCGGGCGCAAGGTCTCGCGCCGCACGCCGCAGCTCGATAAGGGCGTTATCGAACATGACGGTTTTAGAGTCGCGAAGCAGCTTGGGGTCGAGTCCGTGGAACACGGCGTAGTCCTGCAGCCACACGCGTGCGAACCGGTCGATGCCGGGTTCAAAGGCGCGATAGGCATCCCAAAAGGCCTTGATTTTGTTAAAACCATCGAGTGGGTCATCTACGCCAATGCCGCAGATCAGCTCATAGAGATACAGAAAGGCAAAGGACGTAGACGTTTCCTCGACGGTTCCGCGGCGCACTTGGGTGCGCCAGGTAAAGTACCCGCGCAGCTGCCGATCGCTCATGGCGTTATAGGTGGGAAAGTACGACTTGAATGTGCCGTTGTAGGGACAGCCGTCCTCAAAGTCGGCCATCAGCAGGCCTTGGCGGTAGAAAAGCTCGGCTTCCGAAAGCCAACGTCCCGCGCCACCCTTGGGGTCTTCTTGCCAACGCGATATCTCACGCATTTTGCGGTACTGGTCGGGAAGGAAGTTCTGCATCTGACGACCGGTTTTGAGAATCGGCTCGTCAGCATAGACTTCGTTTGAGAAGCGAGCAGACTGATGGGTCCGGGCCTCGGCCATAATGCGCTCGATGAGCATCTTGATGTCCTGGTCGGCCACCGTTTCTCCTCTCCTAACGCAGCTTCGGTGACCTCATATCATAGCACAGCATCAAACAGGTGTTCGAGATACCGCTACGTAGATAGATTTAGAACAGGAGGGCGTAGATGACGGCTATGACAACGGAGGGGAGCATATTGGCCGTGCGGAAGGTCTGAGGACGGATGAGGTTGACGCCGACGCAGAAGATGAGTATAGAGCCCACGAGCGATAGACTGTCGAGGGCGGCGGCGGTCATGATGGGGGAGAGCGCGCCGGCAAACAGCGTAATCGTTCCCTGGAATACGGCAACGGGCAGGGCGGAGAAGATGCAGCCGCGGCCGAGCGAAGCCGTCATGGTGCAGACGATGATGCAGTCCAACGCGCCCTTGAGGGCAAGCGTGGACCAGTCGCCGAGCAAGCCGTCTTGGATTGATCCCACGATAGCCATGGCACCGATGCAGACGGTCAGCGATGTCGAGACAAAGGCATTGGTGAACTCGTTGTCTCCCTCGCTGCCGGTTTTGCGCTTGAGCCATTCGCCCAGGTTTTCGATGCCGGCTTCCAGGTTAACGGCCTCGCCGATGAGCGAGCCGAGGGCAAACGAGACGATGAGCATGGTGGTGCCGGTGGTCTCCAGCGCTTTCCCGTCAATGACGAGCATCTTTTGCATGGTGCCGCCCAGTCCGATAAACAAAACGCACAGCCCCGACGCCTTCATGAGCGTGTCTTGGATGCGGGGTGTGATAAAGCGTCCGCCTATAAGGCCCAGCAGTCCGCCCGCAATCAAAAGTGCGACGTTGATGACCGTTCCCAAACCCGGCATGAACCCTCCCATATTGATGCCAACCTGGCAATCGTAGCAGAACGGGCTGCAGGGTGCGTCATGCCTCATCCTATACGTTATATAAGTGGTATTAATGACGGCATTTGGTGCCCAAGCCTCAGCCTCCCATCACGACATAGGGGCTGTAATCGAAGCACAGCGTCATGAGTCGCTGCGGGGACTCAATGGCCGCGGCGATGATATCGGCATCTCGAGCTCGGTCAAATCCCACGAGCTCAATTTGATACGAGACGTCTTCCATTTTATGGAGTATCCGGTTATTCAGGAGGTTCTCACCGTCGAATTCCTCGGTTTTGCCTCCGTCCGAGGTTACGGCATACAGGTGCAGTTTTGCGGTGGTCGCAGGGTCGGCGACCGTGAGGTTGTCGATTTGGTTGGCCGTGCCCTTTGCCCCAAGCAAGGTGAGCAAGGTGGGGGCTACGACCTCGCCCGATGGCAGAAAAACAACTTCGACGGTTTTAGGGAATGCGATAATGGCTGCTTTGCGGACGGGCTTATCGGCAGCGGTGACCTCAATGCTCGCGGCGTCGACGGTTTCCGTGCGGTCGAGCGCGACAATCATGCAACAATTGCCCTCGTCGATGTCTGCCGGCATGGGACACTCCAAGTTTTCGCCAGCTTGCGTGCCGCCCACTGCGGTGGCTGTTTCGCTTGGCTCGCTGAAAGTGGCTGAAGGACCGCTCGATGGCGGTGTTATGCCGCCTGGTGCGCCATTGTCCCCAGGCGCTATTTCACCGCTGCTCTCGCTGGAGTCGCTTGCGATGTCACCCGTCGAGGGGGCGAGTCCGACCGCTCCTACTCCGCTCCATTCCATCTCGAGGAGCGCCGGATCGACAAGGACGTGATGCACATCTTGCGTTTCGGCACTGATATCGACAGGACCGGGATCTGCCCCTCGCGTCAGGCTGAGCGATCCGGTCCGCTGTTTGCCCCGAATCTCCTGGCTTTCTGTGCCGCTCGCGTAGAACATCAGAGCGATCTCGCCATTTGCCGTGGCGTCGGTGCCCGCCTTGGTCATTTTCAGCGATGCGGTGAATGAGATAGCGGGCTGCGTGCCATCGGCGCTCGAGGGGACGCAGCCCAGGCATACACCCCCTCCGTTTTCGAAAAACGTGCTGTCGAAGGCGACTGTTGCCCCGTCCGCCGAGTCATCGGACAGGGTGATGTCGAGGCGCAGCTCCACGTCGCAGGAATCGCCATCGGCATCAGTTGCAGCTGCGCGCCATGTGCAGATAATGCATCCCGTTAGGGGGCCGTCCGCTGTGCTCGAGCGCTCGGTATCCACGACTATCGAGCTGTTCGTGCAGCGACGGAGGCACCCCGAGGCCGAAATGCTTGCCTGCGCAAGCGAGAAGCGTTGGCGCGCGATGGTGCTCATCTGGTTTGTGGCGAGACAGTTGACGGCAGGTAAGGGGACGTCCACGGCGGGTGTCGCTAGAGCGGCGACGGGCATGCCGGTGGCAAGCGCACTGCAGAGCGCGGCAACGGGCAAAAGGTTCTTTGATGCCATGGGTTCTCCTTACCTGTTCTGGACGGTCTCGATTATCGCGGCTACTGGCTGCGTTTGATGCGCAGGCCAAGGCCGATGGCGCTTGCGCCTGCCGCGGCGATTCCTGCTGCCAGGAGCTGTCGCGTGTCGCCCGTTTGCGCGAGGGGCTCATGTTGGCCACTGCGTTCGAGCTCCGATAGATCGACAGTCACTTGCGTGGCAGCCTGCGCTTGCTCTTGTTGGGCAAAGGCGGCGATCGGGGCAAACGTTACAACGCCGATGATGACGGCAAGGACAATCGCCTTAGGCCGTGTGCGCACCGGGCTCGACCGTCCACGTAATGCTTGCGACCTGGTCGCCCTCGCCAGTCACATGGAAGATGTCTCGCGTGACGCGGGCGACATTGCCGCTTGTCTTGAGCTTAATCTTGTCCGTACCATCGGCGATGCCCTGGTAGCCCATGTCGAAGGATGCATTTTTGGAAAGGTCGAGGCCCGCTTCCTGCGTCGCGGCGTGGGCGTCTTGGAGTGCCTTGTCTGGGCCGACCTTAAAATCGATGGAGTTCTGGGCGGTCCCCGTCTTGGCGTCGGCGACGATGCTCCAGGACTTCTGGGCGGCAATCTTCATGTTGGTAACGTGGATGCCATAGGCCGAAAGATTGTCGATGGTGGTTGTATTCTCGGAAGGGCCCTGGAGCGTGCCGTCTGCCTTAGCGACGAACGGAATGACGGTCGGGGCTTTGAACTTGATGTTGTCGATTTCGGTCCTGATGGTCACGTTGGTGGTTCCAGTGCGTCCCTCCGCCAGGGCGGTGGTCGGCGCGGCACCCATTGAGAGTGCAAGCATCAGCCCCGCGCCCACGACGAGCACCCTGGCCCCATTCAAGTTCCTGGTGATGTCCATAATCGTTCCTTTCTATTCGTCACGGACCGTTTCCGTGAGGGTTAGACGAAAGCGGCACGGGTGCGCATTTTCATAACAGGTGGCAGGTCTAGTCTTCTGTCTGCGCAACCCGCACCTTGACGCGCGTGGGATTGCCATGGGCGTCGTAGGTCTTGGCGTCGAGCGCTTGAATCTCGATATACGCCTCACCTTCTTTGATGTCGCCTGCGGGGCAGGTCTCAACGGTCTTGCCGGTCTCGACCACGCCCGATTCATAGATGGTCTCGTCGTTTTGGATCACGCGGAAACGCTGGGGAAACTTGTTATCCTGGACGTTTTGCACGTTGACGCGCAGCTTGCCGCCTTTTTGTAGCTGGGCGACCGGTGCGACCGAGATCGTCATCATGTTGTCGCGGACGATGGCATCGAGCTCGTCCTGGATTTCCTGGCGCGACTTACCCTCCGCCGCTGTGACCGAGGCACCTGTCTCGGCGACAGGCTTTGACTGCCAGGCGTAAAGGCCGACGGCGATAAGGGCGCAGGCGATGGCCAGGCAGACAACGCCGAGCCTTTTTCGATGTTTTGACCCTAGGGGGCTCGACTGCTTCCTTACGCTCATGCGGCATCCTTAGTGGTATAGACGCGCGCGAACGTGGACGGATCGGCGCCAAAGAGCATGTGGAGCATGAGGCGTCGCGAGTAGATGAGCTCGTCGAAGTTTGGGTCGAGTTTGATGTCGTGGATGTGGGCGATGTGGTGGGCGAGTGCCGAAAACGATTCGGGATCGCAAATCACGTCGGTGGTGACGTGATAGACAGCCGCATCGGGAAACGCTTCCTCGTCGAAGGGCGGAAGATATGGGTCATCGTCAACTTCGATGGCGATGCCGTACTGGGGCCAGTAATATGCCATGGGAACCTCCCTGCTTTTGGGCCAAACCTTCTATTGGTTTTGGCTGTCGATGCCGACCGTATCAGCCACAACTTGACCAATTTCTGACCAAATGCTTGACGGGTTTACATCGCCGCAGGTGAGAGACGCTAAAAAATATCTCAAGTTTTTTCGAGCGCCAATTGTGCGCGTGGCTGCGATGGGAAGGAGCGCGTTAAATAGAGCGCCTGCCGAGAAAACGCCGCCGCTCGCCGAATTGCGCAAACGTAAAATTCGCCAATTATGGAGACGGTCTCAGTCACGTCGACGAAACGATGCGGTAACATCTCCCTGCAAACACTGTAGTTAACTAAAGGGGGAGTTCGCGTGTCTGCAGCCATCAAACCCTTCGGCGACGAGTTCGAAGAATATGGTCGCGATGAATCTCGCACATCGGGCGAGGCGTCGAGCATCTCGTTTCCGACAACGGAGGACGAAGTCCGCGCCATTCTGCGAAAGCTCCATGCCGAGCATGTTCCAATAACGGTCCAGGGTGCTCGGACCGGTCTGGCTGCCGGCGCCGTGCCTCACGGCGGGCATATCCTCAACACTTCTCGTATGAATCGCTACCTGGGTCTTCGCCGCGACGAGCGAGGCCGTTTTCTGCTGCGCGTGGAGCCGGGCGTCGTGCTTTCGGAGTTGCGCAAGCAACTGGGTAAGAAGGCATTGCCGACCGCTGGCTGGGATCAGGCATCGCTTGAGGCCTATGAGGAGTTCCAGGCAGCTCCTGAGCAGTTCTTTCCCACCGATCCCACCGAGGCCTCTGCCTGCCTGGGCGGCATGGCGGCGTGCAATGCCTCCGGTGCCCGCAGTTACGCCTACGGCCCCATGCGCCCGCACGTTACGGGGCTTCACGTGGCACTGGCGGACGGCGACCTGCTTGAGCTTCATCGAGGTCAGGCGCACGCTGACGCACGCCACTTGTCGCTCGTGACAGCGGAAGGCCGCGCGCTCGAGCTGGATCTTCCCGGCTATACCATGCCCAAGACCAA
This sequence comes from uncultured Collinsella sp., assembly GCA_902475615.1. GTDB lineage: Bacteria > Actinomycetota > Coriobacteriia > Coriobacteriales > Coriobacteriaceae > Collinsella. The sequence goes on along the minus strand of CABSAD010000002.1, from coordinate 36,658 downwards.
AAACGCGTCGGGTTATTTCGTTTCGGACGATATGGACGCCATCGACCTCTTTATCGGTGCGTGCGGCACACTCGGCGTCATTACCGAGCTCGAGATCGCCTTGCAGGCGGCACCTTCGGTCGTATGGGGTGTGAGCTGCTTTTTCGACAGCGAGGACAAGGCGGTGTCCTTTACCGATTCCGTGCGCCCCGTGCTGTCCCATGCCGCCGCTATTGAGTATTTCGATGCCGGCGCCTTGGATATCCTTCGCCGCCAGCGCGAGCAGTCGACCGCGTTTGCCTCGCTGCCGGCACTCGACGATGAGGCAAAGGTCTGTGTTTACGTGGAACTCGACTGCGACGACGAGGCGCAAGCGACCGAGGAGCTGTACCACCTGGGATGGGTTTTGGAGCTTGCGGGCGGCCACGACGACGCGACCTGGGTTGCACGCACCGAGGTCGATCGCGAATGCCAGCGGTTCTTCCGCCACGCCGTTCCCGAGAGCGTCAACATGCTCATCGACGAGCGCCGCCGCACCGACCCCACCATTACCAAGCTGGGGTCGGATATGTCGGTGCCCAACACGCGCCTGGCCGATGTCGTTGCCCTCTATCGCCGCACGCTGGCCGAAAGCGGGCTTGAGTCTGCCGCCTGGGGACATATCGGCAACAACCATCTGCATGTGAATATCCTGCCTCGCGATGCGCAAGACTACCGTCGCGGTGGCGAGCTGTTTGCCCAGTGGGCTGCGGAGGTAACGGCTATGGGCGGCGCCGTCTCTGCCGAGCACGGTGTCGGCAAGATCAAGGCGGGCTTCTTGGAGACGATGTACGGTCACGAGGCCATGGTCGAGTCGGCGCGGCTCAAGCTCCAGCTCGATCCTGCCGGGCAGCTGGGCCGTGGCAACCTGTTTTCGGAGAAGCTCTTGGATGAGCTCGTCCAGAAAGGGGGCGCGTGAAGATGAGCGATTTCCATATGGTGGTGTGCGTCAAGGCGGTGCCGGGCAGCACCGAGGTCAAGATGGACCCCAAGACCAATACTATCGTGCGCGATGGCAAGCAAGCGGTCATTAATCCCTTCGATGCAAGTGCCCTCGAATGTGCGTTGGCGCTCAAGGACGACTTTATCGGCTTTGGCATGGATGTACGCGTGACGGTGGTGTCGATGGGTATCCCTGCAACCGAATCGCTGCTGCGCGACTGCATTGCCCGCGGCGCCGACGATGCATTGCTGCTCACCGACCGTGCTTTTGCGGGCGCGGACACGTTGGCGACCACCTATGCTCTCAAATGCGGTATCGAGGCCCTCGACGAGGACTTCGATCTGCTCATCTGCGGCAAGATGGCAGTGGATGGCGATACTGCCCAGATTGGCCCCGAGCTGGCCGGCGCCTTCGAGATTCCCTGCGTGACCGATGTGAGCTGCGTGCAGAGCGCAGGCTTTACGACGTGCGGTGCGCTTTCACTCGTTCACGGTTGCGACGCCGGTGAGGAGACGGTCTATCTGGAGATGCCGTGCGCGATGACGACCGCCAAGGAGATTGGCCAGCTGCGCATGCCGAGCATCGCCGGCATTCGCGCGGCCGAAGATGCGGATGTGCGGGTGGTCTGTGCTGCCGATGTACATGCCGACCCTTTGCGCTGCGGCCTTACCGGATCGCCGACGCAGGTCGTGCGCTCGTTTGTGCCCGACCGTGACCAAACGTGCGAGGCCATCGAGGGCACGCCGGTCGAGCAGGCGGCAAAGCTTGCCAAGATTATCGAGGGGATGGCATAGATGAGCGGACTGATAATTGATAGCGAGGCATGCGTTGGCTGTGGCCGCTGCGTTCGCGCCTGTGCCTCGGGTGGCATTGTGGTGGAGGGCGAGCGCCCCAACCGCTACGCCCATGTGACCGACGGCTGCATCTTGTGCGGCGGGTGCGTCGACGCCTGTCCCGTCAACGCCATTTCGATCGAGCGCGACGAGGCCGCCGGCGCGGTTGACCTCGATGCGTATCGAGACATTTGGGTATTCGTTCAGACCGACGAGCACGATGTCGTGGCCCCGGTGGCCTACGAGCTCATGGGCAAGGGCCGCGAGCTTGCCGATGCACGCGGCTGTCGCCTGGTGGCGCTGGTCGGCATGGGCCCCGAGGGCTCGCTCGGGGACCTGGAGCATCTGGTTTGCGCCGGTGCGGACGAAGTTCTGGTCTGTCGTGACGAGCGCCTGCGTCAGAACGACGCGGAGGTCTATGCTCGCCTCATCTGCGATTTGGTAGCCGAGCGCAAGCCCGAAGCCATTCTGTACGGTGCGACCGCTTTTGGCCGTGAGCTGGCGCCTGGCGTTGCCGTGCGCCTGCGGACGGGCCTTACGGCCGACTGCACCGTGCTTTCGATGGATACGGAGACGGGCCTGCTGCAACAGACGCGTCCGGCGTTTGGCGGCAACTTGATGGCCACCATTATCTGCCCCAACCACCGTCCCCAGATGGCAACGGTGCGCCCCGGCATCTTTAAGGCGCCCGACTTTGACTATAGCCGCTCCGGAACGATTACCCAGGTATTACTTGCGGAAGACGCCAAGGCTCGTGTCGAGATTTCGATTCCCGCCGAGGAATGGGGCCAGCAGGCTTCGATTGCCGATGCCGAGCGTCTAGTTGTTGTGGGTCGCGGTATTGGCTCCAAGAAAAACCTACCCTTGATGCGAAAGCTCGCCGAAGCCCTGGGTGCCGAGCTCGGCTGCACGCGACCCGTCGTGGAGGCGGGCTGGCTGGAGTATCGCCACCAGATTGGCCAGACGGGCGTGTCGGTTTCACCCAAGCTCCTCGTGAGCATTGGTGTCTCGGGTGCCATCCAGCATCTTGCCGGCATCGGTGGGGCGGAGTGCATCATCGCCGTCAACGAGGACCCGGATGCTCCCATCTTTGGCGTCGCCCAGTACAAGGTCGTCGGCGACGCCGTCGAGGTCGTTGAGGAGCTGCTGGCCCAGCTTGAGTGCTAGGCACTTGCCAGCCAGCTGCGCAGCTCGTCCTTTAGGCGCTCCCAGGTCGCTTGCGTGGCGGGATCGGTGAAGGGGCGCGTGATACCAAAGGGCGCGTCGAGCAGGCGGTAGATATCGCCCTGCTCGCGCGCCAGCGCGCGGCTTGCCGGATAGACAAGCTCAAACATAAAGCAGATAAGCCCCACCAAGTAGTCCGCGGGCTCATTGCGCTCATCGCGCGTGACGCAGCGGTGCTCGTCAAAGGCGGCCAGCGTCGGTGCCGAGAAGTGGCTGGCAAGAAACGCGTCCTCATTCACTTTGAGGATGGTGTCGACGGTACTGTCGGCGATGGTGCGCATGATGTCGATCTTGTCGCCATCGCGCACGATATCGCAGAAGCGCCGCGTGTGCTCGCCGAGCTGCGCGGGCAGACGGAAATTGCTGTGATAGGCAATGCTCGCTCGAATGAGTTCGTCTTCTACCGGATCGTCGATAAAGTCGCGGATACTTGTTACCGCGGGCGCGTCTGCAGGTGTTTTGCCAAAGAGGACCTCGACGCCCAACGCCGCATGGCTCACGCTTTCGGCATCCTTAAACGTATCCCAGCGTCGCAGCTGCTCAAAGCGGCCCATATCGTGCAACAGCCCACAAAGCCACGCCAGATCAATGTCCTGCGGTGACCAGCCCTGTTCGCGTGCCACGGCATCGCATGCCTCGGCAACGTGGTACGTATGCTCGATTTTGAGCGCGATACGCGGATTGGCGGCATCGTAGGCATCGGTGTAGGTCTTGAAGGCCGCGGCAGCCCGCGTTCGATCGATAGCTGTCATAATGACTTCCTAAAAAGTTGTGTCTTTCTGTGTCTTTCGATCCGGTGGCAATTGTAGGTGAACTCGGTTGCCATCGGGCGATGGTTCTGCCGTGTCGTTGAATGCGGCTCGGAAATCTTGTCGGGACGAGGAACGCTATGGTGCTCAAAATCGTTAAAACCGTCTGGCCGGTGATGCTTACCTATGTTGCGATAGCCGCGCCGTGCGGAATGATTATGGCGCAGACGGGAATGGAACCCTGGATGGTTTTTGCTCTGAGCAGCACGTTCGTGACGGGCAGCGGGCAGTTTATGATCTGCAATCTGTGGCTGGCGGGTGTGCCTGCGGCGTCGATCGTCGCGAGCGTCGCCGCAATCTCCTCGCGCTTTGCGCTTTACTCGGCATCGATCGCACCGCATCTGAGGGGTGCCTCGAAGCGTCAGACGCTGGCTGTTGCCGCGACGCTTACCGAGGAGGCATATGGCATCTCGCTTGCCAAGTTGGTTAAAGGGGAGGATTGGGGTCCGCTCGAGTCCTTTGTGCTCAACGTGATCCTCATCGCAACATGGGGCGTTTCGTGTACGACGGGCGCCATCGTCGGCGCCGTTGTCGATGTTCCCACCGCTATTGCGGGTTTTGCCTGCACATCGCTCTTTATCTGCCTACTCTTTTCGCAGCGACTGTCGCGCGGCAATGTCGTAGCTGCCGGTTTGGCTGCGGTGTCCGTCGCCATATGCAAGTTCTGGGGGTGGACGAATATCGCCGTGCCGGCAAGTGTACTCGTCGGCGTTGTCACGGCGCTCGCGTGCGATGTCCTCGCCGAGGGAAGGGGCGCTCGCGATGCCCGTTAATGAGTTTTTGGTCCTATGGCTATCGTCATGGGCGGCCATCGCGTTTTTCCGCATTGCCCCGGCGTTTGCCTTGCGCGGGAGAACGCTGTCGCCCCGCGTTACCGAGGCCTTGGGTTATATTCCGCCTGCCGCCTTTGCAGCGCTGGTCGCCAACGATTTGATAAGCCCTGGCGCTTTCGACGCCGGCTTGTGGCAGGGCTTGATTCCCTGGATTGCGGCCGCCGGCGTCGTGGCGGTGGCAATCAAGACAAAGTCGATGTTGTGGTGCTGCGTCTCGGGCATCGTGTTCTATATCGTTTTGAGCTTCATATAAGAGCGGGGCACGTTTAGCGTCCCGGCACAACGAATCGAATTTCTCACCGAGCCGGTCTGCTTCTTCTGGTACCATGGTCAAACTTTACTGTAGCAAAGTGTGACGTGGGCTTTTGTTCTGCGTCAGCGGAAATGGGGGTTTCATGGCACAGGAAGCGACCGCCAACGAGCAAAAGAAATTCAAAGTCCCGCGTATCCCGGGTGACATCATGATCTACCCGATGATCGTCGGCCTTTTGCTCAATACCTTCTGCCCACAGGTCTTTGAGATCGGCGGCTTCTTTACGGCTGCCTGCCGCGGCGGCTCCAACACCATCGTTGCCGCGATCTTGCTGTTTGTGGGCGCCGGCATCAGCTTTAAGTCCACACCGGGTGCCATCAAGACCGGCATCGTCGTGCTGATTCCTAAGCTTGTGGTGGCAGCCGCGCTGGGCCTGGGCGTTGCGTATTTCTTTAACGACAACCTTTTGGGCCTGAGCTCGGTCTCAATCATCGGCGGCATTACGTTTTGCAACATGGCGCTCTACACGGGTATCATGGGCGAGTTCGGCGACGAGTCCGAGCAGGGCGCCGTGGGTATCCTGTTCTTTACGGCCGGCCCCGCCGTCACCATGATCATTCTGGGCGTTTCGGGTCTTGCTAATATCCCGCTGGGCACCATCGTCGGCTCCATCCTGCCGCTTGTCATCGGTATGGTTCTGGGCAACCTCTTCCCGTTCATCAAGAACCTGCTGGTTCCCGGCGCCAATCCTGCGATTGCCGTTATCGGTTTTCAGCTCGGTGCGTCCATGAGTCTTTCGAGCTTTATCACCGGCGGCATTTCGGGCATCCTGCTGGGCCTCATCACGCTCTTTATCGTCGGTCCCATTACCTTTGCCTTCGAGCGCCTGTGCGGTGGTAACGGCAAGGCGGCCGTTGCCTGCTCCACTATTGCCGGCACGGCTATGACCACGCCGGTCGCCCTCGCCGAGGTCGCTCCGCGCTATGCCGAGCTTGCGCCCACCGCGTATGCGCAGATCGCCACCGCCGTTATCATCACGGCAATCATGGCCCCGATTCTGACCGGCTGGGTCGACAAGAAGTTCTGCCAGGGCAAGGAGGATCTGTCGCCTGCCGGTGTCGAGGCCATCGAGGAGGCCGTCGCGACCGACATCGATGGCGAATAGCAATCGCTACCAATCAATGATGCCGGCGTGCAATTCGCGCCGTTTGAGCGCCCGAACGATGACTGTTTTGCAGTGACGTTCGGGCGCTCTGCTATGATTTCCCTTACCCCTGAGGGTAGGGGGTGTTTGTTGCCCAGACCAGAATCGGGCGATTCTGACCACTTGAATATTGAAGGGATGGCGTCTGGTGGTTAAGGCACTCAAGATTGAGATATTCCTGCTATGCATGATTGTTCTTATCGGGCTTGCCGCGCGAAGTCGTCGCTCCTTGTTCTCGAGTACCCAGCAGCTCTTGTTTAGCATGCTCGGCTATACCTCTGCTGCCTACATTTTCTTCGATATGATCTGGACGCTCTCGGACGGCGTGAGCACTCCTGTAGGCATCACGGCCAACTGGATTTCCAACGCGGTCTCGTTTTCGCTGTTCGCCATCGCGTGCCTCATTTGGTTTTTCTATTCCGAGACAGTGCAGGGCTCTCGCCTTTTGACCGCGCGCTATAGGGTTGCGATCGTGACGTTGCCAACCGTATTGGTGGTCGTGCTGGCATTTACCAGCTACTGGACGCACGCTATGTTCTATATCGATGCGCAGGGCGTATATCGTCGCGGAGCGCTTTATATGATTCAACCTATCGTTAGCTACTGCTACATCATATATACGTCCTTGCATGCCTTTATTCAGGCTCGAAAAGTCGAAAGCCTGCAAACGAAGGCCATTTATCGCACCCTCGCCTTTTTTGTGGTTCCCGCTCTGGTGGGCGGTACCTTCCAGGTTTTGTTTTCGGTACCGGGCCTTTGTGTCGGTATAACGCTGAGCATCCTGCTGCTCTACATCATCTACCAGGAGCAGCTGATCTCGACCGACCCGTTGACTGGCCTCAACAATCGCAACCGTTTTGAGACCTATATGCTGTCGCTCTTTTCAAATGTGGATCAGGCCGAAGATGTATATCTGCTTATGATGGACGCTGACGGCTTTAAGCAGATTAACGACCGGTATGGACATGTTGAGGGCGATCATGCCCTCCAGGTCATATCTGCTACGCTCAAAGAGGTCTGCTCGGCGTCTGGTGGCTTTATCGCACGTTATGGCGGCGATGAGTTTGTGGTGCTTAAAAAGGCGACGGCGGAGCAGGACATCATGTGTCTGTGCGCGGCAATCAGCGACGAGCTCGCGCGCGCCGAGGTCCCGTATCTGTTGCGGATGTCCATCGGCTACGCACGGGTTGGTGATGGCGTCGATACCTGGCAAGACTTGCTTCGCGCTGCCGACGCGGAGCTCTACCGCGTAAAGCGCGAGAAGAAGAAAGCCGGCGTCCAGATACGCTAGAAAAAAGGGCGAACGCTGGCATGCGTTGCGGCCCTCAGCTCACCGATGTACTCCATTAAGCTAAAGCATGTGAATCTCCTCTACTAAATAAGGGCGGTTCGTTAGGCCTTTTTGGGTTTGTTGACGATGATGATGCCGCCGCAGACCAACAGCAGGGCAACGATGACGGTAACGGGGCTCGTGCCAGCGCCCTCGCCGAGCAGCAGCGCGCTCAGCACCACACCAAAGACGGGGTTCATAAACCCAAAGACCGAGACGCGGCTGACGGGGTTGACGGCAAGCAGGCGCGACCACAGCGAGTAGGCGACCGCGGAGATAAGCGCCATGTAGATGATGAGCGCGATGGCGGGGGCAATCGCCGTGGGGGAGAGCGCGCCACCCATCAAAAAGCCGATGGCGGTGAGGACCAGGCCGCCGACCAAGAACTGCCACCCGGCAAGCAAGACGCCGTCGTGCTCGCGCGAGAAGATACCGATCAGGCAGGTCGAAAGGGCACCCGCGACGGTGGAGGCCAGGATAAAGCCCTCGCCGTCGAGCGCAAAGCCAAAGGTGCCGTCCGCGCCCGAAAGGTTGACGAGCGCGACGCCGGCAAAGCCCAGTATACAGCCAAGCACCTTGGCCATATCGAGCTTCTCGGTGCGAAACGCCAGGGCGGCAAAGAGGATTGCGAGGAAGTTGGCGCTGGCTTCGATGATGGAACTCGACATAGCGCTTGCACGGGAGAGACCAAGGTAGAAAAAGAAGTACTGGCCGATGGTCTGGAAGAGCGACAAGATGCAGATGGGCTTGATATCGCGCGCTTGCGGAACGAGCGGACGGCGCTGAGCCGCGCTCATCCCAACGATAACCAGGGCGCCGGCAAGCGTGAAGCGCAAGCCCGCAAAGAGCAGCTGTGAGGCGCTATCGTGAGCGGGGATGCCAAAGAGCCCGTAACCGATCTTGATGCAGGGGAAAGCCGACCCCCAGAGCGCACAGCAGACGAGGCAGCCCAGGATGAGTCCGGGTAGGGTGGCGAGATACGGCTTGCGGCTTTCCATGATGTCTTTCCTGTATGCGCGAAGCAAAAAAGAACCCGCCACCGGGTGTGCCGGTGGCGGGTGTTGTTACCCGAGGGGATTGTACCCGATGGGACGCATTAAGCGAAGTAGGCCACGCCGCTCTCAAAGATCGGCATGAACTTATCGCCGGGGACATGCTCGGGCACGTTGCGGTACAGGTTGTCGCCGCGGCGCTCGGCATGGCCCATCTTGCCCAGGACGCGGCCGTCGGGGCTCGTGATGCCCTCGATGGCGAGTGCGGAGCCGTTAGGGTTGACGGAAAGATCCATGCTCGGCTTGCCGTCCTCGCCCACGTACTGCGTGGCGACCTGGCCGTTGGCGATCAGCTGGGTGAGCACCTCGTCATTGGCGACAAAGCGGCCCTCGCCGTGGCTGATGGCGACGGTGTAGGGGTCGTCGAGGCTGCACTGCGACAGCCACGGGGACAGGTTGGACGAGATGCGGGTGCGCACCAGGCGGCTCTGATGGCGACCGATGGTGTTGAACGTCAGCGTGGGCGCATCGGGCGTGGCGTCGACGATGTCGCCGTAGGGCACCAGGCCGAGCTTGACCAGAGCCTGGAAGCCATTGCAGATGCCCAGCATCAGACCATCGCGGGCCTTGAGCAGGTCGCGGACTGCCTCGGTGACCTCGGGAGCGCGGAAGAACGCCGTGATGAACTTGGCGGAGCCATCGGGCTCGTCGCCGCCCGAGAAGCCGCCGGGGATCATGACGATCTGGCTTGCACGGATGCGGCGGGCAAGCTCGTGGGTGCTCTCGGCGACGGCCTCGGGCGTGAGGTTGTTGATCACGAAGGTGTCGGCCTCGGCGCCGGCGGCGCGGAAAGCGCGGGCGCTGTCGTACTCGCAGTTGTTGCCGGGGAACACGGGGATAATCACACGTGGACGGGCGATCTTGGCGCCGCCGTACACGTGGATGTCCTTGGCACGGAAGTCGATGGTCTCGACCTCGGGGGTCTCGCCGGCGCTGCGGTAGGCAAAGACGCCCTCGATGCCGCTCTCCCAGGCCTCCTGGAGCTCGGCGAGCTCGATGACCTCGGAGCCGGTGTCGATGACATAGCCCTCGACGGTGGTACCCAGGGGCTCGACGACAACGCCGTCGGCGACCTTGGGCAGCTCGGCGTCCTCGGCGAGCTCGACGATAAAGCTGCCATAGAGCGGGGTGAAGAGGCTCTCCACGTCCACGTCCTCGGCAAGCTCGATACCGATCTGGTTGCCGACGCACATCTTAAAGAGGCTCTCGGCGCCGCAGCCGTAGCCGGGCGTGGAGACGGCCAGGGCGTCGCCGGTAGCAGTGAGCGCCTCGACGGCGTCAAACGCGGCGAGCAGCTGCTGGGCGTCGGGGCGGTAGTCCTGGCCATAGGTGGCGGGGGCGATGCGGACGACGCGGTGCGTCAGGCCCTTGAATTCGGGGGAGACGGCGCGCGCCGCGCGGCCCACGGCGACGGCGAAGCTGATCAGAGTCGGCGGAACGTTGAGCTCGCCGGCCTCGTCCTCAAACGAGCCGCTCATGGAATCCTTGCCACCGATGGCGCCGGCACCTAGGTCGACTTGGGCCATGAGGGCGCCCAGGACGGCTGCCGTGGGCTTGCCCCAGCGCTCGGCCTCGGTGCGCAGACGCTCGAAGTACTCCTGGAAGGAGAGATAGGCGCGCTTGTGCTCAAAGCCTGCGGCCACGAGCTTGGCGATGGACTCGACCACGGACAGGTAGGCGCCCGCAAACTGGTCGGCCTCCATCAGATAGGGGTTAAAGCCCCATGCCATAGCGCTCGCCGTGGTGGTCTCACCGTCCACGGGGAACTTGGCGACCATGGCCGAGCTCGGGGTGAGCTGCGTCTTGCCGCCAAAGGGCATGAGCACGGTCGCGGCGCCGATGGTGGAGTCGAAGCGCTCGGAAAGGCCCTTGTTGGAGGCGACGTTGAGGTCGGTGACAAGCGAAGTCATGCGCTCGGCAAGCGTGGTACCGGCCCAGCTGGGCTGCCACACGCTGCGGGCGCAGACGTGGGCGACCTGGTGCTTGGGCGCACCGTTGGAGTTGAGGAACTCGCGGGACAGATCGACGATGGCGACACCGTTCCAGGCCATGCGCATGCGCGGCTCGGCGGTAACCTCGGCGATAACGGTCGCCTCCAGGTTCTCCTCGGCGGCGTAGCCCATGAACTCCTCGACGTCACCGTCGGCGACGGCGCAGGCCATGCGCTCCTGGGACTCGGAGATGGCAAGCTCGGTGCCGTCAAGACCGTCGTACTTCTTGGTCACGGTATCAAGGTCGACATACAGACCGTCGGCAAGTTCGCCTACGGCGACCGAGACGCCGCCGGCGCCAAAGTCGTTGCAGCGCTTGATCAGGCGGCAGGCGTCGCCGCGGCGGAAGAGGCGCTGCAGCTTGCGCTCGACCGGGGCGTTGCCCTTCTGGACCTCGGCGCCCGAGGTCTCGATGGACTCGGTGTTCTGGGTCTTGGAGGAGCCGGTGGCACCGCCGATACCGTCACGGCCGGTGCGGCCGCCCAGCAGGATGATCTTGTCGGTGGGGGCGGGGCACTCGCGGCGCACGTGGTTTGCCGGGGTAGCGCCCACGACGGCGCCGACCTCCATGCGCTTGGCCACGTAGCCGGGGTGATAGAGCTCGTTGACCTGGCCGGTGGCAAGGCCGATCTGGTTGCCGTAGCTGGAGTAGCCGGCGGCAGCGGTGGTTACGAGCTTGCGCTGCGGCAGCTTGCCCTCAAGCGTCTCGGAAACCGGGACGGTGGGGTCGCCGGCACCGGTGACGCGCATGGCCTGATACACATAGCTGCGGCCCGAGAGCGGGTCACGGATAGCGCCGCCCACGCAGGTGGCGGCACCGCCGAAGGGCTCGATCTCGGTCGGGTGGTTATGGGTCTCGTTCTTAAAGAGGAACAGCCAGTCCTGGTCCTCGCCGTCGACATCGACCTTCACCTTGACGGTGCAGGCGTTGATCTCCTCGGATTCGTCGACATCGGTCATGACTCCGGTCTTCTTGAGGTACTTGGCGCCGATGGTGCCCATGTCCATGAGGCAGACGGGCTTGGCGTCGCGACCGAGCTCGTGGCGCATCTCCATGTAGCGGTCGAAGGCCTGCTGCACCACGGCGTCATCGATCGTCACGTCATCCAGGACGGTGCCGAAGGTGGTGTGGCGGCAGTGGTCGGACCAGTAGGTGTCGATCACGCGGATCTCGGTGATGGTGGGGTCGCGGTCCTCATCGCGGAAGTACTGCTGGCAGAAGGCAATGTCCGCCTCGTCCATGGCAAGGCCGCGATCGGCGATAAAGGCGGCAAGGCCGGCCTCGTCGAGCTCGCGGAAGCCATCGAGCACCTCGACGGGTTGGGGCTCGGGCGTCTCCATGTACAGCGTCTCGGGCAGGTCGAGCGAGGCGATGCGGGCCTCGACGGGGTTCACCACGTAGTGCTTGATGGACTCGAGGGCGGCTTCGTCCAGAGCGCCCGAGATCATATAGACCTTGGCGGAGCGCACGGCGGGGCGCTCGCCCTGGCTGATGAGCTGCACGCACTCGCTGGCGGAGTCGGCGCGCTGGTCAAACTGGCCAGGCAGGAATTCGACGGCAAAGACGGCGCCATCGCTTGCGGGGAGCTCGTCGTAGGTCACATCGACCTGGGGCTCGCTAAAAACGGTCGGCACGCAGGAGCGGAAAAGCTCCTCGTCGATGCCCTCGACGTCGTAGCGGTTGATGATCCTCAGGGCCTCGATGCCCTTGATGCCGAGAATCTCGGTCAGCTCGCCCTTGAGCTGCTGAGCCTCGACGTCGAACCCGGGTTTCTTCTCCACGTAGATACGAGAGACCATTGGTTCCTGCCTTCCTGATCGGTTGGGCGTACGGTACGGTATGCGGCAGCGGTCGGTTTGCGGGGACTGCCCTGCGGTCGCCTTGAGCCACATGTTTGTAAACCTCACTATGATACGACAGCTCGTGGCGCGTTGAGGACGGCGAGGGTGCTACAGTGAAGCGCAAACAAGAGAAAGGCATCACATGGCATTCGTTTCACTCGCCATCATCGCGCTCGTGGCCTTTGCAAGCCCCTTCATCGCCTCGGCGATCCCCGGAAAACCCGTTCCCGAAACGGTCTTTTTGCTCGTGTTCGGCGCGGTGCTGGGACCCCATATGCTCGGCGTCATCCATGTAGATGCCGAGGTCTCGCTTGTTTCCGAGCTCGGCCTGGCCTTTTTGTTCCTGCTCGCCGGCTTTGAGATCGACCCTAAGAACATTACGGGTGTGGAGGGGCGCTACGGTATGGCCACGTGGGCCGTCACGTTTGGTATCGCCTGGCTTGCCGTGCGCTTTACGCCGTGGTTCTCGGTCAGCCATTTCGACGGTATTGCCGTGACGCTCGCCTTGACCTCGACGGCGCTTGGAGCGCTCATGCCCATCTTGCGCGAGCGCTCGCTCACCGGCACGCGTGTGGGCGACTCGATTCTCGCGTATGGTACTTGGGGCGAGCTCGGTCCCGTGCTCGCCATGTCGGTGCTGCTGTCTGCCCGTACGGGCATCGAGACGCTTGTGATCCTTGGCCTGTTTGCTGTGGTCTGCGTGTTGCTGGCCGTGGTCCCCAGCCGCTCCAAACGCATCGGCAGCCGTTTTTTCGCCTTTATTCAGGAGCGCGCCGATACCACATCGCAGACGTTCGTGCGCCTGACGGTGCTTATTTTGGTCACGCTCGTGGCGTTTTCCGCCATTTTTAGCCTCGATATCGTGTTGGGCGCTTTTGCCGCCGGCTTTGTCCTGCGCTACATCATCCCCGAGGGCAACCATACGCTCGAGACCAAGCTCGACGGCCTGGCCTACGGCTTTTTGATTCCGGTGTTCTTTACCGTATCGGGCGCGAAGATCGATCTGACGGCCGTGGTGTCGCGCCCCGGGCTGCTCGTGGGCTTTATCGTGGCGCTGCTGATTATTCGTGCGGTGCCCATTCTTATTTCCATGAGCATTTGTTCTGCGACGCGCGATGTGTCGGCGTATGGCCGCATCACCGTGGCGCTCTACTGCACCACGGCGCTGCCGATCATCGTTGCCGTGACAAGCGTTGCCGTCAACGCGGGCGCGCTGTCGCAAGATATTGCGTCGGTCATGGTTGCCGCCGGTGCCATTACGGTGTTCTTGATGCCATTGCTCGCGCAGCTCTTCTACCGCGTGGTCGATGCCGCACCGGTCGCCGCCGTGGCAGAGGTTGCCGAGCATCCATCCGATGCGCTCGACATCCTGCGTGCCCATCACGATTTGGCGAGCCTGCTCGCACGCGAGCACGAGCTGCTGACCTCGCATGGTCACGGTCGCGTATTCGAGGGTCTGCCTACGCTCGATACGATTGCCGAGCGTCTTTCCGCCGAGGCGGCGAGCGGCCACATCGATGCCCGCATCGTGGACGCGGCGCACCTGCTTGCCGATAAGACCTATGGAGACGAGATCGACACGTCCGAGCTGACTCCGCATGAGCGTCGCCGCCTGGAGCGCGCCAAGCTCGCCGTGCGCGAATACCGCCGCCGCATGCTGGAGCTCTATGCGCGCGATGAAGCCCAGGACGACGACGGTAAGTAGTAAGGAATGCCGGGATACGGGTTCCGTCCAAATAATAGAAGGCGCGCTGCCTGCGGTTGATGCGGACAGCGCGCCTTTTGCGTTGAACTCTGTTGAGGTTCGAAGCCGAAACTTTCGACCTTTAGGAGCGGGCTGCCCCGTCGACGGGGAGGATGGCGCCCGTGACATAGGAGGACATGTCGCTCGCAAGGAAAACGAAGGCGTTGGCAACGTCCTCGGGCTCGCCCATGCGACCGAGCGGAATAGTGGCGATGATGGGCTTGATGACCTCTTCGGGCAGGTTGGCGACCATATCGGTCTTGGTTACGCCTGGGGCAACGGCGTTGACGCGAATGCCCATGGGGGCGAGCTCGCGCGAGAGCGACTGGACCATGCCGTTGACGGCAAACTTAGACGTGGGGTAGCCGACGCCAGAGGGCTGGCCGTACTTGGCGACCATCGAGCTTGTGGTAGTGATGGTGCCGCCGTGGCCGGCCTCGGTCATGATCTTGGCGGCAGCCTGGTGACCGTTAAAGACGGCGACGACGTTGAGGTCCATAACTTTGGCGAACTCCTCGGCTGTATAGTCCAAAAGGGGTGAGCGCTGGGAGATTCCGGCGTTGTTGACGACCGTATCGAGACCGCCCATATCGGCTGCAGCCTGGGTAAAGGCCTCGGTCACGGCTTCGAGTGAGGTGAGGTCGCAGAAGCGACCCCAGACCTTGGCGTCGGGATAGACGGCTGTCAGCTTCTCAACGGCCGCATCGGCGGTCTCCTGACGCGAGCCAAAGACGGTGACGGTGGCACCCTCCTCGATAAAGCGGCAGGCGATGGCATAGCCGATGCCGCGCGTGCCTCCGGTGATGATTGCTTTCTTGCCCTCGAGCAACATGGTGCCTCCATTCTTCGGGGGTGGACGTACGCAGCACAGGATAGCGGCGGACAAAAGCAAACATGCCTGCTTATCGGTGAGCGGTATCCCTGGTTGACACCGAACGGTCAAATTGTTCAAACGCGGATCGCGTCAATGCGCCCCGAGCGTGCAAATAAAAGGGCTCCCGTCCAAGACCAGACGGGAGCCCTTCGAGCAAATGCGTTGTGGGGTGTAAACCGAACTAGTTGGCCATGACACCTTCGGTCCAAGCCTCGACGTCCTCGATGCGCAGGACGTTGGCGACCTCGGCCACGCAGTCGACGCTGGCAAGCTCGGCGGCGGCAGCCTGGACGTCCTTCTCGAGCGCGCGGTGCGTCAGGAAGATGACCGAGCAGGCATCGCTGACGCCCGACTTGCCGTCCTCGACCTGGTTGATGAGCGAAATCGAGATGTTGTGCTTGGCAAAGATGTCGACCGTCTCGGACAGGGCGCCCACGCGGTCGGCGACCTTCAGGCGCACATAGTACTTGGTCTGGAGCTCGTCCATGGGCTTAAAGGCGAGGTTGTGACCATAGGGCTCAATCTCGGGCAGCGGAGCCACGCCGCGGCTGATCTGCTCGGAGAGCGACAAGATATCGCCCACGACGGCGCTCGCGGTGGGGAAGGAGCCTGCGCCCGCGCCGTAGAACATGGTCTCGCCCACGGCGTCGCCCACCACGTAGACGGCGTTCATGGCGCCGTTGACCTTGGCGAGCATATGGTCTGCCGGGATGAGCGTGGGATGCACGCGGACGTCGACGCCGGCGTCGGTGTTGCGGGCGATGCCGAGCAGCTTAATGGTGTAGCCGAGCTCGCGAGCCTGGGCGATGTCCTCGGCGCCGATGGTACGGATACCCTGCTGGTACACATCGTCGGTGGTAACGCGGGTGCCAAAGCCGATGGAGGCGAGGATCGCCGTCTTGCTGGCGGCATCGAAGCCGTCGACGTCGGCGGACGGGTCGGCCTCGGCATAGCCCTTGGCCTGTGCATCGGCGAGCACGTCGGCGTAATCGGCGCCCTCGGCGTCCATGCGCGACAGGATGTAGTTGGTGGTGCCGTTGAGGATGCCGGCGATGGTCAGGATCTTGTTGCCCACCAGATCGTGCTCAAGCGTGCTCACGATGGGGATGCCGCCGCCGCAGCTGGCCTCGCACTTAATCTGCACGCCGCACGCGCGTGCCTTCTTGGCAAGCGTCTCGACGTGACGGCCCAGCAGGGCCTTGTTGGCAGAGACGACGTGCTTGCCGTGCTCAAAGGCAGTGGTGAAGATCTCGGTTGCGGGATGCTCGCCGCCGATCAGCTCGACGACGATGTCGACGGCGGGGTCGGTGACGACATCGTGCCAGTCGCTCGTAAAGGCCTCGCGCTCAATGCCTGCCGCCTCGGCCTGCTCCCAGGCAAGCGCGCAGGCGCGGGTCAGCTTAAGGTCGATGCCGTAGGCTGCCAGGTACTCATCGTGGTGGCTCTTGATCAGACGGGCCACGCCGCCGCCGACGGTTCCCAGACCGATGAGGCCGACGTTCACGGTGCGCAGGGGTTCGCTCATAGATAGCTCCTTCGTGCATCTTATGGATGGATAAATCGCTTAAAGGTTGAGTGCATTCTAGCGTGAACCGAGGACGCGTGCTCGCCAGGCAACAGGAGTCGCACAAAACGGCACCCCCGAAACGCTGCGGAAACATTGGAAACACGCTCGCTACAAACGAACTTCCGTAACAAACTGTCAACGTTTGCACCATAAGGTTTGCCCTGTGCGACTGGGGCATGCAGGCGCTCGTCGGCCCCGTCACCACCGGTGCCGCCGTCGCCGTCTCGGGCGAGATCGCCGATGCCTTTGCCGAGCAGGCCAAGGCGTCCAAGCTCGACATCGTCGATACCGAGACCTTTAAGGACGACTCCGCCACGAGCTTTACCAACCAGCTGACCAAGGCCATGCGCAAGATCAAGATCGAGGGCCTGACGGGCGAGCTCACATGGAACGACGAGGGCCAGGTCGAAAAGCCCGCTACGGCCTATGTGATTCAGGACGGCAAGTACATCGCCGCCTAAGTGCATATATCGGGACCGGTGGGGTCGTTTTATTCAGGGCGGGGACGCCTGTAACAGAACGGAAACATTACTTTCACACAATAAAGTGGCTAAACTGCATAAACCGACAGAAATACGCATGATTATGGATAAATGAACAAATCCAAAGAAAAGTTGAAATAATCGCCACTTTCCTTAACTAAAGCGTCTAGTATTTTGCGAACGCCGAACACGGCGAAGGATGGCCTGTCGGGTAACCGAAACCCGACGAGATTTGAGAGGAGAGCCGCATGTCGAGCCTCACCGGTAAGTCATTGAACCCTGTTATGAATCGCAGGAGCGTTATCGCGAGCGCAGCAGGTCTGGGGGCGATGTCCATTCTAGCTGGCTGCTCCTCCAACGGCGGCGACGGTGGTTCCGCTTCGGGCGACGCTTCGTTTAAGATCGGCACCATCGGCCCACTGACCGGCGCCAACGCGTCCTACGGCAAGTCCGTTACACAGGCTGTCGAGCTTGGCTGCAAGGATTTCTCGACTAAGGAACTGCCGCTTGTCAGCAAGGCCGAGGACGACCAGGCTGACGGCGAGAAGGCCGTCAACGCCTTCAACACCCTGCTCGACTGGGGCATGCAGGCCCTTGTCGGTCCGACCACCACGGGTGCGTCGGTCGCCGTTGCTGCTGAGTGCGGTAACGACCCCGAGACGTTCATGATTACCCCGTCCGCGTCCTCCGAGGACGTTACCAAGGGCAAGGATTGCGTCTTCCAGGTTTGCTTCACCGACCCCAACCAGGGTGTCAACGCTGCCAAGTTCCTGGCGCAGAAGTATGCGGACGAGAAGTTCGTGCTGTTCTATAACTCCGGCGACGCCTATTCTTCGGGCATCGCAGATTCCTTTAAGGCCCAGGCCGCTGAGTCCAAGCTCGAGATTGTTGACGAGGAGACCTTTAAGGACGACTCCGCCACGAGCTTTACCAACCAGCTGACCAAGGCCAAGCAGGCTGGCGCCACCATGATCTTTGCGCCGATCTACTACACACCGGCGTCCGTCCTGCTCAAGAACGCCAAGGACATGGGCTACGACGTCAAGATGATGGGCTGCGACGGCATGGACGGTATCCTGGGCGTTGAGGGCTTCGATACCTCTCTTGCCGAGGGTCTGCTGCTCATGACCCCGTTCTCCGCCGACGACGAGAAGAACGCCGACTTCGTCAACGCTTACAAAGATAAGTACGGCGATACCCCCGACCAGTTTGCCGCCGACGCCTACGACGGCGTGCATGCTGTGGTCGAGGCTCTCAAGGAGGCCGGCCTGGGTGTCGACGCCGACCCCACCGAGGTTGCCGAGAAGCTTCCCGAGGCTATGCGCAACATTACTGTTGACGGCCTGACTGGCAAGCTCTCCTGGAACGATAAGGGTCAGGTCCAGAAGGAGCCCACGGCGTACGTCATCACTGACGGCAAGTACGTACAGGCCTAATAGGCCGCCTTACATAGAGCGGTTTTGATCCCAAGCAGGGGAGGTTTTGGCCTTCCCTGCTTGCTTGGTATCTAGGGACGATGTAACGTCCCTGTTTCATACATTAACTGGAAACCTATTCGAAAGGGGGATGTGGAACATGACGGTCTTTATCCAATACCTGGTCAACGGCCTGTCCATGGGCAGCGTCTACGCCATCATCGCGTTGGGCTACACCATGGTCTACGGTATCGCCAAGATGCTCAACTTCGCTCACGGCGATGTCATCATGGTCGGTGCCTATGTCTCGTTCTGCGCCACGTCGTATCTCGGCCTCCCGGGCTGGGCATCTGTAGTTCTCTCTTGCGTGGCCTGCACGGTTCTCGGTGTTCTCATTGAGGGCCTGGCCTATAAGCCGCTGCGCCAAGCAGGCCCGCTGGCCGTTCTGATTACGGCTATCGGCGTGTCCTACTTCCTGCAGAACGCCGCGCAGCTTCTGTGGGGCGCCACGCCCAAGAACTTCACTTCGCTCGTCACCTTCCAGGTGCCGGAGTTCTTGGCCAAGTTCAACGTAAGCGCCGTCTCGCTCGTCACCATCGTCGCCTGCCTGGTTATCATGGCCGGCCTGATGTTCTTTACAGGTAAGACCAAGATGGGCAAGGCCATGCGCGCCGTGTCCGAGGACAAGGCCGCCGCTCAGCTCATGGGCATCAACGTCAACCGCACCATCTCGATGACGTTCGCCATCGGCTCCGCCCTCGCCGCCATCGCCGGCGTGCTCCTGTGCTCCTACTCGCCGGTGTTGCAGCCCACGACGGGCGCTATGCCTGGTATCAAGGCCTTCGACGCTGCCGTTTTCGGCGGCATCGGCTCCATCCCCGGTGCCTTTGTTGGCGGTATTCTCATCGGCATCATCGAGGCGATGGCGCAGGCTTACATTTCCACGAGCCTTGCCAACTCCATCGTCTTTGGCGTTTTGATCATCGTCCTGCTCGTCAAGCCTGCCGGCCTCTTGGGCAAGTACGTCCCCGAGAAGGTGTAGGTGAGCGTTATGAAGTTTCTTAAAGACAAGCAGACGCGTCACGACTTTGTTACGTACGCCATGTGCCTTGTGGCGTTCGCCATCGTGTTCTTTATGCAGTCCAACCACATGATCCCGCGCATGATTGCCGGCCAGCTGGTCCCCATTACGGCCTACATTGTTATGGCCATCTCTCTTAACCTCGTCGTTGGTATCGCGGGCGACTTGTCGCTGGGCCACGCAGGCTTTATGAGCGTCGGCGCCTATACGGGCATCGTCACTGCCGTCGCGCTGGAGAGCGCCGTTCCGTCCGATCCGATGCGTCTGATCATCAGCATTGTGGTCGGCGCTATCGCCGCTGCCATCTTGGGCTTCTTGATCGGTATCCCGGTCCTGCGCCTGAGCGGCGACTATCTGGCCATCGTGACCCTGGCTTTTGGCGAGATCATCAAAGAGATCGTCACCTGCCTTATCGTGGGCGTCGACTCCCGCGGCCTGCATGTGATCTTTAACATCACGGGTAACTCCACGATCAACGACCTGCACCTGCTCGAGGACGGCACCGCCATCATCAAGGGCGCCCAGGGCGCCTCGGGCGTGTCGACGTACTCGACCTTCCTCGCCGGTGCCATCCTGGTCATGGTCGCACTCGTGATCGTGCTCAATCTGGTCCGCAGCCGTACCGGCCGTGCCATTATGGCCGTGCGCGATAACAAGATTGCAGCCGAGTCCGTAGGCATCTCCGTCACCGAGTACCGCATGATCGCCTTCGTGGTTTCCGCTGCCCTCGCCGGTGCTGCCGGAGCTCTCTTCGGCGGTAACTTCTCGCAGCTCTCCGCCACCAAGTTCGACTTCAACACGTCCATCCTCATCCTGGTGTTCGTGGTCCTGGGCGGTCTGGGCAATATGCGCGGCTCCGTCATCGCGGCGGCGTTGCTCACAGTGCTCCCCGAGCTGCTCCGTCAGTTCTCGGACTACCGCATGCTCATCTACGCCATCGTGCTGATCCTGGTCATGATCTTTACCAACAACCCGCAGCTCAAGGCATTCTTCGCACGCATTAAGGACCGCTTTGCTTCCAAGAAGGAGGTGGCAGCCGATGCCCAGTAAGTTTGAGTTCAACAAGGGCAAGATGGTCCCGTATCCTTCTGGCGCTATCGTTCCCGACCGCGACCTGGGTCAGCGCCCGGCGCTCGAGTGCATCCACTTGGGCATTGAGTTTGGCGGCCTTAAGGCAGTAGACGACTTTAGCCTGACCATCGGCAAGACCGAGATCGCCGGTCTCATCGGCCCCAACGGCGCTGGCAAGACCACGGTCTTCAACCTGCTCACCAAGGTGTACCAGCCCACGCACGGCACCATCCTGCTCGACGGTGAGGACACCTCGGGCAAGTCGGTCTATCAGGTCAACCGCATGGGTATTGCCCGTACCTTCCAGAACATTCGCCTGTTCAACACCATGACGGTGGAGGATAACGTTAAGGTCGGCCTGCACAACCAGGAGCGCTACTCCGGCTTTGAGGGCGTGCTGCGCCTGCCGACGTATTGGAAACACGAGAAGGCCGCCCACGAGCGTGCCATGGAGCTGCTGTCCATTTTTGACATGGAGCACCTGGCAAATGAGCAGGCCGGATCGCTGCCTTACGGCGCCCAGCGTCGTCTGGAGATCGTCCGCGCGCTTGCCACCAACCCCAAACTGCTGCTGCTCGACGAGCCTGCCGCCGGCATGAATCCGTCCGAGACCGCGGAACTCATGGAGAACATCGTTAAGATTCGCGACACCTTCGGCATCGCCATCATGCTTATCGAGCACGACATGTCGCTCGTCATGAATATTTGCGAGGGTATCTGCGTGCTCAACTTTGGTAAGGTCATCGCCAAAGGCACGGCCGAGGAAATCCAGAACAACGACGCTGTTATCGAGGCGTATCTGGGCAAGCAGGATAAGGGGGAGAACTAAATGGCAGAGCCGATGCTTTCCGTCTACAACATCAACGTCTGGTACGGCGCTATCCACGCCATCAAGGACATCTCCTTTAACGTCAACGAGGGCGAGATCGTGGCTCTGATCGGTGCGAACGGTGCCGGTAAGTCCACGACGCTCAAGACCGTCTCGGGCCTGCTGCGCTCTAAGACCGGCTCCATCAAGTTTATGGGCGAGGATATCACCCATACGCCCGCCGACAAGCTGGTTGGTAAGGGTCTGGCTCAGGTTCCCGAGGGTCGTCGCGCTTTTTTGCAGATGACGGTCGAGGAGAACCTGGAAATGGGTGCCTATACGCAGCCCAAGTCCACGGTGGCTCCGGGCCTTGAGCGCGTTTACGAGCAGTTCCCGCGCCTGAAGGAACGCCGTCGCCAGGTCGCCGGTACCCTTTCGGGCGGCGAGCAGCAGATGCTCGTTATGGGCCGCGCTCTTATGAGTAACCCTAAGCTGCTCATGCTCGATGAGCCCTCTATGGGCTTGGCACCGATTCTGATTGAGCAGATCTTCCAGATCGTCGAGGATCTGCATAAGGCCGGAACCACGGTGCTCCTGGTCGAGCAAAACGCACAGATGGCGCTTTCCATCGCCACACGCGGCTACGTGCTCGAGACCGGCAAGATCACCATGGCCGGCACCGGCCAAGAGCTGCTGCACGACGATAACGTGCGTAAAGCCTACCTGGGTGGTTAGGCGGTTCCGCCGTTCTACCGAACGGCGGACCAGTCGACGCTGCGCGGGCACCAGAGCGACAACTTGTCATTCAAAGAGGACGGCATGACCAGAAGGTCTATGCCGCCCTCTTTTCATGCCAATTTGTTCGCTCTGGTGCCCGCTCGCTGTCCGTCCTCTGCCTGCGGCGTTACTTTGGTTCTGCCCCCTTTATGTTGCGGTGGAATAGGGACTAAATGGGAGCCTCAGAGGCCAAAACAGTCCCTATTCCACCGCAACTTCATGGGGGCGTGCGACAATGCCCATCGGAAAACGTTTGTCATCTGGGGGTCTATCTATGCTGTACGAGTTTTGTGCCGAGAACTTTGAGCGGGTGCCGGCGGCTATCGATGCCGGTGCAAGGCGCATCGAGCTGTGCGACAACCTTGCCGTCGGTGGCACTACGCCATCGGCTGGTGTTATCAGCGCTACGGTCAGCTATGCTCACGAGCATGACGCGCGAGTGATGTGCATGATTCGCCCGCGTGGCGGTGACTTTCACTACAACCAGGATGAGCTGCGCATGATGGAGATGGACTTGGGTCTTGCTGTGAGCGCCGGCGCCGACGGCTTGGTCTTTGGCTGCTGCAAGCCTTGTGCCGGCGGATGGGCGCTCGATGAACTTACGCTCGGCGCCCTCGTGATGGCTGCGGGCTGCGCGACCGAGGAGTGCAAGCGTGAGCCCATCGACATCACCTTCCACATGGCCTTTGACCAGCTCTCGCTCGAGGCTCAGCTCGATGCCGTCGACACACTCGCCGACTGCGGCATCACGCGCATCCTGACACATGGTGGCGCTGCCGGAACGTCGATCGAGGACAACCTGGAGCACCTGTCGCGTCTTGTCGAGTATGCGGGCGATCGCCTGACCATTCTTCCCGGCGGCGGCATTTCCACGGCCAACCGCGATACCGTGGCTGCGGCACTGGGCGTCTCCGAGCTCCATGGTACCAAGATCGTGCCGCTGGAGGCGTAACCCGTGGCGCTGGTATTTGACGTTCAGCAGGCGAACGGTAAGCCCGACGATAACCGGCGCCCTGGCACCGCGTGCCCCTTTTGCGATACCGAGGGACTCGCCAATATCATCCGGCGCGACGGCGACTGCATCTGGCTCGAGAATAAGTTCAAAACCCTGCGCGCCACCCGTCAAACCGTGCTGATCGAGTCAGCCGATCACGATGCCGACCTGGCGACCTATGAGCCGGATGAACTCCACCATGTGATGAGGTTTGCCCTGGATTGCTGGCAGCAGATGATCGATTCACAGCAGTATCGAAGCGTGCTCATGTACAAGAACAAGGGTCCGCTCTCGGGCGGTAGTCTCGTTCATCCGCACATGCAGATTGTGGGTTTGGAGCAGGAAGACGGCTATGCTTCGCTGACTTCCGCCAATTTCGAAGGCATCAATGTCTGGCAACAGGGGAGAATCGCGGTCAACATCTCAACCGAACCGATCATGGGGTTCTTTGAGATCAACGTTTCAGCTCCGCAAGGAATCGCCGCCAGCGATGACATACGAGATCAAGCCGAGGCGGATCTCTTCGCCGATGCGATCCAGGTGGCTCTGCGCTATATCCTGAACGAGCACCACGGTGGTCGCGCAGAGTCGTACAACTTGTTCTTCTATCACCTGGGCGGTCGGACCATTGCCAAGGCGCTGCCGCGTTGGGTGGTTTCGCCCTACTTTGTCGGCTATCGTTTGGCCCAGGTCAATGCCGAGACAACGCTCGATATCGATGCCGAGCGCTTGCGTGCGCATCTGGAAACGCTCGTATAGCAAGATTAACACCCGTGTAATGCGGACAGTCTAGCGCGCCATGGCGTCGCGGCCGGCCTCGACACGCTTGCGCTGAGCGGCGCGCTCCTCGCCGGTCAGACGCTCAAAGAGATGCCCGATAAGCGAGGCGAGTATCTGCTGAAACAGCGTTCCGCACATGACGGGAAACACGACTTCGCCTGGAAAGTACTGCGTGGCGATGACGGCGCCCGAAGAGATGTTACGCATGCCGCAGGTAAAGCACATGGTAGTCGTCTCGCTATATGGCAGATGCAGTGCACGGGCGACCAGAAAACCGACGACAAAGCCGCTGATGGCGAAGGTCAAAATAAAGAGGGCGACTTCCAGGCGCACTGCGTTCATGTGCAGCACGTACTCGCTCATGGCGGTGGAGTTGGAGGCGATAACGCCCATCATCATGAACTTGCAGGCGGGCGAGAGCGCGGGGGAGAGCTTCTCGTGTCCCCATCCACGCGTGAGCTCGTTGATCACGATACCGAGCACGGCGGGGATGGCGATCATAAAGGCCATGTCCTGCATCATGCTCGGCACATCGATCGAGACGGTGGCACCCAGCAAGAGCTTAAGCGTGAGCGGAATCGTCACAGGGGAGATAACCGAGGACGTCAGGATGATGGTGAGCGCGAGCGGGCCATTGCCGCCGAACATGCTAATCCACATAAAAGCAGTGACTGCCACGGGTACGCTGTACTCGAGCACGATACCGCAGACAAGGTTGGGGTTGGAGCCAAAGAACAGCGATCCCATGGCATAAGCTGCTATGGGAATAAGCAGCGCCGAGACGAGCAGCGCCAAAATCAAGTGCAGTGGACGGCGGAACACCTCAGCTACCTGGTGAAAGGTGTTACTGAGCGCGCCTTGGAACGTCATAAAGGCGAAGAGAGCGGGAACGATGGGCTTAAGTACGCCGATCTGCTGGGGAAAGAGCACACCGAGCGTTACGCAAATCGGAACGATGACCTGCATATGCCCCGCGAGGAACTTTCCCAGTCCAACCCATTGCTTCATCTGCTCTTGTGACTCCCTTTGCTCGTAAATCCGTTTTGAATGGATATGCTAGACGCTCGCATGCATCCGTGCGTTAGAAACGCTCGATTATTTCGAGGGTATTACCGGCATCGTTTACCGAAACCACGGCGTGCTGCGAGGCTCTGCGTCCGTGCCGCACGGTATAATAAACCCGTTCAACAGATCTGCCTGCCGAAGCGGGCATACACAGAGGACTCATCGCTATGAACCGTGAGAGGTATCGCGGCGACCTGCCCCTATCGGGGGTGGGCGCTCATGTCATCGCTTAAGACGACGCATCGCTGGGCGGTCGCTCGGCAAAACCCCGAGCTCGAAAAGGGGCTTTCGGCTGGCCTGGGCATACCCAGGTTGGTGGCGCGCATTATGGTTGCGCACGGCATTGCCTCGATTGAGGAAGGACAGCTATTTCTGACGCCTTCGCTCGACCGTGATTGGGCCGATCCGCTCGTCATTCCGGGCATGTCGGTTGTTGCCGATCGTGTCGAGCACGCCATCCGCAACCGCGAACGCATCGCCGTCTTTGGTGATTTTGACGTCGACGGCATTACGTCGACTTGTCTGTTGACCGAGGCGCTGCGGACGTTTGGCGCCGATGTCACACCGTTTATCCCGCACCGCTTTGACGAGGGTTATGGCCTTTCGCGCGCCGCGCTCGATCGCGTCAACGAGCTCGCCCAACCCAATCTGATCGTGACCGTCGATAACGGTATCGCGGCCAAGGATGAGGTCTCCTATCTGGAGAGCCTGGGAATCGATCTGGTAGTTACGGACCACCATGAGCCGTCCGACCAGGTGCCGCAGGGCGTGCCCCTGGCCGACCCCAAGCTCGAGGATGAGGGGCCCTCGCGTGAACTTGCCGGTGCCGGTGTGGCGCTCAAGCTGGTGCAGGTTTTGGGCGAGCGTCTGGGCAAGCCGTCGTATTGGCGTTCGCTGATTGAGGTTGCGGCGCTGGGCACCGTGTCGGACATGATGCCATTGACGGCCGAGAACCGCGCGTTGGTCGCCGAGGGCATCCAACAGATGCGCGTGACGGCTCGTCCCGGCTACATTGCGCTTGCAGCGCTCGCCAAGGCCGACCTTTCTACCATTACGGCGGACGGTCTATCGTTCTCGCTCATTCCCCGCTTAAACGCCGCCGGCCGCATGGCCGATCCCAAGCTGGCGCTCGACCTGCTGCTTGCCCGCGATCCTATCGAGGCAAGTGCACTGGCGGCCGAGCTCGAGGAGATCAACCGTCAGCGTCGCGAGATTGAGGCGGAGCTCACGCGTGATGCCATGGCAAAGGTCGAGGAGACCTATGATGGCGGTCGCGCAATCGTCGTGGGTGGCGAGGGCTGGCACGAGGGCGTTAAAGGCATCGTGGCGAGCCGCCTTACCAACCGATATCACGTGCCGGCGTTGCTCTTCTCTATCGAGGACGGTATAGCACGTGGCTCGGGTCGCTCGGTGGGCAAGGTCAACCTGTTCGAAGCCGTCGAGCGCTGCTCCGACCTGCTGATTCGCCGCGGCGGACATGCCGGTGCCGTGGGCGTGACCATCGAGGCGTCTAAGCTCGATGAGTTTCGTCGTCGCCTTTCCGCCGTGTTGTCCGAGCTTCCCGCCGAGGACTTTGAGGACACCGACGAGGTTGCCGCCACGGTTGACCTTTCCGAATTGAATATCGAGACCATCGAGCAGATTTCCCGCCTTGAGCCGTTTGGCCAGGGTAATAAGGTGCCGCTGCTGGCTGCCGAGGGCGTGACGATGTGCGATCGCGCCGTGGTGGGCAAGACCGGCGAGCATATGCGCTTCGTGGCGACGGATGGCGCCGCGAGCGTGCCGGCCATCATGTTTCGTGTGCCGCAGATCGATAGGCTTATCAATTGCGATAGCGCTGTCGACTTGGTGTTCGAGGCCGTTGCCGAGCATTGGCAAGGTCGCGTAAAGCCAAAGCTCATGATTAAGGATGTCTTGGTCCGCGATACCACGGCGCCCAGCGTTGACGACCCGGCATGTGAGCTTCGCCGCGGCGTACAACCGGCGGATTCTGGACTGCGCCTGGAGTCGCGTAAACGCGAGACGCTTGCCCAGCTTTCCTATACCGAGCTCACGCGCTCACTCATTCACAGCTTTATCGGATCGAACCAGCCGCACCGCGCGCAGGTCGAGGCGCTCGATGCCCTGGCCGATCACCAAAGTGTTCTGGCCGTTATGGGAACGGGGCGCGGCAAGTCTCTTATCTTCCATGTGCATGCCGCGCGCGAGGCGGTTCTTCGCGGGCGTGCGAGTATCTTTGTCTATCCGCTGCGCGCGCTCGTTGCCGACCAGGCCTATCACCTCTCGTCGACGATGGCCGCGCTCGGCATTGGCGTAGGCGTGCTGACCGGCGAGACCGTGGAAGCCGCGCGCGATGACGTGTTTGCCGGCCTGGCTTCGGGTCGCACCGGCATCGTTCTCACGACGCCTGAGTTCCTTTCCATCCATCGCGATCGCTTTGCGCGTTCTGGACGTATCGGCTTTGTCGTTATCGATGAGGCACACCATGCCGGTCTTGCCAAAGGCGGCGACCGGAGCGCCTACCTCGACATGCCCGATATTCTCAAAGCCCTGGGCGACCCCGTTGTCATGGCGGCAACGGCTACCGCGACGGCCCCGGTCGTGGCGGAGCTTGCTCGTGTATTGCCGATTACCAGGACGGTGGTCGACGAGACCGTTCGCGAGAACCTGCAACTCGAGGACGACCGTGACCTTGCGAGCCGCGAAAATCGCCTGGTGTCAATCGTGGCGACGGGGGAGAAGACCGTCATCTACGTCAACTCGCGCGACCAGTCCGTGGCGCTTGCCAAGACGTTGCGCAAACGCGTGCCCGACTGCGCGACCCATATTGCGTTCTATAACGCCGGGCTTGCGCGCTCCGATCGCCGCCGTGTCGAGGAAGCGTTTCGCGACGGAAGCCTCAGTTGCATCGTTTCGACCTCTGCCTTCGGTGAGGGCGTCAACCTGCCCGATATCCGTCATGTCGTGCTCTACCACATGCCGTTTGGTGCGATTGAGTTTAACCAGATGAGTGGCCGTGCCGGCCGCGATGGACAGCCCGCCGTGATTCACCTGCTCTATTCGTCGCGTGACGCTCGTATTAATGAGCGCCTGCTCGATTGTTACGCGCCCGAGCGCGATGAGCTTGTCACGCTCTATCGAGCGCTGCAGACCATGTGGCGCTCCAACCATGGCAAGACGGGGGACGATTCATTCTGCGCGAGCGATATCGACATTGCGCAGATGTGTCTTGCCATCGATGCCCGCACGCCGGTCGACGAGCGCTCGGTGGAAAGCGGCCTGGGAATCTTCGAAGAACTCGGTTTCTGCCGCGTTTCGGGGTTTGACGATACGCGTCGCATCGCGATGGCGGAAAACCCCGGTCGCGTGCAATTAAGCAGGTCAATTCGCTATTTGGAGGGCTTGCGCTCGCGCATGGAGTTCACGGCTTTTCGGAGCTGGGCACTCGATTCGTGCGCTTCTGATATGCTAGCCAAAGTTAACCGCCCGATCGTACCGCGGGCCTAGGGGAAGGGGACCTCGATGGACGCCGCAGCCCGTACCGCCCATGATTCCACCCTCCAGCCGTTTTCGGAGATGGAGCACTATAAGCATGCCGATGAGCTGCCGCCCGAGATTATGGCGGACAGCTACGACAAGCTGGAGCGTCTGTGCCTCAAATATATGAACGAGGACGACTTCTCCAATGTGGAGCAGGCCTACTGCTTTGCTGCCGAGAAGCACTGCAACCAAAAGCGGCGCTCGGGTGAGATGTACATTAACCATCCCGTCGAGGTAGCTATCATTCTGGCTGACCTCAAGATGGACTGCGATGTGGTGTGCGCCGCGTTGCTGCACGATACCGTCGAGGACACCGAGACCTCGCTTGCCGATGTTTCGGGTCTGTTTGGCGAAACCGTGGCAGGGCTCGTCGACGGCGTGACCAAGCTCACCAACATTGAAGTCGACAGCATGGACGAGAAGCAGGCGCTTACGCTGCGCAAGATGTTCCTCGCCATGTCCAAGGACATCCGCGTCATCATCGTCAAGCTCGCCGACCGCCTGCATAACATGCGCACGCTTGCCGCTCTGCGCGAGGACCGCCGCCTGTTTAAGGCACGCGAGACCATGGACGTGTACGCGCCTTTGGCCGACCGCCTGGGCATGAGTTCAATCAAGTGGGAGCTCGAGGACCTGTCCTTTTTCTACTTGGAGCCCGATGCCTACCAGCGCATCGCGCGCATGGTATCCGAGTCGCGCGAGGTTCGCGAGCGTTATCTGGCCGAGACCATCAAGACGCTCACCGATGAGCTCAATCGCATTGGTCTTGAGGGCTTTCAGATCAACGGTCGTTCCAAGCACTATTGGTCCATCTATCAAAAGATGAAGCGCAAGGGCAAGGAGTTCTCCGAGATTTACGACCTGGTGGCGCTGCGCGTCATCACTCATTCGGTGCGCGATTGCTATTCCACGCTTGGTGCCGTGCATACCCTGTGGCATCCCATGCCCGGTCGTTTTAAAGACTATATCGCCATGCCCAAGGTCAATAACTACCAATCGCTTCACACGACGGTTATCGGCCCCACGGCCCGTCCGCTCGAGATTCAGATTCGAACCTACGAAATGCACGAGCAGGCCGAGTATGGCATCGCTGCCCACTGGCTGTATAAGAAGTCGGGCGGATCGTCTGCCTCCAAGACTAACGATGCGCAGCGTCTGGACGACCAGATCAACTGGCTCAAGCACTCACTCGACTGGGCGGCGTCTGACGAGATCACCGATGCCAAGGAATACCTGCATTCGCTGAAGGTCGACTTGTTCGACCAGGAAATTTTTGTCTTTACGCCCAAGGGCGAGGTCATGGCGCTTCGTGCCGGCTCTACACCGCTCGACTTTGCCTACGCCGTTCATACCGAGGTCGGTAACCACTGTGTCGGCGCCAAAATCAACGGTGCGGTGGCGCCGCTCACGCACGAGATCAAGACGGGTGACCGTGTCGAGATTCTGACTAACAAGAGCTCTAAGCCGTCGCGCGATTGGCTCAAGATCGTCAAGACACCTTCGGCCAAGTCAAAGATTCGCCGTTATTTCGCCGCCGCGACCAAGGATGACGACGCTGCCGCCGGCCGCGATATACTGGCCAAGGACCTGCGTAAGCGCGGGTATGGCATCTCTACGCCACGATCCACGCGTGCGCTCAACGCCGTGGCGGAGCAGTTTAACTTCAAGCAGCTCGAGGACCTGTTTGCAGCCGTTGGCGCGGGCAAGGTCGCCCCGCGCGCTGTGGGCAATAAGGTCGAGCAAATCTTGGACCCCAAGCCCGAGGAACAGCTCACCAAGGCCGAGGCTATCGCCGAGGTCGTCAAGCAGCCCGCTCGCGGCTCCAACCGCAAGCCGCAAAAGCGCGGTAAGAGCGCCAGTAACGGCATTATCGTCAAGGGCGAGAGCAACAGCGGCCTGCTGGTCCGTCTGGCTCATTGCTGCAACCCCGTGACGGGCGACGACATCGTCGGCTTCATCACGCGCGGTCGTGGCGTTTCGGTGCATCGCGCCAACTGCCCCAACGTCAAGGGCCTTATGGAACATCCCGAGCGCATGATTGACGTAGAGTGGGATGGTGCTGCCGATACGCTTTTCCAGGTCGAGATTGTGGTCGAGTGCCTGGACCGCATGGGCCTGCTCAAGGACGTCACCATCGCCATTGGCGATGCAGGCGGCAATATTCTTTCCGCCGCCACCTCGACTAACCGCGAGGGTATTGCAACCCTGCGCTTTATGGTCGAGATTTCGGATGCGAGCGGCCTGGATCCGCTACTGGCATCCATTAGCAGCGTCGACTCGGTCTATGACGCACGCCGTTTGATGCCTGGCGAGGGTGGGGCTCAGCTCAAGCGTCGCGTATAGGCGTAACGAGCGCGCGACAGTAATGATATTGGCTACGTTCGAGGCATCGTTTGGTGCCTCGACGTTTATAGAAGGAGGGCGCACGCATGGACGCTGCGGCTTTGGACTTAACCCCTCGGGGTACGGCTTCGATTGAGGCGCTTGTAAACGGCCCCATCCAGACCAACAGTTACGCCGTTATTTCGAGTGGCGAATGCTTGATTATCGATCCCGCTTGGGAAGGCGAAAGCCTCGTTGCGCATATCCGAGCCGAACGCCCCGATGTGCAAGTGCTCGGTTCCGTCTGCACGCATGGTCATGCCGACCATGTTGGCGGTGTCGCTGGAGTTCGTGCCGCCGTTGGCGCTGACGCCCTGTACGAACTGTGCGGCAAGGACGCAGCTGTGCCGCATGCGAATATCGAGGAACAGCGAGCGATGTGGGGCATCGAGACGCCCGATCCGGGCGAGCCGACGCGGCTGCTTGCCGAGGGCGATACCATTGAACTAGGCGACATTTGTCTGCAGGTTATCGAGGTGCCTGGGCATACGCCGGGCGGCATCGTTCTATTCGCCGCAACAGAGCAGGGAAATATTGCTTTCGTGGGGGACACGCTCTTTCCCGGCGGGCACGGCCGCACCGATCTTTCCGGAGGAGACGAGGCAGCGATTCTGTGCTCGCTCTCCAAGCTCGCCCGGCTTCTCCCGCCCGATACCATTTGCCTAACCGGCCATGGCGATTCGACTACCATGGCACGCGAGCTCATGCAGAACCCTTTCATGCAGGTGTAGCTTTATAGTCAGCTTCCGAAGCACGAGGAACGTCCAAACGTCAAGCTATTTTTCCCCAACGGGTCGATTCCGTAGGGCAAACGGTTAAAAAAAGTCTGTTTGGACGATATTCGTGAACAAACGAACGTTTATGCTCGGGTACACCGTGGTAAAATCTCAGGCGTTATTGGAGCAACCTTACAGGAGGTTTCTTTTATGCTCGTCAACGCAGCAGACATGCTCAAGAAGGCCGAGGCCGGCAAGTACGGTCTTGGTGCCTTCAACACCAACAACCTCGAGTGGACCCTGGCTATTCTCCAGGCCGCCGAGGAGGCCAAGTCTCCGCTGATCCTTCAGTGCACCGCTGGTGCCGCTAAGTGGATGGGCGGTTTCAAGGTCTGCGCCGACATGGTCAAGGCTGCCGTCGAGGCCACGGGCGTTACCGTTCCCGTCGCCCTTCACCTCGATCACGGTTCTTACGAGGACTGCTTCAAGTGCATCGAGGCCGGCTTCACGTCCATCATGTATGACGGCTCTCACGAGGAGACCTTCCAGCTTAACCTCGACCGCACCAAGGAGCTCGTTGAGCTTGCCCACTCCAAGGGCATGTCCATCGAGGCCGAGGTCGGCGGCATCGGCGGCACCGAGGACGGCGTGACCTCCAACGGCGAGCTCGCTGACCCTGCTGAGTGCAAGCAGATTGCTGACCTGGGCGTCGACTTCCTCGCCTGCGGCATCGGCAACATCCACGGCGTGTATCCCGCCGACTGGGCTGGCCTTTCCTTCGAGCGTCTGGGCGAGATCAAGGCTCAGACCGGCGACCTGCCCCTCGTTCTGCACGGTGGTACCGGCATCCCCGAGGATCAGATCAAGAAGGCCATCTCCCTGGGCATCTCCAAGATCAACGTCAACACCGACCTGCAGCTCGTCTTCGCCAAGGGCGTCCGCGAGTACATCGAGGCTGGCAAGGATCAGCAGGGCAAGGGCTTTGATCCCCGCAAGCTCCTCAAGCCTGGTCGCGACAACATCGTTGCCCGCACCAAGGAGCTCATGGAGGAGTTTGGCTCCGTCAACAAGGCGTAAGCGTCGCTAAACTTCCCGCCGGAAGCCCCGTCCCCCTACACTGTTTCCTTTGCGCTCACCTGGCTTCGCCAGAAGTCGCGCCAAGGAAACAGTTCCGGGAGACGGGGCTTCCTTCGTCTACAGCCGCAGGGTTACGAGTCTGAATTAAGAGGGCTATTGGCTTTGCCAGAAGTCGCGCGACGGAATCAGCTCCGGGGAAACGGTGCCTCCTTTGTTAACTCGCTACAGGGTTACTGGGCTAAATAATTTGCCCTGGCTTCGCCAGATGTCGCCCCAAGGAAACAGTTCCGGGGGACGGGGCTTCCTTCGTTTAACGCCGCAGGGTTACTGGGCTGAATTCATTTTTATAGGTACCGTTTATCAGTGTTGAGGGCTCCTCTATTGGGGCTTTCTTTTTTTATCTCGCTACAATGTGCCTCAAGGGTTCTAGTGACTTGGAGTTTGGTATGGCTGTTATTAATGTGCTGCCTTCGGATGGGAAGGTTATTGACGAGGGTCCTGTTGGTTGCTCTGTTGATGTTTGCTGTGATGACTTTCGTCATCTCGATATTGGACTGCCGTCCGAGATTCTTCGTCTCAAGGATGCCGGCTATTTGACGCAGGCTGTTGCTGCCTGCGATCGCCTTTTGGAACAGAACCCCGAGCCTTCGCTTGCTGCTTGTGTTCGTGCCGAGCGGTATCGCATGCTCGAGACGCCGCTTCATTTTTCGGTGTCGCGTGATCGAGCCATTGCGATGATTCGCGAGGAGTGGCCAGAGTTTACCGAAGAGCAGTTTGACGACCTGATTAATCGCAAGCGTATTGACTGGCGCTTTATCGATGGCGAGCTGTTTGTTCTCGATAACTTCCTCGATTCGCTTCGCGTGTACCCCAAGGAGGTTCCGGGCCTGCGTCCCGATTCTACGGACGGCATAGCGCTGCGTAACCAGATGCTCAGGGAGATGGAGTCGCAAAACGGGTTGACTCGCGTCATCACGCTTAAGGCATCCGTGTCTGTCCCCGGGGCTCTGGAGGGAGAGACTGTTCGCGCGTGGCTACCTGTTGCTGCCGCCTGTCGTCAACAGTCTCAAATCGAGGTTCTCGATATGACGTCGGAGGGTACCGTTGCCTCTGAAAACGTTTCGGCTCGTACTGCCTCTTGGATATCTTCGACTGAACATTCATTCTCGGTGACTTATCGCTATCACATCGATGCCGCCTATTGCGATATCTATGGTGGCGCGCTCCCATCGAATCCCTGTATGGACGCGCCACTGCCCGAGGACACCTCCGAGGACCGTCCGCACATTGCGTTTACGCCGTACCTGCGACAGTTGACGGAGCGTGTTGTTGACGGGCTCGAGGATCCGCTCGATCGCGCTCGTGCTATCTATGATTACCTGACACAGCATATCGACTATCGCTATCAGCCACCGTACCTGCTTTTGGGATCTATTGCCGACGACTGCGCACACTCGCTCCGCGGCGATTGCGGCGTTATGGCGCTCACGTTTATCACCATGTGCCGCATCGCGGGGGTGCCTGCTCGTTGGCAGAGCGGCCTATATGTTGCGCCCGATTCGGTGGGACCGCACGACTGGGCCGAGTTCTACACACCCCAGACCGGTTGGCTTAACGCCGACGTATCGTTTGGTTCCTCGGCACGCAGGATGGGGGAGGAGTGGCGCCGTCGTCACTACTTTGGCAATCTCGACCCGTGGCGTATGGTGGCCAACAATCGATTCCAGGCTGAATTTGTGCCTGCTTTCGATGGCATGCGTGAGGACCCCTATGACAACCAGATGGGCGAGGCCTCGGTTGACGGACGTGGATGTCGTAAGCGGGAGATTTTGCGCAAGGTTGAGCTTATCGAAATGCTCGAAGTTCCATTTTCGGACTAATCAACAGAAAGCTGTGATAAACTAACTCACGCATTACGTGCCCGAGTGGCGGAATTGGCAGACGCAGTGGACTCAAAATCCACCGTTGGCAACAACGTGCGAGTTCGAGTCTCGCCTCGGGCACCATACATGCAAGTGAGCGTTCAAGGGGGTCAAGGCCCCCTTTTTCGTGCCGAACTCGCGTGAGCGCGCGGAGCGTTAAGCAAACAGGCCTGTGGCCTGTTTGTAGCGGAGCGTGGCGAGGGCGCCATGCGCCTGAAGCCCGGGGCTTCGCGAAGCGAAGGCCCTTCGAGTCTCGCCTCGGGCACCATACATGCAAGTGAGCGTTCAAGGGGGTCAAGGCCTCCCCCCTTTTTCGTGTACGTAATGTGATAACGCGCTGCGCGTGTTATTATCCACAAGGCGTTGTTCTCGCAATGCCCTAAAGAGGAACCCGAGGGTTCCCACCTTTTGGCGCCAATGAGCAGCTGACTGGTCATACAACCTAGATTCCCTTCCTCACACCGAGGATGTCTATGTGTACGACCTGGTTGCAAAGAAGCGCCGGGTTATTTTTTTATGAATGGAGGTAGGGAAAATAGCTAAGTCTGATGACACCCGCATCAACGACGAGATCACTGCATCTTCGTGCCGTTTGATTGGCGTCGATGGCTCTCAGCTCGGCCTGTTCGCCATCCGCGATGCCCAGCGCGTCGCTGACGATCAGGGTCTCGACCTGGTCGAGATCGCTCCCAACGCGGAGCCGCCGGTCTGCAAGGTCATGGACTACGGTAAGTTCAAGTACCAGCAGGCCATGAAGGCCAAGGCCGCTCGTAAGAACCAGTCCAAGGTCGAGGTCAAGGAAATGAAGTTCCGACCCAAGATCGACGTTGGCGATTACGAGACCAAGAAGGGCCACGTTCTGCGTTTCCTCAAGAAGGGCGCACGCGTTAAGATCACCATCATGTTCCGCGGCCGTGAGATGGCTCACCCGGAGCAGGGTCTTAACGTTCTCGAGCGTCTCGCCGAGGATCTCAAGCCTTACGCTACGGTCGAGTCCAAGCCTAAGATGGAAGGCCGTAACATGCTTATGCTGCTCGCCCCGATTAAGGGCGCCTTCGATGAGGATAAAGCGGCAAGCGATACCAAGTAACTAGTGTTCTGTAACCGATTAAGGAGTATTTCATGCCTAAGATGAAGTCCCACAGCGGCACCAAGAAGCGTTTCCGCAAGACTGGTACCGGCAAGCTTATGCGCGCCAAGGCTTTCAAGAGCCACATCCTGAGCAAGAAGTCCACCAAGCGTAAGCGTGGCTTCCGTCAGGAGACCGAGATCGCCGCTGCCGACCGCAAGGTCATCAAGTCGCGTCTCGCCTAAGTTCGCGTTCCCGTTTTTCGTTTTACCGTCTAGGAGTTGATAGAACATGGCACGTATTAAGCGCGCTGTTGCCGCCAAGAAGAAGCGCCGTACCGTTATGCACCGTGCGAAGGGTTACTACGGTGCCGCTTCGCGTACTTACAAGCATGCTAAAGAGCAGGTCCAGCACTCCCTGCAGTATCAGTATCGTGATCGCCGCAACAAGAAGCGCGAGATCCGCTCTCTCTGGATCACCCGCATCAACGCTGCCGCTCGCCTGAACGACATCTCTTACTCTCAGTTCATGCACGGCCTGAAGGTTGCCGGCATCGAGCTCGACCGCAAGGTCCTGGCTCAGATGGCCTACGAGGACATCGAGTCCTTCAACGAGCTGGCTGCCATTGCCAAGAAGGCTCTCGAGGCCTAATAGATTCTGTTGAATCGCTAGGGGAGTGTCGCACTGTGCGCGGCGCTCCCTCTTTTTTATCGAAAGCGCTGGTTTATATAGCAAAAGCGCGGGTAGATAGACACTTACAGGTGACCGATCTTTATATATCTCTTAACCGAAGGGTCATCATCTGATACGTGCGGTCTTGCTGCACTCGACTTTCTACTTCCAATATAGAAAGCCATAGATTGTGTAGGACTTGTGAAGAGTGGAATTGACGTCCCACATCGCTTCGCGGTCTGGCAATATATCTCCTTGCCGCGCGGCCCGGTGGGACCGGATGGACCGCA